>NZ_JAWLGY010000001.1:0-381291 GCF_041690615.1 Marinobacter sp.
GGTGTAACGGGATCGCTTCATGACATGATCTCCTGCTCAAGGCTCTATCATGCCGGATTTTCCAGTTTTAAATGGACCGAAATTCTGGGGTAGGGTCACTCCAATGGCTGCTTCAAATGGCCGGAAACAGCGTGTTTTCGGGCGTAATCTGAGGGGGTCGACCACCCCAGGGCGATAGATAACTGGCCGAAAAGTGGGGCAAGCGAAGTTCGCTTTTGTTTAGCGACGGGAGGAGCATGATCGAAACCCGAGGGTGAGCATCGACCGGGGCTGGCAGCGTCTGCGGCATCCAAAGGGGCCAAAGACACAAGTTACGCACCTAGATCTCAATACTCTCAGCTATCTCCAGAGCATCCTCGACCTCCACACCAAGGTACCGCACGGTGCTCGACATATTCGTGTGTCCCAACAGCAACTGGACGGCTCGAAGATTCTTGGTCTTCTTGTAGATCAATGTCGCTTTGCTGCGTCTCATTGAATGGGTTGCATAGACTGAAGGGTCAAGTCCAATGCTGGTAATCCACTTTTTGACAAGGCGGGCGTATTGGTGGGTAGTGATATGGTCGAACTTTCGTATCCGGCTCGGCCACAAATAATCCATACCCGAGAGTCCGCGCAACTCGATCCATGCTTCGACCGATTCGCGCGTCTTTTTGGTTATCTCAAACTGAACAGGCTGACTGGTCTTCTGCTGGATGACTTGCGCTCGGTCCAGAACCTCACCGTTTCTGGAAATATCTCGAACCAAAAGCTTTACCAGATCGCAGGATCGGAGTTTGCAGTCAATTGCCATGTTGAACATCGCCAGCTCGCGGATGTTCTTCGCTATCTCTAACCGAATACGGATAGCCCATATTTGTTCGAGTTTGAGCGGTAGCTTCTGGCCGACGAGCTTCCCTTTGTTCCAGGGAGCTTTGCTGGTAGGAAATGCCATGACGAGGCCCTCTTTGGAGAGTAAGGGCCTTTAAGTATGGTTCAGAAGATTGTTCTCTGACGGCCAACCTGGTCGCAAAGCGGACATTCAGGATGGTCAATCAACGTCTGCTTTATCGGCTGATTTTGGAGCGCAGCGGACAATCTGTCCGACAACATGCATTTTTTAAGCGCCCCCTGGAAAGCACTATAAATCAGAATCATCGTCTTTTGACGTAATTTCGTCTTCTATCTTCGCTACAAAGCTTGCAACACATTCACGTAGCTCGGCTAGCTTATCAGCTGTTATTTCAACATGGTTCCCATCCTTGGTTCTGCCTCCCCGATGAACTATGTCATGACGAATCACTATGTGTACCATAAGCTGTTCTATTTCTGGTCTTTCGATATCCAGCGCACTCGCAAAGAGCGGAATAACTCTATCTAGGCGATGCCAGACAGTTTTCTGTATATATTGTTCTACCTGATCGTGTAGACTCTCAAGGCGGTTAAATATATCGGATAGAAAAAATTTTTCCTGCTTGAAATCAGAGCAGTGAGATACGAACCTTCTAAAAACAGCATCGTCAGATTTAATCCAATATGACATGGTATCTGACAAATAGGTCTCTAAAGCAGCAATTAGGTGCGAATAAAGAAGTTGGCGAAGAAGCCTTGCATGCTCCGGATCGAGCTCTGTAGCATTTAATGAATCAATCTCCGATAAGCCCTGCGCAAACTGCTCGTAAGGCAAACTTTCCGATTCAACTTCAAGAGCGAAGTAATTATCGTAATCTGGTTCAGTGTGTATTGGTGCCCACTCATATACTCCATCGGACTCAACATCATCAATGACAGCACGCACTACCTCATCATCGAATAGCTCCCCGAATCTCCCATAAAGCTCATCCTCGGCTTCATAGGGACCGCCGTGGATATATAGGTACCCTCCTTCACGACCGTTGTAAGGCGTATCATTCGCGGGATCCCAATAACGACTCAGGAACCATTGTCGCATTGCCTCATGACGAAGGTTGGGGGGTGCAGATAAAAGCCACTCATTATTAGGTTCGAAGCCTGACCGTGTATTCGCTCCTGCTTCATCCGGTAAATCCGGATAGTCGTCTTCAAAATGGTCGTTGTGGCCCATAGTAAACCTCAAGAAATTCCTTTAGGGTACGATATAATGAAAGAAAGCCGGATTATCGCCGGGCTCATGCGCCGGTTTGGAGCCGCAATGCGGCGGGAAATAGGTCGCTGCGCAGCCGATTGTCATAAATTCACTGGCTCATTACCTCTGATGCATCCGAAGAGACATCCACGCCTTCAAAATATTGACAGATCATTATTCTGTTGTCGTAAGTTAGATCTAGCCAGTGCCGCTTCCATATGACGAAGGAGTCCCATGACTTGCCCATGATTTTTCTTTTGGACATATTGTTAAACGATGCCTCGACTGCCTTGAGGTACGCATCTTCAAGAGGGGTTCCCTGAATGTCCATTATTGCACCAATATGAACAAGCCAGCCAGCCAAATGCTTATATTGCTGCCAAGCGCCAGTAACCCGAGTAAAACCGCGCTTTCTTTCGAATATATCCTTGAGAAATTTAACCACTTTAGAGTGGGACACAATAATCCCATTTGACGACAAGGTTGCTATAATTTCGTAGAAAGAGTCTCGCTTTTTCAAATACGAATCGGTAAACCTTTTTTTGCCCTCTAAGACAGGCATCAAAAGGTCACGAGACCTCGATACCCTCTCTTTTATTTGCTCGTGCTTTGTTTCTATTTTTCTAAGAAAATCCTCAACCTCTGTGTTTTCGATCACTCGAAGTCCGTAGCTTCTATCGTAATAGTCCTTGATATTTTTGTTCACAGGATTTCTCGAAAGAAAAAATAGGTTCTGTCTATTTATATCATGAATTCTATTCGATCTAATATTATTAAGAATGGCTTTGAAATTGACATCGCCAAGCGAGTAGCCAATTATAACCGTCGTACTTTCCTCAATGAGCGTTTGGACTTTCTTAGAAAAGTAGTCAGGGTAATTAATAAATCGAAAATAATCATCTGCGGTGACAACCATCTTCTTTGGATACTTTACAGACCCATGCACATGATAAACCTGATAGTCTTTTGCTTGCCTGTTTATTGGATAACCTATTGAATACGAGGTACATTTATAATCTCCAATGAGTTCCTCCTCTATCAAAAGGTCATAATTTGTAGTGATAAACGTGACAGCTGGGAGCCCCTCTAGTACCTCCTTGGTTTCTTCGCCTGATTCCCCAAGCTCTAGGTTTCCAATAACCTTTGATATTTCTGTATGAAGACAGTACCCTTGGCTATCCATCTTTACCTTAATGATGCTGGCACATTCTTCCAAAGACATGATTGGGTTGTCATTCGGAAATAGTTGCTCTGCCAACTCTTCTCCACCATCAATTTTTTCACAACAGGTTTTTAACAGGCTCAACCAACTCGGAGCAGTCCCATCCGTTAAGTGCATGGAAAAGCCAGTTCCTACAAAGAAGCTCAGTGATTGAGACTCTAATGCGTAAGCTAATTCATAATACGGGTCCAACGTTCCTCCTATTTATAACGCCCGGCCCACGCGCCGGTTTGAAGGCGCGAAGCGACGGAAAATCGGTCGCCGTACAGTCGCTTGTTATGACTGCGCGCGTTCAAGCTGCAAAACTCTTTTTTCCAGTTTTTTGATCTCTGAGAAATTGCTTTTCAACTTGTCATGTTCCTCGGAATCCGAGTCCTCGCCCTGTGAGAAAAAATCGACTTCGCCACCCTTTTCGACAAAATCCACTAGATTTTTGACAGACTTTTCTAACACCTTATATTTCTCGCCATCACCGTTCTGGTTAATATTCAAGGCATCAGCAACTTCCTTGGCGATCCTTTCAAGACCTTCTTTTTTCTCTTTGTCGGCTTCTTTTTCAAGCTCCGCTTCGAGTTTCTTGTTACTAAGTTTTAGTCCCTTTAGTTCTTCAACCTGCTTTCGTATCGAAAGGACTCGTTCAGCTACTTTTAATGCCGCTAAAATAATCGTGCTGGTGGTTGTTGCGATGGCAGCAATTACAGCTAACTCGACAACAATTGAGCCTTTTTGAGCACCGACTATCCGGACATCTTCAGGCGCACAATCATGCGCCATCGCAATTCCTCTTCCAATTTCCCACCAACTACTGCCTAATCGCTTAAAGTCGGTTACATTGCTCAGGCTCACTTCATTTTGGAACCTCACGCTCATTAATACATCAGAGCTATCAGGGCTATCACTGTCTTCATCTTTGCCTTCAACCAAAGGAGAAAGGCTGCTCTTCAACTGATCAGATGTGTTTGTAGCACTGCTAACCTGATCGAAAATCTCTTTAATTTTGTTTGATGCTGTAGTGACATCTAAACTATTTCTAAAAAGAATATCTTCGACTTTTGCCACGCCGCTTGGCCCAATGTTATCTAATATGCCCATGCGAGTAAGCATTCGCTCCTGCTCGTTGGTGAGAGATGCGGTATCTATGGCTTCTATCGTTTTTATTAACTTATTCTTTTGGTCTTCAAAAGGCTGTTGTTGCTGGTTATTTCGAGCGTTTTTATTCTGCTCTAGTACTTGGTGTAAGGCATGAACTTTCTTTGCCACATCCGGCGCCTTTATATGTTTGTCTATCCACGTCGTAAGCTCCAACAGCTCTTTTACTTGCACTGGACTCTCCTTAAGTCATAACAGCTTATTAGTTTGAATTCGCTTTGAACCCAGTCGGCTCTTTCAATCTAGACCTGAATCACAGTGCGGATTTCCTATCCATTTCAGGGGGATACTAGCTGCCTTTCCACGATTTTGCGAACCCACGCTCTGTGAACAGTTTGCACGCGACTTATTTGTGCACATTTTTGCAATGTTAAATCCAGGATTCTGGAAATCTCCGTGTTAAAACAATAGGTTACAAGGTTTGCCTGTGAAAAGCGTGCAGCGTTTTTGCAAAATAAACCGTAAGAATTTGCGGATTTCAGGTGTTTTCATGACCTGCCCCCAAATTCTAGCGCATCTTTGCCGATCGAATGGCATCACAGTAACTCATGTATAGACGAATTTCTGAGCCCCAGAAAAGATGGATTTCTCAAGTTTGAGGCAGAAAACAGGTTCGGATTGAGTACGGGGCGAATGTTCGCTTTTGTTTACGACCGGAGGAACCTGATCGAAACTCGAGGGTGATCCTCGACTGGAGCTAACAGCGTCTGCGGCATCCAGGAACCAAGGAGCCTAGTTACGCATTTAGATCTCAATATTCTCAGCTATCTCCATAGCATCCTCGACTTCAACACCAAGGTACCGTCCGGTACTCGACATATTTGTGTGTCCCAATAGCAACTGTGTATACACCCCTGTTTCAGCTGCAAGACCAATCAAAGTGACCCTACAAACCCTGCAACCCCCGTCATAACAATCTCCGCAGCCATGGCCGACAAAATCAGTCCGCTGATCTTGGACAGGATATTCAGCCCGGTCTTGCCCAGCAGTTTCTCCAGGTGGCCGGACAGGTGCAGCAATACGGCCAGGATCAGCAACCCCGACAACAGGCCCAGCAGCCCGCCGGCCACTTCCGGCACGGCCTTTAGTTCGGCGCCGTAGACCAGGATGGCGCCGATGGTGGCCGGTCCGATCATGACCGGGATGGCGAGTGGTACGACGGCAACGTCGTCCCGCTCCTCTTCGGGCAGTCCGGTGGCGTGGTTACGGGTGCCGCTGGTGACCAGGCTGATTGCGGTCAGGAACAGCAGGCTGCCTGCGCCGATACGGAACGAGTTCAGGGTGATGCCGATGGCACTGAACAGGATCGGGCCGGCGAAGAACAGGACCAGGCCCAGAATCAGCGCTGAGATAGAGGCCCGTTTGATGATGGATGCTTTCTCGTGCGCCGGTAGGCCCCGGGTGAGCGCCAGGAACATGGACACCACAAAGAAGGGTGCCAGCAGGAACAGGAAGCGGATGGTGGAGCTGACATAGGTGGAAAAGAACATCTCAAACATCGTATCCGCTTACCTCAGTTGGGAAAGTTCGAGTATAGCCGCCAGGTGTTACACAACGTGGACGGCGCCATCAGGTTGCCCCCTCGGTCTTTGCTCCGGGTACTCCCCAGGGCATGGGGGCTGTGCGGATGTGGATATCCCGCTGCGGGAAGGGGATTTCCACGTTGGCCTCCCGAAGGGTGCGGGTAATGGCGGAGTGCAACTCATGGGAGAGGGGCATGAAGTCCAGCAGCTCGCGAACAAAAACCCGGACCTCGAAGTTGACGCTGCTGTCGCCGAGGCCCACGCAAAAGACCGCCGGGGCCGGATCGTTCACCACTCGCTCGTTGTTTTCAGCCACTTCCTGCAGCAGGTCACGTACCTTGTCCACGTCTGAGCCGTAGGCAACGCTGACCCGGATGATTACGCGGGTAATCGGGTCGGACAGCGTCCAGTTGGTGAGGTCCTGGGTGACAAAGGTCTTGTTGGGAATGATCTGTTCCTTGCGGTCCCAATCCACCAGGGTGGTGGCGCGGATGCGGATACGGGCCACGGTGCCGGTGATGCCGTTGATGGTGACGGTGTCGCCCACCCGTATCGGCCGTTCGAACAGCAGGATGATGCCGGACACAAAGTTGGCGACGATTTCCTGTAGCCCGAAGCCGAGCCCGACACCGAGGGCTGCCACCAGCCATTGCAGTTTCGACCATTGCAGCCCGATCACCGCCAGGGCCGCCACGATGCCGACGAACACGATAACGTAGGTGACCAGGGTGGTAATGGCGTAGCCGGCGCCGGGCTCCAGGTTCAGCCGGCTGAGAAGCATGACTTCGAGGGTGCCCGGCAGGTTGCGGGCGGCCAGGATGGTACCGATTCCGAACAGCAGGGCGAGCATCAGGTCGCCCAGGGTGATGGGCAGGGCCTCTTCCCCTTCGGCGCCGCCGATGGACCACAGGGTGATGCTGTCAAACACCTGCAGGGCGGGAATAACGTCCGCCCAGAATACCCACAGCACAGAGGCCGCAAGCACATAGGCGACGATGCGCACCAGGGTCTTGCTCTGGTGACTGATGTCCTTCAGGTCCATTTCCGGCATGTCCAGGGCCACCGGCATGCCTTCGCCGGAATTTTCGGCGGTCTCGCGGGCTTCTGCCAGCTTGCGTTCGGCGACTCGCTGTTCCCGCAATCGCTTGAGGGTCAGCCGGCGTTCCCGGACGGAGAGGGCTCGCAGGGCCAGGTAGTACATCAGCATCACAGTCGCCAGCCAGCAACCACTGAGGAATAACAACCCTTCCAGCTGGACGGCGGTGTAGTGGTAACCCCACAGGGAGGCCAGCGCCAGTAACAACGGAATGGCCACGGTCAGAACCCGGGCGCCCTGCAGGAACCGGCTGGAGGGGTTGGCGGTAAGCACTGCTGACATGACCCGGTAAGCGAACCAGGCCAGCGCCGCTGAGGCAACCAGGAACAGGAAGCGTCCCAGGCTGTTGCTGTAGGCGGCCCCTTCCGGCGTCTCCATAGTGGGCAGAATGACTACCACCGGTGTCAGCACGGCCAGCAGCAGCGGCATTTGCCGGCGAATGGATGCCAGGGTTGGCTTGTTCCAGTGAAAATGACGTTCCCCCAGACCTTCGGGCCTTGCCACTGAATGAAGGGTGCGCAGCAGCAGGGTCACGAAGGCGGCACCGGTAAAGCCGGAGGCCAGCGCGGTAAAGAATGTGTTCCCTTCCTTGAGGAGAAGCGCCGCCGCCGACAGCACCAGAACCCAGGGCAGTGCCAGTAAAAAGCTCAGGCTGGCGGCAGTGATGGTCAGGGCCATCCGGTCTTTGCCTACGTTACCGACGTCTTCGCCGCTATTGACCACCGTGTTGCGGAGGGACCGGCGTCGCATCAGCAATACAGCCAGTATCGCCAGAATGAGCAGTATCCGGGCGCCCCGTTCATCGAAGGACGCACTGACGGTGTGCCTCAATTCCTGCCACTGCAGTCCTGACAGGAGCCAGCTGACGCCGTGGTACAGCTCGCCGGCGCTGGCTGGCGATACCCGGTTCGCACTGGGTAGCCAGAACAGACGCTGCTGCAGCAAAGTCTGGTAGGAAGAAAAACGTTCACGCAGCTCGACTACCGTGTTGTAGTAGTCGTTCAGTACATCAATATGGTCGGTAACCGCCCCATGTAGCTGGACGATGACCTCACTGCGCAGCTGTCGCAGACGACCACGGTCAGTATCTTCAGGGCCACTGAGGGCTTCATACTCTTCAAGGCGAAGCTGTTCTTCCCGCGCTGCGGCCAGCTGGGTACTGATGCCTTCGGTGAGGCCGTCGGCGATGGTCTGGCTCTGAAGTCGTTCCAGGCGCTGGCGAAGCAGTCGGGCGTAGTCATTGGTGAGGTTGAGGCCGGCGGTTTCCAGTCGCAGCTCAAAGCTGCGGTATTCGTTATCCAGTCGCTCCAGCAGGGAGCGGGCCTGTGTAAGGCGGCGCTCACTGGCCTCCAGGGCGGCCTGGCGTTTTGCCAGGGCCTCTCGCAAGGTGTCGATCTGCTGGCGGATATCGGCATGCTCCGCCGTTGGCAGGTCACTTTGCAGCGGTTGTTCCGGTTCTTCTTCCAGTACCGGCTGAACCGGGGTTGCGGAAGGTTCCGGTGGTGGCTCTGCTTCGGTTTCTTTCTGGCCTTCTTCCTGGGCCTTCCCGGAGTCATCAGGTTCTGAGGATTCCTCTGCGGACTCCCGGTCCTGCTCCTCGGTTGCTCCTGGCAGGAGGTCGGTAACGGCTGCTGCAGCCGATGTGGGCTGCAGCAGCCACAGCAGGCTGACCAGGGTGATCGTGATGACGCGCCAGGGCAATTGGGAGACGTGTCGGGTGAGCATCGGTGGAGGAGCCTGTTGTTCCGTGTTTGCAGTAGTGTAGCGGTTAACGCTGAAGAACAGCATAACCTGGCGCCTCCGGGACACTAGAGGTCCGCGAGGGGGTCTTCCGCTTCAGGCCAGGGAGGCGTGAAGTGGCCTTCCACATAGTCCTCCGGAACTTCGGCCAACGACTGGAAACTCCAGGCGGGCTGGTTGTCCCGGTCGATCAGTCGCGCGCGGATGCCCTCGGCCAGGTCCGGATGGGTGGCACAGTTGGCCACCATGGCCAGCTCCATCCGGAAGATATCCTTCAGCGACATCTGCAGGCCATGGGCCAGCTGACGTTCCAGCAGGTAGAGCGATACCGGACAGGCGTTGCGTAATCCATCAATGCACGCCCGCCACCAGTGATCGTCAGCAGTACTGTTCAGCAGCCGTTCCACCACACGGGGCAGTTCATCACGCCGGCAAAGCCGGGCGATTTCCTGTTCGTGGGTGGCCAGTTCACTGGCAGGCAGGGATTCGGTGGGGGCCTCATCCAGCTGGTTAAGCAGGCGGAACAGTCGGTTGTCGTCAGCGGCAATCTCGCCGGTCCAGTACTGGTCGGTAATGCGGCTGACCAGTTCATCCTGCTGGCTGCGTTCGATGACCAGGTCGGCCAGGCCAATGCGCATGGCGTCGGCGGCGTTCATCCGTGCCCCGGTCAGGCCCATAAACAGGCCGATACTGCCGGGCAGGCGGTTGAGAAACCAGCTGGCACCGACGTCTGGAAACAGACCAATGGCGGCTTCGGGCATGGCCAGGGTTGTGTCTGGGGTCACCAGTCGGTAGCGGCTGGCCTGTAAAAGTCCCATGCCGCCGCCCATGGTAATGCCGTGGGCCAGGGTGACGACTGGTTTGGGGAAAGTGTGGAGGGTGTAATCCACCCGGTACTCCTGAGCGAATACCTCTGTCACAGTGGCTGCGCCAGGGGGGCCTTTCAGCGCTTGGTAGAGTTCGCGGATATCCCCGCCAGCGGAAAAGCCCCGGTCACCATTGGCGCTGATCATTACCAGACAGAGGTTGTCATCGTCGGCCCAGGCATCCAGCTGGGCCTGCATACGGTGGAACATGTCCGAAGAAAGTGCATTCAGGGTATCCGGCGAGTCCAGGGTCAGCAGGCCGAGCTTGCCGCTGCGGCAGGAGAGTTCGCGGGTCTGAATGCTCATAATGTTTGGACGCTTTCCGTGGGTTCTAATAGGTTGGGTACAAGTACCTACTGTGGTGCTAACTGTATCAGAAATAAAGAGTACAAAGGTCGGAGGCGCATTGTTGAGCGGTGCCTCTTGATCTAACTCATGTGCGGCGCCAGAAGGGCTGTGATATAAAACGGATCAAAGGTTCCAAAAACTGATGGAGAGACCTATGAGCTTGAAAAAACTGGCAATGGCCGGTGTGGTAATGGCAACTTTTGCAGCACCTGGTCTGGCAAGTGCCGCGGGCGATGTGGAAGCTGGCAAGGCCAAGGCAGCCGTCTGCGCGGCATGTCACGGCCAGAATGGTATTGCACAGATTCCGGGTTACCCGAATCTGGCGGGTCAGAACGAGGCCTATCTGGTGTCTTCTCTGAAGGCATACAAGAACAAGCAACGTTCTGGTGGCCAGGCTCCGGTCATGCAGGGTCAGGCAACCGGCCTCAGTGATGAGGATATTGCCAACCTGGCAGCGTTCTACGCCAGTCTGCCCGCCGATGGTGGCAAGTAAGGCCTGGTACACTTCGGATCATTGAAGCAGATAACGGCCGGTTCAGAACCCCGGCCGTTTTTGTTTGTGGGGTTGCCTGAACGCAGGAAACCCCTCAGTACCCGCCACTGACGATCCGGTAGCTGGGAATATAGGCAGACCCTCCCGGCAGTTTCATCCGGTTCTGGGCAACAAACGCCGCCAGCATCTCCTCCAGCGGATCCAGCAGAACCGGGTCGCCGGCGATCTCGAACGGGCCCTTGGCCTCTACCTGTTTGATCCCCTCCTGTTTCACGTTGCCCGCCACAATGCCGCTGAAGGCCTTGCGCAGGTTTGCCGCGATCATATGGACCGGCTGGTCGCGATGTAACTCCAGTGCGCGCATGCTTTCGTGGGTGGGCTCGAAGGGCATCTGGAAAACGGGGTCGATCTTCAGCATCCAGTTGAAGTGATAGGCATCCTGCATGGCCCGGCGGAAGGTTTCCACTTCGGTAATGCCCTTTTTCATGGTCTGGGCGACGCGAGCCGGGTCGTCGATGATGATTTCGTATTTCTCCGCGGCCTTGTCCCCCAGGGCATTGCGGATAAAGCGGTCGATCATTTCGAAGTATTCGGCGTTTTCTTTCAGGCCGGTAAAGACCACCGGGAAGGGAAGGTCGGCGTTGTCCGGGTGCAGCAACAGCCCCAGCAGGTAGAGAATCTCCTCGGCTGTACCCACACCACCCGGGAAGACGATGATGCCATGGCCGGCACGCACAAACGCTTCCAGGCGTTTCTCGATGTCGGGCATGATCACCAGTTCGTTAACGATCGGGTTGGGAGCCTCGGCGCCGATAATACCCGGTTCGGTAATACCAATGTAACGGCCGTTTTTGACCCGTTGCTTGGCGTGCCCGATGGTTGCGCCCTTCATGGGGCCTTTCATCGCACCCGGTCCGCAACCGGTGCAGATGCTAAGGCGCCGAAGGCCCAGCTGGTGGCCCACTTCCTTGCTGTAGGTGTATTCCTCACGGCTGATAGAGTGCCCGCCCCAGCACACGACCAGGTCCGGTGAGCGCCCGGCCTGCAGGGACCTCGCGTTGCGAAGGACGTGGAAGATCAGATTGGTAAGGTCTTCCGGGTTATCCCGGCGGAAACCCGCCACCGAGGTGGGAATGGTGTTGGAATACACGATATCCCGGAGAACGGCGAACAGGTGTTCACGGATGGCGAGAAGCATCTCGCCGTCCACGAAGGCACTGGCCGGTGCGTTAACCACTTCAAGCTTCAGCCCCCGGGGCTGGGGCACCAGGCGGATGTCGAAATCCGAGTAGGCCTCCATCAGGTCCTTGGTGTCGTCGGTCTCGGCGCCGGTATTGAGCACAGCCAGGGCGCACTGTCGGAACAACTGATAGAGGCCACCCTCGCTGCGATCCTTGAGGCGGTTGACTTCGTGGTTGGACAGTATTTCGAGGCTGCCTTCAGGGGAAATGAGGGCATTCACCGTGGGCTGTTTCTGCATGGATTACCTGACTCCTGATGATTCGTTGTGCACACTTCCGGTGGCTTTCGGCAAGGCCGGATTTTGAGGCACTCCGGGAACCGGGTAAACTAACGCCTTTACTTTCTTTACGCCAGTCACCCGATAGTCGATTTGTCCCCCATGATGTTATTGATTCGCCCGGCTGCTGAAGTAGCCATCAAGAGCAAGCCGGTTCGTCGTCAGCAGATGCGCCAGCTCCGCCAGAATATCCGCAAACTGCTGGCCCGCCTGGACCCGGAAATCCGTGTCGAGGGTTCCTGGGACCGCGTTGATGTGGACGTACCTGACGGCCGGGGGCTGCTGAGCCCGGTGCTGGACGAACTCAGCCGCATTCCCGGAATCTCCACCATCCAGGAAATCTCCGTCTATCCGCTGGTCAGCCTGGACGACGTGGGCGAAAAAACCCTGGCGGCATACAGGGAACGCCTGGCCGGCAGGACCTTTGCCGTTCGGGCCCGTCGCTCGGGAGACCATGACTTTACCTCCAGCGAACTGGAACGGCAGGTTGGCGGCTTGCTGCTGGCGAACTCCGACGCGGCCGGTGTGAAGCTCAAGGCACCGGATGTCGAGGTACGGATCGACGTGCGGGACGACAAGTTCCATATCTCCCACCGCAAGCATGAAGGCCTGGGCGGTTACCCCATGGGAACCGTCGAGAATGTGATGACGCTGGTTTCCGGTGGTTATGACTCTTCCGTGGCTGCCTACCTGATGATGCGTCGGGGCCTGCGCAGCCACTTCCTGTTCTTCAACCTTGGCGGACAGGCCCACGAAGTGGGCGTGAAACAGGTGGCCAGCTACCTGTGGAACCGTTACGCCTCAAGCCACTCCGTAAAGTTCATATCCGTACCCTTTGAGGGCGTAGTGGCGGAGATCATGCGTACCGTGAACCACCGGCACTGGGGCGTGGTGCTCAAGCGGCAGATGCTGAAGGCCGCTGACAAGGTGGCCGCGGAAATCCGGGTAGAAGGCCTGGTCATGGGCGATGCCGTGGCCCAGGTGTCCAGCCAGACCCTGACCAACCTGAACGTGGTGGACCGCGCCAGCAACATGGTGGTGCTGCGACCGCTGATCGCCATGGACAAGCAGCAGATTATCCGCATTGCCCATGAGATCGGAACGGACTCCTACGCCCGTAACATGCCCGAGTACTGCGGTGTTATTTCCCAGAAACCTGCCACCCGGGCGAAGCTGGATCGGGTGGAATACGACGAGGCGCAGATGGACCCGGCAGTCCTGGAGCAGGCAGTCGCCGACCGTACCGAGACCCCGGTCGGGCGCATGATGGTACCCGAAGTCACCCTGGACGATGTCGAGCTGGTCAACACCCCGGCAGTGGATGATGTCATCATCGATGTGCGTCACCCGGACGAGGAACAGCGCGCGCCGCTGACCCTGACCAATAACCAGATCATCAATATCCCGTTCTACGAGCTCAACAAGCAGGTGGAGCGCCTGGACAACCACCGCCAGTACCTGCTCTATTGCGACAAGGGCACCATGAGCCGGGTCCATGCCGGGCACCTGAAGGCCGAGGGGCATGACAACATCAAGGTCTATGCCCCGGGCTGAGCCGCCTGCCCTGTTTTGTTCCGGGCAGGGACGTCCGGATAACTGATAACGCCGCCAACACCGGGAAAGGAATCGTATACGTGCTTCTGTTCATCAAATACGCCGTACTTCCGCCGTTTGCCAACATCCTTCTGGTGCTGGCCGGCCTGCTCATGATCCGTCGCTGGCCCAGGGCAGGGTGGTGGCTGATTGCACTGAGCACGCTCTGCCTGTATCTGCTGTCCATTCCGCCGTCGCTGTCGGTGCTGAGTACCGGGCTGGAAGATCATCCGGTGCCGACAGAAGAGGAAGCGTCCAGGGCCGAGGTAATCGTGGTGCTCGGTGGTGGCCGGGACACCTCGGCGCCCCAGTGGAATGGCCGCGATACCGTTGCCGAGGCACCGCTGGCCCGGCTCGCGGAGGCGGCGCGGTGGCACCGGCGTACCGGCCTGCCGCTGCTGCTGACTGGCGGGCGTAACGGGATTGATGGCGCTGAATCAGAGGCGCAGCTGATGGCGCGAATGCTGGACGAAGCCTTTGGCCTCCAGGCCCGCTGGCTGGAGCACGAGAGCCGGGATACCCGGGAAAATGCCGAGTTCAGTGCCCGTATCCTGGACGCTGGCGGCATGGACACCATCCTGCTGGTAACCCACGCGGCCCACCTGACCCGGGCGATTCCGGAATTCGAGAAGCACGGCTTTGAAGTGATTCCGGCTCCCATGGGGTTTGCCAGTTCGGGCAAGAGCGATGACCTGGGCCTGCTGCCGCGCGCCCTCTACCTTCAGGAGAGTACGCGGCTGGTCTACGAACACATCGGTCGGCTCTACTACTGGCTGACGGACTGAGCGGTTCAGACCCCGCCAATGCCCTTGAAGAACTGCTGCACGTTCTCGTTCAGGGATTCCAGGTCATAGCCGCCTTCCTGCACCACCAGGGTGGGCAGGTGCAGCTGGCTCAGGTGCTTGCCCAGCTTTGAAAA
Organism: Marinobacter sp.; assembly: GCF_041690615.1. Classification (GTDB taxonomy): domain Bacteria; phylum Pseudomonadota; class Gammaproteobacteria; order Pseudomonadales; family Oleiphilaceae; genus Marinobacter. The sequence continues at coordinate 14,552 of NZ_JAWLGY010000001.1, forward strand.
CCCTTCCGAGGTGACCGATACCTTGGCCTGAGGGTCGTTCTTGTAGATATCAAAGCCCAGACACAGCACCAGCACATCCGGGTCGTACAGGCGGATGTCGCGGATGGCCTTGTCCAGCGTGTCGAAGAAATGCTGCTCACTGGAGCCGTGGGGCATCGGGTAGTTGATGTTATAGCCGTAGCCGTCCCCCTCGCCGCGCTCGTTCTCAAAGCCGGTGACCACCGGATAGAAGTTGGTGGGGTCTCCGTGGATGGATACGTAAAGCATGTCGCTGCGGTCGTAGAAAATCTCCTGGATCCCCTGGCCATGGTGCATGTCGGTATCCAGGATAGCGACGCGGGCAAACCGGTCCTGCAGGTGCTGGGCCGCAATGGCGGCATTGTTCAGGTAACAGAAGCCGCCGGCCGCATCGCGACGGGCATGGTGGCCGGGCGGGCGGCATACCGCATAGGCTACCCGGTCGCCGGCCTTGATGGCGTCGGCTGCGCCCAGGGCAGACTGGGCCGACCAGTAGGCAGCCTCCCAGGTTTTGGGGCCAATGGGTGAACTGCCGTCTGCCTGGTAGCGGGCTGCTTCCGCCAGGATGCCCTGCAGGTGGTTGGGCGCCCGTACGAAAATGTTCGAGATGACCTCGTCACCCCAGTCTTCCTGTTCCATCCAGCGGCGGTGGGCGGATTCCAGAAAGCGCAGATAGCCCAGGTCATGGATGTCAGAGATAGGCCCGGCGCCCTGGTCCGCCGGTTGCAGTACTTCCACGCCCAGTTCCTTCAGGCCTTCCAGCATCTGACCGGTCCGGTCAGCCACCTCCTGGGGCTGGCGCATCTGCCCACGGGTGAAGTACGTCTTGGGGGCGTGCAGGTCCTGTGACGGGTGGAAATACGCTTTCATGTTACGGCCTCCTGATGGGTCATCGTTTCGGACCAGTATAGTAGGCACTCTCAGGGTTGCCCGCTCTGGCCGTTTGCCTTTACAGACGTGACAAAGGCAGCCAATATGGTTGAATAAATTATCAACCCTGCCCGGACTTCTGGGTGTCCGGAGACTTGATCAGTAGTCTCACTCCAGGACGATTTCGTCAATACCCGGACAGCTTCCAACAACTAAAAACGACTGTCTATCAGAACGAGGAGCCATCATGATCGAATCACCCCTGCTGAAAAACCTCAAAGGCTATATCGGTGGTCAATGGAAGGCGATCGGCGACAACACCTTCGACGTCTATAACCCGGCCACTGGTGAAGTCATTGCCAGCGTACCGTCCATGCCGGCGGAAGACGTCAAGGCCGCTATCGAAGCCGGCAAGTCTGCCCTCCGCCTGACCGAACCCTACGCCATCGAAACCCGCCGCCGGTGGCTCGAAGGAATCCGCGATGCCCTCAAGGCCAACAAGGAAGAGATTGGCCGTATCCTGTGCCTGGAACACGGCAAGCCCCTGAACGAAGCCCAGGGTGAGGTGGACTATGCTGCGGGGTTCTTCGACTATTTCTCCAAGACCATTGGCGAGCTGAATTCCCACACCCTGGAAGAAAAGCCCCGGGACTGCACCTGGACCATCCACTACCGTCCGATCGGTGTGGTGGGCCTGATCACCCCGTGGAACTTCCCCATCGGCATGATCGCCAAGAAGCTCTCTGCTGCACTCGCCGGCGGTTGCCCGTCCGTGATCAAGCCTGCCAGTGAAACCCCGCTGACCATGATCGCCATGTTCACGGTCATTGAAGAAAACGTGGACCTCCCGGAGGGCATGATCAACCTGGTGATGGGCAAGGCCAGCGTCATCGGCAAGGAGCTGTGCGAGAACCCGGACGTACCCATGCTCAGCTTCACCGGCTCCACCGAAGTGGGCCGCAAGCTCATCCTGGACACCGTGGAGCACGTCAAGAAGCTTGCCCTTGAGCTGGGCGGCAACGCGCCGTACATCATCTTTGACGATGCCGACCTGGACAAGGCGGCGGATAACCTCATTGCCAACAAGTTCCGCGGTGGCGGTCAGACCTGTGTTTGTGCCAACCGCATCTTCGTCCACGAGAACGTCATGGACGCCTTCGGCCAGAAACTGGCTGAACGGGTCAACAAGATGACGGTAGGCGACGGCATCAACGGCGACGTGGATATCGGTCCGCTGATCAACAAGGCCGGCTTCAACAAGGTCAAAGAGCACCTGGAAGACGCCCTCCAGAAAGGCGCCAGCCTCGTGGCCGGCGCGAAGCCGGAAGACCTGCCGAGCGACAAGCTGTTCTTCCCCCCCACCGTCGTCTCCGGCGTCAAGCGGGACATGGCCTGCTTCCGTGAGGAAACCTTCGGCCCGCTGGTGCCCATGGTGTCCTTCAGTACTGAAGACGAAGCCATCGAAATGGGCAACGACACCGAATTCGGCCTGGCTTCCTACGTCTTCACCGCTGACGAAGACCGCGCCCAGCGCGTAGCCGGCGGCCTCCGATTCGGCCACGTCGGCTGGAACACCGGCACCGGCCCCACCCCGGAAGCCCCCTTCGGCGGCATGAAAGCCTCTGGCATCGGCCGCGAGGGCGGCATCGAAGGCCTGTTCGAATTCGTCGAGCCGCAGTCCGTTCCACGCGGATTTTAAGCTCAACCCCTGGAACCGCGCCTCGGGTACACGAGTCGCGGTTCCAGCCTTCCCACCCATAACCCAATCTCCCACCCATGGGTGATATACTGCTGCCTCATTTTCCACCAGGCAATGAACGGCAGAACCCATGGATGTCTCCCCCATCATCGACCCCCTGAATGACGCCCAGCGCGAAGCGGTAACCGCCCAGAACGATCACCTGCTGGTGCTCGCCGGTGCCGGCAGTGGCAAGACCCGGGTACTGGTCCACCGCATGGCCTGGCTGATGCAGGTGGATGGTGTGCCGCCCACCGGCATCCTCGCGGTCACCTTCACCAACAAGGCGGCGAAGGAGATGCGCTACCGCATCGAACAGATGATGAACATCCCTGCCCGGGGTATGTGGTTCGGCACCTTCCATGGCATTGCCCACCGCCTGCTGCGGGCTCACTACGCCGATGCCGGCCTGCCGGAAAACTTCCAGGTACTCGATAGTGACGACCAGCTGCGCCTGATCAAGCGGGTCATGCGGGAGGCGCAGATCGACGAAAGCCGCTGGCCACCAAAACAGGCCCAGTGGTTCATCAACAGCCAGAAGGACGAGGGACTGCGGGCAGACCATATCCAGGACAACCCGGGGGACCACTTCACCAACACCATGCTGCAGATTTACCGGCAGTACGAGAAGCTCTGCAACCAGGGTGGCCTGGTGGACTTTGGTGAACTGCTGCTGCGCTCCCATGAACTGTGGCTGCACCGGCCGGAGTTACTGGCCCACTACCAGCGCCGCTTCCAGCACATCCTGGTGGACGAGTTCCAGGACACCAACACCATCCAGTACGCCTGGCTGCAGATCCTCGCCAGCAACCGGGTGCCCATCACAGTGGTGGGTGACGACGATCAGTCCATCTACGGCTGGCGGGGTGCGAAAATCGAGAATATCCAGCAGTTCCAGCGGGACTTCCCCAACGCTCGCCTGGTGCGGCTGGAACAGAATTACCGCTCCACCCAGCTGATCCTGAAGGCCGCCAACGCGGTCATTGCCAACAATCAGGGCCGCCTCGGCAAGGAACTGTGGACCGACGGCCCTGAAGGCGAGCCCATCAGCCTGTATGCCGCCTTCAACGAGATGGACGAGGCCAACTACATCGCCGACACCATCAGCGCCTGGGTGGACGAGGGCAACCTGCGTAGTGAGGCGGCCATTCTCTATCGCTCCAACGCCCAGTCGCGGGTGCTGGAGGAATCCCTGATGCGACAGGGCATTCCCTACCGGGTCTACGGCGGGCTGCGCTTCTACGACCGCCAGGAAATCCGCAACGCCATCGCCTACCTGCGACTGGTTCACTACCGCCGGGATGATGCGGCCTTCGAGCGGGTGGTGAACATTCCCACCCGTGGCATCGGCGCCAAGAGCCTGGCGGACCTGAGGGCCTACGCCACGGAGCAGGGCATCTCCCTGTGGGAGGCCTCGGAGCGCATGCTGGACGCCGGCGCCGTCAAGGGCAAGGCCCGCTCCGGACTGCAGCAGTTCATCGAGATCATCCAGACCGTCTCGGAAAAAGTAGACCAGTCCTCCCTGCAGGGCCTGATGGAAGAAACCCTCAGGCTCAGCGGGCTGAAGGATTACCACGCCAACGAAAAAGGCGAAAAAGGCCAGGCCCGGGTGGAGAACCTGGAGGAGCTGGTCAACGCCCTGTCGGATTTCGAGGTGGAAGACGGCGAGGACGCGCTGGCGGAATTCATCGCCCAGGCAGCCCTCGATGCCGGTGAGGCCCAGGCGGATACCCACGAGGACAGCGTGCAGCTGATGACGCTGCACTCCGCCAAGGGCCTGGAGTTCCCGCTGGTTTTCCTGGCGGGTGTGGAAGAGGGCCTGTTCCCCCACAGCATGTCCCTGGAAGAACCGGGACGCATGGAGGAGGAGCGCCGGCTGGCCTATGTGGGCATCACCCGGGCCATGAAACGACTGATCCTCACCTACGCCGAATCACGCCGTCTCTACGGTCAGGAGAAGTTCCACGCCCTGTCCCGTTTCGTGCGGGAAATTCCGGCGGACTGCATCCAGGAAGTGCGCCTGCGCAACACCGTTACCCGCCCGGCCATGGTATCCCGGCCCAATGAAGGGCTGTTCGATTCCGCGCCCATGGAACAGGCCGGGTTTTCCCTGGGGCAGCGGGTTCGTCATCCGAAATTTGGTGAGGGGATTGTGATGAACAGCGAGGGGAGCGGTCACCACACCCGGGTTCAGGTGAACTTTGACGATGGGGCCAAGTGGCTTGTTCTGGCTTATGCTCCGTTGGAGGCTTGTTAATAAGAAAGCAACTGTCGTACCTGGGTACCCGATGTGGGTTCAGGGACAATCAGTTCTTCAACATGCCCCCTACCGCTGATCGTGAATGGCCCCAACCGTTCACCCTGAGCTTGTCGAAGGGTGGTGTCCGCCCCTCTGATTCCCGCCTCGGTTGTTGGCCCTTCGACAGGCTCAGGGCGAGCGGGAGTGCAGGACATACCGTTAGTCGAAGGCCGGTTAAAGCCAGCCTTTGCGCTTGAAAAACCAGTAGGGCGCAATCCCCGCCGCCACCATCAGCCCCAGCGCCCCGGGGTAACCCAGTAGCCACTCCAGCTCCGGCATATGCGCGAAGTTCATACCGTAAATGCTGGCAATCAGCGTCGGGGGCAGGAAAACCACCGCAGCAATCGAGAAGGTCTTGATGATCTGGTTCTGCTCAATGTTGATGAAACCCTGGGTGGAGTCCATCAGGAAGTTGATCTTGTCGAACAAAAAGGTGGTATGAGACATCAGCGTTTCGATGTCGCGGTTGATCTCCCGCAGGGTTTCCCGCAGATCGCCTTCATTACGCAGATGCCGCAGCAGGAAGGAAATATTCCGCTGGGTATCCATCAGGCACAGCCGTGTCTTGCCGTTGCTGTCCTCCAGCCGGGCCAGGCGATCGATGGCCTCGTCCAGTTCCGCCTCTTCGTCCTCCAGCACCAGGTAGCTGACATCCTCCAGCTGGCGGTGAAGATCCTCCAGGCCGTCCGCCTGGTTTTCCACCTTCTGCTCCAGCAGGGTCACCATCATCTCGCACGGGTTGCGGGCCTCCACCTGCCCCCGGCGGGCGCGCATGCGCAGCAGCCGGAAGTCGGCCAGTTCCGTCTCGCGGATGGTGATCAGGCGGCTTTTCTGCAGGATGAATGCCACGGATACCGTGTTATGACGCCCTTCGGTCAGGTTAAGAAACATGGAGTGAACATGTACCCCGGCCTGATCCACGAAGTAGCGGGCCGACGCCTCGATTTCCTCCACGTCGTCAAACTCCGGAATATCCGTTTTCAACAGGCGCTGGAGAATCTGCCGTTCATCGTCGTCAGGTTCACAGGCGTCGATCCAGTCTGCTTGTCGTAACCGGTCTTCGTTATCCTCTTCCCGGTTATCGATTTCCCTGATAAGACCGTCGACAATCCTGAAAAACCTCAGCATAGGCATACTCCGGGTAAGCGGGTGACTCTGACTACAGTTTAGTGCACCCGCTATCTTACGCGGGAAACCTGCCCCGCGTCCTGCCGGTTTATGGTTTCAGCCAGCCGACAATTTTCTCGTGGTCGGGGACAGAGCCGCTGTGAATCACCTCTCCATTTATCGCCACCGCCGGGGTGGACATCACCTGGTACTCCATGATTTTTGCCGGGTCGGTGACTTTCTCCACTGTCACGGTCTGCCCCAGTTCACTGGCCACCCGCTCAATGCTCTCAGCGGTGGTTTGGCATTTTTTGCAGCCGGTCCCAAGTACTTCGAAAGTCTTCATGGACATATCTCCTGATATTGAATGACACGGAAACTGCCCTCAGAGTCCGGCGAAAAGCCAGGGTCCGATGGCATTGATGACCCAGCCGACCACCATGAAGTTGGCCAGCAGGATGACGAAAATCAGCCCCAGCAGGCGGAAGGTCATCACCTGCTTGAGCATGATGAATTCCGGAAAGCTGGCGGCCACGGTGCTCATGCAGAAGGCCAGGGTGGTGCCCACCGGCAGGCCCTTCATGATCAGGCTTTCCATGACCGGGATAACGCCGGTGGCGTTCGAGTACAGCGGCAGGCCAGCAAACGCCGCGACAGGTACACTCCACCACTGGCCCGAGCCGAGGTTTTCAGCAAACCAGCCATCCGGGACGAAGCCGTGCAGGGCCGCGCCCAGGCCGACGCCGATCAGTACCCATTTCCAGATGCGTCCGACGATTTCCTTCAGCTCGTCCTTCGCGAACTGATGGCGTTCGGCGAACGTCATCTTCCGGGCCTGTGGCACTTCAGCCTCGCCGGGATGACGGGGTGCCCCGGCGGCTTTCTGATAGGCTTTGGCAGCAAAGTCCTTGAGCCAGCGTTCAGCTTTGAGCGTGTCCAGTATCATGCCGCCAAAAATGCCCACGGCCATGCCAATGACCACGTAGGCCAGGGTGAACTTCCAACCCAGCAGGCTCCAGAGCATGATCACCGCCACTTCGTTTATTATGGGCGAGGTAAACAGGAACGCCATGGTGATGCCCAGGGGGATCCCGGCGCTGGTAAAGCCCAGAAACAGGGGAATGCTGGAGCAGGAGCAGAACGGCGTGATGGCGCCAAACCCGGAGCCGAACAGATAGCCGGCAAACCGGTGCTTGCCCTGGATGTAGGCGCGCACGCGCTCAAGGTCCAGCGCGGCCCGAGCCAGGGCAATGACATAGATCATCACCACCAGCAGGAACAGGATCTTGGTGGTGTCCTCAATGAAAAAATGGATCGATGTGCCGAGTCTGGTAGCCGGATCGAGTCCGAAAACGGTGTACGCCAGCCAGTTGGCAAAGTAGGTGAAAAAATCAAGCATCGCCCTGAAAGCCTGTGTTTGTTAATCGACACCCTTGAAGACGAACGACGCTGCAAAAGGATACCTGTGAAATTCCGGATGTTTATTTTTCTTTCCGGCGTTCATAGTGTTGGGGAATCAAGGCATTCCCCACCCGGGTGAGTGAGCGTCGCGGGACAGTCCTCCAGGGGCGCCGCGGCGTACAGAGCGAAGAGAGATGTTTGAGATGGCTTTTGAGTGTGTACTGCGAGCCTGGCATGACCATCAGGCTGAATTGCGTCACTTCCTGCTTGGCCAGGTTAAAGAACCGGCCCTGAGTGATGACCTGTTGCAGGATGTGTTCCTCAAGGCCATGCGCGAGGGGCAGTCGTTCTGTGAGCTGGAGAACCCCCGCGGCTGGCTGTTCCGGGTGACCAGGAATGCGCTCACGGACCGCCATCGCCTGAGCAAGCACTGGGTGCCGGTGCCGGACCACCTGCCTGATGAGCGTGCTCCGGAGCGGGCCCCGGTGGACGAACTGGATACCTGCATTGGTGCGACCCTGCCGTACCTGGCAGAAAGCGACCGCGATATTCTCCAGGCCTGCGATCTCGGTCCCATGTCCCAGGAGGCCTACGCCCGGGCGCAGGGACTGTCTTTGTCAGCTACCAAGGGCAGAATCCGGCGCGCGCGAGAGCGTTTGCGAGAGGCCCTTGCGCACCGCTGTAACGTGATTCTGGATGAGTCCGGCAACGTATGCTGCCACGGCCAGACAAATGGCCCCAGCGTCACGCAGTAGGTCAGCGAATTAACCGCACGGGACACTTGATGCTGAGTCAGCTTGTTGATGGCACCGGGCGCCCTGCTCTGGAAGTCAGCGGGTACCTGGTTCCTCGGCATTGATGATCAGCCGTTTGATGCGGCGGGTGATCCACCAGATTGAGCCGACCACCACCGGAATGCTGGCGGCCGTCGCCCAAGTGGCACTGAACGCCGGCCAGGTGCTTTCCAGCGCAGCAAACAGGTAGCCCAGCAGGCTGACGCTGTAATAGCTGATCGCTGCAATGGAGAGCCCCTCCACTGTTTCCTGGAGCCGCAGCTGCAGCCTTGAACGGCGATTCATTGAGGCGAGCAGGTTGCGGTTCTGGGCCTCCAGTTTCAGGTCTACCCGGGTTCGTATCAGGTCACTGGCGCGCTCAATGCGCCGGGCAATGTCCTCCAGCCGCAGTGCCACCGCTTCGCAGGTGTTTACCGAAGGTGTCAGCCGGCGATGAAAGAAATCGTGGAGGGTGAAGTTGCGACCGGACTGTACTTCCTCCAGTTCGGTCAGCCTGCTCTGGACAAGCTCGTAATAGGCGCGGGTGGCCCCGAAACGACTGGTCGTCCGTGCGCGTTCCTGCTCGATGCGGGCTGCCATGCTGGTCAGTTCCGTCAGCAGGGCCTGTTCTTCGTTGAGCTCCGCTTCCTGGGACAGGCGGGTGATAATGTCGGCGAGCTGAGTGTCCATGGCCCCCAGCACCGGTGCCATCTCCCTGGCCAGCTTTGTGCTGAGCAACGCCATCAGCCGATAGGTCTCCAGTTCCAGAAGGCGCTGCACCAGGCGCCCCAGCTGGCTGGGGCGAAGGCCCTCGGAGTGCATCAGGAAGCGCCCGAATCCATCGCCATGCAGGCGGAATGCGCTGATCAGAGTCGCGGCGCCCTGGCCTAGGGAAGCCTGGATCAGGCGGTGCCCCTCGAAGGCATCCGCCAGTGCCTCCCGGCTCCAGTCCGCCTGACCCGAGTCAACCAGGTCGAGGTGAAACGCGGCAACCAGCAGGCCGGGAAACCCGGCTATCCAGGACTGGGGCAGCAGGGCCCAGGCGCTGTTCTCAAAGGGCGCACCACTGGTCCTGTCGCGCATGAAGGTGTAGGTGACAAATTCCAGGTGGCGTTCCCAGCGCAGCTGGATATCGCCCAGCGCCTGGTTGAAGCTGGTTGCTTCCCTGTCGGGTGGATGAACCCCGTAGCGCTGACAGAGGTCGACCAGATGCCGATAGTCAGCCTCACGTTCAGATTCCGTCAGCAGCAGGGCCAGATGGGTGATGTGGCCGGTGTGCTCGATAATCGGAAAGGGCCTGGCGTGCAGCTCCTGGTACAGGCTTTCCCGCTCAGGGTGAACGCGGGCTTCGGGTATGCTCAACGAGTGTGTCATGGCAGCGTCTCAGGGCAATTCTGGTTGCCAGGTTCGGTCTGCAGCGAATTAGATCAGGTTTGCCCCGGCAGCGAAAGGCCATGCCGGGGCGGTCGGGAGCCTCATGCCGGGCGGGTCAGTCCGGGAAGGCCCCCCGGGTCCGGTTGGCAATGCGCACCAGTACCAGCATCAGTGGCACCTCCACCAGCACGCCCACCACCGTGGCGAGCGCCGCGCCGGACTGGAGGCCAAACAGGGCAATAGCTGCCGCGACTGCCAGTTCGAAGAAGTTGCTGGCGCCGATCATGGCACCCGGTGCTGCGATGCAATGTCGCACCTTCCACAGCCGGGCCCAGCCGTAGGCCAGGAAGAAAATCAGGAATGTCTGCACGATCAGCGGCACGGCAATCAGTGCGATGTGCAGGGGGTTCTCCAGGATCACCTCGCCCTGGAAGGCGAACAGCAATACCAGGGTGACGATCAGCGCCGCTGGCGTCACCGGGCCGATGCGTTTCAGGAACACCTCGTCGTACCAGTGCTGGCCATAGCGGGCGATCAGGATGCGGCGGGTCAGGTAGCCAGCGGTGAGCGGAATAACGATGTACAGGACGACCGACAGCAACACCGTGTCCCAGGGGACCTGGATGTCCGAGATGCCCAGCAGGAAGACCACAATGGGCGCAAAGGCGAACAGCATGATGATGTCGTTCAGCGACACCTGCACCAGGGTATAGGCGGCATCGCCCCTGGTGAGATAGCTCCAGACAAACACCATGGCGGTGCAGGGCGCGGCCCCCAGCAGGATGGCACCGGCGAGGTATTCACTGGCCAGCTGGGGGCTGATCAGAGGTTCAAACACCACCATCAGGAAGAACCAGGCAATGGCAAACATGGTGAAAGGCTTGATCAGCCAGTTGACCGTGGTGGTGATGGCCAGGCCTTTGGGCTCCTTGCGTACCCCCACAACGGCACTGAAATCGATCTGGGCCATCATCGGAAAGATCATTGCCCAGATCAGGATGGCGATGGGAATGGATACCTGGGCGTATTCGAATCGGGAGAGCGTCTCCGGTACCGCCGGCGCCAGCTGGCCGAGGGCCACGCCAGCGACAATGGCCAGCGCTACCCATACCGACAGGTAACGTCCGAACAACCCCATACCCTCGCCGGTTTCATCGGCGATGGCGACATCTGCCTTGTTGCTCATGGTGTCCCCTCACATGGACCGTTGGTTGACACGTTTCGAGACTTCCTCGGCACTTTCCACCCGCTCGGAGTAGCGGTCGGTGAGATAGTCACTGCAATCCCGGGTCAGCAGCGTGAATTTCACCAGCTCCTCCATCACATCCACGATACGGTTGTAGAACGGCGAAGGCAGCATTCGGTTGTTGTCATCAAACTCGGTAAAGGCCTTCGGCACCGACGACTGGTTGGGGATGGTGATCATGCGCATCCAGCGCCCCAGCACCCGCAACTGGTTCACCGCATTGAACGACTGGGAGCCGCCGCACACCTGCATCACCGCCAGGGTCTTGCCCTGGGTGGGGCGCATGCCGCCGATAGACAGCGGAATCCAGTCAATCTGGGTTTTCATGATACCGGTCATGGCACCGTGGCGCTCCGGCGAACACCACACCATGCCTTCCGACCATTCCGCCAGCTTCCGGAGTTCCTGCACCTTGGGATGTGAGGCATCCTCGGCATCCGCCAGGGGCAGCCCGCGGGGATTGAAGATCCGGGGTTCGGCGCCCATGGCTTCCAGCAGGCGGGCGGCCTCTTCCGCGACCAGACGACTGAAGGAGCGCTCCCGCAATGAGCCGTAGAGCAACAGGATCCTGGGCTTGTGGGCCGATGGTGTGCGGTCAGAGAGGGCCCCGCTGGAAGGCGTCCTGAAGTGTTCCGGGTCGATGTTGGGCAGGTCATCGGTAGCTGTCACAGAAATGTCCTTTACTCGGGATAAGGTGATGTCTATTATGCATAAAAACAGATATCTGTTAAATCGAATATATGGGTGATCATATGGAGCGCCGGGTCCTGTTTGTCTGTACCGCCAACAGTGCACGTTCCCTGATGGCGGAAGCCCTGCTCCGTGATATGGCAGGCGATCGGTTCGAGGTGGCCAGTGCCGGCACAGAGCCGGCCAGCCCCCATCCCATGGCTCTGCAGGTGCTCGAAGAGGCTGGCATTCCTACGGAGGGCCTTAGAAGCAAGCGATTGTCCAGCCTGCAGGATCAGCCCTGGGACTATGTCATTACCCTGTGCGAAAAGGCGGCGAACGAGTGTGGTGACATCTGCCAGCCAGCCCAGCGCATCGCCTGGGATTTCCCGGATCCGGCTCAAAGCAACCGCCATGCGGTGTTCGCCCTGACCCTGAAGGAGCTCCGGGAGCGCATCAGCCTGTTTACCCTGGTACACCAGAAGGAAACCGGCCTGAAAGCCACAGACTACAGCCCGGTGGCGGTATTCAAGGCGCTGGCGGATGAGCTGCGGCTGGCAGCACTGTTACTGATCCGTGATCAGAAACTGTGCGTCTGTGAGCTGACCGAAGCCCTGGATGTGTCTCAGCCCAAGGTGAGCCGTCACCTGGCCTCGCTTCGGGATGCCGGACTGGTGGAGACGGAACGCCATGGTCAGTGGGTCTATTATTACCTGAGTCCTCAGTTGCCGGGATGGCTGAGGCGGGTAATCGATGAGACCGCCAGTGCCAACGAGTCGCTGATTCACACACCACAGGCCCGACTGCAAGCCATGGCGAACCGCCCGGAAGTGTCCTGCCCCTGAGGGCGTCATTCGTTTACCAAAATCCGGGAACTGTCAGGAGAAAATTATGAGCAAGATCAAGGTAGGCATTAACGGTTTCGGCCGTATCGGACGGCTCGCCCTGCGCGCCGCGTGGGGCTCGCCGGATATGGAGTTCGTGGCCATCAATGACCCGGGGGCCGATGCCGCTACCCTGGCACACCTGCTCAACTTTGACAGTGTGCATGGTACCTGGAGCCAACAGGCAGAAGCCGACGGCAGGGATATGGTCATTGCGGACCAGCGCATCCGGGTGACCCGCAACAAGGCCATCGGCGACACCGACTGGTCAGGCTGTGACCTGATGATCGAGGCCAGTGGCGTAAACAAGACCGTGGAGGTCTTGCAGGGTTACCTGGATCAGGGCGTAAAGCGTGTGGTGGTCACAGCGCCGGTGAAGGAAGCTGGCGCGAAGAACATCGTCATGGGCGTGAACGAGCACATTTTCGACCCGGCCAACGACCGGATTGTTACCGCTGCCTCCTGCACCACCAACTGCCTGGCGCCGGTGGTGAAGGTGATCCACGAGAAACTGGGCATCAAACACGGCTCCATCACCACCATCCACAGCCTCACCAACACCCAGACCATTCTGGATGCACCCCACAAGGACCTGCGCCGGGCCCGGGCCTGCGGCAGTTCGCTGATTCCCACCAGCACGGGTTCCGCCACCGCCATCATCGAGATCTTCCCGGAACTGAAGGGACGGCTGGATGGCCATGCCGTGCGGATTCCCCTGACCAACGCCTCACTGACCGATTGCGTGTTCGAGGTGGAGCAGGCAACGGATCGGGATACCGTGAACCAGCTGTTGAAGGAAGCTGCAGAAGGCGAGCTCAAAGACATTCTGGGCTATGAGGAGCGCCCGCTGGTATCCATCGACTACAAGACCGATCCACGCTCGTCCATTGTCGACGCCCTGTCCACCCTGGTGGTCAATGACACCCAGGTGAAAATCTACGCCTGGTATGACAACGAGTGGGGCTATGCCAACCGCACCGTCGAGCTGGCCCGCAAGGTAGGCTCTGCCTGATATGACCGCTGCCATCCGCCAGTACCTGGTGATCACCGGCAATTACTGGGCCTTTACCCTGACGGACGGGGCCCTGCGGATGCTGGTGGTGCTGCATTTCCACCAGCTGGGTTACTCGCCCCTGGAAATTGCACTGCTGTTCATCTTCTACGAGTTCTTCGGGGTGGTGACCAACCTGGTGGGCGGTTATCTGGGCGCTCGCTGGGGTCTGAACCGCACCATGAACATCGGCCTGTTCCTGCAGATTGTGGCACTGGCCATGCTGGCGGTACCTGCCGCCATACTCACGGTGCCCTGGGTAATGGCGGCCCAGGCTCTGTCGGGAATCGCAAAGGACCTGAACAAGATGTCCGCCAAGAGCGGCATCAAGCTGCTGGTGCCGGATGAGCAGCAGGGCACCCTGTACAAGTGGGTGGCGATTCTCACCGGTTCCAAGAACACCCTCAAGGGGGTGGGCTTTTTCCTGGGCGGCGTACTGCTGATGACTGCCGGCTTCAAGGGGGCGGTCATCCTTATGGCGGTGGCCCTGGGGCTGGTCTGGCTGGCCAGCCTGTTCCTGCTGGGGCAGGACCTGGGCAAGAGCACGGCCAAGCCGAAGTTCAGTGAAATCCTGTCCAAGAGCCGGGCCATCAACGTGCTGTCGGCGGCGCGCATGTTCCTGTTCGGGGCCCGGGATGTGTGGTTTGTGGTGGCGTTGCCGGTGTACATGGCCACGGTGTTTGGCTGGGACCACTGGCAGGTGGGTGGCTTTATGGCCAGTTGGATCATTGGCTATGGCTTTATCCAGACTATCGCGCCAAGGATAACCGGCCATTCGGATGGCAAGTCCGGGGCCGTTGCCTGGGCTGCATTGCTGGCGCTGATTCCGGCGGGCATTGCGGCTGCGCTGATGGTGGGTTGGTCAGCGCAAGTTGTGGTGGTCGGCGGGCTGCTGTTGTTCGGCGTGCTGTTCGCCATCAACTCATCCCTGCACAGCTACCTGATTGTCAGTTACGCCCGGGGTGACGGGGTGTCACTGGATGTGGGCTTCTATTACATGTCCAACGCCGCCGGGCGCTTGCTGGGCACCGTGCTGTCAGGCTGGGTCTACCAGGCCTGGGGGCTGGAAGCCTGCCTGTGGATCTCGGCCGCCCTGGTGGCTATGGCGTCGTTGTTGTCGCTGATGCTGCCACAAAGGCGTCCTGTGGTAGTGGCCGGCAACGGGTGACTGACTGCCCCCCGGGTGATCTCCCCCCGCCTCGTGGGCAAGTTGAGGCTGCGCTCAGGCCAGGCCCAATACCTACAAAAGTAAAACTGAAATAAGTGACCGGAAAATGATGGCGGCTAGTGAGCGCAGTCGATGCAATACAGGGTGGTCGGGTCAATTTCCAGTCGCTTCGGGTTGATGGGCTCTCCGCACTCCATGCACTCGCCGAACTCGTCATTTTCAATTCGTTTCAGCGCGGTTTCGATCATCAGTAACTGTCGGTTCGCCCGCTCCTTGCCCGCCTTTGCCAGGGCCTGACTCTGCAGTGCATCCATACGCGAAAGGCGCCCGACGCTCTGCTGGTCCAGGTGGACGGTGCTGCTGGTTTCATCACGGACGGCACTGGTTGAGAGCAGATCCTCGCGGAGTTCCTCCAGAAGTTTTCGGAACCTTTCCAGTTCTTGTTGTTTCATGTCTTTTATCCTCAGGAAAAACGTGGCGACTCAAGTTGATTGGATCTTGCCATTCGGTCAGCGGTGGGCGCGGCCGTATCAACGGGCCGAAATGAGCCATGGCAATGAATCTTCAAGAAATCTTAACCACTTTGTCAGACGATTGCTGACGTGACTCGATCAACTTGTCAATATGAATTATGGTTAATACTCCGTAACCGAGAGGAAATGGCATGGCGCAACGAAGCTGGGTTTCCACGACGTTAGCAGCGGTTCTGGTACTTGTCATAGTGGCCGGGGTCTACTTTTACTGGTCCCTGGACAAGGAGCTGTCACAGCTGACCCGCACCCATGAGGAAACGCTTGCCGAGGCAAGCCAGCGGCAGGAGGCGCTAATCGGCGTTCAGGCTGAGCGGGACAGGCTCCAGGCACTGCTCAACACGCAGGCAAGTGAACAGGAACGCCTGCGTCAGCAGTTGCTCAGGGCCCGGGAGCGCCTTGAACAGCGAAACACCAGCGCCGATCGGCTGGAAGCGCAGCTGAATGACTCGCAACGAAACCTGACTGACGCCCGGCAACAGATCGACGAGCTCAACGACCAGCTGGCCCAAAGCCAAGCGGAGGTTGCCGGGTTGACGGCCCGTCGCCAGGATCTGGAAGCCTCACTGGCGACCGCCAGGGAAGAACAGGCCAGGGCCCGGGTGCAGGCGAACGAACTTGAGGATGACCTGGAAACCGCCCGAGCCGAACTTGAACAGGCCCGGGACCAGGTAGAGCAACGGAAAGCGGCACTGGATGAGGCCTCCGCTGAGCGCCAGTCGGTCGCTGAACAATACCGTCAGGCACGGGAACAGCTTGCCCTGCAACAGGCCCGGAGCCGCAGCGCCAGCGAGACCATAGCAGAGCTGGAAGCCCGGCTGCAGCGTGAACAGTCTGCCATGAACGATCTTCAGACCCGCCTGCAGGCGTTGAGCAACGAAAAGCAGACCCTGGTGTCACGCCTGGAAGACGGCACCACTGTCATCAAGTTACCGGAAAATATCGTGTTTGATTCCGGCTCCGCCCGCATCGGTGAGTCCGGGCGCCAAACCCTGCAACTTCTGGCCAACGCCCTTGAAAGCTTTCCCGATCACACGATCAGTGTCCAGGGTCACAGTGACAGCCGCTCCATTTCCCCAAGGCTCCAGTATCGCTACCCCACGAACTGGGAACTGTCCGCCTCCCGGGCGGCCTCGGCGGTAAGGGTGCTCCGGGAAACGGGCATCGCCGCTGAACGCATGCAGGCGGTCGGCTACGCCAATACCCGCCCGCTGGTTGAGGAAACCGATGCCGCCAGCCGACGCATGAACCGTCGTATCGAAGTCCTGCTTTACCCGGATGAGTGGCAGGTCAAGGAGAAATCAGCGTTGAAGCCGGATTGACCAGGCGGCTCATGGGAGCCGTCTGGCAGCCTTTGCAGCCGAGCCGCGGACGTTACCAGACAAGGGTTGTCGCTGGTTCAGATTGAGGGTGTGACGAAGTCCGGTGTAATACCGGACTGGCGGATGCAGCTGTCCAGGTTCATGCCTGCCAACGAGCCGTGGCTGCTCACCAGCAAACTTGCCATGCCGGTGGCCCGGGCGCCAAGGATGTCAGTGTGCAGGGTGTCCCCGACCATCAGCACCCGGTGAGCGGGAATCCCTTTAAGGCGCTCCAGGGCAGCCTGGAATGCCGGGCCGTAGGGCTTGCCGAAGAACCGTGGGCTGATGCCGGTGTCTTCCCGCAGTTTATGGGCGAAGAAGCCCGGTTCCAGGGTCAGGCAATCGCCCCGGGGAGCCACCAGGTCCGGATTGGCCACTTCCAGGGGGCGGGGGTGTCGCTCCAGGCTGGCCGTAAGCTTTTCCTGCAATACCTCGTTCCAGTCTTCACTGCTCAGAAAGATAAAGCCGTCGCAGGCATCCAGTTCGTCGTCAGTGATACCCGGCCGAACGGGGTGCTGGCGAATGCCGGGCAGGGTCTGGCTGTCAGACGCCGCCGGTGCGATCACGCCCCAGAGTCCATCCCGTGGCTCTCGGCCAAGGGAATCTTCTAGCAACCAGCGGCTGGAAATGATCTGGTTTTCCGTCAGGTCGAAGCCCATTGCCCGATACTTGTCAGTCAGCGCCGCCTGACTGGCAGTGGCGGCGTTGGAGAGTACCAGTACCGGTTTGCCAGCGGCCTGCAAGCGGGCGAGGCGCGCTACGGCGCCGGGGATAACCGCCATGCCAGTGTTCAGTACGCCGAAGGCATCGAACACAAAGGCGTCGAACCGGTCCTGTAGCGGTTCCAGTGATAACAGTGCCTGGGTGGTGCCGGGCTTGCGATCGGCCCGGGGAAGCTGGTCCCGCAGGCGCTGGTACTGGTCAAAGGCCCAGGCCGGGTCAGGGGTTACCCCGGCGAAGGCGGTCGGGTGTGTGTCTTCCATTGGGTCAGATTACCGCCTGTCGCACCTTCGCGGAAACCCATTCCGACACCACGACCGTGGCCAGGATCACCACGAAGATCATCGCCACCTGGTTCCACGCCAGGGTAGCCAGTGAGGCATTGAGCTGTATGCCCAGGCCCCCGGCGCCCACCAGCCCCAGGATGGTGGATTCGCGAATGTTGATGTCCCAGCGGAATACGCTGATACCCCAGAACGCCGGTAGAATCTGCGGCACGATGGCATAGTCGATTACCTGGGCACCGCTGGCGCCGGTGGCGCGCACGGCCTCCACCTGGCTGGTATCAATCTCCTCGATGGCCTCATAGAGCAACTTGGCGACGAATCCGATGGAGCGCAGGCCAATGGCGATAATGCCGGAAAGAAGCCCGGGGCCGATAATGGCCACCAGCAGCAATGCCCAGATCAGGGAGTTGATGGACCGGGACGCCACGATGATGAGCAAAGCCAGCGGGCGCACAAAGCGGGTGCTGGGCGTGGTGTTGCTGGCCGCCAGGAACGCCACGGGCACGGCAAACAGAACGCCCAGCAGAGTGCCCAGGGTCGCGATATTGATGGTGTCCCAAAGGGGTCCCCAGAGCTGGCCTGTGTAACCCCAGGCCGGCGGGAACATGCGCTCGCCGATATCAGCGGCCTGGTCCGGCGCGTCACTGACAAAGGCCCAGATGGTGTTCTCGTTCATCAGCTGCCAGCTGAACACCGTCAGCGCCACCAGCGCGAACCAGCCCAGCCACCGCAGCAGTGTCTGTTTCTGGGTACGGTAATGCCACACGGGTTTCTGAGTGGTCGCGATCACTGAACCCACCTGCGGATGTAGGATGAACTGTATTCCACCACCAGCACGATGGCGATAATGATGATCAGGATGGCACCGGCGGAG
Organism: Marinobacter sp.; assembly: GCF_041690615.1. GTDB lineage: Bacteria > Pseudomonadota > Gammaproteobacteria > Pseudomonadales > Oleiphilaceae > Marinobacter. The sequence goes on from NZ_JAWLGY010000001.1 coordinate 32,922, forward strand.
TCATACTCGTACCGGTCGATGGCGGTATTCAGGGTGGCACCGATACCGCCAGCTCCGACGATGCCAATGACTGCGGATTCCCGGAAGTTGATATCCAGGCGATACAGCGACAGACCCACCAGTCGCGGCATTACCTGGGGCTGTACCGCGTAGTTCACCACCTGCCACCAGCCGGCGCCGGTAGCGCGGATGGCTTCCAGCTGGCTGTGATCGCACTCTTCTATATCTTCCGCCAGTAATTTCGACAGGAAGCCGATGGTAGCGAATGCCAGGGTCAGGAAACCGGCGAAGGGACCGAAGCCGAACATGGCCACCAGCAGGATGGCAATGATCACCTCCTGGAACGAACGAGACAGGGTAATAATACCCCGGCACAGCAGGTAAACAGGGGCAGGTGCCAGGTTGCGGGCGGCGCCGATGCCAATCGGTACTGAAACCAGGATGCCGGCAACCGTGGAGGTCACCGTCATGGTCAGGCTTTCCACCAGCCCCTCGCGGATATCCCGCCAGCGGGTGGTGAAGTCTGGCAGCAGGAAACCCTCGACGAATTTCCAACCCCGGTCCAGCCCCAGCCATACCCGCTGCCAGTCAATCTCCACGCTTTGCAGTGCCAGTACCAGGTAGACGAGGGCGCCGGTGTAGATCGCCCGGCGCCAAAAGGGATTGGTCAGCAGCACCGGCGGCCGTTTCCAGCGGGTGGGGTAGCTGTGCGCCATCAATTATACCCCCTCTGCCAGATCGACAGCGGGTGTCTGGGGTTCCTCGTGGCGACTGTCCTCGCCCCGCATCTGTGTCCAGTCCTCATCCCCATAGATGCGGGTAAGAACCTGGTCGGTCAGGGCTTCGGGCTTGTCATCGAACACCACTTCGCCTGCTTTAAGGCCGATGATCCGGTCAGTGAACTGCTGGGCCAGCAACACGTCGTGGATGTTGATGATCGCCGGAAGGTTGCGTTCCCGACAGGCATTGCCAATCAGGCGCATGATCTGGCGGGAGGTCTTGGGGTCCAGGGAAGCCGTGGGCTCGTCCACCAGCAGCAGTTCCGGGTCCTGTTCCAGCGCGCGGGTAATGCCTACCCGTTGGCGCTGGCCCCCGGAGAGGGCATCCGCCCGTTTGTTGAAATGGTCCGACAGTCCCACCTGTTCCAGCAGTGAGAAAGCCTTTGCCACGTCTTCACGGGAATAACGGCGCAGAAACGACCGCCAGGCCGGCACGTAACCGAGCCGGCCGGACAGTACGTTTTCCATCACCGTGAGGCGTTCCACCAGGGCGTATTCCTGGAAGATCATCCCGATCCGGCGCCGGGCGCGACGCAGGGCATTGCCCCGCAGTGTCACCAGGTTGGTGCCGGACAGGATGATCTGTCCGCCGGATGGCTCCACCAACCGGTTGATGCACCGGATCAGGGTGGACTTGCCTGCGCCCGAGGGGCCGATCAGCCCCACCACCTGGCCAGCCGGTACCTCGAAGCTGACCTGGCGCAGGGCTGCGTCCCCGGTGGGGTAAGTCTTGGAGAGATTGCTGAGTTCAAGCACGTAGACTTTTCACCGCTTATTGGCAGTTATATACAACGCCGTTGGCGTCGTCGATCTTGCGGATAACTTCCCAGTGCTCCTGGAAGGTAATCGGCACGAACTGCGCCTCACCGGACTTGGAGAATTCCTCCTCCAGCGCTGTACCTTCCCACTCGAAGGAGAAGAAGGCTTCCTGGATCGCTTCCTGGAGTTCCGGCTTCAGGTTATGGGCAATGCCGTAACCGGTGGTGGGGAAGGTCTGGGATTTATAGAGGGAAACAATCTGGTCCTCGCTGACCACATCCCGGCTCAGCATACGGTTAAGCACCGAGTTGGCGATGGCCGCAGCGGGGTAGTCCTGGTTGGCAACGCCCAGGATGGAGTTATCATGCTTGCCGGAGAATACCGGCTCGAAGTCTTCGCCGGCGACCATGTTGTAGTCGGCCTTGAGGATGGCAGACGGCGCCTTGAAGCCGGAGTTGGACGTCTGGGAGGTGAAGGCCATCTCCTTGCCACGGATGTCTTCCACATCCTCTATACCGGAATCGGGATAGGTGATGATTTCCATCTCATAACCGAACGAGCCGTCTGCTCCCGCCATCATGGTGAATGGACGGAATCCGGCGCAAGCCACGGCCAGCGGGTTGGAGCCGGTGTTGAAGCCGGCAATGTGCAGGCGACCGGCCCGCATGGCCTCAATCTGGGCGGCATTGGACTGAACCGGGAAGAACTGCACTTTCTTGCCGGTGGTATCGGCCAGGTGATCCAGGAACTCGGACCAGACTTCCCGGTAAACCGCCGGGTCTTCTACCGGAGTGTAGGCGAAGATCAGGGTAGAGGGATCCACCTGCTTTGAGGCATCGGTGGGGATGTCGGCAATCAGGTCGCCATCCTTGTCCTGGTAACGGTCATCCAGCTTGAATTCGGCAGTGGCTGCGACAGGCAGCAGCAGGGAGATACAGGCCAGCAGCTTGAGCTTTTTCATCACAGATATCCTTCTGGTTTCGGAGAATGCAGATCCAAACCTATAGAAATCGGATGATGTTTTTATGACAGCCGGGCAGGGTGGCTACAGGTCTTACATTTATAAGAAAAACGAGACACTGAGGAAGGTAATGGCCCGGCCCCGGTGCCTTCTTGTCAGCACGTCGGGAACCGGGGTTGGCGGTTATTGCTCCGGTACTTCGCGGATGCGGCCGTGTTCATCAATGGCCACGTAGACAAACAGTCCCTCGGTCACCTTGCGGGGTGGCTTGTTGTTGCGGTCACGGGTCCACACTTCCACGTGGATTTTCATGGAACTGCGGCCGATATCCACCAGTTCGCAGTAACAGCCCACCTGGGCGCCGATGCGCAGGGGGGAGAGAAATTCCATCCGGTCCATGGCCACGGTGGCATTGCGGCCCTGGGAAATGCGGCCAGCCAGGGTTCCGGCGGCAGTGTCCATTTGCTGTACCAGCCAGCCGGCGTAAACGTCGCCATTGGCATTGGTATCGGCGGGCAGGGGAACCAGCTGGATCATCAGCTCGCCGCGGGGGGTTGGCCTGTCGTCGTCATAGTCAGTCATTGAGTGCTACCTGAGTTGTTATTTGCTGAGCATGGTATTCATCACACCTACGCGTGCAAGTGAAATCGACAGATTAAGTGGAAATTATTTCTGCGGGTGTAACAAAGTTGTCATAGACTGTCCGTAATCTCCCAACCATCGGATAACCCGAAGCCAATAAACCGATGGAGACTCAACGTGATGAAACTGAAAACAGCACTGGCAAGCGTCGCCCTGGCGGGCAGCATTGCAGCCGTATCCACCCCGGCCATGGCCCGGGACACCATCAGCATTGTCGGTTCGTCCACCGTATACCCGTTCGCCACCGTGGTTGCCGAGCGTTTTGGTCGTAACACCGATTTCCCGACCCCGAAACTGGAATCCACCGGTTCCGGCGGCGGCCTGAAGCTGTTCTGTGAAGGTGTGGGCACCGAGCACCCGGATATCACCAACGCTTCACGCCGCATGAAGAAGTCCGAGTTCGATATGTGTCAGCAGAACGGTGTTGAGAAAATCACTGAGGTGCGTATCGGTGCCGATGGCATTGTCATCGCCAACTCCAAGGATGCCGAGAAAATGGATCTCTCCCTGGAGCAGATCTTCCTGGCCCTGGCCAAGGAAGTGCCGAACCCGGATGGCGGCGACGAGCTGGTGGCCAACCCTTACGAAAAGTGGAGTGATATTGACTCCAGCCTGCCGGACATGGAAATCAGTGTAATGGGACCGCCCCCGACTTCCGGTACCCGTGACGCCTTCGTTGAGATCGCAATGGAAGGTGGCTGTAAGCAGTTCGATTTCATCAAGTCCATGGCCAAGAGCGACATGAAGTCTGTCTGTCACAGCATGCGTGAAGACGGTCCCTTCGTTGAGGCAGGTGAAAACGACAACCTGATCGTTCAGCGTCTGAGCCGTGACGCGGATACCCTGGGTATCTTCGGTTACAGCTTCCTGATGGAGAACTCCGGCCAGATCCAGGCCGCCACTATCGGCGGTGTGGAGCCGACTCCGGAATCCATTTCTGCGGAAGAGTATCCGGTGGCCCGCTCCCTGTACTTCTATATCAAGCAGGCCCACGTCGGTGTGGTGCCGGGTATTCAGGAGTACGTGGCAGAATTCACCAGTGAAGGTACCTGGGGTGACAACGGTTACCTGGTGGATGTAGGCCTGATCCCGAACCCGCGTGAAGATCGCATGAAGATCGCCAAGCGCGCCAAGGATCTGGAGCCGATGACTGGTAACGAGCTGTAAGCGTCGCTGACCAGTCTTGATCACGGAAGATCATCGAACAGGAAGGAGCGCGGGCCAGGTGTCCGCGTTCCTTTTGTTGCATCTGAACAAGCCCGTAAAAACAGACAGGCGTCAACGCCTGCGTTATCAAACGCGTCATCAACTCAGAGACTGATATGCAGACGGCAAATCTATTTCCTCTGGTACTGATTCTGGCAGCCGTGGCCTACTGGTTGGCCTTCCAGCGTTCCAGAGCCGTCGCAGCGCCCCTTGGCGGAGTCCGCCACCTGAAAGCGCTGCCAACCCATTACGCTGCACGCGCCGCGCTGTGGAGCGCGATTCCGGGGCTGATCGTGCTGGCCCTGTGGGCCGGTTTCGAAGGCAAGATCATTCAGGGCATCGTGATGGCTTCGCTGCCGCCGGAGATGTGGCCTGACTCACCGGGCAAGGCCAGCCTGCTGCTCTCCCAGATCAGCAACGTAGCCTCAGGAAGCCTCAACCCGGATCTTGCCCCGGAGCCTATCGTCAAGGCTGCGGCCCTGCTGGAGACCCTGCGTGAACAGAGCAAGCTGTTCATGGCCGTACTGGTGATCCTGATTACCGTGCTCGGTGCTGCCTTTGCCTGGTTCCGGGTAGCGCCCCAGGTCAATGCGCGTACCAGTGTGGAGACGACACTGCGGCGGATTTTCTTCGTCTGTGCGGCACTCGCGGTACTGACGACCCTGGGCATTGTGTTCTCGGTGATACTGGAAACTGTGCGTTTCTTCGGGCGGGTACCCATTACCGAATTCCTGTTCGGAACCAGCTGGAGTCCCCAGACCGCCCTGCGCGCGGACCAGGTGGGCGCTGATGGCGCCTTCGGGGTTATCCCCCTGTTCACCGGCACCCTGCTGATATCCGCCATCGCCCTGCTGGTAGCGGTTCCCACCGGGCTTCTGTCTGCTATTTACCTGTCCGAGTATGCCGGCAAGAAAGTCCGTTCCACGATCAAGCCGTTGCTGGAACTACTGGCCGGTATTCCCACTGTGGTGTATGGCTTTTTCGCCGCGCTGACGGTGGCGCCGTTTATCCGTGACCTGGCGGAGGCTATTGGCCTGGAAGCGTCCTCCCAGAGTGCGCTCGCCGCTGGCCTGGTCATGGGCATCATGATCATTCCGTTCGTTTCGTCCCTGTCTGACGATGTCATCAATGCCGTGCCCCAGAGTCTGCGGGATGGCTCCCTGGCCCTGGGGGCCACACAGTCGGAGACCATGAAGAAGGTGATTTTCCCGGCGGCGCTGCCGGGCATCATGGGCGGTATTCTGCTTGCGGCGTCCCGCGCTATCGGCGAGACCATGATCGTGGTCATGGCGGCGGGTCTGGCGGCAAACCTTACTGCCAATCCACTGGATTCGGTCACCACGGTAACCGTTCAGATTGCCACGCTGCTGGTGGGTGACCAGGAGTTTGACAGCGCCAAGACCCTGTCGGCCTTTGCCCTGGGCATGCTGTTGTTCATCGTCACCCTGGCCCTGAATGTGATTGCCCTGAAAATCGTGCGGAAATATAGGGAGCAGTATGAGTAACTCATCGTCCCAGGTGGACATCGTCCGCCAGTCACTCAAGCGCCGCTATCGCAAGGAGCGCCGCTTCCGGATGTATGGCATTGCAGCCATTGCCGTGGCCCTGCTGTCGCTGTTCATCCTGTTTGCCGACATTATCAACAAGGGGCATACCGGTTTCCTGAAAACGACGGTCACCCTCGAAGTGGAACTGGATGGCGACACCATGTATCTGGAGGATCCGACCGATCCGGATGAGCGGGCCATGGCTGATTTCATGGCGCCTATTATCGGGGCGCTGAAGAAGCATTTCCCGGATGTGGAAGGCAGCGCCGCAAACCGGGAACTTGCCCGACTGGTTGGCAGCTATGGCGCCAGTGATATCAGAGATCTGCTGAAAGAAAATCCTGACCTGCTGGGTACTACCCAGACCATGGAGTTCCTCGCCCACGATACGGTTTCGGTATACGTCAAACATGCCGATAACCCCCGGTACACCGTGCGGCTGTCCGAGCGACAGCAGCAATGGGTCGACGAGTTGGTGGACAAGGGTGTGATCGAGACCGGGTTCAATGACGTCCTGTTCAGCAAGGGCGATTCACGGGAACCGGCCAACGCGGGGATTCTCAGCGCGATTGTGGGTTCGCTGCTGACCATGCTGGTTACGCTTGCGATCTCTTTCCCGGTCGGGGTGGCAGCGGCGGTCTACCTGGAGGAGTTTGCGCCCCAGAACCGGCTCACCGACTTTATCGAGGTGAATATCAATAACCTGGCTGCCGTGCCATCCATCATCTTTGGCCTGCTGGGTCTGGCGGTCTTTATCGGACTGTTCGGCCTGCCCCGGTCAGTGCCCGTGGTAGGTGGCCTGGTGCTGGCGCTGATGACCGTGCCCACCATCATCATCTCCAGCCGGGCGGCCATCAAGAGTGTGCCGCCTTCGATCCGGGAAGCGGCCGAGGGCATTGGCGCCTCCAAGATGCAGGTGGTGTTGCACCATGTGGTGCCACTGGCCATGCCTGGCATGCTGACCGGCTCCATCATCGGTATGGCCCAGGCACTGGGAGAAACCGCGCCGCTGCTGCTGATCGGGATGGTGGCCTTTATCGTCGATGTGCCAGACGGCTTCTTCGACGCCGCTACCGTACTCCCGGTCCAGATCTATCTGTGGGCAAGCAGCGCCGAACAGGGTTTTATCGAACTGGCATCAGCGGGCATCATGGTCCTTCTGACCTTCATGATCAGCATGAACGCACTGGCTATCTGGCTGCGCAAGCGCCTTGAGCGCCGGTGGTAGGAGACGTTATGAACAGCATGAATTCCACAATTACCGGGGAGGCCGGCGTGCCTGAAGATACCATCATTCCGGTCAGGGACCCGGTTGAAGAAAAGCGTCAGGAAACGGTAGAAATTGAGGAAGGCAAAACCGTTGGCACGCCTTTCAGTGAAGACGCCAAGTTTGCCCTGCGCAATGTGGAGGTCTCTTACGGAGACACCCGGGCTATCCGCAATATCAGCCTGGACATTGCACGCAACGAGGTGATTGCCTTTATTGGTCCCTCCGGCTGCGGCAAGTCCACCTTCCTGCGCTGCCTGAATCGCATGAATGACAGTATCGACAGTTGCCGGGTGAAGGGCTCGCTGATGCTGGATGGCGAGAATATCTATGACCCCCGCCGGGATGTGGTGGAGCTGCGGGCCAGGGTGGGTATGGTGTTCCAGAAGCCCAATCCCTTCCCCAAGTCCATCTACGAGAACGTTGCTTACGGCCCCCGTATCCACGGGCTGGCCAACCGCAAGTCAGACCTGGACGAGATTGTCGAGCACAGTCTGCGCAAGGCTGGCCTGTGGGACGAGGTGAAAGACCGGTTGGATGCCACTGCTACCGGCATGTCTGGTGGTCAGCAGCAGCGCCTGTGTATTGCACGGGCGATCGCCGTCAGCCCGGAAGTCATCCTCATGGACGAGCCCTGCTCGGCCCTGGACCCCATTGCCACTGCAAAGGTGGAGGAGCTGATCGCGGAGATGTCCGAGAGCTATACTATCGTCATCGTGACCCACTCCATGCAGCAGGCGGCCCGGGTTTCCCACCGCACCGCCTATTTCCATCTGGGGCACCTGGTTGAAGTGAATGAAACCAATAAGGTATTCACGGCGCCGGAGCACGAACTCACCGAATCCTATATTACCGGGCGTTTCGGTTGATTCAGGTCAGGATTCAAAGGAGCACGCAAGCTATGCCTAACAGAAAAGATGACATGTATGGGGATCATATTTCCCATCAGTTCAACGATGACCTGTCCAGCCTGAAAAATGACTTTCTCAAGATGGGTGGCCTGGTGGAACAGCAGACCCTGGACGCGGTCAACGCCCTGATTGATGGCGACGGTCATGCCGCCGACGAGATCCGTGCCCGGGACAAGGTGGTGGACAAGATGGAAATGGAACTGGACGAGGAAGCGACCCGCCTCATCGCCCGGCGCCAGCCCGCAGCCCGGGATCTGCGTTTTGTCATCTCCGTGATCAAGATGGTGGCTGACCTGGAGCGGGTGGGGGATGAAGCGAAGAAAATCGCCAAGTTCGCCCTGACCCTGGCGGAGGAAGGCCAGGCGCCCCGGGGTTATGTGGAGGTCCGCCACATCGCCAACCATGTGACCTCCATGCTGCATGACGCGCTGGATGCCTTTTCCCGGCTGGATGCCGAACAGGCCCTGCGCATCATGAAGGAAGACAAGCGGGTGGACGAGGAGTACCAGGCGGCCGCACGTACCCTGCTGACCTTCATGATGGAAGATACCCGTAATATCTCACGCTGCATGGCGGTAATGTGGGTCCTCCGGGCACTGGAGCGCGTCGGTGATCATGCCTGTAACATTGCAGAGAACGTGATCTACATGGTCGAAGGTGAGGACGTTCGTCATACACCGCTGGAAGATGCAGAAAAGGTGGTTTCGGGCGAGTGACAGCCTGTGGGGGCGGGTAAACCTTCCGGGTTTTACCTGCCGTCAAATCTGACATATATGCTGCAACAACGGATTTGTGGCTCTCTGTCGCAGGTTCGGCTAGTCTGAAACAATAAAGCCAGCACAGAGTTCAGGTTCATGATGTCCAAGCCTGATCATGAGGGGGCTGTCCCCGGGGTTTCCACCCTGCTGCCGGAGCTGGCCTCCGGCGTACCGGGTATACTCTTCTGCTATCAGCTCAGCGCCGACGGTACCCGCCATCACTACCCCTTTATCAGCCGCCGTGTCGGCGAACTGTTCGATCTTGATCCGGGCGAGCTGGAGGTGGATGCCTCTGCAGTGTTCGCCATTATCCACCCGGATGACCAGGCTGGGGTGTTGCCTTCCATCAGGACTTCGGCGGCGCGGCTTGAACCCTGGCAGTACCAGGCTCGCCTGCGCCTGAAGGATGGAACCTATCACTGGTTTGAGGCCCATTCGGTGCCCCGCCGTGAAGCAGATGGCAGTACGCTCTGGTATGGACAGTTCATCGACATCCAGTCCCACAAGGAGCTGGAAGCGGAGTTGCGGGAGAGAGAGGCCGAGTCCGCCTATCAGCTACAGTTCCACAAGCTGCTGGCAAGCCTGTCTTCGGACTTCATCAACTCCCCCATCGGTGACATCGATCAGGAAATTGATCGTTTTCTGGCCCGCATTGGCGAATTCTTCGACGTGGACCGTGTCTATATCTACCGGTTTTCCGAGCGGATGACCCGGATGACCAACACCCATGAGTGGTGCCGCGCCGGCGTTCCTGCGCTGAAAGACTCCCAGCAAAATGTTGATATCACCGAGTTTCGCTGGTGGCAGGAACAGAGCCTCAACCTGCTGCAACACAACCGTGTGGTGTTTATCGAGGACGTCAGTAAACTGCCCGGCTCCGCGGCTCTCGAAAAGGCCCTGCTGGAGAAACAGGGCGTGGCGGCCATGTTCTGCATTCCCATCGTCACCCGGGGTTCGGTCGAAGGCTTCTTCGGCATGGACTCACTCACCAGAAGACGCTGGCGGCGGGACCTCTCTGACCTGCTGATCCTGGTGGCCAACCTGCTTGCCCAGGCCATGGAGCGCTTCCGTCTGGAAGAGGAGCTGCTCAGCCAGTCGATTCGTGACCCGCTCACCGGCATCCACAACCGACGATATCTGGAGCCCCGTATCGCCGAGATGCTCGCCCGCCACCAGCGCTCGGGGGAGGGGTTTGCCCTGGCGATGCTGGACATTGATCACTTCAAGCAGGTGAACGATACCCATGGCCACCTGGCCGGCGACCAGGTGCTGCGCATTTTTGCCCGGCTGCTGCAACGCCAGTGCAGGGCGACAGACGTGGCGGCCAGGTACGGCGGAGAGGAATTTATCCTGGTGCTGGCAGATGTCACCCCCGAACGTGCGTCATGGGCGCTGGAGCGGGTGATCGATGAGGTGCGGGAACTGGCAGTCAGTTTTCATGGCAAGGCGATACCGGTCACTGCCAGCGCCGGGCTGGTTCACGTGAGCGGCCTCGCTGGTGACTCACCCACGCCGGATGACCTGATTACCGAAGCCGACCGTCGGCTCTACCGGGCCAAGCGTTCCGGTCGGAACTGCCTGATCGATGCATCAGGAACATCACCCCTATAAGAAAACCGTATTTCACTTTATATTACCTTCCAGTATATGCTTAGAACTAAATTATCGTTACCCGGGAGGTAAGGTCATGTCCAATCCTATCGTTCAGCACTTTTTCGACGAACCCACCAACACCTTCAGCTACGTGGTTCGTGACCCTGACAGCAACGCCTGCGCGATCCTGGACTCCGTACTGGACTTTGATTACGCCGCCGGCCGTACCGATGTGCGCTCGGCGGAAGAGATCATTGCCTATGTCGAGCGGGAAGGTCTGGTGGTGGAGTGGATACTGGAAACCCACGTTCATGCCGATCACCTGTCCGCCGCTCCGTACCTGCATGAGCGGTTGGGTGGCAAGACCGGCATCGGAGCCCACATCATCGAGGTGCAGGAAATTTTCGGCAAGGCGTTTAACGCCGGTACCGAGTTCGCCCGTGACGGCAGTCAGTTTGACAGGCTGTTCCGGGAAGGTGACACCTTCAGTATCGGTGGCCTGGAAGGCCGGGTTCTTCATACGCCGGGTCATACGCCCGCCTGCCTGACCTATGTGATTGGCGATGCCGCCTTTGTGGGGGATACCCTGTTCATGCCGGATTATGGCACCGCCCGCTGTGACTTCCCCGGTGGTGACGCCCGCACCCTGTACCGTTCCATCCAGAAGGTGCTGACGCTGCCGGCTGAGAACCGGATCTTCCTTTGCCATGACTACAAGGCGCCGGGGCGGGATGAGTACAACCATATGACGACGGTGGCGGAGCAGCGCGAAGCCAACGTACACGTACACGAGGGCGTCAGTGAGGAGGAGTTCGTCAGGATGCGCACCGAGCGGGACGCCACCCTGGATATGCCCCGCCTGATCCTGCCGTCGGTGCAGGTAAACATGCGTGCCGGGAACATGCCTCCGGCGGAGGATAATGGTCAGGTTTACCTGAAAGTGCCCATCAACCGGTTCTGAGGTCAGCCATTGTGAAGCTGACCCGTTTCCTGCCAGTGCTGGACTGGCTGCCACACTACAACCGGTCCACCCTGGCCAGCGACTTGTTGGCGGCGGTGATTGTCACCGTCATGCTGATTCCCCAGTCGCTGGCCTACGCGATGCTGGCGGGCCTGCCGCCGCAGGTGGGCCTGTACGCCAGTATCCTGCCGCTGGTGCTCTACGCGGTGTTCGGCTCCAGCCGGACCCTGTCAGTGGGGCCGGTGGCAGTTGCTTCGCTGATGACAGCGGCGGCCCTTGGCAAGCTGTTCGAGCCGGGGTCCGGTGAATACCTGGCCGGCGCGATCCTGCTGGCGGTCATGTCCGGGCTGATGCTGGTGCTGATGGGTGTGTTCCGGCTGGGGTTCCTGGCCAACTTTCTCAGTCACCCGGTGATTTCCGGGTTCATTACCGCGTCTGGCCTGGTGATTGCGGCGAGTCAGCTCAAGCACCTGTTGGGGGTGAGCTTCGACGGGCACAACCTGCTGGAGCTGCTGGCTGGCCTATATGGACAGCTGGGTAGCGTCCATGGGCCCACTCTGGTGATCGGGGTCGGTGCGCTGGTGTTCCTGGTGGCTGCCCGCCGGTATCTGCAGCCCTTGTTGGTGACCATGGGGCTGTCCCGGGCGACTGCAGGAATGCTCACAAAAACCGCGCCGATCCTGGCCGTGGTGGTGACCACCCTGATCACCTGGCTGCTGCGCCTGGATCAGAGCGGCGTGGCGGTGGTCGGGGATATTCCCGGTGGCCTGCCGGGCCTGGTCATGCCCAGCATGGACCTGTCCCTGTGGCAACAGCTGGCAATCAGCGCCCTGCTGATCAGCATTGTCGGCTTCGTGGAGTCGGTGTCCGTGGGCCAGACCCTGGCCGCCAAACGCAGGCAGCGCATTGATCCGGACCAGGAGCTGGTGGGCCTGGGGACTGCCAACCTGGCTGCCGGTTTCTCCGGTGGTATGCCGGTGACCGGCGGGTTCTCACGCTCGGTGGTGAACTTCGACGCCGGGGCGGAAACCCCGGCCGCGGGCGTGTATACCGCCATAGGTATTGCCCTGGCCACCCTGCTACTGACCCCGGCCATTGCCATGTTGCCCGTGGCCACCCTGGCGGCCACCATTATTGTGGCGGTGGCTACCCTGATTGATTTTCCCGCAATTATCCGGACCTGGCGCTATTCCCGTTCGGACTTCGTCGCCATGCTTGCCACCATTGTATTAACCTTGGTCCACAGCGTGGAGGCGGGCATCGTCGCCGGCGTGATTCTGTCCCTCTGGCTGTTCCTTTACCGCACCAGTCGGCCTCACAGTGCGATCGTCGGGCGGGTTCCCGGTACCGAGCATTTCCGGAACGTACGGCGCCACCAGGTGGAAACCCGGCCCGAGCTGGCCATGCTGCGGATGGATGAGAGCCTGTATTTCGCCAATGCCCGTTTCCTGGAGGACTGTGTGCTGGACCTGGTGAGCAGTCGCCCGGAACTGAAGGATGTGGTACTGGTCTGCCCGGCGGTCAATCTGATTGATGCCTCGGCGCTGGAGAGCCTGGAGGCAATCAACGAGCGGCTCCACGACAGTGGTGTAAAGCTGCACCTGTCCGAGGTCAAAGGCCCGGTAATGGACCGCCTGCGGCGCACCTCGTTCCTGGAAAGCCTCACTGGCAAGGTGTATCTGACCAACTTCCAGGCCTGGCAGGCCCTCACGCCGTCAGAAGTGGCCGGCGAGGAGGCGCTGGCGGGTCACGTCGGCCAGCACCCGCAGGGGTGAGCCCTCGCATTCCAGGACGGTGACGCAGTCCTGGATGGCGGCTGGTGGCAGGTCCTGCTGCAGCAGGCTGTCGATGTGTCGCTGATGGGCATGGTGCGTCAGCCAGTCCGGATTCCAGGTGGAGTCCTGCTGGTCGGGGAAGATTGCCACGTAGGCGATGCCGGACTCCACCAGGTCCTGGAAGAAGTGGGAGCCGAAGGACAGGTCCGGCACCATACCGTTACCCATATCGGCGATTTCCACCAGCAGTGACACCCGGCTGATGTCCGCAAAGCCCACCGGAACCCCCAGTTCCGGGCTGCTGGTGCCCCAGCGGCCGGGGCCGGCCAGCATCAAGTTGAAATGCTCGGGTGTCTGCCGGGCCAGCCGGCCCACCAGTTTCGCCACCTGATGCTTGCCGTTGAGGTCGAGGGCGCTGTATTCCGTCGCCCTGACCAGGATGACGCGATGGATGGCCAGGTTGATGTTGCCCCCCATGAAACGCCCTTCACTGGCCATCAGCAGGCGCCTGGGATCCGGCTGGTCCGGCAGGGACGCCGGCTGGCTGTCGCCGATGGTGGCCAGGGGGCGGCACTGGACCAGGTTGAGGCGAACCGGGACCTCGCTGTTATCCAGGTGGACCGTGAACTCCACATCCACCGGGTGTCGGTACGCTTTCTCAAGGGTCGCAAGCATGCGATGGGCCAGGTCGATGAACGCCCCCTGGCGGATCAGCGGCCGGAAGGTAAGCCGCCATACAGGGGCGTCCAGGCCCAGTTCCCGGGCCCTTTGTGAAGCGGCCCTGTCGGTCTCGCCCAGGTGTTCCAGGGGCAGGGACGGCGCCTCCCGCACCAAGGTGGTCAGATCCGTGGTGGTCAGGCCCGGACCGGTGACGTCCAGGGTGTCCACCAGGTGCTGGCTGAAGCGGTAATTCTCTTCCAGGTTGCGGAACGGTTGCTTGAGGGGCTGGTCCAGGGCGATAACCCAGGCATGGTCTCCCTGGATACGGTCCACGGCCCGGGTACCCAGGCCCATTACCAGCCGCAACATGCCGGCCTTCGGGGCCATGTCCGGCGCCCACACAAAGGTATTGCGGGACACCCCCACTGCGGCGGCATCGGGCAGGTACCAGTGGTCGTGGAAGCGACCATTCACCCGCTGGATCAGCAGCGCCATGGGCTCTTCCAGGTCTTCCAGATCACGGCCCCGGCGGTAGCTGAGGGCATCTTCGCTCATGGTGGAGGCGTAGACCTGGCGGATGGCGTTCTCCAGAGCGGCCAGTCGCTGCTCCGGGTCACCCTGGTTGATCAGGAAGACACTCTCGTACTTGCCCGCAAAGGCGTTGCCGAACCCGTCTTCCAGCAGGCTGCTGGAACGCACCAGGATCGGGTACTGGCCAAAGTGGTCCAGGGTGCGGATCAGCTCCGGGCGTACCTCCGGCGGGAACTCGCCTTCAAGTATGGCTTCACGCAGGGCGGGGGCCTCATCAAAGAAACCTTCCCGGGTGCGGTGCTTCATGATCGCAGGCCACAGCCCGTTGTGAACCAGGAAGGCATACCAGACATCCGACGCCAGGAACATGGAGTCGTGGGGATCCATGGCAGTACCCCAGGTGTCCGGATCCTCCCTGGTCAGGATCGCCCGGGCCAGCAGCATGCCCACGGCCTTGCCGCCGATAAAGCCACTGCCGATGGTGCGGTTGTGTATCGCAGTCAGGTCATCCAGTGACAGATAGTCTTCGGCCAACGCCAGGATGCGGGGGTCCCGGCTGACCAGTACCTGAAGGATGCGGCGTACCAGCGCGCGGGCCCGGTCGCTATCCGGTGTGTCGCATTCCTCGGCTTCCAGGAATAATCGGTCCCAGCCATCCAGCAGTTGTTGGGTGGCGTGGGCCTGTTGCTCAATGGCAGCCTGCAGCCGGGTCGCGTTGCTGCTGTCGGTCACCGGGATGAACTCGCCGTCCCGGTAGCGGTGGGGCAGGAACATGGTGGGGGACTGACGCTGCCATACCTTGACCGGTTGCAGCTGCATGTCGTCGTCGGCCCGGTGTACGTCGATCATCACCTGGGTGGTGGCGCGGATGCGGTCCAGGGTCTGCCGGGAGTGGCGCTGGGGCAGCAGGGCAAACCAGGCGACGGTGTCCAGCTCGAACAGGAAGGGGCAGATCACCCGGAAGAAATAGCCCACCATGGTATCGGTGGCCCAGGCATTGAGCAGGTCGCTGAGGCAGTCGCACACGTAGAAGGCGCCGCGGCCCCAGGTTTCCACCAGTTCCCAGATACGGGCGGTGAAGGATTCGAAACCGTCCCGGGCGTCCACTTCGATGATGCGGATGCCCGGAGCGGGTGCCAGCAAGGGTTCGTGCTGGCCAAAACGCAGATAGATGATCTGGCGGCCGGCGGCGGTGGCCGACGCCACAAAGGGCGTCACAAACCGCCGGTAGTCATCCAGGTCGGTGACCCGCCAGACCACATTGTCACCAATTCTCAGACCATCCAGGACCTGGTCCAGCCCTGGCAGCCCGGTGGAAATCATCGGGGTGGCCTGAGTATCGGTGACGTTGGCCATGATCAGATCAGGCCCATGGCGTCCATGGCACGAGCAACCTTGATAAAGCCGGTGATGTTGGCACCCAGCACATAGTTGCCCGGGGAGCCGAACTCTTCAGCGGTTTCGAAGGAGCTCTTGTGGATCTCGATCATGATGTCTTCCAGGCGCTTCTCGGTGTAGGCAAAGGTCCAGGAATCACGGCTGGCGTTCTGCTGCATTTCCAGGGCGCTGGTGGCCACACCGCCGGCATTGGCGGCTTTGCCCGGGCCGTAGGCCAGGCTGGCTTCCTGGAAAATCTGGATGCCTTCCGGCGTGGTGGGCATGTTGGCACCTTCCGCCACGGCGATACAGCCATTCTCCACCAGGGTCTTGGCATCGTTGCCGTTCAGTTCGTTCTGGGTGGCACAGGGCAGGGCCACATCGCAAGGCACGCTCCAGATGTTGCCATCTTCTACATATTTCGCGTGCTTGTGGGCTTCAGTGTAGGCACTGATGCGGCGACGCTCCACTTCCTTGAGGCGCTTGACGGTGGCCAGGTCGATGCCCTTCTCGTCCACGATGATGCCGCCGGAGTCGGAGCAGGCGATAACCTTGGCGCCAAGCTGGTGGGCTTTCTCGATGGCGTAGATGGCGACGTTACCGGAACCGGAAACGACTACAGTCTTGCCGTCGAGGGAGTCACCACGGGCCTTCAGCATTTCCTGGGTGAAGAACACGGTGCCGTAACCGGTGGCTTCGGTACGGGCGCGGCTGCCGCCCCAGTCCAGGCCCTTGCCGGTCAGTACGCCGGATTCGTAGCGATTGGTGATGCGCTTGTACTGGCCGAACAGGTAGCCGATTTCACGGCCGCCAACGCCGATGTCGCCGGCAGGTACGTCAGTGTACTCGCCCAGGTGGCGGTACAGTTCGGTCATCAGACTCTGGCAGAAACGCATGATTTCATCATCGGACCTGCCCTTGGGGTCGAAGTCACTGCCGCCTTTGCCGCCACCGATGGGTAAACCGGTCAGGGCGTTCTTGAAAATCTGTTCAAAGCCAAGGAACTTGATGATGCCCAGGTACACAGACGGGTGAAAACGCATACCGCCCTTGTAGGGGCCAAGGGCGCTGTTGAACTCGACGCGGAACGCCCGGTTGATATGGATTTCGCCCTTGTCATCCTGCCAGGGTACCCGGAAGATAATCTGGCGCTCAGGCTCACAGATGCGCTGGATGACTTTCTTCTCGGCGAACTCGGGGTACTTCACCAGTACCGGGCCGAGGGTTTCCAGGACCTCGTGTACGGCCTGGTGGAACTCGGACTCGCCGGGGTTCCTGTGCAGGACGTCCTGAAAAATGGGCTCAAGTTTTTCGTCCAGGCGTGCCGGCATAGAATTCTCCTGATAGTGGGATTTAATGGTGGGTAATACTTATGGGAACCAGCTATTGCACCATGATAGGGCGTGTTTGGCAATCAATGATTGATTCAGATCAGTGTTCGCTTTCCCTGTCAGAACGTATATAACAACGTTCTGCCGGGCTCACCGGTTACCGGATTTATTTGCGTAGGGTCCGCCTATGGGTCTGACTGAGAACCTTTTTCCGGCCTGGCTGCTGGTGTTAACGGCCGTGTTGTTTGTGGGCATTCTGTTGCGGGCCATCCGCCAGACTGACTGGCAGTGGCTGCGATCCGGGCAGCGGGCCCAGCACTGCCTGTTCGGTGCCGCGGTCGTGCTGGGTTTCCTGTGGCAGTTACGGGCCGGGCTGTCGCCGGGGCTGAGCATCCATATTTTTGGCATGACAGCGGTAACCCTGATGCTGGGGTGGCGGCTGGCGGTGTTCAGCGGCCTGCTGGCGCTGGTGATTGTGGTGATTACCGGGCGGGAGCCGGTCAGCCTGTTTGCGGTCAACGGCCTGATTACGGTAATGGTGCCGGCGCTGGTGACCCATGCCATCATGCGCTGGGAGCGCCGCCGAAACTTCCGTAATTTCTTTGCCTATATCTTTTTCTGCGGTTTTTTCGGGGCCGGGGCCTCGGTGCTGGCCGCCGGAATGACCATGGTGGTTCTGCTGTGGCTGACCGGCGTCTATGACTGGTACCACCTGCAACACGACTATGTTCGCTACCTGCCGCTTTTCCTGCTGCCGGAAGGGTTCGTCAATGGTGTGGTGGTCACCGGCCTGATGGTGTTTCACCCGGAATTACTGACCACCCTGGACGAACGCCGGTACCGTTAGCGGTGCTCTCGCGTGCCACTGGCGCACCCAGTCTTCAATCTCTCCCGCCGGCATGGGGCGGGCTATGCCAAAGCCCTGGATCTGGTCGCAACCCAGGGGCGCCAGAGCCTGAGCATGGCGGTCGGTTTCCACACCTTCGGCCAGCACCGTGCGGTTAAAGCGCTGGGCCATGTAGATCACACTCTCCACAATGGCCCGGTCGCTGTCGTCCTCCAGCATGCCGAAGGTGAAGCTCCTGTCGATCTTGATGACGTTCACCGGCAGGCTGCGGAAGTAGCTCAGGGAGGAAAACCCGGTGCCGAAATCGTCGAGGGCGATCTGTACGCCCAGGTCCCGGCACTCGTTGATGACCTGACTGGCCCTCTGCATGTCATCCAGGGCGGTGGATTCCAGAATTTCCAGGGTGACAGAAGCCGGATCCTGTTTCGGGTGATCGTCCAGGTACCGGCCCAGGAACCTTGAAAACCCCGGTGCCAGCAGGTGCGCGGCGCTGATGTTGATGCTCATGCCCAGAGTCAGTCCCGCCCTTGACCATTCCGCCTGCTGGGCCAGGGCATGCCTTAGCACCCACTGGCCAAAGCGCTCTTCCAGGTGACTGCCCTCTATGTAGGGCAGGAACTGGCCCGGTGCCAGCAGGCCTCGGTCGGGGTGCTGCCAGCGTACCAGGGCTTCGACGCCGACAACCGCCGAGTCCCGCAGCTGAACCTGGGGCTGGTAGTAAAGTTCGAACTCGTTATTCCGGAGGGCGCGGGCCAGTTCGGTGATTTGCTGGCGCCGCTGCTGGAGGTTGTCGTCGAGAGTGGGGTCAAAAAAGTGGTAGTTGTTTCGGCCTTTCTCCTTGGCGGAGTACAGGGCCTGGTCCGCATGGCGTACCAGCCGTTCGCCGTCAGACCCGTCATGGGGGTACACCGTGATGCCCATGCTGCCGGTAATATTGGCGGTTGTGGGGCCAACAGACAGGGGCTGGCGAACCGCATTGAGGATGCGCTGGTAGACTCGCTCGTCATCCACATTGCGCAGCAAGAGCACGAACTCGTCGCCACCGACCCGGGCCACGGTATCATCGCTGCGTACCGCCAGCCGCAGGCGGTTGGCGATGGTGACCAGCGCCCGGTCTCCCAGGCCCTGGCCCACCTGGTCGTTGACGGTCTTGAAGCCGTCCAGGTCCAGGTAGCAGACCGCAAGGGGCTGGTGACTCAGGTCGCTGTGGTCCATTTCCCGCTCCAGGCGGGTGACCATCAGTTGCCGGTTTGGCAGGCCGGTGAGGTCATCGTAGTGAGCGGCCCGTTCCAGCTCCTCGGCATGGTTCTTGAGTGCCGTGATATCGGAGAAGCTGGCGACGTAATAGTGTTCCCCCGGCTCATCCAGCTGCACCCGGGTGATGGACAGGAATTCCGGGTATTCCTCGCCGTCCTTGCGCCGGTTCCAGATTTCTCCCCGCCAGAAGTTCTGTTCCTGGAGTGCCCGCCACATGGAGCGGTAGAATTCCGGCCCCTGCCGGCCCGAGCTGAGCATGCTGGGGTTGTTGCCGATGGCTTCTTCCCGGGTGTAGCCGGTGATGCTGGTGAAGGCCGGGTTGACGTCAACGATCCGGTTATCGGCATCGGAGATGATAATGGCGTCCTGGCTGCGCTCGAACACACTGGAAGTGATTTTGAGGCGGCGCTCCAGATCCTTGCGCTGGGTAACGTCGATCAGCACCGCCATGAATCCACCATTCCCGGAGCTACCGGGTGCGATGGGATTGCACACGGCGCGCAGCCAGACGGTGGTGCCATTCCTGCGATAGGCGAGGATGTCCTTGTCAAAGCCCTGTCCGGACTCCACGGCCGCCCGGATGGCGTTTTCCGTGCTGGTGTCGGTGTCCGGGCCGGCAAGGAATTCACCGGTGCGGTGACCACGGATTTCGTCCAGTCGGAAACCGGTCAACTCTTCAAAGGCGCGGTTGACCCAGCGGACACGTCGCTGCGTATCGGTAATCACCACACCGTTGCTGGTCTGGTGGGCGACCTCCGCCAGCAGGGCGGTGAGGTCGTCGTTGTGGTGATCAGCGGGTGTGTCGTCCATACTCCGGGCTCGGGCTGTAGAAAATGAAAATAAACGCTGCCCTGCGATCAGTACAGACTTCCGTGGCGTATTGGGTAGTTAACTGATTATGATCAAGGTGCCACACTAAAACAATGAGACAAACTGCACAGAGGTAAGAAGACCATGTCAGACGTAAAGGGCTATGCCGCCACTTCCGAGCTTTCCGGACTTGCCCCCTTCAGCTTTCACCGCCGCGATCCCCGCGCGGACGATGTGTCGATCGATATTCTCTACTGTGGCGTTTGCCATACTGATATCCACTTTGCCGAGAACGACTGGGGACGCACCAATTATCCGGTCGTTCCGGGGCATGAGATTATCGGCCGTGTAACCGCGGTTGGAAATGATGTGAATCAATTCACAGTCGGAGACCTGGTCGGTGTCGGCTGTATGGTGGACTCCTGTCGCTCCTGTCCGTCCTGTGAGCAGGGCCTGGAGCAATATTGCCGGGAAGGCATGACCCCCACCTACAACGGTGAAGACCGCATTGATGGTCTGCGTACCTATGGAGGTTACTCGGAACGCATCGTGGTCAGTGAGCGCTTTGTGGTACGGGTGCCGGAGAAGCTGGATCCGGCCGCTGCGGCGCCGATCCTGTGTGCGGGTATCACCACCTACTCCCCCCTGAAACATTTCGGCGTGGGTAAGGGCCACAAGGTGGGGGTTCTGGGCATGGGTGGCCTTGGTCACATGGGTGTCAAGTTCGCCAGGGCCCTGGGGGCCGAAGTCACCATCTTTACCCGCTCTGAAGCGAAGGTGGCCGAGGCAAAAAAACAGGGGGCAGACCACGTTATCATCTCGACAGATCCGGATCAGATGGCGGCCGCTGCAGAGAGCTTTGACTTCCTGCTGGATACCATTCCGGTTCACCATGACCTGAACCCCTACCTGTCGACTCTCAGGGTGGGCGGCAGTCACATCCTGGTGGGCATGATCGAGCCCATTGAACCGACGGTACATTCCCGCAACCTGATTGGCAGGCGCCGCATCCTTACCGGGTCACTGATCGGCGGCATGCCGGAAACCCAGGAAGTGCTGGATTTCTGCGCAGAGCACGATATCAGCTGTGATATCGAGATGCTGGACATTCACAACATCAACGAAGCCTACGAGCGCATGAAAAAAGGCGACGTGAAGTACCGCTTCGTGATCGACATGAAGTCCCTCAAGGGGGCCTGATCGCCCGCACTCATTCCCGCCAGCGGGAGTGCTTGCCCAGCTTGCGCTGCAGGGTTCTGCGGTGCATGTTCAGGGCCCGGGCGGTGGCAGAGATGTTGCCGTCGTATTCCGACAGCACCCGCTGGATGTGCTCCCACTCCAGTTCCTCCACGGATGGAGGCTGGCTTCGTAGTGCGGGCTCATGGTGGTCCGGCTCGAACCCTTCGATGATCTGGTCCGCCGTCACCGGCTTGCACAGGTAGTTCATCGCACCCTTGCGCATGGCCTCCACCGCGGTGGCAATGCTGCCATAGCCGGTCAGGATCAGTACTTCCAGTTCGGGCTGTTTTGCCAGTAATTCCGGCAGCAGCTGCAGGCCGCTTTCTCCCGCCAGGTTCAGGTCCAGCACGCAGCGACGGGCGCCGCTGGCACTCAGCTGGCTCAGGGCCGCTTCCGGGTCATGGGCCTGAACACAGTCGATGCCCCGGCGTCCCAGGGACCGGGCCAGGGTGGCAGCAAAGGTTTCATCGTCGTCAATGAGTAGCCAGGGGGTGTCACTCATGGGCAGCCTCCTCGGAAACAGCCGGCAGTTCAATGGTCATTGTGGTACCACGTTCGGGGCCTTCGGTGCGCGCCTCGGCACTGAGTCGGCCACCCAGGCGCTGGATGGTGGCGTTGGAGAGGAACAGGCCGACACCCAGTCCCTGCTCCGAGTGTACCGGGCGTTGCCCGGGCAGGGTATCCTCAATGCCGGCGCCCCGGTCGATAATACTCAGTTGCACACGGCCATTATGGCATTGTGCGCTGATCCTGATGCCCTCCGGGCTCGCCCTCAACGCGTTGGCGATCAGGTTCAGTACCGCCTGGTCGAGGGTGGCGTCAACCTGCACGGTTGCGTCAGGCGGGATTTGTGCCCACTGGATATGGGCCCCCGGCCACAGCAGGGTGGCAGATTCCCGCAGTCTTTGCTGCCAGCGGGCCAGTGGTAGGGTTTCGGTGGCGGCTTCCCGGGCCCGGACAGCGGCTTCCGTCATGGTTTGCAGTTGCTCCCGACACAGGCCCAGCTGCTGGTTCAGAAGGTCGATATCCTCCCGGAAGGGGGCGCACTCCGGGGCCAGCCTCAGGTCGTCCACCACCAGGGTCATGGTGTTCAGGGGCGTGCCGAGACGGTGGGCCACGTTGGCCGCTGACAGCCCCAGGGCGATGATCTGCTCATCCCGCAGCCGTTCCTCGCGGCTACGGGCCAGGGCCTGCTGCTGTTCCCTGAGTCGACCCGCCAGCGAGCCGACCACCACCAGCATGATGGCAGCGGTGAGCGCGAACGTGCCCCACATGCCCATCAGGTGCAGGTGCATGTAACTCGACTGTGTCAGGTTGACCGGTGTGGGTACCGGGAACAGCATCAGCAACGTGTAAACAATAATGGCCAGCAGGGTTATGAACAGGCTCTGCCGCAGCGGTATCAGGACCAGGCCGGTGGCCAGGGGCAGCAGTAACAGTGAGACCAGCGGGTTGGTGGAGCCGCCGGTCAGCGCCAGCCAGATGCCAAGGGCGATGAGGTCTGCCCCAAGTGACAGGGTCACCGGAAACGCCAGCCGTGGTGGATGACGGGTCAGCCACAGCCAGCTGGCGGCGGCGAACAGGGCGTGGGCTACCGTGACCAGCAACGGTGCCGGCCCTGCCAGGGGCGGAGCCAGGAACCAGAGTATGGCCAGCGCCAGCCACTCCATGGTTACCATGGAAAGACGCATCAGCAAAAGGTAGCGGGCCGCCTGACGGAACCCAGCCTGGGAAATCGTATGCAGTTTCATGGCGAGATTATAGTGCCCTCCTGTAACGGCCCGCCGCGACATTCTGTCTCAGCTGAACCTGAATGTCCCTCATCCGGGCCCCAGGGATTGATCGCCGTCATTCTGTCTGGCGGAGGATGCTGTATACCGGACTATACTGACATGTCACCGTATATCTCATAAGGTTATAACGTAAACGAATGATTGTGCGCTGGGGAGTCCGGGTAATGGTAATGCTGCGTTGGTGTTTGCTGGGAATGGCCCTGTTGGCAGTTCCTGCCCTTGCCGAAGTACAGGTCAGCGAGGTGCAACGGGGTACCTTCGAAGAAGTGCTCCAGCTGGACGGCCTGATCGAGGCGGTGCAGCAGAGCACCGTATCGGCACAGACCAGCGGCAAGGTCATGGAGCTCCCCTTTGATGTGGATGACTCGGTGCCTGCCGGCGCGTTGATAGTGCGGCTCGAAGACAGCGAACAGCAGTCCCGCCTGGCCCAGGCAGAGGCCGGTCTGGAGGAGGCCCGTTCTGGCCTTTCCGATGCCCGCCAGCGCTTTCGCCGTATTGATGAGCTACATGACCGGGGGCTGGTATCGCGTCAGGAGTATGACCAGGCCAGCAACAACCTGACATCAGCCAACGCCCGCGTGGAACGGGCCCGGAGTGTGGTCGAGGAAGCCGCCAAACAAATGTCCTATACCCGGATTGAGGCGCCTTATGGTGGCATTGTGACCGAGCGCCATGTGGAACTCGGTGAGTCTGTCAGCCCCGGCCAGCCCCTGATCAGCGGCCTTTCCCTGGAACAGCTGCGGGTGGTGGTGGACCTGCCCCAGAAGTACGCCGGCGTGGCCAGGGACCAGCGGCGGGCACGGGTCACCCTGGGCGATGGTCGCGCCATCGCTACCGGCGAGATGACTTTCTACCCCTATGCCAACCCCGGCACCCACACGTTCCGCGTACGCATGAGTCTGTCCGAGCCCAATGGCACCCTGTTTCCCGGGATGCTGGTGAAAGTGTCAGTGCCGGTGGGTAAGCGCCAGACGGTCCTCGTGCCGGAAAGCAGCGTGATCCACCGCAGTGAGCTCCGGGCGGTATTTATCATGGAAGGCGAAGGGGAGGGGCATCCCAGATTACGCCAGGTGCGTACCGGCGGGCGCCAGGATGGCCAGGTGGAGATCCTGGCCGGCCTGTCCGTCGGTGAGCGGCTGGTGTTGAATCCGCAGGACCTGGTGGGTACTGAGCGGCTGGCACCCCTGCCCGGAGGTGACGAGTGAGCCGGGAGCTGCCACCGACAGGACCATCCGGGGCGATTGCCCGGGCTTTCCAGGATTCCCGCCTGACCCCGTTGCTTACGGTACTGGCCATACTGCTGGGGGTAATGGCGGTGGTCGTCACCCCCAAGGAGGAGGAGCCCCAGATTGACGTCACCATGGCGGATATCATGGTGGCGCTACCCGGTGCCAGCACCCGTGAGGTGGAGAATGTTATCGCCACGCCGGCCGAGCAGGTGATGAGCGAAATCGCCGGCGTGGAGCATGTCTACTCGGTGTCCCGCCAGGGCCAGGCGGTGATAACCGTGGAGTTCGAGGTGGGCATTACCCGCCAGGAGGCCCTGGTTCGTCTCTACAACCAGGTCTACTCCAACCAGGATTGGCTCCCCCCGGACCTGGGCGCCAGTCAGCCGGTGATCAAGCCCCGCTCCATCGATGATGTGCCCATCATGAGTCTCACCCTGTATGACCCCACCAACCGTCATACCGGCGAGGAGCTGACCCGGCTGGCCCATACCCTGGAAGTGGCCCTGAAACGGGTACCCGGAACCCGGGATATCTACACCGTGGGCGGTGTTCCTGACCGGGTGGATGTGCGCTTTGATCCGGCGCTGCTCAAGGGCTTCAACCTGACCGTGGATGATCTCCAGCAGGCCCTGGCAGCAGCCAACACCAGCAGCCAGGAAGCCCGGGTGACCCGGGATAACCTGTCCATTCCGGTTCAGTCCGGCACCCTGCTGGAAAACGTGGAAAGTGTACGACGCCTGGTGGTCGGCATGCAGGATGGCGCGCCGATGTTCCTGGACGACGTGGCCGAGGTTTCCCGGGGCGGCACAGTACCCGACCAGAGTGTGACCATGGGCCTGGGGCCGGCCAGCGACGGCGATCGCAAGGGAGAGATCGGCGCCCTGTATCCGGCGGTTACCCTCGCCATTGCCAAGAAGCCCGGGGAGAACGCCATCGATATCACCCGGGCCATTGAGCATCGGCTGGAGTTGCTGCGTAACCGGGCCCTGCCGGAAGACATCGAGGTGGTGGTCACCCGGGATTACGGCATAACCGCCTCCGACAAGGCCCGCAAGCTGATTACCGACCTCGTGTCTGCCACGCTCTGTGTGGTGCTGCTGGTGCTGGCGGCCATGGGCTGGCGCCAGGCCACCATTGTGGGCATCGCGGTGCTGGTCACCCTGTTGCTGACCCTCGTGTTCTCCTGGGCCTGGGGCTTCACCCTCAACCGGGTCTCGCTGTTTGCGCTGATTTTCTCTATCGGGATCCTGGTGGATGACGGCATCGTTATCACCGAGAACATCAACCGGCGCATCCGTAACTCCCGGTGGCCGCTGAAGGATATTATCCCGGTTGCGGTGGACGAAGTGGGCACCCCCACCATCATGGCCAGCCTGACCATCATGGCGGCTCTGATTCCCATGGCCTTCGTGACCGGCCTGATGGGCCCTTACATGAGTCCGATTCCTATCAATGCTTCCGCCGGTATGGTGCTGTCGCAGATCGTGGCCTTTGTGGTTGCGCCCTGGCTGGCCATGCGGTTGCTCAAACGCAAGCATGGTGAGGACCTGTCGGAAGGCGGTAGCGAGAACAGCGAGGAGCAGGGCAGCTCCGCCGATGGTGTCAGTCCAGTATCCATGAAAATTTTCCGCAAGGTGCTGGGCCCGTTTCTCGGTGAGCACCCCTGGCGCTGGCGGTTCCTGGGCCTGGGGGTGGTCGGGCTTACCATCGCGGCGGCCTCGCTGCCGGTGTTCATGCTGGTGGTTCTCAAAATGCTGCCCTTCGACAACAAGTCGGAGCTGCAGGTGGTGGTGGACATGCCGGAGCGTACGCCCATGGAGCAGACCCGCCGGGTACTGACGGAAATGGGGCAGTACCTGGAGACGGTGGACGAGGTGGCCAACTGGCAGGCCTATGCCGGCACCGCATCCCCGATCAACTTCAATGGACTGGTGCGCCAGTACTACCTGCGCAGCGAACCCTGGCAGGGGGACCTGCAGATCAACCTTGCGGACGAAGACCATCGCAGCCGCCAGTCCCATGACATTGCCCTGTCTCTTCGTGGACCCCTGCAGGCCATAGGTGAGCGCCACGGGGCCAGCGTGAAGATTGTCGAAGTGCCGCCGGGGCCCCCGGTTCTGTCCCCCGTAGTGGCAGAAGTCTACGCAGCGGATGAGTGGCGCCGGCGGGAGCTGGCGGAACGGCTGGTGGCCGGTATGAAGGAGGTCGACGGACTGGTAGATATCGACACCACCATCGAGGCACCCACACGCCAGTGGGAAGTGGAAGTGGACCGGGACCGTGCTGCCCGGCTCGGGGTTTCCCAGGCGCAGGTGGTAACCACCCTGCAGACAGCCCTGGGGGGTGCCGGGGTCAGTTACCTGCATGACGAGAACGCCAAGTACCCGGTGCCCATCCGGGTGATTCTGGATGAAGGTGACAAGTCCCAGCAGGCCACCCTGCTGTCGTTGGCGGTGCGCAGCCGTGACGGCCAGCTGGTGCCCCTGGCGAGCATCGCTGAAATCCATGAGGCGGACTGGGCTGGCGCCCGCTACCACAAGGACCTGCTGCCGGTGACCTATGTGACGGCCGATATGGCCGGGGACACCGACTCGCCCCTGTACGGCATGTTCCGCATGGTGAGCTGGCTGGACGACCAGGATGATGCACCGGAACAGTACTACATCCGTCAGCCGGACCTGCCGGAGCGCGGTACCCTGAAATGGGACGGCGAGTGGCAGATCACCTATGAAACTTTCCGGGATATGGGGGCTGCCTACAGCGTGGGTGTGTTTGCCATATTCGTGCTGCTGGTGGCCCAGTTCCGGTCCTACCTGCTGCCACTGGTGGTGATGGCCCCCATTCCCCTGACACTGATCGGCATCATGCCGGGCCACGCCCTGCTGGGGCGGGAGTTTACGGCCACCAGTATGATCGGGATGATTGCCCTGGCGGGCATCATTGTGCGCAACTCCATCCTGCTGGTGGTGTTTATCCGTCAGTTGCTGGATGAGGGCATGGCACTTGAGGAGGCGGTGGTGTCCGCCGGTGCAGTGCGCATCAAGCCCATTGCACTGACCGCCATTTCTGCCATGGTGGGGGCCTGGTTCATTCTCAGTGACCCGATCTTCAATGGCCTGGCCATCTCGCTGGTGTTCGGGCTGGCCCTTTCGACCCTGCTGACGGTGGTGGTTGTTCCCCTGCTGTACTACACCTTTGCCCGCTGCGGCTGGCTGGGGCCGGCAGCGGAGCAAAAGGGCGACTGAGTAAGGGGTAAGGAGCGACTTCCATGGACTACCGGTGGCGTACGGCAGGACATCTGGACTGGTTGTGCCGGTCACCGCAGTTACTTCACTGCGAGCAGTCCTTTGAGCTCCGGGCGCACCTGCCGCAGAGCCTGGCTGCCCGGCTGGCCCGTTGGGATACCGACCCGGCCAGTCGCCCGGCTGCCCTGAATGAGCCCGCGAACCCGCGCCTGGGCTATTATTTCGAACGCCTCTACGAATGTGTGATGACCCGCCTGCTGGGCTGGGAACTGGTATCGAAAAACCTGCAAATCCGGGACGGATCAGGGCGTACCCTGGGGGAGCTGGATTTCCTGCTGCGCAACCCGGAGACGGGTAAGGTTGAACACCATGAGGTGGCGGTCAAGTTCTACCTCGGGTATCACCAGGGCAGTGACGCGACCCTGTGGTACGGTCCCAACAGCCAGGACCGGCTGGACCGGAAGGTGCGACGGTTGCTGGAGCACCAGAGTCGCCTGACCGGTCGGCCAGAGGCCCGGGCGGCGATGGCGGAACTGGGTATTACCGGCGCGGTGACTCCCAGGATTTTCATGCCAGGCTATCTGTTCTACCCGCCGGATGCCCCGGTGACCGTGCCGGATTTCGTGCCGGCGGACCATCTGAAGGGGACGTGGCTGTACCATCACCAGCTCGCCGGCCAGGACATGGCTACCTGGGTCCCCCTGCACAAGCCCCACTGGCTGGGCCCATGGTCCCAGCCTGACAGACCGGACCCTGAACACTCCGCCAGCGCTATGGAGTCCGTGGCTGACCACTGCCGACCCCGCCTGTTCGCCGTCCTCAGCCAGGACGCTGCCTCCGGACAGTGGGCCGAGGTGGAGCGGGTGTTTGTGGTTCCTGAAAACTGGCCCCGACTTTGACTTTCATGCACCGGAATGGTGCAAAAAGCCTTCCGGCATGGCGCAATGGCTTTCCGGGGCCGGGAAAATTAACCCGAGTCTGCTGATTTCCGGTCAGAAAAACACCAGCCGGCACAGAACCTGCACCGGTCATGGCATGGAAGACCATGCACCTGAGGCCCCGGGCCAGGAGTGACCGTGATACTTGCCACCGATCTCGATGGAACCTTTCTCGCCGGCGATCCGGAGAATCGCCTGAAACTCTACCAGCTGATCTCCACCCACCCCGACATGACCCTGGTCTTCGTCACCGGTCGCGGGCTGGAGTCGGTACTGCCCCTGTTGTCTGATCCCACCCTGCCACAGCCGGACTACATCATCTGCGATGTGGGTTGCACGGTGGTGGATGGCCGCAACCAGCATCCGGTGGCCGGGATCCAGGCGGATATCGAGCAGTGCTGGCCGGGCGAACACGTGGTCGAAGACGCACTCGCGAATTTCGCCGGACTGCGTCGCCAGGAGGTGCCCCAGGAGCGGCGCTGTTCCTTCCTGTGCGACCCCGATGCGGTAACCGACGAAGTGGTTGCGGCGGTGGACGAGCTGGCCTGTGACCTGCTGTATTCCGCCGGCCAGTACCTGGATGTGCTGCCGCCGGGTATCAACAAGGGCCGTACACTGCGTCACCTGGTGGAGCACCTGGAAGCCGATCCGGAGAATGTGCTGGTGGCCGGAGATACCCTGAACGACCTGTCCATGTTCGAACAGGGCTTCATCGGGGTCTGTGTGGGTGAATCCGAGCCCGGCCTGCTGGATGCCACCGAGAGCCGCGCCCGTGTCTACCACGCGACCCTTTCCGGCTGTGGCGGTATCCTGGAAGCCATCGGCCATTTCGGTTTTCTCGGCCCCCACGGCATGGAGGCGGAGGCGCGGGACATCCTCAAACCCGGCAAGTCGGACCTGGTCATCGTCTATCACCGGCTACCCTATGAGGAAGTGGTCGAGAACGGCCAGTTGGTTCGCCGTCGGCCCACATCCCCCAATGGCATCATTCCCACCCTGCTGAGCTTCTTTGCCGACGGCAAGGCCGGCTCCTGGGTGGCCTGGTCGGTGCACGATCCTGCCCTGGGTGCCTTCGAGACCCATACCGAGGTGGACACCAGTCGCTATGCCCGGCTGCGGGCGGCGCGGGTCCGGCTGTCCAAAGAAGATGTGGATATCTTTTACAAGCGGTTTTCCAAGGAGGCCTTCTGGCCCACCCTGCATACCTTCTGGGAGCGGGCCTTGTTCCGGGAAGACCACTGGCAGGTTTTCCTGAAGGTAAACCGGCTGTTCGCTGAGCGCACGGCAGCGGAGGCAGCGGAGAATGCGGTGGTCTGGATCCACGACTACAACCTGTGGATGGTGCCGGCTTTCCTGCGGGAGCTGCGCCCGGACCTGACCATTGCCTTTTTCCACCATACCTATTTCCCGTCGGCGGACGTCTTCAACGTGCTGCCCTGGCGCCGGGAGATCGTGGGCAGCCTGCTGCAGTGCGACTACATCGGGTTCCATATCCCACGCCAGGCGGAGAACTTTGTAGATGTGGCCCGGGGTGTCACCCCCCTGGAAGTGGTGGACCGAACCGGCTGTGCACCGCGATTCCTCACCTATGGCTGTGCCGTCGGGCTGGATGAGATGACCACCACCATTTGCGTCAACGACCGGGAGATCGGTCTGGGCGCCCACCCGGTCGGACTGGATCTCAATCGGGTGTCCACTGCATTGAACCAGGAAGGCGTCCAGCAGAAGATGGATGAGCTGCGCCGGGAGCTGGGTAATACCCGATTGGTACTCTCGGTGGAGCGACTCGATTACACCAAGGGTATCCTGCAAAAACTGGAAGCGTTCGAGCAGTTGCTGGCGGAACACCCGGAGCTGGTGGGCAAGGTCACGCTGATGGTGGTTTGTGTACCGGCCGCTCGGGAAATGACCGTGTACCAGCAGCTGCAGCAGGATATCGAGCAGGCAGTGGGCCGGATCAACGGTCAGTATGCGACGGTTGGCTGGGCGCCTATCCAGTTCTTCTTCAGGGGCTTTCCGTTCGAGGAGCTGGTGGCCTGGTATGCCATGGCGGACGTCATGTGGATTACCCCGTTGCGGGATGGTCTCAACCTTGTCGCCAAGGAGTATGTGGCCACCCAGGGCATGACCGACGGGCGCGGCGTACTGGTGCTGTCCGAGTTTGCCGGTGCGGCAGCGGAGTTACGGGGCGCACTGCTCACCAACCCCCACGACCCGGGCGAAATGGCCCGTACCTGTTACCTGGCCCTGGCCATGGCGAAGGAAGAAGCAAAAGACCGGCTGCAGAAAGGATATGAGGTGGTCAGCTATCATGACATCGAAGCCTGGGGGCGGGAGTTCCTGGAGGCCGTTGGCCACCGCCGACAACAGCGGTTGACCAGTGCCGGGAAGCGGGTGAAGCCACTGACCTCGGTGGCCTGACACGGACTGAGTTCACTTGGACCCGGGAGTAACCATGAGCCTTCGCAATGCCGTCCAGCTGATATGCTACCCTAATCGCATCGGCCGCAACCTGGCGGATCTGGGCACCTTTATCGACCGGCACCTGGCGGATGCCATCGGTGGTGCCCATATCCTGCCCTTCTACCCGTCCAATGCGGACGGTGGATTCTCACCCCTGACCCACACCGAGGTGGATCCCGACGTTGGCACCTGGGCGGATATCGAGCGGCTGGCCAGTCGCTATGATATCTGCGCAGATCTTACCGTTAACCATATTTCCGATGAGTCGCCGGAGTTCCGGGATTTCGTGCGTTACGGCTATCAGTCGGAATACGCCGACCTGTTCGTGCATGTGCACAGGTTCGGCGACATCAGTCCGGACGACCTGGCAAAGATCCATATCCGCAAGGAGAAAGAGCCCTTCCGGGAGGTGACCTTTGCCGACGGCAGCAAGGGGCAGGTCTGGTGCACCTTCACCGAACGGCAGATCGACCTGAACTACGAATCGGACAAGACCTATGCGTTGATGGAGCACTACATCCGCTTCCTCACCGGCAAGGGCATCAGGCTACTGCGGCTGGATGCCTTCGGCTACACCACAAAGCGTATCGGCACCAGCTGTTTCCTGGTGGAGCCGGAAGTCTACCGAATCCTGGAGTGGGTCAACGAGGTGGCCCATCGTTATGGCGCCGAATGTCTGCCGGAGGTCCATGACCACACCAGTTACCAGTACGCCATCTCACGGCGGAACATGCACCCCTATGGCTTTGCCCTGCCGCCGCTGGTGCTTTATTCCCTGCTGGCCGCCAACAGCGTGTACCTGAAGCACTGGCTGCGTATGTGCCCCCGCAACCAGGTGACGGTACTGGATACCCACGACGGCATCTGCATTCCGGATGTGGAGGGGGTACTGCCGGACCAGGCCATCCAGGACCTGATCGATAATATCGAGGCCCGCAGTGCCGATCCGATCCTGCGACGCTCAGCAGCGAATGTACACAGCGTGGGTTCCATTTATCAGCTCACCTGTACCTTCTATGACGCGCTGATGCAGAACGATGATGCCTACATTGCCGCCCGGGCCATCCAGTTCTTCACGCCGGGTATTCCCCAGGTCTATTACGTGGGGCTGATGGCCGGGTGTAATGACCAGCAATTGATGGATCAGACCGGCGAGTTGCGGGATATCAACCGCCATTTCTACAGTCTGGAGGAAGCCGGTGAGGCCATGGAGCAACCGGTGGTCCAGCGCCTGCTGACCCTGATGCGCTTCCGCAGCCAGTATCCCGCGTTCGATGGCCGCTTCGAACTGAACTACTCCAACAGCTCCAGTGTGGCCATGGCCTGGCGACACGGGGATTACTACTGCCACCTGTTCGTGGACCTGAACTTCAATACGGCCCGTATTCGTTTCCTGGATCCGGAAGATGGTTTTCGTGAACGGAACTTGGAATGCTGAGGGCCTGTGTTAGGCTCAGAAAAGGCGCACCTGACTGTCACAGGAGAGCATCATGGAACTGTCCGTGCAACTGAGCTTCTATCCCTTCACCGACAACCACAAGCCACCCATCAAGGATGTGATTGATCGTCTTGAACGCAGCGGCCTCGACGTCCACGCCAATCGTATGAGCACCCAGGTGTTCGGCGAGTATGATCAGGTCATGCGGGTACTGTCCGACACCATGAAGTGGGCGTTCGAGCAATATGGCCAGGCGGTGTTCATGGCCAACTTTGTCAACGGCGATCGTCGGCCAGAGGGCTGACCGGGACAGCTGCACACGCCTGTCCGCCACTTCTTCCCCTTTGTCATAACGTCGTCAAACCAGTGTCACCGGGCCCGTGGATACTCACCCGGTGCCCGGCTTCCTTCTGAGCGATTTATCTGTGACCAGGAGGGCACTGTTGTACTGGTCTGACATTGACTAAGGAGTGGTTATGAAACGCACAGTAACAGGTTCAATGACACTGGCCGTGTCGCTGATGGTCGCGGCTTTCAGCCTGCCTGATATGGTATCCGCCAAGGGGTGGCAGCATGGGGAGTCGTTGCCTCCCAGGCTGGAAAAACTGCAGGACAGATTCGACAAGCTCAAGAAGGACATGAAGCATCGCCATGCCGGGATCCAGGTGGGTCCGCGCCCGTACTGGCTGGTGGATGACATGGATGAAGGCCCCCTCAAGGAGCGGCTTGAACAGTGTGAGAGCAAGCCCATGGGGCGCACGGACTTTTCGATCGGTCACCGGGGCGCACCGTTGCAGTTCCCGGAGCACACCATGGAATCCTACGTGGCAGCAGCGAAGATGGGCGCCGGCATCCTGGAATGTGACGTGGCCTTTACCGCTGACCGGGAGCTGGTGTGTCGCCACGCCCAGAATGACCTGCACACCACTACCAACATCGTCACCATTCCGGAACTGAATGCCAAGTGCACCCAGCCTTTCGTGCCGTCGGACCCGGCCAGCGGTACGCCGGCCCAGGCCGAATGCCGCACCAGTGACATCACCCTGGAAGAGTTCAAGTCCCTCGAAGGCAAGATGGACGCCTTCAACCCTATGGCCACCACGCCGGAAGACTACGTCGGTGGCACCGCTGACTGGCGCACGGACCTCTACGCGAGCCGGGGCACCCTGCTCAGCCACCGGGAAAGCATCGAGTTGTTCAAGGCCCTGGGCGTGAAGATGACGCCGGAGCTGAAAACCCCGGTGGTGGACATGCCTTATGAAGACGATTACACCCAGCAGGACTACGCCCGCCAGATGATCCAGGACTACGTGGATGCGGGTGTTAACCCGAAAGACGTCTGGCCCCAGTCGTTCCAGCTGGAGGACGTATTGTTCTGGGTTAACGAGACGCCGCGCTTCGGTCGCCAGGCGGTCTTCCTGGATCAGGAGCCTATCACACCGGAAACCTCCTCCCTGGCCTACATGGAAAACCTCCGTGCCCAGGGGGTGAACGTGCTGGCGCCGGCAATCTGGAAGATGCTGACCCTCAACAGCCACCAGGAAATCGTGCCTTCCGAGTATGCGGAGAACGCCCGGGATGCCGGCCTTGACCTGATCGCCTGGAGCCTGGAGCGCAGCGGTCCCCTGGCTAATGGCGGTGGCTGGTACTACCAGACCGTGAACGACGCCATCAACAACGACGGCGACATGCTGACAGTACTGGATGTGCTGGCGCAGGACGTCGGCGTTATCGGTGTGTTCTCTGACTGGCCCGCCACCACCACCTACTATGCCAACTGTATGGGACTACGCTGAACCAGGGCCTGGGTCCGTCAGCCATCGCCGACTGACGGACTTTTCCACAGGGCAGCGGTCCGGTAACCTTGGGGTCTTCCCGAGTGCGACCGGACCTTGCGGCTCTAATGGCAGTAGACCTTTTCACACGACACTTCCTGGGCAGTTTCTTCCTGCTGATCGGTATCCTGTTTGCCTGTCGTGCCCTCGGGCTCTATGCCCGCCTGGGGTTCAGTCATATCAACTACGGCAATGCCGGCACGGCCACCTGGTGGAACCGGCAACTGTTCAATGGCTTCCGGGCGGCCATCCTGCTGGTGTGCCTGGCCCGCATGGTGTGGCCCATTGATCCCTGGCTCGGGGTGATTGGCTGGCTGTATCAGCCCCCGGTGCTGGTCTTGGGGGTGATGGTGCTGCTGGCGTCCTTTGGCCTGGCCAGTTATCTGCAGGCCTATATGCATGCCGACTGGCGTTCCGGCATCGACCGGGAGCGGAAGCCGGTGCTGATCACCTCCGGCCCCTACGCTCGCACCCGTAACCCGTTGTTCCTGGCGGTCATGCTTGGCCAGCTGGGTTTCTTACTGGCCCTGCCGAGCCTGTTCTCACTAATCTGCCTGATAGTGGGTGTTTGGGTTATCCGTCGCCAGGCCCTGGCAGAAGAGGCGGCCCTTGCCGAACTCTATGGCGAGCCCTACACCCGGTACCGACAACAGGTGCCCCGCTGGCTTTAGTGTGCCGTCCGGGCACGAAACCCTCCGGGCTATGAGCGGGCTCGGGTTAACGGTAGCCAGCCCGCCATCGCCAGCACGGCTCCGCACAGCATCCCCCAGCCTATTGGCGAACCCAGTCCCAGCAGGGTGGCGCCCCCGATCACGCTCCACAGCAGCGGTATCGGCAGGGCAAGCGCCAGCCATGGACCACGGGCGATTGCCAGCACAATCCCCAGCGTGGTGATGGCCACCGGATCCGGGAACAGCAGCCAGCTGTCAGCTTCGATCAGGGTCCGGTCATCCAGCAGGAAGCCGAGGGGGTGGATCAGGGTGCCCCAGGCGACAAGAATGATCGCGGCCAGGTGGCGGTGGGGTGCCGGTGACGAGAGCAACCGGGCCTTGCCAGCCAGCACCAGTAGCAGCAATCCCTGGAGGATGAAGGGGCCGATAGCCCAGGTGACGGCCCAGTTAATGGAGCGGTACTCGCCCCACAGGAAAGACCAGGTCACGAACAGCCAGGCGCACCCGGTGAGCACCAGGCTTACCCTTCGCCGGGTCTGGTGCGGCCTTGCCAGTGTCCATAGCAACCAGAGACCGGCAAGGGGGGACAGCAGCGCCATTGGCCAGTACCGCTCGTTGGCCCCGGCCACCAGGGCCCAGTACACCCGGGGTGAGAACAGCAGCAGATCTCCGGGGTGGTAGCTGAGCAGGGTATCCATCACACCGACCGGATGGTATCGACAATGCGTTCCCTCAACTGACTGTCCGGCAGGGGCTCGCTGGCTGCCGCCAGGTTCTCGCGTACATGGTCCACCCGGGTGGTGGCAGGAATGGCGCAAGTAACCGCCGGATGGGCGAGGATGAACTTGAGAATCAGCTGGGCCCAGGATCTGGCACCAATCTCACTGGCCCAGTCCGGTAGCGGTTTATTGGCCAGTCTTTCGGTCAGGGCGCCCTGGCGGAAGGGGCGATTGACGATAACGCCGATACCCTTCTCCCGGGCCAGGGGCAGGAGCCGGTCCTCTGCTTGCCGGTCCACCGGGTTATAGGTCAGTTGCACGAAGTCGATGGGTTCGGAACTCATGATCTGTTCCAGCTCCCGGTGCCGGCGCCCGTGGGAAGTGGTGATGCCGATGCTGCCCACCGCCCCTTCCTCCCGCATGGCCTTGAGGGTGTCCAGGTGCGCCTGCCAGCTCACCAGGTTGTGTACCTGCAGCAGGTTAAACTGGTCCACTCTCCAGAGCTCGGCGGACTCACGGCCCTGGCGCCGGGTGTCATCACCGTTCCGGGTCCAGATCTTGTCAGCGGCGAAAACCTTGTCACGGGCGTCCAGCTTGTCCAGGCCGTAGCCCACCGTGTTCTGTGACGAGCCATACATGGGGGACGAATCGATCACCGTACCACCACCGTCGAAAAAGGCTTTCATCACGTCGGCGCAGCTGTCCAGCAGGCGCTGGTTGTCGCCCACATTGAAGGTAATCCAGGTGCCAAGCCCTACGGCGGGCAAGGAGGCACCGCCACTGGGCGAACTACGGGCAAGGGGGGAGGTTGCTGCCCGCGGCAGGGAGAGAGGCAGCGCAGACAACACCGTACCTGCAGCCATGGCCTGCAGCAGGTGGCGCCGTCGTCGTGACCATTGGTGCGTCATGGGAACCTCCGGTCAGGGGCAGCCGGATTGGTCCGGCTGTCCGACATGGGTTCAGCTGAACAGTTTCACCGCCAGCCCCGCCACATGCTTGCCCTGGAACCGGGCAATGGCCAGTTCGCGATCGTCCGGCTGGCGGGAGCCGTCGCCCCCGGCGTAGGTGGAAGCGCCGTAGGGTGTACCACCACTGACCTTGGAGATATCGAAGAGTTCCGGGGTGCCATAGCCAATGGGTACCAGGGTCATGCCATGGTGGGCCAAGGTCACCCAGGTGGTGGTGATGGTCTGTTCCTCGCCGCCTCCGGTGCCGGTGGAGGTGAATACACTGGCCAGCTTGCCGAACAGCTTGCCCTGGGCCCAGAGACCGCCGGTCTGGTCAAAGAAGGTGCGCACCTGACCGGACATGTTGCCAAAGCGGGTCGGAGTGCCCACCAGGATCGCGTCGTAGTCCGCCAGTTCACCGGGAGTGGCTTCCTCGTACTGCTGGTCGGCCTTGCCGCCGGCGCTGGCGAAGGCCTCGGCGTCCATGGTTTCCGGAACCCGCTTGACGGTTACTTCGGCGCCGGAAACGCTCCCGGCGCCTTCGGCAACAGCCTTGGCCATGGTTTCCATATGTCCGTACATTGAATAGTAAAGCACCAGAACCTTTGCCATGGGGCATCTCCTTTCAGTGTGATCTGGGGGGGTGTCGTTGATACGTGGTTCATCCTAGTTCAGCCGACCGGGGGCTGAAATCGGAATATTTCGACACCTATCATCAAATCCACTGATGATCAGGAATCGCCCTCGGGGGTCGGCTGGTTTTCGGCCGGCGGGTAATAGACCTGAACCATGGTTCTGGCGCCTTTCATATGAGTTGCCAAGCGGGCGTCCGTGGGGCGTATGCGGATATTGGGAATGCGGTAGGTATCCGGGCTGTCCACAGTGGTGTCCGGGCCGGTTTCCCGGAGGATCTGGACCTGCTGACCGCCCTTGTCTGTCAGCACGGTGTAATCCGGCAGTGCCTCCCGGTACCACGCAACCACGTCTTCCGGAGACTGGCGGGTCAGGAATGCGGCCAGGGGCAGGCTCTGAACCGGGCCGTCGCCGGAACTGATATCGATGCCCCGGGTAGCGTGGATCAGCAGTTTGCTGCCGGGCACCACCGGCAGGGTGACCTGTTCTTCATTACCGTCAGTGATATCGCTGAGGGTGGAATGCGCGGGGGTCTGGGTGAGGGGCAGGGTCAGCAGGCAGAACATCAGCAGGCGCGGAATGGTCATGGTATTCACCTCCTTGTTATCGGGTGGGGACGGGAAAGCGGGGCAGTGGCGCGGCCGGTACCCCGTTCAGCTCGTGGCTGGTTCAGAGTTCACAACGTCCGGCGCCGGCGTTGCCCGCCACCTGCTCCCGTACAGCACGGGTGGGCAGCAGGTCGTACGGGTAGGGCGGCGTGAAGCTGGTGGTTGACGATACTCCGGGACCGGCAATGACGCAGTCGTTGGCAGATTCCCACTCCACGTCGATAAACTCGTTGCCACGGGTGTCCCAGTAACCGATCTGGTCGCTGTAGCAGGAAACAATCGGGTTGCGGCTGCTCTCGAACACGTTGTTGTCGATACGAACCTGGGCGCCCATACGGCTGTTGATGCCGGTATCAAGAATGTTGCGGTAGTAGTTGTTGTATATATGGGTGTCGCCGAAGCGGTTCAGGGGTGTGCGGGAGTAGGTGTTCTCCCAGAGATTGAAAGCATAGGTGATGCGGCGGTTGTTGTTGCTGTCGTTATCACTGTGGCCCGCCAGGGCGGTTTTCCAGCTGTCGTGCAGGTGGTTCCAGGTGATGGAGATGTTGTTGGCGTCTTTCTTGATGTCCACCAGGCCGTCGTAATAGTCCTTGTCCACATCCAGACTGTTGTAGATGGTGTTGTGGTCGATCCAGACATTGCTGGAGGGGCCTTCGATGCTGATCCCATCACCGTCACCTTCGCGCACATGGCGGATGGTCAGGTTGCGCACAATGATGTTACTGGCCCGCCAGATCTTGATGCCAATGCCATCAAGCACACCCCGGTTGCCGACCCCGATAATGGACACATCACTGATGTCCTTGACGTCCAGCTTGCTGGCGCCGGAGTTGGGCAGGTTGATGGTGCCGTCCACCAGGATGGTGAGCGGGGTGTTGTCGCCCTTGTTGGACAGGGCATCCAGCAGCTGTTTCCCGGTGCTGACAGTAACTGTGGTGCCGCCCGCGCCGCCGGTGGTGCCACCGCCCAGTGAGGCGTAGCCCACCGGGTCGCCCAGACAGGCGGTGGGGTTGCTGGTGCCGGGCTGGTCCGGGTCGGCGTCGCCATCACCGGGTGTGCCGTCGCCCGGGGCGCTGCCCACTTCCACGAAGCGCCACTGCTGGTTGGCGTTGCCTGTGTCAGTCCACTGGCGGATATCGCCACCGTTGTTGCTGCTCCACTCCCAGACATCCAGCGCCAGTCCGCTGTGGCGGGACAGGATCCGATAATAGCCGTTGCCGGATTCCTCAATCCGCCACTGCTGTTGCGGGCCCCCGTTCCAGCGCCACTGGCGGATCTCGCCACCCGGCTCGGTGCTCCAGCCATCGACATCAATGGACTTGCCGCTGTGGGCCGGGCGAATGGCGTAATAGCCGTTGCCCAGATCGGTGACATCGAAGTGCTGATTCCGTGCGTTATCCCCCTGTGCCTCCCATTGCTGCACATTGGCGCCGTTGGAGGTGCTGTTGCCAGCCACGTCCAGGGCCAGGCCGCTGTACCGGGACAGTATCTGGTAGCGGCCGTCATCGATGGCAGCCAGACTGCTGCTGGCTGCGGTACCCAGGGCAAATACAGTGAGGCCCTGAATCAGGTGGTTACGGAAGCTGGTGCTGATGGTCATGGGATCTCCCTATCGGATGATGGGTCATGGTCTGTGCGCCGGCGGGGGACTTCCTGCTCCCGCGGAACCGGCTACCAATGGCGTTATTGCCCCGGCACCGGGTGCCGGGTAATAACCGGACGGACATCATCTCGGGTCATTGCATCGTCAGACACCGATGGGTTGGCAATTTACCAACTTGTAAGACGGCGTCGTGACAATACCTGGCAGGACTTCTCCGCCGGGAGAAGCCGGTTATACTGGTGCCCTGAATCAATCAACGGGAGTCAGCCATGAGATACCTGCACACCATGGTCCGGGTCAGGGACCTGGACGAGTCGCTGCATTTTTACTGCAATCTGCTGGGTCTCAGGCAGGTTCGCCGCAAGGACGTGGAAAAGGGGCGTTTCACCCTGGTATTCCTGGCCGCGCCGGAAGACGAGCAGCGGGCAGAGGATGAGCAAGCACCCATGGTCGAGTTGACCTGGAACTGGGACCCGGAGGAGTACAACGGCGGTCGCAATTTCGGGCACCTGGCTTATGAGGTGGATGATATCTACCGTCTGTGCCAGCACCTGCAGGATCACGGCGTTACCATCAACCGCCCGCCCCGGGACGGTCGTATGGCTTTTATTCGCTCCCCGGACGGCATCTCCGTCGAACTCCTTCAGAAAGGCGAATCCCTGCCGATTAAGGAGCCATGGGCGAGTATGGAGAATTCCGGCAGCTGGTAGTTTTTCGGTCCTCCTATAACTGTTGCTGCAGCCAGGCATTGAGCTGGCTGGCCTGCATGGCACCGCTCTGACGGGCCACCTCCCGGCCGCCACGGAACAGGATCAGCGTGGGAATGCTGCGGATGCCATATTGCGCGGCGGCCTGCTGGGCCTGTTCCGTGTTGAGCTTGGCGAAGGCTACCTTGCCGGCCCATTGCCTTGCAGCGGCCTCAAAGCCTGGCGCCATGGCCTTGCAGGGGCCGCACCAGCTGGCCCAGAAGTCCACCAGCACCGGCAGGTCCGATTTCCCCACAAAGCCGGCCATGCCGGCGTCTGTCAGTTCCGCGAGATCACCGCTGGCCAGCGGCTTCTTGCAGGCGCCACAGTTGGGCCGGTCCTGCAGTCGGTCCGCCGGTACCCGGTTGGCCTTCTGGCAATGTGGGCAGACCACATGCTTGATATCGCTCATGGTTGAATCTCCGTCTGGGTTTGCAAAAAGATGGGGGGCAAGGCCCGCTGATTCAAGTGACACTCATCCAGCAATCATGTGGTGATTTGTCGCAAGTGGTAAGATGCGGTTTTTGACTTGGAGCCGGACCATGGGTCTTCTGTTTGAACAGATCGACAGCCAGCCATCCCCCCTGGGAGAGATCACCCTGCGCCGCCGCCGGATACCCGCCCTGGGTGACCGGGATATCTACGAGGTCAAGCTGGGCGAGGAGTTTCTCATGTCCAGCATGTTCGTGGATGCGGAAGTGGCGCTGGCGGACCTGACACTCGAAGTTACCCCGGGCGATGACCTGGCGGTGGTGGTCGGTGGCCTTGGCCTCGGCTACACCGCCGACGCGGCACTCAGGAATGATCGTGTTGGCGAGATGCTGGTGGTGGATGCCCTGGGCACGGTGATTCGCTGGCATGAGGAGGAAAAAGTACCCCTCGGACGCGTATTGAACGACGATCCCCGTTGCCGCTATATCCACGGCAGCTTCTTCGAACTGGCGGATCCGGACAAGGGGTTTGACCCGGAGCAGCCCGGGCGCCGGTTCGATGCCATCCTGCTGGATATTGATCATTCGCCGAGGGCGCTGCTGAACGAGTCCAACGCCACCTTCTATAATGCCGGATCCCTTGGGAAAATGGCCCAGCAACTCAAATCGGGTGGCATGTTCGGCATGTGGTCCAACGAGCCGCCGGACGAGGACTTCCTGGCCGTACTGGAAGAGGTATTCGTGGCCCCGGAGGCCCGGGTGGTGTCCTTTTTCAATCCCTTCCAGAACCGTGAGGCGACCAATACGGTCTACCTGGCCCGGGCGATGGGAGAGGCCGGCCATGACTGACCATGCGGTGGACTGGTCCCGTGACCTGGCAGCGGTGTGGCGCCGGCATCGCCAGGGGTTACGCCCGATACGGCGGCTGGATCCGGTACGCTGGGACCAGTTGCAGGGTATTGAGCGCCAGCAACAGGCCCTGGCCCGCAATACGGAGCGGTTCCTGGCTGGCGAGCCCTCCAACAACGCCCTGCTCTGGGGCTCCCGGGGTACCGGCAAGTCCTCCCTGATCAAGGCCACCCTGAACCGTTACGGCGAACAGGGCCTGCGGATGATCGAGGTGGACAAGGACGATCTGGTGAACCTGACGGAAATCGTCGATGAGCTCAGCGAGCAGCCCTGGCGATTTGTGATCTACTGCGATGACCTCTCCTTCGAGGCGGGCGAGTCCGGCTACAAGGCCCTGAAGAGCGTGCTGGAAGGGTCCCTGGAATTACCGCCT
This sequence comes from Marinobacter sp., assembly GCF_041690615.1. GTDB lineage: Bacteria > Pseudomonadota > Gammaproteobacteria > Pseudomonadales > Oleiphilaceae > Marinobacter. Next base: position 74,714 of record NZ_JAWLGY010000001.1, read on the forward strand.
GAGAATGTACGGGTCTACGCAACTTCCAACCGGCGCCACCTGATGCCGGAGTTCATGGCAGACAACCTGCAGAGCGAGGTGAGGGGGGGCGAATTGCACCCGGCGGAGGCCATCGAGGAGCAGGTATCGCTGGCAGACCGCTTCGGGCTGCAACTGTCGTTCTACCCGTTCCCGAAAGATATCTACCTGCAGGCGGTGGATGCCCTGTTCCCGGACGTGGCCGACCGGGATACCCTGCACCTGCATGCCATGCGCTTCGCCACCAGCCGGGGCGGTCGCAGCGGACGAACGGCCCAGCAATTCTATCGCCAGTTCAGCGGCGACTTTGACTGAGGCTTCGTACCGGTATTAATTCAAAGTGCCGGCAGGGTCACATCAAAGCGCACACCCGGTACACCGTCATGCTTGTGGTTGCCGGCCTGCACCTGGCCATCGTGGTGCTCGGCAATCAGCCGCACGATAAGCAGCCCCTGCCCCAGATGGCCTTCGCCACTGCCTTCCCGTACTGAGACGAACGGGTTGAAAATCTCCCCAGAGAGGTCCCCGGGCAGGCTTGAGCCCTCATTGAAGACCGATAACCGAAGCTGGTCACCGGACCGCGTGAGGCTGACCAGCACCAGCCCGCCAGCCGGAGTGAAATCCCGGGCGTTATCCACCAGCTTGTCCAGCAACTGTACCATCAGCTCCGGTGAGCCGTTCATCCGGTACCCCGTCTCCGGGCCTTCGTAGTCAATGCGGTGATCCGGATCCAGGCCCTGGTAGGCGGCCGTGGCTTCCGAGATGACGGCGGCCAGGTCGAAGAGCTCACGATCGGCCTGGTCGAGACTCTGTTCCAGCCTGGCGGCCTCGCTCATGCCCTGCAATATCTGGCTCAGGCGGTTGGTCGCCTGGCGGGCGCGTTCCCGGTAGCCGGCCCGTTCGTCGTCGGTACGGGCATGTTCCAGGTTGTCCAGGGACGAGCGGATAACGGCGACCGGGGTTTTCAGTTCATGGGACAGGCGGCGGGAGAAGCTTTCAAGGTAGTCGGTATAGCCCTGTAACCGGTCCACCATATGCCCGAACTGCCGGTTGAGTTCGCCCAGCTCATCGGAAGCCCGGCTGGGGGGAATTCGTCCCAGGATGCGGCCATCCGGATCCACACTGGCGTTGACTGCCTTCTGCAGCCGTGCGATCCGCCAGGAAAGCCAGCTGGCATAGCCCAGCAGCACCAGCATCAGGCCAATGATCAGCAAGACGCTGCGGGCAATGACCGACCCCAGGGTATTGCCGGACAGGGCCAGGATCTGGTCGAGGGACTGGGTCAGCACCAGGCGCCGGCCATCGCCGGCGGAGGCGGCTGCCATCAGGTAAACCCTGTCGTCGCGCTGCACCAGTCCGCCTGTGCCAGGCTCCAGCCTGTGGGTCTGGTCCACATGCAACGGGCGGGGCTCGGGCTGATAGAGCCGTACCAGGGCCCGCAGGCCTGTGAGCGTGATCTGCTCGACGACCTCCAGGGGGGAGAGCTGCTCAAAGCTGCGGCCGGTACCGGGCAGGGACGCCTCGGTCCGGGCAATGAGCCAGCCGGCGGGTTCGCTCACGAAAACCTGTTGTCCCGGCGACAACAGGGTAGCCAGGCGGGCTTCCAGCAACGGGTCCTGTCCGGTGACCAGGGGTATCGGCTCCAGTGGGGTGCCGGCGGTCAGGTTCATGCCCGGGCGGGCCGGGTCGGGCCAGACCGCTTCCAGTCCCAGCTGGTCGCCGGGAGAAAGTGCGGGCAGGCGCAGCTCCACCTGATAGCCGCGACTGTCGGTGCGCCACTGGCCGGAGACCCGGTGGTCCTTGCGCGACAGGTTGTAGGGGAACCGGCCCACCACCTGGCCCGGCGTTGCTGTGCGGATGATCCGTTCGGTCACCAGAGTGTCGGTGCGCCATCGCAGCCGCAGAAATTCGTGGGGCTCATCAGGGGCGCCGGGGTCCAGGTAGACAGGATCAGGATGGTTGACCCGGATCAGAAGATAGGCGTAGCGGCCATGGGTCGCAGCCTGCCACCGGATGTCCGGCTGGCCGGGAGCACCCTGCCAGGGCTGGTCGCCATCGTGAAAGCCTGGCCAGTCATCACCATACCCGTCCACTTGAATGGCCTGGCTGGCCCGGTGCATGAAGATGGCGCTGTCCTCGTCTTCCAGCGATGGCTGGTCGCCCAGCTCTGTGGCGGTAACGTCGGCCATTCTCCGGGCCTGGCCATGCAGCTGTTCCTGCGCTTGGTCCCGCAGGGCCTGGTCCAGCTCCAGTACGAATTGCAGGCCCGCCCAGGGGATGACCAGCATCAGCAGGCTGGCCAGGAACAGTTGCCGTTTCAGGGTCAAGCGTTACACCTCACGGGCATGCCAGCGGTAGCCCATACCGTAGGCGGTCTGAATGCCGTCGAATGCCGGGTCGACCTGCTGGAACTTGCGGCGAATGCGCTTGATATGGGACGTCACTGTGTTGTCGTCCAGGACGGTGCTGGCCGCCTGCATCAGCTGGTCCCGGTTGCGCACATGGCCGGGGTGGCGGGCCAGGGCGTGGAGCATCCAGAACTCGGTTACGGTGAGGTCCACCGGCTGGCCATGCCAGGCAACGGTCATGCGATCCACGTTGATGCTCAGTCGCCCCCGCTGTACTACTTCATCGGGCTGCTGCAGCGCCTCGGCCCAGGCATCGGCACGCCGCAGCAGGGCCGTTATGCGGGCCAGCAGATGATCCAGGCTCATGTCCTTGGTCACATAGTCGTCCGCGCCCAGGCGCAGGCCGTGCACCGAGTCGATATCACTGTCACGGGCAGTGAGAAATATGATGGGCACCGTAGCTGACAGCCGGCGCAGGTCCTGGCACAGGTCAAACCCGCCCTCCGGCTCATTCCCCAGACCCACATCGATGACCGCCAGGTCCGGCAGGCGGATCTTCAGGGCCTGCCAGGCACTGCCCCGGTCGCCGTACAGGGCGACCTGGTAGCCCCGCCGTTCGAAGGCATCCCGGTAGTTCTCCCGGATGGCGGGTTCGTCCTCCACCAGCACGATCTGTTTCTTCATGGGTTCTGGTCACTTCTCTGCATGCGTTGGCCAAATGTAACGGTCCCGCCGGAGGCGGACAAGCGCGCCGGTGGCGTCTGCCACAATTCATCATTTTCTGCACGCCTCCCCGTCAGATTACAGCACGGATTCGTCGTTCCCCGGCGTTTTAATGGCCTTGTCGCAACACCAATGCCAACACAGAAGGAACCGTATCCATGCTGCCAGTGCAACCCTTACCCGGCTACCGTAAGCCTGCCCGCTCCCGCCGCCTTACCCGCAGGCAACTGCGGCGCATGGAAGGCGCCAGTCTCTGGCTGGCCATGCTGATGCTGCTGTTCGTGCAGCCACTGTTTGTGGAAGCCGCCGAACAGCAGGTGGCCCACGGCAGCGGCCAGTTCCACTTCCTGGGTGAAACAGGTCGCCAGCTGGCGCCTGTGCTGACCACTGACTACCAGGTGACGGTCACCGGCCTGCTGGCAGAAACCCGCCTGCAACAACGGTTCGGTAACGACTCGGACCAGTGGCAGGAGGGTGTCTACACCTTTCCGCTACCGGAGAACGCCTCGGTTCATGCCATGACCATGACTGCCGGCGAGCGGGTCATCGAGGGGGAGATCCGCGAGCGGGAGCAGGCGCGGCGGGACTATGAGGCCGCCAGGCAGGAGGGGCGACAGGCCGCCCGGGTGGACCAGCAACGCCCCAATCTGTTTACCACCCGGCTGGCCAATATTCCCCCCGGCGAGTCCGTTACCGTCGAGTTGCGGTTTCAGCAGCTGGTTTCCTACGACAGCGGGGAATTCCGGTTGCGACTGCCTACCACCCTCACACCCCGCTATACCCCCGGGCTGCCACAGGTTCCGGCGCAGACCGAATGGACCGGCGGCTGGGCCACGCCCACCGCTGAGGTGGCAGACGCTCACCGGATCACTCCGCCCCAGGTTGATGGCGGCAGCGTCGCTGCCGGCAGTCACCAGGCAACGATCGCCGTTGAGTTACGAACGGGGGTGCCGGTGGAGCGGATCGAGAGCCCCAGCCATGAGATCGCCGAAGTGCGCGACGGTGGGGCCGTAAGCGTTCGCCCCGTCTCGGATGCCATCGCCATGGATCGGGACTTTCTCCTGCGATGGCAGCCTCGGCGGGGGCGTGAGCCAGCCGCGGCGGTGTTCCATGAACGCTGGCAGGACGAAGACTATGTGCTGGCCATGCTGGTGCCCGGCGAGCAGGGTCAGCAGGCACTGACCTGGGAGCTGGTCCTGGTGATCGATACTTCCGGTTCCATGGCCGGGGAATCTATTCGCCAGGCCAGGGAAGCCTTGCTGACGGCGCTGGATACCCTGGCGCCGGAGGATTCCTTCAATGTCATCCAGTTCAGCAGCCAGGCCCGCCAGCTGTTTCCGGACTCTGTGGCGGCCACCGCAGACAACCTGGACCACGCCCGCCGTTATATACGAAGGCTGGAGGCCAACGGCGGGACCGAGATGGCGTCGGCCATCGGGGCGGCGCTGAGGGTCGAACCGGCAGTTCGCCGTGCCGATCTCCGGCAGGTGGTTTTTGTCACCGACGGCGCAGTTGGCAACGAGCAGGCCCTGTTCACTCAGATCCGTGAGCAACTGGGCGACAGTCGGTTGTTCACCGTAGCCATCGGTTCGGCCCCCAACAGGCATTTCATGCGCCAGGCAGCCCGGTTCGGGCGGGGCACCTGGACCTCGATCGGAAATCTGTCGGAAGTTTCCAGCCAGCTTGCCAGTCTGTTCGCGAAAATGCGGTCTCCGGCACTGGCGGATATCCGGGTGACCTGGCCGGACGGCTTCGATACCGAAACACTGGTTCCCGATAAAGTGGGCGATCTGTACCTGGGCGAGCCCATGATGCTGGTAGCCCGGGGTGCATCCCCGGAGGGCAAGCTGGACGTTACCGGCTCCCTTCCGGGGGCACGATCATGGCGACGGTCCCTGGCGCTGGACATGGCCGCGCCCGGAGCAGGCATTCACCGGCTATGGGCCCGGGGCCAGGTCGACCAGCTGCTGGACCGGGAGCTGTCCGGGCAGGTGGAAGAGCCGGTCAGGGAGCAGGTGCTGGACATTGCCCTGACACATCAGCTGGTTACCCCGTTCACCAGCTTTGTTGCCATAGACAGTACTCCGTCCAGGCCTGTTGATGAGGAGTTCGAGGGGGTGGCTGTGCCGTCGCTGATGCCCGCGGGCAGCGAACAGCAGCGCATCGGCTATCCCCGCACGGCTACCCCGGCACCCCTGCTGATGACTTCCGGCCTGCTCGGGCTGGCACTGGCTGGCCTGCTGGCCCTTTTCCGTCGTCTGCGGGAGGGCTGAGCATGGGACGGATGTTATTGATGCTGGTTACCCTGTCCGCCGGTTTGTTGCTGGCAGGGTTGTGGATCCCCCTCAAGGCGGTCATGGCCCAGGAGTTGCTCACCCTGGCCTGGGCGCGTACCCAGGTGGCCCAGCAGCAAAGCCCGCCGTGGCCGTGGGCAGATACCTGGCCGGTGGCACAGTTGCAGCTCCCCGGTGAGTTATCGACGCTGGTGGTGCTGTCAGGTGGGCATGGCGAAAGCCTGGCTTTCGGTCCTGGTCAGATGGCCGGCCCGGAACCCGGTGAACGGCCGTCCACACCGGTGGTGATTGCCGGCCACCGTGATACACATTTCCGGCCACTTAAGGGTATTCGTCCTGACGAGGAAGTGCGCCTGCAGTTTGCTGACGGTATCTGGCGCCGGTATCGGGTCGCCTCAGTCAGGATCGTTGACAGCCGCAAGGAGCAGATTGAGCTGAACCATTATGACCAGAACTCCCTGGTGCTGGTGACCTGTTACCCCTTCGACTCCCTTGATGCCAATGGCCCCCTGCGTTTCGTGGTGGAGGCGACGCGGGATCTGCCGTGGCCGGGACAGACATTGCCGGCCGGTGTCTGAGGCTTGCATGCGATTGAAAATCAGGGCAATCTCGATGCACTGAAAAGCGGATGGCCAGCCTGTGGAACCGGTTGGCTGTTGTTTGGTGTGCCATGGAATCCCGACGGAATCCGATCGCCATCCACGGGCGTATCCGGGGGGTCCCTGAACCGGGAGAAGAGCACGGATGAACCTGATTCTGTTTCTGGTAATCGGTGGTATAGCCGGCTGGCTGGCGGGCCTGATCATGAAGGGCCGTGGCTTTGGCGTACTGGCCAATGTGGGTATTGGTATCGTCGGCTCCTTTATTGGCGGTTTTCTGTTCCGGATGCTTCAGCTGTCGCCGGAAGGGCGAATCGGTGAACTTGTCACCGCGACGGTTGGTGCTGTGTTACTGCTGGCGGTGGTCAGCGCAATCAAGAAGGCCTGATCCATGCTGATGCCTGTAACGGCTGTTTATGCGGCGGTAACAGCCTTGCTGCTGCTGTTCCTTTCTTTCCAGGTTTCGAGGTACCGGCTGAAATACCGGCAGGGACTCGGCGTTAATGACGATGTTGAATTCCGGGTGGCCGACCGGGCCCAGGCCAACCTGGTAGAGTATGCGCCTCTCGCTCTCATCCTGATGGGGGTGGGTGAGCTCAATGGTGTCAGTGCCCAGTGGATCTACTGGGTGGGAATGGCGTTTGTTGGCGGGCGCATTCTGCATGCCTTTGGCATGTTCAATGGCCATGGTGGTCCCCACAAGGCTCGCCTGGTGGGTATCCTGCTGACCTGGCTCAGCATGGCGGTGATGGCCGTCCTGCTGGTGTGGAACGTGATTCAGGTTCAGCCCTGACGGTGCGCTGCGCCAGTCCTGTCAGATCAAAGGTAAAGCGCCCGTAAACCCTGCAGGGCCGGGCGCTGGTGTGTCTCAGACAACGAGTGCCAGGGCTCTGGCTCCCCGCTCGGTCTGGCTGTCTTCCTGCCGGGGGTAGTACGGCAAGTCCGGGGTCCGGATGTCTGCCTCCCCATGCACGACCCTGGCATCCTTCGCCGGAACCTCTGTTCCGGTCTGGGCGGCTTCTAGAGCTGCGGCGCGTGCAATCAGCTCCGGGCTATCCAGTACGAGTACGGTCATGTCGTTTTCCTTGTCTCATTGGGTCAGGCTATTATTCTTATTCCCGCATACTATCGTTGGTATCCGGGGGCTTGGCAATAGCTTGCGGCCATTCCCCCGGTTCGTTCTCTCCGATTGAATGACATTGTTGTGACGTCGGTATGACATGGGTGACTCCTCTTTCGGGTGGACGTTGAGGGTTTCTCCTGTTTCTTGCCAGGTCGTGCTATTACACCGGGAAATATTGGCCCCGCTGTGGTAGAAACCGTTCTGACCAACGACCGATTGTGATGAAAAGTGGCCGCCCATGTTTATCCTGCCTGCTGAACGGAAACTGGACTGGAAGCATCCGCCATGGATGACCCTGGCGCTGATACTGGCCTGCCTGCTGGTATTCCTGTTCTATCAGGCCAAGGACCCGCGCCTTATGGGACAGGCCATTGGCAGCTACCTGGATGCAGGCCTCGATGAGCTGGAGCTCCCCTTGTACCTGGACTACCTGGAACGACAGCAGTTGCGGGGAGAGACAGAGGCGGGCGAACGGCTGGAATACCTCAGGTTCCTTCACGGCGAGGGGGAGCGGGCCGGACTGGCAGCCGCGATTCTGACGGACCGGGCGTTCATGGATTACCTGGAGGGTAACCGGGAGCTGGTCATGAACAGCGCCGAACGTCGTTACTGGACCGAGCACCGGCCCCCCATCCAGGAGCGGTTCATCGATCAGTTGAGTGCCAATGAGGCGGGACTGATTCCTGCAGAACCGTCCCTGTACCGGTTTATTACCTACCAGTTCCTTCACGGTGGCTGGGGTCACCTGATCGGTAATCTCGTTTTCCTGTTCCTGTTGGGTTACACCGTGGAGAAAGCGCTGGGGCCGGGCCGCTATCTGCTGGCCTACCTGCTGTGCGGCGCCGTTGCCGGGGGTGTGCACGGGCTGTTCCACTGGAACGAGCCTGTGGCGCTGGTGGGAGCCTCCGGCTCCATTTCCGGGCTGATGGGCATGTACGTGGCATTCTATGGCCTGCAGCGAATCCGGTTTTTCTATTTTGTCGGTGTGTATTTCAACTACTTCCGGGCCCCGGCCCTGGTGATCCTCCCCGTCTGGCTGGGCAAGGAAATCTACGATTACCTCATGGCCGGAGCCACTGGTGTCGCTTACCTGGCCCACGCTGGCGGGCTGGCTGCCGGGGCTGCCCTGGTGCTGCTGCTGGGCAAGGGCTGGTTCCAGGCCCGTGAGACCTTCTACGAACCGGAGCAGGACGACCGGGACGAAGCCTTCTCCGCGGACTATGCCCACGCCCTGGAAGCCGTCGCCCGTATGGATTTTGACGCCGCCCGCAAGCGCTTCGAGGCGTTATGGCAGGCCAATCCGGACCGGCCGGTAGCGCTGGAGCACCTCTACCAGCTGGCCAAGCTGCGGCCGGACCTGCCCGCCTACCGGGAGCGTACGGTGGAGCTGTTACACGCCTACCTACGATTACAGCAACCCGAAAACCTCGTTAAAACCTGGCAGGAGTACCTGCAGCTGGCGGAGGACCGTCAGCCTCTGGAGCCGGAAGAGCATAACCGGGTCTTGTTTGCCGCCCTGCGTGGCGATGACCTCGGAATTGCTGAAAAGGCCTTCGCGAGACTTCGTGAACGGGGTGCGCCGGAACAGGTCCGGGAGGCGGGGCAGCTGCTGGCCGCCGAGTTCGGCAAGCGCCGCATGGAGCCCAGGGCCAACGAATACCGCCAGCTGCTGAAGTCACTCTGATGCGCTGCCCTTTCACTCACCGTACAGGGGTGTATTGTTTTTCTTTCGGCTAACCGTTTGTTTTTATTGATTGATGCGAAATTTCCAGCAAATCTTTCGCTTCAGGGACATGACAGGCCGGTTCCGGATAAGGCATTATTCGGTCGGTTATCCGCTTTATGTTTTTGCTGAGCGGAACACTATTCCAACGTGACACCGGCAGCCACGCTCCCCAAAACACCACTGGCCCGACACGAGGCCGCTGCGTGCTGCCCCAAGGAGAGCAAGCATGACTGATCTGGAAACCTTCCGTCAGGAAACCCGGGCATGGCTTGAGGAGAACTGCCCCCAGAGCATGCGATCCCCCTTCAAGAGCGACAAGGACGCTTGCTGGGGTGGCCGCAAATTCCAGTTCCAGAGCGAAGACCAGCGCCTTTGGCTGGAACGCATGGCGGAAAAAGGCTGGACGGCGCCTGACTGGCCCACCGAGTACGGCGGTGGTGGCCTGAGCCGCGACGAGCACAAGGTCCTGCTGGAAGAGATGGCCCGTATCCAGGCCCGCCCACCCCTGAACAGCTTCGGTATCTGGATGATCGGCCCTGCCATCCTGAAGTTCGGTTCTGAAGCGCTCAAGCAGCAGCACCTGCCCCCCATCGTTCGCGGTGAAATCCGTTGGTGCCAGGGCTATTCCGAGCCGGGTGCCGGTTCCGACCTGGCGGGCCTGCAGACAAAGGCCGAGGACAAGGGCGACCATTTCATCGTCAACGGCCAGAAAATCTGGACCTCCTACGCCGACAAGGCCGACTGGATGTTTGCCCTGGTGCGAACCAACCCGGACGTGAAGAAGCAGGAAGGCATCAGCCTCGTGCTGTTCGACATGGAAATCCCGGGGGTATCCACCCGTCCCATCAAACTGATCTCCGGTGAGTCACCGTTCTGTGAAACCTTCCTGGACAACGTCCGTGTGGAGAAAGACCAGGTGGTGGGTGAAGTGGACAAGGGCTGGACCATTGCCAAGTACCTGCTCACCCATGAGCGCAGCATGATCGGCAACATGGGCAGCACCGCAGCCGGCCAGAAGACCCTCGCCGACCTGGCAGTGGATGCAGTAGGCCTGGAGGACGGCAAGCTGGCCGACCCCATGCTGCGTACCGAGATAGCCTCCTGGGCCATCGACTCCATCGGTTACGAGCTGACCGCCGAACGGGCCCGGGACGAAGCCAAGTCTGGCCAGGGCGTGGGCAACGTCTCTGCCATGCTCAAGTATGCCGGCACCGAGCTGAACAAGCGTCGCTACGAGCTGCTGGTGGCCGCCTGGGGCAGTGAAGGCCTGCTTTGGGAAGGGGACAACCGGCCAGCCGGCGCCTTGCCGCAACAGTGGCTGCGTACCAAGGGTAACTCCATTGAAGGAGGCACCACCGAGGTTCAGCTCAACATTATCGCCAAAAACATTCTCGGACTGGGCTAAGGGCGGAGACGATCATGCAAAAGCTTGTACTGACTGAAGAACAACAGATGCTGAAGGACGCTGCCCGAGGCCTGTTCAGCGAGCAGGCCCCGGTGTCCCAGCTGCGCAAACTGCGGGATGAGAAAGACCCCCTGGGCTACGTGCCGGCGTTCTGGAACCAGGCGGTTGAACTGGGCCTGGCGGGTACCCTGATTCCGGAAAGCCATGGCGGCTCCGAGTTTGGTCACGTGGGCATGGGGCAGGTGATGGAAGAGGGTGGCCGCACCCTGGCCGCCTCGCCCCTGTTTGCTTCCGGCGTTCTCGGCGCCTGCGCACTGATGCTGGCCGGTAACGACAGCCAGAAGGAAACCCTGAAGGGCATCGCCGACGGCAGTCACCTGATGGCCCTGGCCATTGACGAAGCCGGCCGCCACCAGCCCCTGCGGGTAGCCACTAAAGCCGAGGCCCAGGGCGAAGGCTTTGTGCTCAACGGCAACAAGACCTTTGTAGTGGATGGTCACGTCGCCAATACCCTGATCGTTTCCGCCCGCACCGGCGGTGGTGAACGGGACGAGTCCGGCATCACCCTGTTCCTGGTGGATCCAAAGGCGGAAGGTGTGAGTGTTGAGCGCACTATCTTCCCGGACGGTCGCAACTACGCGAAAGTGACCCTGGAAAACGTCGCCGTTGGTGCGGATGCGGTACTGGGTAACAAGGACCAGGCTGCCGGCCCGCTGCGGAAGCTGCTGGATATCGGTAACGCCCACCTGGCGGCGGAGCTGCTGGGGCTGTCCAGTGAAGCGTTCGACCGTACCGTGGCTTACATGAAGGAGCGAAAGCAGTTTGGCGTGTATATCTCCTCCTTCCAGGCGCTGCAACACCGCGCCGCCCATATGTGGAGCGAGCTGGAGCAGCTGAAGTCCATGGTGCTCAAGGCGTTCATGGCCCTGGACGCCAATGACGACCAGGCCTCCATGCTGGCCAGCGCTGCCAAGGCCAAGGCCAGCCAGGTGGCGGAGCTGGTCACCAATGAGGGCGTTCAGCTCCACGGTGGCATGGGCATGACCGACGAATTCGATATCGGTCTGTTCATGAAGCGTGCCCGCCCGGTACAGCTGTTGCTGGGTGATTTCCGCTACCACGCGGACCGGGTGGCGAGCCTCAAGGGTTTCTGACCCGAAGCAGCCCACCCTCTGTCTGCGTCAGAGTTCGTGTCGCAGGCATCTGATAAAAAGGCGACGGGGCCCTAGACCCCGTCGCCTTTTTTCATGGTCGCCGTATTTGCCGGATTACTCGTGCCGGGGGGCAAAGCTGGCCCGGGGCGCCTTGAGGGGTTCCTGGCGGCGGCCCCGTTCCAGGTAATGGTTGATAGTTTCTGTCAGTACGGGGTCACTGGTGTGTTTAGCGGCAAAACGGAGGAAACTGCCGGCCTTGTCCCACTGTTCAAATCCGTTGGCGAGTATTCGCGCCACCAGCAGGTAAGCCGGTGCGATCTGATCGCTGTCCGGAAAGCGCTTGTGGAAGTCCCGCAGTAATTGCAGCGCCGGTTTCGGCTCGTGTTGCAGGAACAGCAGGTCAGCGCTGGCCACTGCCAGTTCCGGGTCTGCAACCTGGAAATCCGGGTCCTGCTGTCGCAGCAGGGTCAGCAGGGCTTTCATTTCCCGGTGACGGCGCAGGGCGACCATCCATCGCAACAGCTTGCTGTGATGACGAGCGAGGCTCTGCCGGTCATTGCGGGCCAGGGCGAGGCGATAAAGCTGCTCGAGCCGGTTCGGATTGGCCGGATCACGCTTCAGGGACTCCTCAAGGATGCCCGCCACCCGGTCGTAGTTGCCTTCCTTGAGGTTCATGTCGATATCCGCATCGATACGTCGGCTGCGGTCCCGTTGCGGGTCCGCCTGCGTGTCATCATCCTGGTAGTCACTGGCGAAGCCCAGTTCCTGCTGGTACTGGAATAAAAGGTATCCGAGCATGTGGAACAGAATCAGCATATAGGTGCTGTTGAGAAAGCCTGTCAATGGCTGGGCTATCACCGGGTCCAGGTGGCTGACGGCAAAGTCCTGGGCGGCACCCGACGCCATGGTCATCAGGACCAGGAACCCGTACAGCAGGAAATAGGGCCAGCCGATAGCGGTTATCAGAGCAGTGAGATTCAGTGGGTTAAGCGCGGAAAACACCGAATTTTCCATGGCCAGCACCATAATGGAGGCAGGCAGGGCCAGCACCACCAGGGCACCGACCACCAGGCCCGGAATCGGTCCCAGCACCGCCATGGCAAACCCCACCAGCAGCACCATGGCAATAAATACCACCATCTGCTGTATACCGATGGCGAAGCCATCACCGGACCAGGCGGCGTTAACCGGGGGTGGTTTCATGTGACCTTCCGCCGTGTGGCGTATCACCGCGTAGGTGTACTTGAACAGCACCAGGGCCAGCACCACATAGGTAATCCAGCCCAGAATTCCCTGGCCGAGAAAAACAGGTACAAGGGTACAGAAGGCCACCACCATCAGGGGGTCCCGGTGGAACGGGTAGCGGAAGAATGCTGAAAGCCTCTGCCAGAAGGGCTCTGCTTCCGTGGCAGCGCCAAGGTAGCGCAGGGTGCGGCCACAGTGGGGGCACAGCCCGTGCTGACGTCGGGGATCGGCATCCGGCATGCAGCCCGAGCAATAATGGATCAGGCACTCACCGCACACCCACTTGGCGGGCTCCAGGGGGTGGTAATGACAGTCATTTTTCACAGCGTTGTTCCTGGCAGTACAGGTTCCAATGATTACAGATCGGAAGGGCGCAAACCAAGGCTGTGATACCGTTTCGTGGATGAGTACCGGTCTGGCTGGCGAACCGGGGCGGCTGATCGCCCCGGCGGGAGATCAGGCCTGTTTCATCTTGTCCGTATACGGGGGCCAGCCCAGGGGCTTGCCCGCCAGCAGATGCAGGTGGATGTGGAAGACTGTCTGGCCGGAGTTCTCGCCACAGTTCATGACGGTACGATAGCCATCGTCGGCAAAGCCCATTTCCCGGGCCAGCTCTCCTGCCACCCAGTAGAGGTGGCCGACCAGTTCCCGGTCGTCCTTGCCGATATCGTTGATAGTGGCGATTTCCTTCTTGGGGATGATCAGCAAATGCACCGGCGCCTGGGGATTGATGTCCCGGAAGGCGAGGCTGATGTCGTCTTCGTAGACGATATCGGCGGGAATTTCCCGGTTGATGATCTTGCTGAAGATGGTTTCTGCCATGTCTGGGTCCTTTTTGTTTCGTCGGCTGATGGTCGGTGTTGAGGTATTTCGGGGCAGGCTACCCGGCCTTTTTCCAGGGTGTGGGTAACCGTCTGAGTAGCGTCTCTACCGGTGCCGGCAGGCGCTCATCAATGCCCATGGCGTAGCGGGCCACTCGGTTGCGCGCAAAGGGCAGGCCCTGGGCCAGGCCCAGGCCCAGGTTGCGCATGGCCCAGAGTGGTGTCCTGCGGTTGCTGAACAGATGATAGAAGGCATCCATGACCAGCATCATGCGCCGGTTGGCGGGGCGCCGAGCGTCTTCGTACCGGGCCAGCAACGACGGGTCGGCGGGGTCCCGGCCCTGGCGTCGGGCCTCATCCAGCAATGTCTGCAGGCAGAGGGCATCCTGGAAACCCAGGTTGACCCCCTGGCCGGCCAGGGGGTTGATGGTGTGGGCAGCGTCCCCCACCAGGACCACCCGGCCGTGGAAATAGCGATGGGCATGCTGGCGGGCGATGGGGAAACTGGCCCGGGCAACCACGGCGGTCAGGTCGGGAAGTTCTTCCGGGAAGGCCTCGCTGACCCGGGCGATAAAGGCGGTTTCGCTCAGGGCCTTGAGATCACTGAGTACCGACGGGTCGTCGTACCAGACCAGGGATGCCCAGCTTTCCCCCTGGTGGGCCGGACCTGCGCTGTGCAGTGGCAGGAAGGCCCTGGGGCCGCTGCTGTGGAAGGCCTGCCAGGTGATGTCTTCGGGGCTGCCCCGATAGCGCACGCTGGCCACCAGGGCCTGCTGTTGGTACTGGTCACGGCTGACGCCGATACCGGAAAGCTGGCGCACCCGGGAGCCGGCCCCGTCAGCGCCAATCAGCAGGCGGCCGGTGACCGTGTGCCCGTCATCCAGGGTTGCGGTAATCTGGCTGTCGTTGCCAGACAGTGACTGGATGCCGGCGCCGCTGTATAGCGTGATCGTGGGCTGACGGTTCGCCCGGTCCCAGAGGGCCTTCTGGGTGACCCGGTTTTCCACGATATGGCCCAGGTGGGAGGTTTTCAGGTCGCGGGCGGAAAAGATGGTTCTGGGGGGCGGGACGGGCATCAGGCGCGCCACCGGGTGTTCGGGTGCTTCCCACACGGCCAGTCGGCGATAGGGGGTCGCTGCCATGGCGAGGATATCGTCCCAGACACCCAGCTCACGCAGGTATCGCTCGCTGCCCGCACTGAGGGCTGATACCCGGATGTCCGGGTCGTCCCCGGCGGAGAACTGTGGCGCCGTGCCCTGATCAATCAGTGCTATCTGATGGCCCCGGGCCGCCAGCCCGTTGGCAATGGCGGCGCCCACCATGCCGGCGCCCACCACGATAAAGTCGAAGGTCTGAGTCATATCAAAGTCCCTGGTCAGACCTCCAGTTTACGGACCTCGCCGTGACTGGCAAGCGCAGACTGGCCGGACGGCGCCGGTCTGCTGTGGCGTGCCTCAGTACCCGGCCAGTTCCCAGTGCTCCATCTGCTCTTCGGATGGCAGGGGCCGTGCCTTCTGGCGCCGGTGCATCCAGGCCGGCTTGCGGGCACCGGGCCGGATAAAGCCCTTTTCGATCACCACAGGGTTTGCCAGTGCCAGGAAATCCGCTGTCTGCATGTGTATGGACTCCTCGTGGGAGCCGGCAGCAAAGGCGATATCCGGTTGCCGGGTCAGGGCTTCACAGCAGTAAACCGGCATGTTGAACAGGTTCCCGAACGGGGGCATGGCGCCTACCTCGCAGTCGGGAAAGCGGTCCTTGAACTCCATCTCATCCGCCAGTTCGACGAAGTCTGTCTCCAGCACGTCGCTCAGGCGTTCCCAGTGAATTCGCCAGGTGGCAGGCATTACCAGCATGGCCATCTTGCCATCCAGCTCGATGATCACAGACTTGGCCACCCGGTCGCCGGCAATGTGGCCGTGGTGGGCAAGCTGCTGGGCGGTATAGGCGGGTGGGTGGCTGAGGGCAATGTAATCGACCCCGGATTGATCAAGGAAGGCTTTCAGCTGTTTTCCCGGCATCTTGAACCTCCTGCCAGTGCGACGGTTTTGGCCAGAGATCATGAGGTCCCCGGCCAGCGGCGTTATTCGCTAGCTTAGCCGAGTGTGCGCGGATTGCGAGCTTCGGAATCTACGGAGTGTGATGGAGTGCGCCAGTGTGATGTGAAAGGACCGCCCAGGGGTGGGGCGGTCCCTGAAGGGTCACTCGGCGCTGGGGGCACTGTGCTGGTATACATGGACATCCCGCTGGGGGAAGGGGATGGTGATGCCCTCGGCGTCGAACGCCTTCTTGATCTTTTCGTGCATGTCCCAGTAGACCGGCCACAGATCGTCGGTTCCGGTCCACGGACGAACGATGATGTTGACGGAATTATCACCCAGGGAACCCACGGCTATGCGGGGCTCCGGGTCCTTCAGCACCCTCTCGTCCTCGTCCAGGCAGCGTTTGATAATGGCCTTGGCCTTGTCGATGTCATTGTCATAGTGGATACCGAACGTCATATCGCAACGACGGGTCTCGTAGTAGCTCACGTTTACCAGGGAGGCGTTGGCGAGAGCTCCGTTGGGCACGATAATGCGGCGATTGTCGAAGGTGTTGATGATCGTATACAGAATATTGATTTCGTCTACCGCACCAAGAAAGCCCTGGGCTTCGATCGTATCGCCTACCTTGAACGGCTTGAAGATGAGAATCAGCACCCCGCCGGCAAAGTTTGCCAGGCTGCCCTGCAATGCCAGGCCGATTGCCAGACCGGCGGCACCAATGATAGCGATGAAAGAGGTGGTGGCGATGCCCACCATGGAAGCCACGGAAATCAGCAGCAGGATTTTCAGTACGATGCCGACCAGGCCGCAGAGGAACTTGTTGAGGCTGGGGTCCTTGGCCTTGAGGCGTGCGTCGAGCACATTGACCAGCCGGTTGATCAGCCACAGGCCCACCAGCAGGGTGATGATGGCGAGAACCACCTTGGGGGCATACAGCATGATCATTTCCACGGCCATATCCAGCCATTCACCGGCCTTGCCGCTTTCGCCAAACAGGTCTTCCATTATTGTCTCCCGGTTTTCTGTGTGATTGAGCGTGTGGTACGAGATCCAGCTGTGAATCCGTTGACGTAATTCGGTACTTTATTCAGTACTTTCCCGTCTGCCTTACGCGGTTCTGGCCAGTGTGGCCCACTCCACCAGGTCCTGCGGGCCACCAGAGGTCACGATGCGGCCCGACTTCTGGCTGAGCTGATAGTCATACATAGGATCATAATAGTCAGTCAGCAGCGATTTTATCCAGTCGTTGTGGGCGGCTGTGTTTCCTGTTGTCGCCTGCTCGGCCAGGGCCGCTTCCATCACCTGCCGCAGGTGTTGATACCGGTCGCCACCCAGGCGTTTGCGGATACGGTCCAGGGCACTGAGCAGGTAGTCACGGAAGTTTTCCCAGCCGGCTGCCTCGCCATCCCGGGTCCGGAACGCCTGAACCATATCCTCCACGTAATCTTCGCGGATGATATCGATCCGCGCATTCAGGGGGCGCTCAAGAATCAGCAGGGGTGCGGACGACATGCGTTCACGCAGGTCCAGGGGCAGGGCACAGCGCCCCACCAGGCGGCTTTCGTCTTCCAGGTAGATTGGGCCGCCTCGTTCGGACGCCTTGAGCATCGCCACTGCCAGGGCGTTCTCGAAGTCGATCTGGGAGGGCTGGGGCGTCACCTGGCGGCCGAAGCTGGAGCCCCGGTGATTCGCCAGCCCTTCCAGGTCCACCGGATTGGGCAGCTGATGCAGCACCCGTGTCTTGCCGGTGCCGGTACGGCCCCCGATGATATGAAAGGTACCGGAGCGGACAATGTCATCCAGGGTATCGATGAGAAACCGGCGAAGGGCCTTGTAACCGCCCTTCACCAGCGGGTATTCAACGCCGGCTTCCCGCAGCCACTGCTGGGTCAGGCGTGAGCGAAGGCCGCCCCGGAAGCAGAACAGGTAGCCTTCCGGGTGCTCCAGGGCGAAACGCTTCCAGGCGGCAATCCGCTCCGCCTTGAGGTCGCCGGAAACCAGCTGATGCCCCAGCCGGATGGCCTCGTCCTGTCCCTTTTCCTTGTAGCAGATGCCTACCCGGTGGCGCTCCTCGTCGTTCATCAGGGGCGCATTCACGGTATTGGGGAAGCTGCCCCGGGCAAATTCCACCGGCGCGCGAACATCCATCATCGGCGTGTCGTTGATGAACAGCTGGCGGTACTGGTCGGTATCGGGTCGGGTGCTCATGCCTGGAAGACGTCGTCCATTGCGCGTTAAAAGGCGCCAGTATAACGGATGGGCCCCCGCCCTGTCGTGGAGGCGGCTGTAAAGGCGCCATCCGGGTGTAAAATGCCGGCTTTGCTTGCCGAGGACCTGACATGACTGCCAACTCTGCTATCCCTGAAACCCTTGCCCGGGCGATTCGCCGGACCCTGCCCCGGGGCCGGCTGGCGATTTCGTGCCCGGCGGGCTGCCCGACATTGCCCCTGTACCTGTTCGATCCGCAGGTTCTGGAAGGCCCCCTGAGTCACGATGAAGCCCAGGCAGTGGTGGCGGAACCGGCGTACTGGTCGTTTTGCTGGGCGAGTGGCCAGGTGCTGGCCCAGTGGATTCTGGACCACCCGGAGCAGGTCCGGGGGCGTCGGGTGCTGGATTTCGGTTCCGGATCAGGGGTTGTTGCCGTGGCCGCTGCCAGCGTGGGTGCTGCCGAGGCCATCGCCTGCGATCTGGATCCGGACGCCCTGGCGGCCGCCGAGGCCAATGCGATTCTTAACGGGGTCCGGGTGACGCTCTGTGATGACTGGCACCGGCGCCCTGGGGAGATCGACCTGATTACCGCAGCGGATGTGCTGTATGACCGGGATAATCGTCCGTTCCTGCGTATGTTCCGGGAAGCGGCAAAAGGCGTGCTGCTGGCGGATTCCCGGGTGAAGGACCTGGCGGAGCCGGGGTACGAGGTGCTGGAAATGGTGCCTGCGACCACCTGGCCGGATCTGAACGAGTTCGAGGAATTCAACCGGGTGCGCTTATACCGAGCAGGTTGCTGGTAAGCCTGGCGGCGAACTGCTTCTGTGGGGGCGGAAAAAGAAAAGGGCAACCCATCTGGGTTGCCCTCGTCGGAACAGGTCGTGGCTTCCATGCTCTTTCGCAACGATCCGGTTGCAAGTCTTTCCCTGGCCAAATCCATGGCGCCGGCTTCCGAGCCAGCGATCCGTGTTGGGTTTTCCCTTAAGCCTGCTATCCGTTGAATCCTTGCTTCCCCTCAAGATCCTTTTGAGGAACATCCAGTGAGTCTTCCTCTTCCTTGTCATCCTTGACGGTTCCCACTATACCAACGTGAAGTTTTACCACGTATGACGAAACCATGATGCTTCTTTCACAAAACCGTGTCAGGAATATTATGGGCTGCAAAAACAGCAAGTTGTATTTTTATTGATTGGTAATTGCAGGTTCGCCCACCCAAATCCCCGGCGCTTTCCTACGTCAATGTAGGAAATATCTCACATACTTCCGGGTCAATATCGCAAAACCGGTTCCTGTCATGGCATCAATTCTTTCCGCCTCGCCAGGTGTCCCCGGCCATTCCGGGGCCGGTAATGCCTTTCAGGGCCGGCTTGCCAACCGGGCACCGGTGATTTTCAGTAGCAGGGCAAGCACGGCATAGCCGATGAGTATGCCCGCTACGTCGGCCATCACATCCAGCACGGCAAAGTCCCGCCAGGGTGTGATCGCCTGCCCCAGCTCCAGCGCTATGCCGTAGCCGGCAAGCACCACCAGGGGGGCTATGTAACCGATGGCTGGCCAACCGAGGCGGGCCAGTATTGCCAGTTCCATAAAGGCCAGCAAGTGGTTGACCTTGTCGCTGGCGGCAGAGGGAATGGGGTAGGGCTCGCTGGTGAAGCCCAGCCAGGTGATGGCGATGAGGGACAGGCAGAAAAGGGCGCGCCAGAAGGGTTGCAACGCAAGCAGTTTGTGAAGGGGGTGTGGAAGTCGCATACCGGGTCCGGCTGTGGTGTTACTGGCATCATGATATGCTTTGCGCCCCTTCACTGCCATGTGTCATGAGGCTGCAAGCATGTTGCAAGGTAATTTTTTCCGGGGCCTGGGTTATCTGGGAGAGGGCTTCGGCCTGATACGGCAGCCGGGGCTGAGGTTGTTCGTCATTGTTCCGCTAATCCTCAACCTGTTGCTGTTCGTGGCCCTGGTGTGGCTGATGGCAGAGGGTTTTGCAGTAATGATTGCCACCGTCATGGCCTGGCTGCCGGACTGGGCCTGGTTGCAAGCCATCGACTGGCTGTTCTGGCTGCTGTACGGCATTGTCATATTGCTAATGTTTGCCTATGGCTTTGTGATCATGGCCAATCTGATCGGGTCCCCGTTCTACGGCTCTCTGTCGGAGCAGACCGAGAAGTACCTCACCGGCCAGACACTCAGTGAAGATGGTGGCTGGATTCAGATCCTCAAGGATATCCCCCGGGCCCTCGGCCGGGAAGTTCACAAGATTGTCTACTATGTGCCCCGGGCACTGCTGCTGTTCATTATCGGTCTGATACCGGTGGTCAACCTGGTGGCGGCCGTACTCTGGTTTGCCTTCAATGCCTGGATGATGTCCCTGCAGTATGTGGACTACCCGGCGGATAATCACCGGGTCAGCTTCGGTGCCCTGCGACATCGCCTGGCGGCCCGCCGGCTGAGTGCGCTGGGGTTCGGGCTTCCGGTGGCGCTGCTGGCCATGGTGCCGGTGGTGAACCTGTTTGTGGTACCCGCAGCGGTTTGCGGGGCCACCGCATTCTGGATACGCGAGCCTGATCCCACGGGCATCACTCGCACGTAACTGATTATCAAAATCTGAAGTTTGGGAGGATTCTTGGAAGCACCTGCTTTTGCTGTTGGCCAACGCTGGGTCAGCCATTCCGATGCATCGCTGGGAATGGGTATTGTTACCGATGTGGCCGGCCGCACGGTTACCCTCGGGTTTCCTGCGGCGGATGAAGAACGTACCTACGCCATCGACAGCGCGCCCCTGTCCCGCATCGCCTTCCAGATGGGAGAAGAGATTGAGACCTTTGACGGTCAGGTGCTGACCGTGCAGGCGGTGGAGGAGGTTGGCGGGGTTCTGGTCTACCACGCCATTGATGACAACGGCGACCTGCAGGAAATATCCGAAGTGCGGCTGGCCAGTCAGGTCAGTTTTTCCGCCCCCCACCAACGCCTGTTTGCCGGCCAGTTCGACCGGAATGGTGCGTTCCGGTTGCGCCTGGCCACCCTGGAGCACCAGGACCGGCTGTCCCGGTCGCCGGTGCAGGGGCTGCTTGGTGCCCGTACCCAGCACCTGCCCCATCAGCTCTACATTGCCCATGAGGTGGCCCGCCGCTTTGCACCCAGGGTATTGCTGGCAGATGAGGTGGGCCTGGGCAAGACCATCGAGGCTGGCCTGGTCCTGCATTACCAGTTGCATACCGGCCTGGCCCGGCGGGTACTGGTCGTGGTGCCGGATTCGCTGGTTCATCAGTGGCTGGTGGAAATGCTGCGTCGCTTCAATCTGCGCTTCTCCATCGTCGACCACTCCCGTTATGAAGCCCTGTCCGAACCGGACCCGGAACTGGAAGCCGATGTGGCACAGGCCAACCCCTTTGAAGAGAGCCAGCTGGTGCTGTGTTCGCTGGATTTTCTTACCAGTCATACCCTGGCCCAGCGCGACGCACTGGCGGCAGGCTGGGACCTGATGGTGGTGGACGAGGCCCACCACCTGGGCTGGCAGCCAGGCAATCCGAGCCGGGAATATTCCACGGTAGAGAGCCTGGCTGAAGAGACCCGCGGGCTGTTATTGCTGACGGCCACACCGGAGCAGGCCGGGGAGGAAAGCCACTTCGCCCGCTTGCGGCTACTGGACCCCGCCCGTTTCCACGACCTGGAAACCTTCCGCCGGCAGGAAGCGGATTACCAGCAGGTTAACCAGGTGGTGCGCGCCCTGCTGGGCTCCGGCGAGGTACCGGGACCCGACCGGCAGGCCGTATTGCGACATTGGCTGGGGGATGACCTGGACGCCCTGCTGGCGGCGGGCGATCCGGTAAGTGCCATTGTGGACGCCCTGCTGGATCGTCACGGGACCGGGCGGGTGCTGTTCCGCAATACTCGCGCTTCGGTGAAAGGATTTCCCCGGCGGCAGCTGCATACTTATCCGCTGCCATGTCCGGAGCTGTACCGGCAGGAGGGGGATGTTACCGGCGAGGCGGGACTGACCCCGGAAGTCCGCTTCACGGACGAACGCTGGCTGGCAGAAGATCCGCGCGTGGCCTGGCTGGAGCAGACCCTGAAGGGCCTGAAACGGGAGAAGGTGGTGGTGATCTGCGCCCACGCAGAGACCGCCATGGCCCTTGAAGAGTACCTCCAGTTACGGGCGGGCATTCGCAGTGCGGCCTTCCACGAACACCTGAGCCTGATCGAGCGGGACCGGGCGGCCGCCTATTTCGCCGAGGATGATCAGGGTGCCCAGGCCCTCATCTGTTCCGAGATTGGCAGTGAAGGCCGGAACTTCCAGTTTGCCCGGCACCTGGTGCTGCTGGACCTGCCCGCGAACCCGGACTTGCTCGAGCAGCGTATCGGACGCCTGGACCGGATCGGCCAGGGCGACGTTATCGATATCCATGTGCCCTACCTGACGGGCACCAGTGGCGAGTTGCAGTGCCAGTGGTTCCATGAGGGGCTCAACGCCTTCGAACAGAGTTGCGCAATAGGCGTACCGGTATTCGAGGCCGTCAGGGAACAGTGGCAAACCGTGTTGTCCGATGATGCCGGTGAGCTACCGGCGCTGATAAGGCGCACCGCCGAACTGGCTGGTGAGCTGCGTGAGCGCCTGGAGCAGGGACGGGATGCCCTGATCGAGCTGAACTCCTGCCGCAGGGACCGGGCGGATGCCCTGATCGAGGCCATTGAGGAGGAAGAGGCGGATGCCCGCCTGCAGGACTACGTGCATACCGCCTGCGACATATTCGGCGTTGATGTGGAAGAGCACTCGGCTGACGCGGAAATTCTCAAGCCCAGCGACCAGCGTCATTCCGGTCAGCTTGAGCTGGTGCCCGACGATGGCGTGACGGTCACCTACACCCGGGAAAAGGCCCTGCACCGGGAGGACATGGCCTTTATGAGCTGGGAGCATCCCCTGGTGACCGGAGTGATGGACTCGGTGCTGGGTTCCGGGCTGGGCAAGGCGGCACTGGCCACCATGTCGGTAAAAGGACTGCAGCCCGGCACGGTCATGCTGGAGGCCGTCTTCGTGGTGCACTGCCCGGCACCGGAGCGCCTTCAGCTGTCCCGTTACCTGCCGCTGTCCCCGGTGCGGGTGCTGGTGGATGTTAACGGCCGTGACCTGTCTGCGGTGCTGCCCCACGACCGGCTCAACGGTCTGTGCTCCAATATCCCGCGGCGTACGGCGCAATCCGTTGTGCCGCGGGTACGGGCCGAAGTGGAGACCATGGTAGACCACGCACGGGGGCTGGCAGAGCCGAAGTTCGAGCCGGGCCGCGACGCCGCCCTCAGCCGGGTACGGGACCTGCTTCAGCCGGAGATTCAGCGGCTGGAAGCGCTGCGCCGCCATAATCCGGCCATCCGGGAGGAAGAAATCACCTTCTTCCGGGAGCAGCTGGAGGCGGCGGAAACGGCTATCGCCCGCGCTGAGCTGGCCCTGGAGGGCATTCGGGTAGTGGTTACCGCCTGATGGGGCTGGCCAGCTTCCATCCGTTCCGGTAATTTGGTCGTAAGATCAGGCAGGTCCGGGGCTTTTCGGACAGTTCCGCGGGCCCCGGCGGCGTGTTCAGTTTGGACGCACCCAAAGTCATTCAAATAAGCAAGCAAGGACGGCCGAGCAGGTCTCACACTCAATTTGAACCATGGAACCGCGGTGCCCCGGGTACGTCGGTTCCTGTTCCGGAGGACGAAAGAGAGCGCCTATGATGACCCTCATACTGTTTGTACTGGCCCTGGCAGCACTGCTGACCGTGATGCGCCGTGAAGCCGGCGCCAAGCCTGCCATTATCGTGATGGTGGTGTTCGGCCTGCTGTCATGGATCCTTGCCTCGGGCTGGCTCACCCTGCTGCTGTTCGCCGGCGCCATCGCTACCGCAGCCGCCGGCCTGCCACAGTTCCGCCGCAGCTGGCTGACGCCGCGGGCGTTCGCCATGTTCAAAAAGGTGGCCCCCAGGGTATCGGATACCGAGCAGGTGGCCCTGGATGCCGGTACCGTAGGCTGGGACGGCGAGATCTTTACCGGCCGGCCGGACTGGCACAACCTGCTGATCAATCGCAACACCGGCCTCACGGAGGAGGAGCAGGCCTTTGTGGACAACCAATGTGTGAAGGCCGTGTCCATGTGCAACGCCTGGGACGTTGCTGTGGAGCGCGCCGACCTGCCGCCGGAACTGTGGGAATTCATCAAGAAGGAAAAGTTCCTGGGAATGATTATCCCGAAGGAATACGGCGGGCTCGGTTTTTCCGCCAAGGCGCAGTCTGCGGTATTGCAGAAGCTGGCCGCCAACGAGGTGCTGATGGTATCCGTGGGCGTGCCCAATTCCCTGGGCCCCGGTGAGCTGCTGGTCAAATATGGTACCGAAGAGCAGAAAGACCACTACCTGCCGCGCCTTGCGGATGGCCGGGAAATTCCCTGTTTCGGTCTGACCGGCCCCAGGGCGGGCTCTGATGCTACATCCCTGCCGGATACCGGTATCGTCTGCAAGGGCGAATACAACGGCAAGGAAGTGCTGGGCCTGAAGCTCAACTTCGAGAAACGCTGGATCACCCTTGCCCCCATTGCAACCGTGGTGGGGCTCGCCTTCCGCATGTTCGACCCGGACGGCCTGTTGGGTGAGGAGAAAGACCTGGGCATCACCTGTGCGCTGATTCCCCGGAACACCGATGGCATGGAAATTGGCCGTCGGCACTGGCCCATCGGCAGCCCGTTCATGAACGGGCCTATTGTGGGCAAGGACGTATTCATTCCCCTGGACTTCATCATCGGCGGTCCGGAAATGGCCGGCGAAGGCTGGCGGATGCTGGTGGAGTGTCTTTCCGTGGGACGCTGCATAACGCTGCCTTCCGGCGCCGCCGGATCCGCCGCCACGGCGGTGGGCGTGGCCGGAGGTTTTACCCGGGTACGCCGCCAGTTCAATACCCCGGTGGCGGATATGGAGGGCGTCCAGGAAGCCCTGGCGCGTATCGCCGGGCAATGTTACATCGCCCAGTCCTCGGTACTGCAGACGGCCAATATGGTGGATAACGGCGAGAAGCCGGCAGTACCGTCTGCGATCCTGAAATATCAGCTCACCGAGATGCAACGGGCGGTACTCATCGACGCCATGGATGTTCACGGCGGCAAGACGGTAACGCTGGGCCCGCGTAACTACCTGGGCATTGGCTTCTCGGGCTCTGCGGTGTCCATCACCGTTGAGGGCGCCAATATCATGACCCGCAGCCTGATGATCTTCGGGCAGGGTGCCATCCGCTGCCATCCATACGTACTCAGGGAACTGGCCGCCAAGGACAAGGACGATGAAAGGGCGTTCGACGAGGCCTTCTTCAGCCACGCCGGCCTGATCTTCGGTAATGCGGCCCGGGCCTTTACCCAAGCCCTGGGACTGGGCAAGGCAGAAGTGCCTTTCGACAGCACTGCCCGTCGTTACGCCCAGGGCGTGGCCAGGTTCAGTGCGGCCTTCGGCCTGTGCTCTGACGCTGCCATGACCACGCTGGGTTCGCAGCTCAAGATGCGGGAGCTGATCTCGGCCCGCCTGGGCGATATGCTGGCCAACCTCTACATGGCGTCCATGGTGCTCAAGCACTGGCATGAGACCCAGCCGGTGGAGGGCGAGGCGGACCTGTTGGAGTACAGCATGAGCCTGTTGCTGCATCGCACCGAAAACGCCCTGGACGAACTGCTGCAGAACCTGCCAAACCGGGCAGTCGCGGTGGCTCTTCGTATGGTCACCATGCCTCTGGGGCGTCGCTGGGACAAGCCCCACGACGATCTGACCCGTCGGGTGGCCCGGGCGATTTCCACCGATACCCCGGTACGGGCCAAGTTGCTGGCGCCGGTCTGGTACACGGAAAGCGACGACAAGGAAAACCCCGTGGCACGCTACAATGCCCTGCTCAAAGACTACGAGCGGGCCGAAGCGATCTACCGCAAGGCTGGCAAGGCCGCAGCGAAAGGGGAGCTGCCGGCGGAAGTGCTGCACCCCGAGGCGCAGTTCGAGGCAGCTTACGAGGCCGGCATTCTCAGCGAGGAGGAAATCACCTTCATGCGTGAGTACGAGAAGGATGTGCTGGATATGCTCACGGTGGATGACTTCCCGTTCGATGCCCTGGCCATGGACAAGTCCACGCTGATTGACCACAACCCCGCATGACCGGCTGGGCCTTCCTGGCAGTGAGCGTTGGCGCCGTGATCGGCGCCAACCTTCGCTGGGGCCTGAGTCTCTGGCTCAACGGCCCCGGCCATGGTCTGCAGGGAGGCACCCTGCTGGCCAACCTCATTGGTGCCGGGCTCGCCGGCTTCTTCATCAGCTGGTTCAGTCACAGCTCCTTGTTACCGGAATGGCGATTACTGGTGATTACCGGGCTGTGCGGGGCGCTTACCACCTTCTCAACCTTTTCCCTGGAACTGATGGGCGCCCTGCAGGCGGGCAAGTGGCTGGTGGTGCTGGCCAGCGTCGCCGTCCATGTACTGGGTTCCCTGGCGATGGTGGCGGTTGGCATGTGGCTGTTCGGGCTCTGGCGGCCAGTCTGAGAGCACGACAGGAGAAGGCCTGAAACGGCAGGCATACCGGCATCCCTGGAATGGCAGGCACAAAAAAGGCAGCCCGGAGGCTGCCTTTTTCTTGTTCAGGAGCGTCGTACCCGAAGGTCAGGCGCCACCTGCGCTGAAGCCTGATTTACAGAGCTACAACGTTCTCCGCCTGAGGACCTTTCTGGCCCTGGGTGACGGTGAACTCGACCTGCTGGCCTTCGGCCAGGGTCTTGAAGCCGCTGCCCTGAATGGCACTGTAGTGAACGAAAACGTCCGGGCCGGACTCACGGGTGATGAAGCCAAAGCCTTTCGCTTCGTTGAAGAACTTAACAGTACCGGTAACAGTAGACATACTCGAAATTCCTGTATTCAAAACACTTTCTAGATTGCCCTTTCAACAGCCCCGGAACCCGGTTGCCGCAAAGGACCTTTGGGAGGAAACACAGAACTGCGGATTCAAAAACAGGACGGATGCACTACTGCAGGAGAGAGATACGTCTTGGTTAATGAAATGCTTTACTGATCTTTCCTGATATCCGACTGTACTCCTGCTTTTTGCGGAATACCAGTCCCCCGGATACAAAAACTCACGTAGTTGTACTTATGGGGCGGGCCCGCCAAAGGGTACCGCCCCGACATCCGTTATTGGCTGAAAATATCCTGGTAGAACCGCATGGTGCCTTCCCAGGAACGCTCCGCCGCATCCTGATCATAGCCAATGGGCATGCCGTGCTCGTCGGCAACCGCATCCGCCCCCGGGTTCATGAAGGAGTGCTTCACACCCGGAAAGCTGGAGACCGAGAAATCCGCCCCGGCATTCTGCATGCTGGTCACGAAGTCGGCTACCTGGTCTGCAGGCACCATCTGGTCGGCACCCCCGGTGTACACCTGGATACGGGCCTTGATATCGCCGGGTTCGGGCTCGATGGGACTGCCCAGGGCGCCGTGGTAGCTGACCACGCCATCCAGGTCCATGCCAAGGCGAGCCATGTTGAGCACCACGGCGCCGCCGAAGCAGTAACCCTGGGCAGCAATGCGGCTGCCGTCGACCGTGTCATGCTGGCGCAGTTCGTCCAGGGCGGCAGTAAAGCGGGCCTGGAGGGCTTGCAGGTCACCGGTGGCCTCTTTCATAAAGGCCTGGGCCTCATCGGGATGGTCGGTCACCTTGCCTTCCCCGTACATATCCAGGGCAAAAGCGGTATAGCCGGCAGCGGCCAGCTTCTCGGCCTGGTCACGGGCGAATTCGTTGTGGCCCCACCACTCGTGGACCACCAGCACGCCTGGACGCTTGCCTTGGTAGGCATCGTTCCAGGCCATATAGCCGGTGAAGGTTTTACCGTCGACGGTGTAATTGACGGTTTCGGTCTGCAGTTCGGCCTGGGCGGCGCCGGCGCCAATGGAAAGCACGATGCCGGCGGCCAGTGGGGTCAGTCTTGAAGTCATGGGTCAGTCCTTTAGTGTTGGTGACTCGGTTTGTCGGGAGAACGGCTCCAATTCCCGGGGCCGGTGTAACTTCAGATGATAGAACACTTCTGTTTTACGTGGCGAACAATGAAGCGGATGGGTTGCTGTCGGCGGGCCAGTCCTGAGTTCGGCGGGCTGCTAGACTTGAGCTGAAAGGGTTTTCTGGAGAGGGCAGGCATGAAAATAGGCGTACCGAAGGAAATCAAGAATCACGAGTACCGGGTCGGTATGACTCCCGCGGCTGTCGCAGAGCTGACCCGCCCGGGTCATCAGGTGATGGTTCAGAGTGGCGCCGGGGAAGCCATCGGTTTCACTGACGAGGACTACCGAAGGGCCGGAGCTACGCTGGAGGACGACCCGCAAAAGCTGTTCCGGAGCGCCGATCTGATCGTCAAGGTCAAGGAGCCCCAGGCGGAAGAGCGCCAGTGGCTCCGTCAGGGGCAGACGCTGTTCACCTACCTGCACCTGGCGCCGGACAAGGCCCAGACCCGGGATCTGATCGCCTCCGGCGCTACCTGCATCGCCTACGAAACCGTCACCGACGACCTCGGCCAGTTACCCTTGCTGGCGCCCATGTCCGAGGTGGCCGGTCGCATGGCGGTGCAGGCCGGTGCTCATTGCCTGGAGCGGGCGATGGGCGGTCGCGGTGTACTGCTCGGCGGTGTGCCGGGGGTCAGTCCGGCAAAGGTTACCATCATAGGGGCAGGCATGGTTGGCCAGAATGCCCTGGCGATGGCTGTTGGTCTGGGCGCGGATGTGACCGTGCTGGATGTCAGCGTGAACGTGCTGCGGGAGCTGGATCACCGTTATGGAAACCGGATTCGCACGGTGTTTTCCGGCGCCGAGCAGCTGCATCAATGTGTTACCGAAGCCGATCTGGTCATCGGAGCGGTGCTGATTCCCGGCGCCTCGGCGCCCAAACTGGTCACCCGGGACATGCTCAGGCAAATGCCCGACGGCAGTGTGCTGGTGGATGTGGCTATTGATCAGGGCGGGTGTGCGGAGACGTCCAGGCCCACCACCCACGACGATCCGGTATTTATCGAGGAAGGTGTCGTGCATTATTGCGTGGCCAACATGCCCGGCGCCGTAGCGCGTACCTCCACCCTGGCACTGAATAACGCTACCCTGCCGTTTATCCGTCAGCTGGCCGAACACGGAGCGGTGGCCGCCATGGGGAGAAACCCGCACCTGCTGGCGGGCCTGAACGTTCATGGGGGGCATCTGACGTACCGGGAAGTGGCCGAGGCGCACGGGCTGGACTACATCGATCCACGAACCCTGCCCGGACTCGGCGGGAGCGGGTAA
Source organism: Marinobacter sp. (assembly GCF_041690615.1). Lineage (GTDB taxonomy): Bacteria > Pseudomonadota > Gammaproteobacteria > Pseudomonadales > Oleiphilaceae > Marinobacter. The sequence goes on from NZ_JAWLGY010000001.1 coordinate 103,722, forward strand.
CCCCACCGGACCTGCCGGTCGTGGAAAGACCGGACGCCGGCCGGGTCAACCGGAGTCAGAGGCTGTCCCGCACCCGGGCCAGGATATCCAGGGCGTGACGGCGTTTGGCGGGGTCGTAGAGATCCACGGTGAACATCAGTTCGTCCACCTCGACGGTCGCCAGAATCTGCTGTAGCCGGTCCCCGATGGCTTCTTCGTCACCCAGTACCTGCAGACCCAGGAAATCTTTCACTCCGGCCTCTTCGGCGGGGCTCCAGAGGCCGTCCATGGATTCCACCGGTGGCTTCATCCACAGGGGCTGACCGCGGAACAGCGACAGGATGCGCTGGTAACTGGTGGTACTCAGGTGCCGGGCTTCATCTACGGTGTCGGCAGGCACCGCCGGCAGGCAGAGCATCGCATGAGGGGCTTCCAGCTGCGCCGAGGGCCGGAAATGGTCCCGGTAGACCTTCAGCGCTTCACGGTAGAGCCGGGGGGCAAAGTGGCCGGCGAAGGCGTAGGGCAGGCCCCGCAGGGCTGCCAGCTGGGCGCTGTAAAGCGACGAACCCAGCAGCCAGATGGGCACGTTGGTGCCGGCGCCTGGAATGGCCTTGACCTGCTGGCCGGGCTCCAGCGGCCCCAGCAATTGCTGCAGCCGCTGCACATCATCCGGGAACTGCTCTGCACCAATGCCGTCCCGACGCAGGGCACGGCTGGTAATGGGGTCGGTCCCCGGCGCCCGTCCCAGGCCCAGGTCGATGCGGCCAGGGTAGAGGCATTCCAGGGTGCCGAACTGTTCGGCTATCACCAGCGGCGGATGGTTGGGCAACATGACGCCACCGGAACCTACCCGGATGCGATCGGTATTGCCGGCTATATGACCCACCAGCACCGACGTTGCAGAGCTGGTGATGCCCTCCATGTTATGGTGCTCCGCCAGCCAGAAGCGCTGGAAGCCCAGGCTTTCGGCATGGCGGGCATAGGCTACACTGTTGGCTAGTGTCTGCGCGACGGAGTCACCTTCCCGGACGGACGCTAGTTCCAGCAGAGAGAACGGTATCGTGGACGACATGAATACTCCGGCGTTGGTTTGAAAGATAGCAGGCAGCTTACCACGCAGGCGCCCGGGTTTTTCGAATCTGAAGTAACAGGGGACAATCTGTGCCATTACCCGAGATCAGGACATCGCCATTCAGGATCGCCCTGATCTATCTTGTGGTGGGTTGCCTGTGGATCCTGTTCTCGGATCAGCTGGTGGCCTGGCTCTTCGCCGGTGCCGGCCACGACATGCAGTTGCAGGCACAGACTTTCAAGGGTTGGGCGTTTGTCGGGGTCAGCGCGGTACTGATTGGATTGCTGGTACGGCAGTCCCTGCGACGGCTGGACCAGGCTTCCAGTTTCATGACCCTGCAGAGTTCCATGATCGAGCATGCCCATACCGGCATCATGGCGGCGGATGCCGGTCGCAAGGTGATATACGCCAATCCGGCCATTGAACGGATGACCGGTGCTTCCCTGGACCGGGTCATTGGTCGTGATCTTGCCGAATTCCGCTCCGGTGCTCATGAGTCGGTTTTCTATGATGAACTCTGGCGCAAGGTGGACCAGGACGGTATGTGGCAGGGGGAGGTCATAGCCCGCCGCCGTGACGGTTCCCTGTTCACCCAGTGGGTAACGGTTACCCGGGTTGAAGACCGGCAGGGCGCGCTGGCCTATTACGTGCTGTTCGCCACCGATATCACCGAGGAAAAGGCTGACAAGGAGCGGCTCCGTTACCTGGCGTTCTATGATCCCCTGACCGATCTACCCAACCGGGCGCTGATGTCGGAACACCTGCGCAATGCCCTTCGCCAGACGCCGGAAGACGGCCACGCCCGGGTGGCCGTGCTGTTTGTGGATCTGGATGATTTTCAGACCATCAACGAGTCCTACGGCCACCAGCTGGGTGACCGGCTGCTGCAGAAGGCCAGCCAGCGCATACTGGAGTGCCTCGGGGAGGGGCAGGAACTGGGGCGATTCGGTGGCGATGAGTTCGTAGTGCTGGTGCCGGGGGTAACCGATCAGCAGGAGGTGGAGCAGCTGGCCACCCGTTTGCTGGATGCCCTGGGCGCGGGCTTTACCCTGGACCATACAGCCCGGGTCATGGTTCGGGCCAGCATCGGTATCTGCCTGGCAGCTGGCAACCGGATCAGCGGCAGTGAAGAGGTGTCCAGCCTGTTCAGCCAGGCGGACTCCGCGCTGTCGGAAGCCAAGCTGGCGGGCAAGAACACCTTTGCTTTCTACAGCGCCGACATGACGCGGCTCGCCCGGCGCCGGCTGGAGCTGGAAGAGGCGCTGACCACCGGACTGGCCCGGAAACAGTTCGAACTGTTCTACCAGCCGGTCTGGGATGTGGCCACCGAACAGCTGAACGGGGCGGAGGCGTTGATTCGCTGGCGCCATCCGGAATGGGGGCTGGTCTCGCCGGCGGAGTTCATTCCGCTGGCGGAGGAGACCGGGCTGATCACCGAACTCGGCGGCTGGGTAGTGGAAGAGGCGGCGCGGCAGGTCCGGCAGTGGCACGACCAGGGCCTGGAGCCAGGCGTGGTGGCCATCAATGTGTCTTCGCGGCAGCTCAAGCGGGGGCACTTCCCCGGGTTCCTCCGGCAGGTGGTCAACGACGCCGGGGTGCCCGCACAATGCCTGGAAGTGGAGCTTACCGAAAGCAGTCTGCTGGCCCTGGGTGACCGTACCACCGACCTGCTCGACGAAATTCGTGCCACCGGCGCGCGACTCGCCATTGATGACTTCGGTACCGGTTATTCCTCCCTGAGCTATCTGCGCCGCTTCAGGGTGGACAAGCTCAAGATTGATCGCAGCTTTGTCAGTGAACTGTCTTCCGACGGGGGTGGCCAGGGCATCGTAAAGGCGATCATTGCCATGGGGCAGGCCATGGAGCTGGAGGTACAGGCCGAGGGTGTGGAGTTGCGCAGCCAGCTGGAGATCCTGGCCAGGCTTGGCTGTGACAGTTTTCAGGGGTATCTGAAAGCGGCCCCCATGCCTGCCACGGAGTTTGCAGAGTTGCTGACCTCGGCTTCACGGGACCGTGGCTGATCTTCAACAGGATGGATTCTTGATCTGGAGCATAGCGGCCCCGGCCCTCGCCGGTTGCAATAGGCGCTGACCAAGATGGTTATTCCGAACAGGGAACCAGACTATGACCGATACTCCCCACGGGGATAAGCTCGCAGACACCGTCCACTGGCATACGCTCAGCCCCGCAGAGGTGCGCGCCCGGCTTGAGGCACCATCACCGCTGGCCACTGAGGAGGTGCAGCGGCGACTGAACCGGTACGGGCCGAACCAGTTGCCGGAAGCCCTGCAAAGGGGGCCATTGGCCCGGCTTGCCCGGCAGCTGAAGAACTTCCTGATCTATGTACTGCTCACGGCGGCACTGATAACGGCGCTGCTGGGTCACTGGATTGACACGGTCGTCATCCTGGCGGTGGTGGTGATCCAGACCCTCGTGGGTTTCCTTCAGGAGGGCAAGGCGGAGCAGGCCCTGGCTGCGATACGCCACATGCTGGCACCCCAGGCCACCGTGCTCCGCCACGATGGCCGTCACACCATCCAGGCGTCCGGGCTGGTGCCCGGCGACACGCTGCTGCTCGAGCCCGGGGACCGGGTGCCGGCAGATGTCAGGCTGGAGCGGGTAAACGGCCTGCAGGTGGACGAAGCCATACTTACCGGTGAATCCATGGCGGCAGACAAGGCCGTGGATAGTGAGAAGGCCGATGCCGCCCTCGGGGACCAGCGCAGCATGGCATTCTCGGGCACCATGGTGACCACGGGTACCGCCCAGGGGGTGGTGGTCAGAACCGGCGCGGAAACCGAAATTGGCCGGATATCCGGCATGCTGCGGCACACAGAGACCCTGCGCACGCCGCTACTGGAGCAAATGGATCGCTTTGCCCGCTATCTGTCGGTGGTGATTATTGTTCTGGGGCTGGCGATCTTCCTTGCAGGCACCTGGTTCAGCGGTCTGGCCATGGACGAGCTGTTCATGGCGGTGGTGGGCCTGATCGTAGCGGCGATTCCGGAGGGCCTGCCGGCTATTCTGACCATTACCCTGGCGATCGGGGTGCGCCGGATGGCCACGCGCAAGGCCGTGGTTCGGAGAATGCCGGTTATTGAGACCCTGGGCGCGGTGTCGGTGATCTGTTCTGACAAGACCGGTACGCTCACCCGCAACGAAATGACGGTAACGGCGCTGGTCGCTGGTGGTCAGCGGTATCAGGTTTCGGGTACAGGCTATGCCACCGAGGGGGCGGTAACCTCAGCTGGCGAAGGCGCGGTTTCACCTGCCGTGCGAGAGCTGGCCCTGGCCGGAACCCTCTGTAATGATTCGCACCTGAAGCTTCAGGAAGATCCGGTCCGGGTGGAAGGTGATCCCATGGAAGGAGCGCTCAAGGTACTGGCCCTCAAAGTGGACAACGATCTGGCCGGGATTGACAGCCACTGGTCCCGGAGGGATGAGATCCCGTTTAATGCCGAATACCGCTTCATGGCGACCCTCAATCATGACCATCGCGGACATGCCATGGTCTACCTCAAGGGGGCACCGGAACAGATTCTGTCCATGTGTGACAGGGCCATGACCGAGGATGGTGATACCGGCCGGCTGGACACAGGCGACTGGCAGCAAAAGGTGGATGCCATGGCCGCAGAGGGCCTGCGGGTACTGGCTTTCGCCCGTTTGTCGGTGGCAGGGGAGACCGGCTCGCTGGAGATTGACGATGTTCGCGAGGGACTGGAGTTTCTGGGCGTGGCGGGTTTTATGGATCCCCCCCGGCCGGAAGCTGTAGAAGCCATTGCCGCCTGCCACCAGGCTGGCATTCGCGTCAAGATGATTACAGGCGACCATGCCCGCACCGCCGGTGCCATTGCGGAACAGCTGGGCCTGAAAGAGACGCAACGGGTGCTGACGGGCGCCGACCTGGACCAGCTCGGAGACGATGAGCTGGTGGAGCAGGCAGCCCGGGTTGATGTATTTGCCCGCACCAGCCCGGAGCACAAACTGCGACTGGTGCAGGCCTTGCAGCGGGGCCACGGCGTTGTTGCCATGACCGGCGACGGGGTCAACGATGCGCCGGCGCTCAAGCGGGCTGACGTGGGCATCGCCATGGGGGTCAAGGGGTCCGAGGCTGCCCGTGAGGCTGCGTCCATGGTCTTGCTGGATGACAACTTCGCCAGCATTGCCTCCGCTGTGCGCGAAGGGCGGACGGTCTACGATAACCTGCGCAAGAGTATCGCCTTCCTGTTACCCATAAACGGGGGCGAGTCCGTCAGTCTGATTGCTGCCCTGCTGCTGGGGCTGACCTTGCCCATTACCGCGCTGCAGATACTCTGGGTCAACATGGTGAGTTCGGTGGTACTGGCCATGACCCTGGCCTTCGAGCCGGCAGAGGACAATGTGATGAAGCGACCGCCCAGGGCACGAGGGGAGTCCCTGCTGCAGGGATTTGTGGTATGGCGGGTGTTGCTGGTTTCGATGCTGTTCCTTGCCGGTATCTTCGCCGCCTGGAACTGGGGAATGCAGCGCACCGGTGACCTTGACTACGCCCGCACCATGGCGGTCAACACACTGGTGGCCATGGAAGTGTTCTATCTGTTCGCGGTGCGCTACCTGGACAGCCCCTCGATCACATTGCGGGGGGTTCTGGGCACCCCGGTGGTCATTTGGGCCCTGGTGGCCATTGTCATACTGCAGACCCTGTTTACCTGGTTGCCGCTTTTCAACGAGGCTTTCGGAACATCGCCCCTGGACCTGGCTGGTCTGGCGTTTGCCGTGGCAGCCGGGGTTCTGATTCTGCTGTTGCTGGAGCTGGAAACCTGGCTCCGCCGGCGGCTGGGCGGCGCCTGACCGGGCGCCACGATGGTGGCAGCCCGTTACACCCGCCGGCGCAGGGGGCGCAATCTGTGACTACTGCTCCAGGAGGACAGCCGGGTCGCCCCGACCTTCCACCGCCGCAATCTCCTCGTCCGTGAGGAAGGTGGCCGGTGCCAGCCCCAGCAGCCCGGCGCCCTGGTACAGGGCGTGGGCCCAGGTGCACTGGTTGGCAAACAGCATGCCGGCCTCGTTGAGGGTGCCGCCGCGATTGATATATCCCAGCACCCGGCTGTGGCGAGGGTCGCCACACAGCGTGCTGGCATGGCCCCGGAAGACCTCCGGGCGCATGTGGGTCAGTACCACCCGGTGATGGTAGTGGCCCGGTACCAGGCGTTCACGGTCGGTTTCCGCCAGGCAGCGGGCGGCCTCGAAGCGGTCACGGGGCAGGCGAAAGCGCCCCGGTTCCTGCACATAGACCAGCCGGAAGGGGGTGCTCGTATCCCGCAGCCGTTCGCAGGCATGTATCAGTTCTGACAGCTGATAGGCGCCGTTGGCGATCAGCAGCAGCGGTGTGCCTTCCGAGAGATCTTCGTCCACCACCTGGGCACCGGTGCGGGCCAGGGTGCGGGCTTCTTCAGCCGTAAATACACAGGGACGGTCGCGCTTGGGAACCACCATGCAGGCCAGCTCGCCCCTGCTGCCGTAGATCTCCGGCAGCAGGGCCTGGGTGCTGTTGTAGTCGGCGGGAAACACGACCCGCACCATATCGTTCATTTCTCCCAGCAAGGCCTCGCAGAAGGTGGTGTCCTGATGGGACTGTTCGTTCTTGCCGTTTTCCCAGCTGTGGGAGGTTGCCACGATGGGAAACCCGAGCCAGCTGGCCGGGCGTTCCAGTTCCTTCTGGTGACGGGCGAAAATGATCTCCTGCCGGATGGCCCCGAGCATCTTGACGCAGAAGGCCTCGTAACTGGCCACCAGGTTAAGGCCACCCTTGTTGGCCAGGCAGGCCGAAACCACCGCTTCCTCGTTAAGTGCGGTGATAATGCTGCCGTGAACCGCCTCGGTGTCGTTCTCGGGATCATCCACACGGTGGCGCAGGGCATGGAGAACACCGCTGAGCTTGTTGCTGGCCAGTTCATCCGGGTTGCCCACCCGGGGCCGGAGCCTGGGGTTGGCCGCCACCAGGGCCTGGAAGAAGTCGTCCACGGCCAGCATCGGGGAGCAGGTATCACTGCGGGAGGGCAGCACCGGTAGGGCCGGGGCCGCCGGATTGCGCAGGGCCAGCGGGTGGTCTTTCTCCCGGGGGCGCTGCTGGCGCTGATGGTTGTTAAACAGGGCGACCGATGCCTGAAGTTCCGCTTCCGGCACATGGAGCAGGGCAGCATGCTGATTGAACAGCTCCCGGGCCCGGGCATCCAGCCGGGGGTTGCCCGGTAATGGCAGGTTGTGGGCGTCGTTACTCCCGGCGCCATAGAAACCAAAGCCCTTGACGGTTTCAGCGATGCCGTAAGGGACCGGCAAGGGGTAGTGACGTAGCCCCCGGCTGTGTTCGCGGCTGACCTTTTTCAGCCGGTGCTCCATGGTGAACAGCGTGCATACGAAGGCGGCGGGATCGCGGCCGTCGAAGCGGATGGGATCAAAGCCGCAGCGGCTCAGATGGGTGATAAATCCGTCCAGGCCCTCCCGGGTGCCCAGCTCCGTGCGCTGTTCGATACGGCGCCCGTTGGCGATCATGACCGGCAGCGGCAGGCCGCTGTCCTCCGCCCGCCACCATCGCGGGGCCCAGTCGCTGCCCCGCTGCTCCTCAGCAGCGCCGTCGGACAGGAAAGCCACCAGGGATTCGCCTGGCAGGGGCATGTGAACGTACTGCAGTTCGGCAAATCCCAGGTACCCGCCCTCGCTAATGCCACCGGCGGTGTACGGGTTGACGTGACTGCCGAGGGGGGCCTCGGTGCGGCCATCGGCCTGCTGGCGGTAGCTGTAGAAATCGGCAACCAGGTTGTTCAGCCCATCGCCGCCACCGTAGCGGGCGGCTTGTTCCGGATTCAGGTTGTCCAGCAGCACATTGAGAGCGTCAATGGCCGCCACGCAATGGCCCTGGCCCATCAACCAGCTGCGGGTGTCACCGGTCAGGGCGTTGATCGCCATGTAGGCGGCATAGCCGGGCACCATATTCAGCGCTCCACCGGTATGGCCTTCCGGGTGGCACTTGAAGTCACCGCTTTGCAAGTCCGCGCCGTCGGTACTTACCCGTTCAGCGTAGGTCATGTGGACTACCAGCCACAGCCCGGCGCTGGTAAGGCGGTCGAGGCCGGCCAGCAACCGGTAAACTGACGCCGTGTCCGGTTGCAGTCCCTCCGCCACCAGTTGCCCGGCCAGGGCCAGGACCTGCTGCTGGGTGTCGGGCAGGTGGCGGATAACACCGTAGCCCTGGCGCCAGTGATCGAACGCCGGCTCCCGGGCCGCAACCTGGTCCAGCATCTGAAGATCGGCAAAGGGTTTGCTCATGGGAGCCTCCGGTGCGTCGGGAGTCTGCGCAGAAATGGCACCAGGCTTGGTCAGCCATGCTGTTCTGCTGGGCAGACTCCCAGGTTAAAAATTGTCCAGTCAGGGCGCAGTGTAGACCGGCAGTGGCCCGGGTGTGTTGACCTGAGTCAGGGAGAGGCGCTGACTGGTTTGCGTTATCATGTCCTTGTCAGAAATCAGGAGACCGCCATGATCCGTCTGTTCACTACCGGTGGCACCATCGACAAGATCTACCACGATGCCAATAGTGAGTTCTCAGTCGGCGACAGCCTGCTGCCGGAACTGCTGTCCGAGGCCAACGTCTCGATTCCCTGGCAGATTACGGAGCTGTGCCGCAAGGACAGCCTGGAACTGAATGACACCGACCGGGCCCATATTCGCGCCGCGGTCGCTGCCTGTGCAGAACAGCGGGTGATCATTACCCATGGTACCGACACCATGCCCCTCACGGCCGCGGCCCTCAGCGATATCAGCGCCGACAAGGTTATCGTGCTGTTCGGCGCCATGCAGCCGGCGCGGATGCGGCGTAGTGATGCGGTATTCAATCTGGGCTTTGCCATGGCGGCAGTGACGCTGCTGACTTCGGGGGTTTACATCACCATGAATGGTGAGGTGTTTGAAGCGGGCCGGGTGCGCAAGAACCTGAAAGCGGGTCGTTTCGAGCGCTGCTAGCCGCCCGCCAGAGAAGCGGATCAGAGGTTGTCGATCTCAGCCTGGTTCAGGTGGCGGTATTCGCCCGGGGCGAGATCCGGGTCAAGGGCAAGGTTGCCGACGCGATGGCGGTGCAGTGCCTGCACATGGTTGCCAACGGCAGCCAGCATGCGTTTGACCTGGTGGTAGCGGCCCTCGGTGATGGTCAGGTCGATCACCCGGTCACCAACTAGTCCGACATGGGCCGGTTTCAGCGCCTGCTCCTCGCGCCGTAGCCGGAGGCCATTCTCCAGCCGGTGTCGGGCATCGTCGCCTAATGGCTCCGCCAGCGTCACCCGGTAGGTCTTGGGGCAGTGGTGCCGGGGCGAAGTGATGCGGTGGGACCACTGGCCGTCGGATGTCATCAACAACAGCCCGGTGGTGTCCCGGTCGAGCCGGCCCACCGGGTGCACCCTTGTGGCCAGGTCGGCGGGCAGCAAGTCATTGACCACTGGCTGGCTGGCGTCTGTGGTGGCGCTGAGTACGTTGGCCGGCTTGTAGAGCATCAGGTAGATATGGCCAGGCAGGGCTACGCTCTCGCCATCCAGGGTGACCGGAGCATCACCTGGTACGGGCTGCGATGCCCGGTCTGCCTTGTGGCCGGCGATGGCAACACGGCCGGCAGCGACGGCACGGCGTGCTTCCTTGCGGGACAGGCCTGTACAACGGGCAAGGTAGGCATCCAGGCGCATGTCAGCTGCAGCGCTCCCCACCGGGCAACGCCCGGAAGGTGGCCAGGCAGAGCACCTCGGCCTCGCCACTGAGCCGGGACCAGAAGGCTCTGAGGGCGTCCTCACGCATGGCGGGCCTCGGCAGCTGTCGGCTTGTGGTGGGGGCCAGTGTGCCGTCGGCTCCCTGCCGGGCGACCTCGAAGGTAAACGGGTGGGCGCCGGGCACCCCCAGACGGATATCCGTAGCCTGCAGGCTGCCGTCCCGCAGCCGGACGTCCAGGAAGCCCCGGGTAAACCAGAGCAGCCTCTGGCCCTCCGGCAGGGTGGCCAGCTGATCAAGGAGGGTAGTATTGCGTGGAAAACGCTCGATGTTCAGGGGGCGATCTGTTTCCAGCGGGCCGGTGACAATTTCCAGGCGTTCATCCCCGGCCAGGACGGTGGCCCGCCATAGCAGGGTGGTGAATGGCATGGGCTGGACCATCCGGGGGGCCTTTTCAAGCCCCTCCCGCGCCAGCTGCTGTTCCACATGACGGTCCACGATGGCCTGGGCACTGACAGCCCATACCAGGTACAGGGTTGACAGTGCCAGTCCCACGGCATGGGCCCGGGGCGCCGGAGGTCTTACCAGCGCGACCATGATGGCCGCCAGCAGTGGCAGGGTGTACAGCGGGTCAATGATAAAAATGCTGGTGGTCGCCAGCGGAGGACCGATGGGCCAGAACAGCTGGGTGCCGTAGGTGGTCAGCGTATCCAGCAGGGGGTGGGTCACCAGAATCAGCAGGGTAAATGCCAGCCATCGGCTCAGGGACAGCTGTGGCTTCCACCGGTGTAATGCCAGCGCAAGCGCTACCGCCAGGGGTATCAGAATGAAAAGGGAATGGCTGAAGCCCCGGTGCTGGGTGAAATTGGCAATGGCCGTACCGTAATCGATCACCACGTCCAGATCCGGCAGCGTGCCCAGTACCGCCCCGGTGGCCAGGGCGGTACGGCCAAGGGCACGGCCGGCCACCGCGCCGCCGATACAGGCGCCAAGGGCGGCCTGGGTTATTGAGTCCATAGTCCTGCTCTCCGGCGCTTACCTGCCGATAACTATCACGATGACGACGGTGTGACTCCGAGGCTGTCCAGCAGTTCCGGACCAGGGAAGCCATCGGCTATCAGTCCTGCGCTGGACTGGTAGCGGCGGATCGCCGAACGGGTGTCGGGGCCAATAATGCCATCGGGATTGCCGGCCTCGAAACCGCGCTCGTTCAGGGCCGCCTGCAACTTAAGGACATCATCACGGGACAGGGTGGGTGCGTCGTCGGGCGGCGGATTCTTCAGGCCGCCAGCTCCGGCAATGCGGTCTGCCAGGTGACCCACGGCGATGGCGTAGAACTCCGAGCGGTTCCAGCCCATGATTACCCGGAAATTGTCATAGGCCAGGAACGCCGGTCCCCGGTGACCAGCCGGGACCACCAGTTTTGCGTCAATGGGTTCATCGGCCAGGGGTTGCCCGTAGACGTCGGTCACGCCCAGCTCATTCCACTGCCCCAGGGTGCGACGGCCCTGTCCCGCCAGTGAGTAATCGAAGTTTTCCGGCAGCAGGACTTCCCGCCCCCAGCGGTAATCCGGATCCCAGCCCATGCTTTCCAGAAAGCGGCCTGCCGACATCATGGCATCCGGCACACTGCCCCAGAGATCCCGGCGGCCATCGCCATCGGCATCTGTGGCATGTTGCAGGAAAACCGAGGGCATGAACTGGACATGGCCCATGGCTCCCGCCCAGGAGCCTTCCATCCGCTCTGGCTCAATGGCGCCTTCGTCGAGGATTTTCAGTGCCGACACCAGTTCACCGGAGAAATACTTGCCCCGCCGCTGGTCGCAGGCCAGGGTTGCCAGTGCACTGGGCACGGGCATTTTTCCGAAATAACTGCCATAGTTGGTTTCCAGGCCCCAGAAGGCCACCAGGTAAGCCGGTGGCACGCCGGTCCGGTCACTGACCCGGTCAAGCAGGTCGCGGTGCTCTTTCAGCATCTCGCGACCTTTTTCGATACGGGTTTCGTTGACCCGGCGGCCCAGGTAGTCGGCAAAGGTGGTGGTGAACTCTGGCTGGCGGCGGTCCAGTTCGATCACTCTGGGCAGGAATTCCACGTCAGCCAGTACCTTGCTGGCGGTTGCCGATGAAACACCTTCAGCGACGGCCTGCTGTTCTATCGCCTGCAGGCACTGGCCGAAGTTCTCCGGTTTTTTCGGCACCACGGAAATCTCGGCGGTGGCTGCCGAAGCGACCAGCAAGCCTGCCGTAACCAGCCCCAGGCGGGTACTGGTACGACTCGAACGCAGGCGTTGCGGGCCAGGGGTAAACGACACCCGGTGTCGATTGTTAAAAATGTGAACCACGTAATCCTCTCCGTCGGGTGAACCAGGCTTTATAGTAGCCTGATTGGGGCAATGATAAACAGCCCACGCCGGTATCAGCGGCAGCGGGCAACAGTTCAGCAAAGGGCAGTTATATGGCGGTACTCAAGGCACTGGTAGTGGACGATGCCAGTTTTGTCCGGGACCTGGTGAAGCGCACCCTGCGGCAGCGCTTTCCGGTGATTGAAATGGCCGAGGCCCAGAACGGAAAAAGGGCCCAGTCCCTCATGGCCCGCAACCGGTTCGACCTGATCCTGTGCGACTGGGAAATGCCGGAAATGTCCGGTCTGGAACTGCTGCAGTGGATGCGGGCAGACGATCATTACCGCAAGGTGCCCTTTATCATGATCACCAGCCGGGGCGACAAGAGCCATGTGGTGGAGGCGGTACAGGAGGGCGTGTCGGAATATCTGGGCAAGCCCTTCAGCCCGGAGGGCCTCAGCAAGAAGGTGATCAAGGTCATGGGGCGTACACTCCAGAAAGCCATGGCTGACAGCGGAGCAGCAGCGCCGGGAACGGATGCCTTTCGGGAATCCGCCGACCTGCTCACCCGCAAGCCCGCCAGGGATAACCCTGCCCCGGTAGCTGAAGGCCGCCGGGAGCCGGGCAGCAAGCTGGTGGTCGCAGCCATACGCTTTGCCGACAGTACCCTCAAATGCGTCATCAAGGACATAACACTCACCGAGGTCCGGGTTATCGCAAAACGGGACCAGACATTTCCCGGTATCCTCGACCAGGCGGTGGTGGACATGGAAGTGGCCGATGACCGGGTGGCGCGACTGAACGGCTATGTGCACCAGCTGCAGGCCGTGGACAAGCGTCAGGATACGGATTTTGTCAGTGTGACAGTGCGCTTTGTGGATGACGATCCGAAGAAGCTGGAGGACCTGTCACACTTTATCGCCCGCTTCCGCCGCTGAGGCCGGAGCCGTTTCCGGCTCTGCCAGGCGCTCCCGGGGAAAGTGACAGATGAATTCGCTGCCGTCACCAATGCGGCTGAGAATCTCCAGCGAACCGTCGTGGTTGAGCAGCACATGCTTGACGATGGCCAGGCCCAGACCAGTGCCACCGGTTTCCTTGTGCCGGCTGGGGTCGGCCCGGTAGAAGCGCTCTGTCAGACGGGGGATATGTATCGGGTCGATGCCGATGCCCGTGTCCTTTACCGACAGGTGTGCCCCTTCACGGTTGGTATGCCAGGTGACGAAAATCCGCCCACCGGCCGGTGTGTACTTGACAGCATTGAAGACCAGGTTGGAGAACGCACTGCGCAACTGGTCCTCGTCGCCTCTCAGAAAATGCCGTTCACCGATATCCAGCTGGAACTCGTGGCCAGCCTCGCCGCTGAGCGCCCGGGCGTCCTGGCAGATCTGCCTGCACATCGCTTCGACATTCACCACCATCTCGGCGCCGTGCTGTTCGCCGGTCTCCAGCTTGGATAACAGCAGCAGGTCGGTAATCAGCGCTTCCATCCTGCTGGACTGCTGGGCCATCGTGCGCAGGGCCTTCTGCCAGCGGGCGGGCAGGTCGTCGCTGTTGTCCACCATGGTTTCCAGGTAACCGCTGATGACGGTCAGTGGCGTGCGCATCTCGTGGGATACGTTGCTGACGAAGTCCCGCCGCATCTGTTCCAGCTGAAACAGGCGGGTGACATCCTTCACCACGATCAGCCGGTCGTCTTCGCCGAACAGGCTGATCTGGACCTGCAGGTGCAGGTGGGGCCGGGCTGGCGAGTTCAGTTCGAGGGGGTCCCGGTAATCCCGCTGGTCGAAGTAGGCCTTGAAGGCAGGTGCCCTCAGCAGGTTATGGATAGGCTGGCCGCGGTCGGTCTGCCGTTTGAGCCCGAGCAGGTATTCGGCCGAGCCGTTCCACCACTCCAGTACACCACGGGCGTCGGTCATCACCACGCCGTCGCGCATGGCGTTGGTGGATTCCTGGATCCGGTTGAACTGGGCCAGCAGCCGGTCCTGGGCGGCAAGGTGCCCCCGGTGAAGTTTGTGCAGACCGTCGAAGATGTCGCCCCATAGCCCGATACTCTCCGGTGCTTCCTCACCGGCGCCCGGGTTGGCCAGCCACTGGTAGAGCTTTCGGGCCTGGGCCAGGGTCCACGCCAGGTAGAGAAGCAGCCCGACCAACAGGCCTTCGAAGGGGTAACCGAACGCCAGGCCGGCGCCGGTGGTCAGGGCCAGAAAAACCAGAATCAACCGCAGATAGCGGGACCACTTGTAATGCATCTGTGTCTGACCTGTTCCGGGAATACGGTGCCAGGGGTTACGCGGCCCTGGTCGAGAATCGGTACCCGGTGCCGCGTACAGTCTGAATCAGGTGATCATATTGGTCGCCAAGGGCTTTGCGCAAGCGTCGGATATGGACGTCGACAGTACGCTCTTCCACATAGACGTTGCCGCCCCAGACCTGGTCAAGAAGTTGCGAGCGGGTATAGACGCGCTCCTGGTGGGTCATGAAGAACTGCAGCAGGCGATACTCGGTAGGCCCCATGCTGATGGCGCCCTCCGGACCGGTCACCCGGTGGCCCACCGGGTCCAGTGTCAGACCATCCACCTCTATGGGGGACTCGACGCCCGCCGGGGTTGTGCGCCGCAGCACCGCTTTCAGCCGGGCGACCAGCTCACGGGGTGAGAAAGGTTTGGTAATGTAGTCGTCGGCGCCCACTTCCAGGCCCTGGATCTTGTTATCTTCCTCCACCTTGGCGGTGAGCATGATGATGGGAATTTCCGCCGTGGTTTCGTCCTTCTTCAGGCGGCGGGCCAGTTCCACGCCGCTGGTGCCGGGAAGCATCCAGTCCAGCAGGATCAGGTCCGGGTGGCGGTCCACGATCAGGGTGTGGGCTTCCCGGGCGTCCGCTGCCTCCAGGTAATTGTAATCGGCCATTTCCAGGGCGACGGCAATCATCTCGCGGATAGGCGCTTCATCGTCAACGATCAGTACGGTCTTGGACATTGCGCGTGTACCTGTGTTCCTTTGTTTGTTGCTGCCTCATTACAACGGGGAACTGTTACAAGTTTATGACATGCCAGACCGGATATACGAAAAAATACCGACCGGTTCGTCTCGTGGATTCGGGGCAGAGGCTCCCGTCAGAACACCTTGTCCAGTGCCAGCCCGGCGAAGACCACGAACCCCGCCCAGTTGTTGTTGAGAAATGCCTCAAAGCAGCCTTCCCGGCTGCGGTTGCGAGCCAGGTACTGGTGCCACCCGAATAGCGCCGCCATGGAGGCAACCCCCAGATACCAGAAGAACCCCAGTTCCGCCTGGAAGCCCACCATCAGAAGCGTCACCACCACCAGGCCCTGAAGACACCCGATGATCAGTCGGTCCGCATCGCCGAACAGGATGGCCGTGGACTTGACTCCGATTTTAAGGTCGTCGTCGCGGTCTACCATGGCATAGAGGGTGTCGTAGGCCACGGTCCACAGCACATTGGCGGTGAACAGCAGCCAGGTCAGGCGGCTCAGTTCGCCCGCCTCCGCCGCCCAGGCCATGGGAATGGCCCAGGAGAAGGCGGCCCCGAGAAACAGCTGGGGCAGGTGGGTGTAGCGTTTCATGAAGGGATAGATAAAGGCGAGAACCAACCCGCCGAAGGACAGATAGAAGGTGAGCGTGTTGGTAAACAGCACCACCAGCAGGAACGACGCCAACACCAGCCCCAGGAACAGCCCCAGTGCCTCTTTGGGCTGGATGCGCCCGGACGTCAGCGGCCGGTCCTTCGTGCGTTTGACGTGCCTGTCCACCTTGCGATCCGCAAAGTCGTTGATGGCGCAGCCCGCCGCCCGCATGAAGAATACGCCCAGGGTGAATACAACCAGGTTAAGGGTGGACGGCATCACGCCGTCAGCCGCCAGCCACAGTGCCCACCACGTGGGCCAGAGTAACAGCAGGGAGCCAATGGGCCGGTCAATGCGCAGCAGGCGGGCATAGTCCATCAGGCGGTTGCGCAGGCTCGGGGAAAGGGCGGCCATTGTCATCGGGCGTACTACTCCATGGGCTGGTGGTCAGACCCGGGGAGTTTAGCATTATCTTCAGTGAGGATTGACCGGGTCAGAGCGGCTGTTCCAGCAGTGCCGGCAGAAAATACTCCCCCACCAGCAGGCCGTGATTATCGCTGGCGAACACGGATCGCCTTGCGTAACAGGGCTGGTCTTCGGTCAGGGGCTGGCAGAGCCCGGTCTGCAGTGGGCCCCGGGTCCACTCCCGGTGACTGAACAGCCAGGCACCCAACGGGGTCCGGCCCAGGTGTCGCAGGCGACGCCCGCGTCCCTCCAGGGTGGCGAGCGGGATAATGGTGCGGGCCAGAACCCAGGGGTTGCCGTCTCCGCACAGGCGGACCTCGCGAATCCAGGCCTGCTGCCGGTGGGGGATGCCCAGGGTCAGGGCTTCCTCGGAACCCGGCGTGGCAAAGCCTTCATTGGCAACTTCCACATGGAAGCGGTTTCGGCATCGCAATTGCAAGTGACGGGTAAGCGATCCCTCCGCCTGCAGCCAGAAGGAAGCGTTACCCCGCAGTTCCGGCTGCCGCAGGCAGGCCTGGCGGAACGAGTCATACCAGCGGGTCGGGGGTACGGTGGATGCACCGGGGTGGAGCATCCGCGCAGGCTCAGAGTCCCTTGACGGCATAGATCCCCGGAGCGTTGCGCCAGTACCCCTTGTAGTCCATGCCGAAGCCGAACAGAAAGCGGTCTTCCACTTCCAGCCCGGTAAAGTCCGCCTTCAGGCCGGGGCGGGCCTTGCGCTCATGCTGCTTGTCTACCAGCACGGCAGTAAGCACCTCGCTGGCGCCATGGGCGGCGCAGTAGTCGGCAATGGCGTTGAGGGTGGTGCCTTCATCGAGGATGTCATCGACGATCAGGACCGTGCGGCCGTTCATGTCCGCCTCGGGGCGCAGCTTCCACTCAAGGATGCCGCCGGTGGTTTCCTGGCGATACCGGGTGGCGTGGAGGTACTCCGCCTGTATCGGAAACTTCAGCCGGGGCAGCAGCTGGCCGGTGAGGATCAGGCCGCCGTTCATGACACAGAACAGCAGCGGGTTGCTGTCCTTCAGGGCCGTGGTTATCTGCCCGGCCATGGTGTCGATGGCCTGGTAGACCTGCTCTTCCGATACCAGGCAGTCGGCTTCCGCCATTACCTGGTTCATCTCGTCGACGGTGTCGGTCATAGTCGTCGGTCCTGTCGTAAAACGCGCAAGTATAGCGAAGTTGATGGTCTTAAGGGAGGGTCACCGCGTATCCGCAAAGTACGCAATAACCGGAAGAGCTGGTCTCCCTTCCGGTGTCTTCGGTCACCTGCTACGGAAACCGGACCGGGCATTACCGAATCGTTCAGGTGAAACAGTATTCCTTTGGTGGTATGCCCGCTATGCGTATTATGGGCGCTGACAGGGCTCCCGGTGAGTACGCCCGGAGCGAGTTACAGCGATTGATTGTTCAGGAGGGCAGGCGTGAAAAAGTGGCAGTGCGTGGTATGTGGTTTTATCTATGACGAGGCAGAAGGCTGGCCGGAGGACGGTATTGCGCCGGGAACGGCCTGGGAAGATGTACCGGAAGACTGGGAGTGCCCGGACTGCGGCGTCGGCAAGGAAGACTTTGAAATGATCGAAATTGCCTGAGGGAGCGAAGGCCATGACGCAAAGCGCACCGGTAGTGATCATCGGCAGCGGGCTGGCGGGATACACCCTCGCCCGGGAAATTCGCAAGCGTGACAAGGATCTGCCATTGATGATGATCACGGCGGACGATGGAGTCAGCTATTCCAAGCCGATGCTGTCCACCGGCTTTACCAAGGGCAAGCTTGCCGATGAACTGGCCCAGGCAGACGCGGGCACCATGGCGGAGCAGCTGGCCACGGAGCTTCGCACCCACACGAGGGTGACCGCAATCGATCCCGGCGCTCATGAGATCCACATCGGTGACGAGCGACTGCGTTACCGCCAGCTGGCACTGGCATGGGGCGCGGATGTGGTTCGCCTGCCCGATGCTGTGAGTGGCAGCCCCTTTGTCTGCTCGATCAACGATCTTGAGGATTACCGGCAGTTCCGCCGCCACCTGGAGGGCCGCCGCCGGGTCATCCTGCTGGGCGCGGGCCTGATCGGCTGCGAATACGCCAATGACCTGCGCAACGGAGGCTATGATGTCACCGTGGTGGCACCGTCGGAACAGGTGATGCCAGGGCTGTTGCCGGAGGCCGCCGCCTCGGCAGTCCAGGCTGCTCTGGAGGCGGAGGGTGTGACCTTCCACCTTGGGGTGGCGGCGGAAGCCGTGACCGGGGACGGGGAGACAGCCCAGGTGCGCCTTAACGACGGTGCTATGCTGCAGGGAGACGTGGTGGTATCAGCGGTTGGCCTGCGTCCGCGAACACGCCTGGCAAGGGACGCGGGGCTGGAGGTCAGGGAAGGTATTGTCACCGATCGGCAGATGGCCACCAGCGCGCCGGACATCTACGCGCTGGGGGACTGTGCCGAAGTGGAGGGGAATGTGCTGATGTATGTCATGCCCCTGATGGCGTCCGCCCGGGCCCTGGCTGCCACGCTGACCGGTGAGCCCACGCCGGTCCAGTGGGGTGCCATGCCGGTGATGGTCAAGACGCCCTGTTGTCCGGTGGCAGTTGTGCCCCCGCCGCTGGCGGAAGACGGTGCATGGCAGGTGGAGCGCGAGGGCAACAATGTCCGCGCCCTGTATCACGACGGCAGCGGAGCGTTGCTTGGTTTTGCCCTGACCGGCGACCGGGTTATCGAAAAACAGGCACTGGCGAGGGAGGTGCCGCCCGTGCTGACGCCGCTGTCCGCGTCGTGAGCGGCGCTTGCACCGGGTCAAGGGATCCGGTAGAAATTACCGCTTCGTAAGCTAAGGGTCTGCCAGGCAGGCCCCTGATTTTACGGACGGACAGAAGGCACGGCGACAGCGCCGGCCAAACGATTTATCAGGAGCAGGCATGCTGGACGTTACCAGAGCACTGGTTGAATTAATGGATCTTGCGCCCATCGGCGATGATCACTTTCAGGGTCAGAGTGAAGACCTGGGTTTCCCCAATCTCTTCGGTGGCCACGTGCTGGGCCAGGCGCTGATGGCGACTACCCGCACCATTGAAGATCGCATGCCCCACTCCATGCACGCGTATTTCCTGCGTCCCGGAAACGCCCGGGCGCCCATTGACTATGAGGTGCAGCGTGTCCGGGATGGCGGCAGCTTCTCGGTACGCCGGGTAATCGCCCGTCAGGAAGGCAAGGAAATTCTCACCGGTTCGGTTTCCTTCCAGGTGGAGGAGGAAGGGTTCGATCACCAGATCGAGATGCCGGATGTGCCGGCCCCGCAGTCCCTTAAAACCGAACAGGAGCTGAACCGGGATCTGCTCGACCGGATTCCGGAGAAATTCCACAGCCAGCTTACCCGTAACCGGCCCATCGAGATCCGGCCCATTGACCCCATCAATCCCCTGGATCCGGACAAGCGCTCGCCCCACAAACAGAGCTGGTTCCGGGCCCAGGGTGACTTACCGGACGACCGGATTCTGCACTGTTGTCTGCTGGCCTATGCCTCGGACTTCGCGTTCCTCGGCACCTCGCTCAATCCCCACGGCGTTACCTTCATGACGCCCAGCATGCAGGTAGCCAGCCTGGACCATGCCATCTGGTTCCACCGGGACCTGCGCATGGACGACTGGCTGCTCTACGACAAGGACAGCCCCAGTGCGGCCGGCGGCCGTGGTTTCAATCGCGGCAGTGTGTTTAACCAGGATGGTGTACTGGTCGCCTCCACGGCCCAGGAGGCCCTGATTCGCCGGAGAAAACCGTCCGGCAAGTGATGCCCGGGCCAGTCGCCGGCGTCGGTGGCTGGGCTGGTTCTCTGCAGGCAGGCCCCGGTCAGAGCGCGGAAGTACCGGCGGCCGGTCGAAGCTGGCTGATCAGGTCCGCCAGGGGTTGGGGTCTGGCCAGTACATAACCCTGAATCATGTCACAGCCCATCTCCCTCAGCAGCTCCGTGGTTTCCTCGTCTTCCACCCCTTCGGCCACCACCTGGTAACCCAGGCTGTGGCACATGTCGATGGTGGTCTTGACGATAATGCGGTCATCGGTGTGGGACAAAAGGTCGGTGATCAGTGAACGGTCGATTTTCACTTCGCAGGCGGGCAACTGCTTGATATAGGAAAGCGAGGAATAGCCAGAGCCAAAGTCGTCGATGGCCAGGGGGATGCCCGCATAGTCCAGGGAGCGCAGGGTGCGCATGGAGTTGGCCGGGTCCTGCATCATGGACGTCTCGGTTACCTCCAGGATCAGGCGGCCCCGGTGCTGGTGATGGCTGGTCATCAGGCGCTGTACGAACAGCGGAAAGTCCCTTTCCCGCAGGTTGTTGGGCGAGATGTTGATGGCCACGGTCAGGTCCAGCCCCGCCTCCATCAACACCCGGCGGGCACCCAGGGCCTGCTCCATAACCCAGCGTGTCAGCGGCCGGATCAGGCCGCTTTGCTCCGCCACCGCGATGATCTGGTCAGCAAACACCGCCGGCTGGCGCCCGGGCCAGCGGATCAGCGCTTCCACGCCGACGATCTCGTTACGCTTCAGACAGCGCTTGGGCTGGTACCAGAGCGCCAGCTGGTTTTCATCGATAGCCCGGCGCAGTTCCGTGACCAGGGTCAGGCGTTCCGGGCTGTAAGGATCCCGGGCCGGATCGTAATAGGCCAGCCCCTTCTCCCGGGCGATGGGCGTTTCCTGGGCCACGTAGGCCTGTCTCACCAGCGTATTCAGGTCCTTGCCATGGTCCGGGAACAGGGCTACCCCGATGCAGCAGTCCATGGGCACCTGCATGCCCAGGTAGTCGATGGGCTCCTGCAACTGCTCCATGCTGCGGGCCATCTGCCGGGGATTGGCCGCAGCGGTGTCGGCATTCATGAGATAGGCAAAGGTGGAAGGCTCCAGCACCGCCAGGCAGTCCTGGTCGTTGGGCCCGATGGGTTCGATACCCGGCAGGTCCCGGGCAATCTGGTGCAGGCGCAGGCTGACCAGTTCCAGCAATCGGTCCGAGTTGCGGTGGCCCAGGGTCTTGGTCACCGCTGCCAGATTGTCGAGTTTGACAACGCATACGGCCCAGCGACCCCCGGGAGACAAATGAAGTTTCTCACTGGCATTGAGCTCGAAGCAGGCCCGGTTGGGTAGCTGGGTGAGGGGATCCCGCATGGCCTGGTCCATCACCCGTTGCTCGGCCCGGCGCTGGGCCGACACGGCCGCCAGCTCGGCCTCCCGGGAACGGGTGCGGGACTCCCGCTCCTGGTAGATACGGTTGGCCAGGGCCATGGTGAGCACCACCGCCTGCAGGGTTGAGCCCAGCTGCAGGCCGTAGGTGGTTATAAAGCTATTGGACAGCAGCCCGTACATGTTGGCGCCGGTAACCAGGCAACCCAGGGTCAGCGCACCCCAGGCCAGCGTATAGATACCTGATTGCGGATGGCCCCGCACCCAGAGCACCGGGCCAATCATGGCCAGCACCAGGCAGGTCACCAGCCCGACGGATACTGAAAACCAGATGGAAAGGTTGTAGTCCAGCACCGCCACGCCAATCAACGCGACCAGGTTGATATAAAGAGAGCCCTGCACCGCGTAGTAAACCCATCCACCGACCTGTTTCAGGCGCAGGAAGGCCCGGGAGAACAGGACAATGGATATCAGCGCCAGGGGAATGGCAACCAGAATGCTGTAATTCTGCAGGGTCGGGCTACCGGGCCAGAGCACCGGGTAGGTCACGCCTCGAAGCGAGGCGAGCAGTAGCAGGAAGCTGGCCGTGGTGGCCAGGTAATAGAGGTAGATTTTCTCCCGCAGCGAGATGAACACCGCCAGGCTGAACAGGGTGATGGTGACCAGGGTTCCGTAATAAAGGGAGTGGAGCTGGTCTTCCCGGGACAGTTTCAGAAACAGTTCGCCGGTGCCGGCCAGTTCCATGGGAACATGGTGCGCGCCCTCAGTCTGGACCCGCAGCAGAATTTGCTGGCTGGCGCCCGGCTCGTCCGGAATCGGAAACAGGAAGTTGGGATGGGTCAGCGGTCGCTGGCTGAAGGGAAGGCGGTCACCGGTTCGTGTGACATCGCCGGGTTCCCCGTCGGTGACCAGCCAGAACCGTATATCGTCCAGGTGTGGATAGGCGATTTCCAGGATGCGGCGGCTGTCCCCCGGCGGCAGATCCATTCGATACCAGAAAGTGTCGGTTTCGTAGCCGAAATTC
Organism: Marinobacter sp.; assembly: GCF_041690615.1. Taxonomy (GTDB): domain Bacteria; phylum Pseudomonadota; class Gammaproteobacteria; order Pseudomonadales; family Oleiphilaceae; genus Marinobacter. The sequence goes on from NZ_JAWLGY010000001.1 coordinate 126,077, forward strand.
GGTGTGCTTCCGGGCAGGGTCTGCCAGTGGTCGCTGGCAAGGGCTTGTTCGGGAGACAGGGTGGCCTGGTCAGGCGCCAGGCGCAGGTATTCAATGGGCTGCAGGGGGGCGGCTTCGGTGTTGATGGCCCAGCTTGCCGGGGAAACCAGGCAGAGGAACACCAGCAGAGATGTCAGTATCGCTGTTCGCTGCACAGAAACCCTGTCGTGTATTTGTTTCGGAAAGCATAGGTAGGCTGAGTATCAGCATTACAAAACGCTTACACAAGCGTCATGTTGCCACCAAGTGTTGCAGAATGGTGCCAGTGTGTAACCGGATGTTGTGTGACAGGGTTCGCGATGTAACCTTTGGCCCGTTTACTGTCGGGCCTGTTCCAGCCATTGCCTGGCCCAGGGCAGGGCTTCCGCTTCCGGCTCCATGGTTTCCATGGCGTCAATCCGCAGGGTATCACCCACCTTGCGGGCAGCGACTTCCAGCAGGGCTTCTTCCATCAGGTCGCCGGCGCCGCAGAACGTCTCGCCATAGGAGCTGTCCCCCAGCACGATGATGCCGAACGGGCGTCCATTCTGCAGGGGCAGGGTGTCACGCAGCTCCACGTAGAACGGCAGGAGGTTTTCGGGTACTTCGCCCTGGCCAGTGGTGGAGGTGCACACCAGCACCGGGCCGGTGGTGTCCGTCAGGCTGGCGAGCGTTGGCTTTTCGTGCACGGTGATCCGGATCTGGTCGCTGGACAGTTCATCACGGATCTTGCGGGCGGTCATCAGGGCGCCGCCGTAAACACTTCCTATCAGGATCTGAACATCGGTCATGGGTTACCTCGGTACTGGGCTGGGGAGGCGACATCTTAGCGAGCGGCCCCCGGCCTCTCAACCGGTACGGTATTGGCCGCGCAGCAGGGGCCAGTCAGGGCGTCTATACTCGCCTACAAATCGCGGGTGGTTTATTTCAATTTGATGTCAGAAATTTTATAGTGCCGCCCACCCATTTGCTGCATGAGAAACCCGTTATGGCGAAATCATCCGGATTCATGGACCAGGTGCTGACCAGCCAGACGACGGAACGTTACCGCATTGGCATCAGCCTTATCTTCCTCGCAATCGTCGGGCTGGTGGTCACCCAGATCGGTGGAGACATGACCGGCAAGCCGCTACTGGTTGCGGCGGCTGTGATCGCGGGCTATATGGCCATCAATATCGGCGCCAATGACGTGGCCAACAACGTGGGCCCGGCCGTGGGGTCCGGCGCCATCTCCCTGTTTGCCGCGGTCCTGCTTGCGGCGGTGTTCGAAGCCGCCGGAGCCATCGTCGCAGGGGGCGACGTGGTCTCCACCATCAAGGGCGGGATCATCGCTCCCGAGCGGCTGGATGACGTGAACACCTTTGTCTGGCTGATGACTGCGGCCCTGCTGGCGGGCGCCCTGTGGCTCAACCTGGCGACCTGGATGGGCGCACCGGTCTCCACGACACATTCCATCGTCGGGGGCGTTCTGGGTGCCGGGATCGCCGCCGGCGGCTGGGGCATTGCGGACTGGTCGGTGATGGCCAAGATCGCCGCCAGCTGGGTGATTTCGCCCGCCCTGGGTGGTCTGATCGCCGCTTTTTTCCTCTACGTCATCAAGAAAACCATTCTGTACCAGGGGGATCTGGTGGCCAGCGCCCGCCGGTTTGTCCCCTGGCTGGTGGCGATCATGGCCTGGGCCTTTGGCACCTACCTGATGATCAAGGGCGTCAAGAAGATCGTTGCAGTGGATTTTCTCGGGGCCACGCTGGTGGGCCTGGTTGTGGCGGCCCTGGTGTTCGTTCTGGTTCGGGTAAGGGTCAGCCGACGAGCGGCCACCATGGAGAACAACACCGACGGGGTTAACGCCCTGTTTGTCTGGCCGCTGATCTTCGCTGCGGGGCTGTTGAGCTTTGCCCATGGTGCCAATGATGTGGCCAACGCCATCGGCCCGCTTGCGGCGATCAATGATGCCCTGGCGGCTTCCAGTATTGTCTCCGACGCCTCCATTCCCCTGTGGGTCATGATGGTGGGGGCCCTGGGCCTGTCCGTGGGTCTGTTATTGTTCGGTCCCCGGGTGATCAAGGTGGTGGGTTCCGAGATTACCGAGCTGGACAAGACCCGGGCCTTTTGTGTGGCCCTGTCGGCAGCGCTGACTGTTATCCTGGCCTCCCAGCTGGGGCTGCCGGTTAGCTCCACCCATATCGCCATCGGTGGGGTGTTCGGTGTGGGCTTCCTGCGGGAATACCTCAAGCGCAGCTACGCCAGCCAGATTCACACCATGCTGGATCGGCACGACGAAGAAGAGCGGGCACGCCTGCAGCCCTTCCTGGATGATTTCCGCAACGCCACCGTGGAGGAAATGGAAGCCCTGCTGAAAGAGGCGCGCAAGCACAAGCAGGACATTCCCCTGTCCAAGAAGGAACGCAAGCGCCTCAAGAAGATCTACCGTGAGGAGCTGGTCAAGCGCTCCCACCTGATCCGTATCGCGGCGGCCTGGGTCATTACCGTACCCGTGTCCGCGATTCTGGCGGCTATCCTGTACTTCACCATCCGTGGCTTGATGATCTGATCCTGTCCCCGGCAGGCTGCAAGTCAGCAGTCCTGCCGGAGTTTCCGGTGTGAGCGAGGCTGCCGCTGGCCGTGGTGGCAGCGAATGCTGCATACTCTTATCTGTCCTTTCCCTGAACTTTTCCGGAGATGTCTATGAGCACAGCAAATGAAAGCCGTCAGGCGAAGGTGATTGGCGAGCTGCGGGTCTTTATCAAGAAGGTACTGAGTGATCCTACCGTGGCGGTAAAATGCGTTGAGGTGGCCCGCAAGCACCGTGGCAAGCCGGATGCTCACCAGCTGATCGCTGACGAGATTAGCGCCTCGACCACGGTTCGTATTCCCGAGAACTGGAGTGAGGCGGACAAGATGTTCCTGGAGATCCTGGACGACGTGCTGGATGACGAGGAGGCGCTTTACTGATCTTCTTCAAGGCGTGTCTTCATGTTCTTGAGCATGGCCGGGCAGGTGAGGGTGGTTTTTCCGCCGCAATTCAGGGGCCGTCCCTGGCGCCCGCCTTGCTCCGGGCCATCCATGGCCCTGCTCCAAAACCACCCTCACCCACCCGACCTCGGGCAGCGGAGTGGCCTGCTCAGCACCTGACAAGTGTGCATAGTCGCTGCAATTGAAGGTCGATCAGGCTCGCTTGGCGACAGACTTCCCCAGTACAGCCTCAGTGTGCTGATAAAGAATGTCCATCTCATCCTTCAGCCCCGGCACACCAGCCAGCTCTTTCTGCTCTTCCAGGATATCGTGGAGGATTTCCTTCGTGGTCAGCGGGTTGGCCAGGACCACCCGGAACACGATGCATGGGAAATGGCCATAACGGGCCGGCTCCAGCCGGGTCCGGGAGACAAATGCCTTGCCCCGCTCCCGCTGGGTTTTCTGGATGAACTTGGTCACCCGGTTCAGGCTCATGTTGATGCGCTCGGCCTGCTCCGGGCTTGCCGCAGCCAGGGCCTGTTGTACCCGGGCGGGGGCATAGCGGTAAGTGAGAATGTTCAGTTCCGGTTCAGTGACCAGCTCGAAGTCCGGCTCCTCCCGGATCATGTCCGCAAAGGTGCGGGCCTTTTCGATACCCTGGTTGATCAGTATCTCGTAGCCTTCCCTCGCCAGGATCTTCAGGCCCGAGTGGATCAGCATGGCCATACCGGGGCGGGAGCCTTCCAGGGTGGTGCTGCCCAGGTCCCGGGACCCCTTCCGGATGATGTACTGGGCATGGTGCTCCACCGCACTGGCCATGGTGGGATCACGGAACACGACGAGGCCGACGCCCATGGGTACATAAAGTTGCTTGTGGGCATCAAAGGTAACCGAATCGGCTTTTTCGATGCCCCGCATCAGGTGCGAATGCTGGCGGGAAAACAGGGTTGGCCCGCCCCATGCAGCATCCACGTGGAAGTGGGCGCCGAACTCACGGGCGACGTCCGACATGGCATCCAGCGGGTCAACGTTACCGGTCTCGGTGGTGCCCGCAATGCCGCAGATGGCCATGATCTTGACCTTCTGGCGCTGCAGTTCCAGGCACTTGTCCCGCAGGGCGTCGATCTGGATGCGGTTCTCGTCATCGGTGTCGATGGGGATCAGGGCGTCACGGCCCAGGCCCAGCACGTCGGCGGCCTTGCGCAGGGAGTAATGCCCCCGCCGGGAAACCAGGATGGCGATACCTTCGTGGCCATAGTATTTGAGCGCCCGGAACAGCCCCTCCTGATGCAGGCCGCGGAAACTGCCTTCAGCCGGAAAGGCCCGGTTGCGGGCCACCCAGAGGGCAGTCAGGTTGGCCACGGTGCCACCGGAGCACATGGCGCCCAGGGCATGGCGGGGATCGTGCATCCACTTGCGATAGTAGGCCCCATCCTGCTGGTACACCAGCCGGTGAATCATGCCCAGCACCTGGCGCTCCATGGGCGTAAAGGCCTTGGAGGTTTCGGTCTTCACCAGGTTCTGGTTCAGGGCGATCATGATCTTGGACAGCGGCAGCATGAAATAGGGTAGTGCCGAGGTCATGTGCCCGATAAAGCTGGGGGAGGCGGTGTGAACCGAGTTGGCCACCAGCTTGTCGAGAAGGAACTGGGCCTGCTCGGATACAAAGATGGGCTTTTCGGGGATGGCAGAGTCGGAAAAGTTCTTCTCCACCTCGCTGAGGTCGCGCTCGACCGCAACAATATGCTCCTGCAGGAAACCGGCAAGGTTGCCCGAGATATTCTGGTCGATCCGGCTCAGGGTGGATTCGGGGGCCTCGGGTACGGTGAATACCCGGTACATGGCCTCTACCGACGCCTGGGCTGACTTTTTCTTACCGGTCATACGCGCCACACAATCAGTGGGATCCCCGGGGCGGTTCCTGATGCCCGGCGAATTCAGCGGAACAATCAACAGGGGTTGCGGTCCTAAACCCCTGTATGGGACAGGCTCCGGCGCTTGCGACGGGAGCTGCCAGTCCGTGGTCAGGGCCGCGTAGTATACGGCGTCACGCGTCGTATTGCCAAGCGAGCGCCTGCTCGATGAATGCCCCTCCGGTATCCCTGCCTACAGCAGTTCGCGATGGACCTCCAGAACCGGTGCGTCAATGCGTTGCTCGATGGCCTTCTCCACCTGGTCCAGGCGAGCGGTCAGTTGCTGTGACGTGCCGCCGATGGCGACCACGCTCCACACGGCGCTGTCCAGGGCCTCGAAATCGCCGGTCTCGGCCACCGCCAGGTCCGGTTCCTTGCCCCAGACAGCGCGCATGGGGGTGAACGCCTTGCGCTTGGCCTTCAGGTCCTCAATGCCATAAAGCTGAAATTGCAGGGTCACAATGCCGATATGGGGCGTGATGGTGGCAGGCGCGGTTTCCCGCGCCGCCAGCAACTGCCGGAACTTCTCAGACATGGGGTGTGGCTCTCTCGATAATGGCCTTGGCATCCACGCCCGGGGGCAGGGTGCCGATGTTATGCATTCCCTGGCCGGCGATTCGTGATCCGCAGTAGGCATCGGCGACCGGCGCCGGGGCGTTGCGGATCAGCAACGAGGCCTGCAGGGACACCGCCAGCCGGTCCACCAGGTCCCTTGCCTGGAAGGCGATCGCCTGGGGGTTGCGTACTGCTGCGCTGAAGTCCTGTTGCAGCTGGTCGACAAAAACGTCAAAGCGCTGGTCGCTGCCACGGGCCAGGTTTACTTCCGCCATGAATGCGTCCAGGCTTTCCGGAGATTTCTGCAGTGCCCGCAGGGTGTCAAGGCACTGCACATTGCCGGAGCCCTCCCAGATGGCGTTGACCGGTGACTCCCGGAACAGTCGGGGCATGATGCAGTCTTCCATTACCCCACTGCCGCCGATGCACTCCATGGCCTCATAGGCCTGGTTGGGGGTGCGTTTGCAGATCCAGTACTTGCCCACCGGGGTGGCCAACCGGAGGAACAGTTTCTCCTGTTCGTCGTCAGGTGCGTCCAGGGCCCGGGCAACGCGCATGGTCAGGGCCATGGCTGCCTCGCTCTCAACCGCCAGATCTGCCAGCACATTCTGCATCAGGGGCTGTTCGCTCAGCCGGGCGCCGAATGCACTGCGATGATGGCAGTGATGCAGCGCCTGGGCGGTGGCCTGGCGCATGCCCGAGGAGCTGCCGATCATGCAGTCGAACCGGGTCATGGCCACCATCTCGATAATGGTGGGAACGCCACGGCCTTCCTCGCCCACCATCCAGCCGAGGGCGCCGCGGAGTTCCGCCTCGCTGGAAGCATTGGCGACATTCCCCATCTTGTTCTTGAGGCGCTGGATCTGCCACGGATTCTTGCTGCCATCCGGCAGCCAGCGGGGCATCAGGAAGCAGGATAGTCCACCGGGGGCCTGGGCCAGTACCAGAAAGGCGTCGCACATGGGCGCGGACACAAACCACTTGTGCCCCACCAGTTCATAGGCCTGGCCGGGGCCTTCCTTGCCGGTGGGCAGGGCGCGGGTGGTGTTGGCCCGCACGTCGCTGCCGCCCTGTTTCTCCGTCATGGCCATGCCGATAGTGACCGACTGCTTCTCGCTGTCCGGCACATTACGGGGGTCGTAGTCGCGGTGAAGGATTTTCGGTGCCCAGACCTCGGCCAGTTCAGGCTGTTTCATGATGGATGGCATGGCGGCAAAGGTCATGGTGATGGGGCAACCATGGGCCGCCTCCACCTGGGTATGGAGGTAGTACCTGGCCGCGCGGGCGACATGGGCACCCTTGCCGGGCTGCTGCCAGGGGCTGCTGTGCAGTCCATGCTCCATGGCGAGGCGCATCAGTTCGTGATAGGCCGGGTGGAAGCGGACCTCGTCAATGCGGTGGCCGAAACGGTCATGGGTATGAAACGTCGGCTTGTTGTCGTTGGCGAGAAACCCCAGTTCGATGGTTTCCCGGCGTCCCGCCAGCTCACCGAAGGCCTCCAGGTCGGCCCGGGCCCAGTCGGCACCTTCCCGCTCGACAGCCTCCTGCAGGGCCCGGTCCTGCAGGAACAGGTTGTAGTTTTCCAGCGCCGGGGGCTGATTCAGCACCTCATGGGTCTGGGCCAGCCAGGGGTCCGGCTCAAAAGACGGTTCGGGGGTGTTTGGCTGCTTGGCATTCATGTCGAGCCTCATCGTTTTATCTGTTTGTATTTGTTTTAAAAAAATATGGTCATTCGGGCACGCAACTGCGAGTTACAAAAAGTTACAAAAAAGCTTTTGCAACAAGATAGCGCTGTCATTCAAAGACGATTATAAAGACGCCAAGGCCCCCATGCACGCAATGCCTCGGGCGCCGATCAGGAAACGGTAGTCGGCCATGCCGGTGCGCGTTTCATTGAATACAGGGGGCCGGAATCGAAGGGTTTTCGTTGACGGTCCCCGGGTCTTCGCTGATGGAGAGTAGCCATGAGTGAATTCGACGAAAACAGCCTGGAGTCCTCAGGCGGCTGGAACGACTCGGAAGACAATCATTCAGTCGCGGGACGGGCGCGCATTCGGGCCCAGCTGGAGGCGGATATCCAGGCTTTCCTGAGCCAGGGTGGCCAGATCCAGGAAGTGGACACCAGTTTCCGGGCAGACGTTCCCCGCAAGGTGGAAGTTGGTTTCAACAACCGCAGCCTGTCCTAAAACCTCTCCCCCTGCGTTCCGGTTGTGGACACCGCCTGAGCGCAGTGCTCTGATCCGTCGGGAAGCTCACCCTTTAGGGTGGGTTTCCCGTTTTTCTGGCCTGATCCGGGTGTTGCCCTGACCCGGCGATATGCCCTCTTATGTTCCGGTTCATCCCCCGGTAATATCCTGACGTGTATGATAGACGGTTAAACAACCCAGTTATGGAGGCATTCCGTGTTTTCACTCCCGAACCGCCGTTATCCCAGGACCCGCCTTCGCAGGAACCGTGTGGACGATTTTTCCCGCCGACTGGTGCGGGAGAACCAGCTCAGCGCGGATAACCTGATCTACCCGGTCTTTGTGCTGGAAGGCGAAGGGCAGCGGGAAGCGGTGCCCTCCATGCCGGGAGTAGAGCGTCTGAGCATCGACCTCCTGCTTGAGCACGCGGAGGAAGTGGTTGCGCTGGGCATTCCCGCGTTGGCCCTGTTCCCGGTGGTTCCGGTTGAAAAAAAGGATCTGGAAGGTTCTGGTGCATGGGACCCGGAAGGCCTGGCCCAGCGTGCCACGCGGGCGCTCAAGGGTCGTTTCCCGGAGCTGGGTGTGATTACCGATGTCGCTCTCGACCCCTTTACCACCCACGGCCAGGACGGCATTCTCGATGAGAACGGTTATGTGCTGAATGATCGCACCGTGGAAGCCCTGGTGAAGCAGGCCCTGTCCCACGCCGATGCGGGCGCCGATATGGTGGCGCCCTCGGATATGATGGATGGCCGCATAGCCGGGATCCGTGATGCGCTCGAGGCGGCCGGCCACGTGAACACCCGCATCCTCGCCTATTCCGCCAAGTATGCCTCGTCCTACTATGGCCCATTCCGGGATGCGGTAGGTTCTGCCGGTAACCTGGGCAAGGGCAGCAAGGAAACCTACCAGATGGACCCCGCCAACAGTGATGAGGCGTTGCACGAGGTGGCCATGGACCTGGCTGAAGGTGCCGACATGGTCATGATCAAGCCGGGCATGCCTTACCTGGATATTGTTCACCGGGTGAAAACCGAGTTGCAGGTGCCTACCTTTGTCTACCAGGTCAGTGGTGAGTACGCCATGCACATGGCGGCGGCTGAAAATGGCTGGCTGGATGGCGACAAGGTGATGATGGAAAGCCTGGTGGCCATGCGCCGGGCCGGGGCGGACGGAATTCTGACTTATTTTGCGGTACGGGCGGCACGCCTGTTGAAAGGAGTCTGACATGGCCATGAATCCGGTTCCGGAGGTGAGCAAGGTGGGCGAGGTGGCAGCCGTACCCGAGCCCGTGGAGGTACCCGAGCAAGTGCTGGACCTCACCGCCCGGGAGAACTACTTCAACCGGGAGCTCAGCCACCTGCAGTTCAACTACCGGGTGCTGCAGCAGGCGCTGGATGAGCATCATCCGCTGGTCAACCGGCTGATCTTCCTCTGCATCTTCAGTTCCAACATGGACGAATTCTTCGAGATCCGTGTTGCGGGCCTGCGTCAGCAAATGAAATACGGCCGCGAAATGGTCGGGCCTGACGGCATGCTGCCGGAGCAGGTGCTGGCGGAAATCAGTCAGGTGGCCCATGAGTACATCAGCGAGCAGTACGACATTCTCAACAAGGTGCTGATTCCGGAGATGGAACAGCAGAATATCCATTTTGTCCGTCGCCGGGACTGGACCCCGGCGCAGACTGAATGGGTACGCCAGTACTTCGAGGATGAGATACTGCCGGTGGTCAATCCCATCGGGCTGGACCCGTCCCACCCGTTCCCGCGACTGGTTAACAAGAGCCTTAACTTTATTGTCGAGCTTGATGGCAAGGATGCGTTTGGCCGCGAGACGGGTATGGCCATCGTGCCGGCGCCCCGTTCACTGCCCCGGCTGGTGAGGCTGCCGGATGATGTCTGCGACGGGGGCGACAACCTGGTGTTCCTGTCGTCCATGATCCACGCCCATGCGGATGAGCTGTTCCCGGGCATGGAGGTCAAGGGCTGCTACCAGTTTCGCCTGACCCGGAATGCGGACCTCGAGCTGGAAGACGACCTGGAAGACCTGGCCTCGGCGCTGCGGGGCGAGCTGCTCAGCCGCCGTTTCGGCGACGGTGTGCGCCTGGAAGTGGCAGACAACTGCCCGGAAGAGCTGGTGCAGTTCCTGTTGCACCAGTTCGGTCTCACCGAGCGGGACCTCTACAAGGTGCACGGGCCGGTGAACCTGACTCGGCTGATGGCGGTCAGTGGCCTGGTGAACCGGCCTGACCTGACCTACCCGGGTTTCTCTCCGGCGCTGCCGAAGCAGATTCGCAACAAGGAAGTGATCTTCGACGCCATCCGCAAGCAGCCCATTCTGATGCTGCACCCCTACGAAAGCTTCACGCCGGTGATCGACTTCCTGCGCCAGGCCGCCAAGGATCCCCAGGTGCTCGCGATCCGCCAGACTCTGTACCGTACCGGCGCCGATTCCGAGATTGTTGAGGCGCTGATGGACGCCGCCCGCCGGGGCAAGGAGGTCACCGCCGTCATCGAGTTGCGGGCCCGTTTCGACGAAGCCGAAAACCTGGAGCTGGCCAGTCGCCTGCAGGAAGCTGGCGTGGTAGTGGTCTACGGTGTGGTGGGGTACAAGACCCACGCCAAGATGATTCTGATTGTCCGCCGGGAAGAGGGCCGCCTGAGGCGTTACGTGCACCTGGGCACCGGTAACTACCATGCCGGCAACGCCCGGCTGTATACCGACTACAGCTTCCTGTCCGCGGACGACGCCCTGGGGGACGACGTCAACAAGCTGTTCCAGCAGCTTACCGGCATGGGCAAGGCCCTGAAGATCAAGAAGCTCTTCCATGCGCCCTTTACCCTGCACCGGCGTATAATCGAACTGATCGACCGGGAAGCCGAGTACGGGGAGAGGGGCCATATCATTTTCAAGTTCAATGCCCTGACCGATCCCGGCGTCATGCTTGCCCTGTACCGTGCCTCCCAGGCGGGTGTGAAGATCGATCTGATCATCCGGGGCATCTGCTGCCTGCGCCCCGGCGTTCCAGGCTTGTCCGAGAATATTCAGGTCCGGTCCATTGTCGGGCGCTTCCTGGAGCACACCCGGGTCTACTGGTTCGGCAATAACGGCAAGCCGGAAGTGTACTGCTCCAGCGCCGATGGTATGGTCCGCAACCTGGTGAACCGGGTTGAGGTGGCGTTCCCGGTGGAGGACAGGGACCTGGTTGCGCGGCTGAAAGATGACCTTGATGCCTGTTTACGTGACAACTGTCAGAGCTGGGTCTTGCAGCCCGACGGCCGTTACCTGCAAAATCAGCCGGCACCGGATGAAGAGCGCTTTGCATCCCAGCTGGTCCTGCTGGAGCGGCTGACTGCCAAGTGATCGACGCCGGTCTCGTCGCCCGTCCTTTTGCCAGTTCCCCGGTATGGTTGTGGGGGTTCCCGGGAAAGCGCGGGCAGGATCAGTAGACAGGGAAGTCAGGGTGTTGCGTGGTAACGCTCCACTGACTCCCTGAGTTGGAGCAAGGACATGAAAAAAGTATGGATCATTGCCGGCGGCTTGGTCGTGGTGGCAGCGGTTTCTGCCCCATGGGCCGTGGGAAAGCTGACGGAACAGCACTGGCAGTCTGCCACTGAACAGTTCAACGCCTCTCAGCCTTATTTCGTGATGGAGACCGACGTCTACGAGCGGGGCTACCTGGGTTCCGAGGCCCGCGGCCAGCTGTTTGCCGTTGACCCGGATACCGGCGAACGCTATCCGGTGGGCTGGACCGGCGATATCTCCCATGGTGTTACCAGCAGCACCATCGATTTCGAATTTGATTTCGCCGACGATGCCGGCATGGAAGCGGTTTTTCCTGACGAGAAGCCCACCGTTACCGTCACCACCAGCGCCTGGGGTTCTTCGCTGGTGGAGCTGAATGTGCCAGCCATCGACTACATCGACGACAGCAGCGGTGAGTCCCTCAACGTCTCCGCAAGCTACGCCACCCTGAACATCAGTGATAACGGCGAAACCCTGGATGCAAAAATGCAGTTGCCCGGGCTGGTGCTTCGGGCGCCGGATGGGCGCCTGTCCATGGAAAACCTTACCCTGGACCAGCATGCGAGCCTGCTTACCGGCAAGCTGTGGACCGGTGATGCAACGGTAACCCTGGACAAGGTATCGGTCGCCAGCCGGGATGAGCCAGAGCTGGTACTGGAAGATATCAGGATGGTCAGCAATTCCGAGGCAGACAGCTCCGCTGAGCAGTTCGGTGTAACCACGTCCCTGACCCTGGAAACTGTAAGCTACGGTGACGAAGCCCAAGGTCCGCACCGCTTTGAATTTGGTCTGTCGGACGTCAGCGTGGCAGCCTGGAACAACCTGCTTGAGTCCGTCAGTGAACTCCAGGCCATGAGTGCCGGCTCTGCCAGTGACCCCCAGCAGGCTTTCGAGCAGCAGATGCAGGCAACGATGGCGCTTACCGGCAGTATCGAGGCGATGATGGCTGATGGCCTCTCCAGCCACGCTGACCTGGACCTGAGCTCACCGGAAGGTCCGGTGACCGGTCGCCTGACCATTTCCCATCCCGAGCAGGAAGATGGCGAGCCGGTGCCGCTGATGATGATCGCCCGGACCATCGAGGGCGAGATGTCAGTGAAGCTGCCCAGGGCCCTGGCGGATCGCTATCCGGAGCTGGGTGAGGAGCTGATGCCGCTGCTGATCCAGGGGCTGTTGGTGGAAGAAGGCGACTTCTACGTGATGGAGGCTTCGCTGAACAATATGATGGTCAACCTCAATGGCAACGAGATGCCCCTTCCTGTACCGGGCATGGGTGGTGGTTTGTCACCGCAGATGTAGGTGGTGCTGTCATCGTGATACGGAAAAGCCGGGCCCTTGCGGGGTCCGGCTTTTTTCTGGGCGTTGCCAGACGGTTGTGCAGGGGCTATCAGGCAAACTTGGCCTTCAGGGCGTCCTGCACCGTCGGTGTGACAAACTCGGACACATCGCCGCCAAGGGAGGCAATCTCCCGGATCAGGGATGAGGAGATGTACGACAGGTGGTTGGACGGGGTCAGGAATACGCTTTCCACTTCCGGAGCCAGGTGGCGGTTCATGTCTGCCAGCTGGAATTCATACTCGAAATCGGAAACCGCCCGCAGGCCCCGCAACAGGACGGTGGCATTCTGCTGCCGGACGAAATCGGCCAGCAGGTTGTCAAAGCCCACTACCCGGATGTTGTCCAAGTGCGCCGTGGACTGTTCCGCCAGCCTGACCCGCTCCTCCAGCGTGAACAGGGGGTTTTTCTTGGAGCTGAAGGCAACGGCAATTACCACCTCATCAAACAGGCGCCTGGCGCGTTCCACCAGATCGATATGGCCATTGGTGATGGGGTCAAAGGTTCCCGGGTAAATTACCGTTGTCATTGGCGTTACTCCTCGCTCGTCTCAGGGCTGGTCATTGGGGTGTGATACGTCAAACAAGTCGACGCACTACACTAGCGAATAAAGAATCGATAGACCAGTTTGTGCAAGGTCCCACCGTGGGGCGGGTAGATCAGCTTGCCACTGTTGATCTTCTGCTTGCTGAACACCGCCCGGGCGTGGGAGAAGGTCAGAAAGCCTTCCTTGCCGTGGTAGTGCCCCATCCCTGAATCGCCAATGCCGCCGAAGGGCAGGTCGTCCTGGGCAACGTGCATAAGGGCGTCGTTGATGCACACCCCGCCGGAATGGGTGCCCGCCAGCAGGCGCTTCTGCTCATCCCGGTCATAGCCGAAGTAGTACAGGGCCAGCGGTCTCGGGCGACGGTTGATAAACCCCATGGCATCTTCCAGTCCCTTGCTGGCCACGACGGGCAGCAGCGGCCCGAAGATCTCGTCCTGCATCACTTTCATGTCTTCGGTGGGATCAAGCACCAGGGTGACAGGCATCTTGCGGCAGCCATCCTCGAAATGCTCGCCGGCGGGGTTGATCTCGACGATCCGGGCGCCCTTGCTGCGGGCATCCGCGAGATACTCCTGCAGGCGCTGGTATTGGCGCTCGTTGATAATGCCGGTGTAGTCCGGGTTGTCCCGCAGGGTGGGGTACATCCGCGCCATGGCATCCTGGAACGCATCCACAAAGGCATTGATGCGGTCAGAGGGGCACAGCACGTAATCCGGTGCCACGCAGGTCTGACCGGCATTGAGGGCCTTGCCGAAGGCGATGCGTTCAGCCGCGTCACCCATGGGCACGTCGCCGGATATGACGGCCGGCGACTTGCCGCCGAGTTCCAGGGTGACCGGGGTCAGGTTCTCCGAGGCGGCTTTCATGACCAACCGGCCCACCGTGGTGGAACCGGTGAACAGCAGGTGGTCAAAGGGGCTGGCCGAGAAATCCGCTGCGACATCCGCCTCTCCGTTGATGACCGCCACCAGGTCCCGCGGGAAGGTAGCCTCCACCAGGTGGGCCAGCAGGGCTGATGTATAGGGTGTGAACTCGGACATCTTGATCATGGCCCGGTTGCCCGCAGCCATCGCTGCGACCAGTGGCCCCACGGCCAGGTACAGGGGATAGTTCCAGGGCACGATGATGCCAACGACGCCCTTGGGCTGGTAATACACCTTGTTGCTGGCCGGCTGGAACAGCATGGACACGTTGCGCCGTTCTGGCTGCATCCAGCCCTTCAGGTTCTTCATGGCGTAGTTGATGCCTTCCACCGACGGGATAACCTCGGCGATCAGGGTCTCGTCCCTGGAGCGGCCGTTGAAGTCCTTGTCGATGGCCTCGCAGAACTGTTCCTGGTGTGCCAGCAGAGCCTTCTTCAGGCGTTGCAGGTTATCCAGACGCTCACTCAGCGATGGCAGGGGGTTGCGGCTGAAGGCCTGTTTCTGCTCAGCCAGTACCCGGGCGGTCAGCTGGATCTGCTTTTTGCTCTCGTTCAGGGGAACAACGGTTGCGGTCATGTCCAATTCCTCGGGTAAAGGGAACTTTCTGGTGAAAGTTTGATCACAGTCAATGCCGGTGCCAACGGACTCGCCGGTGAGACTCAGGTCTCAGTACGTCGCAAACCCTGACGATTCCCGGCCGGGATAACCGGTCGGGTTTTTTTATGCCGGGTGTTCAGTCATCCTGCCCGGGTTCAAGCCAGTCTGTCAGCCCCTTGCGGCACTCTTCCAGTCCCGTCTTGCTGGTGGCCGAGAACATGATCAGGTGCTTCAGGCACTGATTGTCCTTCAGGGCCTTGCGGATACCCAGCATGGCGGTTTTCGCCTGACCGAACTTCAGTTTGTCAGCCTTGGTGGCAAGAATCATCAGCGGCAGGTTGTTATGTTCGCACCATTCCACCATCATCTGGTCAAAGTCGGTGAGCGGGTGGCGAATGTCCATCACCAGTACCAGTCCCGCCAGGCTGCGCCTCTCGGTGAGATAGTGGCTCAGGTGCTGTTGCCAGTCATCCTTCATGTCCCGGGAGACCCTGGCATAACCATAGCCGGGCAGGTCCACCAGCCGGCAGTTCTCCCGGTTCAGGGAAAAGAAGTTGATCAGCCGGGTGCGCCCCGGGGTCTTGCTGGTGCGGGCCAGCTTGCCATTGGTGGTAATGCAGTTGATGGCGCTGGACTTGCCGGCATTGGATCGACCGGCAAAGGCAACCTCCCGACCGGCATCCGGCGGGCAGTCCTGCAGCCGGGCAGCACTGACCAGAAAGCGGGCGCTGTTGAAAGAAATCGGTTTGGGTGCTTCGGGTGTCACAGAGTATTCCTGAATGGCGAGGATGTCGGTTTGTCGGGCCGGATGAAAGCCGAGGGGCAGCGGGTTGACCTGGGACAGGCCCATGGCATTTATTCGTTGGCTCCTTAATGTATAATGCTACACCAATTTCCGGACAGTGCGCAGGTTACTACTGCCAATGGCCCGATAGTCGTGGCTTTTCCAGTTCTGCCAGCGTCACAAAGAATAACGTTTCTGATGAGAGATAAGCGGAGCGAGCATGAAGAAACTGATCGCAGGTGTAGTTCTCGGCGTGGGCCTCTCAATGACGGCCCATGGCGCGGGAGATCCTGAAGCTGGTGAGTCCCAGGCCGCTGCATGCGCGGCCTGTCATGGAGAGGCAGGTACCGCTCCGGTAATGGGTGTTTACCCGAAAATCGCCGGGCTGGGGGAGACCTACCTCTATAACCAGTTGCTGGCTATCCGGGATGGCGATCGCGAGATCCCCGAGATGACCGGCCAGCTGGACGGCAAGTCCGATCAGGACCTGGAGGACCTGGCAGCCTACTTCAATCAGGAAGATATGCCCCTGGGGCAGGCTGATCCGGAGCTGGTCGACCAGGGCGAATCGCTGTATCGCGGTGGCAACCTGGCCTCCGGTGTGGCTGCCTGCGCGGCGTGCCACAACCCGCAGGGCAAGGGTAACGAGCCCGCGGGCTACCCGCACCTGGGTGGGCAGAGTGCAGAGTATGTGGTGAAGACGCTGCAGGACTACCGTGACGGTGAGCGTGGCGGATATCAGTCGCAGATCATGACGGATATCGCATCCAGGCTGACCGACGAGGAGATCGAGGCCGTAGCCAGCTACATCTCCGGCCTGAACTGATTGCTGTCTTCCTGACAGTGTTTCCGGAAGCCCGCCCTGTGCGGGCTTTTGCGTTTTTGGCATCCTGTCAGCACGGTAACGCCAGCGCGACTGGATACCGGAAGCAGGCCTGGGACATAATCCCGGGTGAACCTTTTACCGGCGGCCCTGTCTTTCCGGGGTAGCGACCGAATCACAACCAGAACGAATCCAGAGGTATATCCATGGGAATTCTCCGACACCTGACCACGGGCGTTATCGCCGCCGCTATCGCATTCTCCGCCTCTGCCCAGGACCAGTGGGAGGAGGGCAAGCATTACCAGCGCCTGCCCAGCGAGGTGAGTGCATCCTCCTCTGATGAGGGAATCGAAGTGGCCGAAGTGTTCTGGTACGGCTGCGGCTATTGCCTGGAGTTCGAGCCCCATGTGCAGGCCTGGAAGGAAGACATGGCCGAGGACATCAACTTTGTCTACCTGCCTGCGCCCATGAACCGTGCTGCCGCAGAGCACGCCAAGGCATTCTATGCCAGCGAAGCACTGGATGCCCGGGAGCAGACTCACGATGCGTTCTACCAGGCCCTGGCGGCTGACCGGCGGAACCTGTCCAGTGCCTCTGACCTGGCTGACTTCGTGGCAGAGCAGGGGGTTGACCGGGACGCCTTCCTCAAGGCGTTCAACGGCTTTGGTGTGAAGGCCCAGACCCAGCGCGCCATGTCGGTCCTGCGGGGTGCCCAGGTCCAGGGGACGCCTACGGTACTGGTGGCCGGCAAGTACCGCACCTCGCCAAGCATGGCCGGTGGCTATAAGGAAGCCCTGGCGGTCGTGGACTATCTTGTTGAGAAGGAGCGCGGTGAAAGCGCCGAATAGGGATGTCGCCGGTTCCCGGGCCCTGTGCCCGGGGCGGGCCATATTATAGAAGGCTGAAATGTACAGAAGGCTGAAACAGGGGTTTGCCGATCGTACCGGCAGGGCCTCGCCATCGCGGGGTACCTGCTCGGGTGTGGATCATGTGCCGGACTTCGAGCCCGGTCATCACATCCGGTTGCTGACCTTCAACATCCAGGTGGGCATCAATACCGCCTCCTACCACCATTACCTGACCCGCAGCTGGCAGCATGTCTTGCCGCACCGGGGCCGAATAGAGAACCTGGACCGGATAGCCACCCTGCTGCGCAATTACGACGTGGTTGCGCTGCAGGAGTGTGACGGTGGTAGCCTCCGCAGCGGCTACATCAACCAGGTGCAGTACCTGGCCGAGGCCGCCGGTATTCCCTACTGGCATCAGCAGCTCAATCGTAATCTCGGCCCCGTGGCCCAGCACAGTAATGGTCTGCTGAGCCGGTTCCGGCCCCTGGATGTGACCGAGCATCGCCTGCCGGGCCTGCTGCCGGGGCGGGGGGCTATCATCGCCCGCTACGGGGATGCAGATGACCCCCTGGTACTGGTGATCATGCACCTGTCTCTCAGCAAGGCGGGGCAGGTCCGTCAGCTGGCCTATATTCACGAACTCATTGCGGATTATCAGCATGTGGTGCTGATGGGGGACCTCAACAACCATGCCGAAGAGCTGCTGACCAATACGCCCCTCAGGGATGCCAACCTGGTGCCGCTGCCGGATACCGCCCACAGCTTTCCCAGCTGGCGGCCGGAGCGGGCGCTGGATCACATCCTGGTCAGCCCCAGCCTGGAAATCCGCAACTCGGAAGTGGTGAGTTATCCGCTGTCCGACCACCTGCCCATCGCCATGGATATTGCCTTGCCCAAGGGCTATCTGGAAACCTTCTGAGTCGGGCGGGGCGCCGCCGGGCAGGCATAAAAAAACCCGGCCATGGCCGGGTTTTCTGGTAAGCGGCGATCTTATTTGATCTTCGCTTCCTTGTACGCAACGTGCTTGCGGACAACCGGATCGTACTTCTTGATCTCGATCTTTTCCGGAGTGTTACGCTTGTTCTTCTTGGTCGTGTAGTAGTGACCAGTACCTGCTGATGAAACCAGCTTGATTTTCTCGCGCATGATGCGGCTCCTTATACTTTCTCGCCGCGGGCACGAACATCGGCCAGCACAGCGTCAATGCCTTTTTTATCGATGATGCGCATGCCCTTGGTGGATACGCGCAGCTTCACGAAGCGTTTCTCGGACTCGACCCAGAAGCGATGGCTCTGCAGGTTGGGCAGAAAACGACGCTTGTTGTGGTTCATAGCGTGAGAAACGTTGTTACCGGTTACCGGCCGCTTACCGGTTACCTGACAGACTCTGGACATGTTTGCCTCCGACCTGAGCTTGGGTCCTGAATACGAATTCGTTTTAAGGAAGCCTCTGAAGCTGATCCTTCGCAGAGGTTCCTGTCATCGGGTCTCTGGTTGCTTTACGTGTCTGCAGTGCGCACGGTGCTCGCCAGACGCCGCCAGAAAGGGACGCTTTTATACCAGAACGGGACCCCTAACGCAAAAAATTGTTGGGAAATTGTGCAGCCCCGGGCTGATTACATCAGTCCCCGCTCTGCCAGGGAAATAATCTCGCCATGTCCCACAACCATATGATCCAGCACCCGGATGTCCACCAGGCCGAGGGCGTCTTTCAGCCGGCGGGTGAGGGAAATATCCGCCTGGCTGGGTTCGGCAATCCCTGATGGGTGGTTGTGGGCGAAGATGACCGCCGCCGCATTATGGTCCAGTGCCTGGCGCACCACCTCCCGGGGGTAGACCGCAGCGCCGTCAATGGTGCCCCTGAACAGTTCCTGGTACCGGATCACCCGGTGCCGGTTGTCCAGAAACAGACCGGCAAACACCTCATGGGGCTGGGTGCCCAGCCTCGCACCCAGGTAGCGACGGGTGTCCTCTGGCGAGGTCAGCGGGTCCCCCTGGCGAACCGGCTCGTCCATGACCCGGCGAGCCATCTCCATGGCGGCCTGAACCTGGGCGTATTTGGCGGTACCGAGTCCGCGAACCCGGCAAAAGCTGCTGTGGGAGGCGGTCATCAGGCCCCGCAGGCCGCCGAATTCGTCCAGCAGGTGGCGTGCCATGGCCATTACCGGCACGCCGGCGGTGCCGGTGCGCAGGAATATGGCAAGCAGTTCGGTATCTGACAGGCTTTCGGCGCCATGAGCCATGAGTCGCTCCCGGGGGCGCTCATCCCGGGGCCAGTGGGGTCTCGTAGTCGTATCCATCCCGGATCCTTGTGGGTGCTTCCTGCGTTGGTGGGTGTCCCCTCTCGCCGGACTGGGCCGTGGCGACACCGGGCAGAATCTTAGCACGACCGCCCCACTGTCGGGGAAGTGTCGGCAATGCTATCTTATAGCCCTTTGACCGGACACGGGTATAACGGAGACACCATGGCCAGACCCAACATTCTGCTGGGCATCAGCGGCGGTATTGCTGCCTATAAAAGCGCAGAGCTGGTGAGGCTGCTCAGAAAAGCCGACTACCCGGTGCGGGTGGTGATGACCCGCGGCGCGGAGGCCTTCGTTGCCCCCATGACGTTCCAGGCCCTCAGCGGCGAGCCGGTACGCAGTTCCTTGCTGGACCCGGAAGCCGAGGCCGGCATGGGGCATATTGAACTGGCCAAGTGGGCAGACCTGGTGGTGGTGGCGCCGGCATCGGCGGATTTCATGGCCAGGCTGGCCCATGGCCTGGCGGACGACCTGCTGGCTACTGTCTGCTGCGCCACCGAGGCCCCCATAGCCCTGGCCCCGGCGATGAACCAGGCCATGTGGGGCAACCACCGTTCGCAGCGTAATGTCCGGCTTCTTGAGGAAGATCCCCAGATTGCCCTGTGGGGCCCCGACCAGGGCAGTCAGGCCTGCGGGGATACCGGGCCGGGACGGATGCTTGAGCCCCAGACCCTGTTCGGTCTGATCGATCAGTTTGAGCCACCGGTGACCGTTGACTCTGGGCTCCTGGCCGGGCGCCGGGTGGTGATCACCGCCGGCCCCACCCGGGAGCCCATTGATCCGGTGCGTTACATCAGCAACCACAGCTCCGGCAAGATGGGGTATGCCATCGCCGAGGCCGCCCGGGCCGCGGGTGCCACCGTGACCCTGGTGAGCGGTCCGGTCAGCCTGCCGGCGCCGTCAGGGGTGGAAGTGGTGCCAGTGCAGACCGCCGAAGACATGTTGCGGGCCAGCAGCGCGGAAGTGGACAAGGGTGCGGATGTGTTCATTGCCACAGCCGCCGTGGCGGACTATCGCCCGGTGGCTGTGGCTGGCCAGAAAATGAAGAAGTCGTCGGAGGCCCTGTCGCTGGAGCTCGTACGCAACCCGGACACCCTCGCCACCATTGCCGCCCGGAAGGATGCCCCGTTTACGGTGGGGTTTGCGGCAGAGACCAATGATGTCGCCGCCTATGCCACCGACAAGATGAAGCGCAAGAAGCTGGCCATGATCGTGGCTAACGATGTGTCAGCCCCCGGTATCGGCTTCAACAGCGACCAGAACGCTGTCACGGTATTCTGGTCCGGGGGCCAGCGCGCCCTCGGACCCGCCCCCAAGCGTGACATCGCCCGGGAACTCATCACCCTGATCGCCGAGCGGATGCCCGCCCAACCCTGAAACTGCCCTGAGGAACAGAAGTATGAGCCATCAGCCCGTGCAGATGCGCATCCTGGATGAGCGTATCGGCCAGGATATCCCCATGCCCACCTATGCCACTGACGGCTCCGCCGGACTGGACCTGAGAGCCTGTCTGAAAGGGCCGGTGACCCTGGCGCCGGGGGAGTCGGTACTCATTCCCACGGGGCTTTCCATCTATATCGAGGACAATTCCCTGGCAGCCATGATCCTGCCCCGCAGTGGGCTGGGCCACAAGCACGGTATTGTGCTGGGCAACCTGGTGGGACTGATTGATTCTGACTACCAGGGTGAACTGATGGTGTCCTGCTGGAACCGTGGTACCACCGCCTTTACGGTGAACGTGGGCGAACGTATTGCGCAGCTGGTGCTGGTGCCGGTAGTGCAGGCACAGTTCGATATTGTCGATGAGTTCCACGCCAGCGGACGCGGTGAAGGTGGTTTCGGCTCCACCGGACGATACTGAGAAAGTTTCCAATACGCCAAATGTGTCATTAACGAATTCATGTAACCATCTATACTGACAGCCATTCACGCTTTGAATAACACGCAGTGCTGCGACAGCCGTCGAGACGGAGCCGACTATGAGATTTGGCAAAAAGAAGGAAGAGGCCGGGACCGCTGACCCGTCACCCGGGACCACTTCCGATAACAAGAAAGCCACGAAGAAAGCCGCCGGGGGCAAGGGGGCAAAAGAGCCTGAGCGCAGCAAGGTGCGCAAGCTCTCATCGGTGGCGCTGGGGCAGGCGCTGGCCGTAGTCGTCACCGGCCTGGTGGTAGCCGTCGTGATGTACATGCTGGTACTGCAGCCGGCGGAGCAGCAAGGCCGGCTGCAGGCGGCTGAGCGTAATGCGGAACTCGCGGCAGGGCGGCTGGAGCAGCGCATCGGTTTCCTGCAGTCGCTGACGCAGGGGCTCGGTACCCAGACCTCGGTGCGGGAAGCCCTGGGTGAGACTGGTGGTGGCAGAGAGCTGGCCGGCGAACTGCGGTCCATGCTGCCGGGTATTGAGCGAGTATTCCTGTTTCCCTACGGCGCCATTCCGCGACGGGCGGATGAACAGGCTGGTCTTGGCTTCGCCACCCTGGACCTGGCCCGCCGCGCGGAAACCGGTCGCTCTGTTACCCCGGACGCCCTGCCGGCAGATGGTGGATGGCGGGTGCAGATGGCGACCCGGGTCCGTAATCCGTCTACCGAGGTAGCGGAGGGCACGCTGGTTATCCAGTTTGACGCCAATGTGCTGGCCGATGTGCTTTCCGGTATTGAGGGCCAGTCCACCCTGCTCCAGACGGTAGGTGGTCAGTCCCGCAATGTGATCAGCCGCGGTCAGGGGGCCGGGCCGGAAGTGACCAGGTCGCTGTCCGTGCCCGACTGGAGTCTCCGCTATCAGTCGCAGCCGGCTGCGTCCCCTGTGCCGGTGGTTTTGTTGGGGCTGGTGGTGGCAGGTTTCCTGGTGGCTGCTGTGATCGTCTGGCTGCTGTTGTCCTCCGCCCAGTCCGGAATGCGCAAGGAAACGACGCGCCTGGTGCAGTGGGCCAACAAGGCATTCTCCGGCGATCGCACGGCGCCTCCCCGGTTTCACTGGGAGCTGCCTTCGGTACTGGCCGACGTCCTGTACCGGCTGAGCAAGGCCGTGGAGAAACGGGTTGAGGGGGGCGCCCGGAAGGCTCCCGAGGCGAAGCCGGCGCTGGCGGCTGAGCCGGAGATGGACGAACCCCTGTTCCAGGAACGGGACATGCCGGACATCGACATGCTGGATGGTGACGAGGATGTACTCGGCTTCGGGGAGAGCCCTGCCGGCGCCACCCCGGAAGTGGCGGAAGCGCCGGCACCCCGGGCCGAACTGTCCCCCGCGATCTTCCGGGCCTATGACATTCGCGGCATCGTGGGTGAAACACTGACACCGGAGATCGTTCGTCTGATTGGCCAGTCCATTGGTTCCGAGGCGCTGGACAGAAGCCAGGATACCCTTTGCATCGGCTACGATGGTCGCCACTCCAGTCCTGAGCTGGCGGATGCGCTGGCCCGGGGCGTGATGGAGGCCGGTTGTCATGTCATCCGCATAGGCGCGGTGCCAACACCGGTGCTTTATTTTGCCACCCACCACCTGGGCACCGGCTCGGGGGTGATGGTGACGGGGAGCCACAACCCGTCCAATTACAATGGCCTGAAAATCATGCTGGGTGGTGAAACCCTGGCGGAAGAGGGCATCCAGAAGCTGTTGCAGCGGGTTCAGACCGGCGACCTGCACCGGGGCCAGGGGAGCGCCTCGGACCAGGATGTGCGGCGGGATTACCTGGACCGTATCGTCAGTGATATTGCCGTGGCAGCTCCACTCAAGGTTGTGGTCGATGCCGGTAACGGCATTGCCGGGGAACTTGGCCCATTACTGCTGGAAGAGCTCGGCTGTGAGGTGATCCCGCTCTATTGTGAGGTGGATGGCAGCTTTCCGAACCACCACCCGGACCCCGGCAAGCCCGAGAACCTTCAGGATCTTATTGACCGGGTCCGGCAGGAAGGCGCCGACGTGGGTATTGCTTTCGATGGTGACGGCGACCGTCTGGGTGTGGTTACCAACGAGGGACAGATTGTCTGGCCGGACCGGCTGATGATGCTGTTCGCCCGGGACGTGGTCTCCCGTAATCCCGGTGCGGATGTGCTGTTTGATGTCAAGTGCAGCCGGCGACTCAGTGGTGTGATTTCTTCCGCTGGCGGTCGCCCGGTGATGTGGAAGACCGGGCACTCCCTGATGAAGGCCAAGATGAAGGAAACCGGCGCCCTGCTGGCTGGTGAGATGAGCGGGCACATTTTCTTCGGCGAGCGCTGGTATGGCTTTGATGACGGGCTCTATTCTGCGGCACGACTGCTGGAGATCCTCGGTATCGAGGATCGCCAGACCAGCGAGGTTTTCGCGGAGTTCCCCGAGGATATCAGCACCCCTGAGCTGAATCTGGACGTGACGGACGAGAGCAAGTTCCGCATTATCGAGCGCCTCAGGGAGCTGGCTGACTTCGGGGAGGCCAATATCACCACCATTGATGGCGTGCGGGTGGACTACCCCGACGGCTGGGGGTTGTGCCGCGCATCCAATACCACCCCGGTACTGGTGTTGCGGTTCGAGGCGGAGAACGAGGCAGCCCTGGAACGCATCAAGCAGATCTTTCGCGGGCAGCTCAGGGCACTGGCCCCGGATGTGAACATAACCTTCTGAGGTATTCCCAAGTTTATTAACTACCTGGCCCGGTGAACCGGGCCGAACCTGATAAGGCAAGATGAATGGCACTGGATCGTGATACGGCAATGCAGGTGGCGGATGTCCTGAGCAAGGGTCTGCCCTATATCCAGCGGTTTACCGGCAAGACGGTCGTAATCAAGTATGGCGGCAACGCCATGGAGAACGAAGAGCTCAAGAGCAGCTTCGCCCGGGACATGGTGTTGATGAAGCTGGTCGGCATCAACCCCATCGTGGTGCATGGCGGCGGTCCCCAGATCGGCGACCTGCTGAACCGGCTCAATATCAAGTCCCACTTCGTCAACGGGATGCGGGTCACCGATTCCGAGACGATGGATGTGGTAGAGATGGTGCTTGGCGGCCAGGTGAACAAGGAAATCGTCTCCCTGATCAACGCCCATGGCGGTACCGCCGTTGGACTGACCGGCAAGGACGGTAATCTGATCCGGGCCCGCAAGCTGGAAGTGGTGGGCAAATCGGACGAGGTCAGCCGCCCGGAAATTATCGACATCGGTCACGTGGGTGAGGTGGCCCAGGTGAACACCAAGGTGATCGACATGCTCACCCACAGCGATGTGATCCCGGTCATCGCTCCCATCGGGGTAGGGCCGGATGGAGCCTCCTACAACATCAATGCCGACCTGGTGGCCGGCAAGGTGGCCGAGGCGGTGAATGCGGAAAAACTGATCCTGCTGACCAACGTGTCCGGTCTCAAGGGCAAGGATGACAAGGTACTGACCGGGCTGACCGCGGCCCAGGTCAATGACCTGATCGAGGACGGCACCATCCATGGCGGCATGTTGCCGAAAATCCGCTGTGCCCTCAGTGCGGTGGAGAATGGCGTGCGCACGGCCCACATTATTGACGGGCGGGTTGCCCACGCCACGCTCCTGGAAATCTTTACCGACGAAGGCGTGGGTACGCTGATATCCCGGAACTGACCCCCGCTCTGCGGGGTAAACGGATCCGGCCAATCGCCTCTGCACGCGGCATTCCCCACAGGGAGAGGAAGCCTTGAGAAAACTGTTGTCGCTGACTGTCATCCTGGTGCTGGTGGCCTGGGGTGCCTACAAGGGGGCGGTCTGGTGGTACGCAGACCAGACCATGGCGGAACTGCGCCGTTCGCTGTCGGATCATGGTGCGCTGGAGCGGGGCAGCATCAGTTCCGGTGTCAGTGGTGAGCTGATCCTCGAGGGCACCCGGTTTCAGTCGTTCCGGCTGACCCAGCCCCTGGTAATCCGGCGCCTGCACCTGATGACGGACTCACCGCTGGCGCTGCTGCAGAGCCTCCATGACAAGCACGACCTGCCCCGCAGCTGGCGGCTGGAGGCCTCCGACTGGCGGCTGCCCCTGGACACAGCCATGCTGCGAAACTGGGTGACGGATACCGATGAACAGGCGCCGCGTCCCCTGTTCATGCCGGTGTGCGGTCCGGATGCCAGGCAACAACTGGGCAGTGGCGATCTGATCCGTATGGGGTTGAATGAGCTGGCCGGCGACGCCCAGCTGCGTCAGAGTTCCGGCGGAGTAAGACTGGAAGTTCACACCCGGGAGTCCGGTGGTATTGATGTGTTCTGGGAAGGGGCACGGCTGAGGCTGGACGCCGACGGCGTTAACCTCACCCCTGCCGCTGAACGCATCCAGATAGCATTGCGGGACGGTGGCATGATGCGGCGGATAACCGCCTATTGTGCCCGGGAGACCGGTCTGCCGGCAGCGTCCTGGGCCGACCTGGTGATGACGTCCTTCCGGGAAGGGCTGGAGAGCCGGGGACTGCAGGCCTCACCTCAGTTGATGGCGCTGTACCGCCAATGGCTGACCGAGGGTGGCGAACTGGTGGCGACCCTGGATCCGAAGGCCGCCTGGCCGGGGATACCGGTCCGGGTCTCTGAAAGTGCGCCGGGAGCAACCCGGGACTCAGGGTCACCGTCCTTCACGGTCTCCTATAACGGCGCGGCTGTGCCCGATGTCTACCTGTCCAGGATCGAGCCGGTTACGCCGGATGTACCCGAGCAGGCACTGGAGCCGGTGGTGGATCCGGAGCAGGCACCGGTCGTCGCCGGCTGGCAGGTGATTGCGCCTGAACAGGCGGCGGACTGGCTTGGTTACACCGTCCGGGTTACCCTGAGTAACGGGCGCAACGTTGAAGGCCGGCTGACCCGTATTGACGATCAGCAGGTGGAGGTGGCGCGCCCGGTGGATGGTGGTGAAGTGGCCTATCCGATGGCTCTCCGTGCCGTGGATCAGCTAGCGGTCTGGCGTCGTGGCCAGCGGGCGGATGACTGACACCCCATCCCTTCAGGATTGACCTGCAGGAGCCGGCAAGATGAATAATCCCACCAGCCAGACACCGACCGACCAGCATCAGGCGCCGCCGGATGTCCGTACCATGCTCGAGCGGCTGGTAGGCATTCCGTCCATCAGCAGCGCCTCGGCCGACTGGGACCACAGCAATGAAGCAGTGGTGAACCTGCTCGCGGAGTGGCTGGGCGCGCTCGGCTTCCGCAACGAGATCCTGCCGGTTCCGGGCATGCCCGGCAAGTACAACCTGGTAGCCACGCTCGGGTCCGGCCCCGGCGGGCTGGTGCTCTCTGGTCATACTGACACCGTCCCCTTTGATGACAAGCGCTGGCAGAGTGATCCCTTTACCCTGACCGAGCGGAATAACCGCCTGTACGGCCTCGGCACCTGTGACATGAAGGGGTTCTTCGCCCTGGCCATCGAGGCCGCGAGGGAGGCGGCCGGTCAGCCGCTGAAACAACCGCTGATCCTGCTGGCCACCGCCGACGAGGAAAGCTCCATGAACGGTGCCCGGGCCCTGGCGGAAGCAGGCTATCCGAAGGCCCGGTATGCGGTGATCGGTGAGCCCACGGAGCTGCGCCCCATTCGCATGCACAAGGGCATCATGATGGAGCGGCTGGTGTTCGAGGGACAGTCCGGGCATTCCTCCGACCCCTCACTCGGCCGCAATGCCCTGGAGGGCATGAACGAGGCCATGAACGAGCTGCTGACCCTGCGCGGCCAGTGGCAGGAGCAGCACCGCAATCCCCATTTTCGCGTGCAGTTCCCCACCATGAATCTGGGTTGTATCCACGGTGGTGACAACCCCAACCGGATCTGCGCCCGCTGCGAACTGCACTTTGATCTGCGCCCCCTGCCGGGCATGGATATGGCCGGGTTGCGCCAGGCCATTCTCACCCGCCTGGAACCCCTGGCCCGCCGGCGGGATCTCTCGCTGACCTTCGAGCCCCTGTTCGATGGTGTACCACCTTTTGAAACTCCGGCGGAAGCCGAGCTGGTCAGGGTGTGCGAAAAGCTGACCGGCCACCAGGCAGAGGCCGTGGCCTTCGCCACCGAGGCCCCCTGGCTGCAGAAACTGGGCCTGGAAACCCTGGTGATGGGGCCCGGATCTATCGACCAGGCCCACCAGCCCGACGAATACCTGGACCTGGCCCAGATCAACCCCACCATTTCGTTGCTGAAACAACTGATCAGGCACTTCTGTCTATGAGCGTATCCGACTGGCTGCACAGCTTTCGCCACTCGTCACCCTATATCAATACCCATCGTGGCAGCACCGTAGTGCTGGTGCTGGGGGGCGAGGCCCTTGCCAGCGACAACCTGCTGAACATCATCCATGACATCACCCTGCTCAGCAGCCTCGGTATTCGGCTGGTGGTGACCTTTGGTGCCCGTCCCCAGATACAACAGCGCCTGGAACAGGCCGGACACGAGTCCGAATTTGTCGGCGGCTTGCGCATCACGCCGGAACAGGACCTGCCCCTGATCATGGAGGCGGTGGGGGGGGTGCGCTCGTGGCTGGAAAGCCGGCTGTCCATGGGGCTGGTGAACTCCCCCATGCACGGTGCGAGAATCCGGGTTTCCAGCGGTAACTTTGTGGCGGCCCGTCCGGTCGGCGTGCTGGACGGTGTGGATCACGGTTATACCGGCCGCGTGCGGCGGGTAGACACCGCCGGTATCGAGCGCCTGCTGGAGCTGGGGCATATTGTGCTGATGCCGCCCCAGGGTTATTCGCCCACCGGCGATATTTTCAACCTGTCCTACGAGGACGTGGGCAGCCAGGTGGCCTCGGCCCTGCGGGCCGACAAACTGATTGTGTTTACCGATGATCAGGGTGTGCTGGACGAGGATGGCTCGCTGGTGCGCGAACTGACCGTACGCCAGGCCCTGCAGAAAGTCAGCGAGCAGGTGGTCTCCGGCCATGACGCCGACCTGCTGCGGGCAGCCTGTGATGCCTGCACCCGTGGGGTGCGCCGGGCTCATATCATCAGTTACCTGCGGGACGGTGCCATCCTGGAAGAGTTGTTTACCCGCGATGGCTCCGGCACCCTGGTCACCGATGATGACTACGAGCAGATCCGCCGTGCCCGGGTGGAGGATATTGGTGGTATCCTGGAACTGATCCAGCCCCTGGAAGAGCAGGGCGTACTGGTGCGCCGCTCCCGGGAGATGCTGGAGACCGAGATCGACCAGTACGTGGTGGCTGAAAGGGATGGCATGATCATTGGTTGCGCGGCCCTCTATGCCTACCCGGAGGAGCAGGCGGGGGAACTGTCCTGCTTTGCCGTGGACCCAGCCTATCGCCGGGGTGGCCGGGGTGACGAGATCCTGTCGATGATCGAGCGCATGGCCCGGGCCCAGGGCCTGGCAAGACTGTTCGTGCTCACCACCCAGACCGAGCACTGGTTCAGGGAGCGGGGATTCGAGCCTTCCTCGGTTCAGTCGTTGCCCGGGCCGAAACTGGCTGCCTACAATACCCGTCGCAACTCCAAGGTTTTCGTCAAGAACATGGGGTGATATCCCGTTCGCCGGCTGAGGCAGGGAGCGGGCGGGCTTTGTAGCGAGCGCCTGCTCGAATTTATTCCGTAATGCCCTTGACGAACCGTCGTCAAAATAGTCACATTAACAATTGGAAACAAAAGGTTCCGTCCTTTTTGGAGGGCCAGTTTCCAGTGATCTTGTTTTCTGGCCGTTATGGCTATACTGACCGCAGAGCCCTGTCCGCTTCGGACGGGTGCACCGGGATAGGTCCCGGTTTGCTGAGGTCGCGCTGCGGGTGCCGGTTACCACCCGCTGAAAGGGAATCGTCCTGGCCGGTACCACGGTGCTGCCGGGCTATACCATCGATCAGGTAGTGAATGGATCCGAAGGAACGACGCTCCAGCCCCCGACGCCCCATCAAACTGGCCGCCCAGGTTGACCTGGGGGAAGCCGGAATGTGGCCCTGCCAGATAGCCGATTTCTGTGCAGAAGGTCTGTTTGTCCGCTACTCCGGCGATACTTCCGCCAGGATCCGCGCCCACCTGCAGAAATACCCTGGCCAGGACCTGGGTATTCATTTTCGCACCGGTGATGGCCGCGAACGCCACCAGCTGAACGCCAGGCCGGTGCGCCTGATCGACGGTGCCATGGGCGTCGAGTTCACCCGCTCCAGTCCGCAGGCAGTGGAAGCCATGCTCAGCCAGTGCGGTGCAGATGGAGAGTTTCAGGAACGCGCCTCCCTCAAACCGCCCAGTGAACGTGTCCAGTTTATCCTTCGTCAGTGTGCCCGGAGTGTCACCCAGCATATCGAGCCGCTGATGGGCGAGTGCTTTGTGGCCATGGTGGAAAACCTGAGGCAGGCCGCCCTCAAGGCCGCCAATGACCAGCAGGCCAACGAGTTCATGGATGCCGCCGCCCAGGTGGAGAGTCGCCAGCGTTCGTTCTGGCTGTTGATGTCGCGGTACCTGGAGTCCCCCCTGAAGCCGGAACGGGATAACCAGGCCTCTTCCAGCCTGTCGCTGGTGGACAAGGGCGAGTTCGAGGACTGGCTGGCCATCAAGGTGATGGTGACCAAGGCCGATACCCTGTATCGCGCCGAGCTGCTACAGCTACGGATGCGGCTGGACCGGCTGGGCGTGACCAACGCCACGGGGCACCAGAATCCCCTGGGGCCTTCACTGATCTGCGAGGCGTTTCACACCGGCCTGGAAAGCCTGCGATCGAGCCGGCCGGTGGAAAAGATCTGCCTGAAAACCTTCGAGACCCTGGTGCTGCAGAAAATTGGCCCGCTGTACGAGGAGCTCAACCAGATTCTGGTACGTCACGGCATTTTGCCGGACCTGGACCTCAGTCGTTACCTGAGCGAGCGCAAGCCCCGCGGCGAGGCACCAAAGCCTGAGACCCCGCCAACAACGGCCGCAGCGTCGCCGGTCAGTCAATCTGCTGCAGCGATAAAGGAAAAGGCCACCCCGACAGGTTCCGGCCGGCCGCCGGTCGGTGATGCCCGCAGTCAGGGATTCCAGGAGCAGATGACCCTTGCCCGCTCGGCCTTCGAAACGGTACGCAACCTGATCGGAACCCTCAAATCCGGCCGCATGGCTGAACAGGCGCCCGCACCGTTTGCCGAGGACGCCCGTCCGCTTTCCCAGGGCGAATTCCAGGCCCAGTTGCATTCCCTGCAGAGGACGCCGAAACCGGAAGAGCAGGCCGCACCGCTGAAAGAACGAGTCATTGAGCAGGTAAAGCGTTCCGGCGACCATGCCCTGGACGAGGAACAGCAGGCTACCCTGGACGTGGTGGACCAGTTCTTCCGCAGCGTGGTGGAGAGCCCGAGACTGACCGACCATGCCCGCCAGCAGATGCGTCAGCTGGAAGTGCCGGTACTCAAGGTGGTACTGCGGGATCCAGCTTTCTTCGATGATATCGAAAGTCCGGTCCGGGGGGTGATGAACCGCCTGGCGCAACTGGGGGTTCGTGGCGGTCGCACCAACCCCGCCGTACAGCGCCGGGTGGACGACCTGGTGGATCGAATTGCCGCCGAATTCGAGCAGGACACCCGGGTATTCGAAGGAGCCATGGGTGAACTGGATACCCTGATCGACCGGCAGAACCTGATCTATCGCCGCAATGTGGAGCGGGTCACGGCCGCCGCTGAAGGGGCCCAGAAGGTCGCCGAGTCCAAGTCTGCGGTCAGCAGGGCACTGGATGAGCGACTTGGCGGCCGGGACGTTCCCCGGGCTGTCATCAGCCTGCTCAATGCGGGCTGGCGGGATCTGCTGTCGCTGACCTGGATCCGCCAGGGCCCGGACAGCCAGCTATGGCAGGACTACCTGTCGGTAGTGGATACGCTGATGGCATTCGCGGACGATCCAGAGATTGATATCAACCTGTCGGAACTGCTGCGGCTGATCCAGGAGGGGCTGGGCTCCATATCCAGCAACCATCTGCCCGCAACCCAGGTGCGTGAGGAGCTCAAACAGTTCCTGGTGCGGTCGCCGGATACGCCGGTGGAGCGGGTGCCGGTGCCCAGGGCCGAGCCCGAAGACGATGTCGATCGCAAACAGCAGGAGCGGTTGCAGAAGCGCCTGCAACGCTGGATCGCCCGGGCCCAGAAACTGCGTACCGGCGACTGGCTGAAAGACCAGACCAACCCCGACCAGGTCCAGTACATCCGCCTGGTATGGATCGCACGGGGTTTCAACCGGTTTGTGTTTGTCAATCACCAGGGTATGCGGGTGGTAGAGCTGGAACTGGCGGATCTGGCCGAACGTATGCAGAAGGGCCTGATCGTGCCCGACAGCCAGTATGCGCGGCCGCTGGTGGATGAAAGCATCGATCGGATGGTGCGCAAGGTCTATGACCAGCTGTCCTGGGCCTCTACCCATGATGAGCTGACCGGGTTGCTGGAGCGGCGGGAGTTCGAGCGGGTACTGGAGCAGCAGCTGAGTCGCCATGAGGACGAGCGCACTCTGGTGCGGCTGGACCTGCGCCAGTTCCGGCTGCTCAATGACACCGCCGGCCTGGCCGCCGGTGACGAGGCCCTGAGGCGGGTGGCGGGCATTCTTCGGGACAGGGTGGTGGAGGGTATGCCCCTTGCCCGGCTGGACGGAGACGAGTTCGGCTTTCTGGTGCCATCCGAGAATGCCGCCCCCCTGGTGGAGGGCATAATCCACGCCATCGAGAGTCTGGAACTGAACTGGCAGGGGCGCCGATACCGGTTGTCGGCAAGTGCCGGCCTGGCGCCCCAGTTGCCGGTACTGACCACCGCCGGGCGCTGGCTGCGGGCCACCGAGGAGGCCTGCAAGCTGGCGAAGACCCGTGGCTCGGGCAAGTATGTGATCTATCAGTTGGAACCGGAGCGTTTCGAGAAGCAGGAACAGATTGCCGCCAAGGTAGCCAGCCTCGGGGATCTCAACGAAGAACGGATGCTGCTGCGGTGCCAGAAGATTATCCCGCTGCACAAGGACACCCGGCTGACCACCCAGTACGAAGTGCTGATCAGCATGTATGACGACCAGGGGGAGCTGATTACCGCGGCAGATTTTGTGCGCATGGCCGAAAGGTACAACCGCATGCAGTTTGTTGATCGCTGGGTGGTGGGCTACATGCTGGACTGGTTGCGCAGCCATAGCCGCCAGGGGGACAGTGGTGAGAGCCGCCAGCCGGGTTACTGCATCAACCTGTCAGGATACTCCCTGAACGACGAAAGCCTGCTGGAGTTTATCTACGGCAAACTCAGCGAGGCCGATGCACCGATTGAGCGTTTGTGGTTTGAGATCACCGAGGTGGCGGCGATTCGCGATGTGCATGCGGTAGCCGAGTTTATCGGTGAGATGCAGGAGCTGGGCTGCCGCTTCTGCCTGGGCAACTTTGGTGCGGGCCCCACTTCCTATCAGTACATGCGCAGCCTGCCCGTGGATATGATCAAGCTGGACGGGGCCTTTGCCGCTCAGATTGCTGACAGTGAGACGGACCAGGCCATGGTTCGCTCCATGGTGGAAATGGCTCATTACCTGAACCGGGAGGTCATTGCCACCCATGTCGAGAGCCGCGAGTCCCTGGACATGCTGCGCAAGCTGGGCGTGGACTATGGCCAGGGGTACGTGATCGAAAAGCCCGGGCTGCTGGAGCGCCTGGGAACGGCCTGAGCCCCGGTCAGCCGTATTTCCCGTCAGGCGGTCAGCCGGCCGTTCTGATAGTCCCGCAGGGTCTGCTCGATTTCCTTACGACTGTTCATCACAAAGGGGCCATACTGCACCACGGGTTCCCCGATGGGGCGGCCGCCGATCAGGAGCAGCTGTGCACCTTTCGGGCCGGCCTCCACCGTCAGCCGGTCGCCGGTCTCCAGTACCGTGGCCGCTGAGCGGCTCAGTTCCACTCCGCCGATGCTGGCACTGCCCTCGTAAAGATACACCATGGCATTGAGATGAGAGGCCACTGGCAAGGTCATCCCTGCTCCCGCGTCCATGTGCAGGTCGGCGTAGAGCGGTTGGGTGGAGCCCCCGGTAACAGCGCCCTGGCGGGGCTGCCCGTCCAGGGAAAGTTCACCGGCGATGAGCCAGACCTCGCCGCCGTCCAGGGCAATGTGGGGAATCTCTTCCGGCTGGATATCCCGGTAGCCGGCTGCTTTCATCTTCTCCGCCGCGGGCAGGTTCAGCCACAGCTGGAAGCCCCGCATCATGCCCTCTTCCTGCTGGGGCATTTCTGAATGCACGATGCCCCGGCCAGCGGTCATCCACTGCACGCCGCCGTTACGAAGGTTGCCCCGGTTACCCAGATGATCCTCGTGGAGCATATGGCCCTCGATCATATAGGTGACTGTCTCGAAGCCCCGGTGGGGGTGGGCAGGGAAGCCGGCAATATAATCCTGAGGCTGGTCAGAGCCGAACTCGTCCAGCATCAGGAAGGGGTCCATGCGCACCAGCTGGGTCTGCCCGAGGGAGCGGCGTATACGCACGCCCGCACCATCCGAGGTTTCCAGGGCGGGGATAACGCGTTTGATGGTGCGTTCGGTCATGGCGACCTCCTTCTCAGGTTGACTGACATCACCATTAAAGAAGGATCGGGGAGGGGAAGAAACCGAAAAATTCCGGCCCCGGTGTTCAGTAAAACTGAACAAGGTTTCTTTCACGCGAAACCCGTGTGGTCGGGGCCGGCCCGTCAGTCGGGCGTGCTATTACTGGACGTTACGGGAGTAGAAGATTTCCAGCATTTCCCGCTTCAGGCGTTCCTCGATGGAAGCGGCCTCTTCCGGGTCCAGGTCGCTGGCGTTGACGCCGAACACGTAGTTATCCAGGTCGAAATTCTTGAGCATCATCTTGGTGTGGAACAGGTTTTCCTGGTACACATTGACGTCAATCATCTGGTACGCGTTCTGGGTGTCCTCGGTCAGGTAGTTCTGGATCGAGTTGATGTCATGGTCGATGTAGTGCTTGGTGCCGTCCACGTCCCGGGTAAAGCCCCGCACCCGGTAGTCCACCGTGACCACATCCGAATCAAAGCTGTGAATCAGATAGTTGAGTACCTTCAGCGGCGAGATCAGGCCGCAGGTGGACACATCAATATCCGCCCGGAAGGTGCTGATGCCTTCATAGGGATGGCTCTCCGGGTAGGTGTGCACGGTAACGTGGCTCTTGTCCAGGTGCGCAACGATAGCGTCTGGCAGGGGGCCAGGGGACTCCTCGTTGTCCGGCTCGCCGCTGGTGAGTTCGTGCTCGGCGATCAGCATGGTAACTGAAGCGCCATGGGGCTCGTAGTCCTGGCGGGCGATGTTGAGGACGTTGGCGCCGATGATCTTCACCACGTCGGTGAGGATCTGGGTCAGGCGTTCGGCATTGTACATCTCGTCGATGTAGTCGATATAGGCTTCACGCTGTTCTTCGGTCTGCGCATAACAGATATCGTAGATGTTGAAGCTTAGTGATTTGGTCAGGTTGTTGAAACCGTGCAGCTGGAGTTTGGATTCCATGTTCAGCCCCTCCGGAGAATGGAGATGGTTAGGTACAGACTCGTCCATCAATCACGGATGGTCCGGTCTGCCGAGGCCGCCACCGATAACTGACCATTTTACGTGCGCAGACCGGCGGAGAAGGGTGCGTATTATGCACACCGCTTATCCGGTTGAATAGCTTTTCAAACCACATTTTAGCATCGCCTCCCGCACTGTCAGATCAGCGTTATCCGGGGGGGGCGGGGCGAATGGTTCGGGTCGGGTTCGTCAGCCGGCTCAGTTGGCCCTGATTTCATGGCTGTGAGTGATCTCGACGCCGGCCTTCTCCAGCATGATGGAGGCGGAGCAGTACTTTTCCGCAGACAGGCTGACCGCTCGTTTTACCATGTTTTCCTTCAGGTTATTGCCGGTGACCACGAAATGCAGGTGGATCTTCGTGAACACCGCCGGCACCGCGTCCGCCCGTTCTGCCTCCAGTTCGGCGTGGCAGGCGGTGACGTCCTGGCGGCTTTTCTGCAGAATGCTCATTACATCAAAGGAGGAGCAGCCGCCCAGGCCCATCAGCAGCATCTCCATGGGGCGTGGTCCCAGGTTCTCACCGCCATGGTCCGGCGGGCCATCCATCTGTACTTCATGGCCGCTGCCGCTGGTCGCCCGGAAGCTGGCATTGCCGGTCCAGTCTATGGTTGCTTTCATCGGATTAGTCCTTTGGTCAAAACTCAGGGGCGAAATGCTAGCATAAAGCCGCAAAAACCTGTGAAATGGTTCGCTATTGAGAAGTGCGTTATGGACGAGTTTGTGACTCCGGCTTAACATCATGAGTCGTAGTAGCGTTTCGTCTACAAAAGCGACACACCGAACCGGATTTGGGCGGAGTACCCTCCACGGAGGATCCCCCGTGAACAATAAAACAGTCGCAGGAGAGCGACTTCATAAACGACAAACGTCCAGGGATGGCGACACTTGAGGAGGCACGACACTTACCATGGCTACCATCGTCCGGCCAGTTGAGCAGAAAACCAAGCACCTGGACTATTTCCTGTCCCAGTGCCATCGCCGTCGCTACCCGGCCAAGAGCACCATCATCTACGCCGGGGACAAGAGCGACTCTCTCTTTTTCATCGTTAAAGGTTCTGTCACCGTCATCATAGAAGATGAAGACGGTCGCGAAATGATCATGGCCTACCTGAATTCCGGAGATTTCTTCGGGGAGATGGGTCTGTTCGACAACATGGATTCCCGTAGTGCCTGGGTGAAGGCCAAGACGGAATGCGAGGTGGCGGAAATAAGCTACACCAAGTTCCGGGAAATCGCCCAGCAGGATCCCCGTGTGCTTTACTTCATCGGCGAGCAGATGGCGACCCGCCTGCGTCAGACCACTCGCAAGGTGGGCGACCTGGCCTTCCTGGACGTCACAGGTCGGGTGGCACGGACCCTGCTTGACCTTTGCAAGGAGCCCGACGCCATGACCCATCCGGACGGGATGCAGATCAAGATCACCCGTCAGGAGATCGGTCGTATCGTCGGCTGCTCCCGTGAGATGGTGGGCCGGGTACTGAAAACGCTGGAAGAGCAGGGCCTGGTTCAGGTCAAGGGCAAGACCATGGTGGTCTACGGAACCCGCTGACCGGGGTGACTCGCTTCCCGGCTGTTTACCGGCAGGGAAGGCGCCAGCCTGCCAGGCGGACCGAAGAATACGAGGATGGTATGACACACAGCCGGCTGGCATGGCTGGCGGTGCTGCTTGGCGCGGTGCTGCTGACCGGGTGTTCCCGATATGACCTGTACGATTGGCTGATCGCCAGCGAGCGTGAAGACGCTGGTCTGCAGCTGCAGGAGGCTACCCTCGGCGAACTTTCCGTGGTCTATCTCACCAATGGTAAGTCCTCGGCGACCCGGGCCCTGGTGATGGTTCACGGTTTTGCCGCCGACAAGGACAACTGGGTCCGGATGGCGACCCATCTCCCTGACGACTACTACCTGGTTATTCCCGACCTGCCGGGCCATGGTGACAGCAGTGTTGCCGGACCAGAGGCGTACACGGTTGAGGCCCAGGCCGCCACCCTCGCCCGGTTGATAGACCACCTCGGTATCGAGCGGGTGGATATGGCCGGTAATTCCATGGGCGGAGGTATCACCGCCTATTTCGCCAGCCGCTACCCGGACCGGGTGCGGACCATCGCCCTGTTCGATCCTGCCGGGTCGAGCCAGTACCCCTCCGAACTGGACCAGGCGCTGGCGGAAGGGCATAACCCGCTGGTGGTTCGTGATCCCGGTGACTTTGACGAGCTGATGGACTTCGTTTTGGAGCAGCGTCCGTTTGCACCCTGGCCGATCACCTCCGTGATGGAAGAAGAGGCCATGGCACGGCAGTCCATCAATGACCAGATCTTTGATGCCATCCTTTCATCCGGTGAGCAGCTGGATCTCTCCGGCATCCTGCCCGCAATCGAAGCCCCCACGCTGATCGTCTGGGGAAAGCAGGACCGGGTGCTGGCGCCGGAAAATGCCGGGGTTTTTGCGGAAGGTATCGAAAACAGCACGGTGGTCCTGCTTGATGGTGTGGGCCATGTGCCCATGCTGGAGGTGCCGAAGCAATCCGCTGAACTGTGGCACGGATTTCTCCAGCGGTACCCGCTGCCCTGACCTCCGTCAGCGACCGGCACTGCGTTAACGGCTCAGCGGTGCTTCCGGTAGCAAGCGGCAACAGGCTCCAGCAGAGCCCCCTTCTGCCGGTGCCATTCTTTCAGCCCCGGAGGTAGTCGCCCGGGTCCCGGCCAAGGCACCGGATACTGCGGGGGCATGAAAAGCGGCGCAAACAGGGCCCCGGCAGTGATATCCGCCCGGCTGAAGCTGGCACCTGCCAGGTACCGGCCTTCGCCATAAATTTCGTTGATCTCTTCCAGCAGGTTTTCGATGACCACCTGTGCCCGGGCGGCGGTTTTCTCGTTGATGTTCATCATTTCCCGCATGGTTTCATCCACGCGGCTGAATCCCAGCCTCAGCAGGTACTGGTTCCAGAATGGAGATTTTGCGGTCAGCAGGGGGGCCACCACCCTGGGTCGCTGCAGCAGGTGATGGTAGGCAAAGGTACGAACCGCCGGGCCGGCCTCCTCATCGAGCCGTTTTTCCCAGGCCAGTGCCGAGGCACGTTCATTGGCGCTTTCCGGCAACAGGGGGTTGTCTGGGAATGCACTGTCCAGATGGTCCAGAATCTTCCCGGAGCCCTGGATGGCCTTGCCACTGTCTACGAGTACCGGCACCGAGGTGGCCTTCTCCCCGGTCAGTCCGCGAATGACCTTGCCGTGCATCCCCGGCAACAGGTACTCCGGCTCATAGCTGATGCCCTTTTGGTCCAGGGCCCAGCGGACCTTTTCCGAGTAGTGGGAGATGGCGAACTGGTAGAGTTTCAGGGGCATGTCCAGGTTACTCCTTGGTGACGTGAGCCTGACCGGACCTGATCATAGCAGACTCTGCCCAGCCGAACGCCCCGGCGACCCTCAGGAACGCATCCGGTGGTGGGGCTGACAAGTCAACAGGTGCTCCGGTCACCGGGTGATTCAGCCAGAGATCGCTGGCGTGCAGATACAGTCGGTGCTCGCCGAATGTGCTTGCAAATGCACGGTTATGGGCGCCCTTGCCGTAGCTGCTGTCCCCGATAATGGGGTGGCTGATGTGTTTGAGATGGCGGCGTAGCTGGTGCCGCCGGCCAGTGGCAGGGCGGCAGCGCACCAGGGCGTAGCGACTGGTGGGGTAGCGTTTGTCCACCGGCCAATCCACCGTGGTGTGGGCCAGGCGATGGTAAAGGGTTAATGCCGGCTGGGGCTCAGCGTCGATGGTTCGCCGGGACTCCTGGTCATCCTTCACCGTCAGTGCATGGCGGATAATGCCGCCGAGGGGAGGGTGGCCGCGAACGATGGCCAGGTATTCCTTGCGCACCCGGTGTTCCTGGAAAGCCATGGCCAGCTCCCGGGCGCAGTCCCGGTTCAGGGCAAATACCAGTAAACCGGACGTGGGGCGGTCCAGGCGGTGTGCCGGCCACACCCACTGTCCCAGCTGGTCCCGCAGAATCATCATGGCGGAGCGGGTTTCCCGGCGGTCAATCTCACTGGGGTGGACCAGCAGGTTCGCGGGCTTGTCCACGACCACCAGGTGGTCGTCCCGGTAGATCAGTGGCAGGGTTTCCTGGGGCATGGGGCAGTCAAAACGCGTTGGCGGCTGAAGCGGTTATCATACCGTGTTCGGGGGCCGGCACTCACGAATCCGTTTGCCGCCCGGCCTTCCATTGGGTATGGTTCTGCTTTCTTTTTAACCTCGGTTTTTATCCCATCCGGAATAGCGCGATCACCATGAGCAAGACACGAGTACTGACCGGTATCACCACTACAGGCATTCCCCACCTGGGCAACTACGCAGGCGCCATTCGCCCTGCCATTCGCGCCAGCGAGGAAGGCCAGAGTGAATCCTTCCTCTTCCTGGCGGACTACCATGCCCTGATCAAGTGCCAGGAGCCGGCCCGGGTGCAGGAATCCGTGCGGGCGATCGCCGCCACCTGGCTGGCCTGTGGCCTGGATCCGGAAAAGGTGACCTTCTACCGTCAGACCGATGTGCCCGAAATCACTGAACTCAACTGGGTGCTCACCACCGTGACTGCCAAGGGCCTGATGAACCGGGCCCATGCCTATAAGGCGGCCGTCCAGGAGAATGAGGAGAACGAGGGTGCCGACCCCGATCGCGGCATCACCATGGGGCTGTTCTGCTACCCGATCCTGATGGCGGCGGACATCCTGATGTTCAACGGTGAGAAAATCCCGGTGGGCCGTGACCAGACCCAGCATATCGAGATGGCCAGGGATATCGCCCAGCGCTTCAACTACCTGTTCGGCGAGACTTTCACCCTGCCGGAGGCGGTGATCGAGGAGTCGTCCATGGTGTTGCCGGGGCTGGACGGCCGCAAGATGTCCAAGAGCTATAACAACACCATCCCGCTGTTCGAGGGTGAGAAAAAGCTGCGCAAGGCCATCAACAAGATCAAGACCAACCTGCTGGAGCCTGGTGAGCCCAAGGACCCGGAGACCAGTGCGGTGTTCTCCATCTATTCCGCGTTTGCCAGCCAGGAGCAGACAGCCGCCATGCGCCAGGAATTCGCCAACGGCATTGCCTGGGGCGAAGCCAAGAAACAGCTGT
Organism: Marinobacter sp.; assembly: GCF_041690615.1. Taxonomy (GTDB): domain Bacteria; phylum Pseudomonadota; class Gammaproteobacteria; order Pseudomonadales; family Oleiphilaceae; genus Marinobacter. The sequence goes on from NZ_JAWLGY010000001.1 coordinate 165,930, forward strand.
TCGAGCTGATCAATGAGGAACTGGCGCCCATGCGGGACACCTACAATACCCTGATGGACGACCCGGCCCAGCTGGACCGTATCCTGCAACAGGGTGCTGAAAAGGCCCGGGACTACGCCACGCCACTGATGGCTGATGTGCGTCGCAAGGTGGGTATCGGGCCAATTGCCGGCTGAGGCGTTTGCCGCTGTTTCACCGGGGCCCATGAGCGCGCGGGATTAAGGTCGCGTTCCCGGTGTCACAGAAGTGACTTGGTAGCCGGTCATGATAGAGGGTCCGTTCCACCCCGGGAGGCCTTCCGTGACCGAGCTGAAACAGCTGACCCACCATCGGGATATCGCTGCGGAAAAACAGCGCCGCAGCAATCACCAGCGGCGGACCATCCGCACCTTCCTGCCGGAACTGGTCCAGCTGGAGCGCCTGCTGGCGGAAGCCCCGGAGGGCATCCAGAGCCGCGTACTGACCCGGGTAGAGGTCCGGGACCTGGTTCTGCCGGTTTACCGCATTGATATCGGCAGTCAGGCCGAGGACGCACCGGTGGTTTTGCTGGTGGGCGGTGTCCACGGGCTGGAACGCATCGGAGCGCAGGTGGTCATTGCCTGGCTCGACAGTCTGCTGGCCAAACTGCGCTGGGATGAGCCGTTGAACGAGCTGCTCACTCGGGTCCGTATTGTTGCGCTGCCCATTCTCAACCCTGGCGGCATGTTCCTGAACCAGCGGGCCAACCCATCCGGCGTGGACCTGATGCGCAATGCGCCGATCATGGCCCAGGGTGAAAGCACCTTCCTTCTCGGGGGGCAGAGGCTCTCGCCACGGCTGCCCTGGTACACCGGTGAGCCTGAACAGGGCATGGAGCCGGAGGGTGAAGCCCTGAAATCGGTGATTGACGAGATGCTTCCGGGGCGGCCGTTCAGCCTGGCCCTGGACTGCCATTCGGGCTTTGGGTGGCAGGACCAGATCTGGTTCCCCTACGCCTACCGCCGTCGCCCGATGCGTCGCATTGACTCGGTAATGGCCCTGAAGCTGCTCTGGGAGCAGGCCTACCCCAACCACCGCTACGTGTTCGAGCCCCAGTCGGCCCACTATCTGACCCACGGGGATCTGTGGGATTACTTTTACAAGCAGGTGAATCGCCAGGGAAAGGGCACCTTCATTCCCCTGACCCTGGAGATGGGCTCGTGGCGCTGGCTGCGAAAACGCCCTCGTCAACTGTTCCGCATGGAAGGCTTCTTCAACCCGCTGGTGCCCCACCGCCATCAGCGGGTGCTTCGCAGTCACCTGTTGCTGATGGACTTTCTCGTTCATGCTGCGGTCAGCCACGGTAACTGGTTGCCAACCGGGGAACAGGCCCGGACGCTGCGGGAAGCGGCGCTTACCCACTGGTACCGGGAAGCCTGAGTCCATGCTTTCCGGGGACTGCGCCATGAACTGGATCCTGCTGCGGGGCCTGACCCGGGAAAGAGCGCATTGGGGCGACTTCCGGGAGCGGCTGGAGGAGGCGTTTCCACGGCACCGGTTTCATGTCCTCGACCTGCCTGGTACCGGCGAACATTTCCATGAGGTTTCCCCCGCCACGATTGCCGGCATCCGCCGGAAAGTGCAGGCCAGCGCGGAGCCCATCACGGGTCCAATCGGGCTGCTGGGACTGTCCATGGGCGGAATGGTGGCCCTGGACTGGGCGCAGGCTGCTCCGGACCGTGTCCGGCAGCTGGTGCTGGTCAATGCCAGCACCGGTTTCAGTCCGCCCTGGCAGCGCATGAAACCGGAAACCCTGGGGCGGGTCCTGGCGCTGATGTGGCAGCGGGATGTACAGAAGCGGGAGCGGGCCATACTCGAGCTGACCTCCAACCGCCCGGTAACCGACACCCTGCAAAGGCGCTGGTTCGAAATCCAGCGGCGCCGGCCTGTCAGCCTGCGCACCACCCTTGCCCAGCTCCGTGCAGCGGCCCGCTACCGTCCCGGCTCCTCCGCTCCAGCGGCCCGGGCCCTGCTGCTGGCCAGTGCCGGAGATCGCATTGTTAACTGGCAGTGCAGCCGCCGCCTGGCCGATCGCTGGAGCTGGCCGCTGCTGGTCCACCCGGATGCAGGTCATGACCTGCCGCTGGATGATCCGCAGTGGGTGATCAGGCAACTCGGTTGTGAGCTGCCAAACAGGCCTGTCGAAAGCCCGGTCGAACCTTCCTTACCCTGACCGGCAACTAACATGCCTCAATTAACTCCAGTTAATATCGGGTAATGCTACAAGTCAGCAGACGCCGGGGTGTGGGGTGAGGCTGCGCTCTTGACGGAACTTCGCCAACAGGACAATCTGTGACGGCAACCTTACCCCCTGTGTTACCTGTTTATTCATAACAACATCCGAGGTGCCGTCACCCATGAAGATTTTCGAGACCAAAACTGCCCCCAACCCCCGGCGAGTGCGCATGTTCCTGGCGGAAAAGGGTCTGCTGGACAAGGTGGAATTTGTGCAAGTGGATCTGCAGAAAGGGGAGAACCTGACCCCGGAGTTCCAGGCCATGAACCCCATGAAGAAGGTGCCGGTGATGCAGCTGGATGACGGCAACTGCATTGCGGAGACCATGTCCATTTGCCTCTATTTCGAGGAACAGTACCCGGATACGACGCCCCTGATGGGTACCACACCGCTGGAGAAAGCCCAGCTGGACCAGTGGCAGCGGTGGCTGGACTACTACTTCTTCGTGCCCACCGGCATGTGCTTCCAGCACAGCACCGGCTATTTCAAGGACCGGATGAATCCGATTCCGGAATGGGGCGAAGAGGCCGGCAAGCAGGCTGCCGGCTTTATGGACTTCCTGGACCGACACCTGGAAGGACGCAAGTTCATCTACGGCGACAGCATCACTGCCGCAGATATTACCGCCCTGTGTGTGCTGGACTTTGCCAAGGTGGTGAAGATCCGTATCAGCCCGGAGCAGAAGAACCTGCAGGCCTGGTACGACCATATGAAGGAACGCCCCTCTGCAAAGGTCTGATGGCATGATGACAAAGGATACTGGCCTGGCCTGTGCCCTGGATGCCATCGACCGGGCCAACCGCCAGGACCCCAACATGGAACGTGTGGACGGCCAGACGGTGCCACGGGAGTACGCCTACAGCCTGCATATGACCCGCTGGCTGTTCGCCCTGGAAGCACAGCCGTCCGAACGCATGCAGATAGCCTGCCGGGCCCAGCACATCGAACGCTGGACCCGGCCCCGGGCGGATTTTCCGGAAGGTCGCAAGGGCTATTACCAGTGGCGCCAGGCCTGTGGTCGTTTTCATGGCGAGCGGGCTGCTGAAATCATGGCGCAGTGCGGGTATCCGGAAGCGGAGTGCCAGCGGGTTGCTACTATCCTTACCAAGCGGGAGCTGCGTAACGACCCTGACACGCAGCTATTGGAGGACGTGGCCTGCATGGTGTTCCTGGAACGCTATTTTGCGGACTTCTATGAGGATAACCCGGACTTCGACAAGGAGAAGTGGCTGCGAATCGTACGCCGCACCTGGGAGAAGATGACACCCCGGGCCCATGAGGCAGCGCTGCAGTTGGCTGGCACCATGCCAGCCCACTTGCAGGTGGTTTTGAAGGAAGCGCTTGAGGGGGGCTAAAGGCCCCCTCGTTTCCTTCAGGAACGGTCAGTCGAACAGTTCCCTCAGCTTTTCGCCGGGCTCCGGTGCCCGCATGAAGGACTCTCCCACCAGGAAGCCGTAGATGTCCCGCCCGGTCATGGCGGTGACGTCGTCACGGGTCACAATGCCGCTCTCGGTGATGGTGAGGCGATCTTCGGGAATGCGCTGGTGCAAATCAAAGGTGGTGTCCAGAGATACCTCGAAGGTATGCAGGTTACGGTTGTTGATGCCCACCAGCGGTGTGCGGAGGGTCAGGGCATCATCCATTTCGTCGCCATCATGGACTTCCACCAGTACATCCAGCCCGACTTCCTGGGCGATACCTTCCAGTTCCTGCATCTGGTCCCTGGTCAGACAGGCGGCGATGAGCAGGATGCAGTCAGCGCCGATGGCCCGGCTTTCGTAAACCTGATACGGCGCTACCATGAAGTCCTTGCGGATCACCGGAAGGCTGCAGGCGGCCCGGGCTGCTTTGAGGTAATCCTCGTGGCCCTGGAAGAAGTCATGGTCGGTGAGAATCGACAGACAGGTAGCGCCGCCCTCTTCGTAGCTATGGGCGATGGCTGGCGGATCAAACGGGTCCCGCAGGATGCCCTTGCTGGGGGATGCCTTCTTGATCTCAGCGATGACGGCGGGCTTCCTTTGGCCTATCCGGTCGGCCATAGCCCGGGCAAAACCCCGGGCATCCGGCTGGTCGCCGGCCATGGCCCTGAGGTCAGCCTGGGAGATGGAGCGCTTGCGCTCTTCGATTTCTTCCCACTTGCGGTCCACGATCTTGCGGAGGATGGTGGGGGTCCGGTCGTTATGTCGGTCAGTCATGGTGTCAGGCTGCTCAGTCAAAACAGTGTGAAAAGTCAGCCAGCTCGGACATCTTGCCGGCGGCCAGTCCGCTGCCCATGGCATCCAGTGCCATTTCCACCCCCATCTTCGGTGTGGTCGCCAGACCGGCTATGTAGATGGCCGCACCGGCGTTGAGGGCAATCATGTCCCGGGCTTTCTCGGCCATTTCGTCATGGCCACGACCGAAGGCAGCGCGGATCAGGTTCAGGGAGTCCTCGGAGGTGTCCACGGTGAGGCCCACCAGCGACTGGCTCTTGATGCCCAGGTCTTCCGGGTTGACATCATATTCGGTGATCTGGCCATCCTTGAGTTCGGCCACGTGGGTGGAGGTGGCGAGGCTGATTTCGTCGAGGCCATCCTTTGAGCACACCACCATGATGTGTTCGCTGCCCAGCTTCTGGAGAACCTCCGCCATTGGGCGACACAGGGCCGGGGTGAACACGCCCAGCAGTTGTCGCTTGACGCCGGCGGGGTTGGTCATGGGGCCGAGGATGTTGAAGATGGTCCGGCAGCCCAGTTCCTTGCGGGGGCCGATGGCGTGTTTCATGGCGCCGTGGTGGCTGGGAGCAAACATGAAGCCGACGCCGATCTGTTCTACGCAGCGGGCGACCTGTTCCGGTGTCATGTTGAGGTTGATGCCGGCCTTTTCGATCAGGTCGGCACTGCCGCTTTTGGAGGAAACGGCCCGGTTACCATGCTTGGCCACGTAACCGCCGGCGGCGGCCACCACGAAGGCGGAGGCGGAGGACACGTTAAACAGGTTGGCGCCATCGCCGCCGGTGCCGACGATATCGACCAGGGGTTCGGCGTTGATCTGGACGCCGGTGGCCAGTTCGCGCATGACTTCGGTGGCGCCGGTGATTTCGTCGATGGTTTCGCTCTTGAGGCGCAGGCCCATCAGGAAGGCGCCAATCTGGGCGTCGGTGGCCTCACCGTTCATGACAATGCGCATGACCGCTTTCATTTCTTCCCGGCTCAGGTCCAGGTTGGAGGCGATTCGGTTCAGGGCTTCTTTCATGTCCATGGTTTGGTGGGCCTCTCGTTTCTTTACTCTGTGTTTGGTTGTCGTCTTGGTCCAGTACCTGGCCTGTCGATGCTACCGCACTTTGACGTGGGTTTGAGTATGGGTTGACGTCGGGTTTGGGTGCCTGGCCGGTGGGTGCAGGGGGCATTTTCTCCGCCGCAATTCAGGGGCCGTCCCTGGCACCCGCCTTGCTCTGCGCCATCCATGGCGCTGCTGCGAAAATGCCCCCTGCACCCCCCGTCCGACGGGCCTGTCAGCGAGACGCACCTATAACCCGAACTGTGCCCTAGCACGCGTTTAATCAGAAATCCTCTTTCTGGTGCAGTTGTCGGGCTACTCGGAGGGGAGGGGTGGGGGATTATTCTTCCAGACCGTCGGCAGCCATGGGTGAAGAGCATCGCTCTTCACGGGCTGGCCATGGAAGGCCAGTCCTGGACTCTCGATGCGACGCAGGAGCATTTAGCATCGAGAGGCTGCCGTCGAGCCCCACATGGACGTGCTCGTGGGCGTGTCCAGAAAAATGATACCGCTCCCCGGCCGGTACCCGAGCCATGGCACTCAGCCAAAAGGCCTGATTCTAAGACCGCAAAAAGTTCCGTAAAAGCTCATGCCCCTCCTCAGTCATAATAGACTCAGGATGAAACTGCACCCCCTCAATGGGCAACGTCTTGTGCCGAACCCCCATAATCTCCTCAATGGACCCGTCCTCATTGCGGGTCCAGGCCGTTACCTCCAGGCAGTCCGGCAATGATTCTTTCTCGATCACCAGACTGTGATACCGCGTTGCCTGCAATGGGTTGCTCAACCCCCGGAAAACACCAGTATCGGAGTGGTAAACCGGTGAAACCTTACCGTGCATCACCTGGCCGGCGCGCACAATATTCCCACCATAGACCTGACCGATGGCCTGGTGCCCAAGGCAGATACCCAGAATCGGCAGCTTGCCCGCAAAGTGGCGGATCGCGGCCATGGATATACCGGCTTCGTTGGGCGTACAGGGTCCCGGCGAAATCACCAGGCGCTCCGGGTTCAGGGCCTCGATTTCCTCCACCGTAATCTCGTCGTTACGGTGAACCTGGACATCCGCTCCCAACTCTGCCAGATACTGCACCACGTTGTAGGTGAAGGAGTCGTAGTTGTCGATCATCAGCAGCATGATTGTGTCCCCCGCCTCAGTGGTCGTAGTCGTTGTAGGTCATGGCAACGGCCCGGAAAATCGCACGGCCCTTGTTCATGGTTTCTTTCCACTCAAGGCGTGGTACTGAATCTGCCACGATGCCTGCCCCGGCCTGGATGTGCAGGGTCTTGTCCCTGATGACTGCGGTGCGGATAGCGATGGCGGTGTCCATATTGCCATTGAACGACAGGTAACCCACGGCGCCGCCGTAGACGCCCCGTTTCACCGGTTCCAGTTCATCGATAATCTCCATGGCCCGGATCTTTGGGGCACCGCTCAGGGTGCCGGCGGGCAGGGTTGCGCGCAGTACGTCCAGGCAGGAGGTATCCTTCTTCAGGCGGCCGGTGACGTTGGAGACGATGTGCATGACGTGGGAGTAGCGCTCCACGATCATCTTGTCGGTCAGCTTTACCGTGCCGGTTTCGGACACGCGGCCGGCGTCGTTGCGGCCCAAATCAATGAGCATGAGGTGTTCGGCGATCTCTTTCGGGTCTGCCAGCAGTTCCTTCTCCAGCGCCCTGTCCTCGGCGTCGGTGGCGCCTCGTTTGCGGGTGCCGGCGATGGGGCGCACGGTGACTTCATCGTCTTCCACCCTTGCCAGGATCTCCGGGGACGAGCCCACGATGTGGAAGTCTTCCAGGTCGAGGAAGTACATATAGGGTGACGGATTGAGTACCCGCAGTGACCGGTACAGGTTCAGGGGGGGCGCCTCGAAGGGGATGGTCATGCGCTGGGAGATCACCGTCTGCATGACGTCACCGTCCAGTACGTAGCCCTTGATGCGGTCTACCGCTTCCTCGAACCGGTCCTGGGTGAAGCCGGAGATGAAGTCGCTCTCGTCTACCGTCTTGCCCCGCAGATGTTCCGGGGTGCGTGGGGCGTTGGCAGTCTGGCGGTGCAGGCGGGCTTCCAGTTCGTCGATACGGGCCAGGGCCCGGTCATAGGCTCCGGCTTCGGCCGGGTCCACGTGGACAATGAGGTGTAGCTTGCCACGGAGGTTATCGAACACCACGATTTCATCGGACACCATCAGCAGGATGTCCGGCGTGCCGATCTTGTCCGGCGGGCAGGTGTTGCGCAGGCGCTTTTCGATATAGCGCACGGTGTCGTAACCAAAGTAACCCACCAGACCGCCATTGAAGCGGGGCAGGTCGTCCAGGTCCGGGGCATTGAAGCGGGCCTGGTACTCTTCAACGAAGGTCAGCGGGTCTTCCCGCTCGTCGTCTTCGATCACCTGGCCATCACGGGTAACGGAAATTTTGTCTCCGTATACCTTCAGCACTTCCCGACAGGGCAGGCCGATGATGGAGTAACGGCCCCATTTCTCCCCCCCCTGAACCGACTCGAACAGGTAGGAGTATGGCCCGCTGGCGAGCTTGAGATAGGTGCTCAGAGGTGTGTCGAGGTCCGCGAGAACTTCGCGGTACACAGGAATGCGGTTGAAGCCAGCATTAGCCAGCCGGTCGAACTGTTCGGGTGTCATGGTGTCGTCCTGAAATCTGATCTGCGGTTGCCCCCGGTTCAGCCGGGCAGCAGCGTTGTTATTGTGGCGCGCAGGTCGGTTGCGTCGCCGGGCCTGTCAGCCGGTACGCCATCGCCACCATCGTGTTGCGCGGGTTGTCAGCACCCCGCGTGATGCAGTCAGATTCAGTCCCTGCACGGCAGGAATCTCCCGAAATCAAGTACGGTTGGATCTTGGTAAACCCTTGAGAGGTTACAAAAGCTCCGTCAGCGAATCAACAACTACCTCGGCTCCGAGTTCATCCACCGGCGGGCCATAGTTGTAGCCATAGCGGACCAGAACGGCGGGCAGGCCGGCGTTGCGGGCGGCTTCGGCATCGGCCCGGGAGTCGCCGATCATTACCGTGGTGCCGGGGGTGCCGCCCAGGGTACGCATGGCCAGCAGCAGGGGTTCGGCGTCGGGCTTCTTCACCGCCAGGGTATCGCCGCCGATGATCATTTCGAACCAGTGTTCCAGTCCCATTCGCTCCAGCAGTGGGCGCACGAACCGTTCCGGCTTGTTGGTGATCACCGCCATCCGGCATTCGGTCTCCTGCAGCCGTTGCAGGCAGGATTCCACCCCGTCGAATACCGTGGAGCAGCTGCCGTTGAGGGTGTCGTAGGAGCGGTAGAACTGCTCGCTGGCGTCCCGGAACAGGGATTCGTCAATGGGTTCGCCGTTTTCCCAGTCTGCCCGGCCGGTCAGCGCCCGGCGTACCAGTATCTGCGCTCCGTTGCCCACCCATTGGCGAACCTTCTCTTGTCCGGCCGGAGGTCTGCCCAGCGAGGTCAGCATGTCGTCAATAGCTGCGGCCAGGTCCGGAGCGCTGTCTACCAGGGTGCCGTCCAGGTCGAAAAGGGCCACGCCGGGCCACAGGGAGGTGAAGCGTCGTCTGGGTTCCACGGTAATGGTTATCCCGCTTTCCCGATCTCGGCGCGCATGGCGTCGATGGTGGTCTTGTAGTCATCGGTGTTGAAGATGGCTGAACCTGCCACGAAGGTGTCGGCACCGGCCTCCGCGATTTCCCGGATGTTGTCGGCTTTTACACCACCGTCGATTTCCAGGCGGATCTCGCGGCCACTGTCGTCAATGCGCTTGCGGGCTTCCCGCAGCTTGTCCAGGGTGCCCGGAATGAATTTCTGGCCTCCGAAGCCCGGGTTGACGGACATCAGCAACACGATGTCCACCTTGTCCATTACGTAGTCCAGGTGGCTCAGGGGCGTGGCCGGGTTGAATACCAGGCCGGCCTTGCAGCCGCCGTCGCGGATCAGTTGCAATGATCGGTCGATGTGGTTGCTGGCTTCCGGGTGGAAGGTGATATAGCTGGCGCCGGCGTCGATAAACATGCGGATCAGGTCGTCCACAGGGGATACCATCAGGTGCACGTCGATGGGCGCGGTAATCCCGTGTTTGCGCAGGGCTTCGCACACCATGGGCCCGATGGTGAGGTTGGGCACATAGTGATTGTCCATGACATCAAAGTGGACGATGTCGGCACCGGCGGCCAGGACGTTATCCACTTCTTCCCCCAGGCGGGCGAAATCGGCGGAGAGGATGGACGGTGCAATCAGTGCGGGCTGTTTCATGATGGTCTCGTCAAACGGCTGAATCCGGCATGGAAGAGGCACCAGGCTCCCTGTGATAAGATTTTCCGACACCTTGCCTGAACGGATCCGGCAATCCTCGCCTACACGGGCGGCTGCCGGATGTCGGTGTCGGGCACCGGGGAGTCCGGTGGAAAACGGACGTTATTCTAACAGCTCTGAACGGGGAATGTCCGTGGCCTCTGCGGAAATGCATTATCTCATTACAGCCCGATGGCTTGCGGTCCTGGTGGCTGCAGCCCTCTCCCTGGCCAGCCCGGCCATCGCACAGGATGAGGCTCCGGCCGGCGAATCTGGCAATACCAACACCACTGCCGGTGAAGATGCTTCGCAGGATACGGCGGGCAACGCCACCGAGCGCTATTTTATTCGTTCTGCCGGTGATTCCGGCAGACTCGCCCAGCGCTATCCCCACCTGGCTGTCTGGCTTGAACCGGACGGCGCACCCCGGGCCCTGGCGCTGGTGGAGCGGGAAGCAACTGACACACCTGAGGGGGCGATGGTGATCCTGGCGGACGAGGGGCAGACCGCCAATCATGTGCTGATCGAGGGTTTGCGTCGCCGCCTCACGGAAGCTGGCTGGGCGGCCATGTCCATGGGGAACGATCAGGTCAGCCCTGCACTGCAACTGGCCCGTCAGCGGGAGTTGGTGCCAGGCGCAACGCGTCCCGGCGGGAGCTCGCCGGAGGGTCAGCCGGTGATGATCGATGTGAATGATCAGGCCGCCGAGGAGCTGCTGGAGGCCCACCGGGACGAAATGAACGCCCGGCTGGAAGCTGCCGTTGCATGGTTCACCGAGCGGGACTATTCCCCGGTTGTGCTGGTGGGGGTGGGCCGGGGTGCAGCGGCGATCAATGATTTTCTGCCCGGGGCGCAGGACGCTGTGTCCGCAGTGGCCTGGGTCGCCCCCGAGTTTGGCGAACGGACGCCGGATGAGTTGGTATCAGAACTGAGGGGTGCGAACGTCAGGCTGCTGGACATGTACCCATCCCGTTCGTCAGCGGGGCCGGTGCGGCAGGCTGCGTTCCGCCGGGCCGGCGTTAAGGGTTACAGGGCGTTGAAAGTGCCGTTTGGGGGCGGCGAGTCTGCGGGGGCCATAGCCAGTCGCCTGGCGGGCTGGGCTGACGGGGACTGACGGTTCAGGGGTTGCCGGGTGCCGCGGCCTGGAACAGCTGGTTGCGACCGCCGGTCTTGGCTTCGAAAAGGGCGCGGTCCGCACGGCCAAACAGGTCGCTTGCCTCTTCCCCGGGTATGGCCTCGGCGACACCGACACTGATGGTTACCGGCGCGGGTGTGCCGGTGAGTGCTGCGACGCGTTCCCGCAACCGCTCGCCTGCTTCGGCGGCCTCGGCCTGGTGGGTATCCGGCATGATGATGACGAACTCTTCCCCGCCAACCCGCGCTGCTACGTCGATCTCACGAATGTTTTCCGTCAGCGCGCTGGCCACCGCCTTGAGCGCCCTGTCGCCATCCTGGTGGCCATGGGTGTCGTTGATCTTTTTGAAGTGGTCCACGTCGATGAGCACCAGGGATACCGGTCTCCGGTTGCGCTTCAGTACAGCCAGCTGGTGACTCAGGGTGCGCTCGAATACCCGTCGGTTAGCCAGGCCGGTCAGGGCGTCGGTGGTAGCCATGTGCTCGAGCTTGCGGTTCAGGGCCAGTAACTCGTCCTGCTTCGCTTCCAGCGCCTGCCGAACCTGCTCCAGTTCGGCGTAGGCCTTTTCCTGTTCGGCTACTGCCTGTTCCGCCGTCTGCCGGGCTGACAGCAGTTGCTCTTCGAACACATGGCGCTTGTGGATGGCCATCACCGACAGGTCGTAGCGCACGGCTCCCTTGTCGTCGTTAACGTCGCCGTTGATCAGCATCGGCATGTCGATACCGTTGCGGTTGCGAAGCCGCAGGTAGACTTCGCTTGCGTGGCCCTGGTGCTGCAGTAACGGCAGCAGGCTGGTCAGGTAGAACATGCGTGCAGCGGGAGACAGGAGTTCGTCGATATGGGCGCCGATCAGCTCCCCGGGTTCGAATTCCAGCCAGCGGGCCAGGGTACTGTTGATCCAGAGAATAACCCCGTCCGTCTGTAGGCTCAGCAGGCCACAGGGGAGCTGGTTAATGTCAGCCGGGGCAGAGGGCATGGCTCAGGTCTCCAGGGGCCCGGTGGCCGGCCCCGTACGAAGGCTGGCCAGGATGCCCTCTACCACCGCCCCGGGATTGCTCATGTGGGGGTAGTGACCGGTGGCGTTCAGCCTGGTGATACGGCAGTCCGGAAGGTGCCTGGCAAGGTAATGCACTACCTCTGGCGGCACGATCACATCCTGCTCTGTGTAAAGGATGTCCACCGGTACGGGAACGGACGACAGCAGATCCCGGATATCAGTGAAAAAGGTGGCCTCGGCGAATTTGCGTGAAATCACCGGGTCTGCCGCGGCGAAGCTGCGGCGCAGCCTGTCTGCGAGTTCCGGTCGATGGCTGTTGGCCATGGCAAGGGGGGACAGGTAACCGGCCCACTCAAAATAATTATGCTCCATCATGTTCAGAAGGGCATGGATATCGCTTTCCTCAAAGCCGCCGTGGTAATCCGGCGGGTCATTGACGTAACGGGGTGAGGGACCGATGGCGACGATCTGGCGGAATCGTTCCGGAGCCTTTCGTGCCGCCAGCATGCCGATGACACCGGATACGGAATGACCAACCAGGGTGGCGGGCGCACGGGTAGTGGCGGCAAGCACTTCAATCAGGTCTTCGGCGTAGCCATGAAGGGAAGCGTGGCGGTCACGGTTCCAGGCGCGGAGGTCGGAGCGGCCGCAGCCTGTGAGGTCAAACAGCACCAGACGAAAGTCCGGTGCAAGCGCTTCCGCTACCGGTTGCCAGATGAGCTGGTCGCAGCCAAAACCGTGGGCCAGCACCAGGGTGTGGTCACCTTCACCGAGAATCTGCACGTGGTTGCGATGGATAATGTCTTGCATCAATGGCGCCCGGGATGGGTAACGAAATGAGATCTGCATCACGCTTTGCAGGTGATTCTGGTGGCCGCCCGGATAAAAAGCCAGCGCCGGTGCGTTATGTTTTGTGACAGGTAAAAGTGGGTTTCAGCGGGTCAGGCGTTCCCGGCGCTTGATCACTTCCCAGGCCTGCTGCAATCGCAGCAGCTGGTCCCGGGCGTGGGTCCTTTCTGCACTCGTCAGTTCGTCGCTAAGTTTGTCCGGGTGATAGCGGGAAACCTCACGGCGGTAGCGGCGCTTGATATGGGCAAAGCTGTCGCCGGCCTGGACACCGAGGATGTGGTAGGCGTCCTGCAGGGTCTCCGGCTTCGGCGGTGGGGCGCTGATCCAGACTTCCTGCCGGTACAGCCGGAAAATGCGGTCCATGGCTGCCAGCGGGAGACCCAGCTGGTAGAAGGCATCTTCGCAGCGATAGCGGCGGGGTTTTCCGGGTGCACCGAATAGCTGGGCACCATGACACACGCACAGGCCAATGAGCAGGCTCGTATGCTGGGGCCAGGGGCCCAGCAGCCGGAATCCGGTCAGTTTCAGTGCGGAAAGCTCCGCACTGTCACGGCCCTGATGGAAGCGCCGTATGGCCTTGCTGCGCTGTCGGGGGGGCAGTGCCAGGCCGGTCATCAGGTGCTCGGCAAAGCGGATGTCGTCTTCGGTGACGCGACCATCAGCTTTTGCCAGGTAGCCCAGGCAGTAAAAAAGTGCGTTGCGGGCCCCTCGTCCGACCCGGTGGCGGCTGATCAGTTCGCTGGGACGGTGACGGCACGCGATAAAGTCAGACACCAGCTCTTCCAGCAGGGCCTGGGTGCGCGGTTGCAGGTGTTGAGGGTCACGTCCGCTCATGATGCCTTCACGCCTGCCGGGATTGTGCCAGCAGTCGGTCGAGTTCTGCCAGTCGTTCGGGGGTGCCGATATCCATCCAGTGGCCACGGTGATGCAGGCCGTAGACTTCGCCACGAGCCATGGCCTCACGCAGAACCGGCGCCAGCCTGCGGGCACCGGGGCGCAAGCCCTCGAACAGGGATGTGTGCAGCAGGCTGATACCGGTGAAGGTCAGGCGGTCGCTACCGGTGTCCCGCACCTGGCCATTGGCGTCCAGGGCGAAATCGCCTTCCGGGTGGTGGGGCGGATTGTCGGTCAGCACCAGCATGGCGCGGCCCTGCCGGGGGGGCCTCAGCTGGCGCAGGTCCAGGTCGTGCCAGATATCCCCGTTGATAACGGCGAACCAGCCTTCATCCGCATCAAGCAGGGGTAACGCCTGAATAATGCCGCCTGCGGTTTCCAGGGGGACGCCTTCCGGGGACCACGAAATGGAGACACCAAGAGCTTCCCCGTTGCCCAGCGCCTGCTCCAGCTGTTCGCCCAGCCAGGCATGGTTGATGACCAGCTCCCGGAAGCCCGCTGCCCGCAGCTTGCGGATGTGGTGAACAATCAATGGCTCGCCCCCGGCCCTCAGCAGTGGCTTGGGCGTGTGCAGGGTCAGGGGGCGCATGCGCTCACCCTTGCCGGCTGCCAGAATCATCGCCTTCACAGACGGGGGGCTCCGGTGGGGTGGTCCGGTGCAGTGCCGAGCTTGTGGTGAATGGCAGGTACCACATCGTCCGTCAGCCATTGATGAAAGTGGCGCAGGGCCGGCAGTGGCCGGCTCGCCTCCACCAGGTAGTTCACGGTACGGGGAATATCGGCGAGGTAGCCGCTTTTGCCATCCCTCAGGTACAGCCGCGCAAAGATACCGGCAGCTTTCAGGTGGCGCTGCATGCCCATCAGCTCGAACCACTGGCGGAAGGTATCGCTATCGGCCTGGTGGAGGCCGGCTTCCTTGCCCAGGATGCGGAAATCTTCCAGCCAGCTGTTGCGTCGCGCGGCCGGCCATTCGATATAGCAGTCCTTGAGCAGGGAGACGATGTCATAGGTAATGGGGCCTTCCACCGCATCCTGGAAGTCGATGACTCCGGGCACCGGGGTGTCATGGCGTACCAGCAGGTTGCGGGAATGATAGTCCCGGTGAACCGGAACCCGGGGCTGGGCGAGTGCGCTTTCCTTCAGGAAGGCAAAGGTGGTTTCCAGCATGCAGCGTTCGCCATTGGCGAGTTCCATCTGCAGCAGACCTTCCAGCAGCCAGTCCGGGAACAGGTTCATCTCCCGGTCCAGCAGCGCCTCATCATAGGGTGGCAGCGTGTAATCGCCGCCGGAGGGCACCTGTTGTATGCGGATCAGCTCGGCCATGGCTTCGCCGTAGAGCTCGTCGGCGGTGACGCCGTTGAGGCGACCCAGCATCAGCCGGTCGCCAAAGTCTTCCAGTAACAGAAAACCCTGTTCCAGATCTTCAGCGTAGACTTCGGGCACCGATACGCCATGCTGGTGCCAGTGTCGTGCCAGGGCAACGAACGGGTGGCAGTCCTCATGCTCCGGGGGGGCGTCCATGACGATCGCGGTGATGGCCTTGCCGGTGCCGGATTTGCCGTTGGCCCTGAAGTAACGGCGAAAACTGGCATCGCCACTCACCGGCGTCAGGTGGGCTCGTTCAAAGCCCGGGTGCCGGTGGACCCAGGTGGTGAGTTTCTCCAGGCGAATGTCCATGCTTTCGGTGCCTTTTGGTCAGATTGTACGGTGTCCGGTCCATTGGCATGAATCGCTGCGGTACACCCGGACCCATGCAAGGCAGAGTATACCTTTGCAGCAGGACTATGGAACCATCGGCCTGGCGCGTTAACAAGCCTCACTCAGCCGTGTAAACTAGCCCCCAGTTTGCCGGGCGCTCTGCCTTGCCACGCCGATCATCAACAGGATCCCGATCCGGTGCCACAAGATCAATACGCCAGAATTACTGGCCTGACACAGTTCGTTGTCGCGGCACGGCCCAGGCCGTTGACTGCATTGCTCGCCGGTTTTGGCCTGTTCACCCTTGCCGTGCCTGCGCTGGCCCAGTCCTCCACTGCGGCAGAGATGGACTGGCGCCCGCGGTCGGAACTGCCTGCGGATGTCCGGGACCGGTTGCCCCGCTTCTGTGACGGAGGCTATCTGCAGCCGCCCGTGGCTACTGTAGAGGGCTCGCCGGAGGCTGGCGCACCGGTGAACGCCAGCGCCCTGTCAGCACGTTATGAAATGGATACCCGCCTGCAGCTTCAGGGCGATGTGCGCCTCGACCAGGCCGGTATGGCCATGACCGGAAACGAAGCCGTGTATGACCAGGTGGCCGGGCAGGTGGATATTGCCGGGCCCATGACCAGTCGCAGTTCCGGCATGTTATTGACCGGGCAGCAGGCCCGTTATGACGTAAACTCCGGATTTTTCACCATTGACGACGCCACGTTCCTGTTCCATGAATCAGAAATGCGGGGCCAGGCGTCACAGATTCGCCGTCCGGAAAACCAGGTTATCGAGATCGAACAGGGTTATCTGACCACCTGCGCCCCGGATCGTAACGACTGGTCCCTGGTGGCCTCAGACATCCGCCTGAATCAGGCCGAGGGCTTTGGTACCGCCAGCAATATCCGGCTGCAGGTCAGGGATGTGCCGGTGTTCTACTGGCCCTGGGCGAGTTTCCCGATCGATGACCGGCGCAAGACCGGGTTCCTGTACCCCACGTTCGGTACCTCGAATGCAGGCAGCGGTATGTACCTGTCTGCGCCTTACTACCTGAACCTGGCACCCCACTACGATGCCACGCTTTACCCCCAGTACATTCACGGCCGGGGGCTGTTCAATGAGGTGGAAGGCCGTTACCTGAGCGAGCTGGGCGAGTCCGTCCTGCGGGTGGGCTTTATTGATGACGACAGCGAATACGAACGTGAGTTTCCCGGAGAATCCGGCAAGCGCTGGGGGGTGGACTTCCAGACCCGGGCCAATTTCGGCAGTGGCTGGAACGGGTATGTGGATTACGCGGCGGTATCGGACGATGATTACCTGAGTGATCTGAACCAGACACTGGATATTGGCAATGCGACCCACCTGCGCCGGCGTGGAGGAATCCGCTACCAGGATGAGTGGCAGCTGTTCGAGGCCTATCTGTCAGGCTACCAGACGATCACTGACACCGTGGCCGACCGCAATGTTCCCTACGATCAGTTGCCGGAGATACTTTACGGCGCGGTTGCTCCTTTGGGGCCGCTGGAGGTTGGTATCGAAAGCCAGTACACCTGGTTCGACCGGGACAATATCAGCCTTACCGGTCTTGACCGCGCCGTCGGGCAGCGAACCCGTGCGGTGCCAGAAGTGGCGCTGCCGCTGAGGACAATCTGGGGATACGTCCGGCCGTCGGTCAGCGTTGACCAGACCTGGTACGAACTGGATGACTATGAGCTGGGCGACAGCTCTTTCGACCGTACCGTGCCCGTGGCCGAATGGGACAGCGGTATCTATCTGGATCGTGAGACCAGTCTGTTTGGCCGCAGCTACAACCAGTCACTGGAACCGCGCCTGTACCATGCCTGGGCGGACGCCGAGGAAGACCAGAACTACATCCCCAACTTTGATGCGGGCCTGCGCTCGTTCCGCTTCGATAACCTGTTCCAGCCGAACCGGTTTGTCGGCGGCGACCGTATTGGTGATGCCAACCAGACCGTGGTGGCCCTGACCAGTCGTTTCAACGATATGGTAACCGGGGTCGAGAGCGCCCGCTTCAGCGTGGGGCAGGTGTATTACCATGATGACCGTGAGGTCACCCTGTTCGGACGCGGTGCGGAAACCCGCAGCGAATCTCCCTACGCCGGCGAGGCGGTGCTGCGCCCGCTGGATACGCTGGATATCCGGGTGTCGGGACTGTGGGATCCCCGCGAGAACCATACCCAGGAAGGTCGCAGTGTGCTGGCCTACCACTCGCCGGATTATCGCTATCTGGTCAGTGCAGGGCACACCTACTCCAGGGGAGATAACCCCGACGACCGCTTTGAGCAGATGGATCTGGGCGCCATTTTCCCGGTCACAGACAACATCAGCCTGATTGGCCGGTGGGTCTACGATTCACAGCTGGAGCAGACCGTAGGTACACTGGCAGGGTTCGAGTACAACAACTGCTGCTGGAGCTTCCAGCTGGTCAACCAGAGGTACCTGACCGGCGACAGTGACGAGACCGAAGGGGAGATGGATAACCGCATAGTCTTCCAGATACAGCTCAAGGGACTGGGCGGCTCAGGAGGTACCAGCAGTACCCTGTCTGATGCTTTCCTGGGCTACGACGAGCGGGAGCGCCGACGCTTCGGTACACAGAACATCAACCCATGAACGAGGTACATATGCAGGCAAACCGTGGCCTGACAGGATTCAAGACGTGGCTGGTGGCGGCAATGCTGCTGCTGGCAACCAGCGCCCAGGCGGAACGGCAGCTGCTGGACCGGGTTATCGCCATTGTTGACGACGGGGTGATCCTCCAGTCGGAACTGGATGCCCGGGTAAATACCATCCGCTCCAGGCTGCAGGCCCAGGGGACCGGGCTGCCACCGCGCCAGGTACTGGAGGAGCGGGTGCTGGACCAGCTGATTACCGAGAACATCCAGCTGCAGATGGCTGACAACATGGGTATGAGGGTCAGCGACAACGAGCTGAATGAAACCATCGGCCGCATCGCCCAGAGCAACAACATGACGGTGCAGGAGTTCGAGAACCAGCTGGCGGCCGAAGGCGTTACCTACCAGGAAGCCCGGGAGCAGATCCGTCGGGAAATGCTGGTCAGTCGTGTTCAGCAACGACGGGTCGACAGTCGGGTACGGGTCACCGACAGGGAAGTGGACAATCACCTGCAACAAGAGGGTGGCGACGCGGATACCACGACGGAATACCAGCTGGGTCATATCCTGGTGTCCGTGGACAATTTCTCCGACGATGAGGAAGTGGCCAGGGCCCGTGAGAAGGCGGAACGGCTGCGTCAGGAGATTGCCGACGGTCGCGACTTCCAGTCCGCCGCGGTTGCTGAATCCGATGCCAGCAATGCCCTTGAAGGGGGTGTTATGGGCTGGCGCAGCCGGTCTGACCTGCCCTCCCTGGTAACTGACGTTGTCCCTGAGTTGCCGGTGAACCAGCCTTCCGAAGTGCTGCAGAGCGGCAGCGGTTTCCACATTGTGCAGGTGCTGGATCGCCGTGGTGGCGAAGCCCGCAACGTGATTGAGCAGGCCAGGGTGCGCCATATCCTGGTACGTACCACCGAAGTGGTCTCCGACGCCCGTGCAGAGCAGCAGATCAACGAGCTATACCAGCAACTTCAGGACGGCGCGGACTTTGCCGCCCTGGCGCGGGAGTTCTCGGATGACCCGGGT
Source organism: Marinobacter sp. (assembly GCF_041690615.1). Taxonomy (GTDB): domain Bacteria; phylum Pseudomonadota; class Gammaproteobacteria; order Pseudomonadales; family Oleiphilaceae; genus Marinobacter. Next base: position 184,950 of record NZ_JAWLGY010000001.1, read on the forward strand.
TCCGGCTCTGATGGCGGCAACCTGGGCTGGGTCAGCCCGGGGCAGATGGTGCCGGCTTTCGAAGAGACGATGATGAACGCGCAGGTGGGCGAGGTGACCCGCCCGTTCCGGTCCCGGTTCGGCTGGCACATCCTGGAGGTCCAGGAACGTCGTGATCAGGACGTCAGTGACCAGGTGCGTCGGTCTGAGGCCCAGCAGGCCCTGTATCGCCGCAAGTACGAGACGGAACTGCAGAACTGGTTGCGGGAAATCCGTGACGAGGCCTATGTGGAGATCAAGAACTCATGACCGCCCCGGTCACTCTGGCACTGACAGCGGGTGAGCCTGCCGGCATCGGTCCTGAACTCTGCCTGCAACTGGCCACCGAAACGCGCTCGCAGCAGGTGGTTGTGGTAGCCAATCTGAAACTGCTGGAACACAGGAAGGCCCTGCTGGGCCTCGACGTGGGGTTGCATGCCTGGCAACCGGGGGGCCGGGTCCTGACCGGGGCAGGTGAGTTGTCGGTACTGGATGTGGCCGGTATTGCGGATACCACCGCAGGCAGGCTGGACCCGGGGAACAGCCAGTATGTCCTGGACACACTGACTATTGCAGCCCGGGGTTGCCTGGATGGCACCTTCGACGGCATGGTTACGGCCCCGGTTCACAAGGGGGTGATCAACGAGGCCGGTATTGCCTTCAGTGGCCATACCGAGTTTCTGCAGGAGCTCTGTGGTGTGGAGCGGGTCGTCATGATGCTGGCCACGGAAGAGCTGCGGGTTGCCCTGGTGACTACCCACCTGCCCCTGAAGGATGTGCCGGCGGCGATTACCGCAGAGCGTATCACCCAGGTGGCCCGTATCCTGAACCAGGACCTGAAAACCTTCTTTGGTATTGCCCGGCCCCGCATCCTGGTAGCAGGCCTCAACCCCCATGCCGGGGAGGGGGGGCATCTCGGCCGGGAGGAGATCGACGTTATTGAGCCGACCCTGGACAGCCTGCGCCGCGAAGGCATGGACCTGACCGGGCCGTTACCGGCCGATACTCTGTTCACGCCCCACTGGCTGGATGATGCAGATGCGGTGTTGGCCATGTATCACGACCAGGGCTTGCCGGTACTGAAGTTTCAGGGCTTTGGCCGGGCGGTGAATATTACCCTCGGGCTGCCCATTGTGCGGACGTCGGTGGACCATGGCACAGCGCTGGACCTGGCGGGCACCGGCAAGGCGGACGCCGGCAGCCTTCATACGGCGATTCGCGTGGGCGAACAGATGGCCCGTTATCGCCGTGAACACCAGTCAGCAACAGGAGCGGGTCAGTGAGCAGCAAAGCCGGCCACCAGGCCCGTAAACGCTTCGGGCAGAACTTCCTACATGATCCCGGTGTGATAGAGCGTATCGTCCGGTCGATTAACCCGAGACCTGATGACCAGATTGTGGAAATCGGGCCGGGGCTGGGAGCGCTGACGGAGGAGTTACTGGCGGTCAATCCGCGCCTGCAGGTTGTGGAGCTGGACCGGGACCTTATCCCGGTGCTGCGCACGAAATTCTTCAACTATCCCGATTTCCGCATCCATGAGGCGGACGCCCTCAGATTCGATTTCAGCGAACTGGCCCAGGACGGGCCGCTGCGTATCGTGGGCAATCTGCCCTATAACATCTCCACGCCGCTGATCTTCCACCTGCTGGAGCAGTCGGGAGTCGTGAAAGACATGCACTTCATGCTGCAGAAAGAAGTGGTCCAGCGTCTGGCCGCAGGTCCGGGGGATAACAACTACGGGCGCCTGGGTATCATGGCCCAGTACTTCTGCAAGGTTCAGCCCCTGTTCGAGGTGGGCCCCGGGGCTTTCCGGCCCGCGCCGAAAGTGGATTCCGCCATCGTCCGGCTGGTCCCCCATGACAGCCTTCCCCACCCGGCCCGGGACCTGGCCACCCTGCAGATGGTGGTGCGAACCGCATTCAGCGCACGGCGCAAGACCCTGCGGAAGTCCCTTGGTAATCTGATCAGCGTTGAGGAACTACAGGCGCTGGGCATCAATGACGGCCTGCGACCTGAAAACCTGAGTCTGGCCGAGTTCGTCGCTATTGCCGATTTCCTGGTGGAGAACCGGCCCCAGGCCGACACCGTACACGAGGCAGATCATGACTGACTATGCCATTGGTGATATCCAGGGTTGTTACGAGCGACTGCTGGATGTTCTCGACAAGGTGGACTTCTCCCCCTCCAGGGACCGGCTCTGGGTGGCCGGGGATATTATCAACCGGGGGCCGTCCTCCCTGGAAAGCCTGCGCTACATCCGTAATCTTGGCAGTTCCGCGGTGGTGGTGCTGGGCAACCACGACCTGCACCTGCTGGCCGTGGCCCTGGGTGGCCACGGGGTGAAGAAGAAGGACACCCTGCACGACATTCTCGATGCACCTGATCATGACGACCTGCTCAACTGGCTGCTGCAACAGAACATCTGCGTTCATGACAGCCGGCGGAATTTTGTCATGGCCCATGCCGGGCTGCCCCATATCTGGAGTGTCGACAAGGGTGTTGCCCTGGCACGGGAGCTGGAAGCAGTTCTGCGGGGGGCAGATGTGGAAGACTACTTCCGTGAAATGTACGGCAACTACCCGGAGTGCTGGCGTGATGACCTGCAGGGTATGGATCGCTGGCGCATGATTACCAACTACTTTACCCGGATGCGGTTTATTGCCGCTGACGGCACCCTGGAGCTGGCCACCAAGGAAGCCGCCGGCAATGCTCCTGCGGGTTACGCCCCGTGGTTCAGCTATCCGCGACCCGATGATGTCCGTGTCATTTTCGGACACTGGGCGGCGCTGGAAGGGGAAACCGGCAGTGACCGCTACATCGGCCTGGACACCGGCTGTGTCTGGGGGGGCAAGCTGACGGTTATGAACCTGGATACTGGCGAGAGGATTCATTGTGACTGCTGAGAGTCGGCTGGTTGCTGCCGTGGAACGGACCTGGCTGGCCGGCGGGGCGCTACTGGCCCTGCTTGCGGTCATGGCCGGAGCCTTTGGCGCCCACGGTTTGCGCGGGATGGTCAGTGAACGGGGCCTTGAAGTTTTCCAGACGGCCGTCACCTATCAGATGTACCATGCCATTGCGCTGGTGCTGGTTGCGCTGCTTGCCGCCACCGGCCTGTCACGCCGCCTGCTGGGCGTCGCAGCGGGCTTTTTTCTGGCGGGCACCTTACTGTTCAGTGGCAGTCTCTATCTGCTGGTGCTGACGGAAATCCGCTGGGTTGGCCCGGTAACGCCTCTGGGAGGCGTCTGTTTCATGGTGGGCTGGGCCATGGTAGTGGCAGCCGCGATGCGTCGTCCTGTTCGTAAGTGAGTCCGTTATGAATGTCATGCTCAACGGGGAATCCCGTGAACTTCCGGATCCGTATACCCTGCAGACCCTGATTGATGAACTTGGCCTGACCGGAAAGCGCCTGGCGGTGGAGGTGAACGAGGATATCGTGCCCCGCAGTCAGCATAATGAATTCCGGCTGCATGAAGGTGACCGGGTCGAGATCGTCCACGCCATCGGCGGCGGCTGATGCCCGGCCGCTCCCCGTTCGTGCAGCCTTACCAGACCTCCAAGGATTCCAATGACTGACCAGAACCCTATCCAACTGCCGGAAGACAGACCCCTGGAAATCGCTGGCCGTATTTACCGCTCCCGACTGCTGGTGGGCACCGGTAAATACCGGGACCTGATGGAAACCGGCCACGCTATCGAAGCCAGTGGCGCCGAAATTGTGACCGTCGCCGTGCGCCGCACCAACCTGGGCCAGAACCCGGACGAGCCCAACCTTCTCGATGTGATTTCGCCGGAAAGCTACACCATCCTGCCGAACACTGCCGGCTGCTTTACCGCGAAAGACGCGGTACGCACCTGCAAGCTGGCCCGGGAGCTGCTTGACGGCCACGACCTGGTGAAGCTGGAAGTACTTGGGGAAGAGAAGACGCTCTATCCCAACATGACAGAAACCCTGGTGGCCGCCGAGGAACTGATCAACGACGGCTTCCAGGTCATGGTGTATTGTTCGGACGACCCGCTGCTGGCAAAGCGCCTGGAAGAGATGGGTTGCATCGCCATCATGCCCCTGGGCGCGCCCATTGGCTCTGGGCTGGGGATCCAGAACCGCTACAACATCCGCCAGATTGTCGAGAACGCCAATGTGCCGGTGCTGGTGGATGCCGGGGTCGGCACCGCATCCGATGCCACCATTGCCATGGAGCTGGGTTGCGACGGGGTACTGATGAACACTGCCATCGCCCAGGCCCAGGACCCGATCCGCATGGCCAGGGCCATGAAACTGGCCATCGAGTCCGGCCGCGAAGCTTACCTGGCGGGTCGCATGCCGAAGAAGGCCTACGCCAGTGCGTCATCGCCCATTGACGGCACGTTTTTCTGAAGGAAGGGCCACTCCGGACCAGTCACCCAATAACAGAGCAGTGCAGTCCTGTCATGACCAATCCCAAGCCCAGTCGCAAGGAAGCCATCCTCCAGGCCCTGGTGGAAATCCTCGAGACGGATCCGGGGGCCCGTATCACCACCGCCGGCCTGGCCCGGGCGGTGGGCGTCACTGAGGCGGCGCTGTACCGGCATTTTCCCAGCAAGCGCAAGATGTTTGAGGCGCTGGTGGACTTCGCCGAGGACACGGTGTTTTCCCGCTGCCAGTTGATCCTCCAGGAGCAGGAGGATGTGCAGATGCGCCTGAAACAGCTTGTCCGGCTGGTACTGGTATTCGCCGAACGCAACCCGGGGCTTTGCCGGGTGCTGACCGGCGAGGCCCTCAGTGGCGAGAACGAGGCTCTCCGCAAACGGGCGAGCCAGTTCTTCGAGCGCCTGGAAACCCAGGCCCGCCAGATTCTCAAGGAAGGGGAGATCCGCCAGGGAATGCGCCCCCAGCCCAGCGCGCCCCGCGGCGCCGACTGGCTGATGACCTTCATTGAGGGGCGCATCCAGCGGTTCGTACGCTCCGGCTTCACCCGCCTGCCGTCGGCTGAGTTTGAAGACCGGTGGCCGATGCTGTCCCGAAACCTCTGGTCCGGAGAGTAACGCGCGGGTAGCCACCTCACACAAGACTTGTGGTACAGGGTGGACTAGCGTGGCAGGTATTCCCATAATCCGGAGACCCTGCCATGTCTGAGCGCCACCCCATTTCCCGCTTCCCGATTCCTGATGTTTCCACCCTGCCGGAGGACCTGCGCACGCGCATCGAAACCCTGCAGGAAAAAATGGGCTTCATCCCCAATGTGTTCCTTGGCCATGCCCACCGTCCGAACCAGCTGCGGGCTTTCCTGGCCATGCATGATGACCTGATGGAATCCGATGAGGGCCTGAGCCGGGCGGAGCGGGAAATGATCGTGGTAGCCACCAGCAGCACCAATCAGTGCCTGTATTGCATGGTATCCCACGGTGCCTTCCTGCGGATTCGTTCAAAACAGCCCTGGCTGTCAGACCAGGTGGCTGCCAATTACCGGGATGCTGAAATCAGCGACCGACAGCGCGCCATGCTGGACTATGCCGTCAAGCTTGCCCAGACCCCCTGGCTGGTGGGAGAGAGCGATATCCGTGCGCTGGAGCAGGCGGGTTTCTCCCAGGATGAAATCTGGGACATCGGTGCCATCACCGGCCTGTTCGCCATGTCCAACCGCCTCGCCGCCCACACCGCCATGCGACCCAATGCCGAGTTCTATGGCATGGCTCGCTGAGACCATCTGGCAAGCCTGCCAGATAATTGCCCGGAATGGGTGATGATCATGAGGAGCAAACAATGAAAACAAGAAACCGCACCGGAATCCTTTCAATGGCCACGCTGGCTTCGGCAGTGTTGATGTCCTCTGTTGCTGACGCCCGTGAGCTCAACTATGCACTGGGCGCGCCCCCCGGGACACCGGCCCATGAAGCCCTCGAGTTCTACGCTGACAAGGTGGTGGAGTTGTCCGGCGGCGACCTTACGGTAAAGGTCTTCCCATTGTCCCTGCTGAGTTTTGCGGAGATGTCATCCGGAATCCGGGACGGCATTGCTGATATGGGCCTGATTCTGACCCCATACCACGCCGGTGAGTTTCCCCCCATTAACCTGCTGGCGGAGTCTTCCATGCTGTTGACGCTGGAGGAAGAGCTGGAGGCCGGGAAAGAGGGCGTTGCGTTCGGAGCGGCCCTGTCAGAATTCATGATGTTTCACTGCCCCGAGTGTATCGACCGGTTTGAACAGCAGAACCAGGTCTATCTGGGACATGCGGCAGGCACGGCCTATGGCCTGATGTGTGATGAGCCTGTTATGTCACTGGAGGATGTCGGTGGCAAGCGGGTCCGGGTCGGGGCCGGTAACTTCGCACGCTGGTCGGAGGCTATGGGCGCTACGCCTGTCACAATGTCTGCCAACGAAATGCGGGAAGCCATTTCCCAGGGCATCGTGGACTGTATTGCCCTCTCCAGTCCTGAAATCCAGAACTTCGGACTGGTTGGCCTGGTGACGGATCTGACGATGGCGGTGCCTGGCGGCGTGTTTCCCTTTGCCTCCTTCCAGACCAATGAGGATGTCTGGCGGTCACTATCCAATGAAGAAAGAGCGCTGTTGCTCAGGGGTGCTGCAGAAGGTAATGCTGCTATTTCGTGGACATACGTTGGCGCTGCCGAGAAAAGCTTTGAGCTGGTCCGTGAGGAGGGCGCGCGCTTTCACGAAGCTGACGAATCGCTGGTGAAAGCAACTAGTGACTTTATCGCCGCAGATATGGAAACCCTGGCGAAACAGTACGAAGAGCGCTACGGGCTCGAAGACGCAAAGGCCATGCTGGACGCGTTTCGTCCGATCCTGTCGGACTGGGCAGCCAGGGTAGCCCAGGTGGATAGCCAGGAGGAACTGGCAAACCTCTACTGGGAGCATATTTTTTCGAAGGTTGATCCAGCCTCCCATGGTCTTTGAAGGCTCCGGGTACCATTTGATCAATTAAGGGCTGTTTTATGTTGTTTTCAAGTTCTGAAAAGGCTTCTGACCTTCTGGACCGGGTCCGGCAATTCATGACTGACGAAGTCTGTCCGGTGGAGCACCTGTATCGTGAGCAGGCCAGCGGTGAAAATCGTTACCGGACACCGGCCATTGTCCAGGATCTGAAAGCGAAGGCGAGAGCCGCCGGTTTGTGGAACCTGTTTCTTCCGGGGGGCCATGGTGCCGGGCTGACCAACCTGGAATACGCGCCCCTGGCGGAGGAAATGGGCCGGGTGCTGTGGGCCTCGGAAGTATTCAACTGCTCGGCACCGGATACCGGCAATATGGAAATCCTCTCCATGTTCGGCAGCCCTGAGCAGAAAAAACAGTGGTTGGAGCCCTTGCTGGCGGGTGAAATCCGTTCAGCATTCTCCATGACCGAGCCGGCGGTGGCCTCCAGTGACGCTACCAATATCCAGTGCGAAATCCGGCGTGAAGGCGATGAGTATGTGATCAACGGCCGTAAATGGTTCACCTCCGGGGCCATGAACGAGGCCTGCAAGCTGCTGATCGTGATGGGCAAGACGGACCCGGACAACGCTGACCGTCACCGCCAGCAGTCCATGATACTGGTGCCGAAGGACACGCCAGGCGTGCGTATCGTCCGGGATATGACGGTGTTCGGCTATGACGAGGCACCGGTTGGCCATCCGGAAGTCGTGTACGAAAACGTGCGTGTGCCTGCGTCAAATATGCTGCTGGGTGAAGGGCGTGGCTTCGAGATTGCCCAGGGACGACTGGGCCCTGGCCGGATCCACCATTGCATGCGGCTTATCGGTTGTGCCCAGCGGGCGTTGGAGATGCTGTGCCAGCGGGCAGAGCAGAGGGAAGCGTTTGGACGCAAGCTGTCACAGTTTGATTCGGTGCGAGAGGAGATTGCCGAATCCTTCTGCGAAATCGAACAGGCCCGCCTGCTAACGCTTAAAGCGGCGGACAAGATGGACCGGGAAGGCAACAAGGTAGCGAAGGACCTGATCGCCGCCGCCAAGATCGTGGTACCGGCCATGGCCGCCAGGGTCATCGACCGGGCCATCCAGGTCTACGGCGGGGCCGGCGTCTGCCAGGACACCTTCCTGCCGGAAGCCTGGATGTATGCCCGTTACATTCGCATTGGCGACGGTCCGGACCAGGTACACCGGGCGGCGTTGTCGCGGCAGTTGCTTAAGGCTTATAACGTCTGATCAAGGCTTTTTGCCTGATAATTCGTACTTTCAGGCGACTGTGAGGTTTGGGTCGCCACGAGTTGAGAAGGCTTTCCGGAACCGTCGAAAACAGGGATGTTTTCGTCGAGCGTACATGGACGTATTTACCGCGTGTTCCGGAAAGCCTTATCGACTTGTGGGGGCCTGCAGCCAGACTGGCAGGCCAGATCGTAGTCCTTCACTGGAAATAGCTGACAAGGCTGTCTGACAGCCTTAATCCGAAAAGTACCCTTCCATATCCTTGCGAATCATGTGCTTCTGGATCTTGCCAGTGCCGGTGCGTGGGAACTCCTCCACCACCACAATGGCCTTGGGCACCTTGAAGCCCGCCAGGTGCTCCCGGCAGTACTCGATCAGCTCGTCTGCGGTCACCTCTTCACCCGGCATCAGAATGACATTGGCGGTGATGGCCTCGCCCCAGCGCTCATGGGGAAGCCCGATGACCGCGGCTTCGGCCACCTTGGGATGGCCGATCAGGCAGCGCTCCACTTCCAGGGATGCCACGTTCTCACCGCCGGTCTTGATCACATCCTTTTTGCGGTCGGTAAACCAGATCGCGCCATCCTCATCGATAGACGCGATATCACCACTGTGGAACCAGCCGTACTTGAAGGAGTCTTCTGTCTTGTCTGGCTGGTTCAGATATTCGGTCATCACCTGGGGACCGCGATAGACGATTTCCCCGGGTTCGCCCGGCGGCAGCAAGCGGCCGTGGTCGTCCATGATGGCGACCCGGGTCATGGGCGTGGTGGTGCCCCACGAGCCGGCCTTGCTCCACTGGTGTTCTGGCCGTATCAGGCAGGTGGCCGGGGTGAATTCGGTCTGTCCGGACCCCAGCACGACATCCGCGTTGGGGAAGGCGTCATGAATGGCCTGGAGCTTTGACTCTGCCATTGGTGCCATGGCGTAAAGTGCCCGGCGTACTGATGAGAAATCCCGCTGGCTCGCTTCCGGGTCGGTGAGTATCTCGTTGTACATCATCGGCAGGCCCACCCACATGTAGACCTTGTGTTCCTCGATCAGCCTTGCGCACTCCCGGGCATCGAAGCCCTTCGCAAGAACCAGCTTGCCACCCATCATCCAGGTGGGTACGGCCAGGCAGTTCACCGCGGTGCAGTGGAACAGCGGCAGCTGGCACAGCATGGAGGCTTCAGGGGGTAACTGGTTGGCGATGATATTGGCCATCGCAGCCATGGTGACGGCCAGGTGGCTGGTTACTACACCCTTGGGGTTGGCGGTGGTACCGGACGTATAAAGGAGCTGTACCGGGTCCCGGTCGCCTACTACCACCTCAATTGGGCTGCTGTCACCGCTGTCAATGAGCTGTTGCAACGGCAGCCAGGTATGTCCTGCCGCGGAGTGGGTGCTGGCGCCGGTCCAGTAAAGGAACTCCAGGTCCGGCAGTTGTTCCGGAAGGGCTTGCCCGGCCTCGACGAGAGCGTCCTCGACGATGAGGATCCGGGCGCCGCAGTCTTTCAGGCAATAGGCGATCTCATGGGGTTTCAGCCCGAGGTTGACCGGTGCGAATACCAGGTTGGCCTTGGCGCAGGCCATGTAGCTCACCATCAGCTCCAGACAGTTGCGGGCCAGGATACCCACTGGTTCCCCGGCCTTGAGGCCAAGCCCGAGCAGGCTGTGAGCCAGGCGGTTTGACTGGTCTTCAAACTCACGGTACGTGAGGGTTCGGCCACCATCTACCATGGCGACATTGTCCGGGTAGAGGTCAGTTGCCCGGGTGAGAATATCGCCGGTGCATACCCGGTCGATCATGTTCATGGTGGGGTCAGTCTCGTGCTGTGGTTGCCTGGCCATAATAAGCCTCCGCATGTCGGGGGTGCGTTGTTGTTGTTCCGACAAATTTAGCGGACAGCGCGAATTTGAGCAAGCGTTTGGTCTACAATGCAGATAAGGTCTCCCAACAGCCCCGGTAGCTTGTCTGGTGGCCGGCGATATCGGGTTTGCTATAGAATGCAGCCCGTTTCTAACCCTTTCCCAACCCTGTCGAGAGAGAGCCGGAACCTTGGAATTCAGCGAAGAGATCCGCAAAGAACTGATTGAGAGCGGGAAAATCACCGACCCCAAAAGTCCCCGCGGGGTGGTGCTCAATACGGCTGCCCGCCTGTTCCGCCGCAAGGGTTATCTACAGACAACGGTACGTGATATCGGGCGTGAGACGGGTATCCTGCCGGGCAGTATCTTTCACCATTACCGCAGCAAGGACGAAATCCTGCGCACGGTGATGGAAGAGAGCATCGTTCTCAACCTGGGCCGCCTGAAGCGGGCGCTGGAAAGTCGTCCGGCACTGGAGGATCGGCTACGCACCCTGATTTCTGTCGAGTTGTACGCCATGAATGGTGAAACCGGCGAAGCCTGGAGTGTCATGGTGGACGAGTGGCGCAATCTGTCAGAGGAGGGCAAGGCAACCATTCTCCGGCTGCGGGAAGAGTACGAGGGTATCTGGCTGGACGTGCTGCGGGAGGCTCACCAGGCCGGCGTGGTCACCATGGAGCCGGACATTCTTCGTAAGTTGCTGGCGGGTTCCCTGCACTGGACGCCGACCTGGTTCCGCCATGGGGGAGGTCTTTCCCTGGAGGATCTCACCGACCGGGTCTGGCAACTCGCCACGGGTCATCGTCCCTGACGCCCCGTAGCTTCTTCACCCGCTTTACTGGCCGCCGGGGTGGGTTCCCATGAACTTGGACAGAATGCCCAGCATGACCTCGTCGGCACCACCGCCGATGGAGACCAGGCGCAGGTCCCGGTAGAAGCGGGTGATCAGGGTTTCGTTCATGAAGCCCATGCCGCCGTAATACTGCAGGCAGCTGTCAGTCACTTCCCGCGAAAGCCGTCCGGCTTTGAGCTTGGCCATGGAAGCCAGTCGGGTCATGTCCTCTCCGTTGATGTACCCTTCAGTGCACCGGTAAACCAGCGACCGCAGCAGCTCCACTTCCGTCTGCAGTTCGGCCAGGCGGAAATGAATGCTCTGGTTGTGCAGTAGCGGCTTGCCGAAGGCGACGCGCTGGCGGGTATATTCAGCAACGTCTTCGATGCACTTCTCGAGGGAGCGAATGAGGCTGGCGGAACCCCACAGGCGTTCTTCCTGGAACTGCTGCATCTGGTAGATGAACCCCATACCTTCTTCACCGATGCGATAACGCTGGGGCACCCGCACGTCTTCAAAGAAGATCTGGGCAGTGTCGGAGCTGCGCATGCCCAGCTTGTCCAGCTTGCGGGCTACGGTGACGCCCGGCGTATCCATGGGCAGAACGATCAGCGACTTGTTCTTGTGCACCGGGCCGTCGCCGGTGTTGGCGAGCAGGCACATGAAGTCTGCCTGGGTGCCGTTGGTGATCCACAGCTTACCGCCATTGATGATGTAATCGTCACCGTCCTTGCGGGCGGTGGTCTTGATGGAGGCAACGTCGGAGCCCGCCCCCGGTTCGGATACGCCGATACAGGCCACGTAGTCACCGGAGATCGCGGGTGCCAGGAATTCCTTGCGCAGTTCATCGGAGCCTATCTTGGCCAGGGCGGGCGTGGCCATATTGGTCTGTACCCCGACGGCCATGGGTATGGAGCCGCAGTTGGTTTCACCCATGGCTTCGCAAAAGGCGAGGTCATAGCTCCAGTCGAGTCCCATGCCACCAAAAGCCTCGGGCTTGGTGATGCCGAGGAAGCCCTTGGCGCCCATCTTCCGGAAAAGTTCGCGGGCCGGGAAGATGCCTTCTTTCTCCCACTCGTCCACGTAAGGATTGATTTCCTCTGCAACGAATTTGCTGACGGAGTCGTAGAGGCTCTTGTGCTCGGTGGTGTAACGCATGCTGCTCTCCATTGGTCAAAGGCGGTATATGGCCTTCTTTTCAGTTATTGTTACTGACACGGCTCACGTGTGGATCAGGTTTCCGTGTAGGCAGGGAGCGGTGCCAGTTGATCGGTGGACAGGGTTATTCAGACATGAGACCAATCACTCGGTCAAATTATTCTAGCCCCAATCTTGAATTTGACCAAGTGTTAGGTCTAACCTTGGGGTGTTGATAACCGAGAGGGTAACGCAATGAGTTTTACCCCCAGCCAAGAACAAGAAAATAGCCGGCTGATGTTGATTGGTCCGCACCGGGTTTTTTACTACGGCCTGCTGGGCAGGCCCGGGGTCCGGAACTTCGGGTGTGCGACGCTGTATGTTTCCGATCTGGAGCCGTTGCAGGTCAATGTTGGCAATGGCTGGAGTACCTGCCATATCGCGTGGGTGCCCCCCTATACCCCCCACCGTGTTCGTACGGCAGACCGGCATCTGGCCGTTGTGATGCTTGAGCCTGAGTACACGGATACGGTGATGGCCGGTGCCTGCATTCAACGGAAGTTGCAGGAAAACGCTTCGGCGGTAAGGGTGAGGATCCTCGAGGGTGTTATGCGTTTGCAGCAGGTAGCTACCAGCGCCCGGCTTTCGGATGCGGAGTTTGATGACCTGCTGTTCGGCCAGCCCTTGCCGAGACGGCTGCTCGATTCGAGGGTAAGCCACGTGGTGGACCGCATCTGTGAAAATACGGCTGACCCCTGCAGTGCCTCTTGCCTTGCCGACAGCGAGGGGCTGTCCCTCTCCCGGTTCCTCCACCTTTTCAAGGCGGAAACCGGGGTGTGCCTGCGGAAATATCGGGCCTGGCGCCGTGCGAGGACGTTGCTGTACCACGTTCGTTCCCCGTCTACGCTGACAGATATTGCGCTGGAAACCGGCTATCCCGATTCCACCCATTTCAGTCATTCCATACGGCGTATCTATGGCCTTCCACCCAGGGATATTGTCAGCGGTTCGCGACGCTTGAGAGTGCGGCTGCAGGTTTCCGGTGCCGGTCAGATATCACCGGCAGCCAGTTCACGCAAGCTGCCTTCCGGTGCCGCTGTTATGGTTCAGGGCTCTGCGTTCGCATGAGCAATACGATGATCAGAGGTGCATCATGACCCAACAACAAATACAACAGACTGACCCCGGCCTCAGCTCCCACTACATCGGCGGTATCGGTGACTGGTTGCGTTACCATGCCTGGTACCGTCCGGACACCGAGGCCCTGATCTATAACGATGACCGGGTCACCTATGGGGAGTTGGATCACCGGGTAAACCTGGCTGCTGACGTGCTTGCCGGCAAGGGGATTACCAAGGGTGATCGTGTCTGCCTGTTGATGATCAACAGCACCGCCTTCCTCGAAACCTTCTTTGCCTGTGCCAAGCTGGGCGCCATCGCCGTGCCCCTGAACTTCCGGCTCAGTGCGAAGGAGCTGGAGTTCATCATCAATGACGCGGAAGCCTCGGTGATCGTCTACCACGCGCGTTTCCTGCCATTGCTGGAACCCATTCGCGGCGACACCACCCTGCAGTACGCCATCGTGGTAAACGGAGAGTGTGGCGATGGCGTCAAGGGTGCCGAAGGGGACCCGGACTACCGGGAGTGCCTCGCCGGTGCGGATGCCACCGACCGCAATGTGCTGGTCGGGCAGGACGATCCGCTGATGATGATGTACACCTCCGGAACCACCGGCAAGCCCAAGGGCGCCCTGCTGACCCATGCCAACCCTACCTGGGTGGCCATCAACACCCAGATGAGCCCGCTGGCTTTCAATACCTCGGACAGCACCCTGACCGTCGCCCCGTTGTTCCACATCGGGGGGCTCGCTATCTACACGCTGCCCATGCTCTATTGCGGCGCCCGCATCGTGTTGCAGCCGCAGTTCGAGCCTGAAAACCTGCTCAAAACCCTTGAGAAGGAGCGCATCACCACGTTGTTCGTGCTCCCGGCCATGTGGTTGATGCTCAGTCAGCACAAGGGATTCGATGACTATGACCTGTCGGCCCTCAAGGTGTTGCTGTCGGGTGGCGCACCCTGTCCGATTCCGGTGATCGAATTCTTCCAGAAGCGGGGGTTCCAGTTCCTGGAAGGCTTCGGCATGACGGAAACCTGTGCCTCGGCCTGTGTGCTTAATAACGAAAACGCGGTACGCAAGAACGGATCGGTGGGCAAGCCGCTGATCCACGTGCAGATGCGCATCGTGGACGAGAACGATAACGACGTGGCGCCTGGTGAAACCGGCGAGCTGGTGCTGCGTGGCCCCAGCATGTTCCGGGAGTACTGGAATCGTCCCGACGCCACGGCCGAGGAATGGCGTAACGGCTGGTTCCACAGTGGCGACCTGGCCCGACAGGATGACGAGGGCTTCTATTACATCGTCGATCGCAAGAAAGACATGTTGATTTCCGGTGGCGAGAACGTCTATCCCACCCAGGTGGAGCAGGTGCTCTACCGTCACCCCAAAGTCCGGGATGTGGCGGTGATTGGTGTGCCCGATGAGAAGTGGGGTGAGGTGCCCATGGCGCTGGTGGTACCCGAAGAGGGTGACGAACCAACACTTGAGGAAATCCAGGCCTACTGCGGCGAACACCTGGCCCGTTTCAAGGTGCCAAAGCACCTGGCGGTACTGGAAGAGCTGCCCCGCACAGCCACCGGCAAGGTACTCAAGCGGGAGTTGCGCAAGCAGTACCAGTAATTCGCCTGAACAGAAACAACCGAGGAAGATCCATGACGACCAGCAGTCCCTTTTATACCGCCGAACACGAAGCCTTCCGGGATTCGGTCCGTGCCTTTGTCCGCAAGGAAATCGAGCCCTTCGTCACCGAGTGGGACGAGGCCGGTACCTTCCCGCGAGAGCTCTACAAGAAAGCAGCCGACATTGGCCTGATTCCCCTTGGCTATCCGGAAGAGTACGGCGGTATCGAGGCGGACCTGTTCTACATGATCATTGCCGCCCAGGAACTGGCCATGGCCGGCTGCGGCGGTCTTTCTGCCAGCCTGATGAGCCACGGTATTGGCTCTCCGCCCATCGTCAAATATGGCTCGGAGGCGCTGAAGCAGCGCGTGCTGCCACCCATCTACGCCGGTGAGGCCATCAGTGCCCTTGCTATCACCGAGCCCGATGGCGGTTCGGATGTGGCGGCACTGAAAACCACGGCGAAACGGGATGGTGACCATTACATTGTTAACGGCTCAAAGACCTTCATTACTTCCGGCATGCGGGCAGACACCTACACCGTCGCTGTACGCACCGGTGAGGCGGGTCACAAGGGCATTTCCCTGCTGGTGATCGACCGGGATACTCCGGGCTTCACCCGCACGCCCCTGGACCGGAAGATGGGCTGGTGGTGTTCCGACACTGCCACCCTGTACTTCGACGATTGCCGCGTGCCGGCTGGCAACCTGCTGGGGGAGGAAAACCAGGGTTCGAAGATGATCATGAACAACTTCAACTTCGAGCGCATCTTCATGGCCGCTGGCTGCATCGGCTTTGCGAGGGCCTGCTACGAGGAAGTGGTGGACTACGCCCGCCAGCGCCAGACCTTTGGCAAGTCGCTGATCGAGCACCAGGTGGTTCGCCACAAGCTCGCGGATATGTACATGAAGATCGAGGCCAGCCAGGCCTACCTGGAAAAACTCGCCTGGCGTATCGATCACGGGGACAACCCGGTAGCCGATGTGTGCCTGCTCAAGAACCAGAGCACCCTGACCATGGAGTATTGCGCCCGGGAAGCGGTGCAGACCCTGGGTGGTGCCGGGTATCTGCGCGGGCCCAAGTCGGAGCGTATCTATCGGGAAGTTCGGGTTAACGCCATCGGTGGCGGTGCCGAGGAAATCATGCGGGACCTGGCGTCCCGGCAGCTGGGCCTGTAAGGGGCCGGCCGTTTCATCAAGTCATTCGAGGTTGAGATGTCAGACAAGGTTATCAAAATCGGTGGTGCCTCCGGGTACTGGGGTGACACAGCACTGGGGCCGAAACAGCTGATCAGCTACGGTGGCGTGGATTACCTGATCCTGGACTACCTGGCGGAGATCACCATGTCGATTCTCGCCAAGGCCCGCTCCCGCGACCCCGAGGCCGGCTATGCCACGGACTTTATTGACCGGGTCATGAAGCCCTGGGTAAGGGACATTGCTGACAAGCGCATCAAGGTCATCGCCAACGCCGGTGGTGTCAACCTGGAAGCCTGCCGCCGGGCGCTGGAAGCCGTAGCGGAGGAGGCCGGTGTCACCCTGAAGATTGGTACGGTGGAGGGGGACAACCTGCTGGACCGGGCCGACGAGCTCCGGGCAAAGGACCTGCGGGAGATGGAAACCGGTGCGCCCATGCCAGACAAGGTCATGAGCGTGAATGCCTATCTGGGCGCCTTCCCCATTGCTGCGGCCCTGGATGCCGGTGCCGATATAGTGGTGACGGGTCGGTGTGTTGACAGCGCCCTCGCCGTAGGCCCCCTCATCCATGAATTTGGCTGGAGACCCGAGGATTATGACCGGCTGGCGGCCGGTGGCCTGGTGGGTCACCTGATCGAGTGTGGTGCACAGACCAGTGGCGGCAATTTCACCGATTGGGAGGATACCCAGGCCGGCTGGGAAAACACGGGTTTCCCCATTGCCGAGGTGTCCGCTGATGGCAGCTTCGTGTTGACCAAGCCGCCGGAGACGGGTGGCCTGGTATCAGTACTGACTGCAGGTGAGCAGATGCTGTACGAGATCGGCGACGCCCACAGCTATGTGCTGCCGGATGTGATCTGTGACTTCACCCGGGTCACCATGGAACAGGTGGGTGAGGACCGGGTTCTGATCAAGGGTGCCCGGGGCCGTGAGCCCACCTCCACCTACAAGGTCAGCGCCACTTATATGGGCGGCTTCACCTGTATCGGCAGTTTCGTGATCGTCGGCCGGGATGCTGCGGCCAAGGCCCGTCGTATGGGCGAGGCAATCCGCAATCGAACCTCCGCAATGCTGGAAGAAGAGGGCTTGCCGGCGTTTACCAAGAGCGACCTGCAGGTGATTGGGGCCGAGGCCATGTTCGGCGACCAGGCGAGGCCGGAAGCAAGTCAGGCCCGTGAGGTCGTTCTCCGTCTGGGTGTGCATCACCCACGCAAGGAAGGTGTGGAACTTTTCTCCAAGGAGTTCGTCGGCGCTGCGTTATCCATGTCACCAGCCGTTACCGGCGTAACGCCCGGGCGCCCGCGACCCAGCCCGGTCGTCAGCCTGTTCTCAGGATTGATCGACAAGGACCAGGTGCCGGTAACGGTGAAGGTCGGCGGCGAGCCCATTGCCCTGCAGGTGGCCAGCCTTCGGGGCCAGGACCAGCCACAAGCTGCCGCGCCGGTGGAGCCGCCCCGGGTGTCGGAGGGCCGGACGACTGCCCTGCCATTGATTGATCTTGCCGTCGCCCGCAGTGGCGACAAGGGCAACTACGCCAATATTGGCGTAATCGCCCGCGACCCCCGTTATTTCGATGTCATCCGTGCCGCCCTGACTTCCGAGCGTGTCAAAGCCTGCTTCAGCGGACTGACCCGGGGCGAGGTGACGGCGTATCCGCTGCCGGGTATCCACGGCATCAACTTCCTGCTGGCGGAGTCCCTGGATGGTGGGGGCGTCAGCTCCCTCCATCTCGATCCACAGGGGAAAACCTACTCCCAGGTACTGCTGGAACTGGAGATTCCGGTGCCGGAACAGGATGCCCGTAACTGGGGTTTGATCTGATATCCCCGGGGACATTGGTTGCCAGGGGCTGAAAATAACAACGAGGTATGGATCATGAAAATGAAAACACTGGCCCGGGCTACACTGGCCACCGTCCTGTCTGCCAGCATGCTCATGGCCGGCCAGGCGCAGGCTCGCCAGCTGACCTACGCCATGGGCTTTCCGCCCAACTCGGACTCGGACATTGCCGGGCAGAACTTTGCTGAAACGGTATCGGAACTGACCGACGGTGAGCTTACCGTCAAGGTATTCGCCCTGTCGCTGCTCAATTTCGCAGAGACCCCCGGCGGTGTCAGGGATGGCATGGCCGATATGGGCTACGTGCTGACGCCCTATTTTCCGAACCAGTTTCCCCACATGAACCTGGTGGCGGAAGCCTCCATGCTGATCAACCTGATGGACGAGTCCCTGCGCGGTCGTGAGGGTTACGCCTACGTGGGTGCCATGGCGGAGTTTGTCCTGCTCAACTGCCCGGACTGCCTGGCGGATATGGAGAAGGAAAACCAGGTCATGACCAGTAACGCGGGCAGTTCACCCTATGGCCTGACCTGCACCAAGCCGGTCACCAACCGGGAGCAGCTTGACGGTGCCCGGCTGCGCGTCGCCGGATCACACTGGTCCCGCTGGGCAGAGGCTTTCGGCGCCACACCGGTAACCCTGTCGTCCAATGAGGCGGCTGAAGCCCTGAGTCAGGGCGTGGTGGACTGCGTGGTGATCTCGGCCCCGGAACTGACCAACCTGGGCCTGTTTGAACACGTCACCGATATCACCATGTCGATTCCTGGCGGAATCTTTGCCGGCACTGCCACCACCAACATGAATCGGGATACCTGGCAGTCTCTCAGTGAAAGCCAGCGTCAGGCGATCCTCAAGGCAGGCAGCCGCCTGGCAGCGGAGATTCCGTACGTTTACCACAACCGCGAGCAGAAGGTGCTGGAGCGTATCCAGGAAGAGAGGGGCGCCGAGCTCCATGAGGCAGACCCGGAACTGCTGGCCGAAATTCGCGAGTTCGTCCGGGGTGATCTTGAGAAGATGGCTGAATTCTATCGGGAAGAGCGCGGCGTCGAAAACAGCGCCGAGATGCTGGAACGCTTTGAAGAGATCCTGGAGAAGTGGTCAGGCCTCGTGACCGAGGTGGACTCCCACGATGAACTGGCCCAGCTTTACTGGGACCAGGTCTACTCGAAAATTGATGTGACCACCCACGGCATGTAAGGGTTCTGGGCTTCATTGCTGAACGATGGTGCCAGGTAGTTGCAAAACTATCTGGCATTTTTGATGGAAAGTGAGGCATCATCATGGGTTTGATAGCAAGCGCTCGATAAGCTTGCAGTGATGACCGATACCCTGCCGTGTCACGGGTGGGGTCGCAACACCGGAGAGAAACTATGGAACGCATTTACCTCAATGGCGCGTCGGGGCTGAGACTGGCTGCCGATGTGGCCGGCCACCCGGAAGACCAGCCCGTGGTGATGCTCCACGGAGGCGGCCAGACCCGGCACTCCTGGGGCGAGCTGACGCGTACCCTGGCCGGCAACGGTTATCGGGCCATGACCGTGGATATGCGGGGCCATGGTGAGAGCGACTGGTGTCCGGAAGGGGACTACACCCTCGATCGCTTCGTGGAGGACGTGCACGGTATTCTGTCTGACCTGGAGCAGCCTCCGGTACTGATCGGGGCTTCCCTTGGCGGCATCAGTTCCCTGCTGGCTGCAGGAGAGGCGACACACCTGCCCATCCACGGGCTGGTACTGGTGGATATTGTGCCCAGGGTCGAGCCGGAAGGGGTGCAGCGCATCCGTCAGTTCATGTCGGCGCACATTGGCGGTTTCGACTCCTATGAAGAGGTGGTGGAGGCGGTCAATGCCTACATGCCCCATCGCAAGGCCAAACCCCGTTCCAGTGAAGGGTTGCGCAAGAACCTGAGGGTGGGAGAGGACGATCGCCTCTACTGGCACTGGGATCCGGCGTTCATCAATGGCGACCGCACACCGGGTTCAGTCCGTAACGTTGAGCGGTTGCGGGACGCGGCCCGGAGGATTGACGTTCCCACACTCCTGGTACGGGGCAAGATGAGTGACGTGGTCAGCGAGGAAGGGGTAAGGGACTTCCTGCAACTGATTCCCGGTGCCCGTGCGGTTGATGTGAGCGGGGCAGGGCATATGGTGTCCGGCGACCAGAATGATGTCTTCAACGATGCCATCCTGGAGTTCCTGGCGGAAGTCCAGGATGCCGGCCGCTGCGGCACCACAGCCTGACTCTGTCCGTTACCTCTTTGACTGACAGGAAAACGATCCGGGAGGGCTTCTGACCCTCCCTGTCCTGAACGGGGTTCAGGAAATACCCTGGGCTGTGGCCGCCTCCTCCTGGCTCTCCAACGCACGCTTGAACGCATCACGCTGCTGGACCCGCTCCCAATAAGCCCGTGTGTTGGGGCCGAACTCGTTTTCCATGTTCAGGTTTTCCGCCAGCATCAGTGCGTAGGCCACTGAAATATCCGCCGCGGTGAAGGTGTCCCCCAGAATCCACGGCGACGTCTTTTCCAGGGACGCCTCTACCCCCCGCAGCCGGCCCAGGAACCATTTTTTGTAGTCCTCGGCAACCTGCGGTACCCGCCGCTCTTCCGGTTCCAGGCGGGTGTAGCGCAGCACCAGGGTCTGGGGGAAGGTCAGCGTGGCCTCGCCAAAGTGCAGCCAGTTCAGGTAAGCCCCGTAACGGGCATCGTCCACCGGGACGTTCAGCTTGCCCTGGCCATAGCGCTCCGCCAGGTACTGGGCAATGGCGGATGACTCCGTCATGAAGGTGTCACCGTCGAACATGGCCGGGATGGTGCCCAGGGGGTTGATACCCAGATACTCCTTTTTGAACATCCGGGGCGGAAACGGCAGCATCATCAGTTCGTAGTCCAGGCCCAGTTCTTCCAGTGCCCATAACGCCCGGAACGAACGGGCACTCATGCAGTGGTACAGCTTGATCATAGGTTTCTTTCCGTTTGTTGGTTTTTTGTGATTCTAGTATTGACCAATCGCTTGATCAAATTTATGTTGAAGAAAAGGCCACTGTGGAATCGCGCCAGCCAGTTCACACAAGACGGGCGCACAGGATTCTTTCAGCATAGCCCGATAAAAAGCGCTGGTGTTCGTCGCCAGTGGGGAATTCACGAACCTGGAATACCAAGTATGGCAGTCATCGAGTCCAAACTATCCGTTGGCAGCGACACCTTCAGGGAAAACCAGCAGGGCATGCTGTCTCTGCTGGAGCGCATCCGCGAACTGGAAAATCGCACCCGGACCAAGTCCGAGGCCTCCAAGGAGCGGTTCGAGAAACGGGGCCAACTGTTGCCAAGAGAGCGTATCGCCCTGGTGCTGGACCCGGGTGCGCCCTTCCTGGAACTGTCTACCCTGGCCGGTTACGGCCTTGATACCCCGGACCCGGACCATAGTGTGCCTGGCGGTGGTGTGGTGGCCGGTATCGGCTACGTTTCCGGAGTCAGGGTGATGATTGCGGCCAACGACTCGGGCATTGATGCCGGCGCGCTGCAGGCCATGGGCCTGGAAAAACAGCTGCGGGTCCAGGAACTGGCCCTCAAGAACAAACTGCCATACGTCCAGCTGGTGGAGAGTGCGGGCGCCAACCTGCTGAAATACAAGGTGGACCAGTTTATCCACGGCGGTACCCTGTTTGCCAACCTGACCCGCCTGTCAGCCGCCGGGCTGCCGGTGGTCACCGTTACCCACGGTTCGTCCACCGCAGGCGGTGCCTACCAGACTGGCCTGTCAGATTACATCATCATGGTTCGTGACCGCTCCAGGGCGTTCCTGGCCGGGCCTCCCCTGCTCAAGGCGGCGACGGGTGAGATCGCCACTGAAGAAGAGCTGGGTGGCGCCGAGATGCACACCAGCATCTCCGGACTTGGGGACTACCTGGCAGAAGATGACCGCGACGCCCTGCGCATGGTGCGCGAGATTGTCGCCCAGCTGGACTGGGATGGTGAACTGCCGGAAGACAAGCCGCGCTCCTTCCAGCCACCTCGCTATGACCGGGAAGAACTGCTGGGCGTCATGCCCATGGACTACAAACGTCCGGTGGACATGAAAGAGGTGATTGCCCGCATCGTGGATGACTCCTACTTCCTGGAGTTCGGCGCCAACTATGGCTCATCCACGGTTTGTGGCCATGCCAAGGTTGAGGGCCTGCCGGTGGGTATTATCACCAATAACGGTCCCATCGACCCGGCCGGTGCCACCAAGGCTACCCACTTTATCCAGGCTTGCTGCCAGTCCCAGACGCCGATTCTGTACCTGAACAACACCACCGGCTTCATGGTTGGCAAGGAATACGAGCAGGCCGGCATCATCAAGCACGGCTCCAAGATGATCCAGGCGGTGACCAACGCCACGGTACCCCAGATCACCATCTACTGCGGTGCCTCCTTCGGGGCAGGTAACTACGGCATGTGCGGACGAGGTTTTGCGCCCCGGTTCTGTTTCTCCTGGCCCAATGCCAAGACCGCCGTCATGGGCGCCGAACAGGCTGCCAAGACCATGACCAACGTCACCGAGGCGGCTATGAAGCGCAAGACCGGCGAGGTGGACCACGACAAGCTCGCCGCCATGGAAAAGAAGATCGTAGACACCTTCGAGAGCCAGATGGATGTGTTCACCACCAGTGCCCGGCTCCTGGATGATGGCGTGATCGACCCCCGTGAGACCCGCTCGGTACTGTCCTACGTGCTGTCGGTCTGTCGTGACGCAGAGCGGCGTGAGCCCCACAAGATGCAGTTTGGTGTGGCGCGTCCCTGACCCTGATGGAATCCCGGAACCCGGCCGGCATTTCCGGCCGCCCCAAGAATGAGAACGGTGTCTGACTATCATGACCACGACAACAGCAATCAAACCGACCCCCTTTACCAAGGTGCTGGTAGCCAACCGGGGCGAAATCGCGCTCCGGGTCATCCGCTCCGCCCGTGAACTGGGTTACCGGACCGTAGCGGTCTATTCCTCCGCTGACAGAAATGCCCGCCATGTCCGGGCGGCCGACCAGGCCGTGGCCATAGGCGGCGACCTGCCAGCGGACTCTTATCTGCGTATTGACCGGATTATCGAGGCGGCAAGGCTCAGCGGCGCCGATGCGATCCATCCCGGATACGGCTTCCTGGCAGAAAACCCGGGGCTGCCGAAGGCTTGTAAAGAGGCGGGTATTATCTTTGTGGGCCCGTCTGCCGAATCCATTGTCTCCATGGGACACAAGGCGGGTGCCAAGCAACTGATGATGGATGCCGGGGTGCCCTGTGTGCCCGGTTACCAGGGTGAAGACCAGGATGAAGGACGCCTCATAAGGGAAGCGGACAATGTGGGCTTCCCCATCATGATCAAGGCCACCGCCGGTGGCGGTGGCCGGGGCATGCGCCTTGTCGAGAAAGCGGAGGACTTTCCTGCCGCCTTGCGCAGCGCGCGGTCCGAGGCGGAAAGTGCCTTCGGCGACCCGGAGGTGATCCTGGAGCGGGCCATCATCAATCCGCGCCATATCGAAATCCAGATTATGGCGGACCGCTACGGCAACGCGGTCTATATCGGAGAGCGGGACTGCTCCATCCAGCGCCGTCACCAGAAGGTAGTGGAAGAAGCGCCGTCACCGGCGGTGTCGCCGGAGTTGCGGGTGCGGATGGGCGAGACCGCCGTGACCGCGGTCAAGGCCATCCATTACGAAGGGGCCGGCACCCTGGAATTCCTGCTGGACCAGGATGGCAACTTCTATTTCATGGAGATGAACACCAGGCTTCAGGTGGAGCACCCGGTAACCGAGTCCATCACCGGACTGGACCTGGTGGAGCTGCAGTTGCGGGTCGCCGCTGGTCAGCCACTGCCCCTGAGCCAGGACGACATTGTCCTGAAAGGCCATTCCATTGAAGTGCGGCTGTGCGCAGAAAGCCCCAGTGAAGGGTTTATGCCCCAGAGTGGCACCATGGCGCTGTGGCACATGCCTGACACCCTGCGGGTAGAGGATGCGGTGGAGTCCGGTTCCGAGATTCCGCCTTTCTATGACTCCATGATCGCCAAGCTGATCAGCACCGGGGCGGACCGGGAAGAGGCCCGCCGTCGCCTGGTCAGTGGATTGAAGGACGCGACGGCGCTGGGCGTGGAAACCAACCAGGCGTTCCTGAGTGCCTGTCTGGAGCACCCCACCTTTATCCAGGGGGAGGCGACCACGGCGTTCGTTGAAAACCACCAGGACGAACTGCTCGCGAGGGACCAGGGTACGGATGACCGCGCCCGGTTACTGGCCGCCGTGCTGCTTTATACCACCGACGCACAGGGTAGCTACGGTGGCTCGGTCAGCACCATTACCCATCGCCTGCCGATTATTTTCCGTTTCAGTGTCGGTGGGGAAGCCGCCGATGCCAGGGTGAGCAATCAGGGCAATGGCACCTTCCGGATTCAACTGGACGACGACGCTGCTGAACTGACGCTGGATGCTGTGGACGGCGCCCGGGTGCGGTTCACCTGCCAGGGTCTGTCCGAGACCGCCGAGATGATTCGTGCCGGTTCACGCCTGTACCTGCGCTACCGCGGTCAGTCCTACCGTGTGGATGACCATACCCATGAGGCTGCTGTTGCCGGGGACGAAGCCGGTGATGGCGTCATCCGGGCCTCGATGAACGGACGGGTGGTAGCCCTGCATGCCGGTGAGGGCGATACGGTCGAGGCTGGCCAGCCGGTGGTTGTGCTGGAAGCCATGAAGATGGAACACGTCCACGTGGCGGCAGTGGCAGGCACGATTGTGTCTCTCACGGTCAGCGAAGGGGAACAGGTCACCGCTGGCAAGGTGATTGCCGAAGTCTCCCCGGCTGAAAGTGCTGCAGCGGCCGAAAGCAACTGATCAACCAGGAGTGCCATGATGTCTGAACAAGAAGCTGTGTTGCTGGAACAGAAGGGTGCGGCCCTGTGGATCACCATCAACCGGCCCGAAAAGCGCAACGCGATCAACAATGACGTCATTGCCCTTATTCGTGAGGGCTATCTGAAAGCCGAGTCCGATCCGGACATCCGCGTCATTGTGCTGACGGCTGCTGGAGAGAAGGCATTCTGCGCCGGCGGTGACCTGCAGCCGGGTCAGGGCTTTGCCTTTGACTACTCAAAGCCGAATGCCGAATACGCCGACCTGTTCCGGCTGGCGGTGAACACCACCACGCCCTGTATCGTGCGGGTAAACGGCGTCTGTATGGCAGGCGGCATGGGCCTGCTCTGCATGGGTGATATGGCCGTCGCCCACAGCAACGTAAAGTTCGGCCTGCCAGAGGTCAAAGTGGGCCTGTTTCCCATGCAGGTTCTCAGCCTGATGCAGCGCCTGGTACCCCGGCGTGTGCTACGGGAATGGACCCTCACCGGCGAGCCGTTCACCGCAGACGAGGCCCTGCAGCATGGCCTGCTGAACCATGTGGTGGCGCCGGAGGAACTGGATGACAAGGTGGACTGGCTGATCAACCGCCTGACGGACAAGTCGCCTACCGCCATCCGTCGCGGCAAGTACGCCATGAAGGCCATCGAGGACATGAGTTTCGAGCAGGCCATTGCCTACACCGAAACCCAGCTCGCCACCATGACCCTGACGGAAGATGCGAAAGAGGGGATGGCCGCATTCAATGAAAAACGTTCGCCCAGCTGGCCCGGGCGCTGATGGAAGGCAATAGTAGTTCAGGTTGTTGGATGTTCTCTTGAGCGACTCTTACCCCACCTCTGCGTGGGGTTTTTTATTCCTGCCCGGCACAGCCAGTCAGCACAAGAACCCGGCCCGATAGCAGGCTAGTGTCATGGAAGACCATCCGTAACCACCTCACGAATACAACAGGGGAATATCACGACATGAAAGCGGTTCTATGCAAGCAGTACGGTCCGCCCGATACGCTGACCGTAGAGGACGTACCCTCTCTGGAACCGGCAGAGGGTGAGGTGATTGTCTCGGTACATTCCTGTGCCGCCAATTTCCCCGACACCCTGATCATCGAGGGCAAGTACCAGTTCAAGAGGGCGTTTCCCTTTGTTCCCGGGGGAGAGGTGGCCGGAATCATCAAATCCGTAGGAGCCGGTGTTGAGGGCTTTGCTCCCGGCGACCGGGTTATCGGTATACCAGGCTGGGGCGGATTTGCCGAGGAGACCCCTGTGGCAGCCAGCAAGGTCGTGCGACTTCCGGATGGCGTCAGCATGGACGCTGGTGCAGCGCTGGTTATCACCTATGGCACCACCCACTATGCCCTCAAGGACCGGGCCCACCTGCAGCCTGGTGAAACCCTGCTGGTGCTCGGGGCCGCGGGTGGTACCGGCCTGTCGGCCATCGAACTGGGCAAGGTGATGGGTGCCCGTGTGATCGCCGCCGCATCCACCGACGAAAAGCTGGAAATCTGCCGTAAGCACGGTGCCGACGAAACCATCAATTACAGCAGCGAAAACCTGCGTGACCGCATCCGGGAGCTGACAGAGGGACGTGGCGTGGATGTGGTCTACGACCCGGTGGGCGGTGAATACAGCGAGCCGGCCTTGCGGGGTATGGCCTGGAACGGCCGCTTCCTGGTGATCGGTTTTACCACAGGGGAGATCCCGAAACTGCCTCTGAACCTGACCCTGCTCAAGGGCTGCTCACTGGTGGGGGTCTTCTATGGCGCCTTCCAGGACAGGGAGCCGGCACGGTTCCGTGAACTGATGGATGAACTGACCGGCTGGCTCGCCGATGGCCGGATTGCCCCCCGGATCACCGCGCGCTACCCGCTGGAGGAAACCGCCAGGGCGCTGATCGACCTGAAGGAGCGCAGGGCCACCGGAAAGCTGATTGTCTATACCGAGCGCGGACGTGATGGAGGTTGATCCATGGAGCTGAACGGTAAGGTCGTCGTTGTCACGGGTGGGGCCAGCGGTATCGGCGAAGCCATGGCTCGTCGATTTGCGGCAGAAGGCGCCAGGGGTGTGGTGGTTGCCGACCGGGACATCGAGGCAGCAAGCCATGTTGCGAAGGATATCTCCGGCCTGGCGGTGCAGGTGGATGTCAGCGTTGCCGCGGATATCGAGCGGGTTGTGGATCTGGCCACGGACCAGTATGGCCCGGTTGACCTTTTCTGCTCCAATGCGGGCATCGCGGTGCCCGGTGGTATCGAACTGCCGGACGAGGTGTGGAACCAGACCTGGGACGTCAACCTGATGGCCCATGTGCATGCTGCGCGTACGCTCGTGCCCCGCATGCTGGAGCGGGGCAGTGGATACCTCCTGAACACCGCATCTGCCGCCGGCCTGCTGTCCCAGTTTGACGCACCCTATGCGGTCACCAAGCACGCCGCCGTCAGCTTTGCTGAATGGCTTGCGATCAACTATGGGGCGCGGGGGATCGGTGTCAGTTGCCTGTGCCCGGGTGCTGTCGACACACCGATGCTGCGCAGTGCTTCCGAGATACGACGGGAGCTGATGTCAGGCGGCCACGAACTGACCGCTGACGATGTTGCCCAGACCGTCGTGGATGGTCTGCGAGACGAGCGTTTCCTGATCCTGCCCCACGAGGAAGTGCTGACCTACTATCAGTCCAAGGCAGAGGATATCGACCGCTGGCTGCGGGGTATGCAGAAGCTGCATGCGAGGGCGGATTGAACCTTCCAGCTGAGCCCCCGCAGGGCGGGCCGGCATCGGGGTGATGCCGGCCCTGACCAGAGCTCTTACTGACCATAGCTCCCGACATCAACCTTCGAGAGAATCTCCTCCCAGTAAATCGCTGCGAGATCCTCGGCGTCTTCCAGTTCGGCCTCGTCCATCAGTTTGACCCACTTCTCGACGATAGGACGAAGGGTTTCGATCTTCGCTTCGGCCCCGGCCATGTCGTACTGTTCCGTGTAGTTACTGGCGATCCTTGGAACGTCTTCTTCGACGAATGCCCGCGAGGCTTTGACCAACTCATCCGATGGCTCATGAATGGTCACACCGCTTTCCCTGGCCTCTTCGAAATCCCGATCGCCGTAGGTCTGGTAGCGCCAGGTCATGTCCGCCATGAGGTGACTGGCCGCTTTTAGAAGGCCCTCGCGATGGTCCGGGGACAGATCGCGCCAGGGTCCCAGTCCGACGCTGAGTGAGCCACCGGAGAATACACCGCCAGGAATGCCCACGGTGATGTCAGTTACCACATCCTTGAGCCCGAAATTTCCCAGTTCCGGATTTGACTGCACCGTGCAGTCCACCACGCCCTGTTCCAGGGCCTCGTAGACTTCGTTACCGGACAGGGAGACGCTGGTTGCCCCGAAGTGTGAAGCCCATCGTGACCACTGGGCCCCGGCAACCCTCAGGCGCTTACCCTTCAGATCTTCAGGTGTCTTGATGGCGCTGGTGCACAGCAACTGGTACTCAGGGGTTGCGCCCATAGGCAGATAGATCTGGCCCTGCTCGATAAAGTCCTGGGCGCAGTCACTACAGTTCAGCAGCAGGAATTCGCCCATGACGCCAGCATAGGCCATGCCCTGCCGTCCCTTCGCCCGGGAGTCGAGGGCGAGCAGCATGGTCAGCTCCGCTGCCATATTGGCGTGCGGGTACTGCCTCGGGAAATAGGGCGTCAGCACATTACCGATATCGGCAATGCCATCACGGACACCGTCGGACATTTCCGCCAGGTTCAGCAGTGACATGGCGTAATTCTTGGCGGTTACTTCGCCGCCGGTTTCCTGTTCCAGCTTGCTGGCAAAGGTTTTGGCGGCATCATCGGCCGCGGAGTTGGGTGGGAAGCCCAGCGCGTAGCTGAGTTCCTTCGCCTGGCCGGTCATGGTGACAGCAAGGCCGGCCAGGGCGATGGGGAGCAGTGCTTTTCGGAATCGGGGGGATACAGGCATGGTGTGCCTCCGTTATTGTCGTTGTTGTACCGCAGGTCCGGTTTTCCCTGTTCAGGATTTCAGGGCTTTACGGCTCCCCAGAACCACGGTGTTCAGTGCAGCGCCGCCATCGATCAGAATGTCGACGCCGTTGATGTAACCGGCCAGGTCGGAACACAGGAAGGCAATGAGGTTTGCCACTTCTGCAGGTTCACCAACACGGCCGGTGGGGACCAGACGGACGGCCTGGTCAAAGATTTCCTGTGGCATGGCCATGACATTTTCGGTGCCGATGACACCGGGAAGAATGGCGTTGCAGGTAACGCCCTTGCTCGCAAACTCAAGGGTCACATTCTGGGTGAGCCCCAGCACGCCAGCCTTCGAGGCAGCGTACCCGGCCTGGTTAAACAGGCCACCACGGGCCGCTGCCGAGGAGATATTCACGATGCGACCCCATCCCCGTTCGGCCATACCGGGGGCAATGGCCTGAATCAGGTTGAAGGGCCCGCTGAGGTTAACGCCCAGTTCCTTCTGCCAGGCTTCCGGCGCCATACGGCTGATAGGCGCAATGTTCTTCACGATACCGGCGTTGTTGACCAGGATGTCGATATGCCCGAGCTCTTCCTCAACCGAGGCCACCGCCTCCCGCACGGCCTCGTTGCTGGACACGTCGGTTTTCCGGTAGGTAGCCCGGCGCCCAAGAAGGCGTACTTCTTCGACCGTGGCGGCGGCCTGGTCATCAATGTCCAGGATGGCAATATTGGCGCCCAGTTCGGCCAGCCGGTTTGCGGCGGCACGGCCCAGCCCTCGTGAGCCACCCGTGATCAGGGCGGTTTTACCTTCCATCGATATCATCACTTGTTCTCCAGGTTGCGAGCGGGTATGGCCCGGTCGGAGGATGTCCAGTCCAGACCGATCTGCGCCGGCAGTGCAGGGTCCATGGCGGCCCGGTCGGCGTTTTTCTTGTAGCTGAACTGGCGGCAGGCCTGGCCCGGTCTCTGCTGGGCGTGTCCGTCGATCACGAAGAATCTGGGGTTGGAGCCTTCAGGTCCGTCCTTGAGCTGGGCGCGGTTCGAGGCGGCACAGTGGGTGCAGTAGGTCGGCGCCTGGTGGCGGTTGAAGTTGATGTTGTGGGGTTCGGCCATGGTTGGCGAAAGTGGCTCCCCATAGTGGAACATATCCCGCCACATCTCGCCCCGGAACAGTCGCCCGCCACTGCCACAGGGGTCGAGACGGAAGACGAAACGGTCATCTTCTTCCGTTACCGAAAAATCCGCGCAGTGGTAGTTCCAGGTTTTGGCCACTTCTTCGAGCAGCTCCTGGTCGCTCAAGGCACTGTAACGGGGGAATCCGGCATCAAAGGCCGGTTCGTAGGTCTGGGCCAGCATTTCGTCCAGGTAGTCGGCGCCGCCCTTGTCGAGCGCCGTGGCGTAGAAATACTCCAGCCAGACCACGCCGAAGTCATGCCATGGCTGCCATTCCTTGCGTTGCCCCCTGAGCAGCGGTTCGATGTCGGTCTCGCCGGCGTCCAGCTTTTCCCGGGCCAGCTGGACCCGGGTTTTCGGCAGGGTTTGGAGCTCCTGGTCTGTGAACAGCCTGCCTCCCTGACTGCGACGCTTGCGGAAACGCATCCGGCAATGGCCGTCCTCGCCCTTTTCGGTGGTCCAGACGTCTTCGCCAAGGGACGCGTTAAGGGCCCGCTGGCAGGCCTTGCAGCCCTGACAGAAAGTGCTGATTCCATCGCTCCAGCGCCCGTACCAGTCCGGGTGACGATCGGGGAGCCCCTGCCGGTCGAGCTTGCCGCCACTGCCACAAGGCGCCAGGTCCAGAATGACCTCGTCGTCGGTTTCCCGGAGCGGGTTGAGGTGGGCGTCCCCCTGGTACCGGTAGATGCTGACCAGGTCCGCGAAGGCACCTTTCTCGTCGCCTTCACGTAACTGGGCATGCCAGGTTTTCATCAGCTGCTGGCCGATCTCCTCCAGCAGCCGGCGGGCTTCGGCCTCGCCAAAGTCCTGTCGCAGCTTGCCCATTTTGCGGGCCAGGGCATGGCCGGATAGGGCATCCAGGCCAGCATGGCCCTGGGCCATCTGGTCCAGCCAGTGCCGGACAGCATTCAGGTCGCCCTCCGTTAGTGCTTCCAGGGCACGGTCCTCGAAGGGGCGGGTGAGGTTATCAATCTGTTTTTGTGTGAATTGTTTGGACATGATCAGGCCCTCCCGTGAGGTATAAGGTTGAATTGGTGGCCTGGCCGGGTCATGGTGTATCGAGTGGTTCTGACTGGCGGATCCAGAGGCCATCCTGCACCTGGAACAGGCTGGCGGTGGCGGCGCCGTTACGGGTTTCCTCGCCAAAGTAGTAATCAGCACCGAACAGGTCCGGCGCCTCAAGCTGCTTCAACTGGGCGACGAGACTGTCCACGGTCAGGTCATCACCGGCGGCGCTGGCCGCCCGGTTGAACAGTTCCACCATGGTGTAACCCAGCACTGAAAATCCGTCCGGCTCGGCGCCGAACTTTTCTTCATAGGCGATTGCCCATTTGCGCAGATCCTCAGACTCACTGCTTTCTGCGTAGGGAATTTCGACGCCGGACATGGCGTAGTAGCCCTCGACAGCATCGCCACCGAGTTTTGGCAATTCGGTGGTGTAGGAGGCTGCACTGCCAAAGAAGGCGGGGCTCCAGCCCCGTGTCCGCGCCTCGTTCATGATGCCTACGGGTTCACGCAGGGCCGCACCGATCACAACCAGGTCGCAGTCGGCTGCCCTGAGCTTGGCGACACCGGAAGAAAAGTCCGTGGAACCCCGCTGGAAGGACGTGGTTTCGACCATTTCCTTGCCGAGTTTCTCGAGCCCGGCTTCAGCGCCCTTGAGCACCTCGGTGCCGAACTCATCATCCTGATAGATGGCGCAGGGGCGCTCGAAGGTTTTCTCTTCCATCATGTACTGGATGCCGGCTTCCATCTGCCCGTCGTAGGTTGCCACTGACGCCCACTGCAGATCGTTGATCGGGATATAGGTCTGGCGGGCAGCGCTGAAGGGGAACAGGCTGGGAACGTTGTTCTTGGTCAGTTCGGGGATGGTGGCCATGGCGGTGGCAGATCCCATGACACCCATCATGGCGAAGATCCGGTCACGCTGAATCATGCGCTGAGCGGCGAGCTTGGCACGGCGTGGCTGGTAGCCGTGGTCGTCAACGACAAGCCGTATCTCCCGGCCATTGATCCCCCCGGCGGCATTGATCTCGTCAACACGCATGGTCATCCCGTCGAGGGATTTTTTACTGAGGGCAGCCAGTGGGCCGCTCAGGTCCTGGATGGTGCCGATGGTGATCTGGTCATCGCTGACACCCTGGGTCCTGGCACCGGCCGGCAGACTGACCAGGGTGGTCAGGCCTACGGTGAGTGCACAGGCGAGCTTGATACCGTTTGTTGTTGTCATGGTTCAGTACTCCTGCCACGTCAGTGGCGGTTGCTCGGTAGAAGACCCGGCGGTCTTGCCAGGTCAGTACATGCTGTTGATCAGCTCCTTGTATTTCTCGCTGATCACCTTTCGTTTCAGTTTCATGGTCGGAGTCAGTTCTTCGTCCTCGGCGGTCAAGGCCTTGTCGATAATGCGGAATTTCTTGACCTGCTCGACCCGGGCAAAACGCTGGTTCACCCTGTCAACTTCTTCGGAAATCAGGGTTACGATCTCCTCTGCCCGGCACAGGCTGCCGTAACTGGAGAAGGGGATGGAATTCTCCTGGGCAAAGTGCTCGGCATTGTCCTGGTCCAGCATCACCAGGCAGGTCAGGTACGGGCGGGCGTCCCCGATAATGACCGCATCGGTGATGTAGGGGCTGAATTTGAGTTCGTTTTCGATCTCGGTGGGCGTAACGTTCTTGCCCCCGGCTGTGATAATGATGTCCTTCATCCGGTCAGTAATCTTCAGGAAGCCGTCGTCATCCAGCTCGCCCACGTCACCGGTGTGGAGCCAGCCATCCTTGATGGTTTCGGCGGTCTTTTCCGGCAGGTTGAGGTAGCCCTTGAAGACAATGTCGCCCCTGACCAGGATCTCACCCTCGTCAGAAATGCGAATCTCCACTCCCGGCATAGGCTTGCCGACGGTGCCGGGGCGGGACTGCCCCGGGGTGTTGGCAGTGGCAAAGCCGGAGGTTTCGGTCTGACCCCAGCCTTCCACCAGGTCCACGCCCAGTGCCAGGTACCAACGAATCAGCTCCGGAGAAATGGGCGCTGCACCGGTCACCAGTACCCGCGCCCGGCCGATGCCGATCATGCGCTTGACGTTGCCGAGCACCAGCCAGTCCAGCAGTCGGAACCACAGGGCCTGCCCAAGGCCGGGTTTCCGATTTTCCAGCCGGCAGGCCGCCATCCGGTGACCGGCGTCAATGGCAAGCCGGTAGCAGAAACGCTGCAGGGCCGTGGCTTCTGCCAGTTGTACACGGATGGCCGAATAGAACTTCTCCCATACCCGGGGCACAGCCCCGACCATGGTGGGTGATATCTCCCGGACGTTTTCCGGCACCGTCTCGAAGTTTTCCACGAAGTTCAGACGAACCCCTGCGTGCATGGAGGTATAGCAGCCAGCGATGCGTTCACCCACATGGCACATGGGCAGGAACGCCATGCGTTCATCACCCTCAAACATGGGCACCGCCGTCAGCCAGGCCCGGACATTGGCGAGGATATTATGATGGCTGATCTCGGCACCCTTGGGCTTGCCGGTGGTGCCGGAGGTGTAGACCAGTATCGCGGTGTCGTCGGGCTGGATATCCCGTTGCCGGCTCCACCATAGTTTCCGGGTTTCAGGAGACTGCTGCTGTCCCAGGGTCTGCAGAGCTTCCAGGCTCATCACCTGTGGGTCGTCAAGGTCATGGAGCCCCTTCATGTCGAAGACGATAATCTTCGCCAGCAGGGGAAGGGCATGCCGAACCTGGAACACCTTGTCCAGTTGCTCCTCGTCCTCCACAAAGATGAAGCGGGAGGCGGAGTCCTGCATCAGGAATTCCACCTGGCTGGCCGCGTCTGTGGGGTAAATGCCGGAACAGATTCCGCCAGCGCCGAGGATGGCGAGGTCAGCGTAGAGCCACTCCCGCACGGTATTGGCCAGAATGGACGCCCGGTCCCCCGGGCCGAGTCCCAGGGCGATCAGTCCGAGGCCGAGGTCCGTGACGATGTTTTCGGCGTCGTGCCAGGTGACTTCCTGCCAGATACCGAATTCCTTCTGGCGCAGCAGGATATCGGCTCCCCGTTTTGCACAGGCCGCCTGGAACATTTCCGGAACGGTTCGGGTGTTCCCGATCGCCATGGCTTGGGTATCCGGCATGCCGGCTTCACCTCCTGGTTGGCCAGAAGCCTGGACCGCCCGGTCCATCCCCTGGCTGTCGGTCTTCATGCCCATTTGCGAGTCTTCTTCCAGCGGCGTCGCTCGACGCCGGTTTCTTCTTTCTGGCCCAGGTAGAATTCCTGTACCCCTTCATCCTGGAACAGCTTTTCGCAGGGGCCCTCCATTACGATGCGTCCCGATTCAAGGACATAGCCGTAGGAGGCCGTCTGCAGCGCAATGCTGGCGTTTTGCTCAACCAAAAGAATCGTCGTGCCCCAATCCCGGTTGATGCGCCGGATAATGGTGAAGATTTCCTCGGTCAGCTTGGGGGAGAGCCCCAGGCTGGGCTCATCCATCAGCAGCACGGCGGGGCGGGCCATCATGGCCCGTCCTATGGCAAGCATCTGCTGCTGACCGCCGGAGAGCTTGCCGGCTTCCTGCTTCTGCCGGTCCTTGAGTATCGGGAAGTAGCGGTAAACCGCCTCCAGGTCCTCTATGGCCTCGACCCGGCTGGTGCGGGTATAGGCCCCGAGCCAGAGGTTCTCGCGAACGGACAGCAGCGGGAAGACCTGGCGCCCCTCCGGCACGTGGGCGATTCCCATACGGACGATCAGGTCGGCCCGTTTGCCACCAATGGCCCGACCCAGGTAGTGGATGCTGCCTTTGCGAGGGTCAACAATCCCGGAAATGCATTTAAGAATGGTGGTCTTGCCGGCCCCGTTGGCCCCGAGGATGGTGGATATGGTTCCCTCCTGTATGCTGAGGGATACGCCCCGAAGGGCCTGCACTGAACCATAGGACGCTTCCAGGTTCTTGATCTCGAGCACAGTATCGGTCATTACGCGACGTCCTCCCGGGTTCCCAGATAGGCTTCTGCAACGGCCGGATTGTCCTGGATTTCCCGGGCGGTACCCTCTGCCAGCACACGACCGTTGCTGACCGCGAGGACCCGGTCTGACACTTGGCTGACCAGGCGCATGTCATGCTCGATCATCACCACGGTAATGCCCAGCAGGTTACGGATGTCTTCGATCCAGAAGCTCAGGTCATCGGTTTCTTCCACGTTGAGTCCGGAAGACGGCTCATCCAGCAACAGAAGGCGGGGCCGGGCGCACAATGCCCGTCCCAGTTCAATCAGCTTCTGGACGCCATAGGGTAGATTGCCCACCACGCTGTCCCGGTAATGCTGGAGATTGAGCAGGTCGATCACCTGTTCCACGGCTTCCCGGTGTTGGATCTCTGCCCGCCGTGTGGCGGGCGTGAACAGCATTTCCTGCCAGAGACGGGTGCGGGCATGGCAATGACGACCTACCAGCAGGTTCTGGAGCAAGGTCTCATGTTCGAACAGCTCGATATTCTGAAAGGTCCGGGCCAGTCCCAGGTGGGTGAGGTCCTGGGGCTTCCTGGCCGACAGGTCATTACCATCGAACCGGATGCGGCCGGAAGAGCTGCGGTAGATCAGGCTGATCATGTTGAAAATGGTGGTCTTGCCCGCCCCGTTAGGACCGATGATGGTAAAGATTTCACCCTCCCCGACCCGGAAGCTCACATCGTCCACGGCCCGGATGCCACCAAACTCCATGGACAGGTTTTCAACCGTCAGTAAGGCCATGGTGTCCTCCTAGCTCAGCCGGTCCGATTTAACGTAACTTTTTTCCCGCTTCATCAGTCCCTTGCGATAGAGCGGGAAGAGCTGGAACCAGGTGCGTACCTTTACCCAGCGTCCATAGAGTCCGGCAGGTTCGAGCAATACGAACAGAATCAGAATAGCCCCGAAGATGGTGGGCTGCAGGCCCGGTTGATAGGCGAGGCTGGAGGGCAGGTACTCCCGTAAGATGGCGATAAACTCCGGCAACATGGTCATGAACAGTGCCCCGAGAAAGGCGCCGTGCAGCGAGCCCATGCCGCCGATCACAATGATCATCAGCAGTTCAATGGAAACGAAGACGCCAAATTGCTCCGGCGAAATGAACTGGAGCTTGTGGGCGTAGAGGGCGCCGGCCAGGCCGGTTATGGCGGCCGAGATGACGAACGCCAGGGTCTTGTAGCGGGCCAGGCCGATACCCATGCTGCGGGCCGAGATTTCCGAGTCACGGATTGCCACGAAGGCCCTGCCGGTGGGACTTCTCAACAGGTTTTTCAGGATCAGCAGGGTCAGGCCAGTCAGGGCCAGTGCCAGGTAATAGAAACCGGATTCCGAGTCCAGGGAAACGCCAAGCAGTGTCACCGGCTCGAGAAGCAGGCCCATGGAGCCACCCGTCACACTCTCCCACTGCTGCAGGGTGACCTCGACAATAAAGCCGAAAGCCAGGGTCGCAATGGCGAGGTAGATGCCCTTCAGGCGCAGGGCCGGTAGCCCCACGACCAGTCCGGCTGCGGCAGACAGGGCCATGGCCATGGGCAGCGAAACCAGGAACGGAACGCCGCGGGCCGACAGCGCGGCTTCGGTGTAGGCCCCCACCGCAAGGAACGCAGCATGCCCCAGTGAAATCTGCCCGGTAAAACCGGACAACAGCATCAACCCCAGTCCAACGATGGCATAGATGAGGACAAAGCTGGCCTGCGAGAGATAGTACTCCCCAAGTAACAGGGGCAGGACTAACAACACGACACCCAGGGCCAGGTACCAGCCCATGGTGATCCGGTCCTTGAACAGGCGGATGTCCTGGTTGTATGACGTCTTGAATAAAAATCGCATCAGTCAGCCCGCCCTAGACTTTCTTGGTCAGTTTTTCACCAAACAGACCGTTTGGTCGGATAATCAGAACCGCCAGCAGCACCACGTAGGCTGAAACATCCTTGATGCCGTCTGGCAGATAGCGACCAGAAACGGCCTCAACGATGCCGATGATCAGTCCGCCAACGATGGCCCCGGGAATACTGCCGAACCCTCCGATGACCGCAGCGGGGAACGCCTTGAGACCAATGAGGCCCATGTTGGCGTGAACAAAGGTGATCGGAGCCAGCAGAATGCCCGCGATAGCAGCGACGGCAGCGCTGATGCACCAGATAAGCGTATTGACCCTGGCCACCGGAATGCCCATGTAGTGGGCCGCAAGCTGGTTCTGGGATATCGCCTGCATGGCCACCCCCATACGGGTAAAGCGAAAGAAGGCGAATAGCAGTACGCAAAGCACCGCAGTCACCAGGATAATCATCAGGTGGCCGGCGGACAGTACCAGCTCACCGAAGGCAACGGTCTGGTCTGCATAGGGAGTGGGCAAGCGGTGGGTCAGGGTGCCCCAGCCGGGAATGAGACTGGCGAGCCCCCGGGCAAAGAAGCCGAGGCCAATGGTGATCATCACGATGGAGAAAATCGGCTGCCCGAGAACCGGCCGTATCACGGCCCGCTCTACCGCGCCGCCAATCAGGGCCATGGCCAGCACAGCCAGGATCACACTCAGCCAGAAGGGCATGAACTGCAGTCCGCCCATGGTCAGTGCAACGAACGCACCGAACATCATCAGTTCGCCCTGGGCAAAGTTCACCACTTCCGTGGCCTTGTAGATTAGCACAAAGCCCAGTGCCACCAGGCCATACACGCAGCCAATGGCGATACCACTGAGTATCAGTTGCAGGAATTCGTTGAGCACAGCCTGTCCCCCGTCTTTGCTTTGTTATGCGTTCCATCCGGGCACCTGGGTGCCCGGGGATCAGGAACCGGGTTCGCTCAGAACGGGGCTACCACCGAGCTCAGTGAGCCAGTGGGGACGCCTGTGACTATCGGGTCTTGATGGATTGTTGTCATTATTGTTATCGCGCCAGTCGGTTATGGGTTGTTATTGTTGTGTCGTTATTGTCAGGCCTCGTCGCCGATGAATTCCCGTTCTTCCGAAATCCACAGGGGTGACCGGGACAGGTCGATAAAACGGGCCTCATCTTCAATCAGTGCCTTGCCAGCGGCCCTGCCTTCGGGCGACGCACCTTTCTCTGCCATTTCATTCAAGTCCGAAAACCACAATTCCGCAACGCCATCGAACGCCTCCGGTGCGCCACGGGCTTCGGCAATCTTCGAGAACTGGGGGGCGGAAAGGGTGTAGCTCTGAACGTAGCGCCGGATGCCAAGGGCCTGGGCATGTTTCTGCACCAGGGGCGCATGTTGGTTGGCCCAGTACTCCCGGAACGCTTCCGGGGACATCCCCGGTTTTCGTCGCAGGCAGAAAATCAGCTTCACCATTGGAATTCTCCTTCAGCTGTTGGGCCAGAATAGGGAGGTTGATCTGCCTGTGACTTGCGTCAGGTGGCTATGAATCGTTCAGCATCCAAATGTTTTGCTTTGAATCCGGGCGGGCCTCTCAGACAGCCAGTAGGCACAAGTGTGGCTGTCTTCCGGCTGTTAACTTGAAGGTCGGGATGGTTGGGAGCAGTTACGACGCATCCATATGTCCTTCCCTTGATCCCCCCATCGACCTGGTAACGGAGTGCCCCATGACACTCGCGGAGAGATCTCTCAACCATCGCTGGTACAACAGCACAACCCAGGCGCTGTTTGCCGAAGTCTGTGCTGCTCAGCCGGAGAAGGTTGCCATCGTTTTCGAGGGTGAGGAGATTACCTATCGCGTCCTGCAGGAACGAATTAACCGGTTGTCCCAGGGTTTGATCAGTCTTGGTGTAGGCAAGGGGGATGTGGTCTCCGTATTGCCCAGCCCGACGCCGGAGTTTGCGTGCCTTTACTTTGCGACGCTTCAGCTGGGAGCCGTTATCAATCCCCTGAACCTGCTGTGGGGCGTGCTTGAATTCCAGGGTGTGTTGCCCCGTAACAATCCCAGGGTGATCGTTACAGTCGATCACTATGCTGACCGGGATTATATTCGCACACTGAAAGAGTCAATTCCTGACCTGCGGGTTGAAGGGGAGGGGGTTTCCTCCGAGGCAATTCCTGCACTTACTCACATGGTGTGCCTGAGCCGCCAGCAGCTGCGCCATGAAGGTTTCCTGGATTTCAGTGACCTGGAACAGCGTGGTGCGGACTGGGACCAGGGGACATTCGACCGGCTGATCAGGGAGAGTCGCCCCACCGATATCCAGTTCATGTGCCAGACCTCCGGTACCACCGGGCTCTCCAAGAGCGCCCTCTGGGACCATCGGCCCCCGTTGGCGACGGCCCATTTCGGTGCCAGGAACCTTTGTTACCAGGCGGAGGATTCCTACATCAATCTCAGTCCCTTCTATCACAACAGCGGTTTGTTCGGCCTGAACCTCAGCCTCACCCTGGCCGGCAGCACACTGCACCTGATGGAGCAGTTCCGGCCGGAACAGGCGTTGAAAATCATCGACAAGTACAAGGTATCGGCGACCTTCGGGTTCGACTCCCACTGGCAGGGACTGTTCCGTGTACCGGGTTTCGCCGGGTATGACTTCACCATCTCCAAGGCGGTGCTTGCCGGTGAGCCCCGAAGCTACGACCTGGTCAAGGAGATGTGCCCGGAAGGCGCAACCATCAACAATCTCTATGCCCAGACCGAGAACGGCCCGCTGGTTTCCCTGGCGGAACATGACTGCATGGATTACCGCATCAAGAAGTACACCCATGGCCGGCCACTGTCCGGGGTTGAAGTGGTTATCAAGGACCTTGAAACCGGTGACCGGGTGGTTCAGGGCCAGCCAGGGGAAATCTGTTACCGCAGCCCCTTCCTGTTTCGGGGCTACCATCGCCAGGAAGAAGAAACCCGGCAGTCCTTTGACGAGGAAGGCTACTTCCACAGCGGCGATTACGGCACCTTCGATAACGGCTATATCACCTTCCTTGGCCGGCTCGGTGGCGTGCTGAAAACCGGTGGGGAGAACGTCTCTACCGTGCGGGTGACCAACCTGCTGCTTGAGGTGTTCCAGGAAGCGTTCGATGACGTCAAGACCATTGGTGTGCCGGACGATTACTGGGGCTCGAAGATCGTTGCCTTTGTCAGGCCCCGGGCCGGACACGCCCTTGGTTCAACCCGG
The DNA here is from genome assembly GCF_041690615.1 of Marinobacter sp. Lineage (GTDB taxonomy): Bacteria > Pseudomonadota > Gammaproteobacteria > Pseudomonadales > Oleiphilaceae > Marinobacter. The sequence continues at coordinate 224,774 of NZ_JAWLGY010000001.1, forward strand.
GACATCCGGGAGGCCTGTAAAGGCGTTATGGCGATCTACGAGATACCGCAGGAATTTCTCGAATGGGAAGGAGCCTGGCCGGTGACGCCTGAGGGCAAGATCGATTTCCGAAAACTGGATGCAGAAGCCAGATCCCGTCTCGGACTGGACCATTGAGGAGTTTAACCATGGCGTTGCTGACATCGGAACTCAAGGCAGCGGTCGGGCGCCAATTACCCCCCGTCCGTGCAGAAGTGACCCGCCGCGAAATCTGCAAATACTCGGCCGCGACCGGCCAGCGCCTGCAACGGTTTATCGATGGGGACGAGGCGCCCCCCATGTTTTTGTTTGGACTTTTCCTGCCCATATTGCCGCGGGAGCAGCTGGGCCATGATGGCCTGCCACCGGACACCGGGCTGGTGCCGGAACTGCCCCTAAAGCGGGTGATGGCCGGGGGCACGCAGCAGACCTGGTTCCGGGGCATTTATCCCGGCGATGTGTTGGTGTCCCGCCAGACACTGCTGGACCTGTTCGAAAAGGAAGGGGCGCAGGGGCCGCTGATCTTTGCGGTGGTTGAGAACCGTGTTGAAACCGAAGCGGGGGAGCCGGTCATGACGGAGCGCTCCACCCGCATTGCGAGGTAACCATGAAGCTATCGCGGGTTCATGTCGGCGACCCATTACCGGAGCGGGCTTTCAAGCCGGATGAGGTGCAGTTGTTCATGTACAACGCCGCCATCTGGAACCACCACCGGATCCATTATGACCACCCCTACACCACCGGGGAGGAGGGCCACCCTGGCATCGTGATTGACGGCCCGCTGCAGGGGGATTTCCTGACCCAGCTGGTGCTGGAGTGGGTGGGCACAGATGGCGCCCTCTCGGGCTTTGAATACAGCAACCGGAAGGCGGCCTATATCGGAGAAACGCTGCGCGCCCGTGGGCGCATAACGGAAGTCCGGGAAGCCGACAGTGAGGTCGACGTCGAGCTGGCCATTGTGAATGAGGCCGGAGAAGTCATTACGCCGGGGAAGGCCAGCGTGAGGTTCCATCAGTGAGCCAACAGGCCGCCCACGTCATCCCGGCAACAACAAGCTGCTTTCATCAAGGGGGAAAACCATGACCGCACAGCTACCACCGGAACTGGCATCGGCCTTCAGCCTGGAGGGTAAGGTGGCCCTGGTTACCGGGTCGACCATGGGTATTGGCGAAGCGACCGCCCGTGTGCTTGCCCAGGCAGGTGCCCATGTAATTATCAGCAGCCGCAAGCAGGATGAGTGCGAAGCGATTGCTGCCGGCTTTCGTCAGCAGGGGCTGAGTGCGGAAGGGCGTGCCTGCCATATCGGCCGTATGGAGGACATTGAAGCCATGTCTGCCTGGCTGAAAGAGGAACATGGTGGCCTGGATATCCTGGTCAACAACGCTGTGCTCAGCCCCTGGCGAACCATTGAGGACACGGAGGTGGGCCTGTTCACCAAGACCGTCGAGGTGGACCTGAGGGGCTACTGGTTCATGTCGGTGGAAGCCGTGCGACTGATGCGCTCCAAGGGTGGTGGCAGTATCGTCAACCTGGCTTCCGTTGCTGCCCTGCACCCGGACCGGATGCTGAGCCTCTATTCCACCCTCAAGACCGCCCTGATCGGCATGAGCCGGTCATTCGCCCTCGAGTTCGGCGGGGAAGGCGTCCGGGTCAACACCGTCCTGCCCGGCGTCATCCAGACCAAGCTGGCGGATGCCTTTGACGTCGATACCAAGAAGCGCATTGTCGAGAAAACCACCGTCAAGCGTCTGGGTGAGCCTGAAGATATCGGTTACTCGGTGCTGTATCTGTGCAGTAATGCCGGCGCCTATGTAAGCGGCACCAACCTGGTGGTCGATGGCGGGTTTTCGGTTGCATTGATGTAGGGGAAAGATCGTCGGTTTGACCGAGGCGTGGTGGTTTACGACGTGATGAGATATCACTTCCCGTCAATAACAAGAGAAACAATCATGAGCGTGATCGAACTGAACGTCGAAGATGGCGTTGCCATCATTACCCTGAACCGTCCGGAAGCAAAGAACGCCATCAACCAGGCGGTTGCCGAAACCATGGACAAGACCCTGGACGAGCTTGAAGCCAGGGACGACGTACGCGTGCTGATCCTGACCGGTGCCGGCGGCTCCTTCTGTGCCGGTATGGACCTGAAGGCCTTTGTGGCCGGTGAGAAGGTTGTCACTGATGACAAGGGCTTCGCCGGTTTCGTACAGGCAAAACTGAGCAAGCCGGTGATCGCTGCCATTGAGGGCTATGCCCTGGCCGGTGGCTGCGAGCTGGCCCTCAGTTGCGACCTGATTGTCGCCGCCAACAACGCCAAGTTCGGCCTGCCGGAAGTGAAGCGTGGCCTGGCAGCGGGTGCTGGTGGCCTGCTGCGCCTGCCCCGTCAGCTGCCTTACCGGGTAGCCATGGAACTCGCACTGACCGGTGATATGGCGGACGCCCAGCGGATGTATGACCTGGGGCTGATCAATCGGCTGGTCAATGCGGGTGAGGCCATGTCCGGCGCCCTGGAACTGGCCCGCGCCATCGCTGTCAATGCGCCCATGTCACTGAAGGCGACCAAGAATGTGATCGCCCAGCAGCAGGACTGGTCTTTGGACGAGATGTTCGATCGCCAGGCCGAGCTGATCGCACCGGTGATGAAGTCCGAGGATGCCATCGAGGGTTCGCGCGCCTTTGCGGAGAAGCGTGCCCCGGTGTGGAAGAATCGCTGAGTTCTGGTGACCGGTGAACAAAAAGGCCCGCCTTGGTAGCGGGCCTTTTCGCATGGAGCGATGTTACTGACTGGCTATGGGATGCTTCTTCAGCTCCAGTCGGCCCAGCTGGTTGCGATGGACCTCATCCGGGCCATCGGCAATACGCAGGAAACGGGCCACGGCATAGGCCGCTGCGATGCCGTGGTCGTTGATCACCCCGGCACCGCCATGGGCCTGCATGACCCAGTCGATAACCTTGCAGGCCATGTTGGGGGCGGCGATCTTGATCATGGCAATTTCCGCCTTCGCTACCTTGTTGCCCACGGTATCCATCATGTAGGCGGCTTTCAGGGTCAGCAGGCGGGCCTGCTCGATGGCGATGCGGGACTCGGCAATCCGCTCCAGGGTGACGGTCTGGGTGGACACCGGCTGGCCGAAGGTTACCCGCTGTTGTGTGCGCTGACACATCTGCTCCAGCATCCGCTCGGCCAGGCCGATCAGGCGCATGCAGTGGTGGATACGGCCCGGTCCCAGGCGCCCCTGGGCAATCTCGAAACCACGGCCTTCACCCAGCAACATGTTGCTGGCGGGCACCCGCACATTGTTGAATTTCACCTCGGTGACCCGATCCAGGGTGTCGTAGCCGAACACCGGCAGGGGCCGCACAATCTCCACGCCCTCGGCATCCCGGGGCACTATGATCATGGACTGCTGCTTGTGCCGGTCCGGGTTGTCCGGGTCGGTCTTGCCCATGAAGATAAACAGGGAACAGCGTGGGTCGGTGGCACCGGAGCTGAACCACTTGTGGCCATTGATGACGTACTCGTCGCCATCCCGGGTAATGGAAGACTGGATATTGGTGGCATCGCTTGACGCTACTGCCGGCTCGGTCATGGCGAAGCAGGAGCGGGTCTTGCCCTCCAGCAGCGGTTCCAGCCAGGTTTTCTTTTGCTCATCGGTGCCGTAGCGGGCCAGCACTTCCATATTGCCGGTGTCCGGTGCGCTGCAGTTGAAGACTTCCGGCGCAAAGGCCACCCGGCCCATGATCTCGCACAGGGGAGCGTATTCCAGGTTGGTAAGCCCGGCACCATGCTCGGATTCCGGCAGAAACAGGTTCCACAGTCCCGACTCCCGGCCAAGAACCTTGAGGTCCTCCAGTTTCGGAGACACCTTGTAGGGCCCAAGCGAACGGATTTCTTCAATGATGGCGGTTTCGTTGGGATAGATATGTTCGTCCATAAAGGCCTGCAGCTTTTCCTGCAGACCCCGGACCTTGTCGGTGTAATCAAAATTCATGGGAGGTCCCCTGTGATGGTGATCACCCGAGGCTGACACGGGATATCCGGGGTGTCTTGTGTCAGGAGGCTATGTCACTTCACCTCGATCCGGTTATCCACGTCACTGACATCGCCGTGCTCCCGGACCAGTTGTTCCGCCCGTTGTCGCTGGCTGTCATCTTCCACGAAGCCTTCGAGTACAATGCGCTCCCCGTCGATGGTGACATCAATGGCGGAGCCGGCAATGTCATCGTCTTCCAGCAGCACGGACTTAAGGCGGACTTCCGCAGAGGTGTCCTGGGAAGAGGATTCGCTGAACTGGCCGCTGTCGGTTGTGGCGCAGCCAGCCAGAAGGCAGGCGGCCAGGATCAGGTAACGTCGGTCAGCTTTCATCATTGTGGTCTCCGTTGTCGTTACTCCCGTCAATGGCTTTCCGGGAGCGGCGTACCAGTCCGTCGCAGTAGGGCACGTCGTCGCCGGTGCCCAGGTCGAGCAGCGGCAGCAGGGCTGCAACGGGTGTCGCCAGGGCCGCGAGGACGGCGCTGCCCCCGGCGCGCATGGCCAGCTCCCCTTCGTGGAGCCCGACCTCCATATTGCTGAACGTACCGCCCAGGTGAAGAGGCGTACGGGCCGAGAAAACACTGACATCCTTGGGGTGGGCCAGGATAGTAACGTCCAGTTGTTCGGTATTGATATCCACCGTGCCGGTTCCGGTAAAGGTGGTATCGTCGGTATCGACCGCCAGGGTATCGATACTACCTTCGCCGTCCCGGACCTGCAGATCGCCATAGGCGCAGCGGATGGGAATGGGGTCGCGGGCATTGATCCAGCTCAGGAACGACTGGCTGGCGTCGAGCCCCGCCAGCTCTACCAGCATTGCATCCAGTTTCCCTTCCACCATCAGCACCACAAGCCCGCCGTCGGCCGATGCCAGCAGCTCCGCCATGGTGGCGCCGGTCACCCAGAATTTGCCCTGGGTAGCCACGGTACCGACGCTGTCGTCCGCCAGATCCCAGTTGCGCAGTGCCTGCTGCAGGTCCACCTGCCGTGCCTCCAGCTGAAGTGTGCCTTCCGGTGGCGTTGTGGTGGAGTCGAGGTTGAGGTTGAAGTCCACCTGGCCGTCGCCGACGCCAAAGCGTACCGGCTCAAACCGGGCGTGCCCGTCTTCCAGCCGGAAATCGATTTCCACATCGCTGAGGGGAATGTCTGCCGCCGTCACCGATGCCGCCCGGTAGCGGACATCGGCGGATACGTTGTCCCAGTTGGGGGTAACCAGGGGTTCGTCAGGCAGAACCTTTTCGTCTCCGTCTGCTTTGGCCTGGCTTTCGTCCTCCGTGGAGGCTTCGGGTTCTGTACCCACCAGTCCGCCAAGGTCGCGGAGGACAAGGGACTCTGACGACAGGTCGGCTTCAATGTGAGGCGGGCGCTGCCGGGTGTCCAATGCGATCCGGCCGCCCAGGTCGCTTTCTCCCGCCTGGCCGGTGATATTGGAGACGACCCATTGTTGCTCTTCAAGGGAGAGGTCGCCGGAGAGCGAGTAAGGCGGCAGCTGCGGCATCGGTATGCCCAGCAGGCGGCTGAGCCGCTGCGGGTCCGGCCCCTCGACGGACAGACCCAGGTCCAGGCCGCGCAGTGCCAGTGGCTGTAGCATTGAACCCTCAACCACAATCCGGGTAGCCACCACATCGGTGGACAGGCGCAGCCCGTAGGGACGGTCCGGGTCCCGGGCATCCAGCAACGGATCGCCCCGGAAGCGCAGGGAGAAGGGCTGGTCGTCGTACTGGCCTTCGCCATCAATGTGAAATCGCTGTTCGGCAGCCTCCCGGCCGTGGGTCTCCAGCTCCAGTGTGATGTCCGAGCCCGCTTCCCGGTCCCGGAAGTGTAGCGTCGAAGGCTCGAAATCGACCCGTCCCACAGCCGGCAGTAGCAGGTCATCCCGACGACCCTCGGGCAGCGATCCGGTAATGGCCAGGTTCAGCTCGCCGGAGAGCAGCCCCAGCCGGTCCTCGAGCCCGGAGAAAGTGTCGCCCAGCTGGCCCAGGGCAATGTCGTCAAGCTGCACAGTGACCGTACCGGACGCCGGCACATCGGAGGCGTTGAGGTCGGTGCTGGCGGTCAGCGCTCCGCCAGCGACGTGAAATGCCAATGGCTCTATGTTGAGCTTGCCTGCGTTGAGGGTCATGTTGGTCTGGAATCGATCCAGCGAGGGGCCGTCCGGGGGCACCAGCGTGTCCACGGCAAGCTCCAGCCCACCGTCGAAGTCCTGCAGCACCGTCAGCGAGCCGTCGCCGTTGTTTTCCGTGCTCTCGCTGGCGTCGTCTTTAGGCGTGCCGTCACCGTCGTCGTTCATGAACTGGGCAATCTCGAGGCGATCGCTATCCAGGGCCACTCTGACCTGTGGCCGTTCGCCATGTTGGTAGTGCACATCACCGGTCAGGTTGCTGGCGCCGATGGTCCCCCCCAGCCCGGTGACGGACCAGCGTTGCTGTTCCCGCTCGAGCCGTCCGGCCAGATCGAACGCCGGCAACCTGGGCACCACCGGACCGATCCAGCGTTTCAGCATCCGGGCGCTGTCACCGGACAGGGTGAGGTCGGCGGCGAGGGTGCCGGGATTGAGCAGGGCGCCCAGCCGGGTATCCGCCCCGGCGCGCAGCTGACCAGACCTGGCCCGGGCCTGCAACGGATACTCCGCCAGACCCTCCGCCAGCTTGGCCAGGGGCGCTCCCTCAATGGCCAGCGTTAGCGGTTCGTTCTGAAACTCCCCCTCTACAGAAAGCACCGGTCCGGATTGCCGGGCGTCCATGGCCAGCGACAGGTCGAGGTCACTGGTCTCGTCCTGTCCGGTGGTCCGGTAGTTCGCGGTCCCATTCCGGATGTTGATGTTGTTGAGTAATCGCCGGGGTTCCAGGGCCGGGGTCCTGGCAGTCTCTGCCAGCGCAAGGTCCAGATCGGCGGTAAGCCTGTGGCCGGGCTGGTCGCCCACGCCGAAGTCATGGAGGTCGAGAGCCTGCAATTGTGCCCGGGCTTCGCCCGATACCGTTTCGACGGTGCTGGTCAAAGCCCCGGATACCTCAACCTCGCCGTCTGCCACCTCAAACTTCAGGGGCTCCAGTGTCATCGTCTGCCCGCCCATGGTGATGCGGGCTTCGGCCTGATCCACGGTGGTATCTGGCAGGATGATCCTGTCGACGTTCAGTTGCAGGTTGCCGGCCATTTCGGGCAGAGCCGGTATCGCCAGCTCCCGGGTGTCCTCCTGTTCCCCGGATTCCGGCAGCCTGGCCAATATGTCTGGGACGTCCAGAACCGGGGCGTGGAGATCGGCGCTGAGCACGGGTGGTCCCTCGCCCAGATCCAGTCCCATACTGCCGTCCAGCTGAATGTCGGCCAGGCTTGCCTCCAGGTCATTCAGGGTCCATTCGTTGTCGGTATAGCCCGTAGTGAGTCCGGATTCGATGCTGAACGGCAGGCTTGTGGAGGGCTCTCCGGATGCTGGTGTGAGCTCACCCTCTGCCGACAGCTGATCTTCGGTCACCGTGAGTGAAGTCAGGGCGAGCCGGTGTACGTCCCGGCTATCCGCTGGCTGGTACCGGACCAGGCCGTCGGTTACGGTGATTTCGCGGATTTCGACCGGGGAGCCACTGTCGCTGGCCGTTCCGGCTTTTGCAGCTTTGTCGGCGCTCTCCTCATGCTGGTCCTTTGTCATTGCCGGCAGAACCCAGTTTCCGGGCGCCCCATCCCGGCCCTGGAGGTCCAGCTCCGGTTCCGTTATAGCGAGGTGCTCAATCAACGGTTCGCCCCGAACCAGGCTGCGCAGCGAGGGAACGACCTCCAGTCGCGCTATTGCGGCCATGGCAGCATCCTCCGCCCAGTCCGTATTGGCGAAGACCACATCCTCGAATGTCATGTGAGGTCGGGGCAGCAGCCCGAGAGTTATGTCACCCCGTATCTCGAGTTCCCGCCCGGTGGCCGACTCCACACGGTCGGTGATCGGAGGTTTCAGGAAGTTCCAGGGGATCAGCTCGACTGCGAGTATCGCAATGACGAGCAAAACGATTAAGCCTGCCGCCCCCCATTTCAGGGTTTTGGCCAATGCCTTTGGCATGATCGAGCGGTCCTTCCGCCGGCATGGATGGGGCCGGTCTGACCCGGGTCAGCCCCTTGACCAGGGGCGAAGGCTCAGGCCGGCTCAGGGGCTGTCATGCACCGCAGACTCCCGGTGCCCTCCCTGAAACATAGTCAAACAGCGCCGGGGCTGCCAGACGGGACACTGGCGCGGGTTGGCAGGAGGGCCATAGTGGTTGGTGCGCCCACGGGTGGCATGGTGGTGAGGCAGCCGTTGCACTCAGGACTGCCACAGTGGTGGCCACTCACCGTGCTGCTTCACAAACCGCTCAATCGCTTCACTGCGGTAGCCACTCTCGTACCGTTTCTTCACGCTGTCATGCAGACGGGTGGGAATCCTCTCCGGAGCGGGTATCTCCCGTACCAGTTTGCCCAGCAGCCGGTATTTGCCCTTGTACTCATTGTGCTGTTCCGCCGCCGGGTGAAGTGTCTCAGGCAGGGTGTCGTGGAATGCCAGTTGCTGTTTCTCTGCCTCCCGGGACATCCACCGCAAGGGAATGTCGGCCAGTATCCTGCCTTCCCTGTCCGGCCCGTAACCGCCCCCTACGTCCGAGTGCACACCGGCAAACCAGACCTGCTCGAGGTCGGCACCGGACCCGGGTTCCCAGAGGGTGGGTTCGAAATCCTCCCGCTGTTCATCCAGTGACAGGGCATGGCGGGCCACTCTGATGTTGCTGCCGATTTCCCGATCGTAAAACAGGTCCTTGTCCTTGATCATCCCAAAGAAAGTGAAGGGCAGCCCCAGGGCACCGACGGTGTCCCACACGCCGATGAAGCGGACAGGTGTGCGCTCCTCCACTGAATATTTTCGTTTCCAGGCCATGGAATGATCGCCGTTGGGCTTGTGCTTGCGGGTTTTGTAAAGCTTGAAGGCTTCAGGAATACGGTTGGCGTGACGCTTTTGCAGGATGCTGCAGTTGTTGATCATGCCCGCCAGGCTGCGGGCGGTATAGGCACCGCGGCTGAAGCCGAACAGGTAGATGTCGTCACCGGGCTCGTAGTTGTGGACCAGGAAGCGGTAGCCATCCATGACGTTCTTTTCCAGGCCGTAGCCGGTACAGCCGGCCCGGAGTTCGTCATGGTAGGAGCCAATGCCCCAGTCGTAGAACACCACCTGCTCCCTACCGATGTCATCCCGGGGGCGAATGGCACGGGCGAATTGCAGCACGTTGGTGGGAAAGTCCTCTCCGAGGGTTTCCTCCGGCCGGTTCCAGGTGCCGTCGAAACAGATTGCGATGCGTTTCATTATCCAGGTCCCTCTGAATGGTTCCCATTGGAGCCGCCGTGTCCTGGCCTCCCTGTGTGTCGGGCGGCCAGCCGGCACGTTCAGCTTTCCAACAAGTAAAGTCAGCTGCGCGCCGGTTGGCAAGTGTGGGGCAGTCAGAGGGCATTTGAGGTCAGACGTCCAGGCAGATCTTGCCGAAGTGCTTGCCGGCCTCTTCATGGCGGAAAGCGTCCGCGATCTGATCCAGCGCGAAGGAGCAGTCGATAACCGGGTGCAGGTCGTTGGCTTCGATGGCCCGTACCATGTCCTGCTGATGGGCGCGGCTGCCAACAATCAGGCCTTCCAGGCGGGCCTGTTTTGCCATCAGCTTTGCCGTCGGTACCTCCCCGGCCCGACCGGTGAGCACGCCAATCAGTGAGATGTGACCGCCGATACAGACCGCATCAATGGACTGGGGGAGGGTGCCCGGGCCGCCCACTTCGATCACATGCTCCACGCCCTGGCCATCGGTCAGCTCCAGCACGCGCTGGCCCCATTCGGGCGTCGACTTGTAGTTGATGGTGTGGTCGGCTCCCATCGTGCGCAGCCGCTCCAGTTTTTCATCAGACGACGACGTTGATATGACATTCGCCCCCATCATCTTTGCGAACTGCAGGGCAAAGATGGACACGCCGCCGGTACCGAGCGTGAGCACGGTATCTCCGGCTTTCAGGCCACCGTTGACCACCAGGGCACGCCAGGCGGTCAGGCCGGCGGTGGTCAGGGTGGCGGCTTCGGCGTGGCTGTAGCCTTTCGGGGCGAGGGTAAAGGCGCTTTCCGGCGCCACGACGAGCTCCCGGGCATAGCCATCGACCCCGTCGCCCGGGGTTGTGCTGAAATTTGCTATGGACGCAGGGCCGGTCAGCCACTGGGGGAAGAAGGTCGAAACGACATGGTCGCCCACCTGAAAGTCATTCACTTCCGGGCCGACAGCCTCCACCACACCGGCACCGTCTGACATGGGAATGCGGCCATCGTCGGTGGGAATGCGACCGGCCACCACCGAGTAATCGTGGTAGTTCAGGGAACTGGCGTAAATCCGCACCCGTATTTCGCCGGGGCCGGGGTCACCGGGTTCCGCGCCTATGGTGACTTTTAGCTGATCGAGTCCGCCGGGTTTGGCAAGGGTAGCAAGTTTCATGGCTGCACCTCGGGTTAAGGGTTGAGAAGTCGTCGGAATTGTCAGGTTAATAGGTGAGCATAGGGTAAGGGCGTGGGGGCAACAAGGCGCGCCGGCCCGAGTCGGGCCGGCCGGCGGGCTTTTCTGCGCCTGGGCTGTCAGTGGGCAGGAGAGGCCCGGCGCCAGGCGCCAAGGCGGAGCGCACTGGCCGTAATGGCGCCGAACAGCAACATACCGGTGGCGATACAGGCATAGACCGCATCCAGCCCCAATCCGAACCCGTAAGCGGCCAGTGAGGCGCCGCCAATGGCCACTACAAACCGGACCAGGGCAGCGAATACCGGCCACTGGATAAAGCCCGCCCCCTGTGAGCCGAAGTACAGGGCAAGCCCCAGGCCCTGAAACAGAAACACCGGACCCACAATCTTCAGGAAGCGGGCACCGGCGGTGAAGGTTACCGGATCATCGGTAAACAGGCCAACCCAGAGCCCCGGCGCGATTGCCAGCAACAGGCCGATACTTCCCGTCAGTGCCGCCGCAAGTGCGCCTCCGGTCCAGCCCACCTGCTCGGCTCTTGCTACCTGCCCGGCGCCCACATTGGTGCCAACAATGGCAGTCATGGCGGCGCCAATGCCGAACACCATCGGAATCAACAGAAATTCCAGCCGGGCGGCAATGCCATAGCCGGCGAGGGCAGACGCGCCGAACCCGCTGACAATCACGTTCACCGCAGCGATGGCCAGCACGGTCAGTACCGGGGAGAGCGAGGCCAGTGCCCCGACCCGAAAGATATCTGCGAACAGTGCCCGCTGCAGGGCAATCCCGGACAGGTGCAGGCGTAACACCTGGCTGCAGCCAGTCAGCCTGCCCAGGAGTATTGCTGCCATAAGGCCCATGGTCGCCACCACGGAAACCGCCGCGCCAGCTACACCAAGCTGCGGCAGCCCTGCCCAGCCCAGGATCAGCGCGCCGGACAGGGGGATCTGGATAAAGGCACCCAGTACCATCACCACGGCAGGAAAGCGCATCTCGCCCATGCCCCGATAAACCGCGGCAATAATACCCATAAGCCAGAGGGCGACACTGCCACCAAACAGGATATGGCCATAGAGAAGCGCGTCGCCGATTACTGCCGGGGTGACGTTGAGCTGATTGAGCAGCGCCGCACCGCCAAGCCACCACAGCAGCCAGAACAAACCGCCCGCAGCCACCGCTATCACGATGCCATGCCAGATCAGCGCCTCGGCCTGGTCCTTGCGACCCCGGCCCAGTGCCCGGGCCACTGAACTGCTCAACGCACCCCCGATGGCGCCGTTAGCGAGCATCTGCATCAGCATCAGCCCCGGGAACATCAGGGCAATGGCCGCCAGTGCTGCGGTACCGAGGTGCCCGATGAACCAGACTTCGGTCATGCTCACGGTACCCTGCACCAGGAAGGCGATGGCATTGGGGGCGGCCATGGCAAGGATAAGAGGCAGCGCCGGCCGACTGAGCATCTGTTCGGTACGTGTCATGGTGGCTGGCGGGGCTGTCCCCGGTGCGGAGGCGGTCATGAGTCTGCCCCGGTCGGCTCGTGGGGTGCGAGCAGGTCGAGGGACTCGTCGATCAGGCTGTGCAACGCCATGACCCGGTCTTCACCGAGCATCCCGTTGATGCGCTGCTGGGCCCGCTTCCAGTGTTCCCTGGCCTGGCGCCACTTGTCCCGGCCGGCGTCGGTGATGGCAATGCTCCGGCTGCGGCCATCCGGACCGGGAGACCGGGAGAGCCAGCCGGCATCCAGCAGCGGCTTCAGGTTACGGGTGAGGGTGGACGCGTCCATTTTCATGGCCTTCGCGAGATCCCCCGGGCGCAACGGCCCCAGCTGGATGACATGGGCCATCAGCGCATACTGGGTGCCCTTCAGCCCGGCCTGCCCCAGTTCGGCATCGTAGAACTGGGACACCTGCCGCATCAGCTGCCGTATGCGGTAGTTGGTGCAGCCTTGTGGCCTGGCCTTTTCGGTTACCGGGGATTTGACGGTCATGGGAGGCTCCGGATAGTATTTGTAGCTGCAAGTATTGTATATGCAACTATTGCCGTCAAGATCCGGCTCCCCGGTCAACCTTCAATCTGCGTACGAGGCCACCATGACTGACAACAAGACCCCTGTTCATCCCCTCGACCAGGCCATTGCCCTGACACCAACCGGTACCGGGCGATGGCGGGGCGCCACCAGCCCGGCCTATGCCAATATGGTCGGGCCCTTCGGTGGCACCACCGGGGCGACGCTGCTCAATGGGGTGCTTTGCCACGAGCAACTGCTGGGTGAACCCGTGTCGCTGACGGTCAATTTCGCCGCACCTGTGGCGGATGGTGAGTTCGAGGTTATCGCCCGGCCGGTGCGGACCAATCGGAATACCCAGCACTGGTGGGTGGAGTTGCTCCAGGGTGAGGAGACCGTTGCCTTCGCCACGGCCGTGACGGCAAGAAGGCGCGAGACCTGGGCCACTACCGAGATCGCCTTTCCGGAGGTGCCGCCTGCGTCTGACCTCAGCGACGCGTCAAAGGAAGGCCGGCCGAGATGGACCCGGAACTACGACATGCGGTTCGTTGAGGGTGCCTTGATGGGAGAGCCGCATCCGCACCCGGACTATCCGTCACGGAGCCGGGTATGGCTGCAGGACCAGCCGGCAAGGCCACTGGACTTCCTGTCCCTGTCGGCACTGTGCGATGCCTTCTTTCCCCGCATCTATATCCGGCGGCCAAAGCTGGTGCCCATCGGAACGGTCTCGCTGACTACCTACTTCCATGTTACTGGCGAGCAGCTGGCATCGGTCGGCAGTGAGCCGGTGCTGGGGGTCGCCAGCGCCAACCACTTTGGCCAGGGTTTCTTTGACCAGAGTGCGGAAGTCTGGAGCCCGGGCGGAGAGCTTCTCGCGACCACACATCAGGTGGTTTATTTCAAGGAATAGGAGCCCGGGCGTCAAACCACCCGGACCAGCTCTCCTTTCTCCCAGCCGAGCCGGCCGGTTTCCACCACCTGCCGGCGCATCCCGGGTACGGGCCGGATCATGAAGAGATCGCCGTTGCGGCCCAGCAGAGCCCTGGGTACGCCGCATTCCCGCGCCAGGCCAGCGTGGGCTTCCATGTGTTCGGCTTCGCCGTGTACGGGGATGGCGATATTTGGCTGCACCCATTGGTACATGGCTCGCAACTCGTCCCGGGCCGGGTGGCCTGAGGCGTGTATGGGCAGGTCGGCGTCTTCCGCGGTGATCACCTCGACGCCCCGTTCCTTCAGGCTGAGGATCAGCGCTTCGATGGCGTCTTCGTTGCCGGGGATGGCCCGGGCACTGAAAATTACCCGGTCCCCCGGCTCCAGCTCCACGTCGGGATGCGAGCCTGTGGCCATGCGCCGCAGGGCCGTGCGCGGTTCCCCCTGGCTGCCGGTGGCCACGGCTAGCACCTCCTCCCGCGGCAGGTAGCCCAGGTGGGCAGGAGGAATGAGATGGTCGTCCGCGTTCCAGACCCCGGCAGCCTTGGCAGCCCCACTCATGTTGACCAGCGAACGCCCCAGCAGGCCCATGTAACGGCCAGTCGCCCGGGCCACGTTGGCCAGGGTGTGCAGCCGGGCGATGTTGCTGCCAAAACAGGCCACGATCACCCGACCCGGCGCGCCTTTGGTGGCCGCCAGCAGTCCCTTCTCCAGTGCCGACTCGGACATGGAATGCCCCGCTACCGTGGCGTTGGTGGAATCGCACACCATGGCCGTCACGCCCTCCTCCGCCAGGGCCTTGAACGTACCTGGTGTATAGCCATGTCCTACCAGTGGTTCTTCGTCCAGCTTCCAGTCGCCGCTGTGGAAGATCCGGCCCGCCGGGGTGCGGATCATCAGGGCGTTGGGGTCGGGGATGGAGTGGGTCAGCGCCAGCCATTGCACCTCGAACGGGCCGATGGTGCGTCGTTCATCCACGTCCACTACGTGGATCGGCACCCGGTGTAGCAGGTCGAACTCCGCCAGCTTGCGGCGCAGGATTTCGGCAGTGAAGCGGCTGGTGTATACCGGGCATTGCAGCAGTGGCCACAGGTAGGGCACGGCACCAATATGATCCTCATGGGCATGGGTGATGACCAGCCCGGCCAGCTGCTCGCGGCGGTCAGCAATAAAGGCAGGATCGGCCATCTGTACCGGCGGCTCACCGCGCCCGTGCACGGTACCGTCAGCAATCACCCGACCGGGCCGGGGAAAGGTCACCCCGCAGTCCACCATCAGCCACTGGCCGTCGTGGCCGTAGAGATTGAGGTTCATGCCGATTTCACCAGTGCCGCCAAGGGGCAGGAACCAGAGGTCGTTGTGGTCGGGTGTCATGGATATCTTGTCGTGTTCGGGAAATGGGATAGAGCGGCAGTGTAACCCGGAATGTGGGGTGGGCGGGATGGTGTTTGCACGAGTTATCTACGAACCGCTCTCGTATTCGGTTAACTGGCCAAGGTGGGCTCAAGTCTCGGCCTGAATGTGAACAACGCTCGCGTGTTGACACTTGCCATCGATGAAATAGTAAGCCTATACTTTTGGCCGCTGTTCAGGAACGAATAGTCAAAACTGGAATTACTGCAAACCAAGGATGGTGACATGGAAGCTCTAAGACTGCCTTCCCGCAATAACCCCTTTCTACAAGACACGCTCACAACACGTCTGCAATATTCGCTGAACGAACAGGCGATTTTCAATGCAATTGACTCGGATCCGGAGCTGACCGGGGCGAAGGTCATATTTATTGATTCGCACGGGACCAGTGTCGTACTGCGGGAAGAGCAGGGGATGATGTGTAGTTTCAAACCCCTGAAGGTGGTGCTCAGAGAGCCTCCGGCACAGATGGCCGCTCTCGATTACGTCGCCTCCGTAAAAACTGGCCACAGAGAAAGCAATTTGGTACTTGAGAGCACTGGTGCCGCTTTATCTTGTGGCGCAATGGTGCTCAGCTGGGTCGTTCTGATCACTTCCGGCGCCGCGATCCCATTCTCTGCCGGTAGTTCAACAGGCTTTACCGTGCTTGCGTATGGCGCATTGGCTGCTAGTACGGCCCAGTGTCTGAACAGTGGGTACCGGGTCTATAATGAAGTTGAAGATCCGGGACAGAATGACTATTTGGATAGTCAAGAGTGGTACCGAAACGCGACACTTGCAGTGGATGTGATTTCATTGGGCGGCGCCACAGCGGCAGGCCTCATGACGGTGCGGAATGTGAAGATTCTTCAGTCAAAAGATGTCGGTGTTACCACGCGGCAGGTTTTGGAAGGATTGAATCGCCAGGAACGGAAACGCTTGTCCAGGGAGATCGTGCGTTCTCGATACCCGGGTATATCGAACGGTACGATTAAGGCTCTCGAGCGGGCGGGAAAGGCCGAGCGGCGGTATTCGAATGTTGCCATCCAGGCCACCACAATACGACAGATCAAGGATTCTGTCTCGGCCGGAATGACCTATCTTGGCAGTGCGCTGGGAGGAGGTATTAACAAACTCGCGGTAGCTGTGATTGCGGACGAATGATGCAGGATCAGGATCAACATTCCGATAACCATCAAATGCCTGAGTATAAGGTATTCCCACGGGGGAGTCTGTTGATCATGTTAACGGGTGTTCTGACGGTTATTGGTCTGATTTTTGCCATCATCCTGCTGTCGTATGGTCTGTCATTCGTACTTGAGAAAAATACCGTCAGCCTTATTATCGTCTCGCTTATACCTATGTTGGCAATCATCGTGATTACCCCGGGGTTCATGATAACCAGGGGCAGGGCTCACTGGCAGAGAGCTATTGAGATCGTAAATGGGGCCTTGATAGTCGTTCTTTTGACCGGTGTTGTGGCATCGTTATTTCTGGGCGATACGGAAATTGCGGTGGCTTCTTCAGTGGGGTTGGTCCTTGTCGCGATTGCCAGGGCTTGCTGTCGGTCAACCCGGTACCAGGATGGGGTGGATTACTACAGGCAGATATGGACGATTCACCGGCAGCGACATTAAGTCCTGGAATTCATGGGGTTGTGCCGATCGACCTTCCCGCCTATGCCACTGGCAGCGACTCGTCACTGCCCCAGTCCGCCCAGGAACCATCGTAAAGCGACAGCTGCTCATACCCGGCCAGCTCGGCCGCCAGCAGAATGATACAGGCCGTGATCCCGGAACCGCAGGAAAACACCAGTTGCTGCCCATCCCAGGACTGGAGACTCGGAGCAAGCTTTTTAAAGGTTGCCGCCAGCGCGCCGGCCGGCTTGAACCGATAACCATTCAGTACCTCGGTAAACGGCAGGTTGAGGGAGTTGGGAATATGGCCACCCCGTACCCCGGGGCGAGGCTCCGGTGCCTGCGCCATGAAGCGCTCACGGGACCGGGCATCAATGACTGTTACCTTGTCGTCCTCCAGATGCTGGAAAACATACGCTGAATCCCGAACCCGGCTGCGATCGAGCCTGGCCACAACGCAGCCAGACGTGGCCGCATTCGCAACGGTCGTGGAATCGACCTCCCGTCCTTCAGCCAACCATTGGGGCAGGCCGCCGTCCAAGACAAAAACCTGTTGGACGCCCATCGCACGCAGAATCCACCAGGCCCGGGGTGCTGAATAAATGCCCTGATTGTCGTACAGCACGACCAGACTGTCGGGCGTAATGCCCAGCCTGCGGGCTTCCCCCGTAACCTGTTCCTCTGTGGGAAACGCATGCACTTGGGAAGATCCGGTATCACAAAGCGTTCCCTCCAGATCGATTTGCCGGCTACCCGGTATCCACACCGGGCGTTCGTAAACGATCGGCTCCTTGCCAATGACTGTGGTCATACTCGCATCAACCAGAACCAACCGTTCGTTTTCCAGGTTGTCTTGTAGCCATTGTGTGGTCACGAGGGGGGAATACATGGAGTTCTCCGGTTTGAGATAAGGATTAACGTCCGTCAACAGCACGGTACGCCGGATTCCGGGGCACGGGAACCGGTTTCGACCCCGGGGAGAAGTGATCGGCGACAACCGGCACGACTACCAGGCGTTTCGTCTTCTGGCTATGCGTGTCGTCATGCCTCCCCGTATGATGGTCTGCAGTTCCTTAGGGGAACTGATCGAATAACTCAGTTACTCTAACCCCATTGATCACGACGATCAGACAGTCCGGCGATCCGGATCACGCAGGCGCGAAAGGCTTGCTCCGCATTTTACGGGTAATACCAGTCAGCGAAGTACCAGACCACGCAACTTTTTCAGGAGAGAAAAGTGTCAGATAACAACATCGAACTTGTTTCCACCATTAGCGAAGACAACAAACTGGAACTGGCCTTGCGCGACGCCGAAATCCCGCAGCCGGGCGAAAATCAGGTCGTTATCCGCATCGAAGCCGCCCCTATCAACCCCTCTGACCTGGGCGTGATGTTCAGCGTGGCTGATATGACGACGGCCAGCCAGTCCGGTAGTGCCGATCGGCCGGTCATCCGTGCCGATGTCCCGGCCAGGTTCATGGGTGCCGTTAAAAAGCGGGTTGGCAAGGCTATACCCGTGGGCAACGAAGGTGCCGGTACCGTTGTCGCCGCGGGCTCGTCGGCCGCTGCGCAAAACCTGATGGGCAAAACCGTTGCGTTCATTGGCGGTGGTAGCTACCGCAAATACGTCTGTGTGAATGTTCAAAGCTGTCTGGAACTGGAGCCGGGTACCACTGCAGTAGAAGGCGCTTCAAGCTTCGTTAATCCGCTGACAGCATTGGCCATGGTAGAGACCATGCGAGCTGAGGGGCACAAGGCGATTGTTCACGCTGCCGCCGCCTCTAACCTTGGACAAATGCTCAACCGCATCTGCATCGCCGACGGTATCGACCTGGTCAATATCGTCCGCAAGCCGGAACAGGAAGCACTGCTGCGTGACCAGGGTGCCAAATACGTGGTCAACTCCAGTAGCGACAGCTTTATGGCAGACCTGACCCAGGCACTCATCGACACCGGTGCTACCATCGCCTTTGACCCTATCGGTGGCGGTCGCCTGGCCAGCGATATTCTCACCTGCATGGAAGCTGCCGTCTCGCGCAACATGACTGACTACAGCGTGTATGGGTCGGACATCTACAAACAGGTTTATATCTACGGCGGCCTTGATCGCGGCCCCATCACACTGAACCGCAGCTTTGGTTTTGCCTGGGGTGTGAACGGCTTTCTATTGTTCAATGCGTTAGGAAAGCTGGGTAAGGAGACCAATATCGCCATGCGCAAGCGCGTGGCCGCCGAGATCAAAACCACGTTCGCCAGCCACTACACCCACGACGTATCCCTGGCCGGTGCGCTGCAACTGGACGCGATCTCGGTTTACGGCAAGATGGCGACCGGAGAGAAGTTCCTGATCAAACCACAGAGCTGAGGTTCAGCGTCTGGCCGCAAGGCCATCATTGGGCGCTGAAGCCAGCATGGCTCCAGCGCCGGGTCCTTGATGGCCTGCGATGTCTTAACGCTATCAAACCCGGAGTGGGATTTTCGGGACTTTTTCTACAGCCTCAACGTTGAGCTCACGGGTGGCAATGGAGCGGAGCGGAATTGGCAACCGGTGCAGTGACTGGTTATCCAATTGACTAGCATCTGCCTTAACTGACTGCCAAAGCTTCCTCAAGCCCCGGCCAACAACGCCCGAATCCCGTCATAGATCTCCGGCGCTGTTATCAGATTATCCCGCCCCCAAAGATCCTCCGGATACCCTTCTGGCACTTCGCTGAAATGCCCAGCCCTGGCTCCGGCTTCCCGGGCAATGAGCTTGGCAGCCGCAAAGTCCCAGGGGCTGACGGTTTCGTAGTAAGCGTCGAGCCGGCCGCAGGCGACCCAGCAGATGTCCAGGGCGGCGGAGCCGATGCGGCGCAGGTCGCGGCAGTGGTGGATCATCACGTTCAGGCGGCGTACCAGGGGTTCCAGGTTGTCCTTGGTGTAGGGGAAGCCGGTGGCAAACAGGGACTGGCGCAGGTCGGTGGCGCCGCTGTGCTGGATGGGCTGGCCGTTGAGGGTGGCGCCTTTGCCTTTTTCGGCGCGGAAGGTTTCGTCCGAGAAGGGCGCGTGCACCACGCCTGCCTGTACCCGGCCTTTCTCGGCCCAGGCGATGGAGACGGCGACCTGGGGGTGGCCGTAGGCGTAGTTCACGGTGCCGTCGATGGGGTCGACGATCCACAGGGGCGTTTCCAGCTCCTCCGCCTGGGACAGGTCCGGCATGGTTTCTTCAGAGAGAATGCGGTGGTCCGGGAAGGCCTGGCGGATGGCGTTGGTGATGAACTCGTCTGCCATGACATCCGCGTGGGTGACCAGTTCGGTCTGGTGCTTGTAGTCGGTGCGAAGGGTGTTCTGCTCCCGCTCCCGGCGGATCAGTTCACCCGCTTCCCGGGCGATGCGTTCGGCAAAGTCAGCGATGTCAGACATAGGGGCTCCGTGCAGTGGTTGTTGTCGATACCATTACAGGAAGCACCCCGGGAATCAATCTGCCTTACTGGAAGCGATGGAGACCACCACCATCATGCCGGGACTGAGCAGGTTGCGGTCACCTTCCTCCACCGAGATGCGCACCGGAATGCGCTGGGTGATCTTGGTGAAGTTGCCGGACGGGTTGGAGCTGGGGATCAGGGCAAACTGGCTGGTGGCAGACCGGCCGATGACCTCTATGCGGCCGGAATAGTTCCGGTCGGGCCAGGCGTCGACCCGGATCTTTACCTCCTGACCGACCGCCAGTTTGCGGACATCGGTTTCCTTGACCCGGGCTTCGATCCACACGTTGTCCGGTTGGTACATCATCAGTATGGGCTGGCCGGCGGACAGGTACTCGCCGTTCTCCACAAAGGTACGCGCCACCACGCCGCTGGCGGGGCTGGTCACCGTCATGTCGGCGAGCAGCGCCTCCTGCTTGCGCACATCCGCCCGGGCTTCCTCAAGTTCTTCCCGGGTAATGGCATTCTGGGCCTCGAGCAATTCCGGTGTGGGCAGGGTCATCGGGCTGCCGGTGAACAGGCCCATGTCCGCGTTGTCCAGCTCCGACTGCCTCAGGGCAACCTGCTGGCGTGCGGTCTCCACCCGGGCCCGGGCCGTCATCAGGTCGTAGTAGTTGCGGTCCCGTTGCTGCTTTGACAGGGAGCCGGACTGGTACAGCGGTTCCGCCCGCTGCCAGGTCTGTTCGGCATCTTCCAGGGTGACTTCGGCGACTTTCAGGTCCGCCTCGGCGGTTTTCAGCTGTTGCCGGGCGTTGGCGATACCGCCGGTAAGTTGTTTTTGTGACTGCTGGATCTGTTGTTGCTCAAATGCCAGACGTGCCTCCATGCGGGCGACTCGTGCCCGGCGCTGGGCCAGCTCCAGTTCTTCCGGCTGGCTGTAAAGGCGCGCCACTGTCTGACCTTGCTCCAACGGGTCGCCGTTCTCCAGGCTGAAGGATTCCAGCCGGCCTGGAAGCCTTGACGACACCGTTACCAGGTCGGTGGTGACGCTGGCGTAGTCTTCCACCACATGGGTGTGGCGGTACCAGAGCCACTGGCCAACCCAGGCAATGCCGGCGATGATCAGCAATACCAGCAGCAGGAGGCGTCCCATCTTCCAGGGCCCCGGGGCGGGCCCGGCCTGTTTCGTGTTGTCATTATTGTTGTCATTAGCCATGAAGTTGTCCGAAGTCTGTATCTGTCTTAAGCGTGTTGTGGCGTCCTTGACCACCGGCTGAGCAGCCAGGCGGGGATGACGACAAATGTGAGTGAGACCATCACCAGCCAGAAACCGTCCTGGTAGGCCATAACGGTGGCCCAGAACTGTTCGGTGGCGCCGAGTTTCTGCAGGGCCGCCGTCTGCTGCCAGGCTTCCGGCACCCCAAGCCCGGCAAGCCACTGCTGCCATTGGCCGACGGTGGCCATGGCCACGTCATTGCCCGGGGTCAGTGTGCCGCTGATGTGCTCGCCGTGCCAGCTGATGCGGCGGTCCATCATCAGTACCAGTGCAGCCGTACCGAAGGCACCGCCCATCTGAAGGGTGAAGTTGATGACACCGGAGCCATAGCCGGTGAGGTGGACCGGTAGTGAGCCAATGGCCCTGGACAGGGTAGGGGGCGGGAACGACGCCATGCCCGCACTCATCAGGGTCAGGGCCAGGGCCAGGTAGCCGAAGGAGGTGTAGGCGTCGGCCCGGGAAAACAGGTACACGGCAAAGATGGCAAAGGCCAGTCCCGGCAGGGTCATATAATGGGCCGGGTAGCGGTCGCTCAGTTTGCCGATCACCGGCACCAGCAGGGCCAGCACCAGGGTGGACGGCAGGAACAGCAGCCCCGCTGTCACCGGCCGGTAGTGGAGGATAGTCTGGGAGAACAGCGGCAGCAGATACATGATGGCGTAGAAGGCGCCGCCGAAGACGAAGATGGCCAGGCAGCCAGCCAGGAAGGCCCGGTGGCGGAAAATGCCCAGGTCCAGCAGTGGCTGTTTTACCTGCCGTTCCCACCAGACGAATCCCGCGCCCAGAACCAGGGAAAGGGCGAACAGGCCCAGTACGGCGTTGCTGTCCCAGCCCCAGCGCTGGCCGTTGGAAAGTGCAGCCAGCAGGGCAAAGATACAGACGAAAAGACTGATGGCGCCGGTCCAGTCGAAGGGCGAGCGGGGGCCGCTCTCCTCGCGGGAGGGCAGGAACAGATAACCCATGACCATTGCGGCGATGCACATGGGGGGCGTCACAAAGAACACATATCGCCAGGTGAAGGTTTCCACCAGCCAGCCGCCGATGACCGTGGCCAGGGTGAGCGGTAGCCCCAGGCACATGCCGTAGATGGCGGTGGCCATGCCCCGCTCATTGGCCGGGAACACGGAGAACATGGCCTCCAGTGCCAGGGGGCGGATCAGGCCTGTCATGGCCCCCTGTATCACCCGGGCTGCCACAATGGCCGCCATACTGGTGGCGAGTCCGCCAATGATGGAGGCGACCACAAACGTCGCCAGCAGCCCGACAAAGGTTGCCCGCTGGCCGAAGGACCTGACCAGCCAGGGTGCAATGAGCAGGGCAACCGTGGTGGCCGCCAGGAAGCCGGTGGAGATCCACTGCACCTGCACGTCACTCAGACCCAGGGAGCCCTTGATATAGGGGGTGGCCACGTTGACGATGGTAATGGACATGCCCAGCGCCACCAGGCCGAGCAGCATGGTGAGGGTGACGAGCCACTTGTATTTGGGCCCGTAACGCTGGAACATCATCTCCACTTGCGACATGTGACTTCCGGATGAACATGGAACTGGCGGATCCTGCAGGGGCACGGCCCCAGAACACAGGTTATGGGCGGGGATGTCTGCTGCCTTCGTCGGTTCCGACGATTTAGCAAGCTGACGATTGAGCTGAACAGGGGCAGGTGCTTGAAAAACCAGGAACTGACGCTGCTGTACGTCTTTGATGCCATCATGACGGAAGGGTCCATTACCCGGGCGGCGGAGCGGCTGAACATGACCCAGCCGGCAGTCTCCAATGCGGTCTCCCGCATGCGCCATGCCTGGAAGGACCCGGTGTTCGTCAAGAAGGGGCGGCAGATCGAGCCCACCTCTTACGCGCTCAGCCTGTGGGACCAGGTGCGGGGCCCCATGCATGAGCTGTCACGGGCAGTCACGACGACAGGGTTTGATCCGGCCACCTCCCGGCGCAAGTTTCGCATCGCCCTGGCGGACATGATGCTGGACCTGTTGTGGCCACCGCTGGTGAGCAAGCTGGAGCAGGATGCCCCCGGTATTGACCTGCATGCGGTGCCCTATACCCTCGGCGGCGCCCACATGCAGTTGCGGGAAGCCCATGTGGACCTGGCCATAGGGATGCTGACGGAGCATGATCACAGTCTGCGCAGTACCTGGCTGGCGGACAGCGGCTATGTACTTGCCATGCGGGAAGACCACCCCCTGGCGGGGCGGCCCATTACCCTGGAAGAGTTCCTGGATGCCCGGCACCTGCTTATATCCCTGTCCGGGGACACCCACGGGCCGGTGGACTCGGCGTTGGATCGCATGGGGCTGAGCCGTCGGGTGGCGGTGACAGTAAACCACTTTCCCGCCATTCCGGCCTTGCTGCAGACATCCGATCTGATCACCGCGCTGCCGGACGGCATGATGCAGGATGAGCAATTGCGCAAGGGATTATGGCTGACCCGCCTGCCCATCGAGGTGGACCCGATCAGCCTGTACCTGATCTGGCACGCCCGCCACGACCGGGAGCCGGGGCTTATCTGGATGCGTTCGCTGGTGGAATACCTGATTCGTGAGCGGTGGCAGGACCTGGTGAAAGAGATGGAGCCGTAACCCGTTCAGGTTTACTCAATGCATCATTTTAAATGATGTGTCAGATACCGTTAAACAATTTTTTTGTGTTGACCAACTCCCGGATACTGCACCCATCGAGATCAGCGAAGCCCCACGGGCAATGATCTCAGAGGTGTTCAAACCAACTGTATTCGAGGATTTATTTATGTTCGGTATCAATGCAAACCTGAAGAAAACTGTTGCCATCGCTACCATCGCCGTTGCCGGTGTCATGGGTGCGGCCAGCGCCAGTGCCCAGCAGTACTGGATGGAAGAAGTGCTTGAACAGCAGCTGCAGGAAAAAGCCGCCAAGGCAGAGCAGCAAAAACAGGCGTCTGAAACTGCCGACACCAAGGCAGACAAAAAAGCTGACAGCAACGCGTCATGAGTTGCTGAATGGGCCCTGTAGCATCCGCTACCAGGGCCCGGTCATTTCCGCTGTTGAAGGTCGCCCGGTTAAAGGGCCTTCAACCAGCCTTCCATCCTGTTCATGGCCGTCACCATCTTGGGACTGGCCGAAGTGACAAACGCGTCCCCCAGCTCCTGGTCGGCAAACTCCCCCGCCGCCAGTTCCAGCGCCTTGGTCCCGTCGAAGTCCACAAACGCCAGACGCGCGCTCATCTGATCCGGTACAAAACCGAAATCGCTGGCCGGCAGCATGGCCACGCCCGTATCTTCCAGCAGTCGTTTGCAGAAGGCCGCACTGGTCTTGATGTCTTGCCTGGCCAGGGCGTCCTTGTAGGCCGTGAAATCCGGGAACAGATAGAAGGCCCCTTCCGGTTTGCGTACATCCACCTGCATATCCGTCAGCCGGCGATGCACGTACTCACCAATGGCTTTCAGTACCCGGCGGGAGTGCTTCAGGTAGTCGTCGATGTCTTCGCCGCCATTGAAGGCGGTAATGCCGGCGTACTGGATTGGCGCGCTGGTAGACGTAAACGTTTCGCTGGCAATAATCGCCATGGCGTCCTGCAGGGGGCGCAGTTCCGGCGGAAAGATAAACGCCCCCAGGCGCCAGCCACCGGCACCCAGCCATTTACTCATGCCTGTGCTGATGATGGTGCCTTCCGGATAGTAGCGGGCAATGGACTTGTGCCTGCCGTCGAATTGAACCTCACCGTAGATCTCGTCGGACAGCAGAATAATCCGGTACTTGCGGGCCACATTGGCAATGGCCAGCAGCTGATCGTCACTGTAGGTGCAACCGGTGGGGTTGGACGGATAGTTGAGGATCAGAATACGTGGCCGGCTGGGGTCATCGCGGCAGATAATATCCAGTTCGTCAGCAGTCAGCTGCCAGTTGTTTTCGGCGTGGGTCGGCAACCAGTGTACCGACCGACCGATGATGCGGGCTTGCGGCGCGTAGGACACCCAGCTGGGGCGGGGAATCAGCAGGTCGCCGTAGTAGGCCAGCTGCAGGATGAACAGCAGTTCCTTGGAACCTGGGCCGATCAGCACGTCTTCCCAGCTGCAGCGCTGGCGTTCCGCCCGGTTAATGTAGCCGGCGATGGCTTCCCGCAGTCCCTTCAGACCCTTGACTGGCAGATAGTCCTTTTCATGGGCGTGCTCTCTCAGGGCCTCTACCACTCGTGCTGGCACCGGGAAGGGCGACTGCCCCAGGCCAAG
The DNA here is from genome assembly GCF_041690615.1 of Marinobacter sp. Lineage (GTDB taxonomy): Bacteria > Pseudomonadota > Gammaproteobacteria > Pseudomonadales > Oleiphilaceae > Marinobacter. The sequence goes on from NZ_JAWLGY010000001.1 coordinate 250,165, forward strand.
CTTGATGATATCCCGGCCCTCGGCCCGTAGCTGGTTGCTCAGTTCGTTGATGCGCAGGGTGGCCGAAGGCTGGATGCCGCGGACGTTAAGATTGATGGCGTAACGGTGTTCGTTCTGGATTTCCATGGGCCTGTCTTTACCGTGGTTTGAGCGTGCGTAACACCCGCAGTATAGGCAGAACCCGATGATGTGTGAGGGAAGTTCCGGTAGGGGATTGCCGAAGCCCAGGGCAGCCCGGGCCAGCGGCACTGGCCGAACAGTAGAGAGGGATCAGCAATTGGTGTTCAGGTCGCGGGTCAGTTCCGCCAGCTGCCGGTTGAAAACCCGGTCGTTCTCGCTGTAGTCCACCGGCACATCCACCAGGTGCACGCCGCCGGCCTTCATGGCCTTTTCCAGGGTCGGTTCCAGCTGTGCGGTCTCAGCGACGTGGTGACCAGTAGCGCCATAGGACTCTGCGTAACGCACAAAATCCGGGTTGCCGTAATCCAGGCCAAAGTTGGTAAAGCCCTCCTGGGCCTGCTTCCACTTGATCATGCCGTAGGCGTTGTCGTTGATGATGAGGATCACCAGGTTCAGCTTCAGGCGCACGGCGGATTCAAGCTCCTGGCTGTTCATCATGAAGCCGCCATCGCCACAGATAGCCATCACCCGCTGGTGCGGATACAGCATGGCCGCCATCATCGCACTGGGAAGGCCGGCGCCCATGGAGGCCAGGGCGTTGTCCAGCAGCACCGTGTTGTTGTCGTAGGCCTTGTAGTTACGGGCGAACCACAGTTTGTACATGCCGTTGTCCAGGGCGATGATGCCGTCTTCCGGCATCACCTTGCGGACGTCATGCACGATGCGCTGGGGGATCACGGGGTAGCCGTCATCTTCGCAGCGATCTTCCAGGTGGGCCTCCAGGGCTTCCTTCACCCGGAGAAACTCGGCGAAGTCATGGCTGGCGCAACGACCGCAGTTGTCCGCGAGCCATTCCACCGAATTGGCAATGTCACCGACCACCTCGTGCTGGGGGAAATACACCGGGTCCACATCCGCGCCGCTGAAATTGACGTGGATAACCTGCTTGCCACCGGGGTGCATGAAGAAAGGAGGTTTCTCCACCACGTCGTGCCCCACGTTGATCACCAGGTCCGCATGGTCAATGGCGCAGTGAATAAAGTCCCCGGCGGAGAGGGCCGCATTGCCCAGGTAGCGGGGATGGCGCTCGTCCACCACACCCTTGCCCATCTGGGTGGTAAAGAAGGGGATGTCGGTGGTGTTGACCAGGTGAATCAGGGCCTGGGACACCCGCTTACGGTTGGCGCCGGCACCAATCATGATCAGCGGGTGCCGGGCAGCGCGGATCATGTCCGCCGCCTTCTGCAGACTCTTCTCGCTGGCGGTGGGGCGACGGGCATCACTGGGGTCGAAGATGTGGGTATCCGGTGCGGCCAGCTCAGCGGCGATGTCTTCCGGCAGTTCCAGGTGGACGGCACCGGGCCGCTCTTCCGCCGCCAGCCGGAAGGCTTCCCGCAGTTTGGCGGGAATGGTATTGGCGTTGCTGATCTGGCGGGTGTACTTGGTCAGGGGCCGCATCAGGTCCACCACGTCCAGGATCTGGAACAACCCCTGCTTGGAGGACTTGATGGGCTTCTGGCCGGAAATCATCATCATCGGCATGGCGCCGAGCTGGGCGTAGGCGGCAGCCGTAACCAGGTTGGTAGCGCCAGGGCCCAGGGTGGAGAGGCATACGCCCACCCGGCCTGTCAGACGGCCGTAGGTGGCAGCCATAAAGCCGGCTGCCTGTTCATGGCGGTTCAGTACCAGTTCAATGGAGGACTCCCGCAGGGCTTCCAGCAGGTCCAGATTCTCTTCCCCCGGAACCCCGAAAATGTAGCGTACGCCCTCGTTCTCCAGGGCCTTCACAAACAACTGGGCGCCGGTCAGTGCGCCGTCAGTACGGGATTCATCGGTCATGGGTTCAGCCTCGCCTTGGTTCCGGAAAATTCGGTGTCGGGGTTTGTGGCAAACCGTCTCAGGCGCCGGGTCAATTACTGGAACCGGTGGGCCTCCAGTTCAATATGCTCCACTTGCTGCCCCAGCATGATGACCCGGCCCAGATAGCGTTCCTCGCCGGTGGTGGTGAAGTCAAACATAAACCGCCGCCATACCCTCAGTCGACCCTGACGGTCCCGCTTGAACCACAGGCCGCGAAGATAGACTGCGTCGTCCAGTAAAAGAACGTCCATGCGCCTGCAGTAGTCGCGGGCCGTAGCCAGCACATAATCTTTTATAGCCTTGGCACGCCACCAGTACCAGATGGCAAAACCGGCCGCGAATAACCAGGTCAGGGTAGATAGTGTCACGAGGGCAATTCCGGTCTTATCAGCTGGCTCAAGGCTACACAGAAACCTTCGTCAATACGAGTGTTCCCCGGGCGCCGAGAGTGCTGCAGCTGGTATTGCGGACATCGGAGTGTGGCAAGTAATGGCTTTGCCGCACCATTAGGCGACATATTTGCAGTATCCGGATAAGGGATTCCTGAGCTTGACTTATGATAAGTGCAACAGAGGTGTATTGATCGGAAAAGGACTGAAGTAATGGATCTCCCGGCAGAAGACCACTTCAGGGCCCTGGTGGAAAGTCATCCCCGGGCAATGATGCTGGCGACGGATGAACCCAGAATTATATACGTCAACCGGATGTTCGAGAGTATTACTGGTTACCGGGAAGCCGAAGTAATCGGTGAAAAGCCTGCGGTGCTTAGCGCAGGGTTCCACGGCCCGGCATTCTATCGGGATATGTGGGCCTCACTCGCCGAGGATGGCCGTTGGGAAGGGGTAATCTGGAACCGGCGCAAGAATGGTGAAACCTACCCTCAGTGGTTGATGATTCACCGGGTCGGTCAACCGGATCAAACGTTTTATGCTGGCATGTTCATGGATATTGGTGCTCTCACCTCGTTTGAGGAACGACTGGCGTCCATGGCTTATTACGACGCACTGACCGAGCTTCCCAACCGCACGCTTTTCCTTGAACTGCTGGAGATGAGGGTCTCCCGTAGCCGTGATCACGACGACCCATTTGGCCTGCTCTTTCTTGACCTGGATTATTTCAAGGATATCAACGATCTGTTCGGCCATTCTGTGGGGGATGAGCTGTTACGGCAGGTTTCCCTCTGTATCCAGGGCGTGGTGAGGAAAGATGATGTGGTTGCCCGACTTTCGGGAGACGAATTTGCTGCGATTGTCGAGCTGGCACCGGGGGTGCCGCAAGAACCTCAGATCCGGCAACTGGCCATTCGTCTGCTCAATGCCTTTCGTGCGCCCTTTCTTGCCGGCGGCAACGAGCATTTCATCTCGGTCTCGGTAGGCGGCGTTCTCTGCCCTGTGGATGGTGCGTCGGCGCTGGACCTGCTGCAGAAAGCCGACAAGGCGATGTACCTTGCCAAGCAGGAAGGGCGTGGGCGGTTCTGTCACTACCAGGCGGAGTTGCTGAATGATCAGGACGAGGGCCAGCGACTGATGAAGGCGTTGGTGACCTCGCTGAAAACCGCTCCCCGGGAATTCAGCGTTGTATATCAGCCACAGTTCGATCTGGCTACCGGGCGGGTGGACGGGCTGGAAGCGCTGATCCGCTGGACGCACCCGGAGTTTGGACCGGTCTCGCCGGCCCGTTTCGTTGCCATGGCGGAATCCAGGGGCATGATTCACCAGCTCACCGAGCACCTTGTCAGGTGCATCCTCCGTGACCTCTGGTCGCTGGAAAAACCGCCTGAGCCCGGGCTCCGTTTTGCCATTAACGTCTCCGCCAGGCAAATTACCGATGCGAGGCTGGATGGTCTGCTTACTCCGCTTTTCGAGCAGATCAGGCGGTTGGGCTGGGAGCCCGAGCTGGAGATTACTGAGACTCACCTGATGAACCTTTCCGAAGAGGCCTTTGAACGCCTGAGAAGCCTGCGGGATGAGGGGGTAAGGATCGCAATTGATGATTTCGGTACCGGCTATTCGTCGCTGGCCTATCTGCATTCTCTGCCAGTCCAGACCATCAAGATCGACCGGCACTTCGTCTCATGCCTGGAAGATACCCTGCCCGTTGAGGACCGGGATCGGGTTATCTCCGCCATCCTGGCGCTTGCAGATGTTTTTGGCCTTGAGGCGATAGCCGAAGGCATAGAGACTCTGCAGCAGAAAAATGCTTTGCTGGCGCTGGCCTGTAAGCGGGGCCAGGGGTACTTCCTTGCCCGTCCGCAGCCATGGAGCTCGGATCTTTTGACACTAAATCAGCAGCGATAACGGCAGAAAAGTGGCGCCGTTCCAGGTTTGCAGGAATTGGCTATTAAGTTATTCCTGAAAGGTTTATAAAGCCCCTGATAACAAGGGGGTTATTTTGGTCGCGGGCAATCTTCAGTATCTGGGTCTGGAACATTACCTGCGTCTCGTCAATGCCGCGCCGCCGGAATGGCTTGCAGGGCTGGCCCATTTCACTGGCGGACCAGATCTGACCCTGTGCACCCGTCCTCAGGGATTTAGTGGCACGCTTTCCTGGTTGACGAGTCCGGCTGTCGGGGTTGCCGTTATCGGGGCCGGAGCGGAAGCAACGCTATACGGAACCAATACTGCGGATCCTGCCACTATTATCGTGCTGAGAGGGCGTGTTTCCCTGAATTGCGGTAACGTCCAAATCGATGCCGGTGCCGGCGATGGGTTCTTTTTGCCCCCCCATGCCAGTGCGACAATCAGTGGAAGCCAGGACCTTCAACTGGTTCTCGCGAGGTTGAGTCAGTGTGGCAATGGGCCATGCAGCGACGAGGCGTCGGTCCTGAGCCCGGATCTGGTCAGTCACATGCTCTGCTATCTGCGGCGCGCGCATTTCTTCCGCAGCCATCAACATGCTCTGGCTGAAACGGATCGCCTTGGGGAAGTGCTCCGGCAATACCTTTGCCAGGCGCCGGAGGTGAGCCCGCTGCACCTCTCTCCCATGCCGGCCGTTGACCGACGGGTTATCCGAATGGTCGAGCTGATTGCCTCCGATGCTGAGCGGGACTTCAATGCCGACCGGATTTCGGCGCTGGCGGGGGTGAGTACGCGAAACCTGTACTATCTGATGAGAAAGCACACCGGCATGAGCCCTTACCAGTTCTTTGTCTCCCGTCGGTTGGTACGAGTACGAAGGGCGCTGCTCGACTGTCAGTGTGACGCGCCGACCGTTTCATGGCATGCACTCAGTGAAGGTTTTTCTCACCTCGGGCGATTTTCCGCTCTGTACCGGAGACATTTTGGTGAGTATCCGCGCCAGACCCTCGAATGGCGAAACCAGGCCCGCGCCAGAGCGGCTGACATACAGCCAGCCGGCTGCTCAGAAAGTCCCCTGATGATGTGTCTCGAAGCCGGTTGAAGGCGGTTCGTGACAGACTGTCATTTCCCGGCAGATCAGCACGTGTAAAATCAGGGGAGATTTTTTTGGAGTGCATGCAAGATGCAATGGATACTCGGGCTGGGTCTGGCGGTGTTGCTGTTTTACCTCCTGAAACAGTGGGGCGCGCTGGACCCGAAACAGAAAAAAGCTGCCACCTGGAAAGTGGTCCTGGGCGTCGCTGGTGCTCTGCTGGTGTTCATGGTGCTCACCGGCCGGGTTCACGTGCTGACGGCGGCGGTGGCAGCCATGCTTCCGTTGCTACGCAAGCTCCCCGCCTTACTGAAATTCATGCCCCATGCCCAGCGAATTTTCGGCGATCGTGAGGGTGCTGGTAATCCGGGCGAAGACACGGGCGGGCATCAGCGCTCAACGGCGACCGCCAGCCAGATGTCAGTGCAGGAGGCCTGCGAGATTCTCAATGTGACGCCTGGCTGTAGCCGTGAAGAAATTGTGACTGCCCACCGCCGGCTTATGCAGAAGCTGCACCCGGACCGTGGCGGCAATGACTATCTCGCTGCCAAGGTCAACGAAGCCAAGTTTGTACTGCTGGGCAAGCGCGGCGTCTGATCCATTACGTTCCCTTCATGGTTTTCCCGTCGGTGGCGACCCTGCCGAGCCTTGGCTAGGTTTAGATGAAAGGCTCGGAATCAGGGATGGTCGTCATGGTGGTGTTTTCCGTAATTTTTGTCTTGCTGGGCCTCGCCTTGCTGGTGGGGGGCGTCTGGCTGCTGACACTGGGTGGCTCTTTCTATTATCTGGTGGCGGGTCTTGTACTGATAACCGTCGGCGGCCTGCTGCCGGTGCGGCGGGTGGCGGCCCAGGGGCTCTATGCCATCTTTCTGGTCGCTACGCTGCTGTGGAGTTTTTGGGAGTCGGGCTATGACTGGTGGCCACTGGCGACCCGCAATGGCTGGTTCCTGCTGCTGGCCATACCCCTACTGATCCCGTCGTCAAAGCGGCATCTTGGGGCCGCAATCACTTTCGGCGGTGTATGGGCCCTGGGTGGCCTGGTGCTTCTTGGCAGTCTGCTGAATGACCCCCATACCGTCGAAGGCGGCCTGGGCGAGCAGGTGGTGAACGAACAGCCGGGCCTGGGGGATAGCCCCGACGCAGACTGGCTCGCCTGGGGGCGGACCAATCTGGGCCAGCGGTATTCGCCCCTCGGGCAGATCACCCCTGATAACGTTGGCCAGCTTAAGGAAGCGTGGCGTTACCAGACCGGTGACACCAAGCAGCCGGACGATACCGGTGAAACCACTTACGAAGCGACCCCCCTGAAGATCGGCAACACCCTTTACCTGTGTACGCCCCACAACTGGCTGGTGGCCCTGGATGCGGACACCGGTGAGGAGCAGTGGGTATACAAGGCTGGTATTGGTCCCAACAGCCAGCGGCAGCATCAGACCTGCCGTGGTGTGTCCTGGCTGGCGCCGGAGGGTGGTGTCGAGAGCGCTCCGGAGGTGCAGAGTATCGGCGGCCCTGCCGAGGACCAGTCACCGGTCAGTTGCGACGCTCACCTCTACCTGCCCACTGCGGATGCGCGCCTGCTGGCCCTGGATCCGGAAACCGGCGCCCCCTGTGAGGGCTTTGCGGAGCAGGGTGAGCTGGACCTGATGCACAACATGCCCTACACCCAGTCCGGTTTCTACTATTCCACGTCACCGCCGGTGGTGGCGAACGGACTGGTTGTCGTCGCGGGCTCGGTGAACGACAACTACGACATCAACTCTCCCTCCGGCGTTATCCGGGCCTACGATGCCCGTACCGGTGCACTGCGCTGGAACTGGGACCCGGCCCATCCGGATCAGACCGATCCCATCGCGGAAGACGAGGTCTACTCCACCAGTTCTCCCAATAGTTGGGCGGTAGCCAGCGCCGATGAGGAACTGGGGCTGATCTATTTCCCCATGGGTAACCGCACGCCGGATCAGCTGGGTATGTACCGTACCGAGAATGAGGAGCGCTTTGCCAGCTCGGTGGTTGCCCTTGAACTGGATACCGGGCAGGTGGCCTGGGTACAGCAGTTTGTCCACCATGACCTGTGGGATATGGACACCCCGGCCCAACCCAGTCTGCTGGACCTGGATACGGACCGGGGCCGTCAGCCTGCGCTGGTTGTGCCCACCAAGCAGGGGGACGTGTATGTACTTAACCGGGAAACCGGCGAGCCGATCATCCCGGTGGAGGAGGTGCCGGCGCCGGAAGGGGCCATAGAGGGTGACTACACCGCGCCCACACAGCCGGTCTCCGGCCTGAATTTCAATCCCGACCCGCTGAGAGAGGCGGATATGTGGGGGGCCACACCGCTGGACCAGCTGGCCTGCCGTATCCGGTTCAGGTCACTGAAGTACGAAGGGCGCTATACGCCGCCCAGTGAGCAGGGCACCATCGTCTACCCGGGCAATTTCGGTGTCTTCAACTGGGGCAGTATCGCGGTAGACCCGAAGCGTCAGGTGATGTTCGGTATGCCCTTGTATATGGCCTTCATCTCTCGCCTGGTCCCCAACGAGGAGGGGAGTGATCCGGACGGCCCGGTCAACCAGGGTGAGCAGGGCCTGAACAGCAACGCAGGCGCGCCATACTCGGTGGAACTGAAACCCCTGATGTCGCCGCTGGATATTCCCTGCCAGCAGCCACCCTGGGGGTATGTGGCGGGTGCGGATCTGCGCACCGGTGAGGTGGTCTGGAAGCGCAAGAATGGTACGGTCGAAGACATGGGCTCCATCCCGGTGCCCCTGAGGCTGGGGGTGCCCGGTATTGGCGGACCCGTGATCACAGAGGGCGGAGTGGTCTTCCTGGCGGCTACGGTGGATGACTATATCCGGGCGTATGACCTGGCCACCGGGGAGCAGCTGTGGCGGGCACGGCTGCCGGCCGGCGGACAGGCCACGCCAATGACCTACCTGAACAGCAACGGGGAACAGATGGTGGTGCAGGTGGCCGGCGGTCACGGTTCCATCGGCACCACCCTGGGGGACTATGTGGTGGCCTGGAAGCTGGGAGATCCCGATAGCGAGTGAGCTGATACAGGCAATGGGAACGAGCCCCGGCGACGCCTGTTCTGGCTCGGCTACGGAATCCGGTATGATGTGGGGTTTCGTGCCAGCCAGAACAAGACCAGGGAGGAAACCCAACCATGCCACACGAGGCTTCTGTCCACCGCCTTTACGGCGTTCCCCATTCGCTCTATACCGGTATTGCCCGCTGCTACCTGAGAACCCAGGGAATTCCATACGTGGAGCTTCCCACTTCCCACCCGGACTTTACCGGTCGCATCATGCCGGCGATCCAGCGCAGTATCATTCCGGTGCTGGAAACAACGGACGGGGAGATCGTCCAGGACAGCCTGGATATCATCGATCATTTCGAGAAGCAGGGTGTGCGCTATGCCGCCTATCCTCAAGGCCTGTTGCAACGCGTACTGGGTGTCATTATCGCGTACTATGGCACCCAGGCCATGCTGCCCCACGCCATGCACTACCGGTGGACCTATCGGGAGCAGCAGGAGGGGTTTCTCCGGGATCAGTTCGCGGCCGGTATTGGCCCCGAAATGGCCGACAGGATCATGTCACGGATGAATTCCTACCTGCCGCAACTGGGTGTTACCGATCACACGATTCCGGAGATTGAAGCCTCCTTCGAACAGCTTCTGGACACCCTGAATACCCACTTCGCCGTGCACCCCTACCTGTTCGGTGGTCGGCCCTCCATCGCCGACTATGGCCTGATCGGCCCCATGTTTGCTCACCTGGGCCGTGACCCGGTGCCGGCCAACCTCATGAAAACCCGGGCACCGAAGGTCTTCCGCTGGGTAGAGCGAATGACAGCGCCGGGCCTGGACACACCGGAATTCCCGGATTACGGGGATGACTTCCTGTCCGGCGACGCCGTTCCGGAAACCCTCGAACCCTTGTTGCAGCAGATTGCGGATGAGATTTTCCCCATGCTGACGGACAAGCTGGCCTTTATGGACGGTTTTATTGCCGAGCACCAGCCGGAAGACGGCCAGCCGGTGTCCCCGAAGCCCCATCAGCGCTATGTTGGCGCAGTGGAAACAGCGTTCAGGGGGGTGCCAGTGCAGGCCGGTGTGCAGCCCTATCTGCTGTATGTATTGCGGAAAGCGGATGACATGCTGGCGGGGAGCCCTGCGCAGGACCAGGCGCGGGTGCGGGAAGCCCTGGCCGCCCGGGGCCTCGCCGGCGCCTTGCCTGGTGACCGGGGGTATACGGTGGACCGGCGCAACCAGATCGAGGTATGGCAGCGCGGCTGACCAGGACGGTCAGTTCAGAGAATATCCACCTTCACAGTGAAGCTCTGGTTATTCCGGCGCTCGCCGCCAACCTGATAGGTAATGCCGGACTGGTCTCCGGTCCGGCTTTCCTCTGTGCCCCCCACTTCAACCCACTCCCCGGGTGCAACCCGGCGCTGGGTCACCACCGCATCGGTTTCGTAACCTGCCATGCCGGAATCCGGCGTGTTCTCGAACGCGGTAATACTGAGCTCGATCTGCTGGTCTGAGATGCGCTGGGGTGTGACGATAAAGCCGCTGCGAATGTCCACCTGCTGGTAGATAGCTGCCGGGTTACGGCCCCCGCGAATGGCCACCGGCAGTGTGCGCACCTGGCCGCCACTGATATGGGCGGACTGACCATCCTGCACCACGATATGCCGTTGCTGGGTGGCCTGGGTGGTGGTCGTGCGGCTCTGGCCTCCAATGGTGACTACATTGCCATGCCCACTGCTCACTCCGCCGCCCTGGCGCTTGCCCATGCTCTGGTCACTGCTGCGAACCGTAATGCGCAGCTGGACCGGGGCGACGTCCATGGTTTCAATCAACTGGCTGATCTCATCGAGCACCGCGGGCTCGCCCCGGGTCACCAGCCGGTTGCCCTGGGCCGCCATGGAAACCTCGCTCTCGGGGTACAGGGCCCGCAGCTGGTCCGCCACCTCTTGTGCTGACCGGTTCTCGAGGGTGAAAGTACGGTTGCCGGGCGCGCCAAGGACCAGGGTTGGCAGCAGGCACAGGGCAAGCAGGGCAGTGATAAGCAGGCGACCAGACACAGGCGACATCGAACACTCCGCAGAAATTTGGCGGTGGCGGTTGCAAACCGGGAAAGTCCAAGAGTATATTGAAAAGCATGAAGACGACTAACGCACCCTGTCAATGTCATGTTATGACACGCCTCGCAAACGCGGCGGCGGGTGCTACCGTGTATTTCTGGTGGTTTTTTGGTTATGGCTTTTATTTTAGCCAGAGCCGAGGCCGCCTGTAGTACACGCAAGAAAGATTCAGGAAAAGGCAGCCCGGCACCACCCCCAGGCTGCCACCGGACAAGAAAAAGCCCCGACTGGTAGCCTCCCAGCCGGGGCTTTTTCGTTTCATCAGGCAGAAAACAGAAGGATTTTGAAAAATGAATATGCCGCTGGATGTCCGGACCACTCAGGAGGCCCAACCCGTGGACACTATCTCTGACCCGGAGCCGTCACGGCCCGCCGCCACCGCCCTGCCCACGCCCGCGAACCTGCGGTCCGATATTGCGGCACCGGCCTACCTGACCGCGCAGATTGCCCAGCACCGGCAGCAGATCCGCAACATTCTCAATGGTGATGACGATCGCCTGCTGGTGGTGGTTGGTCCCTGTTCGATCCACGACGAGGTGGCTGCCCTGGAGTACGGCGAGAAGCTGGCCGCGCTGGCGGATGAGGTCAGTGACCGCATGCTCATTGTCATGCGGGCCTACCTGGAAAAACCCCGCACTACCGTCGGCTGGAAAGGGCTGCTGTACGACCCGGAACGTACCGGTGAAGGCAACCTGGGCGAGGGGCTGGTCCGATCCCGTCGTCTGATGGTGAACCTGGCACACCTGGGTCTGCCCCTGGCCACCGAGGCCCTGAGCCCCCTGGCCATGGACTACCTGGATGACCTGGTCAGCTGGACCGCCATCGGTGCCCGCACCACCGAATCCCAGATCCACCGGGAGCTGGTCAGTGGCCTGCCCATGCCCACAGGGTTCAAGAATGGTACCGACGGCTCAGTCGGCGTGGCCATCAATGCCATGAAATCAGCGGCCCACGGCCATCACCGGCTGGGTTTCAGTGCCGAGGGTCAGCCGGCCATGATCATCACGGTGGGCAATCCGGATACGCACCTGGTGCTGCGCGGCGGACGGGGCATCACCAACTATGACACGGACAGTATCAACGCCGCCGTCCAGGCCCTTGAGGCCGCCGGCGTCAGCAGCGCTATCATGGTGGACTGCAGCCACGACAATGCCTGCAAACGGCCTGAACGGCAGCCGGACATTGCACGGGAAGTGCTGGCCCAGCGTCTTGCCGGAAATCGCTCCATACGCGGGCTGATGATTGAAAGCTTCCTGGAACACGGTCGTCAGGACGACAGCGAAGAACTGACCTACGGCCTTTCCATCACTGACCCCTGCCTGGGCTGGGCTGAAACTGAAACCCTGCTGCGCTCACTCTGAGCGCTGCCGGGTTGCCCGGTGGGGCTTACTCAGATGGCTGGGAATGGTCACCGGACAGGGTCGAGAAAAGCAGTCGCCCGGCCAGTAGCAGGAGTACCCCGCCCATGAGCCGGTCGAGCCAGTAACCAAACCGGTTGAACACCCGCCGGACCTGGGGCAGGGTGAAAAACAGGGCAACGCCGGCGAACCAGGCGCCCGTCATCACTGCCATATAAAGCCCGTATCCCACCTGGACGCCCACCGGCGTCGCGGGACTGATCACCACCGAGAACAGAGACACGAAGAACAGGGTTGCCTTCGGGTTGAGGGCGTTGGTCAGGAAGCCAAGGCGAAACGCCCCCGGGCCTGACTGGGCACTCACTCCCTGTGTCTCTACATGAACGCCTCCCGCCCTTGACCTGAGACACTGGATGGCAATCCATGTCAGGTACAGTGCACCGATCACCTTCAGCAACGTAAATAAAACAAGGGATTGCTGGATCAGCAGCCCGATACCCAACAGCGAGTAGGTTACGTGCACCAGTATGCCCAGCCCGATACCCACTGCGCTCAGCAGGGCATTGCGCCGGCTCTGGGTCAGGGCCTGGCGCAGCATGACGGCGAAGTCTGGTCCCGGGCTGGCAACGGCCAGCAGGTGCACCAGGGCAACGGTGGCGAATTCGGCCCAAAGCGTGGTCACGGTGGGGTCCCCTTGTTTGAAAAGCAGCGAGGTGAGCAGCATAGAAAGAAATCCGGGGCCTGACCAGTGGGGGAGGCACCGGACCCATGAACCGTCTAACCTTATAACCGTTCATTTCTGAAAAAGGAGGGCACCTGTGGACAAGCGCAAGGTGGATGTTGCGATTCTTGGCGCCGGTACCGCCGGCATGGGGGCCTACCGGGCCGCCCGCAAACACACAGATAACCTGGTGATGATCGAGGCATCTCACTATGGCACCACCTGTGCCAGGGTAGGGTGCATGCCCAGCAAGCTGCTGATTGCGGCTGCCGACGCAGCTCACCATGCCCGTCATGGGGACCTCTTCGGCATTCGCACCGGTGATGTGACCGTGGATGGCGCCGCCGTGATGAAACGGGTCCGGGACGAACGGGACCGCTTTGTCGGCTTCGTGCTGGACGCGGTGGAAAACCTTCCGGAAGATCACCGGGTGCGGGGCCACGCCAGGTTCCTCTCCCCCCACCGGTTGAAGGTAGGTGATGATCTGGAGATCGAGGCAGACCGGGTGGTCATAGCCACCGGCTCGCGACCTAATATTCCGGGTTTCCTGAAAGCGGCAGGAGATCGTCTGGTGGTCAACGACGACCTGTTTGAGTGGGAAGACCTGCCGCAATCCGTGGCAGTGTTCGGGCCCGGTGTTATCGGACTGGAGCTGGGGCAGGCGCTCAGTCGGCTGGGCGTCAGGGTACGAATGTTCGGAGTCGGTGGCGCAGTGGGCCCCATTCAGGACGAGGAAATCCGTCAGTGTGCCCTCGGAATCTTCAATGACGAGTTTCCCCTGGACCCGGATGCGGACACCCGAACCATCGAGCGCACGGACGATGGGGTCGCCATCACCTTTGTCGACCCACACGGTGGTGAAGTGACTGAAACGTTCGACTATGTTCTGGCTGCAACCGGGCGCAAGCCGAACATTGACGGCCTGGATATACAGAATACAGACCTGGAGCTGGATGACCGGGGAACTCCGGTGTTTGATGCCTACACCATGCGCTGTGGTGGCAGCCATATCTTTATCGCCGGTGACGTCAACGCCGCACTGCCGTTGCTGCACGAGGCGGCGGATGAAGGGCGGATCGCGGGTAACAACGCAGGGCAGTATCCGGAGGTGCGGGCCGGGTTACGCCGCGTGCCTCTGTCAGTGGTGTTTACCGATCCGCAGATCGCCACGGTGGGCAAGACCATCCAGCAGGTGAACGAAGACTGCCGGGGCTGTTTTGCGGTGGGTTCCGTTTCCTTCGAGGGCCAGGGGCGAAGCCGCGTGATTGGCAAGAACCGGGGACTTTTGCGGGTCTACGGTGAGCACGGTAGCGGGCTGTTCATGGGCGCCGAGATGTTCGGGCCGGCGGCGGAGCATATCGGCCACCTGCTGGCCTGGGCTGCGCAGCAGAGACTGACAGTCTCCCAGATGCTGGATATGCCTTACTACCACCCTGTGATCGAAGAAGGGCTACGTACGGCGTTGCGTGACTTGAGTCACCAGCTCAGCCTTGGCCCGAGAGAAGACAGTCACTGTCTCGATTGCGGGCCCGGTGGTTGACCGTCACCGGGCTTTTGAGGGTGCGGATTGCGCCTGATCAACCCACCGGTCGGAAACTGGTGGCACCCTTTATCGGACTGGTATTCGCCTGCCGAGCGGTAGTCGCCAACAGGCCGGCTGTAGCCTGCCGGCGCTGCTGCCGGCGAGCCCACAGTTTTTCGTGGAAAAAATAGGCCACGGTGTTGATGGCCGGTTCGACCATGGCGATGAGGCTACCGATCAGAATATCTCCGGTGAGCAGGTATGCCACGGTAAAAGCCACGGTAAAGTGAGTTATCGCAAAGGTCACTGTCTTGAGCAGCGAATCATCACCCTCTTTGTGGTGTTTGTGAACAAACAGTTTCAGGGCACTCATGGTCAACTCCAGAATCCCGGTGGCGTTAGGCTCATTGAAACGCAAGTGAGAAATATTGTTAAGTAAATTACCTCTCTTGAAACCATAGCCACAGTGTATCGACAGTGGCTGATGAGACCGGCTTTCAGGCCTGGAAGTCAGGATGATTGTGAGGCCAGGTTTATGGCATCACCGGTAAAGCATTTACCAGGACTATTGCTGACATTGGCAGGCCTTGCTTTTTTCCGGTGCGCCCGCAGGTTATATTGAGCGCAAGTTGTTAAATCGATCACATCTGGATCAAGGAGTTAGCACTATGGGTACCAATTTTATCGGTCTGGACACCGCCAAGACGGAAAGCCTGGCCTCGGCACTGAACGAGTTGCTGGCCAACTACCAGATCTTCTACATGAACGTGCGCGGATACCACTGGAACATCAAGGGTGAGAACTTCTTCGAGCTGCACGCCAAGTTTGAGGAGCTCTATGACGACCTGCTGCTGAAAATTGATGAGATTGCCGAGCGGGTGCTGACCCTGGGCCATCGTCCGGCCCACGCCTACAGCACCTACATCGAGCTATCCAGCGTACCTGAGCGCAAGGATGTCTCCGATGGCAAGGAAGCGGTAGGTAATATCGTCGACAGTTTCGCCAAGCTGATCGGCAAGCAGCGCGACCTGCTGGCACTGGCCGGCGAAGCGGACGATGAAGGTACGGTGGCTCTGATGAGTGACTATATTTCCCAGCAGGAAAAGACCGTCTGGATGTATCGCAGTTACCTCGGTCAGTAATCAGTCTGACGGCTTCTCGTAACCCCCCTTCTCTGGCGGCCACTGGCCGCCTTTTTTTTCCTGACACAGCCCCCCCCACGCCCGCCTTTGCGAATTCTTCCGAGAACAGGCTTATGTGACAGAGCAAAGTGAAACCGCTCAGTGGCAGTCATCTTTTGGTCAAGCAATCGTCATATCCGTGAAACCACATTGTCATCTCAGGCCGTCAGGCTAAATCGGGTTCATAGTACCCGGTTGCGGAAATGCGCCGCCATTCACTGTTTATTGAATTTGAGGGATATCGACATGCGCCATCTGATGTTCAGTCTTGCTATTACTGGAGCGGCAGTCGCCACCCTGTCAGCGCCCGGTGTTCAGGCCAGTGATGACCTCGCTGATGTTTGTCCGAATCCCATAAGGATGGCCGATACCGGCATTGAGGGAATGGGTCCATTAAAGGAAGCGTTCGGCCCCTTTGCTGATGCCTTCAAGGAAACCACCGGGCTGACGCTGGAAATGTTCAGTCTCAGCAACCGCACGGCAGCAGGCACCGCCCTGCAGTACGATGACGTCGAACTGGTCTTCGCCGGTCCATCCGAGTTTGTACTGTTCGACCGCGACAGTGATATCGAAATTCTCTTTGCCATCGAACGCCCCCACTACGGCAGCAGCTTTTACGTCCCCGCCGACAGCGATATCGAGTCGCTGGCAGACCTGAAGGGTAAGCGGGTTGCGTTGAAGGACACCGGTTCCACCAGTGGTCATATCTTTCCCAGCCAGATGATGGTGGACGCGGGGCTGGATATTAAGCGTGATGTTGAAGTCATCATGGCGGGGGATGCGCGCATTGCCGCTCTGGTCAATGGTGATGTGGCGGCCATGGGCGGCGGCAACCGCGACATCGAGGAAATCGAAGAGATGGACCCGGACGGCGACTATCGCGTTATCGCCTCCAGCGATGTCCTGCCTGGCGACCCGGTGGTCATGCGGGGATCCCTCGACAGCGACTGCAAGACCGCCCTTCGGGAAACCCTCGAGGATAACTCGGACGTTCTGTGGGAGGCTCTTGTTGCCACCGAGCGTAACGAGGACAAGTTCCTGAACCGCGACTCCTCCCTGGGCTTTGATCGGACCGCTGCGGACTATGAGGTCATCAAGCGGGCTTATGAGGCCGCCGGAATCGAACTGTGATCCGGTAACGGCGCTGATGATGATTTGACCGCCACCAGCGGAACCACGGAAAGACGTTGCAGGGACGCAGCCAGTGATCCTGTTAGTAAGCGAGTTTTCATGAAACTGACTGATACGCCTGACCTGCTGCATTGTCCCCGGGAGGTTTGCTGATGGCCGGTATACAGGTCAGAGGACTGCACAAGCACTACGGTGATCTGCACGTGCTGCGCGGCATCGATCTGACGGTCGACAGGGGTGAGAGCGTCATCCTGCTGGGTGCCAACGGTTGTGGCAAATCAACCTTGTTGCGATGCCTGAATGGTCTGACCAGTTACGAGCAAGGCCGCATCACCATGGCGGGGCAGAGCCTCGAAACCTTGAGTCGCCGCCAGTTGCGCCGGCTCCGTTGCAACATCGGTGTGGTGTTTCAGCAGTTCAATCTGGTACAGAACATCAGCGTGCTCCAGAACGTTCTGTACGGCGCTCTCGGACGTCAGCGTTTCGGTCTGCTGAATACCTGGTCCTGCATTGCCAGTGCTAGCCTGCGTCAGCAGGCCATGGCGGCACTGGAACGGGTTGGACTGGCGGAGAAGGCTGCCATGGAGTGTCGTCAGCTGTCGGGAGGACAGCAGCAACGGGTTGCCATCGCGCGCACCCTCATGCAGGACGCGGATATCCTTATCGCCGACGAGCCGGTGGCAAGCCTCGATCCTCGTGCTGGTAGGGAAATCATGGACCTGCTGATGGATGTTGCCAGCGAGCGCCGGATTACCGTTATCTGCACCCTCCATCAGCTTGAGCTCGTGGAGGCCTATGGGGACCGTATTGTAGGCATGAAAGCCGGCACGATTGTGCTGGATCAGCCCCGCGTGCAGGCGTCTTCCCACGCCATACAGAGACTCTACCGTGGTGAGGTTCGTGTCGATCAGGCCCCCTCCCTTCTTGCTTCCTGAAACGCAGTAACCATGGAGCTACCGATGTCATCCGAGCCTGTTCGTCATCTGCCACCGCGACTGCGGATGCCGTCACCCTTTGTCTGGGGAATTACGCTGGCGTTTCTCGCCTTCCTGATTCAGGGCATCATGGCCACAGACCTCACTCTGGAGCGGCTGCTGCGCGGTGCGGTCAATCTGACGCACTTCATTGGCAGGGCGTTCCCACCAAACTTCAGCGACATGGATGTGCTGGCAAGGTCTCTGTTGGAAACCCTCAATATTGCCGTTGTCGGCGTTACCATCGGGGTCATTCTCAGCGTACCCTTTGCCTTGCTGGCGTCCCGTAACACGGCGCCGGCCATCTGGGTGCGTACGCTGGCACGGCTGGCCATTGCGACCATGCGCACCATTCCGGACCTGATCTGGGCGCTCATTTTTGTGGTTGCTGTCGGGCTGGGTCCGCTGGCGGGGGTGTTTGCCATCATGATGGACACCATCGGTTTTGCCGCCCGTTTCTTTTCGGAGCGAATTGAGGAGGTGCATCCCGGACCTTCAGAGGCGCTTACCGCCACCGGGGCTGGGCGGCTGTCTGTCATTGGCGGAGCAATCATGCCGGAGACGCTGGCGTCCATGACCGCGACCAGCCTTTACAGTGTCGAGAAGGCGCTGCGCTCTGCGGTTACCCTGGGCCTGGTGGGTGCCGGCGGCATCGGTGTGGAGCTGGCCGCTGCCATGCGGTTGTTCAACTACGACCGGGCTCTGGCCATTATCCTGCTGATATTGGTGGTGGTAATCGCGTTTGAACAGCTTTCTTCACAGATTCGAAAACGGGTTATCTGACCTGTACCCCCTACGACTTCTCTCAAATATGCTCTTCATTTGCCGTCCCTGGCCAGGTCCTGGCCATGATCCGCTCTTTTTGTTTCAAGCCTTGTTCTGATAATGGTCATTATTTATCCGATTATATGCAATAAAAATGAAATATTTCATTAATAGTAATTAAATATTCTTATGAGTCATTTCTGTTTCCGGGATATGCCGTGTGCGTGAATAAAAAAGTTCATGGATAAGCTGCTCTCTTGCCGCTATGTAATATTATCTTAATAAATATTTTCTAGTATCGGAGCAGGTTAGATAAAACGATTCATATAGCAGGTGCTGTTTTAGTGAAGCTCATATTATTTCCGGTCCTGATGGCAGCGATAACCATCCCGGCACATGTTCAGGCCGAAGTGAACCTGCGACTGGGTGAGGGCGTCAGTCTTCATGCGGTTAACGGTAAGTCCCATTCAAACAAGGGATTTTTGTCCGGAAGCAGCGGCGTCTCTCTGGATAACGGTGTTCATCAGATTGTTGTCGACTATCAGGTCGAAATCGGTCGTACCCGAGACGACAGTGTCATCGAACGTTCAGATTCGTTTGTCATCCTGTTCGAGACAGAAGACAGGGATCTGGTGCTTTCCGCGCCTTCGGTAGGTACTCAGAGAGAGCTTGACGAATTCAATGACAATCCGCTCTGGAAACTGATGGACAAAGGCGGAAATCGCCATGATTTCCAGCTGGATGTTCTTGAGAAAGAGGGTTTCCAGCTGGTTCGTGATTATGAAAGAGAGCTTTCGAGGTTCAATAAGACGGATTCCCCGGCAGCGCTGCATATAAGGCATGCCGGGTCTGATCCTGCCGCACGGAATAATGAATCAATATCTTCCGGTGATACTGCCAATGATCAGCATATGGTCAGGCAGATGCTTCGCTACTGGTATCTGAAAGCCGATGAGAACACAAAAAGTGAAATGAAACGCTGGATTCGTTCCGGTGAATAAATAAACCGACGTACCAAAAAATGGAGTGTTAGCAAATGAAAAAACTTCTTCTGGCCGCTGCTGTATCTGTCGCCGCTGGTTCCGCCAGTGCAGCAACCGTCTATGACGCCAACGGCCTGACCTACAAGGTCAATGGTGACTTCCAGGTTCAGCTGCGCAAGGATATTGGTGATGACACCAACGAATACGTGGACTATGACGACCTGGAGATCAAGAACTACATCGCCTATGACCTCGGTACCGACCTGACAGCGTTTGGTCGCGTTGATTTCGACTTCAAGGATCAGGCCAATGGCAAGGATAACGTTACCCCGCTGGAAGAAGCCTATGTCGGTCTTCGCTACGGTGTAACCTCCTTTTCCGTGGGCAAACAGAACTTCGCTTCTGACGAGTTCGGCGTTGAGGAAGCCTACGAGGCTCCCCTGGATGAGGACCAGTTTGATGCGGTAGGCACCAGTGGTGATGATGCCTTCCGTGTTGATGTGGAGCTGGACCAGGTTTACCTGGTATCCACTTACGAGCTGGAGGCTGAAGGTAAGGGCGGTACCGAAGGTGAATTCTTCGACATCTTTGCCTTCACCGACATTGCCGGGCTGAAACTGGGTGGCGGCTACCAGAAGCACACCCCGCTGGGTGCCGAATCACTGGATACCTGGGGTCTGAGCGCCGGCTACGACTTTGGAATTTTCGGTCTCGCCGCTGATTACAGTGTCACCGACGACGGTAACACCGACCTGGACACCACGCTGTACAACGTGGCCGCTACCTTTGACGTCACCAGCACTACCGGTGTTGCTATCGGTATGCAGAACCAGGAAGAAGATAACTCAGATGACGTAACAGGCTGGTACGCCAACGTAACCTACAAGTTCCCGTCCCAGAAGAACGTCAGCGTCTTTGCAGAGATCGCTGACACAGATGAAGATGATACCGACCTGGGCTACCTCGCCGGTATGCGGGTGAAGTTCTGATTCCGGAGCTTCAACCGGTTTGTGCCTTTTACATCTGACTTGAGTTTGAGTTGACGACGCTTCGCCGGCCCCCTGGGCCGGCTTTTTTGTTTCAGGCAGGGCGCCAATAGGCGGTCTCGCGTCCCGCAGGGGCCGGTGTGGGCAGGTCCAGGGGGGGCACCTGCTGGTGCAGGAACCAGCGCTCGGCCACGACCCTGCGGGTAAACCAGTGTGATCTCATCAGGCTGGCAGCCAGGGGAACCTTGACCCAGTCGGGCACCAGCGCGCCGCCCTCGGGGTTCATGGAACGGGTACCGAAGCGGCGGGCAATGGCCTCGCCGTAGGGTTGCAGGCTGCGGGCGGTCAGATCAGGTTCCGAGCGGATTACATTGGCCGCGATCAGGGCGGATTCCACCGCTGGTCGGATACCTTCACCGCTCTGACCGAACGCCAGGCCGGCCGCGTCCCCGATCAGCATCAGGCCGTCGTCTACCAGCGGGCGTTCGGCGTGGTCGTATAACAGGTAGGCATGGCCTTTGAAACGGCCGGGGAGATCAACGGGAATGCGGCCCTGCTGCTGCATATGGGCGATGAATTTTTCCAGGTGCCGGGACAGGCTGCGCGGGTCTTCCCGCCCCAGGCCTACATTGAGGTGGTTGGCCTTGCGAAAAATCCAGGCGTAACCCCGCAGGTCACGGCAAAACCACAGTTCGGGCCGGTCGCCCCGGGCCTGGCAGACGGACGCCTGCTCCGGGGTCATCTCGAACTCCATCTCCTTGGCGGTCACCACGCTTTCCCGGCTTCCCGGGCCGGCGCCAATATGCTGGGCGACCGGGCAGAAGTGGCCGCCGGCTCCCACCAGTAACGGGGTTTCCCAGCGGTGGTTGATGACCCAGTTGCCATTGGCCTGGTAGATGGAATTGATGGCGGTGTCCAGCGCCTGGTCCGTGCGGGTACGGCTGAGCAGGTAATGGTCGAACTCGGAACGACGTACACCATAGCTGACGGTTTCGCCGTGGTCATTCTCCACGGCCCGGCGGCCCATCATGCCGATGCGGAAGCCGCGAATGGGTTCCAGCACGTGGTCGCGGCCATAGTCGCCCGGGGTGATCTGGAGCGCATCGAACACCGCCGGCGTTACCCAGCCAGCACAACTTTTGTCCCGGGGGAAGCGGGCCTTGTCGATCAGCAGGATTCGTTTGCCGGTATTCTGCAGGGCCCAGGCCAGGGTTGAACCGGCTGGACCACCCCCGACGATAATCAGGTCGTAGTAGTCCATCTCAACGGGCCCCGTGGCATGGCAGACGCAATGTCAGCATGTGGCTGGCTCCAGCTTTATTGTTCTTGGTGTTTTGATGTTGCCTTAACTTTCGTTAACGCTCCAACAGTATAGAAAATGATCGGAATTTGTCACCTGTTTGTTCAGGCCAGGGTCCAGGCTACCGCCAGGCCGGCCGCCAGCGAGACTGCCATGGGGCCTCCCACCAGCAGTCCAAGGCGGCCGGTGCCAATAGAGGCAGCCATCAGGGATTTGACCAGGTTGTTCACCGATGCGGCGATCACAATGCCCAGCACCGCCGTGGCCCCGGCAACATTCTCCAGGGACATGCGGGTCAGCGACAGGGTAATGGCGTCTACATCTGTAATGCCGGATGTCGCCGCCAGCACATAGATGCCCAGATTCCCCAGCCATTCCCTGAGCCATTCCCCCAGCACCAGAATCACCGTGAGCAATACCCCGAACACCAGGGCGGACTTCAGGTCCAGCGGGTTCTGGTTCAGCTCGGGCTGTTCCACACGGATATCGTGCCGGTGGGTGACCCAGATCAGTGCCGCGGCGAGGTACAGGATGACGGCCATGGTGACCACCGGCCAGGTCAGGGCGGGCAGCAAATTACGGTTGATGATGGCGCCATAGATCAGAATGCGCGGGAACATGGTGCCGCAGGCAATCAGAATGCCGGCGCCGTACATGGGAGCGAGCGCGGGGCTGTGCCTGGACTGGCGGGCGAAATGCAGGGTCAGCGCGGTGGACGAGCTCAGGCCGGCGAACAGGCTGGTGAAGAGAATGCCCTTCTCTGTGCCACCGACCCGGATGGCGAAGTACCCCACGAACGACACCGATGCAATCAGTACCACCATCCACCAGATCTCGTAGGGGTTGAGCACATCACCCGGTCCCATGCCCTGGTCCGGTAACAGAGGCAGCATGACTACGGTGATCAACAGCAGTTTCAGGGCCGCGTCCAGCTCGTGGGCCTGCAGTTTGTTCAGGGCACCGTGGATCTCGTCCTTGTTGTCGAGAATCAGCGCGGTAATAACTGCCGCGGCCGCTGCCAGGGCCATGTCTACTGCGACCACCATGGCGCCGAAGCAGAAGGTGAGCAGCAGGCCGATGATGCCAGTAATGCTGTAGTCGCCGGTTTCCGGGGCACGGGCCCGGTAGGACACCAGGGTGACCCCGACAAGTCCCAGCAACATGACCGGGAAGGCCCAGGCTGTCAGGGTCTGGCTGAGCAGGGCGGCGATCGCGCCCAGCAGGCCGGTAAGGGCATGGGTACGGATACCGGCAATACGCTTGCCGGGTGCCCTGGCCCGGGCCTCCCAGCCCCGCTCCAGGCCGATCAGCGCGCCCAGCAGCAGCGCCACCGCCAGTTGAATGGCGATTTCGTTGTTGTTCAGGAAAGAGCTTGCGACATCATCCACGGTGAGCCAGGTCCGGTCTGGTGAAATTGCTTATCGGGATTCCGGGCGGTGCGTGATAGTCTCGGATTATCTGGCCCGGTGTTGGTGCGCCGGGGTGCCCACCCTTCCGTTCTGTGCAAGCATAACGGATGTGAGCGTCTTCCGTGAATCTGGCACCACCGCCTTTGTTCCGTTCTGTTATCGGTCCACGGTATCGTATTGTCCGGAGTATATAGTGACAGCCACCACTTCCCGCATAGCTGAAGCGCTGCGGCGCGTTCCCCGCCAGACCTTCGTGTCATCCGGTGACCTGGAGCCGCAACTGTCCGGCCACAGCATTCCCGGCCGCGCAACGGTCAGGCAGATACTTGAATCCCTGCCTCCACTGCCGCCCCACAGCCGGGTACTGCACATAGGCTCCGGTTCGGGTTACATGGCGGCTGTACTGGCCCGCCTGTTTGATCAGGTGGTGGCGGTTGACCGGGACCCGGCCATGGTAGAACTGGCCGCCCACCATAGCCATGACCTCGCCCTCGACAACCTGACGTTTTGCCACGGCGATGCGGAAGTGGGCCTGGCGTTGTCGGACGGGTTCGACGTCATACTGGTTACCACCTTTCTCGGCTCGACGGACGCGCTGGTGCCGCTGCTGCGGGAGGGTGGATCGCTGTTCTGCCTGGAGTCCGTGCCGGAGAGTCCACCTGCGCTGATTCACTACCAGGTTCGGTCCGGCATCCTGCAGCGGCAGGGCCAGTTGTGCCGGGTGGATTTTCGCCGCAATACCGAAGAGGCACTGATCGACCTGGGACTGCTGCAGGAAGGCGAGGCCGGTTTTCAGGCTCCCGCGGGCACCACACCCCTGCGCCAGGCGCTGAAAAACCCGGCGGTGACCGAACGTGAGGTCTACCGCAAGCTGGCGGCCACCCGGCGGGGGCTGACCCTGGTTGAGCTGGATGCCTTGTTGCCGGACGTGGACCCGGCCCTGTTTGCCCGCTTTTCCCGTTCGTTCCTCGAACACCATCGGCTGATCCCCGTGTATCAACGGGAACGGCAGCTGTTCGTCGCCAGTGACAATCCGGATGCGCACCTGGATGCGATTGCCCACCTGACCGACGCCGGAATTTCCCCGCTCCTGGTCACGCCCACGGACTTCCGCCGGTTATGGTCCCACCTGTCCATTTCGGAGCGGGGCAATGAGGTTTCGGCCGCAGCCCAGGCCCAGGCGGACCGCAGCATGGGCGAGTCCCTTGAGGCCGGCCGCGAGGGTGAGGTTACCCCTTACCTGGTATCACTGTACGAAGGGATTCTGCTGGAGGCCGTGAGCCAGCAGGCCAGCGATATTCATATCGAACGTTACGGAAGGCGGGTACGGGTCAGGCTGAGAATTGACGGGGAGCTTCATGACCTGGACCACTACCGGCTGACGCCGGCCCAGCTGCTGGGCGTGGTCAACGTTATCAAGCTGAGAGCGGAGCTGAATATCGCAGAGCGACGGTTGCCCCAGGGTGGCCGGTCGCGGCTCAGGTTCGGCGATGTCAGCTTCGACCTGCGTGTGCAGACCCAGCCCTCGCTCCACGGGGAACACGTGGTGATCCGGCTGCTGCGTCAGACCGGCCGGGCCATGACCATGCAGGAGCTGGGCATGTCTCCAAAGCTGGCCCGCAAGTACCAGCGGTTACTGGATAATCCGGCGGGCCTGGTGCTGGTGGTTGGCCCCACTGGCTCGGGCAAGTCCACCACACTGTACGCCGGGCTGCAGGAGCTGGCGGATGACGGCCGCCGCAAGGTCATCACCGTGGAAGATCCCATCGAGTACTCCATCGACAATATCCAGCAGACCCGGGTGCGGCCGGAGATTGGTTTCAGTTTTGCCGACGCCATGCGCTCGTTCGTGCGCCAGGATCCGGATGTGATCCTGGTGGGGGAGATCCGCGACCAGGAGACGGCACTGGAGGCGATCCGCGCGTCCCAGACCGGCCATGTGGTGCTCTCCACCCTGCACTGTAATGACAGCGTGGATGCCCTGCAGCGACTCTACGATCTGGGTATTCATCCCAACTCCATCGCCAGTGAGTTGCTGGCGGTGATCGCCCAGCGCCTGGCCAAGCGGATATGCCCGGACTGCCGCCGACCGGCTACCGCGGACCCCACAGTGATGGCGGAGCTGTTCCCGGAAGGGGCGCCGGCGGATTTCCGTTGCTTCGAGGGCGCTGGCTGCCCCCAGTGCAAGGGCCGTGGTACCCGGGGGCGCATCGCGGTGGTGGAGTTCCTCCAGGTGAACCGGGACATCCGCAATGGTATTTCCCTGCAGCCGCCTGTGGGCGAGATGCGCAGCCTGGCCCTGGACGCCGGACTTATCACCATGCGTGACAGCGCCCTGGACCATGTTATTCAGGGCAACATTCCATTGTCGGAGCTTCCCCGTATTCTGCCGGAAGACCGGATGAGCCCGGAGAAGCGGGGAGGGCGTCGCTGACATGAGCAACAAGCGCAAACAGAAACTGCCGGCCGAGCAGGAATTCCATGAAGAACTGGAGCGCCTGCGACAGCAGGACCAGCACCCGGTGCCACCGGGCTGGCGAATGTCACCGGTGGCGGTGGAAACCTTCGTTCAGGGAGATGATGCCCTGGGCATCGCCCGCAAGTTCATCTGTCCGCCAGGGGTCATCAAACGCATTGTGGTTGCCCTTTGCACCAACCGCGGCGCCTTGCTGGTGGGAGAGCCGGGCACGGCCAAGTCCTGGCTGTCGGAACTGATTACCGCCGCCGTCAGTGGCGATTCCTCGCTGATCATCCAGGGCGGTGCGGTAAGCAACATCAGCCAGCTGCTGTACACCTGGAACGAGGCCATCGTCCGCGATCGCGGCCCCTGCGTGGAGGCACTGGTGCCAAGCCCCATGCTGCGGGGTATGCAGCAGGGCCGGTTCGTGCGGTTCGAGGAAATCGCCCGCTGCCCGCAGCCATTGCAGGATTCAGTGCTTGCGCTGCTGTCCGACCGGGTCATTACCATTCCCGAGCTGGAGGGGGAGGGCGGAGTCATCTATGCCAGTGAAGGCTTTAATGTCATCGCCACCTCCAACAGCGTGGATGAAGGGGTGAACCGCATGAGCGCCGCCCTCAAGCGGCGTATGAACTTCGAAACCATCCAGCCCATCAACCGCCTCGGCGATGAGCTGGATGTAGTGGTTCGTGAAACCGACAAGCTCAACCGCAAGGGCGGAATCGACGTCCGGCTCCCGCCGGAAATTACCGAAATGCTGGTGACGGTGTTCCATGAGCTTCGCACAGGGCAATCCCTCAGCGGTCGCAGTACCGACCGGCTCGCCGGAGCGGCAATGTCCACGGCAGAAGCGGTCAACGTAGCCCATGCAGTCTGCGTCAACGCCTTCTATTACAGTGATGGAGTGGTGACCCCGGAGAGCCTGATGCACTTCATTCTTGGCTCGGCCCTCAAGGACCATCCGGAAGACAGGCGCCGCCTGCAACACTACTTTGATACCGAGATTGCCGAGCGCCCCGGCAGCCACTGGCAGTCGCTCTACGCCCACCGGGATCTGATCTGATTCCCGTTGGCCCGCGGGTGCCAGGGAACCTGGCGGGCCGGATCCGGTCACAGCGGCCTCATGGTGAACAATCTCAACCCGCTCCAACCTCGAGGCGCGTATGTCCATTCTGTCCCAGACGGTATCCCTTGGTCCCCTTGGCTTTACCCTTTCCCAGCTGTTGATGGTACTCGCCCTGGTGGTGGCCCTGGCCGTGGGCGCCCTGCTGGGACGCCGGCACCGGGTAGTGGTCAGTGATGCCCTGTTCACCCTGATCCTGGTGGCGTTTGCCGCGGCCCGGGTGGTGTTCATTCTGCGGTACCACGAAAGCTACGACAGCCTGCTCGCCATGATCGACATCCGGGACGGGGGCTTTGATATTACCGCTGGTGTGATTGCGGCCCTGTTATGGCTTTGCTGGCGCAGCTGGCGGAGCCAGCCCCTGCGTCGGCCGCTGGCAGCCGCGGTGTTGTCCGCCGTCGTAGCCTGGGGCGGTCTGAGTGGCCTGATCCTGCTGATGGACAATGAGGCCAGGCCGGTACCCGAGGTGGAGCTGAGCTCCATGGAGCACGATCCCGTCAACCTGCGCGCGTTTCAGGCGGGTGCGGAGCGGCCGATGGTCGTCAACCTCTGGGCGACCTGGTGCCCACCCTGCCGCCGGGAAATGCCGGTGCTGGCCGAGGCCCAGACCGAGCAGGAAGATATCGACTTTGTGTTTGTGAACGTGGGTGAAGAGCCGGAAACCATCAACGACTTCCTCGGCACGGAATCCCTCGCGCTGGACAACATACTGCTGGACCGAAATAACCGCCTGGGCGCCATCACGGGTGCCCATGTGCTGCCAACTACCCTGTTCTACAACGCCGATGGCATGCTGGTGGACAGCCATACCGGTGAACTGTCCCGGGCCACGCTGCGCCAGGGACTGGAAAAGCTGGCCCCCCGGTAACGGCCGGGGCCGGCATCGTGTTCAGGGCAGGGATTCAGGCGCCCTGGCCGCGATCAGGGGCAAAGGGGCCGCGGGTAATGCTTCCCGGCGCTTGCGAACCCCCCGGAACCAGCGTAGCGCCGGTTTCTCGATGCCGTAATGGATCACAGCGGCCAGGCTGAATGCGGTAAAGAGGGCCATGCCGACACCAGCCCACCCCGGTAAGGCCTGATCGTAGCTCCAGCCGATAACGCCGTAGCCCACGTTCTGGTGTACCAGGTACAGGGCATAGGACAGGCTGCCCAGCCACAACAGGGGGCGAGCCGCCAGCCGCTCCAGGTAACCGTTCAACGCGAGCGCAAACACCCCGTGGCAGCCCAGCACGAAGTAGCTGAACGGTGCCTTGTAGGCCACCAGGCAATGGCCAATGGCCAGCGCCAGCAGAACCTTGTCTGCCGGGGACAGCTGACGGTATCGGTGCCATCGGTAGAGCAGCATGCCGGTCACAAACAGCGGCGCATAACGGGCGAACAGGAGGTCCTTCGCAAGGAATTCCAGGGCTGAGGGAATGTCCTTCCACCACAGAACCCCGAGATAGCTGACGGCGACCCAGCCCCACAACAGTGGTCGAATACGGGTCCACTGGCGCAGGGCGTAGAACATCAGACCGATCCAGACGTAGAAGGTCGCCTCGATAACCAGGCTCCAGTAGGCGCCATCCACATGGGGAAAACCCAGGTATTCGTGCAGCAGTGTGGTGTTAAGCAAGGCGCTGCCAAGGCCCACCGTCCTGTCTTCGGGACCAAGGGCCGCAACGAACAGCCAGGTGATAGCAATGCCGGCCCAGAGCCCGGGTAAAAGCCGCACTGACCGGGCCATGGCAAACCAGCTGGCGGAGCGGGTACGCTCCAGGGTCATGAAAATCACAAAGCCGCTGAGGATAAAGAACAGGTGCACCCCATAACGGCCGAACTCAAGAAAGCGCCAGGGTGCAAAGCTGTGCCCATAGAGCTGATGGTAATAGGGCAGGTAATGGAAGAGCACGACGGCCAGGGCGGCAATGCCCCGCAGGGCATCCAGGGCCTGCAACCGTTGCTGAGAGTCACCCATGATCGTTATCCTCCCTTGGATTAATGCAGTATATCGGAGGCGCTCTGGGCGCCGAACAGCCTGGCTATACGATCCGGTTGCCTGCGGCTTACGCCGGCGTAAGGTCCGGCCTTGCTGAAACGATCACCATGAACCGGGGATGGGCGGATGATTCCAGATCTTGGAATAATGGAAGGGTTCTACGGTCCCGTGTGGCAATGGGCGGACCGCCGAGCGCTGATGGAACGATTGCAGCCCCACGGCTACAACTTCTACTGGTACGCCCCCAAGGCCGACCGCTATCTGCGCCGGCAATGGAAGGAGCCTCATCCGCCGGAAGCAGCCGAGGCGATCGCCGGGTTCGCCCGCTGGTGTGATAACCGGGGGATCGCGTTCGGTGTAGGGCTGAGCCCCTGGGAGGTGTTCAATCAGTTCGATGAGGCCTCGAGGCGCGCCCTGGCGAACAAGCTGACGTTCCTGGAGTCTGTGGGCGTGAGTCGCCTGGCCATCCTGTTTGATGACATGAAGGCGGATACTCCGGACCTGGCATCCCGGCAGGGGGAAATCATTGACTGGGTCGACCAGCGCACCGGCTTCCGGCAACTGGCGGTATGCCCATCCTATTATTCCGACGACCCGGTACTGGACCGGGTGTTTGGCCAGCGTCCCCCGGGTTACCTGGAAGACCTCGGCCGGGCCCTGGATCCCCGGGTGGATGTATTCTGGACCGGGGAAGAAGTCTGCTCCCGGGAGATTGCTCCGGGTCACCTGCGGCGTGTGGCCGGCCAGCTGGGGCGCAAACCGCTACTGTGGGACAACTACCCGGTGAACGACGGTGACCGCATGTCCCGCCACCTGCACCTCAGGGGCTTTACCGGCCGCCCGGCGGCCAATGCCGGCCTGGTCAGCGGCCATGCCATCAACCCTGCCTTGCAACCACAACTGACCGCCATACCGGCCCTCACCCTGGCCCTGAGTTACCAGCATGGCGAGAACTATTGTTATGGGGAGGCTTTCCGGGAAGCCGCACGGACCGTGGTGGGGGAGTCCATGGCACGGCAACTGGTGAACGACCTGCTGGTGCTGCAGGATACCGGCCTGCACCGTATCAGTGCGCAACGGCTGGAGGCGCTGAGGGACACCTACGACGGCTTCGACCAGCCAGCGGCCCGGGAGATACTGCGCTGGCTGGCGGGTGAGTACCAGGTCACAGACGAGATGGTTCAGACCCAGTAATCATCCAGCAAGCGTGATTACCGGCACTCCTGCTGGCGGGCCTTACTGAACTGGTGCTTTATCGCCGCATTTCTCCGCTGTTCATCCAGGAACCTTTCCGGGAGCGGTTGAATAAAGTAGATGTAGTCGCCTTGATCGCGGTATGCCGCCGGCGCCGGCGCTTGATCATCGTCGGTGAGGATCACCGGGCTGATGACTACAACCTCAAGCCCGGGGGCCCGCTGTTCAAGTATCGCCGTTATCCCCAGCCGCTGTTCACTGTGGAAGGTCCCCGTAACCATCAGAACCTGGTATCCGGGATAATCCTGCAGGGAGCGGAGAACCTGGTCGGCCATGGTGTTGTCTCGCAGCAACTGGGCCTGGTAGGCGTTCTCAAGTCGGCTGCGAGTGGCCCCTGATTCCTCCCCATGGGCATTGTGGCCCAGACGGTCGAAAAACTTCTCGCGATACCCGGGTACGTCGCGGAATGGTGATTCCGGTAACAGGGCTCGTCGGGACGGAGACAGGGAGTCCAGGTATTCCGGACCGTGTCGGCCAACGCAGCGTACAACGTCCGCGGGGGCATTGGCAGCGATGACTGGGGCCTGCCGGTGCCGCGCGAATTCCAGCAGTGGACGGTAGGAGGCCTTGTAGTTGTCCCACGCCGCCGCATCCTCGATCAGCTCATCTTCACCCAGTTTTCCCGCCAGGTAATCATCAATAACCGCCTGGCGATCAACATCGAAAGCCTCCAGCGCCAGGACCTGTTCTGGCCGTATTCGGTGAAGCGCTGCCTGAAGCCGGGACTGCAACAGGTGGGCGGCCTGATGGCCGTGGTATTCGCCGATCACAATCACATCGGCTCCTGCGAGTTGCGTGGCCAGGGCAGCCGGTGTGGCGGGCTGGTTATTGGCGGTATTCACCAAAGAGGCCTCGTAAAGTGTTGCCGGCTTCATGATGGCGGCGGGGGGCACTGCGGCGCACCCGGAAAATAGCACAGCGGCCATGACAGTTACTCTGCTCACGACCCGGTTCAGAGAAGTCATCTTTCAGCGGTTCCTTAAAGAGGCCAATGCAATTGTACGTTGCCGCCACCGAAAGCGACTTCGTGGAGCTTGAAGGTGGGGGCGATGGTCAATACCGCAGGCTCCTGGCGGGACAAGGTGATTTCCAATGGTAGCGTGAGCTTGGCGCGCAGGCTGTTACTGTTGAGGTCTCGTTCGTCTTCGCTGGTGAAGCGCTGGCTTACATCCGGGTGTCCGAGATAGACGGCCGGCCGCAGCGTTGAGCGGGGGCCCAGCCGGGTGGCAACGCTGGCAAAGGTTATTGGCTCTCGCCGCTGAACGTCGCCGTGCGTATCCATGGCCCTGCCAAAATAACCTTTTTCATTGAGATAGATATAACTCAGACCAATAGACGGCTGGTTCTTGTGTTCCGTCCACATGGCTTCGACCGTCAATTGATGGTGTTGGCGGCGGAAAGATGTTGAAGCGTCAGCTTCATCCAGCCGGTAAGTCCGGGCGGTGTATTCGCCGGCGTACTCCACCTGGTAATGCCAGGCTCCCAGAAAAAGCTCCTGGGTAATCGCTCCGCGGAAATTCCGGCTTACCGCTTTCAGAGCCTGCTGTCGGCTGTCGAACTCCGATTCGGGGTTGAGGGTTGCCGAAATGGTTGTACGGTGCCGGTTGTCCCGCCAGGGTTGATGCCATTGAATAAAATAGCTGTGAGGTTCATCAAGAATCCGGTCATCGGTGTCTGACTTGTCGTTGAACCAGGCGTCAGGCTGTATCCAGCTGCCATGCACCCAGCCGCCATGGGGCAGAGCGTAACGCGCACTGGCGTAGACATCGATCTCTGACTTGTCAGCAAAAACATCGCCCTGAAGCCAGACCTGCAGCCGGTCAGTCATCTGGTGCCTGAAACCCACCAGCTGCCGCTGGTAGGTGCCATCGAAATCCTCTGAGCGCTGAATATCCAGCATGAAAGCCTGGCGGTTGTCGTTGAACCCGAAGTCCTGCCGGAAGCGGCTGTCAAAATAGAGACGACTGCTCCCGACACTGCCCCCCGTACCCCGCAATCCCGTCTCGGTTACCCGTGGGCGACGTTGACTGTGACGGAAACTGTAAAGGTCGACAAAGCGCTCTTCGTCATAGTTCTCGTTGCGCCCCTCGACTACCGCCTCGGCTCTCCATGGGTGCGGCAGGTGATTGGTATGAGCAAGACTGTTTTCGGCGATCAGCAGCGCCGCCAAGAACCAATATATGTTGCGAAGGTGCATGGCCCTTCCCCTTCATATCGCCTGATTCAGTCAGGTTAGGCCATCCAGCTGGCAGGATGCCAGCGGACCGGCCGGGTCGCCTGGTGACTCACGGACTGCCGGAAGGGAAGAGTGCAGGGCTGATATTGAGTTATTCTGTTACCACGTCTGTTTTCCGATCTGCCGGGGCCCCTGATGTTGCCATTTCGAATTGTCGATCGTGTGAAATTTCTTGTCGAGCGCCAACTGGTCAAGGGCGCTGGTTTCCAGTTGCTGGTGGTGGCAGCGTTTATCGCCATTATTTCCCTCGTGGGAGGCATTTTGGTGGTGCCGCTGGACGGCGACTTTGACCACGTCGGCAACGCCATCTGGTGGGCTTTCCTGAGGCTGACGGACCCGGGCTACCTGGGTGACGATGTCGGCGCCTGGCAACGCTTTGTCTCAACCCTGCTGACGGTCAGTGGCTACGTGGTGTTCATGGGTACCCTGGTGGCGATCCTGACCCGCTGGCTGATTGCCCGCATGGATGAACTGGAGCGCGGGCTGACACCGGTAACCCTGAAAAACCATATCGTCGTACTTGGCTGGACCAGCCAGACACTGCCCTTGCTGTCAGAACTGCTGGGCTCCACCGGACGTATGCGGCGGTTCCTCGAGAAGCACGAGGCTTCCCGGCTCAACCTGGTGGTGCTGGCGGAAGAGGCCAGTGCCGAGCAGGTGCATGAGCTACGAACGGAACCAGGCATCGGGTCACGGGCCCGGCAGGTGATTCTCCGGTCCGGCCTGGCAATTCAGCCAGATGCCCTTCACCGGGTAGCGTGCCTGGATGCGGCTGCAGTGATCGTGCCCAGTTCCGCCCATGAGGCTGGCAGCCTGGTGACTTCCGACGTAGAGACGGTGAAGGCTTTACTGTCCATCGCCGCCCAGGCCCGCCATTATCAGTCGCCGCTGCCGTTTGTGGTGGCTGAGCTGCAGGATGTGCGCAAGCTGCCGGTAATCGAGCGGGCGTATCCCGGCGCCGTGGAAGTGGTCGCCGGCGATGTCACCATCAGTCGCCTGATGGTCCAGAATATCCTTCACCCGGGGTTGTCCGAGGTCTACAACGAGCTGCTGGCGGGTGAGGGTGGAAACGAGCTCTATGTCCGCAGTGGTGAGTCGGTCGCCGGGCTGACCCTGGGGGAACTGGCCGCCCAGCGCCCGGGGGCCATTGTGCTTGGCCTGCTTGAGCCCGACGGGCATAGCTGGCGGGTGCACCTGGCGGCGCCGTCCGACATCCGGGTCGGAGCCGGGGACCGGGTGGTCTACCTGGCCCGCGCCTACAGTGAAACGGAAGCCGATACCCATACGCCGGGCCTGCCGGAGGTGGTGCGCCGGTCTGCAACCAAGGCCAGGGTGCATCCACGCAAGTCACACCGGGTGCTGGTGCTGGGCTGGAACCGCCGGGTGCCGAGCCTGGTTGCGGAAATGGCCAGTTATGGCCAATGTGAGTTCGCGCTGGATGTGGTCTCGGTGGTGCCGGCCAGCGAGCGGGAACAGGCGATAAGTCGCTATCCCGGGGTGAGCGGGGGTGTTAGCTGCCGTCACCTGGAAGCGGACTACATGGTAGAGGAAGATCTGCGTCAGGTCGCGCCGGCAGACTATGGCGCCATCGTACTGGTGAGCAGTGACCGCCTGGCGTCCGGGGAAGAAGCGGATGCACGTGCCATGGTGGGCTACCTGCAGCTGGAGGACCTGTTGGCGGAAGGGGAGCGCCGCCCGCAGCTGATCATGGAACTGAGCGATCCGGATAACCGTCAGCTGCTTTATGGCCACCAGAGCGAGATGATGATCAGCTCCATGATACTCAGCCACGTCCTGGCCCAGGTTGCCCTGCGACGGGAGCTGCGAGTGGTTCTGGACGAGCTGTTCACCGTGGGCGGCCCGGAGATTCAGTTCCGCGACCCGGCTGATTACCCCCTGCCGGCCAGTGCCGATTTCCTGCTTCTGGAGAAAACCCTGGCGGCGGAAGGGGAGGTGGCGCTGGGCATCTATCGTAACCAGGCCGATGAACGGGGCCACCGGTTGCAGCTCAACCCGCCCCGGCGGGACTACCTGGAGCTGAAGCCGGGCGACCGCCTGGTGGCGCTGGCTGTCAGTGCTGATGCACCAGGCCCTGGTATCTTGTAAATCAGCGTGTTATGGCGGCGATCCAGATATTCATAGGAAAAATGCCGGAAATAGATAATATAAATTTCAATTATGCGGATTGAGTGACTAAAGTAGGCCTCACTCTTCGGTGATCTGCTCAAAATTTGAGCGGGACGCTGGTTCACTGCAAGATCCTCAACCCTAAACTGCAAGGACTGAGACCATGCCTTACGCAAAAGACGTTGACCAGATTGCTTCTATCCTGAAGCAGAACCCGACCTGGAACGCTATCAACCCGAAGCACGCTGCCCGCATGCGCGCCCAGAACAAGTTCAAGACAGGTCTGGATATCGCCAAGTACACCGCCAAGATCATGCGCGAAGACATGGCGAACTACGACAAGGACACTTCTCAGTACACCCAGTCCCTGGGTTGCTGGCACGGTTTCATCGGCCAGCAGAAGATGATCTCCATCAAGAAGCACTTCGGCAACACCAAGCGTCGTTACCTGTACCTGTCCGGCTGGATGGTTGCCGCCCTGCGCTCCGAGTTCGGTCCGCTGCCGGACCAGTCCATGCACGAGAAGACCGCGGTTTCCAGCCTGATTGAAGAGCTGTACACCTTCCTGCGCCAGGCTGATGCATGGGAACTGAACCATCTGTTCCGCGCCCTGGACGAAGCCGAGCAGGCTGGCGACACTGCCAAGGCTGAAGAGCTGATCAAGCAGATCGACAACCACGAAACCCACGTTGTGCCGATCATCGCCGACATCGACGCTGGCTTCGGTAACGCTGAAGCGACTTACCTGCTGGCCAAGAAGATGATCGAAGCCGGTGCCTGCTGCATCCAGATCGAGAACCAGGTTTCTGACGAGAAGCAGTGTGGCCACCAGGACGGTAAGGTAACTGTTCCGCACGCTGACTTCCTGTCCAAGATCAACGCTGTTCGTCTGGCGTTCCTGGAACTGGGTGTTGACGACGGTGTGATCGTGGCCCGTACCGACTCCCTGGGTGCTGGCCTGACCCAGAAGCTGGCTGTTACCGACGAGCCGGGCGACCTGGGCGACCAGTACAACAGCTTCCTGGATGGCGACTACATCGAGGACGCGTCTGAAATCAACAACGGCGACGTTGTGATCAAGTCCAACGGCAAGCTGATGAAGCCCAAGCGTCTGGCTTCCGGTCTGTTCCAGTTCCGTCCGGGCACCGGCGAAGACCGTGTTGTTCTGGACTGTATCACCAGTCTGCAGAACGGCGCTGACATGCTGTGGATCGAAACCGAGAAGCCCCACGTTGGCCAGATTGCCAGCATGGTTAACCGCATCAAGGAAGTGGTACCTGACGCCAAGCTGGTCTACAACAACAGCCCGTCCTTCAACTGGACCCTGAACTTCCGTCAGCAGGTGTTCGACGCGTGGAAGGAAGAAGGCAAGGACGTATCCGCCTACGACCGCGCCAACCTGATGAGCGAAGAGTACGACAGCACCGAGCTGGCGCAGCTGGCCGACGAGTGGTGTCAGAACTTCCAGCGTGACGCGTCTCGCGAAGCGGGTGTATTCCACCACCTGATCACCCTGCCGACTTACCACACCGCGGCCCTGTCTACCGACAACCTGGCCAAGGGTTACTTCGGTGACGAAGGCATGCTGGCCTATGTTGCTGGCGTACAGCGCAAGGAAATCCGTCAGGGTATTGCAACCGTGAAGCACCAGGACATGGCCGGCTCCAACATCGGCGATGACCACAAGGAGTTCTTCGCAGGTGACGCGGCTCTGAAGGCCGGTGGTAAAGACAACACCATGAACCAGTTCTGATCGAACGGTTTGTTGTCCGGTCCGGGCACCTTAGGGGACCCGGTACCACCTGACAAAAAGGCCGGCGGGAGATGATCCCGCCGGCCTTTTTGCGTTCTGTGACGGCGGTTATCGGGCCGATGCCCGCTCGAACTGCTCGATTCGCTCGCGGGTCAGTGGGTGAGACGACAGCGCGCCGCCAATGCGTTCGCTCCAGCCACCAGTCCCTGAATCTTCCGTGGCGTCTTGCTGGTGGGCAGCCTCCAGGCGGAGCATGAGGTTGCTGAAATGACTTGGCTCCAGGCCCCGTGTCAGCATCAGGTCCAGGGCGTAGGCATCCGCTTCCCGCTCCATCCCCCGTGAGTAGGACAAGTTCATCAGCACTGCCGGAGCAACCACCACCATGTCCGAGGCGGCGGACAGATCACCGGTCATCATCACGATCATCCAGCCTGTCAGCGACGACTGCACAACGCCCCGAAGGCCATGGTTGGCCACCACGTGCCCCATTTCGTGGGCCAGTACCGCCGAAAGTTCGTCCGGGTGTTGCGCCAGCTCCACCATTTCATCGGTAAAGACAATGGTGCCGTCTGGCAGCGCAAAGGCATTGGCGCCGATGCCTTCACCACTGCGAAATAGCACCCGGAAACGGTGGTCCGGCTGGCTGGCCAGCAGTGGGGCGAATCGGGCCTCAAGCGATTGCTGCCGCTCCTCAGACAGTCCCGAGGGGGACAGCATGAAATCGTCCATCTGTTGCAGGGTTTCCCGGGACACCCGGGTTGCCAGCTCGTCCGGCAGGGCATGAGCCACCAGTGAGGACAGTGCGGGGATGCCGTGGGTAAAGGTCAGCAGAGTCACCAGTATGGTGACTACTGCGGCTGCCAGGATGAGTCCCAGGTGGTTCTCCAGCTGATGGATCAGCCGTGCGCCAAGCCCCTGGTGGATCCGGCGGGAGAGGGCATCCACCTGGTCGTTCTCGATGGTTTCGAATACCCCGTCGCCGGGCAGGTAAAGATATCGGGGCGTATTGCCTACCCGGGGGCTGAGGGTGATCTCCCGTGAGGTCAGCTCGCGGTAGTCATCCGGCGACCCCGTATCGAGCCGCAGCTGCCCCTCAGCCAGGGACAGGCGGGCGGGGCGGCTGCGAGAGTCGGTGCCGGTATAAAACCGGCCATGAATGGTGAGGTCAGCCTCAGATTGCGGCGAAACCAACGTCAAATGCCTCCCCGAGTTCCTCGCCAAGAGCGCTGGTGCGACGGCTCTCGGCGGCCACGAAGTGATCCAGGTCGCCCTGTATGGCCATGCTGGTGCAACCGGCCCGATAGCTGGCCAGGCGTACCCGGGCCCAGGGCAGATAAAGCCCCAGGGTGATCACGGTGAGGAAACTGTTGCTGACGAAAATCCAGGCCAGCTGGATGGGCTCAAGCTCGGAGGCAAGCTGGTGGTCTGCCAGTTCCGCGTGGTTGATCATCAGGTTTGCCAGCCCGGCCTTGAAATAGCCGAACAGAGCCAGGTATCCCAGGGCCCCGATGACCGGTCCGATAATCGGGTTGATCATCGACAGCAGGATGGCGGCCCCGACCACGCCAATGGCGATCAGCAGGCCAATCCCGAAGAAGCGATAGTAGGTGCCGGTGCTGCCATGCCACTGGAAGGGTGTTGTGCCATAGCGACTGCCTTCCACAACGAACCGGTGCCCCTTGCGGGCAATCAGCGGCGTCAGCAGGAACAGGCAGAGGGCATTCAGCACCGGCCAGATCAGGGTGAGCATCAGTGCATCCAGGTAGCGGCCCTGGAAGTCGAAGCGGACGTTACGATAGGCGGTGTTGACCGCATGGAACCGCAGTGACCGGATAATGATCCACGGTGTCCCGAACACCAGCAGCACCAGAAGCAACAGACCCAGCGCCGGGAAGAAGGTAAAGGCTACCGAGTAGAGTACCAGAGCTGCCAGTGCAATCAGCCGCCCCTTGAGGATGGTGACCGGGCTGGCCAGGAACTGGAAGCTGGCACCATCGAGTTCGGTATTGCCATAGAAATATTGCAGGTTGCGTACCTTGGCCCAGGCGGAATAGATGCCGAGGGTCACAATGGTCAGCAGGATATTGACGATCCAGATGCCGAAGTATTCCTTGCCGTTGCCATTGAACAGAAAGGTAGCGATACGTGGTCCATCTCTTTCAGGGTCTGCTCCGGCACGATCCACTGGCTTTTCCGGGGGCGCCGGCGGAATTGCAGCTGCCGGGGCTTTCATGGCTACGCGGGTAGCTACAATGCCGGCCCGCTGCAGGCGGTTGAGGTAATTGTCTGCTGCATCCGGAGCAAGGCCGGACTTCATGACCACAGGCTGACCCGAGAACAGCTGTTCCAGCCTTGAGTCGGGGAGATTGAACAGGGACTGTATGTTGTCCCGGGCCTGGTTAACTGAGAAGCCGTCTGCAACGCGTCCGTCGAACACGATCTTGTACTGCTGGTCTGACATGGCATTTCCTTCCTTGGTGGTTTGGGCCAGGCTCTGACGGGATAGATTTTGTTGGAAGGGAAGAAGCTAACCCCCGTATGATGAACGATATATTAACTCACCGTCATAAATGAGCTGTGATGTCAGGCACAGTTTTCTGACATGCTTCGGGCATAAACGGCTGTTTTTCGGACAAATCGGGAAGGATCAGGAAAGTTGACGACAGATCAGGGCATCGTGTTTGGCGTACTGCTGGTTACCCTCGGCCTGTTCATCTGGAACCGGATACGTTTCGACCTGGTGGCCATGCTGGCGTTGCTGGTGGTGGCGGTCGCCGGACTGGTGCCAGCGGAGGAGCTTTTTGCCGGTTTCGGTCACCCCGCCGTCATCACCGTGGCGGCAGTGCTGGTGATCAGTCAGGGGCTGGTGAACGCCGGTGTGGTGGACAGCATCGCCAGGGTGCTGGGACGGGTCGGAGACCGGCCGGCACTGCAGGTGGCGACCCTGACCGGTGTGGTGGCGCTGTGTTCCGGGTTCATCAACAACGTGGGTGCCCTGGCACTACTTATGCCCGTGGCTGTGTGGATGGCGCGGCAGTCCGGGCGCTCCCCGTCGTACCTGTTGATGCCACTGGCCTTCGGTTCGCTGCTCGGTGGCACCATGACGCTGATCGGTACCCCGCCAAACATCATTATTGCCTCGTACCGGGAAGGAGGGAGCAACTTCGGCCTGCTGGATTTTCTTCCGGTGGGTGCGGCCATCACCATCGTGGGGGTGGCGTTTATTTCCCTCATTGGATGGCGGCTGACACCCCGGCGGGGGGAGGCGGACGACGGCGAAAAGCTGTTCAGTGTCGGGGACTACCTGACCGAGTTACGGCTACCCGAGGAGTCAGACTATGTTGGCCGTCCTCTCCATGACCTGCTGGCGGACAGTCGCGATGACGCCGACCTGGCCGTGGTGGGTCTGATCCGCGATGGTGATCGTCAGCTGGTGCCGTCCACCTACCGGGTACTGAAGGCCGGTGATCTGTTGCTGGTGCAGGCGGATACCGACAGCCTGCAGGCGGTGGTGGACAAGGCCGGCCTTGAACTGGGTGAAGAAAATGGTAAGAGCAGTCAAGATCTGGACCAGGAGGATTATCGCATTGTAGAAGCGGTGATTACGCCGGAGTCCGGGCTGGTTGGCCATACTGCCAACCGGATGCGGTTACTGGAACGAAACGGCCTGAACATCATTGCGGTGGCCCGCCAGGGGCACCGGCTGAAGGAGCGCGTGGGGCAGATTGCCTTGCGGGCCGGCGACATCCTGCTTGTGCAGGGGCGGGATGAGACGCTCAATGGGGCGCTGCGGGATATTGGCTGCCTGCCGCTGGCCGAGCGGGGGTTGAGGTTCGATACCCAGCGCCGTACCTGGATTGCCGGCGGTATCTTCATGGGGGCTATCGCGGTGATACTGGCCGGATGGCTGGCGGCGCCGGTTGCACTGGTTGGTGCCGCCGTTGCCATGGTGCTGGCGGAGATCCTCGATACCACCGAAGCCTACCAGGCCATTGACTGGTCGATCATTGTATTGCTTGGGGCCATGATTCCAGTGGGAGGCGCGCTGGAGTCGTCCGGTGGCGCCGGGCTTATTGCCAGCGGACTGATGGTGGTGGGCGAGGGATTGTCCCCCGCATTGCTGCTGGCGGTGCTGGTCACCGGTACCATGTTGCTGTCGAACGTGGTCAACAACGCCGCGGCCGCCATTCTGGTGGCGCCCATTGCCC
Organism: Marinobacter sp.; assembly: GCF_041690615.1. Lineage (GTDB taxonomy): Bacteria > Pseudomonadota > Gammaproteobacteria > Pseudomonadales > Oleiphilaceae > Marinobacter. The sequence continues at coordinate 290,153 of NZ_JAWLGY010000001.1, forward strand.
TGAGCCTCTCGTCACAGCTGGGGATCGCCTCGGATGCCACCCTGATGGCGGTAGCGGTCGGCGCCTCCTGTGCTTTCCTGACGCCCATCGGTCACCAGTCCAACGCCCTGGTCATGGAACCGGGCGGGTTCCGGTTCGGCGATTACTGGCGCCTGGGGTTGCCGCTATCGGTGCTGGTTGTGGCTATCTCGGTTCCGGTGATCCTGCTGGTCTGGGCGTGACCCGGCGCAGGAGCGGGCGTTTTCAGGGCTGGTCTGCCACGCTTGCACCTGGCCGCAAAAGCCCGCGCAGGATCACATCCACCAGCGCCGGTGTCTGTTCTGCCAGGTCCCATTGACTGGGAGCCTGCAGCCAGTCGAAGTATATCCCCGTGAAATAGGTGTGTATGGACATGGCTGCCAGTTCCGGGCTCACGCCGTTAAACAGCAACGTTTGAATCCCGGGGGTGCTGAAGTACTGCCTGAGGAGCTCGACAGACCGCCCGGATAACCGGTCCAGGGCGGCCAGCCCGGTATCGGACTCGGTGCGCAGAAACAGGATGGAAAATACCCGGAAGTGATGCTCACTGGTGGCCAGTTGACGGAGGGAGTCGATGCAGATTTCCCGCAGTGCTGCCAGGTCGCGCTGTTGTTCAAGCAAGTCTTCGAGCCTCGCGGTCATCGGGTTGCTGACCCGGCCCAGCATCGCTTCAAACAGGTCCTGTTTGTTTCTGAAGTGCCAGTAGATAGCGCCCCGGGTCACGCCGGCGGCGCACGCAATCTGTTCCAGGGATGTGCGGGCAACGCCTTTTTCAAAGAAGACCAGCTCTGCTGCGTCGAGAATGGCTTCCCGGGTGGCTTCGGCTTCCGCCTTGGTTTTTCTGGCCATGATGGTCCTGGGTGGTAACAAGAGCGAGCCGCCGGCTCAGGGCGGTATAAACGGGGCATTGTAGCCAGTTTTTCGTTGCATACATACAACCATGAATGTATTTTTATCTGCCTTGCCTTTTCTCAAATTCACGGGAGTTCCTCCATGCTGTCTCAAAACCGGTCGAAGTCCGCAAAGACTGGCGCACTGATTGTTGTCGCTGCCTTTTTGTTCGCGGCCTGCAGCAATGATGATAAGTCATCGTCGTCACAGGGCGGGCCGGGGGGAGAGCAGCCGCCACCAGAGGTTCGTATTGAAACCGCCGAGCCCACCCGGGTGGAGGTGAAGGAAGAATACGCAGGGCGGGCCAGGGGCGCACGGGAGGTCGAGGTGCGGGCCCGAACCCAGGGTATCCTGGAGGAACGGCTGTATGACGAGGGTGAGCTGGTGCGGGAAGGCGATGCCCTTTTCCGCATCGACCGGGCTCCCGCTGAGGCTGCAGTGCAGGGAGCCGAGGCCAGACTGCAGGTGGCCCGGGCGGAGTTGAGCCAGGCCCAGCGGGAATGGAGCCGGATCTCTTCCTTGTATGACCGCGGTGCGATCAGTGAGCGGGAGCGGGATTCGGCCCGGTCAGCCCTGGAGCTGGCCCGGGCGAACCAGGCCGTCGCCGAGGCCGGCCTGGCCCAGGCTCAGCTGGACCTGGACTATACGGAAGTGACAGCACCCGTCTCCGGCGCTACCAGCCTTGAAGACCTGCCGGAAGGCAGCCTGATTCAGCAGGGCACTCTGCTCACCACTATCGTCCAGCACAACCCCATTCATGTGCGTTTTGCGCTGCCCGAGAACGACGCCACGATCCAGCGCCGGGCCCGGGAGGCCATGGCCGCCTCGGGCGACGAGGACAGCACCCTGTCCGCTGTCCTGATCACTGTGGATGGTGAAGCCTACGAGCACGAAGGTACGGTGGACTTCACGGCCAGCACGCTGGATCCTCGTACCGGCACGGTGATGGCCCGGGCGGTGTTTCCCAATGAGGACTACCACATTGTGCCGGGGCAGTTTGTACGGGTGCGTATCCAGCTGCAAACCCTGGAGGATGTGTTCACGGTTCCGGAAAGTGCCGTCGGCCAGGGACCTGAAGGCGCACGGGTATTCGTGGTTGGTGACGACAACCAGGTGGCAAACCGGTATATCACGCTGGGGCCTGTCGTGGACGGTCGCCAGGTGATTACCGATGGCCTGCAGTCCGGCGACCGGGTGGTGATCAGCGGTATGGTTGCCCTGCGGGATGGTGTAGAAGTCGAAGTGGCCGGAGAGGATGGAGAAGACGAAAACGGGCAAGACGGGAAGGGAGCCGAGTAATGCTGCGCACCTTTATCGACCGGCCCATCTTTGCGTCGGTTATCTCCATTGTCATCCTGCTTGGCGGCGCCATTTCCCTGTTCGGCCTGCCAGTGGAGCAGTATCCCAACGTGGTACCGCCCCAGGTGGTGGTCGATGGCCGTTACCCGGGCGCCAGCGCCGAGGTGATTTCCGATGCCGTGGTGGCGCCACTGGAACAGCAGATCAACGGCGTTGACGACATGATCTACCTGGAGTCCAACGCCACTGACTCCGGGAGCTTCCGGATCACCGTCTCCTTCGAGATCGGCACCGACCCGGATCAGGCCACCATCAACGTCAACAACCGGGTGCAGCAGGCCACCGCCAGTCTGCCCCAGGCGGTGCGGGACCTGGGCGTTACCGTGGAAGCCCGCTCCACCTCAATCCTGCAGGTGCTGGCTCTGTCATCTCCTGACAGCAGTATGGATGTGGTGGAGATCTCCAACTATGCCCTGCTGAACGTACTGGATGAACTGGTGCGGGTGCCCGGGGTGGGCAACGCTTCCCTGTTTGGTGCCCAGGATTACTCCATGCGGATCTGGCTGCGGCCGGACAAGCTGGCCCAGTATGAGCTCACCCCCGCCGATGTGGCCGGGGCCATCCGCTCCCAGAATGCCCAGTTTGCCGCCGGGCGCATCGGTGCCGAGCCAGCCCCGGAAGGCCAGGCCTTTACTTACAGTGTCTCGGTACCGGGGCGTATGGAGAGTACCGAAGAGTTTGGCAATATCATCCTGCGTAGTGATGAGGATGGCGCCAGCCTGCGGTTAAAAGACGTTGCCCGCATTGAACTGGGTGCCCAGAACTACGATTTTGACGCCACCTTCAATGGCGAACCGACGGTCCCCGTGGGTGTCTACCTGCAACCGGGAGCCAACGCGCTGGACGCCGCGGACGCCGTGCGGGAAGCCATGGAGGACATCAGCAGTCGTTTCCCGGAGGGCCTGTCCTACAGTGTGCCCTACGACACTACCCGCTTTATCGACATTTCCATCCAGGAGGTCATCAGTACCTTTATCGTTGCCGTGCTGCTGGTGGTGGTGGTCACCTTCCTGTTCCTTCAGCACTTCCGGGCTACGCTGATTCCCCTGGTGGCGATACCGGTATCTCTGATCGGTACCTTCGCCGGTATGCAGGCGCTGGGTTTTTCCGTAAACCTGCTGACCCTGTTCGGGCTGATCCTGGCGATTGGTGTGGTGGTCGACAATGCCATCATCATCATGGAGAACGCCGAGCGCCTGATGAAGGAAGAAAACATGTCGGCCTACCATGCCGCGGTGGAAACCGTAAAGCAGGTATCCGGCGCGGTGGTGGCATCGACCCTGGTGCTGGTGGCGGTGTTTGCTCCTGTTGCTTTCCTTGGTGGCCTCAGTGGGGAGTTGTACCGGCAGTTTGCGATAACCATCGCCGTTTCCGTAGTGATTTCGGGCGTGGTTGCCCTGACCCTGACGCCGGCCATGTGTGCCATGTTGCTGGGCGGCCAGCCAAAAAAGCAGATGATCCTGTTCCGCTGGTTCGACAAGGGATTTGATGTCATCACCAACGGGTTCGTCAAGGTGGTGGACTTCCTGCTCCGGCACGTGGTGCTCGGGGTATTCCTGTTTGTGGCCATGCTGGCCGGTACGATGTTCCTGCTTGATAACATGGCGTCGGGACTGGTTCCCAAGGAAGACCAGGGCTTCGTTCTGGTAGCTCCCTCGCTGCCGGCGGCCTCATCCCTCAGCCGCACCGTGGAGATGCGGGATGAGTTGGTGGGCCAGATGATGGAAGTGCCGGAAATCGCCAATGCGGTGGCCTTTGCCGGCTACGATATTATCGCCAGTGCGCTGCGCACCAATGCCGGCGTTTCGTTTGTCACCCTTGAAGACTGGTCGGAACGTGAGGGGCCCGGCCAGAGTGCCGATGCCGTGGCCGGCAAGATCATGGGCATTGGCGCCGGCATGCCCGATGCCCAGGTCATGGCCTTTACGCCCCCGCCCATCCAGGGGCTTTCAACCACCGGTGGGGTGGAAGGCTATGTCCAGGTCAGGGGCGGCCGCACGACCGCTGAACTCAAGGAGATCTCTGACCAGTTTGCCCAGGCGGCGAATCAGCGCCCCGAGCTGCAGAATGTGCGGGTCACCCTGGATACCGGTATTCCCAAGTACGAGGCTTCCGTCGACCGAGAGAAGGCCCAGGCCGCCGGCGTGCCGGTGGACCAGGTTTTCACCACCATGCAAAGTACGTTCGGTTCACTGTACGTAAATGACTTCACCCTGCTGGGGCGTAACTGGCAGGTGAACCTGCAGTCGGAAGGTGAGTTCCGCAGTCACCCGGATGACCTCCGTCGGGTTTTTGTACGGTCCGAGTATGGTGAGATGATCCCGGTTAGTTCCCTGGTGGACCTGGAGCGCAATGCCGGAGCGGATATTCTCAACCGGTTCAACCTGTACCCGTCAGCAAAACTGCTGGCTGATCCGGGCCCCGGTTTCACCACCGGTGACGCCTTGCAGGCACTGCGGGAGGTGGGCGACGAAGTATTTGACCGTAACACCCAGCTGGGCTGGACGGGTGAGGCCTATCAGCTCCAGGCCGGCGCCGACACCGGTGCTATTGCCTTTGGGCTGGGCCTGCTGCTGGTGTTCCTGATCCTGTCCGCCCAGTATGAGCGTTGGGGTCTGCCCCTGGCGGTGGCCACGGCGGTGCCTTTCGGTGTCTTCGGGGCAGCCGCCGCGTCCCTGCTGCGGGGCTTCCCCAACGACATCTACTTCCAGGTAGGACTGCTGGTATTGATCGGCCTGGCGGCCAAGAACGCGATTCTGATTGTGGAATTTGCGGCCCAGAACCGTCGTGCCGGTATGAGCAGCACCGAGGCCGCCAGTGAGGCCGCCCGCCAGCGCTTCCGTGCCATCATGATGACGGCGCTGACATTTATCGTTGGCTCCATGCCGCTGGCCTTCAGTACGGGGGCCGGCGCGGCCAGCCGGCAGGAAATCGGCACCGTGGTCGTCGGTGGCATGATCGTCGCGAGTACACTGGCGCTGTTCTTTGTGCCGCTTTTCTTCAAGCTCATTGAAGATTTTGGTGACTGGCGGCAAAGCCGCAAGCGGCCCACAGGGGCCTAGCTCCCTTCTCACCACGTCCACAAAAGCCCGGTCCGCCGGGCTTTTGTGTTTCTGTTTTCCTGGCTTGAAACCTGTAGATCCTCTTTACAGTCAGGATTTCGGTCTATGTGTATGAATTGGCGTTAATAATGGGTTTTTGGCGCCGCCGGCGGCCCCCGCCTGTCTCATCGGTGCGACATAAACTCTGTTTGCACCGCTCGCACCCCTCCCAACGATCCAGGAAAACCTCATTAAAAACAGTTGACTGAAAGTTAATCAGAGATCTGGCACAGGAATCGCACTTCTTCCCTCTGCGGGCCTGGTGCATGGAGTACCTGTGAGCGCTCAGGTGTCGGGGCCCCGAATAACCAAGAGCCAATAACGTAAAGGGAAGCGAAATCATGAATACCAAGAAGAGCATGCTTGCTATGGCCATCGCCCTTGGACTGGGCTTTTCCGGTGCATCCCTGGCAGACCTGGGGGGAGATGGTAACCCCAACGTCAACGCGGACGAAAGTTCCAGCAACACCAACTCTGGAAACGATAGTTCAAGCAACTCCTCAGTAGCGGATTCCAATAATACGGATACCGACACTGACAACAGTGTGAACACGTCAGATTCCAATAATTCAGCGACCGACACGGAAACCAACACGGACAACAGCGTGAACACCGCCGATTCGAATAACTCGGCCTCCAGCGCTGATAACAGTGTGGATCACGATGACTCATACAACACCGACACGGAGACCAATACCGACAATAGCGTCAACACGGCGGACTCCAACAACACTGATACGGAGACCAGCACTGATAACAGTGTCGATACCGATGACTCGTACAACAGCGACACGGAAACCACTACTGACAACAGCGTAAATACTGCGGATTCCAACAACACGGATACCGACACTGAAACCAACACTGACAACAGTGTGAACACAGCGGACTCCAACAACACCGACACGGAGACCACTACTGACAACAGTGTGGACAACGACGACTCGAACAACACCACCACTGATAACAGTGTGAGGACTGCGGATTCCAACAACACTGATACGGAGACTCATACTGATAACAGTATGTATAACGAGGACTCCTATAACAGCGACAGCAGTACCAACACGCTGAACATGAGCGTCAGTATGTTCATGAACACAGCGGAGTTGGACGGAGAGGTGTCTGGAATCACCACCACCTATGGTAGTGCCGATGACGGGTCCTACACCTGGGTCAGCAACAGCAACGAAGTCTCAGGTGGTTCTGCGAACTTCACCGGGGTGGGTGCGTTCGCCCAGAACGTGGGTACCGGGTCTGTTACCCAGGCCAATGTCAGTGTCATGTCGAACCTGACCACTGGCAACTAGGGAAATGAGGCCGTCTGCCTCGGGGCAGGCGGCCCGTTTTTCGGGAGAAAGGCCATGGGTAATGTCACCAGAAGGATTCTGCAGGCATCTGTGTTAGTGGGGTTACTGTGTGGGCTGTCGCCGGCGGTGGCAGAGCAGTGGATGAATGCCTCGCCTCTGACGGACGAGCAGTTGGCGGGGGCCAGTGGCCGCCAGGCCGTCACCATGCAGTGGCAGATGAATGACACAGAACAGAACGCGTCAGTCGCCGACAATGTGCTGTCCGGTAATGTGGTCACTGGCGACAACCATCTGTCGGACAGTGCCTTCGGGCACATGAACGGCATCGCCACGGTAATCCAGAACACCGGCAACCAGGTGGTCATCCAGGACAGCACCCAGATCAATATACTCATCAATCAGTAACCGGAGGTGGGGTATGGGCAGGTTCGCAGTGCTGGCAACGGGGCTGATGTGCAGCCTGCTCTGGCCCCAGGTCCAAGCGGGCTCGGTGGTTGTGCCGGGCATAGGCGGAGACCTGGCCATACCGGTGGAAAGCTATCGTGAGAAAACCTTCAGAGAGGTGATTCGCCAGCAATACGACTTCAGCTGCGGGTCCGCTGCGGTGGCTTCGCTCTTGTCCTATCACTATGGGCATGAAGTGACCGAACAGGAGGTGTTCCGTTCCATGTTCGCCCTGGCGGATGAGGAAAAGGTCCGGCGCGAGGGGTTCTCCATGCTGGACATGAAACGCTACCTGGAACTGGAGGGTTACCAGGCGGATGGCTTCCGCATGGGCCTGGCCGGTCTGCGGGAGCAGGTGCGGTTGCCGGTGATCGTGCTTATCAATATCCGGGGGTTTCGCCATTTCGTGCTGATCAAGGGCATCAGCGACCAGGAAGTGCTGGTGGGCGATCCTGCCCGGGGCTTGAAAGCCTATAGCCACAGCGAATTCGGGGAATATTGGGACGGCACGGCCTTTGTCATACGCAGCCATCTGCAGGAGGGGCGGGCAACGTTTCGCAGCGAAGAGGACTGGCCGGCACTCGCCCGTGCGCCGGTAGGAACCGGCATCCGGGAGTTGCCCGGGGCCCATACCTTGCCCTACTGGCCTTCTTCAAGGGAGTGGTGATCATGAACAAGACCTGCAGGTTGTTGGCCGCGGTGTTGCTTTCCCCGGGCGTTGTACTGGCCGGGGAGTCCGGCAGCGGGGTACTGAACCTGGCCGGGCCGGCCCTGGCCGATGAGGAACTGGATCGGTTGCGAGGTGGGTTCTTCCAGGATGGGCTGGAAATTTCCATCGGCCTCGACCAGATCGTTGCCGTGAACGGCCAGGAGCTGATCGTGAACCGTCTCACCATTCCAAACCTGAACCAGAAGGTTCGTGGGGACGTGGCCCATCACATGGAAACCGTGGTGCAGGTCATGCAGCCCGACCAGCCAGCGGGTGCCCGGGTGGCCGTGGGACCCGGTGCCGGCGGAGGCGGCTGGACCACCGTCATCCAGAACAGCCTGAATTCCACGGTGATCCAGAACATTCAACGGCTTAATATAGAGCTGAATAACCTGGCTGCCCACCAACAGGTACCGCTGCATCTGGGCGAACACCTCAACAGTCTGCTGGGGCACTGAGCGTCAGCGCAGTGCCACCGTCACAGGTTGATTGGCAACCGCAGGGTAATCTCGGCGTTCGGCGCGTTGTCGGTCACGCCAACGCTGACCGAGGTGCTCAGGCTGGTGTCCCGGGTCAGCCGCTGGGAAAGGCCGAAGGTCAGTGAGCCCACATGTACCCTTTCAAAACGGGTGTCGAACAGGCTGTTGTCAAACTCGTAGTCGGTTTCACCAATAATCGAATGGTCATAGCCGAGGCTGAATGACGTACGCTCGTTAAAGGCAAAGCCCATACCGAAGCCGAACCGGATAACGTCACCCGGGTCGATGGTGCCCCCGTTACGTTCACCCTCATCCTCCTCCATGGTCCAGACGTAGCTCAGGTTGCCGAACAGCACTGCCGGATCGGTGGGGTAGATAAACGAGATGCCGGGTTCGATGGACCAGAAGCCCGACCCGGTAGGGCGTTCCCTGAGCTCTACACCGATGGGGTTGTTGTTGCTGTCGTAGATAATCCTCTGGCCCACGTCATAGGGGCCTTCACCGGTGGGTGCCTTTACCCGCAGGCTGCCTATCAGGTATGGCCAGCCGCCCAGGCCGTCATTGATCTGATAGCGGGCCGACACCTCTACGTCGCCCAGGCCATCACCCGATGATTCGCGAATGGTGTCCAGGGGGGTGCCCTGAAAGACCTCACGCTCCCGCAGGTCTTCATTGATGATCAGGTAGGGCACACGCACTCCGGCCTCGAATCGGCTGGTAAAGCCGTATTTCATGGCGAGGGCGCCGGTGAATATATCCCGCTGCACTTCCGAGATATTGATCAGCCCCACCAGCAACGCGGGTATGACCGTATAACCTTCTACGGCCACCACGGTGGAATTGCTGTGGGCATAGGAGAAGGAAGGCTCAATGGTGATCCGCCCCGGGGAGGTCACAATGCCCCGGTCGTAGGTGATGGAAGCTACCTCGGTGGCCTGGTTTGAGGCAGCTTCACGGGCTTCGGAGCCTACGGTAGTGTCCGGGGTGGGTTGCTGGCTGAGCGCCGTAACCGGCAGAAGGGCCAGGGCGGTTGTCAGGGGTAGCAGTATCCGGGCTGTGCGCATGGTCATTCCTTACCGGCGGGTTTGACGTCCGGGAGTGTTGGCCGAATGGATGGTGTCTGATACCGGCAACTGGTACTTGTCGATCAGACGATAGAAAGAAGCACGGGAAATGCGGAGCAGCCGGGCGGCGGCTGAAATGTTGTGGCGCGTCAACGCCAGGCTACAGTGCAGGGCCTGGCGTTCAGCCCTGGCCCGGAACTGGGCCAGGCTCAGGTCGTATTGATCGTGGACATTGGCGGGAACCCCGTACAGCCCCAGGTCCATGGGCTCGATTTGCGGGTTCTCACCCAGCAGCAGGGCCTGACGCAACCGGTTCTGCAACTCCCTCAGGTTACCGGGCCAGTTATGGGAAAGCAGTCGCTGCATGGTGGCCTGGCTGACAGGCTTTGCTGACAGGTGGGGCGGAAGGCGCTGGAGCAGGGCTTCCACCAGCAGGGGGATATCTTCGGGGCGCTCCCGCAGCGGCGGCAGCTCCACCGACATTTCCCCCAGCCTGAAAAAGACGTCCTGGCGGAAGGCGCCGTGACGTACCAGCTCGGACAATGGCGTGGACGCGGTCGCAATGAGCCGGGTATGAATCCGCACAGGGCGGTTGGAACCGACACGCTCTACCACCCCTTCCTGCAGGAACCGGAGCAGGTAGGATTGCTGTACCAGAGAAAGTTCGTCGATACCCGCCAGCAGCAGGCTGCCGCCGTCGGCGGCTTCGAGGCGTCCGATCCGCTGGCTGGTGGCATGGGTGAACGCCCCTTTCTCGTGGCCGAACAGCTCACTCTGGGTAAGCGAGGCAGGCAGGGCGGCACAGTTGATGATAACCAGCGGGCCATGGCGCACCAGGGACTGCTCGTGAACCAGTTGCGCCGCGGCTTCCTTCCCGGTGCCGCTTTCGCCATAGATCAGTACCGGTTCTGTGGTTCCGGCAAAGCGACGCAGCCGGGAAATGACATGCCGGATCCCGGCGGATTCGCCGGTCAACGCAATCTGCTGATAGTCATCCCCCGAGGCTGGCATGGCCTCCTGGTGGAGTTCTGCCATACCCCAGAAATGTCCGGTGACCATGGCCAGCCGTTCCCAGTCGATCGGCTGGGTGTGGTAATCGGAGCAGTACAGGGACGTGAGGTAGGCCAGCTGGCGGTTCAGGGCGGGTGCTTCCGGCAAGATGCCGATCCAGAAAGGAATCCGTAGTTGTTCCAGCCAGCGGCCAAGGTGGGGGGCGCCGTCCTTCGGATAACGGCTCAGGTCCAGGATGCCCACATGGCCCTGGTGCCCCTCGGGCAGTCCAAACCGGGGTGGAACCGTATAATCGAACTGGCGAACCTGCCAACCGGAGGTCAGGGCACCCGGTACCGAGACGGCTTGGGTGCCATGGGTCAGCCAGGTCAGGGCGCGTTTGGAGTCCATTATGCTACCGTCCAGGTCAGCGTGCCGGGGCCCGACGCATTGTGTTTGGAAGATGCCGGACTTAAGCTGGCCCGATGAGCTTTCCCGTGGCTGTTGATCGGGGAATCCAGCGGGGCCTGGGGACCCCACAAACAGGTTGCGTGCCATAAATTGAGAACTGGTGCACTCTCATGACGTTAACGGCATCACAAAAATGCCGTATGTAGCGGCGTGTAAAATATCCGGACGTTTGGGGCAGGTGCGGAGAACTTCGGTGTTTCGTTTCCGGTGCAGCTGATGGCCGGCCTTCCCCGTTGACCACAGCCCCTGGCGGAAGCATTGAAAGGACAGACATGGCAGATAGTGAGACAGCCCTGAAAGAAGATTTGCTGGCCCTGCTGGAGGACGCCCGGCAACGCACCCTGGCGCTGGTGGACACTCTGAATGACGATCAGTTGCAGGTGCCCTGGCACCCGGGGGTCAACCCACCACTCTGGGAGATGGGACACTCATCGTTCTTCTACGAGGTGTTTGTACTGAACCTGCTGGACGGCACCCCGAGTTATGACCCGTCCATGGACGACCTCTGGGACTCGTTCCATATTGATCACCGGGACCGCTGGAACCGGGATTACTTTCCGGGCCGGGAGCAGACCCGGAAATACATGCTCACCATCTACGACCGGATAGCCCGACGGATCCGTGAAAAACCGCTGGATGACCGGTCGCGGTACCTCTATCGCTACGCCATCTACCACCAGCACATGCACATCGAATCCATGACCTGGTGCCGCCAGACCGTGGGCTACCCTGCGCCTCCGGGGATGGTGAAGCCTGGCTCCGCCGAGGGCGAGCATCTGGGCGATGCGCAGATTCCGGCTGGCACCTGGCTGATCGGCATGCCCGGGGAGTCCGCCGACTATGCCGGTGAAGACTTTGCGTTCGATGGCGAAAAACCACGCCACCAAGTGGCCCTGGATGGTTTCAGTATTTCCCGTGCGCCGGTGAGCAACGGTGAATTCCTGGCCTTTGTGAAAGCCGGTGGCTACCGGCGCCCGGAACTCTGGTCCTTCGGCGGTCGCAAGTGGCTTCAGACCGAAACAGACGTGGCCCTGGTTTTTGGAGAACGTGAGCCAGTCATGCGGGCGCCACGGCATCCGCTGTACTGGCGCCTGCATAACGGTGAGTGGCAGGAGCGGCTTTTCGACCAGTGGCGCCCGCTGGATCCGGATGCTCCGGTGCTTCACGTTTCATACTGGGAAGCCGAGGCCTGGTGCAACTGGGCGGGCCGGCGGCTGCCCACGGAAGCCGAATGGGAGGTGGCGGCGTTGGGCAATCGCCCTGGCCAGCCCTTCCGCCGTTTCCCCTGGGGCAATGAACCACCGACCCCGGAACGTGCGGACATGAACGCCACGATAATGGCGCGGCAGCCGGTCAGTGCGCTGCCGGCTGGTGAGAGTCCGTTCGGCTGTCGGCAGATGATTGGTACCTGCTGGGAGTGGACCAGTGATCAGTTCCTGCCCTATGACGGCTTCAAGGTGGATATGTACCCGTTCATGTCCACACTTCAGTTCGGGGATCACAAGGTGACCAGGGGCGGGGGATGTGCCACGTCATCCGTGCTCATCCGGGGCACCTACCGCCAGGCTTACCTGCCACAACGAAATGACGTCTACACGGGTTTCCGGACCTGTGCCCTATAACCGCTCCACCCGGGGAGAGCGACCATGAACGTGTATGAAACCGACGAACTGCTGGGCCAGTACCTGGCGTTCCATTACGGCGACAGTTACTTCGGCGTTGGCAATTATCCGGCCCGGTGCGCCAGCGTCTGTCTGGAACATATGGCCGGGAGAGAGAAAAAGCGGGCGCTGGACCTGGGTTGTGCGGTAGGCCGCACCAGCTTCGAGCTGGCCCGGGCCTTCGATGAGGTGGTGGCACTGGATCTCTCGAACCGTTTCATCGACGCAGCCAACACACTGAAACGGGACGGCGAGATGGATTACTTTCTGCGGGAGCAGGGTGAACTGGGCAGCCAGGCAACGGCTTCACTGGCGAGTCACCAACTGGCGAATCGTGCCGACCGGGTTCAGTTCGAGGTGGCGGACGCCTGCAATCTGGGCCCGGCCTATGGGGACTTTGACCTGGTGTTTGCGGGCAACCTCATCGACCGCCTGCAGGATCCGGGCGCCTTCCTCTCCGGTGTCCACAAGCTTCTTAATAATAAGGGCGTACTGGTCATCAGCTCACCCTATACCCTGCTGGAGGAGTTCACGCCCCGGGCGAAGTGGATCGGCGGATTCGAACGCCACGGCCAGCCGTTCACGGTGCTGGACGGCATGAAGGACGTACTGGCGCCGCACTTTGACCTGCTTGGCGAACCGGTGGACGTGCCCTTCGTTATCCGCGAGACGGCGCGCAAATATCAGCATACTATTGCTGAACTGACGGCCTGGCAGCGAAAAGGTTAGCGTCTTATTTCGGGATGCTGGAAACCTTTATCGCCTTGAGATGCTTTTCGCTGAGATAACTGCAGTTCGCACGGGGATGTGGTGGGGGACCTTTTGGAGCAGCGCCATGGATGGCGCGGTGCAAGGTCGGTACAGGACGTACCGTGAATTGCAGCGGAAAAAGGTCCCCCACCGCAGCCCCAGGCACCCAACTCAGATCGCCTACAAAAACCAGTCCAGGCTAAACCACCAGTCAGGCCTTCGGCATAGGCAACTCAGGCAACCCGGTCTCCCTGACCAGACCCTGCATAAGCCGCCGGCTGGCGTCCTCATCCCCCATGTGGGCATTCAAACGGCTCAGCTCGGCCAGGGTCTCCTGGCTGCGACGCAAATGCAGGCTGGTCTCGAAATACTCCCGGGCCTTGCCCCAGAGTTCATTGCGCAGGCTAAGGCGTCCAAGGGCCAACAGCAGCTCCGGATTGTTGGGCCGGTCCTGCAGCCAACGCTCCGCTGCCAGCAATTGCTCATCCGGCTTGGAACCACAGATGCGTCCATATAGGTGAATCAGATCGTCGCTCCAGTGATTGCGCAGTACTTTCCGCAGCAGCGTCTCTGCCTGGGCCTCCTGACCGGCTTTCGCCAGCAATTCGGTATACACCCGGATGGTATGCTCGTCTCGGCGCATGGAGCTCGGCAGCTCGTCCCACAACCGGGTCAAAGTGGAAAGATCCTGGTTACCTTGCCGCCGGCACTCATCGGCCGCCCGGTGGAGCAGGTTGTGCCACACTGTTCGTTCCAGGCGATCCAGCTCTGCTGGATCCCCCAGTTGGCGCTTGCGCAGTTCGGGCAACAGCTTTGACAGCTCCCGCCAGTCTTCCAGTCGCAGGTACGTATTCTTCAGCAGTTTGAGCACAAACGGGTGGTGGGGGGCCTGCTTGCGCAACCGGACCAGGGTGGCCAGGGCCTGCTCAAGGCGGTTGGCATTCAGCTGAAGCTGGGCCTGGGTAATGCCCACAGCCAGGTCGGATCCGGGTGTGCTTTCAAAAGCCTTGCGCAGCAGTTCATCCACGGCATCGTGGTCGCCGGATTCCGATGCCGCCTGAGCTGCGGCCAGGTAATTGATCAGGGGGGTGTCTGCCTGCCCGGCGGAGGCTTCCAGCTTCTTGCGGGCGTGGGGCCAGTTGCCCTCCGCCAGTGCCAGCAGGCCCTCGGTGGTGCGACGCCGTGCACGGCGCTTCTGGCTGCGGGCGATCCAGTGGGTGACCGCGCCGGTGCCCCGGGTCAGCCGGCGAATGGCCGAGATCAACAGCATCAACACCAGGGTAAGGGTAACCAGCAGAACCACTCCGACCCAGAAATTGGTTTCCACCAGGTAGTTACCCAGGCTGATGCGGATGTACCCCAGGTCATATTGCAGGCCGAGACTCAGGCCAAGGCCAAGCAGCAGCGCAACGACAAGGATGACCGCCAGCCGTATCATGATTCATCGCCCTCGTCGCCGCTGCCGCTCGCCTCGCCGTTCATTTCCGCCTCGTTGTTGGCGTGGCGGCCGGCAATACGACCCTTGAGCAGAGTGAGGGACTGGCTGATATCCGGCAAGTCTGGGTTGATATCCCTGTCCCTGAGTTCTGTCAGGGTGTCCCGCAGGGCGGTTACCCGGTTATCGGTGCCGTCGTACCAGGTTTCCAGAGAGGTTACCGCCTTCTCCAGTGCCTGTTGGTAAAGGTCTTCATGGCCGCGCAGCACTGCCAGTTCGGCCTGCTCCAGCATCAGCTGGAGGTTCAGCCGGGCCCAGGCGCTCTGGTCCGGTGATAGCAGGGGCTTCACCGGTTCGTCCAGACGGCGGATGGAAACTACCTCTTTAAGGCTTTCGGTTGCGCGCTGCCAGGCTCTGGCAGCCGCACCCTGATCTTCCTCTGACGTGCCCTCCTGACCAACCTCATCGCGATCCGCGCCGGGGGCCCGGTCCTCGATCAGGGCCTGGTCGGTGAGCCCGGTGACCGTTTCCCGGGCCGCCTCCAGTGTCAGATAGAGCCCGGTCCGGTCCACATCCGTCACACTGCGCAGGGCCATGATCTCCCTGGCCAGCTGCTCGCGTACCGGGTAGACGCCCACATCGTCGGTCTCCCGGAGCACTTCGTCAGCGGAGTTGAGGGCCGCGAGGGCACCGCGGATATCCTGTTCGATCAGCAGACGCTGGTTGGCAATGCGCAGCAGGTATTCGGCCTCTGCCAACAGCCAGTCGGTGCGGGTACGGTTGCCGGCGTCCAGCAGTTCCCGGGCATTGTGGTCGATCTGTCGCTGCTGTTCGCCAAGACGCTGCTGCTGGTCGCGGAGCGTGCTTTCCAGGGACTGGAGGCGCTCGCTGCGGTCGCTGCTGCCCTCATCGAGCCGCTGATCCAGCTGCCGGTTCAGTTCACTGACGTGCCCGAGGGATTGCTCCAGCGACTGCTGGGTCTGCCACTGTTGCCAGCTCCACAGTGCCAGGGCGATCACACCGGCCAGCAGGACCAGGCAGAAAATCCATAGAGGCCAGGTCTTGCCCCGGGACGCCGGGTTGTTGTCGGGAACGGTTGCGGGCAGCTGATTGTTGGATTCTGTCACGGGTATCCTTACTGACGGTCAGGGCATTCCGGGTGGCAGGTGGTGCCGGCCTGTTGACGAGGATAGCAGTGAATCACCCGGTCCACGATCTCCCCGTCGGCCATGCCGGTGGCGCAAACCACCCGGGTGAAACCCGCCTCCCGGGCTTGCCGGGCCACGCGGTCCACGGGTACGAGGAGCAGGCTGTCATGGCAATTATGGCTGCTATTCTCACTCAGCGCGATGAAATTGTTCAATGTTTCCCCCGACAGGGCCACGACAACATCAGGCTGGAACTGGTCCAGGCAGGCTTCGACAAGGTCGGCGGAAGGCGAGGGCATCTGGCGCCTATACAGGGGGAGCACCGTTACCCGCGCGCCACGCTGTTCCAGGGTTTCCCTCAGCAGTTCCCGGCCCTGTTCACCCCGGGCCAACAGGACCTTTTCGTTGGCCAGGTGTTGAAGGGTGGGCTGTTGCAGCAGGGCCTCGCTGGTAAAGCCGGCGGCCGGGTGTTCCGGGGCCAGACCGGCCCGGGTCATCACCGCTGCGGTTCCGGCGCCGACACCATACCAGCGAATGCCGAGGGGTAGCTGGGGCCACCAGGTATCGATGCGCTCCAGTAACTGCCGGGCCGCGTAAGGGCTGACCGCAATGACATGCTGGTACAGGTCCAGGTCGAGAATGACCTGGCGGGCTTCGGGCGTCTCCGGCAGGGGCACCCGTTCGATAGCGGGCAGGACCCGGGTGCTGGCACCCACGGCCTCGAAGGCTGCCGCGAGCCGGCTGGCTTCCGGTTCCGGCCGGCAGATCAGTACCCGGGCGCCCTGGAGGGCATGCCCTGCCTTATTTCGGAGTGTGACCATAAATATCGGCAAGAATCCGGTCAGCGCCCTGGCTGAGCAGGTCCTCTGCCAGCTCCCGGCCCAGCTTCTCACCGTCTGCCCGGCGGCAACGGCCCTCCGCTCGAAGGATCTGCTCGCCGTTGACGGCACCTACCAGGCCCCGTAACCACAGGGTGTCATCGTCTTCCAGCAGCGCGTAGGCAGCGATGGGTACCTGGCAGCCCCCTTCCAGTCGGCGGTTCAGAGCGCGTTCAGCGCTGACCCGGTCCCAGGAGTCCTTGTGGTTGAGGGGCGCCAGCAGATCGATCAGCTCCTGGTCATCCAGGCGGCACTCGATACCCAGGGCGCCCTGACCCACTGCAGGCAGCGACAGGGTATCCGGCAGGGTGTAGCGAATGCGTTCATGGAATCCCAGGCGCTTGAGGCCGGAGGACGCCAGCACGATGGCCTGGTATTCGCCGGCATCCAGCTTGGCCAGGCGGGTGTTGACGTTGCCACGCAGCGTGCGGATGTCCAGGTCCGGCCGGTAGGCCCGCAACTGGGCCTCGCGGCGCATGCTGGCGGTGCCCACCACTGCACCATGGGGCAGGGCATCGACAGTCTCGAAGTCGTTGCTGATAAAGGCGTCGGTAGGGTCTTCCCGCTCACAGATGGCCACCAGCCCCAGGCCTTCGGGGAATTCCATGGGTACATCTTTCATGGAGTGCACCGCCAGGTCAGCCCGGCCATCCAGCATGGCTTCCTCCAGTTCCTTGACGAACAGGCCCTTGCCGCCGATCTTCGCCAGCGGGACATCCAGGATCTTGTCACCCTGGGTTTTGATGCCGATCAGCTCCACTTCCACGTTGTCGTGCAGACGTTCCAGTTCGGCCTTGATGAATTCCGCCTGCCAGAGGGCGAGGGCGCTGTTACGGGTTGCGATACGCAGAGTACGTTTTGCCATGATGTCCGTGTTCTTGAGCGGTGAGAATTCGTGGCTGCGCGGTTGATCCGAAGCCAATGACAAGCTGAGCACAAGCCTAACGCGCCAGCCGGGAAAAGTCCCGTGTTCAGAGCTCCCGCAGCCGTTGCCGCACCCGGGCAACATGCCGTCGGCTGACCGGCAGTGCGTCGGGTACGTCGGCAACCCTGAGCTGGCAAGCACCGTCGTCCAGCCGCTCCAGGGCGCGGACATACCGGGTGCCCACCAGGGTATTGCGATGGATGCGCAGCAGGTGGTCCGGGAACCGCTGCTCCAGGGCCTTGAGGCTCAGGTCGGTCAGCGTGTTGCCCTCATCATAGTGGAGGGTGACGTACTTCTGGTCTGCTTCGCAATACCTCACCCGGGTCATATCCACCAGTTCGGTGCCCCGGGCACTGGTTACTGTCAGGTGGTGAGTGTTCTCCTCCGGGCGGCTCCGCAGCGCCTGCAGCTGAGCCCGGTTCAGGCGTTCCGCCCGGCTCAGGGCCTCCGCCAGTGCCTGCCGGCGTACGGGCTTGAGCAGGTAGGCCGCTGCCTGCACCTCGAAGGCGCGAATGGCGTATTCGTCGTAGGCGGTGCAGAAGATAATGGCCGGCGGATCAGCCCGGGCGGCCAGTTGTTTAGCAACATCCAGGCCGTCACCCCCGGGCATGCGGATGTCCAGCAGCACCAGGTCCGGCGTCCGGTCGGCTACTGCCGCAAGCACCTGGGTGCCGGTGGCTGCCTCCGCCACTACCTGGTAGCCCTCAAGCTCGTCAACCATACGTCCCAGCCTTTCCCGGGCCAGGGGCTCGTCGTCGGCAATCAGTACGCGTCGCCGGGTCATCGGGTCAGTCCTGTGGTTTGCCAGGGCAGTCGCAGGGTCACCGTGTAGCGGTCGCCCTGGTGACTGTGCTTGAGTACCGCGGTTTCACCGAACAGGGCCTGGATACGGGCCTCGGTATTGCCGAGCGCCACCCGGTTGCCCTGGTGCTGGCGAGCGCCACTGTCCGGTCTGGGGTTCTGTACCAGCAGGTAAACGTACTGTCCGCTACGCTGGCTTTCAATGACCACGGTGCCGCCTTCCGGGCGGGGCTGGATGCCGTGGTAGATGGCATTTTCCACCAGCGGCTGAAGGGTAAGGGGCGGAATCGCCTGGTCGCCCAGGGCATCGTCCGTGCGCCAGTCCACCTTCAGTCGATCGCCGAGGCGCAGCTGCTCCAGGGCCAGGTAACGGCGGCACAGGGCCAGTTCCTCCCGCAGCGGAACCAGCCGTTCGGTGGTGTTCAGCGATGCACGGAACAGCTCGGACAGATCGAGCACGGCGTCTTCCGCCTGCTCCGGGCGGGTACTGATCAGGCTGGCGATGGTATTCATGCTGTTGAACAGGAAGTGGGGGTGAATGCGGGCCTGCAGGGCGGTCAGGCGATAGGTCATTTCAGCCTGTTTCTGCTGGCGCCACTGGTGCTGCAAGTAGAAGTAGCGCAGCACCATGAGGGTGGCGATCAGTGCAACCAGCAAGCTCTTTCCGGTTGCCTGCCACTGGGTCGCGGGCTCGTCCGGATACAGGAAGTGGCTCGCAAGGCCGCTGAACAGCAGCACATCCGCCAGTACCAGGCTCACCATGGCGAGGGTGGCGCGGGCCGTGGTCAGGCGGGTGAGCCAGGGCCGCGCCAGGCAGATGAGGGCGGCGCTGGTAAGCACGGTCCACTGCACCAGCAATGACACAAGGCCGAAATAGTTCCAGTCGATCCACTGCCCCCGGGCGTGGGCCATGGCCAACAGCAGCACCATCAGTTCACTGCTGACCACCAGCATGAACACGGAGCGGACCCGGCACAGGTCCGGCACGAAAAAGCCGGAAACACCTCCATGGGTGTCGTCCTGGCCCAGGTTTTTACTACGGCCGGTGGTCATGCGGGTGAGAGTCCTCGCCGGGGTGTTATAATCCGCTCACATTTTTTCGCACCCGGACCATTCTGCCGGGCAGTCAGCAGGAAAGATACACCATGACCGATCCGAACAAGAGTTCCGAAAAGCCCTGGGGCGGCCGTTTCAGTGAGCCGACCGACGCATTTGTGGAGAAGTTCACGGCTTCCGTGGGCTTTGATCAGCGCCTTTACCACCACGACATCCGCGGCTCCATTGCCCATGCCACCATGCTGGCGGAGGTGGGCGTACTGACCGCGGAGGAGAAGGGCCAGATCATTGAGGGCCTGGAAGCGGTCCGTGCCGAGATCGAGCGGGGCGAGTTCCCCTGGTCCGTCAGCCTTGAAGACGTGCACATGAACATCGAGGCCCGGCTCACTGACCGTATCGGTATCACCGGCAAGAAACTTCACACTGGCCGCAGCCGTAATGACCAGGTGGCCACGGATATCCGCCTGTATCTGCGCGACGAGATTGATGCCATCGCCGAGGAGCTCACCCGCCTGCGAGCTGGTCTGCTGGACCTGGCGGAGCGGGAGGCTGACACTATCATGCCGGGCTTCACCCACCTGCAGACCGCCCAGCCGGTTACCTTTGGCCACCACCTGCTGGCCTGGGCAGAAATGCTGGAGCGGGACGCCGAACGTCTGCAGGATTGCCGGAAACGGGTCAACGTCATGCCCCTGGGTGCTGCTGCCCTGGCCGGCACCACCTATCCCATCGACCGGGCGATGACCGCACAGCTGCTGGGCTTTGATCGGCCTACCGAAAATTCGCTGGACTCGGTCAGTGACCGGGACTTTGCCATCGAGTTCTGCGGCTTTGCCGCCCTGCTGATGACCCATCTGTCCCGCTTCAGCGAAGAGCTGGTGCTCTGGACCTCTGCCCAGTTCGACTTTATCGACCTGCCGGACCGCTTCTGCACTGGCTCATCCATCATGCCCCAGAAGAAGAATCCCGACGTGCCGGAACTGGTGCGGGGCAAGACCGGCCGGGTCAACGGTCACCTGATCAGCCTGCTGACCCTGATGAAGAGCCAGCCGCTGGCCTATAACAAGGACAACCAGGAAGACAAGGAGCCGCTGTTCGACACGGTGGACACGGTCAAGGGCTGCCTGCGGGCCTACGCCGATATGGTGCCGGCCATCACCTCAAAGGCGGATAACATGCGTGAGGCGGCCCGTCGGGGCTTCTCAACCGCCACTGACCTGGCGGACTACCTGGTGAAGAAGGGTGTCGCCTTCCGGGACGCCCATGAAATTGTCGGCAAGGCAGTGGCGCTGGGTGTGGCAGAGAAGAAGGATCTGTCAGAAATGAGCCTGGAAGAGCTGCAACAGTTCTCTGACACCATTGCTGAGGATGTGTTTGATGTGCTGACCCTGGAAGGCTCGGTTCAGGCCCGTGACCACCTGGGCGGTACCGCGCCGGCTCAGGTCAGGGCCGCTGTTGCCCGGGCGAAGGCAAGGCTGGGCTGAGCCTGGCGGGAATCTTCGTTATCGGGGCAGGGATGCCCCGGTGCATCAGGCAATGGCGCCGGCAGACTGGCTGCCCCAGCCGGTGACTCCCAGTTCTTTCAGTGGTTGCGGCGGACTTACCTGGCGCCCCTGTATAAAGTGGATGCCCAGGGTCTGAACCCGGCGACGGGCAATGTCATTTTCCACGCTGGTGGCGATGGTCATCTTGCCGGTGGTGTTGGCAATACGCTGAAGTGCTTCGGCCATGACCAGGTGAGTGGGTTCGTCGTGAAGGCCATTCATCAGTTCCGGTGCCAGCTTGATGTAATCCACCGGCAGGCGACCTGCCAGCCGGTAGCTTTCCATACTGGTTCCCGTACCATCCAGCGCGGTCTTGCAGCCCAGCAGCCGCAGCATGCGGCACAACTGGCGGCAGTCCGCCGTGTAGGTGATGGCATGCCGGGCGGGGATTTCAAAACACAGGCTGCCAGGGTTGAGGCCGGTCTTTTCCAGCGCACGGGCAATGAACATGGGCAGGGTGCGGTCCTGAAGGGAACCGCGGGAAAGGTTAAAGCCACAGTAGCTCAGCGAAGCGGCGACATCGGGGTGGCGGTAGAGGTGGCAGAGTGCCTGCCTGATAACCTGGCGATCCAGCCGGCGGGACAGTTCGAACCGCTCGATCAGGGGCAGGAAGTCCTTCGGGGTCATGTCCCTGTCGTCACCATTTGCGCCCCGCAACCTGGCGAGCACCTCCAGGCACAGACCGTTATCGGAGTGGTTCATGGCCCGGATAGGCTGGTATTCAAGGGGCAGGCCACCCTGGGCCAGGCTTTCCCGGATATGCACAAGCAGCGCCTTGGTACGGGCAATATCATCCCGTTCGGTCCGGAGGGGGCGGGTCTGCGCCGGCGCCCTGGGTGACGCTGTGGCGCTTGCGCCACTTGCCAGGGGCGAAGGCCGGTTGCGGGCAGCCTTGCGGACAATAACCCGGGCTGCCATGAAATGCCCGCCGCTGTGGCGGAACGTGACAGTAATGGGGCGACCGCTGTCATGGTAGCTGGCATAATCCGGGCACAGGGGATTGTCCTCGGCGGAGGCTATCAACTGTTTGAGGGGGCGACCTTCTATCTCGCTGCTGCTGTAACCCAGCACCAGCGACAGGTTGGGGTCCGTTCCCGTCACATTGCCGTCCTGGCCGATGGTCAGAACGGTCGTCACACCTTCGCCGGCACCGGGGCGGTGGCGGCAGATGACGAGCTCATTCACGTCAGAGTACTCCTGTCAGATCTTCTCTTATTATTCTCTGGCGCCCATTGCCGGGTACCGGTACTGGTCAATCCTGACCCAGGCTGTCCGTAGTCTGGTAGGCTATCCAAGTGCCAAACCCGTCACATTGTACAGGTTAAACGCGGAAAGAAAACGTCTCAGTTCTGGAGTGTAGTCAAAGAGTGCAGGAGCGGCCTGTTTTTATCGATTTTTCCGAAGGTGTTGATCGCAAGCTATTGAAAGCGATCGCTGCGCGCTTCATTACGCTGAACCGTGTCCGGCTGGATCGCGCCCGTTCCGCACTGGCCTGGCGGCAGCAGATCGTGCTCGACCTGCTGCCCCTGGTGTTCCATCTCAATCACCCGGCGCTGCCCGGCTATTACGCCGGCGAGTGCGCCCATGGACTGGACCGGTATGAGCCTTCCGAGCGGACCCTGCAGGCCGCACAGCAGGTTGCGCGCTCGTTCAGGCCCGGGGGGCGCAAGTTGGTGCCGGAGCTGGCCGGCCTGTTCCTGATTGGCAGCCCCGGTTCACTGGGGCATTCCGTAGCCAGTGACCTCGATGTCTGGGTCTGCCACCATCCGGAGCTGCCGCCTCACCGGCTTGAAGCGTTGCGGCAAAAAGCGCTGAGAGTGACGGAGTGGGCGGCCCAGTTCGGCCTGGAGCTGAACCTTTTCGTTTTCAGTGCCGAGGATTTCCGCCAGGGCCGTGAGACGGCGCAGGTGAGCAGTGAAGACTGCGGCAGCGCCCAGCACTACCTGCTGCTGGATGAGTTTTACCGTACCGCTATCCATCTGGGCGGGCGTTATCCGCTGTGGTGGCTGATACCCGTGCAGGAAGAGGGCCGCTATGGGGAACTGACCCGGTTCCTGCTGGAGAACCGTTTTGTCCGCTCCGACGAGTACCTGGATTTCGGGGAGATACCCTCCGTGCCGGTGGCAGAGTTCCTGGGGGCGGGGATCTGGCAGCTGTACAAGGGGATCGAGTCACCCTGGAAATCCCTGCTCAAGCTGTTACTGATTGAGTGCTATGCCCGGGACCGGGACCATGGCCTGCTGTCAGCCAGGTTCAAGAAGGCGGTCTATGAAGGACGCGCCAGCGTGGATGAAATGGACCCCTATGTGATGCTCTACCGCCGCCTGGAACAGTGGTTGCTGGCAATGGAGGCCCCTGGGCGGCTGGATCTGGTGCGCCGGGCCCTGTATCTGAAAAGCGGCCTGCCGCTGACCCGGGCAGCAGAGGTTTCAGGGCGGTGGCAGGGGAAGATCCTCCATCAGCTGGTCACCGAGTGGGGCTGGGACCGCAGTACCCTTGTCGACCTGGATAGTCGTCATCAGTGGCGGGTAGAGCGGGTCATGGTGCTGCGCCGGCGGGTGGTGTCCGAGCTGACCCACAGCTATCGCCTGCTGTCCCGTATGGCCAGAAGTGGCAATGTCCGCGCCACCATCAGTGCCATGGACCTGAACCTGCTCGGACGAAAGCTCTATGCCGCCTTCCAGCGCAAGGCCGGCAAGGTGGAGATGGTCAATCCCGGTATCGCTCCCACCCTGATGGAAGAAAACCTGGCGTTCTGGCATGGGGGTTCCCGGCGCTCGGTGACCGATGAGTGGCGGTTGTTCCGGAATCTGGACAGCCTTGCGGACAAAGGTGCGCAGGCAGCCATTCGTCGAGCGGGCAGCTTGGTTGAACTGGTGGTGTGGTGTCACTGCAATGGCCTGCTGGCGCCTGCCACCCGGCTCAGTCTGCGCCAGGACGTCGCCGAGGGGGACAATGGCGGTAACCGGCTGACCGTCAGTGATCTGCGGAGCATGGCCGGGTTTATCGGCACTCACCTGGGTGCCTTGGCGCCGGCCGACCGGGATGCCCTGATGGTGCCGGCGCAGCCGCTGGTTCACCTGCTCCTGGTGAACGTGGGAGTTGATCCCCAGGCGAGCCTGACCGAGCGGGGGCTGCACAAGCTGAGCGGACGGCATGATTCCCTGGGTTTCAGTGGCGGGCGTGACAACCTGGTGGCCACCATTGAACAGGTATCCTTGAACAGCTGGCATGAGGTCAGTCTGCAGCGCTATGTGACCGGTGACGCCCTGGTGCAATGCCTCAAGAACATGCTGGCCCTGGTGGCAAGGGATCCCGCCCGTCCGCCCCGGGTTGAGGTGTGGTGTGCCGGTGGCAGCCATGCCGCGGCCATCACCCGCCGTATCCGGGAGCTGGTGGACGATGTGATCCGCCAGTTCTTTGCCGGCGGGTTCGGGTCGCACCCGCTTCGTTACCTGCTCAAGGTGGATCAGCGCTGGTTCGTGTTGCGCTTTGACGGGCATGAGCCGGGATTCATCGGCCTGGCTACAGACCAGGCATTGATGGACTACCTGGCCAGGCCCCAGGAGGTCTATTCCCCGGTGGTCCCTGATCGTTACGCCCTGCAGGAAGATCCGGCGTTCCGGGAGGTCTGCCGCGCCTGTCAGCCCGACCTGATCCAGATGTTCTGGCAGCAGGCCGGAGACTGGACCCGTTTCTGGGTATCGGATGAGACCGGGTCACTCTACGGTTGGCGCCAGCGTCGCGCCGGAAGTCGCCGTCAGGCGCTACTGCCGCTGATGCGCTTCCTGGAGAATCTGGGAGAACGCCGCCGCCTGCGGCAGATGGCCGGCGGATCCCGTCAGGAGGCCGAACTGCTGTGCACAGAGGTTAGGCTGGAAGATGGTGAATGCCGTCTCGAGCGCACCCCGCTGGCACCTGATTCCCTGTCAGTCGGGGGCCTGGAGCTGCATGCCGTGGGGGTTCAGCAAGGGGATGGCAGCCTCGGGTTCGACCTGTTCTGTGACGAAGAGGCCTTTACCGTTGAAGGCTATGGAGATCGCCAGATGCGCGCGGTCGTGGACTATATCCGCCAGCGGCGCCGCAGTGCCGAACCCTATCCCGTCTATATCACCGACCTGCACCTGCCCCACGACCTTGACCCCCGGGCGTGGCAGCAGGAACTGCAGACCTGTCAGTACGTCTGGTACCGTCATCAGCTCCAGCAGTTGCTGGACGAGGCGGCAGCCCAAACCTGACGGCGGTCGGGCCTCGGGAGACTCGCCCTGGCCGCTGGCTGTCAGGTATACTTGCCCGTTAATTTCAAGGTGTGGTCAGGCCCTGTTGATGGCAGGTCCACCGCCCGATGACGCAGGACCATCCCGATGCCGAGAACCGCAATCTGCCTGATGTTACTGGCCCTTGCCACAGGGCTTGGCGCCGGTTGTGGCCAGAAAGGCCCGCTGGAGCGTCCCCCTGCCGAACCGGCTGCTGTAGAGTCGCCGGCCGACGACGACACCGATAACCGTTAACAGGACCCTTTCATGGATCAGTTCAGCTATCGCGACGGCCAGTTGTTTGCCGAGCAGGTGGCCGTGGCAGACATCGCCCGGGATTACGGCACACCTGCGTATGTATACTCCCGTGCCGCCTTCGAGAGCCACTACCGCGCCTATGATGACGCCCTTGCCGGGCACTCGCACCTGGTCTGCTATGCGGTAAAGGCCAACAGTAACCTGGCGGTACTGAATGTACTGGCCCGCCTGGGGGCGGGGTTCGACATTGTCTCGGTGGGCGAGCTGGAACGTGTTCTCAGGGCCGGCGGTGCCCCCTCCCGGGTGGTCTTCTCGGGTGTCGGCAAGCAGCCCCACGAGATGCGTCGCGCACTGGAAGTGGGGGTTCGCTGCTTCAACGTGGAGTCGGACACCGAGCTGGACCGCCTGAATGAGGTGGCCGGAGAACTGGGCAGGAAGGCACCGGTATCGCTGCGGGTAAATCCGGATGTGGATGCCGGCACGCACCCCTATATCTCCACGGGGCTCAAAGAGAACAAGTTTGGTATTGATATTGCCGATGCACCCCGGGTCTACGCCCGGGCGGCTGCCATGGCCCACCTGGAAGTTCAGGGAGTGGACTGCCACATCGGTTCCCAGCTCACTACCGTGGCCCCGTTCCTGGATACGCTGGACCGGGTGCTGGCACTGGTGGACCAGCTGGCGGCGGACGGCATCGTGATCCGCCACCTGGACATGGGCGGTGGGCTGGGCGTGACCTATGACCAGGAGCAGCCACCATCACCGGGAACCTATATCGCAGCGATGCTGGAACGGCTGGGTGACCGTGAACTGGAACTGGTGCTGGAGCCTGGCCGCTCCATTGCCGCCAATGCAGGCATCCTGCTGACACGGGTGGAGTTCCTCAAGTGTACCGCGCACCGTAACTTCGCCATTATTGACGGAGCCATGAACGACCTGATCCGCCCGGCGCTCTACAGCGCCTGGCAGGCTATCGTGCCGGTACAGCCACGCACCGACGTGCCCGAGCAGAACTGGGACCTGGTAGGTCCGGTCTGTGAAACCGGCGATTTCCTCGGCAAGGACCGGTGCCTGGCCCTGGCTCCCGGCGATCTGCTGGCGGTTCGCTCCGCTGGTGCCTATGGTTTTGTTATGAGTTCCAACTACAACACCCGTAATCGTCCACCGGAGCTGATGGTGGACGGCAACCGGGTCCATGTAATCCGCGAGCGGGAAACCCTGGACGACCAGCTTCGCCACGAACATTGCCTGCCGGATGAGTGAGGATGCGATGAGCGGAGCGAGACGTGGCCAGGGTCCGTTGCTGTCTTTCACCAAGATGCACGGCCTGGGTAACGACTTCATGGTGGTGGACGCCATCAGCCAGCCGTTCCGCCTGCGCCCGGAGATGATCCGCAAACTGGCGGACCGGCACTTCGGCGTCGGCTTTGACCAGCTGCTGGTGGTGGAGCCTCCCGGGCTGCCGGATGTGGATTTTCGCTACCGCATTTTCAATGCGGATGGCTCCGAGGTGGAGCAGTGCGGCAATGGCGCCCGTTGCTTCGCCCGCTTTGTGCGCGACCAGCGACTGACCAATCGCCGGGTGATCCGGGTGCAGACCGCCGGTGGAGTGATTGAACTGAAAGTCGGCCGTGATGGCTGGGTGACCGTCAATATGGGAGTGCCGGAACTCAACCCGGCAGCTATTCCCTTTGCTGCTGATGAGCGCCGGGTGGTGTATTCCGTCGATGTGAACGGCCAGTGTGTGGAGCTGTCTGCTGTGTCCATGGGCAACCCCCATGGCGTGCTGCTGGTGGATGACGTGGATACAGCCCCGGTGGAAACCCTGGGCCCTTTGCTGGAGCGGCATCCGGGATTCCCGGCACGGGCCAATATTGGCTTCCTGCAGGTACTCGACCGGAGCCGGGCCCGGCTGAGGGTATTCGAGCGCGGCGCCGGGGAGACCCTGGCCTGTGGTACCGGTGCCTGTGCCGCCGTGGTGGCCGGGCAGTTACGGGGCTTGCTGGATAATCAGGTTCGCATCACATTGCCGGGGGGCGATCTGGTCATCGAATGGCAGGGGGAAGGGGCCCCTGTTATGATGGAAGGACCGACCGCGCGGGTGTTTGACGGACAGCTCCGCCTGCCAGCCGAACCGCACCAGCGGCGGCGCAACCGCCGGCCTTCGGGGCGCCAGCCAGAGCGCAGGTAGCCCGGAAACCGGTACGCCCGGTTGGTCGATACTCAGTCACCGGCCCGCCAGAAGGCCGTCGCAACAACAGGGGAACCTTCAGTGGATGCAACCATGACCGCCGAGCAGGTCGCTGACTACCTGCGGAATAATCCGGACTTCTTCGTCGGCCGGGATGAGCTGCTGCGCTCAATGACCCTGCCCCACGACAGCGGGCGTGCGATTTCCCTGGTGGAGCGCCAGGTGCATCTGTACCGGGAGCAGAGGGACACCCTGCGTCACGAACTGGTGGAGCTGGTTTCCATTGCGCGCCAGAATGATCGACTGTTCGAGAAGAGCAAGCGCCTGCTGATGCAGGTCATTGAGGCCCGCAACCTTACCGAGATGGCCGCAGCCATCGATGACAGCATCCGGGGTGATTTTGGCCTGGATGCGGCCTCAGTGATGCTGGTGGGCGGCGAGCTGCCGGCCGGCAGCACCACCGGCGTACTGCACGTAGTCTCCGAGGCAGATGCTGAGAAAAACCTCGGTGCCCTCCTTGATGGTGACCGGGCCGTCTGCGGCCAGTTCCGTGAGGCAGACCGTAACTTCCTGTTCCCCGGTCGTGATGAGCCGGTGGCGTCGGTGGCGCTGGTGCCCCTGCGCACGGACCGGCTGATCGGGGTGTTCGCGGTAGGCAGCTGCCAGCCGGGTTATTTTGACCAGAGCATGGGGTCCCTGTTCCTGTCCTATATCAGTGATACCCTCAGTCGCCTGTTGCCGCCCATGCTCCAGCGCCACCGCCAGGTGGAGCCTGTGCTTGACGCGGTGGCCGAATCCCGCTGATGGGGGGCGGTCGGGCGCAACTAACCCCGGGAACCCAATGATGACTGGCAGGGAACCACAGACTCCCCCACCGGACACCCTGACCGAGCCGGTGGACGCCTTCCTCCACTACCTGGCTGCCGAACGCCGGCACTCGACCCACACCTGCAGTGCCTATCAGCGTGACCTGAACCGGCTGGTCAACTGGCTGACGGACCAGGCCCCGCCCCTGGCCCGGTGGGATGACCTGGCGGTGGCGGATGTGCGCCGGTATGCCGCCACCCTCAACCGCGAGGGGCTGGCCGGCCGCAGCATCGCCCGTGCCCTGTCGGCCATCCGGCGTTTTTTCGACTACCTCATTCGCGAACACCGCCTGCGCAGCAACCCGGCCCTGGATGTCCGGGCGCCTCGCAGTGGTCGGCGTCTACCGGTGGCGGCGGACGCCGACCAGCTGGGCCATTTGCTGGATACCAGTCCGGAGGACCCACTGGAAGTGCGGGACCTGGCCATGTTCGAACTGTTCTACTCCTCCGGTCTGCGGTTATCGGAACTGACCGGGCTGGACCTGCGGGACCTTGACCTGAAGACCGGTGAAGTCCGGGTGCTCGGCAAGGGCAGCCGGGAGCGGTTATTGCCCGTGGGCCGGAAGGCACGGCAGGCCATTCGCCAGTGGCTGGGACTGCGTCCGGTACTGGCGTCAAATGGTGAGTCCGCGCTGTTTGTCAGCCAGCGTGGCACCCGGCTCAGTTCCCGCAGCGTCCAGCAACGCCTTGACCGCTGGGGGCAGCGGTGTGGCGCAGACCAGCATCTGCACCCCCATCTTTTGCGACATTCCTTTGCCAGCCACCTGCTGGAATCCAGCGGAGATCTGCGGGCCGTCCAGGAGTTGCTGGGCCACGCGGATATCGCCACCACCCAGGTCTATACTCACCTGGACTTCCAGCACCTTGCCCAGGTCTATGACCGGGCCCATCCCCGCGCCCGCCGGTCGTCCGCACGCCAGACCGCGAGGGGTGATCCGGATTCCGGATAGTCCCCGGCCGCTGTGAACCCTGTTGATCCCATCGACAGACGGCAACCCCCGGTATTTGGCAACACAGGATTACCCATGACATCGAACACCCACCAGCCCCCCTCTGACACCGGTGACGAAGACGAGCTTCGCTACCTGGTGGAACGGTTGCTGGCCCGGGCCAGCCTGGCCGCCCAGGGGCAGGACAGTCAGCTCGACGATCTGCTCTCGGAACTGCGCCAGTATCTCCGGGGCCGGGAGCGGCATCCAGGGCACCTGCGGGCGTTCCAGGAAAGGCTCGATAGTGACCTTGAGCGCCTTGATGACCTGGCCGGGCAGGAGACGCGGCAGACCGCCCGGGTCCTGGGTCGCTTGCTGGATGCCGCCGGCCGCAGTGAGCGCTTCCGGGCCGGCAGTGAGCTGAAACGCCTGTCCCGGGAACTGGGCCCCCGGGGACTGTCCCGGGACCAGTTACTGCCCTGGCTGGAGTCGTTCGCCGACGTGGCCGAGCGTGCCCTGAGTGCAAATGCCGCTGACGGCAACCAATCGCCGGGGCTGCTGGGGCGATTCTTCAAACGAGGGACAACGGAGTCCGGCCGGAACGCTACTGAGGGCACTGGACACGACGAAGAAGCGCTGGATCTCGATGGTGAGACCCCTGCTCCATCCATGGATGATGGGGAGGTCTCCCAGCGACTGCGAATAGCTCGCAGGGTGGGCGAATTGATGGGCCGTGTGATGCAGCAGGTTGAACTGCCACCGGACACCCACCGCCGGGCCGCCCTACTCAGGGCCAGACTGTCGGATCAGCAGGACTGGGCACTGCTGCGCCAGAGCCTGGATGAAACCGCCGATCTTGTGATTGCCGTGGTCAGCCACAGCCAGCGGGAGTTCCAGGGCTTCCTGCAACGTCTCGATGAACGGCTATCGTCCTTGCATGGGCACGTCACTGACCAGGCCGATGCCATGGTCGGCCGCCAGTCGGCGGCAGAGGAAATGGAACAGGCGGTACAGGGGGAACTCAGCGAGCTGGGCCAGTCACTGGAGCAGCACTCTGACCTGGACGGGTTGCGCCGTTCGGTATCGGGCCACATCGAGCGCATTGCCGGAACGGTACAGGCCTACCGGGTGCGGGAACAGGAACGGGACGAGCGGCTGGCCGGCCAGGTGGAAGCCATGCGGGAGAAGCTGGTGGCCATGGAGACGCACTGTGAGCAGGTCCGTGAGAAGCTGGAACAGGAACGTGCGAGGGCACTGACAGACATCCTGACCCAGTTACCCAACCGGGAGTCCTGGGATGAGCGTCTGCGATTCGAATACGAGCGCTGGCAGCGCTATGGTCATCCGGTGGCGCTGGCGGTGCTGGATATCGACCACTTCAAACAGGTCAATGATTCCTTTGGCCACAAGGCCGGTGACCGGGTCATCCAGCTGGTGGCAAAGTCACTGCGGGACCAGCTGAGAACCACAGACTTTGTCGCACGCTACGGCGGCGAGGAGTTTGTGGTGCTGCTGCCGGAAACCTCCCTGGACCAGGCTCTGCGGGTAATTGACAAGCTGCGGGAGCACGTGGCGGCAATGCCTTTCCACTTCCAGCAGGAGCCGGTGGCGGTGACCTTCTCGGCCGGGGTCTCCTGGTTCCGGGAAGGCAGTCCCCCGGACCATGTCTTTGACGAGGCGGACAAGGCGCTTTACCGGGCCAAGTCCAGCGGACGCAACCGGGTAGCCAGCGCCAGGGAGCTGATGTCCTGATGAGCGTGCGGCTTTTGATTACCATTGTACTGGCACTGGGCATTGCCTCTTCGGCGTTGGCGGACCCGGAACAACCGGTGGCCTGGCCGGTGCTGGGCGCCGATCAGCTTGCCCTGCTCGAGGAGATCGGAACCCTGGAGGTGGGCGTGCGCAGCGACCAGACACCCCTGGCCTTCACCACTGCGGAGGGGTGGCTTGCCGGTACCTACGTGGATTACCTGACCCTGATCGCCGCCAGGCTGAGAGTCGGTCTTGAGGTGGAACCGCTGCCCGCGGGTGGGGCGACGACGGAATGGTCTGAGGGCGATCCCGCCATCCGGGTCGCTGCCCGGCGCCCCGGCGCGCCGGTACCGGAGGGCTGGCTGCGGAGCCAGCCTCTCATGGAGCTGACCTATGGCATTTTTTCTGACCCCGGTGATGCCGGTATCCGCAAGCTTGGTGACCTCGAGCGTCGTCGGGTGGCGCTGGTCGGCAAGGACGCCAATCAGTTTGCCTTGCTGGATTCGGTCAACAGCTTCACTCCGGTGCCGGTCACCTCGGTCAGTGAGGCGGTTTCCATGGTGCTTTCCGGCCAGGCGGATGCTTTTGTCGGGCCAGTCCCGGTGGTGGTGGATTACCTGCAATCGGCCCTGATCAATGGCGTTGCCCTGGTGGCACTGCTGAACCAGGACCCGGTTGATGTGGTGCTGGAAGTCCGGCAGCAACAGCAGGCGCTGCTGCCGATACTGGACAAGACGATCGAGACCATTTCCCACGCCGATCATCGCCGCATTCGCTCGGCCTGGTTGCCGGACGCGGTTGTGGAAGCGGCTACTCCCGATGGCCTGACCCTGAGTGCCATCGAACAGGAATGGTTGCGCAGGCACGGCCCCCTGCGTGTTGCTCACCGGGAGAACTGGCCGCCCTTTGAATTCATTGAGAATGACAGTGCCCGCGGCCTGGTGCCGGACCTGGTCCAGCGCCTGGGGGAGAACCTGGGAACCCGACTGGAAAAGCGCACAGTGAGTGACTGGGCCGAGGCCGAACGGATGCTCCGTAATGGTGAAATCGATATTCTTCCGGCACTGCCCCGTACCCCGCGCCGGGAGGAAGACTTTCTGTTTACCCGTACCTACCTGACCCTGCCCATCGTGGTTGTGATCCGGGAGGATGGCCGTTTTATTGGCGATCTCAGGGAGTTGCGCGATGAGCGGGTGGGTGTGGTAAGCCAGCATGCGGCCCACGATTACCTGCTGATCAACCACCCGGACCTGAATATCTATCCGGTCAATACCGTGCAGGACGGACTGCTGGCCCTGTCCAATGGCGACCTTGAAGTTATGGTGACCCACATCCCGGGGGTCAGCTACACGGTGGCTGAGCTGGGACTGCCCAACCTGCGAATCACCAGCATCACCCCCTATGAATATGAGTTCCGTATGGCGGTGAACCGCGATCGGGGTGAACTGGTGCGGATCCTCAACAAGGGGCTGGGCAACATCGGTACCGCCGAGAAGGACGAAATCTATAATCGCTGGGTTTACCTGGACCTGGAGCAGGACGAGGACTACACCGCCATCAAGCGCGTGGTGCTGATCGCTGTGGTCGTAGTGCTGATCTTCCTGTACTGGAACCGCAAACTGTCCCGGGAGGTAGACGAGCGCATCCGCTCTGAACATGCCCTGCGCCGCAGTGAGGACGAGTTGCGGGCGGCCAAGCTGGAGGCAGAGCGCCTTGCCCGTGAGGCCGAGGGCGCGAACCGGGCCAAGAGTGAATTCCTGGCCAATATGTCCCACGAAATCCGCACCCCGATGAATGCGGTGATCGGGTACAGCGACCTGCTCAGCAAGACTGTGAGCGACCCCCAGCAGAAACACTATCTGGATGCCATTCGCGCCAGCAGTCGCAGCCTGCTGATGTTGATTAACGACATCCTGGACCTGTCCCGTATCGAGGCCGGCAAGATGCGCCTGGAATTCGGGCCGGTCAGCCTGCGCCGGATGCTGCAGGATGTGCGGCATATCTTTGACCTCCGGGCCAGGGAGCACAATGTCAGCCTTGAGGTGAGCGTTGAGGCGGACATGCCTGCCGGCATGGTTCTGGATGAAACACGGTTACGCCAGGTGCTGTTCAACCTGGTGGGCAACGCGATCAAGTTCACCCATGAGGGCGGGGTAACGGTGCGGGCCTCGGTGGCGGATTCCCGGCAGGAGGGTGAACAGGAGCTGTGTACCCTTCGTATCGCGGTATCGGACAGTGGCATCGGTATCGCCGAGGACCAGCAGGAACGGATCTTTGATGCCTTTGAGCAGCAGGAAGGGCAGAGCAGCCGCAAGTATGGGGGCACCGGGCTGGGCCTGGCTATCAGCCGCAAGCTGGTCCGCATGATGGGCGGGGAGCTTACGGTTGAAAGTCGCGAAGGCGAAGGCTCCACCTTTACCGTGGTGCTACCAGACGTTGAGGTGGTTCCCATGGAGGATGAGCCGGAAGAGCAGCCCCAGCTTGACCAGACCCCGATGACAGAAACCCTGGACATGCAGGAACGCAGCTGGCTCAAGGAGCAGCTGAGGGAAGATTTTGGTGATGAGTGGTATACCGTTCGTGAAAGCGGTGATCCGGAACAGATGCGTTACTTCGCCGCGCGGGTACTGAGCTGGGGCCAGCGTTACCGGTCCCGGGCGGTGACCCGCTACGCCGAGAAACTGATGGCGGATGTGGATGCCTTTAACCTGGATGCTATCAACGATGCCCTGGAAGCCTTTCCGGAACTGCTTGGCAGCGAGCCGTCTGCGGGCCGGTAGGTGCGACCCGGTTCAGGGCATGCAGTCGTACTGGTAGTGGCGGTCAAAGGCGACGGAAATCATGTCGTAGCCCTGTTGTGACAGGTCACTGATCAGGTCTGTGTTGGTCAGCAGGGTTGTGCAGATGCGGTGAACCCTGGCGATCTGCTGTTCCCGGGTATCGTCGCCGTCGCTGCGGAAATCCACGATCAGGTACTTCCGGTCCGCACCGGAGGCCGCCGGAATATCCTCTCGCTCGACGCTGTCAAAGCCGATGTAGGTGAGTTCATTTTGCGGAAACAGCCGGGTCATCAGCAGGTCGATATTCTCCGCATGGACAGGCGCAGCGGAAAAAACCGACAGCAGGCTGGCCAGGGTGAGCAGCAGGGAATGGCGGACCATTCGTGAATCTCCTCGGGGAATAACGCGTGTTACATTCTGTTACAGGCAGTATTGCAGAAGCTGATACCGGGCGCCGTCATTTTTTTGTGCATTTTTCAAGTTTTTACAAAATCGTGCCCGGAATTTCGATTGCCTCTCGGTAATCGGCGGTGGAATGAGCTTGTGCGCGCCCGGCGCGCTCCAGCACATGCGATTTATGGCGACGGGCGCTAGACTACAGGTAGTTACGGGATTTGGAAGGATTAATCATGTACCAACTGATATTCCGGGGTGAATGCCAGCCCGGCACCGACGTACAGACAGCGCGGAACAATGCCCGGACCCTGTTCAAGGCGTCCGTGGAGCAGGTCGACCGGATGTTCAGTGGTCGCCCGGTAGTCATACGGAACCGGTTGGAAGAGGACCAGGCCGAGAAATACCGTGCCGTCCTCGCCCGCCATGGCATGGTGGCTTACGTGGAACCCATGGCACCTGATGCCCCGGCCCCGTCGCCATCAGCGCAGCAATCGGAGCCCCGCGCAAAGGCACAGGAACCGAAGGCACGGCCGCAAACTCCGGCAGCGGGTGGCCCGGGCCCCCGCCTGGAGCCTGGCGACCGCCTCCCCGTCGCCGGGGAAAGGGCGGATGAAGTACTGGCCGGCTCGAGCCTCGGCCTGGATCCGGTAGGAACCCGCCTGGCGGATGAAAAGGAAGAGCCGCAGCCGATGTTCGAACACC
This sequence comes from Marinobacter sp., assembly GCF_041690615.1. GTDB lineage: Bacteria > Pseudomonadota > Gammaproteobacteria > Pseudomonadales > Oleiphilaceae > Marinobacter. Next base: position 325,317 of record NZ_JAWLGY010000001.1, read on the forward strand.
TCGATGAGTGGACCGTCGCACCGGCCGGCACCGACCTGGGTGTGGAGCGGGACCTGCCGCCCCCGGTGGTACCCGACGTCAGTCACCTGTCATTGGAGGACGCGCCGGAGTCCGGGAAGCGCTGATACGCCTGGGTCCGGACTGCCTGACCATCAGGGAGCGACATTGTGATTCACTCTGCCCGTCTGTCGGCCGGGGGCTGGCTGCTGCTGGTCACCGTGCTGTATATCCTCCCCGGCCTGCATTCGTCCGCCGGCGCATCCATCCAGTCCGAAGGGCCTCCAGAACGTCCGGTGGTCGGGCTGGTGCTCAGTGGCGGCGGTGCCAAGGGGCTGGCCCATGTTGGTGTGCTGCGGGTGCTCGAAGAAATCCGCGTACCGGTGGACCTGGTCGTGGGTACCAGCGCCGGGGCGGCGGTGGGGGCGCTCTATGCCCAGGGCATGCCGGTGGAGGAGATCGAGGACCGCATGCTGGCCATGGACTGGCTCTCCAGTTTCCAGGATACACCGGGTCGAAGTTACCAGCCGGTTCGTCGCAAGGAAGATGGCTGGCGATTTCCGGCCAGTCCCGGGCTCGGTGTGGGGCTGGACGGCTTGCGCGTCGGGCGGGGGTTGATTTCGGGTCAGAACCTGGGGCTGATCCTCAACGACCTGACCCGTGATGCCGCCCTGGTACGAGATTTTGACAAGCTACCCATACCCTTCCGGGCCGTGGCCACGGACCTGGAAACCGGCGAGGAAGTGGTGCTGGCGGATGGCAGTCTGTCGGAGGCCATCCGGGCCAGTATGAGTATCCCCGGCGTCTATGCCCCGGTGAATCGCAATGGCCGCCTGCTGGTGGATGGTGGTGTGGCCAATAACCTGCCGGTCAGCGTGGCCCGGGCGCTGGGGGCTGATGTGGTTATCGTTGTGGATATCTCCGACGAGCCCGGGCAGGGGGAAACCCTGACCCAGGCGTTTTCCGTGGTTCGTCAGCTGACGACCCTGATGACCCGGCGCAGTGTGGAAGAGCAGCTGGCCTCCTTGCGGGAGGGAGATGTGCTGATCACGCCGGACTTGTCCGGGCTGAGCGCGGCGGATTTTTTCCAGGGGGCCGCGCTGATGGAGCTCGGGGCGACGGCGGCCCGGGAGCAGTCCTCCGGCCTCAACCGGCTGACGGCGGATGACGAGCGGTGGCAGCAGGAAATGGCGATGCGCACCTACCGCGGCTTTGAGCCGGAAGTCATCTCGGAAGTGGTCATTCGTCAGGACAGCCGCCTGGCGGATCGCTTCCTGCGGGACCGCATCCGCCAGAAGGAAGGAGAGCCGCTGAACCCGCAGCAGCTCGAGGAGGACCTGAAGCGTATTTATGGCCTGGGTTACTACGAGAATGTCAGCTATAGCCTGAGTCCAGGGGAGGAGGGCTCAGTGCTGGAAATCCTGGTGCGGGAAAAAAGCTGGGGGCCGAATTACCTGAGTTTCGGGCTTGGCTATGAGGAAAACTTCGAGAGCGATACCCGATTCAATGTGGCCGCCTCATTACGTATGACCCAGCTCAACCGCCTCGGTGCGGAATGGCAGACAGGCGTACAGCTGGGCACCCAGCCCTGGGTGCGTACCGAGTGGTTCCAGCCCCTGGATTATGGTTATCGGCGGTTTGCGGTCGCAGGCGCGGAATACGAGAAAGACCGCTACAGTGTCTTTGACCCGGACGGAGAACGGGTGGCCGAGGTGGATGTCTCCAGTCGGCGACTGGACCTGGCTATCGGTACCGAGCTGGGAGCCAATGCAGAGCTTCGGGCCACGGTGGAGCGGGGCTATGCCCGGGTGGATGATCGTATTGGCGACAGCCCGGTAACCGGCGACCGGATCCAGCAGGGCAGCTGGAACCTGCGACTGGTCTATGACTCCCTGGACGACCCCTTCCTGCCGGAAAGTGGCTCTTTCGCAGGTGTCCGCGGACGTTTCGAGCGGCCAGCCCTGGGAGCGGACAGCCGGTTTGACCGGACGGTTCTGCGCCTGGCGAAAGCGGGTCATCAGGGCGACTGGGTTGCGTCGGGCGAGTTCTTCGCCAGTGTGGTGACTGACGGTGAGGCTGGTATCGAAAACAACGTCCTGCTGGGTGGCTTCCGCCGCCTGTCCGCCTACGGCCAGGGGGAGGTCACCGGGCAGGATGCCTTGCTGGGAACCGCCGTGCTGTACCACAAGTTCGGCGGCCCCGTGGTGCCCTTCTTTGCCGGGGCCGGTGTGGAAGCGGGTAATGCCTGGGAGGACATCGGCGATGCCCGCTGGGATGATGTACTGACCTCCGGTACCCTCTTTGCCGGTTTCGACACGGTTATCGGCCCGGTGCAGGCAGCCCTGGCCTACAATAATGACGATCGCTGGGGAGTCTACCTGAACGTGGGGTACTCCCTGCGTCAGCTGTTCGACTGAGTGAGTGTCACAGAAGGGGCGCCATCAGCCGGACCGAACGGCAGGCCAGGCGGAACAGCAGAGACCGGTCCTCGTAGTCGGAGCGCTTCAGGACGCGGCTGTTGGCCAGGTCGGCTTCCAGCATCGATTCCACCTCGCTGACGAAATCCGCCGCTGTTGAGAGTGCCGTGATTTCAAAGTTCAGACGCATGGAGCGGTTATCCAGGTTGGCGGTACCCACAGCAGCATACCGGCTGTCCACCAGTATGGCCTTCTGGTGCATGAAACCGGCATGGTACTGGCAGATACTGATACCGCATTCGTTGGCATTCACCAGGTAGGAATAGGCGGCCAGCCCGATGAGCACATGGTCGGGCTTCTCCGGAATCACGATCCGTACATCAACACCCCGCATGGCCGCCAGTTGCAGGGCGTTCATGATCTGGAAATCCGGCACAAAGTAGGGGGAGGCGATCCACAGGCGCTCCCGGGCATTGTTGATGCAGCTGAGGAAAAACAGCGTGCAGGTTTCCCATCGGTCCGCCGGACTGCTGGGCAGAATAAGCACCTGCTGGTCGCCCCTGTGTGACGGGCAGGGCTGCCAGTTCAGTTGCGGTTTGTCTCCTGCCGCCCAGTGCCAGTCTTCCAGCCAGGCCAGCTGAAGCCCCAGCACTGCAGGGCCTTCGATGCGACAGTGGGTGTCCCGCCAGGGCTCGACACCCACCCCGGTGCCCAGGTACTCATCCCCCAGGTTGATCCCTCCCACGAACCCGACCTTGCCGTCGCAGACCAGGATTTTCCGGTGATTGCGGAAGTTGATCTGCAGGCGTCGCCGGCGCACATTGCCGTCACCGAAGGAGGCCACCCGGGCGCCGGCTCTCTTCAGCGCTTTCAGGTAGCGGCCAGGCAGCCAGACGCTGCCGATATCGTCGTAAAGGAAGTACACCCGTACACCCTGGGACAGTTTGCGTTTGAGAATGTGAAGTATCCGGTTGCCGACCCGGTCGGAGCGTACAATGTAGAACTCCAGCAGGATGTAGTCAGTGGCGTTTTCCATGGCCTCGAACAGGGCCTCAAAGGTGACATCACCGTTGCGGAGTAATGTGCAGTGATTGCCGCCGGTAAACGGCTGCCGTCCCAGTGTGGCCAGTACATTCAGTTCGTCAGGTGTACCGTTGTCGCTGGTGCAGGGCAGGGTTTCAGCCTGTTGTTCGTACTGGGACAGCAGCGGTTCCAGGGTGCGGTCATTCAGTCGCCGGGCCAGCACGTAACCGGAGAAACGGTTGCGGCCAAACAGCACGAACAGGGGCACCGCTATCCATGGCAGGCCGATCAGACTGATGATCCAGGCGATGGCCCCCTGGGCGGTGCGATAGCTGAGCAATACGCGATACACGCAGAACAGGGCGATCAGGTAGAGTCCGGCGACCGCGACCGCCAGCAGTGAAAAATCCGGCATGTGCTGTACTCTTGCAAACAGACCCTGCAACAATAGCAAACCCGGACGTTTCACAGTATGGCGGCGATCAGATGGTTGCCCGCTGCCATCGGTCCCATAAAAACAGACGAAGCGAGGTATTCATGAGCGTCAGGTTACATCGTCGGATTACCGGTGAAGGCAAACCCCTGCTGTTGCTCCACGGCTTGTTTGGTTCCCTGGAGAACCTCGGGGGTGTCAACCAGCGGCTGCAGGATGTCCGGGAAATCCACGGACTGGATCTGCGCAACCATGGCCGCTCCCCCCATACCGACACCATGGACTATCCCGCCATGGCGGAAGACGTCATCGCCTATATGGATGAGCAGGGCATGGAGCAGGCCAGCCTGCTCGGGCACTCCATGGGGGGCAAGACCGCCATGCAGGTGGCGCTGAGCTACCCGGACCGGGTGGAGAGGATCATCGTCGCTGATATTGCACCGGTAACCTACCATCCCCGCCACGATGCGATCCTGGAGGGCATGAAGAGCCTCGACCTGTCAGCTGTGACAACCCGTGGCGAGGCGGACAAGGCCCTCCAGGAGTACGTGGAAACGCCGGAAGTGCGCATGTTCCTGCTGAAGAACCTGGTGCGGGTGCCGGAGGAGGAAAAGGCCGGCAATCCGAATGTATTCCGCTGGCGCCTGAACCTGCCGGTTATCGAGGCCTGTTATCAGAACCTGGCCGACGCACCGGAAGGAGAAGGCCCTTTTGACGGGCCGGTTCTTTTCATCAAGGGCGCGGAGTCCGCCTATATCCAGCGTAAGCACCGGGAGCGCATCGATACCCTGTTCCCGCAGGCGCGTATCGAGGAAATCGAGGGTACGGACCACTGGCTGCACGCCGAGAAGCCGGATGAATTTGCCCGTCTCTGCCGGGAGTTTCTGGAGGACTGAACCGCCCGGCCCAGGCTCACCGCAGGCAACCGGTACAGGATTTGTTCCATGAAATGGCTGTTGATACTGCTGTTGATCGTGTTTGTGCTGCTCGGTGGTTTTCTGCTGAGCCCCTCGCCTGTCGACAGTCAATCCTGGCAGCCACCATCCGCTCCCGCCATGCGTGGCCCCCTGGCCCCCAATGAGCGTCTGCGTCTGTCAGACCTGCTGGGCAGGGGGCAGTTGGCGCAACCGGAAGATACGGCCATGGACGCTTCCGGCAGAATCTATACCGGTACAGCGGACGGGTGGATTGTCCGTTTCAACAGGGATGGCGAGGCCATTCCCTGGGTGGAGACCGGCGGTCGCCCACTCGGCCTGGATTTTGATGCGGATGGTAATCTCATCGTGGCTGACGCGGCACGGGGATTGTTGTCCATCAGTGCGCAGGGGGAGATCCGCGTTCTCACCCGTGAAGCCGAAGGGCTGCCGTTCCGGCTGACGGACGGCGTGGAGGTGGCCCCCGATGGCCGTATCTATTTCACCGACGCCAGCAGCCGGCACCGGCTGGCAGACCACCAGCTCGACCTGTTGGCAATGCGCCCCAATGGCCGCCTGTTGCGGTATCATCCGGGCACCGGCCAGACTACCGTCTTGCTGCGAAACCTGTATTTTGCCAATGGTGTGGTGGCGTCGCCGGATGGTGATTACCTGCTGGTGGCGGAAACACCCCGTTACCGCATTCTCCGCTACTGGCTCAGTGGCCCGGAGCGTGGCCGGGCGGAGGTGTTTGCTGACAACCTGCCGGGCTTTCCGGACAATCTCGACGTGGACGCGGCGGGTCGCTACTGGGTTGCCATGCCGGCCCTGCGCCGGACTTCCCTGGACTTCCTGCACCGCCATTCCTGGCTGAAAAACCTGGTGGCGCGCCTGCCGTCCTGGCTGCGTCCGGGGCCGGGCCGGTACGGGCTGGTGGTTGCCCTGAACCAGGAGGGTGACATCATCACCAGCCTGCAGGACACCCGGGGCGACTATCTCTGGGGACTCACGTCCGCCCGGGTTCACGGTGACGCCCTGTATTTTGGCAGTCTGTATACCGATCGCCTCGGGCGATTGCCCCTGGACGCTATCCCCGGCATGGGATCGGCCCACTGAACCGCGTTCACGGGCATGGTGTTGTAACGAACAATGGATCAGTGAAGGAGTAGCGGATTGAAGACCGACCAGCAGAGTGGGTTCCAGCACTGGGACCTGCCGGACCCGTTCGTCCTGGATATCAAGGTGCGTGCCGAAGACACCGACCGCCTCGGCCACGCCAATAACGTGGTATACGTGCGCTGGCTTGAAGACATCAGCTGGGCCCATATCGAAAGCGCGGGCATGACCTGGGCCTTGCACGAGCAGACTGGCAAGGCCATGGCCATCACCCGTACCGAGATTGACTACCTGGCGGCCGCCAATGCCGGTGACCGGCTCGTGCTGGCCACCTGGTTTACTGACTTTGACGGCCGCATCCGCTCCGCCCGGCAGTTCCAGCTGGTGCGCCCGGCAGACGGCAAGACCCTGATGCGGGCGATCTCCAACCATGCCTGCGTCAACATGAAGTCCCAGCGCCCTGCGCGGGTGCCGGCGGAGTTCGCAGATATCTTTCATCGCATACGGGTTGAGGGTGGCTACAAGCTGTAGTGGCCCTGCCGGGCGATCCATGTGGTTTTACCAAGAACACGGACGTGACAGCGGTCGTCGACGCACTACACTAAACGGATCAGTCGCCATACCCATACCCTGTGTCCGGTATGGTCGTATTCATCGGGGGAGTAGGTCATGGAACAACGAGAGGTATCCACCATGAAACGCCTGGTCTACAAGGAATTTGGTGAACCGGATGTGCTGACGGTAACCGAGGCCGCCGTGCCTGAGCCCGGTCCTGAAGAGGTACTGGTACGGGTCCGTGCCGCCGGCCTCAATCCAATTGACTGGAAGACCCGCCGGGGCCTGGGTTTTGCGGCCCGCCAGATCAGCGACCGGCTACCCTGGACCCCCGGCTACGACATGGCCGGTGAAGTGGTGGCAGTGGGCGACAAGGTGGCCACTCTGGTGCCGGGTGACCGCGTGATGGGCATGGTGGGCTTTCCCACCCGGGGCGGTGCCTGTGCCCAGTATCTGACCGCACCGGCGGCGGAGCTGGCCATTGTGCCGGAGGAACTGGATCTGCTGGCGGCCGGAGGCTTGCCCCTGGCCGGCCTGACCGCCTGGCAGGCCCTGTTCGACATGGGCGAGCTGGAGCCCGGCCAGAAAGTGCTGATCCATGCCGGTGCCGGTGGCGTCGGACACCTGGCCGTACAGTTTGCCCTGGTGCGTGGCGCCCATGTGATTGCCACCGCTTCCGCTGATAACCGGGATTTCCTGGCGGGCCTCGGCGTGCATGAAGTGATCGACTACCATCAGGTGGACTTCGCAGACGAATGCTACGGCCTTGACCTGGTGCTGGATCTGGTAGGGGGTGACACCGGCAAGCGGTCCCTGCATACCCTGAGTGAGCATGGGGTACTGGTCACCATTCCCACCATTACCGCCGACGAGATTGTCAGTGAAGCCGAGCGCATGGGCCTGAAAGCCCACGGCATGACCGTGCGGCCGGATGTGTTCCAGCTGGAGGAAATTCTCGAGTTGATCGAGGATGGCGACGTAAAGGTTCATGTGGACGGGGTATTCGCCCTGCCAGACGCACCTGCCGCCCACCATCTGCTGGAGGGCGGCCATGTGCGGGGCAAGCTGGTGCTGGATCTTCAGGAAGACTGAGAGTGCTTTGCCGCCTTGCGGGCGATCCGGTTGATCAGCCGGGAGGCGGCGATAAACCCGAAGCTGGCGGTCACCGGTGAGGCCGCACCAAAGCCGGTGGCGCAGTCCAGCCGCACGGGTCCTCCGGTATCCGGTTTCTGGTGGCAGACCTCTCCGTCGGCCGCCGGATAGATCAGCTGTTCCGTGGAATACACCGCTTCGATGCCGAACCGGCGTTTCGGGTTGCGGGAGAAACCATACTCCCGTCGCAGCAGGTTGCGGATCTTGGCCAGCAACGGGTCCTGGGTGGTCCGGCTCAGATCCGCCACTTCGATTTTCGTAGGGTCAATCTGGCCACCGGCGCCGCCGGCCACCACCAGGGGAATCTTCCGGCGCTGGCAGTGGGCTATCAGCGCGGCCTTGGATTTGATGCTGTCGATGGCGTCCACCACCCCATCCATATCTTCCGTGAGCAGGTCCGTCACGTTTCCGGTGGTTACAAAGCCGAAGTGCACCCTGATGTCCGCCTGGGGGTTGATGGCCCGCAGGCGCTCCGCCATGACGTCGGTCTTGGTGCGGCCGTACTGGCCTTCCAGGGCGTGGAGCTGACGGTTGGTGTTGGAGACACACACATCGTCCATATCGATCAGGGTAATCGTTCCGATACCATTGCGGGCCAGTGCCTCGGCGGCCCAGGAACCGACGCCGCCGAGACCGGCGACGGCGATATGGGACTGTCGGAACGCCAGGCTGGCCCGGCGGCCGTAAAGTCGCTCAATGCCGCCAAAGCGGAAAGCATAGTCATCAGTGCTCATGGAACTGCCACACCAGAAAAAGTCGTAAAGCGGGATATTCTACAGCAAGGGGCGGACCAGATAAGAAAGGAATTGCACGGACCCGGCCGGGTGTTTGCCGGCCGGGTCAGACTTCAGCGAATGAAGGGGTTGAGCAGTCGGCCAAAGGTTCCGGTCAGCTTCAGGGGGGCGCTCAGCACCGACAGGGTGATGCAGTCATCGCCTTCCAGGGCGACGGGCTTGTGCTCGTCGTCCTGACCCAGCACCACGAAATCCCACTGGTTGAATACCCCTTTGTTGTCGGAGAAAGCACCCTGCAGCACGATGGTGGTCTCATCGCCCCGGTGGGTGTGTGCCGGCGCCCTGCCTCCGGCACAGAGCTTCTGCAGTACCACCCGATCCTGTTGGCCGGGGAAGCGGTCACTGATGTCCAGCACACTGACATCCTTAAGTTGCCGCTTCCAGGGCAGACCGTTCAGGTCGTCACCCAGCAACTTGCTCAGGGGACTGCGATGCATCCTGGGGGTTGCCGGCTCGGGAGCCGGCTCGCTGTCAATACGGGCCAGTATGCTGTCAAAGGTGGAGGCTTCAACAGCCACCTGGGATTGTTGCTCCATCATCACAGCGCCCAGGCTGTCCAGGGTATCCACCCGGCTGCGACAATGCGCGCACTTGTCCAGGTGAAGCCGGACGCACAGGGCGTGGGGCTCACTCAGGTTGCCGGCGCTGTATTCCATCAGCATCAGGCTGTCGGGGTGGTGATGGGTCATACGTTCTGGTCCTGCAAAATTACCTTGAGCTTGTTGAGTGCCAGTCGAACCCGGCTCTTGACGGTGCCAAGCGGAATCTCCAGCTCGTCAGCCACCATCTGGTGGGACTTGTGCTCCATATAGACCTTGGCGATCACCGTGATCTGCTCTTCCGGAAGGTGGCGGAGAGACTCCCGCACCCGGCGCTCGGACATAAGTCTGTGCAGTGAGGTTACCGGTTCGTCTTCATTCTCGCCGGGAATCTGCCACAAATCCTCGGTTTCCACCTGCATTTCGGCGCTGGTGCGCTGCATCTTGCGCAGCATGTCGATGCGCTGGTTCCGGGCGATGGTAAAGATCCAGGTGGAGGCGGCGGCCTTGCGCCAGTCGTAAAGGCAGGAACGACGCCAAATTGAGACGAACACTTCCTGTACCAGTTCCTCGGCGTGGCTCGACATGCCGTTGGCCATGGCGTAGTACTTGATTTGCGGGGCGAAGTGCTCGAACAGCGCATGGTACGCCTGACGGTCCTGGTTCTTGCCGACCTTCTCGAGCAGCTGGCTCCAGGGGTCTTTTCGCCCCTCTGCCCGCGAGGGCTTCTGGTCCAGTGTGGTCACCGGGCGCTCCTTGACAGCGGCATGAGCTGAGATGTTGTTCGTCATGATTGTAGCACTCGTCCAGCGATTGTCAGTCACGGGATTTACGCTACGGTGAGCTGAACGGATCTGTTGTCGGCGTATTGATTCAGATCAATTTCAGTGAGATCGAGGGCTGCTTATGCTCTCAGGTTATTCCTCCAGGTAGGTGTAGCCCTCAAGGCCGGCCTCGAGCTCCTGCAACAGCTGATGCTGTTCATCAACCGGCAGGTCGCTGCCAGCAAAGCTGGCCCGGTACGCCTCGACCAGCGCCTGGGGGTCAAAATTCACGTAGCGCAGGATATCGGCCACGGTATCTCCCTCAGTGGGCTCGCTGACCTGGTAGCGGCCGTTGCCGTCCAGCCGGACGTCCACGGAATGGGTATCGCCGAACAGGTTGTGCATGTCGCCCAGGATTTCCTGGTACGCCCCGGTCATGAAGAAACCGATCAGCAGCGGCTGGCTGTCGTCATGCTCCGGCAGGGGCAGGGTGGTTTCGATGCCCTGACCGTCCACGTACCGGTCGATGCGCCCGTCAGAGTCGCAGGTAATGTCCTGGATCACTGCCCGCCGGCTGATGGCCCGTTCCAGCCCGGCAATGGGCAGTACCGGGAAGATCTGGTCGATGCCCCAGATATCCGGCAGTGACTGGAACAGGGAAAAGTTCACGAACAGTTTCTCCGCCAGTTTCTCGTTCAGCTCGTCCAGGATTTCCCGGTGGGCCCGGTTGGCACTGTTGAGCTGTTGCTGCAGCTGCCGGCAACTGGCGGTGTAGATGCGCTCGGCATCGGCCCGGTGGCCCAGGGTCAGTACGCCGTGGGCAAACTGGGCATGGACGTCACCCATGGCATGAAGCAGGTCGTGGTAGATCTCGATACGGGAGCGGGGGCTGCTGGTATCCGTCAGATGACAATAGTCCCGCCAGAGGTCGTGGAGGGGCCCCGGGGCATCGGCGGCGGGAGCTGTGGGTATGCGGGCTTCCGGTTGTTCCCGGTCGATCACATTGGTGACCAGCACCGCGTGATGGGCGGTCAGGGCGCGACCGGATTCGCTGATCAGGTCCGGATGGGGTACCCCGGACCGGTCGCACTCGGCCTGCAGGGTGTGCACCACGTTCCAGGCGTATTCCCGCATGCTGTAATTCATGGAGCAGCTGCTGCGGGAGCGGGTGCCTTCATAGTCCACCCCCAGCCCGCCGCCGATATCCACCGTACCCACAGGCGCGCCCAGGTGCCGCAGTTCGCTGTAAAAGCGGGCGCATTCCCTCAGTCCGGTCTGGATATCCCGGATGTTGGCAATCTGGGAGCCCAGGTGGAAGTGCAGCAGTTGCAGGGAGTCCAGGGCATCGGCGGCCCGCAGGCGCTCCACCACGTCCAGCACCTGGCCCGCCGACAGACCGAACTTGGACTTCTCGCCACCGGTATTCTGCCAGTTGCCCTTGCCAATGGTGGCCAGCCGCGCCCGTACACCGATCAGCGGGCGTACCTCCAGCAGCTTCGCCTCTGCCAGGATCAGTTTCAGCTCGGAAGGTTTCTCCACCACGATAAACACCCGGAAGCCCAGTTTCTGGCCAATCAGGGCGGTGCGGATGTATTCCCGATCCTTGTACCCATTGCATACGATCACGGCGCCCCGGGCCGTTGACAGCGCCAGTACCGCCATCAGTTCCGGTTTGCTGCCCGCCTCGAGGCCAATCTGCCCGTTACCCGCTGCCGGCTGCGCCTGCAGCAGTTCTTCCACCACGCCCCGCTGCTGATTTACCTTGATCGGGTAAACGGCGGTATAGCGACCCTGGTAACCATGCTCACCGGCGACGTCGTTGAAGGCCTGGCACAGGGTGTTGACCCGGTCATGGAGAATGTCGGTGAAACGCAACAGGACCGGCAGGGCAGTGCCCTTGCCGCTGAGTTGGCCGATCAGCTCGGGCAGGTTGATGGTGTCACCGTCAGTGCCCCGGTGGGGCCGGATCACGACGTCACCACCCGCGCTGACATCAATATAGCCATCACTCCAGTGGGCGATGTTGTAGACCTGGCTGGCGGTGGTTCTGGGGGTCATACTGGTATCCTGAATTGCAGACGGGGCATTCTTGCCGGGCGCGCCCATTGTAGGCCGCATGGGTAACTCATGGGAACCGCAAAAGCGGCCGCCTGCCATCAACAAAGTCTTTGGCTGGCAGCCACCTGCCCCTACAATGGCGCCAACGATCACGGGAGGTTTTTGACGATGAGTTCACTGGATAACAACTGGTTCACCGAAGTCTTCCAGGACCAGGGTACGGCGTTTTCCCTGCAGGTGAAGCGCAAGCTGCATGAGGAACAGACCCAGTACCAGAAGCTGGAGGTGTGGGAAACGGAGACGTTCGGTAACCTGATGGTACTGGACGGGTGCGTGATGCTTACCAGCCGGGACAATTTCCTGTACCACGAGATGATGACGCACCCGGCGTTGTTCACCCATCGGGACCCGAGAAAGGTGGTGATCATCGGTGGCGGTGACTGCGGCACCCTCAAGGAAGTTCTGAAACACCCCGGGGTAGAGGAAGCCTGGCAGGTGGAAATCGATGAACGGGTCACCCGTGTATCGGAGAAATATTTCCCGGAGCTGTGTGAGTCCAACCAGGACCCCAGGGCCAATTTCTTCTTTGGTGACGGTATCCAGTGGATGCGGGACCAGCCCCCGGGCTCCGTGGACCTGATCATTGTCGACAGCACCGACCCGGTAGGACCGGCGGAAGGGCTGTTCGCACTGGACTTCTACCGTGACTGCATGATCGCCCTGCGTGATGGCGGCATTGTGGTCCAGCAGAGCGAGTCGCCACTGCTGCATACGGACTCCATTATCCGTGACATACACCAGGACATGAAAGAGGCGGGTTTTGATCACGTGCAGACGCTGCCCTTTCCGCAACCGGTCTATCCCACCGGCTGGTGGAGCTGCACCATGGGAGGCAAGGGTGTACATACCAGCTATTTCCGGGAAGAGGACGCGGCGGACCGGCCGTTTGTGACCCGCTATTACAATGAAGGCGTGCACCGCGGGGCTCTGGCCATGCCCCAGTTCATGCTGGAAACCCTGGATGATCCCGTGCGGCCTGCGGAAGGCTGACGCCGGCTGTCGTGGTCGTGCAATAAAAGAGGGCAGCCCGCGGGCTGCCCTCTTTGTTTCTGTGCCCCCGGTTGCCCGGGGGTGCTCAACCGTGAGCCGGTTACTTGCTGGAGACGAACTCCGGGTAGGCTTCCATACCACATTCTGAAAGGTCGACGCCTTCGTACTCGTCTTCCTCGCTGACCCGGATGCCGATGACGGCCTTGAGGATGCCCCAGACGATCAGGCTGGCAACGAACACCCAGATGAAGATGGTCAGGGCACCGATCAGCTGCCCACTGAACGCGGCACCATCATTGGTGACCGGTACCAGCATCAGGCCCAGGAAGCCGCAGACGCCGTGGGCGGAGATGGCACCCACCGGATCATCAATGCGCAGTTTGTCCAGGGTGACAATGCTCAGTACCACCAGCACACCACCCAGTGCGCCCCAGATTGTGGCAACCAGTGCGCTCGGTGTGGACGGTTCGGCAGTAATGACCACCAGGCCGGCAATGGCACCGTTCAGAAGCATGGTCAGGTCGGCCTTGCCGAACATGATGCGGGCGGTGATCAGTGCTGCGATCGCACCACCGGCGGCCGCGGCGTTGGTGTTGAGGAAAACCATGGCCACAGAGTGGGCGCTGGCAATATCGCCCAGTTTAAGCACCGAGCCACCATTGAAGCCGAACCAGCCCAGCCACAGGATGAAGGTACCCAGCGCAGCCAGCGGCATGTTGGCACCCGGGAAGGCGCGGATTTCTCCATTGGGGCCGTACTTGCCCTTACGGGCGCCCAGCAGGATCACACCGGCAAGGGCCGCAGCGGCACCGGCCATGTGCACGATGCCGGAGCCGGCGAAGTCACTGAAGCCCAGGTCGCCCAGGTTGTACATGCCGAACACATCGGCACCGCCCCAGGTCCAGGCCCCTTCCATCGGGTAGATGAAGCCGGTCATGACCACCGCGAAGGCCAGGAAAGCCCACAGTTTCATGCGCTCTGCCACCGCACCGGAGACGATGGACATGGCCGTGGCCACAAAGACCACCTGAAAGAAGAAGTCGGAAGCACCGGAGTAGATGGAGCCACCCTCGAAGTCGCCCCGCTCGCCGTATTCGCCCAGCACGCCGGCGACATCCACGTCACCCATGCCGCTCAGGAAGATATTGCCGCCATACATAATGGCGTAACCACAGACCAGGTACATGGTACAGGCCACTGCGAACAGGGCCACGTTCTTGGTGAGAATTTCAGTGGTGTTCTTGGCACGGACCAGTCCGGATTCCAGCATGGCAAAGCCTGCCGCCATCCACATGACTAATGCGCCGCAAACGAGAAAATAGAAGGTATCTATAGCGTACTGTAAATGAAAGACACTGTTTTCCATAAAAAGCCCTCCGCACGAGGCTTAACAGGTATTGAAATTTTTGCGTTGGCCTGACTGCTTAAGCGTCCGGGGTCAGACGGCTTCTTCGCCGGTTTCCCCGGTCCGGATCCGGATGGCCTGTTCCAGTTCGGTTACAAAGATCTTGCCGTCACCGATCTTGCCGGTATTGGCGGCTTTGGTAATGGACTCAATGACCTGGTCCAGCAGGCCGTCGCCAATGGCAACTTCCACCTTGACCTTGGGCAGGAAGTCCACCACGTATTCGGCACCGCGATAGAGTTCGGTGTGCCCCTTCTGACGCCCGAAGCCTTTTACCTCGGTCACGGTTACGCCCTGAACGCCAATCTCGGATAGTGCCTCACGGACATCATCCAGCTTGAAAGGCTTGATGATCGCTGTCACAAGTTTCATTGCTGTCTCCTTGGAGTTTGCCGTCCCGGTTTTCTGCCCACGACGTTGTGGATGGACCGGGTTCGGGATGCTGCCACCTCGCACACCAATTGTGCGGATTGCGTACGGGGTTCAAAGCATCGTGTGTGCCAACGCAAAAATATCTATAATAATCAGTGTCTTGATGTCGCGGTGAACCAAAATGGGTCCAGACCGTGCGCCATTATAGCGCAGCGTGGTCGGGCAAGAACCACAATGGTGCATCCGCCGTGACCAGCTATCAGTCGGATACCATGGCCGATAGGGCTGGTCACCCTCCTAGTATGGCAGGGACCACGCTGTGTTACACTCTCCGGCCGTTAACGCGTGACTCCGGTTGGCACGCGCAAGCCTTTGGAATTGTGGAGACTGACGTGGTGAAGATTCCCAGTGACCTGCTAGGACAGGTACAGCAGCAGTTTGGCCAGTTTGTTCCGGATATGGCCCGGGCCGCCCGGGAGGATGTGGAAAACCACGCCAGGGCCACCGTCATGTCAGTGATCTCCCGGCTGGAACTGGTCACCCGCGAGGAGTTCGACGCCCAGCAGGCCGTGTTGCTGCGCACCCGTGAGAAGCTGGAACAGCTTGAAAAGCGGGTTGCCGAACTGGAAGCGCAGGTCAGCCAGCCGGATAACTGAAGCGGTTCCGGAGTGTCCGGAACCTGGAAGGATTGATCGCTTACGGACTCCCGGGCGGTACAGGCAGTACCGCCCGCCGGGAATAACTGAATGTCAGGGAAGACCCTATGCTCGCCACCATCCATACCCGTGCGCGGTTGGGCGTTAGTGCGCCTGCTGTCACCGTCGAAGTTCACCTCTCCAGTGGCCTGCCTTCACTGTCCATCGTAGGGCTGGCGGAAACGGCCGTCCGCGAAAGCAAGGACCGGGTACGCAGTGCCCTGATGAACGCAGGCTTCGAGTTTCCAGCCCGCCGCATCACCATCAACCTGGCCCCCGCCGACCTGCCAAAGGAAGGTGGTCGCTTTGACCTGGCCATTGCCCTGGGCATCCTGGTCGCCTCGGGGCAGCTCCCTCCGGAGGCCCTTGGCGAGCTGGAGTGCCTGGGCGAGCTGGCGCTGGACGGCACCCTCCGTCCGGTCCGGGGCATACTGCCCGCAGTCATGGCCGCGCGGGAAGCCGGGCGGCGCATTCTCGTGCCCCAGGACAATGCCGATGAAGCGTCCCTGGCCGGGGACGACGACGTGCTGGCTGCCGGCCACCTGCTGGCGGTCTGCGAACACCTCGCCGGTACTGCCACGCTGCTCCCGGTTGCCGCCATGGAGCCGGCCAGTCGCCCGGCCGAAGCTCCGGACCTGGCGGATGTGCGGGGGCAGCATGTACCCAGGCGGGCTTTGGAGATTGCCGCCGCCGGGGGCCATAACCTGCTGCTTTTCGGTCCACCAGGCACCGGCAAGAGCATGCTGGCAAGCCGCATACCGGGGATTTTACCGGCACTGGATGATCAGCAGGCGCTGGAAGTGGCCAGCGTGCATTCGGTAGCGGGTCTGCCGATCCGTGCCGATGGCTGGCGCCAGCCTCCCTACAGGGCACCCCACCATACGGCCTCGGCCATCGCCCTGGTCGGGGGTGGCAGCAGTCCCCGCCCCGGTGAAATCTCCCTGGCCCACAACGGCGTGCTCTTCCTGGATGAGTTGCCGGAATTTGATCGCAAGGTGCTGGAAGTGCTGCGGGAACCCATGGAGTCCGGCGAGATTGTCATCTCCCGGGCCGCCAGCCAGGTGACCTACCCCGCCCGGTTCCAGGTGGTCGCGGCCATGAACCCGTGCCCCTGTGGCTATCAGGGGCACCCCACCATCGATTGCCAGTGCTCGCCCGTTCAGGTGGCAAGGTATCAGTCCAGGCTCTCCGGCCCATTGCTGGACCGGTTTGATCTGCATGTGGAGGTTCCGGTTCAGGGCGGCGAGGTCTTGATGCAGAGTAGTGCTGCTGGTGAGACCAGCGAGCAGGTCCGGCAACGGGTGGCACGGGTACGTGCCAGGGCGGTGGCGCGGGGTGGCGCCAACGCTTCGTTATCGGGGCGGGCCCTCGATGAACACTGCGCGGTGGACGACGACAGCAAGGGGATGCTCGTCGGTGCCATGGAAAAGCTGGGCTTGTCGGCGAGGGCTCTGCACCGGATCCTGCGAGTGGCACGAACCATTGCCGACCTGGCAGATGCTGAAGGCATCCGCCGGGAGCACCTGGTGGAGGCCCTTGGGTATCGCAAGCTGGACCGGAAACCGGCCAGGCAGGTCACGAATACGGCGGGCTCTGGTAGACTGTAACCAGTTATTGCATCGACCAGACCGGGGAAACCATGACTGATTCAGACAAGACACCGGATAACGGTGAAAGCATTACCACCCGCCGTGGCGTGCGCAGTTTCGTTATTCGCCAGGGGCGGATGACCGAAGGTCAGAAGAAAGCCTATGACCGGCTCTGGCCGGTCTACGGACTGACCCGGGAGCAGGGCGTGATCGACCCCCGTGAGGTGTTCGGGCGCGAGGCCTGGCTGAACCTGGAAATTGGCTTCGGTATGGGGCATTCCCTGGCCGAGATGGCGGATGCTGCACCGGAGCAGGACTTCATCGGTGTGGAAGTGCACTCGCCGGGTGTCGGCGCGCTACTCAAGGAAATCGAGGAGCGGAAGCTGGAGAATGTGCGGATCTACGCCATCGACGCCAACGATGTGATTGACCTGTGCCTGCCGGATGCCTCCATTGATCGGGTGATGGTCTTCTTTCCGGACCCGTGGCCCAAGAAGAAGCACCATAAACGCCGGCTGATCCAGCATGAATTTGTTCAGCGCCTGCGACACAAGCTGAGAGTGGGCGGCATCCTGCATCTGGCAACAGACTGGGAGAGCTACGCGGAACACATGCTGGAAGTGATGGACGAATCCGAAGGGTTCGTTAACGCCCGGGACGAAGGCGGATTCTCGCCACGCCCCGAGGACCGGCCCATCACCAAGTTCGAAAAGCGGGGTGAAAACCTGGGCCATGGCGTCTGGGACCTGGTATATCGCCGTACCAACTGACCGGTTCTGCGCCGGGGCCGGGCCTCAGTGGCCGGGACACTAGGCCCCGGAGGGACTCAGTGGGTGGCGGCGGGCCGCGCGGATGACCACCAGCCCGGCAAGGCCCACGAGCAGCGCCGTGTAATTCGCCAGCGCCAACAGCGTGGCGGACAGGCTGAGGCGGTCACTCGGTGCATCCAGATTGGCCAGCAACACCGCATACTCCACCACATGGCTCAGCCCGGCCACTACGAACAGCCCGCGAACCCAGCGGCCGGTCTTGCGTTCACGGACACCAGGGCGGTCCACCAGCAGATGATTGGTGAGCAGGATCAGCAAAATGGTATAAAGGGCCGCAAACAGGAAGCCGCTCCACAGCGAGGCCTGGGCCCAGACGGATTCGCCCCAGCTTGCCACGATGGCCGCGGCGCCCTCGCCGGTGGTGGCCAGCTGAAAGCTCAGCATGCCCTGGGGGGCGGCACTGGTCTGCAGGGGTTGATTGAATCCCACTTGGGCAACGAGTATGACGGCGGTGATGCCACCAACCCACCGGATGCCGGGGGGGATGGGTTTTCTGGCGATGTCGTTCATGACAGAAATTGCTCCAGCACACTGTTCAGGTACTGCCGTCCCAGGGCGGTGGCTTGCAGGCGGTTGGGCTCCAGCAGTTCCTGATCCCTCAGGTCAGCAAGTATTGCAGCAATGACTGTCAGGGGTAAACCCGTACGGGCCGTGAACAACGACTCATCCACACCCTGCTGCAATCGCAGAGCATTCATCATGAACTCCACGGGGCGTTCGTCCCTTTCCACCGACTGGGCTCCGGCAGTGCGACTGCCAATGCGCGCCAGATAGGCGTCGGGCTGTCGGGTTTTCCAGTAGCGGCGGATAGTGCCGTCAACCAGCGATACCTTGCCGTGAGCACCGGCCCCGATGGCCAGGTAATCCCCGAAAGTCCAGTAATTCAGGTTGTGGCGAGACGCCATGCCCGGCCGGGCCCAGGCGGACACCTCGTAGTCCCGGAAGCCAGCGGCGAGCAGCCTCTCCCGTCCGGCCTGCCATATGGCCCAGAGGTCATCGTCTTCAGGCAGGGCCGGGGGCCGGCTGTAGAATTCGGTGTTGGGTTCCAGGGTCAGTTGGTACCAGGACAGGTGCGGTGGCTGCCAGCTGAGGGCGGTGTTCAGATCTGCCAGGGCCTGTTCCGGGGTCTGGCCCGGCAGGCCGTGCATCAGGTCCAGGTTGAAGTTGCTGAACCCGGCGTTCAGCGCCGCTTCTATGGCCCGGTGAGCGTCGTTGTCGTCATGAATGCGACCGAGTTTTTTCAGATGTTCCGGCTGGAAACTCTGAACGCCGATGGAAAGCCGGTTTATTCCGGCTTCACGAAAACCATGGAAACGCTTCTGTTCAACAGTGCCGGGATTGGCCTCCAGGGTGATTTCCGCATCCGGACTGAACGTGAGCTGCTCACGGAGCTTCCGGAACAGGGTCCGGTAGAAGTCCGGGGACATCAGTGAAGGGGTCCCGCCTCCGATAAAGACGGTCTCGACTGGCCGATCGCGAGCCAGCTCAAGGTCGTGCTGGAGATCTTCCAGCAGGGCGTCGAGGTAGGCCTGCTCAGGCAGCTCACCGCTGAACGCATGGGAGTTGAAGTCGCAGTAGGGACACTTGCGAACACACCAGGGTACGTGGATGTAGAGCCCCAGGGGTGGGCAAGGGCTGCCCGGGACGGCTTCGTCTGCGGTAGCCATCAGCGGGTGCCCAGCTGCTCCACCAGCAGGCGCAGGGCACGCCCGCGGTGGCTCACGCTGCTTTTCTGCTCGCGGGTCAGTTCGGCGGCGCTGCAGCCGAACTCGGGAGCGAAGAAGACCGGATCATAGCCAAAGCCGCCTTTACCGCGGGGGTGTTCGAGTATCCGCCCCGGCCAGCGGCCATGGCAGATGACCGGGGTGGGGTCTTCCGCGTGGCGCAGGTACACCAGCACACAGTGAAACTGCGCGGAACGGTCGGCCTCCGGCACCTCCCTCAGGGCCGCCAGCAGTGCCTGTACGTTGTCTTCGTCGCTGGCGCCGGCTCCGGCGTATCGGGCCGAGCGTACGCCGGGTTGTCCACCGAGGGCGTCCACCGCCAGGCCGGAATCGTCCGCCAGGGCGGGCAACCCGGTTTCCAGGGCGGCATGGCGGGCCTTGATCAGGGCGTTCTCGACAAAGGTGACGGCCGGTTCCTCGGCCTCGCCAACCCCCAGCTCGCCCTGGGCCACCGGCTGCAGGCCCAGCGGCGCCAGCAGCTCCCCCAGTTCCCGCAGCTTGCCCTGGTTGTTGCTGGCGAGGACGAGTTGGCGTGTCACAGTGCCTCCGTTGTCAGGATCAGTCATTGAACAGAGCCTGGGAAAAGCGCACCGGCATTTCCCGGTCGTGGCCGCTTGGGCGGGCGGTGATCTGGAAGGTCATCAGTTCACCGCCGGTGTACTGATACTCGGCGATGAAGTAGACCGCATCCCCTTCCTGAATCCGTCGAAACGCCAGGAACTTCGCCTGGCGGACATCATTGAGAACCTGACCTTCCACCTGGCCGGGCACGGTGTTCAGGGAACCGTCATCACTGCGCTTCATAATGGCAATGTTGACAACACCGATGCCCCGGCTGCGGTTGAGGTTATTGGCGGCAGCGACCTCCGGGCTGAGAAACGTGCTGGGAAAGACGTTGTAGTGGATTTCGTAGTCACCAAAGCGGACCTGTTTGTCGTCGGCCAGTGCCGGAGCGGCAAGACCGGCAAGGGCGAGGCAGAGCAGCATCAGCAGGGTAATGGGCTTCATGGTCAGTCTCCCCGGGTAATTCGGTAAATGGCAATCTGGCCCAGCATGTTTGGCCACAGGCGGCTGAGCCAGCGGTCCTGGTGTTCACCGTCCACCACGGTGCGGTTGCAGATGCGGAAATTCTTCTCCCTGCACAGGGCCTCAAAATCCCTGAAGGTACACAGGTGGATGTTGGGCGTGTTGTACCACTTGTGGGGCAGGGTTTCCGACTCCGGCATCCGGCCACGGGACATCAGATACCAGCGCAGGCGCCAGTAAGCGAAGTTGGGGAAGGTCACAATGCCTTCCCGGCCGAGCCGCATCATTTCGTCCAGCACGATATCCGGCCGTCTTACCGCCTGCAGGGCCTGGGTCATGAGTACTGTGTCGAAGCTGTCATCATCAAAGTTGGACAGGCCCTGGGTGTCAAGGTTCTGTTCGATGACCGCCACACCCTTGTTCATGCACTCGGTGATGTGGTCCGGGTTGATTTCCAGCCCAAAGCCGGTGGTCTGTCGCTCCTGCTGAAGGTAATGGAGCAGGGTGCCGTCGCCGCATCCCAGGTCGAGTATATGGCTGCCGGGACTGATCCATTGCTGAATGATTTCCAGGTCGGCTCTCATGCACCCACCTCCCGGGCCACGCGGGCCATATAGGTACTGAATATGGCGTTATACCGGGGCGTCGGGATCAGGAACGCGTCGTGGCCCCAGGGGGCATCTATCTCAGCATAGCTGACCTTGCGCCGGGCGGCGATCATGGCATTGACCAGTTCTTCCGAGCGGGCCGGGGTAAAGCGCCAGTCGGTACTGAAGGACAGGACCAGGAACTCACAGCGTGCCTGTGCCATCGCCTTGACCAGGTCATTGTCGGTCTCATAGGCCGGGTCGAAATAGTCCAGGGCGCGGGTCATCAGCAGGTAGGTGTTGGCGTCAAAGGTCTCCGAGAAGCGTTCGCCCTGGTAGCGCAGGTAACTTTCCACCTGGAACTCGGCGTCGTAGCCGAACTGGTAGGCCTGTTCACGCAGCTCACGGCCGAACTTCTCACCCATGGAGGCATCGGACAGGTAGGTGATGTGGCCCACCATGCGGGCCAGCATGAGGCCCCGCCGGGGCAGGGTGTTGTGTTCGTAGTAGCGGCCACCGTGGAAGTCGCTGTCGGAGGTGATGGCCCGCCGGGCCACTTCGTTGAAAGCAATGTTCTGGGCCGTCAGCCGCGGTGTTGAGGCAATGACCACTGCGTGCTTCAGGCGATCAGGATGACTGATGCTCCATTGCAGTGCCTGCATACCCCCCAGGGATCCGCCCACTACCGCAGCCCAGCAGTCGATACCCAGCCGGTCGGCCAGTACCGCCTGGCTGTTGACCCAGTCCTGTACGGTCACTACCGGGAAATCCGGGCCGTAGAGTTCGCCGGTCTCCGGGTTCACGGTATTGGGGCCGGTGCTGCCATGGCAGCCCCCCAGGTTGTTGATGCTGACCACGAAGAAACGGTCGGTGTCGATGGGCTTGCCGGGGCCGATGCAGGCATCCCACCAGCCCGGCTTGCGGTCATCCGTAGAGTGATAGCCGGCGGCGTGGTGGTGGCCGCTGAGCGCATGGCAGATCAGCACCGCATTGGTGCAGTGCTGGTTCAGGGTCCCATAGGTCTCCACTACCAGATCCCAGCTTTTCAGGGTCTGGCCACAGGCGAGCTGCAACGGCTCGTCGAAGTGAAGGGTTTGCGGGGTAACCAGGCCCACAGAATCCGAAGGCAGGGAATCGGGCATCGACGCGGTGGAATCCTTGATTGGTCATCGTTCGTCGTAAATCCAGCCGTAACCGGGCTGGCACAGGTCATGCAGTTTAAAGGGGGGGCGTCGGAGCTGCAACCGGCCCGGGGGGGAGAGGTTGGCAGTGCCGGGGCAGAGGGTTCAGGCAACGCTCCGGGAGTCCCCGCACTGTCGACGGTTATTGTTCAGGCAATGCCGGAGATATTGACCACTTTCTGCTGGCTGAGTGTCGGTGCCGGTCGGCGGATCTGGCGCTGCATGGCGTCGGCCAGCTCCAGCTGACGGCGCAGGTCGCTGATGGTATTGGTCAGTCGTTCGCGTTCGGCCTTGCTGTCACGGTCGTGGCGGACCATGTCGCGGATACGGCGCACCTGGTGTTCCAGCAACTGCTTCTGCTCCATGGAGAACTGCATGATGGGCAGCAGTGCCTCCCCCGGCCAGCGCTCCACGTCACGGCGGACGCGCTCGTGAAGTGTGCGGGCCTCGGTGACCATCACCTGGAAGAAACGGCGGATCAGCCACTTCTGCTCTCGCAGCAGGTTGCCCGGGGCACGGCGGAAACGGGTGGCCCGTTTACGCAGCTCGCGAATGGCGATGACGTGGCGCCCGGCCCGCAGGGGGATAGGCTCCAGGTGCCGGCCGCGGGTGTCCTCGTTATAGCGGCGGTAGATGGCCTCCACCATGCGCTCCGCCAGACGCCCCTCAGCCAGGAGATTCTGCAGGTCGCCTTCCAGCAATTCGAAGAAGTGGTCCATGGCCTGGCTCATGCCGGCCGATGTCCAGCTTTTGCTCATCATCTGGCGAACGGTGGCGGCATGGGCATTGAAGCGGGACTCACTGACCATGTTCGTCAGGATATCCCCCTGGGACTGCATCAGCCGACGACTGGAGCGCAGGGTAATCAGTTTGCGGTAGTAAAAATCGTAATCGGTCTGGGCCCGGTCCGCCAGGCGGCGCAGGGCTTCACGGTCCACGGCCTGGCCGGAGCAGGCCCGCCGCTCTTCTTCCAGGCTGAGCAGGCGGGCCTGCATGGCAGCCTGGCTGTTCTGCAACATGCCCAGCAGGTCATTGATCAGGCTCTGGGTGATCAGCTCTTCTTTCTGGCGGAGAATGCGGTCGATCAGCAATCGTTCCAGTCGCGGCAGCTGGCTGCGGTCCAGCAGGCTGCTGTCGTCCCTGGCCTTGGCGGTCAGGCCCTGCTTGGCGGAAATGGGGATAACCTCGTCGTCCCGCAGGCCCAGCTGGCTGGTTGTATTGTGCCGCACCCGCTCAATGCTCTCCTGCACCTCCCGTTGGGGCCGAAGCTCGTCCCACAGGGAGTCGATCTTGTTCAGCACCGCAAACCGGCCGGCCCGGTGGTCGGCATCCTCTGTGTCGATGTGTTCCTTCCAGATGGCCATGTCACTGGCGGTAACACCCGTGTCAGCACTTAGCAGGAACAGGATGGCGTGGGCCGAGGGCAGCAGGCTGACGGTCAGCTCCGGCTCCGATCCGAGGGCATTGAGTCCTGGCGTATCGAGAATCCGCAGGCCCCGTTCGAACAGCGGGTGGCGAATGCTGATGCGGGCGCTGCGCCACGCCGGGATCAGCACCTGGCCGGGATTCTGTGTATCTGTTTCCAGCATGGACTCGCTGAAGCCATAGTGACGGGCTTCCTGGGGACTGACGCTACGTACCCGTGCGACTTCCCCCAGTACTGCACGCATGGTCTCCGGGTCGTCCTCGCTGAGCTCGTGACGGACCCAGTGCTCAGGGTGGCGCCGCAGCTCCTGCAGGGAAAGATCGCCTTCGCGGGTCTCGATGGGAAGTAGCTGAAGATAGTTGCTGCCGGTGGCACGGTCGAAGAAAAGTTCAGTGGGGCACATGGTGGTGCGGCCCACCTCCGAGGGCAGCATGCGCTGACCGTACTCGGCGAAGAACAGGGCGTTGATCAGTTCGGTCTTGCCCCGGGAGTACTCCCCGACAAAGGCGATGGTGAGCTCGTCTTCGATCAGTAGCTCCACGCCCCGGCGGATGCGCTCGCTGACATCCTCCGAATAGAGGTCATTGTCCTGCAGCCAGAGTCGGTAGCGGCTGATCTGCCGGATGAGTTCCTTCTTCCACTGATGGTAGGCTTCAACCTGGTTCGCCAGGATGGCTGGTCCGTTCATGGTACTGACCCTGTTCGCTGCTCGCCCGGGTTTCCGTTCCGGAAAGGTTCAGGCGGGTGCTGGGTGGAGTTGGCGCTATGACAGAAAGATCAGCCTAGGGTATGTCGATTTTGTTGTCAGGTCTGTTAACGGGATCACAGGAGCCATGGAGGGGGCGGTTCCTGTGATCCGGTGTCGGTGGTCAGTGAGCCGGGGGGGGTCAGACCGGCAGGCCCACGGCCGCTCCCAGGTGGTCTACCATCACCCGCAACACGTTGAGGATCAGGAATACGAAGATGGGTGACAGGTCCAAGCCGCCGAGGGGCGGAACAATATTGCGGACCGGACGCATGACCGGCTCGGTGATCTGTGCAACCAGCATGATGGCTGGGTGGTTACTCTGGGGTGCCACCCAACTGATAATCACCACCGCCAGTATCGCCCAGAAGTAGATCTCGATGATCAGGCCCAGTACATGGACCCCGGCCCATGCCAGCAGGGCAATGGGGTTAAGACCGGTCAGCGGGAAGCCGCTGGCAACCCAGAGCAGGGTGAAGAACAGGGCACTCACCAGGATCGCCAGAACCAGTGACGCGCCGTCGACGCCGCCAATACCCGGTATGACCCGGCGCAGAGGGCGCAGGGGTGGATTGGTCGCCTTTACCACAAACTGGGAAATGGGATTGTAGAAGTCAGCCCTCGCCAGCTGCAGCAGAAATCGGAGCAGGACCAGCGTGAGGTAGAACATGGCCACAAACTGCAGCACGGTGATAAAGATGTCAGCGAGCATTGGAGCGTTGTCTCCGTTATGAACAATGTATGGATTGAGCGTGTCAGCTGTCAGGATCAGCCAGTTCTTTCGCCATCTCCCGCGAGCGGGTCATCGCAGCCTTGTAGGCCTTCTCCACCAGCGCGCGCATGCCGCCGTCCTCGAAGGTCAGCACGGCCTGTTCTGTGGTGCCACCCGGAGACATGACATTACGCTTGAGCTGCGCCGGGTCGTGTTCGCTGCGCGCGGCCATTTCAGCGGCGCCGGCCATGGTCTGGATCGCCAGCGCCCGGGCAGTATCCGCTTCAATGCCGGCTTCGGTAGCGGCGGCTTCCAGCGACTCGAGCATCAGGAAGAAGTAGGCCGGGCCACTGCCGGACAGGGCGGTGACCGCATGCAGCATTTCTTCGTCATCCAGCCAGAGTGCCTTGCCGATGCTGTTGAAAATGGATTCGACGGTCTTTTTCTGGTCGTCGGTCACGGCATCGTTGGCATAGAGGCCCGCCGCCCCCTTGCCCACCAGCGACGGCGTGTTGGGCATCACCCGGACCAGCGGCAGACCGCCACCGAGCCACTCGTCCAGGGTCGCGGAGGTCAGGCCGGCGGCAATGGACACCATCAGGGGGCGGGTATTCTGGACTACCGGGGCGATATCGCGGCAAACATCCGCCATTATCTGTGGCTTGACCGCCAGGATCACCACATCCGCCTGTTGCGCACAGTAGCGGTTGTCGGTGGTAACGCTCACCCCGAACTTGCGGCGGATGGTCTGCAGGTGCTCATCGTCCGGGGCGCTGGCCCAGATGCTGCCGGCGCGGAAACCGCTGTCCAGCATGCCGCCAATAATGGCGCTGGCCATGTTGCCGGCGCCGATAAAGCCAATCGTCGGTGAAGTACTCACAGTTCACTCCGCATCAGAAAGTTGTGATGGCAAATCATACCAGCTAAATCCTGCGCTTACTTCCAGGGGCGCGGCAAGCTGGCCCTGTCCGAAACGGGTTGCCCGGTAATCCAGACCCGGAAAGGTCAGTGCTGGTAGTCCCGGGGCCCGAACAGGGCGGTACCCACCCGCACCAGGGTTGCCCCCTCGGCAATGGCCAGTTCCAGGTCACCGGACATACCCATGGACAGGGTATCCAGCGAGCCGCCTACGTCGGGATTGCCTCGCAGACTGTCCAGCGCTTTTGCAAGGCGCTGAAAACTCTCCCTCAGGCTGTCTTGTGGCTGGTCCGGATCCGGTATGGCCATCAGCCCCCTCAGGTTGAGGTTAGGCAATCCGCTCATGGCGACTGCCAGCCCGGCCAGATCGTCCGGATGGCAGCCGGACTTGCTTTCCTCCTGATCGATATTGACCTGCAGGCAAATGTTCAGGGGCGGCTTGTCTCCCGGGCGTTGCTCGCTGAGCCGGCGGGCGATCTTGAGCCGGTCCACGCTGTGCACCCACTGGAAATTCTCGGCAATGGCCCGGGTCTTGTTGGACTGGATGGGGCCGATGAAGTGCCACTCCAGTTCTGGCAAGTCATGCAGGGCCTCGATCTTGTCCAGGGCCTCCTGCAGGTAGTTCTCACCGAAGGCCTGCTGTCCGGCGGCGGCTGCCAGGCGCAGATCCTCGGCCGGTCGGGTCTTGCTGACTGCGAGCAAACGCACACTCCCGGCAGCGCGTCCCGCCGCCTCTGTTGCTTTTTGTATGCGTCGGGTTACGCTCCGGATGTTGTCTGCTATGCTGCTCATAGTATTTTTCTGACTGCCGCTGGCTGTGCTGATAAGGGGCTCACGTTAACCCCGGGGTTGGAAAAAACCAAGCGGGCCAGGGCATAAAAGAACCGCCTTCCGAGGAACCCTATGGATATTACCGAACTTCTGGCCTTCTCGGCCAAACAGGGCGCGTCTGACCTGCACCTGTCCGCCGGGCTGCCACCCATGATTCGTGTCGATGGCGATGTACGCCGGATCAACCTTCCGCCCATGGAGCATAAGGAAGTCCACGGACTGATCTATGACATCATGAACGACAAGCAGCGGAAGGACTACGAGGAGTTCCTGGAAACCGACTTTTCCTTCGAAGTGCCCGGTGTGGCCCGTTTCCGGGTTAACGCCTTCAATCAGAACCGCGGTGCCGGTGCGGTCTTCCGGACCATTCCCTCGAAAGTGCTTACCATGGAAGATCTGGGCATGGGCCAGGTTTTCAAGGACATCGCTTCCGTTCCCCGCGGCCTGGTGCTGGTGACCGGGCCCACGGGTTCCGGTAAGTCCACCACACTGGCGGCCATGCTCGACTACATCAACGACAGCCGCTACGAGCACGTGCTGACCATCGAAGATCCCATCGAATTCGTTCACGAGTCCAAGAAGTGTCTGGTGAACCAGCGGGAAGTGCACCGGGATACCCTGGGCTTTAACGAGGCCCTGCGCTCGGCCCTGCGGGAAGACCCCGACATTATTCTGGTGGGTGAGCTGCGAGACCTGGAGACCATCCGCCTTGCCCTGACCGCCGCTGAAACCGGTCACCTGGTATTTGGCACCCTGCACACCACCTCCGCTGCCAAGACCATTGACCGGGTGGTGGACGTATTCCCGGCGGAAGAAAAGTCCATGGTCCGCTCCATGCTCTCCGAGTCCCTGCAGGCCGTGGTCTCCCAGACCCTGATGAAAAAAATGGGCGGTGGCCGGATAGCGGCACATGAAATCATGATCGGGACCGCAGCAATTCGTAACCTGATCCGCGAAGATAAGGTGGCCCAGATGTACTCCGCCATCCAGACCGGCGGCTCCCTGGGCATGCAGACCCTGGATCAGTGCCTGCAACGGCTCTTGCAGAAGGGCCTGATCAGCCGCGAGGCGGCCCGGGCCAAGGCCAAGATTCCCGACAACTTCTGATCCGGACTATCGGGCGTCGCTCAACGGTTGGGCGGCGCAGGCAAACCTGACTGAAACGCTGGAAGTACTCCCATGGAATTTGAAAAACTGCTGCGGCTGATGGTGGAAAAGGGCGGCTCTGACCTGTTTATTACCGCCGGGGTTCCGCCGAGCATGAAGGTCAACGGCAAGGTACTGCCCGTCACCAAGAACGCCCTGACGCCGGAGCAGACCCGGGAGTTCGTCTATGGCGCCATGAACTCCAAGCAACAGGCGGAGTTCGAGGAGAGCCACGAGTGCAACTTTGCCATCAGTGCCCGGGGCATCGGCCGGTTCCGGGTCAGCGCCTTCTTCCAGCGCAACCTGTGTGGCATGGTGCTGCGGCGCATCGAGACCAAGATTCCCCAGGTGGATGATCTGGGCCTGCCGGACATCGTCAAGGACCTGGCCATGACCAAGCGGGGCCTGATCATCTTCGTGGGGGCCACCGGTACCGGTAAGTCCACCTCGCTGGCGGCCATGCTGGGGCACCGCAACCGCAACAGCCGTGGTCACATTATCTCCATCGAGGACCCCATCGAGTTTGTTCACCAGCACCAGGGTTGCATCGTCACCCAGCGTGAGGTGGGTATTGACACAGACAGCTTCGAGACGGCCCTGAAGAACACCCTGCGGCAGGCGCCGGACGTTATCCTGATCGGTGAGATCCGGACCCGGGAGACCATGCAGTACGCCGTGCAGTTTGCGGAAACCGGTCACCTGTGCCTGGCCACCCTGCACGCCAACAACGCCAACCAGGCCCTGGACCGGATTATCCAGTTTTTCAATCCGGACCAGCACAACCAGACCTGGATGGACCTGTCCCTGAACCTCAAGGCCATTGTTGCCCAGCAGCTGATCCCGACGCCGGACGGCAAGGGCCGGCGGGCGGTTATCGAGGTATTGATCAACACCCCGCTGGTAGCCGATATGATCCGCAAGGGTGAGGTGCACAAGCTCAAGGAGCTGATGACCAAGTCCACCGAGTCGGGTATGCAGACCTTCGACCAGGCCCTGTACAGCCTTTATTCGGAAGGGGCAATCACCTACGAGGATGCCCTGGCCCATGCCGACTCTGCCAACGATCTGCGCCTGATGATCAAGCTGGGCGCGGATGCCAAAGGCTCCGATCAGCTGTCAAACACGGTCGACAAGCTGTCCATCCAGAACGACTGAGTCAGCGGTGAGGGTGACAGGAAAAGGGGGAGCCGCGGCTTTCCCCCGGTACATTATCGACCTTAGTGTGCCTCGTCCCAGTTATCGCCGACGCCGGCTTCTACCAGTAGTGGCACCTTCAGCTCTGCGGCACCGGACATTCGTTCCTCAAGGCCCCGGCAGATTACCTCCAGCGCGGATTCCTTCACCTCAAGGATCAGTTCGTCGTGGACCTGCATCACCATGCGGGCGTCGTCAGAATGCTCGGCCAGCAACCAGTCTTCCACCGTGACCATGGCCCGTTTGATGATGTCCGCCGCCGTTCCCTGCATGGGGGCGTTGATGGCCGTGCGTTCGGCGGCCTGCTGCATCTGTTTGTTGCGGGCGTTGATTTCCGGCAGGTACAGGCGGCGGCCTGCCAGGGTTTCCACAAACCCATCGTCATGTGCCTGCTTGCGGATACGGTCCATGTACTCCAGCACGCCGGGGTAGCGCTGGAAGTAGCGGTCGATGTAGTCCTGGGCGGTTTTGCGGTCCACCTCCAGCTGGCGGGCAAGGCCAAAGGCTGACATGCCGTAGATCAGGCCGAAGTTGATGGCCTTGGCGCTGCGGCGCTGATCGGGGGTAACGTCATCAACCGTTGCTCCGAATACTTCGGCGGCTGTCGCGCGATGGATGTCTTCACCCCGCTCGAAGGCCCCGAGCAGGCCCTTGTCGCCGGACAGGTGGGCCATGATCCGCAGCTCGATCTGTGAATAATCCGCTGCAACCAGCTTGTAGCCTTCAGGCGCCGTAAAGGCCTGTCGAATACGCCGGCCCTGCTCGGTGCGCACCGGAATGTTTTGCAGGTTGGGCTCGGAGGACGACAGGCGGCCGGTCGCCGTCACCGCCTGATGGTATGAGGTATGGACGCGTCCGGTGTGGGGGCTGATCAGCTCCGGCAAGGTATCTGTGTAGGTGGACTTGAGCTTGCTCAGGCTGCGGTGCTCCAGGATCAGCCGTGGCAGCCGGTGCTCATGGGCCAGTTCCTGCAGCACTGGCTCGGCGGTAGACGGTGCCCCCTTGGGTGTCTTCTTGATGACTGGCAGGCCCATCCTGTCGTAGAAAATCGCCTGTAGCTGCTTGGTGGAGCCCAGATTGAAGCTTTCACCAGCCTCCTCGTGGGCTTCCTGCTCCAGCTCGGCCATGCGCTCGGCCAGCTCCTGGCTGTGCTGGCGCAAGGTAGAGGCGTTGATCAGGGCGCCGCGTTGCTCCATGCGGGACAACACCGGTACAAGGGGCAGGTCGATGTCCCGGTAGACGGCGTCCAGGCGCCCGGTTTCCCTGAGCTGGGGGCGCAGTACCTGGTGCAGTCGCAGAGTGATATCGGCATCCTCGGCGGCGTATTCCGCAGCCTGCTCCAGGTCAACCTGGTTGAAGGTGAGCTGCTTTGCCCCCTTGCCGGCAATATCCTCGAAGC
Organism: Marinobacter sp.; assembly: GCF_041690615.1. Classification (GTDB taxonomy): domain Bacteria; phylum Pseudomonadota; class Gammaproteobacteria; order Pseudomonadales; family Oleiphilaceae; genus Marinobacter. The sequence goes on from NZ_JAWLGY010000001.1 coordinate 355,909, forward strand.
TGATGGTCTTCTCGCCCAGGTATTTCAGCGCCAGGCTGTTCATGTCGTGGCGGGTAGCGGTGGAATTGAGCACGTAGGACTCCAGCATGGTGTCCTCGGCGATGCCCTCCAGGCAGATGCCATGGTTGGCAAGTACATTCTTGTCATACTTCAGGTTCTGGCCCACCTTGCTGCGCTTCGGGTCTTCCAGCAACGGTTTCAGCCTTGCGAGGGTCGCATCCCTGTCCAGCTGGTCCGGTGCACCCATATAATCGTGGGCCAGGGGCAGGTAGGCGGCCTTGCCGGGTTCAATTGCGAAGGAAACGCCAACCACCTCGGCTTCGCTATACCGGAGACTGGTGGTCTCTGTGTCGAAAGCGAACAGTTCTGCCTTGCCCAGTTCATTCAGCCAGGCATCCAGCTGCTCTTCAGTGAGAATGGTTTCGTACTGGCGTTCCGGTGGTGCGGCCGATTCATCAGCGGTGGTATCAGTCTTCGTTGTTCCTTCACCCGAGTATTCGGCAATCCAGGCCTTGAACTCGTATTCCTGGAACAGTTTCAGCAGCTGCTCCCGGTGTTCCGGCTCCGGCGATACCTGCTCAATACCAAAATGCAGGTCCACGTCGGTGCGGATGGTGGCCAGTTCCCGGCTCAGGGGCAGGTGTTCCAGCGCATCCCGCAGGTTGTCACCAATCTTGCCCTTGATCTCGCCGGCGTGGGCCATGAGATTGTCCAGGTCGCCGTATTGCTGTAGCCATTTGACGGCCGTTTTCGGACCGCACTTGGTCACGCCGGGGATGTTATCCACGGTGTCGCCCACCAGCGCCAGGTAGTCCACGATCTGTTCCGGTGCGATGCCGAACTTTTCCACCACCCCGTCCCGGTCCATGCGGGTCTCCGTCATGGTGTTGATCAGCGTAACGTGATCACTCACCAGTTGGGCCATGTCCTTGTCACCGGTGGAGATCACAACGTCCACCCCCTTGGCTGTGGCTTCCGTGGCAAGGGTTCCGATCACATCGTCCGCTTCCACTTCAGGAATGATCAGCAGGGGCAGTCCCATGGCTTCCACGATTTCGTGGATGGGTTTGATCTGAACCGCCAGATCTTCCGGCATTGGCGGCCGGTTGGCCTTGTATGCTTCGTAGAGTTCATGACGGAAAGTCTTGCCCTTGGCATCGAACACCACCACCACTTTTGAGCCCGGAAAGTCCTGTTCCAGGCGTCGCAACATGCTGATCACCCCCTTGATGGCCCCGGTGGGGTGGCCCTTGCTGGTAGTCAGCGGAGGCAAGGCATGGAATGCCCGGAACAGGTAGGAGGAACCATCGACAAGGACAACGGGGGGCGTCTTGGTTTGACTCATGGCAAGGGGAATCCGGAATCTGTTGAAGGTTTGGGTGGCTTGTGCAACGCTTTTGACTGGGTGCCGTATCAGCGGCCCATCTGAACACAGAGGTTACCATGAAACCAGTCGTCATCTCGCTGTTGGCTCTTTGTCTCGCAGCTCCCTTAACGGTTCTGGCGCAGGATGGGAGCAGCTCACCCCTGGATGAAAAACCGCAGTTGCCGGATGAGCCTGTGGTGATTCCGGAGTATGAGCCAGAGACAGATGGCTCCGCGATCATCATCCGGCCCGGCGAGGACGTGGTGTACTACGAGTATCGCGTCAATGGCCAGTTGCGGGAGATCAAGGTGGTGCCGGACGTGGGTCCAGCCTATTACCTGGTGCCCGCTGATGGGGGCGGCTGGATCAGGGAGGACGAGACCTCCCTGCTTGTTCCCAGCTGGGTACTGTTTCGCTGGTAGCGACTGCGGGCTCTGCGGAGGAGCCCCGGGACATTAGATCAGGTCCACGGTGACCGGCTCTGACCGGCGGCTTTCCATACCATTGATATCGACAGTGCTGACAGCGAATTCGTAGGCCCCGGGATCGAATTCGTCCAGGGTCAGGCTGTCGGTGTCCGGCCCTTCCAGCTCCAGGGACAGAAATCTGTCCTGGTGTCGCAACCGGTAGTACACCCTGTAGCCGCTGATTTCACCCGGATAGAGCTTGCTGCCGTCTTCCCGGCTCATCGGGCTGTCCCAGTGCAGGACCGGGCGCCCCGCCACCGCCCCGGTGTCATCCTGGCCGCGCTGTTCCGTTGCTGTTCCGGGCTCGTCATCCGTTGGTCGGTCAGGGTCGGCATGGTCACCGCTGGCGGCACCAGGTCCTTCCCCTTCCGGCACGGGTACCGGTAATGGGGCAGCCAGAATCGGATTTTCGATTTCCGGCCCCCTGTCCGGTTCCTGTGCAGGCTGAACGTATTTCTGGCTGGCAGAGTTTCCGACGTCGTCGTTAAACGCGTCCCGGGTTTCCCGGGCTGCCGGATCAGCGACGCTGCCGCCTGCCACATCGTTGCCGGCTGAACTGTTGTCTCCGCACCCGGCAAGCACCAGGGTCAGGGCAATGAGCAGATTCCGGGAAGTCGACGTCTGGTATGAAGACATCATGGCAATCCTCGCATTGATTTTTATGTCACCTGCTGGTTCAGAGCCGTCTGAGGGAATGCCAGGCAGGCTTTTCGGAATCGGGAAGTCGGCCCCCCGGGATGCCACTGCGCAAAAACGATGGCGCGATTATGGGGAAGGGCGCTTAGCTCGCAAGTGACTATTTGGTAAATTGCCACAGGTCTCACCAAATGCCTGTGTGGGGGTGGCCTGAATCACCTTCCGGTGCGCAACGGGATTAGTGTGAATACTCTAACTTATCTCCCTATCCTGATCGGGTGATGGTCGGGAGTACCTTCCCGCCTGTATTTTTTCGTCAGAGAGAATTTCACCGAACCCGAAGGGAGGGTCGTTATGAGCAAGCTCAAAACCTGGCAGGAACAGCTTCAGGACATGGTAGACAAGGGCATTGATGCCGCTGAGAAGGCGCAGAAGCACCTGGCGGCCAAACCTTTTGACGCGGCGGAAAAACTGGAAAGCGAAGTGCGCCAGTACCGGGTGAAGAACCTGCGCAAGCGCTACAACGGGGCCAGCGGTGCCGTCTTTGATCAGTTACGTACCTTCAACAGCCGGGTCGGCAGTTTCGCTGGTGACCTGGTGGCGCGCCTGGACAAGGAGACCGCCGATACCGCCCGTGCCGTGAGCAAGACCGCAGATGAGGTGGCCGAGGAAGTGTCATCCTCCGCGAAGTCCACGGCAACCAGAGTGTCCGGCAAGGCCCAGAAAGGTGCCAACCGGGTTTCCCGCGGTGCCCAGTCCACAGCGTCGGATGTCTCGAAAACCGCCAGGAGCACCGGCAAGCAGGTTTCGAAAGCGGCCGATGAGACCAGCAAGGCGGCAGCCTCTGGCAGCAGAACGACGGCCAGGTCCGGCGGGAGGACCAGCAAGTCAGGTCCGGGCAGTAACACCTCGGGGACGCCCCGGGCTTCGTCCACCGGGTCCTCTTCCGGTTCCGATAATGCCAGCAAGGGTGCGAGCGGCGAAAAAAGCACGGCCAGCGAAAAAAGCACGACCAACGCCTGACCGGTCAGCTGTCCGCTCCGGAAGTCATCGAGTCACCAACGCAAAGAGCCACCTCCAGGGGTGGCTCTTTCGTGCTCCCGGGAACGACGACTTTGCTTACCGGGCGCTGGCCTCGTCAGCCGCCTTCGGTGGCTCCAGGGGCAGGGTTCGCTGGTGTTCGGTGATGATCTCCAGGCGTTCGATATCCTTGAGGTACTGCTCGCGCATCTGACGAATTTCCTTTTCCTGGTTTTCAATTTCCTTCTCGATGTCCTGGATCTGGCCTTCCAGGCGATCGATCTTCTGCAACGTCATCTCCGGGATCTCCCGGCCGGAGCGCTCCAGGTTGGCTGCCCTGGACTGTTCGCTGTCCAGCTGGGACTCGATTACCGAAATGTTGCCGCGTTTGAGCTGGTTGAGCCCCTCCAGTTCACCGATCTTGCGGTGCAGGGCACGTACCGCGTCATCCGGGTGACTGTAGCGTCGCAGCAGGGCCCGGTCCTGTTCACGCTGGACCTCGGCCTGCTTCTGGCGGCGTTGTTCCTCTTCCCGGCGGCGAAGCTCTTCCTCAGTGGGCGCTGGCGCTACCCTGTCCACCACACGTCCCTGGCTGTTGAGGATTTCGTAGCCCCGGGTGGAGGCCTCCTGGGGGACAGTGTTGCTGATCACCAGCTGCCCGCTGTCATCCTTGTAGCGATACATCCTGGCGTCCGCCAGAGAAGCGAACACCAGACAGCTGGCGGCGATGAGGCAGGTTGTCAGTCTAGTGGCAGGCACCGGTCACACCCTTGTCGGTCAAGTGGCTTGTCTCATCATGTGTACAGTCCGGAAGCATACCAGATGCGTTTCCGGTTGCTTCGCTCTGTGTCACAGCATGGCCAGGCGTCAGAATTATCAGACGCCGTAACGGTCGCGGTAGGCTGTAATGGCCTCCGCATGGCGGGCGAACCCGGGCTTTGTCTGCAGGTATTCGAGTACCTGCTCCAGCCGGATAATGCTTATGACCGGTATGCCGTAGTTCTGTTCCACTTCCTGGATGGCAGACAGGTCGCCCTGGCCTCGCTCCTGGCGATCCAGGGCAATCAGAACCCCGGCGGGTGTCGCGCCGGCGGCCTCGATAATTGCCATGGACTCACGGATCGCGGTACCGGCAGTAATAACGTCATCAATGATCAGGACCCGGCCCTGCAACGGAGCGCCGACTATATTGCCGCCTTCGCCGTGGTCCTTGGCTTCCTTGCGGTTAAAGGCCCAGGGGCGGTTGTCGCCTTGCCTGGCCAGCGTCATGGCAGTGGTGGTGGCCAAGGGAATGCCCTTATAGGCGGGCCCGAAAATCATGTCATAATTCAGCCCACTACGGGTGAGGGCGGCGGCATAGGCTTCGCTCAGGCACAGCAGGTCGTTGCCGCTATTGAACAGGCCGGCATTGAAAAAGTAGGGGCTGGTGCGTCCCGACTTGAGAGTAAATTCACCGAAACGCAGGACGTCACGGTGGATGGCAAACTCGATAAAATCGCGCTGGTAGTCGTGCATGACAAGGCTTCTGGCGGGGTCTGGTTCTTTCAAAAACGTGTAAAACCGGTATCATACACCCAAACTGAATCAGGGAATACGTATGCGTGTAGTATCAATCAGCGTCAATGGCCTGGAACAGGCGATTGAAAAAGGCTTCTTTGACTGGATCGCCGACCAGGACGCCGACGTAATCTGTGTTCAGGACCACCGCATGCGGGTCTATGAAATTGAGGACCGCAACCTGATTCCCGAAGGTTACGAAGCCTACTTTATCGATGGCGAGCTCAACGAACACGGCGGCGTGGGCATTTACACCCGTCACTTTCCGAAGGCCATCATGTATGGCTTTGCCAGTGAGCAGGCAGATCGCGAGGGGCGCTTCATCCAGGCGGACTTTGATCGCGTCAGCGTAGCCAGCGTACTGGCGCCCTGTGCCCTTGGCCGGGAAGAAGAGCTGCTGGAAGACGAAAACGACCTGACCGTGCTTGATCACAAGGACGAGTTCATGGACGCTTTCGGGCTGCATATGCAGAAAACCCTGCGCAAGCGCCGCCAGTTCATTTTCTGCGCCAACCTGCAGACTGCCCATCACGTCACCGACGCCAGCCCCATCTATCACCAGCTGGACGTGTCCGGTTTTCTCCCCCACGAACGGGCTTTCCTCGATCGGCTGTTTGATGAGATGGGTGCCATCGACGCCTTTCGCGAGATCAACAAGCAGAGCAACCAGTTCACCTGGTGGCCGGAGTGGGACGGCGGAGAGCGCAAGAACGTGGGTATCCGTGCCGATTACCAGCTGCTGACTCCGGGGATTCGCAAGACCATCCGGGATGGCTGGATCGACGAAACCACCCGGTTCTCTGATCATGCTCCGCTGATCATGGATTACGATATCGATATCGGATTCTGAGGGAATGCCGTCCCCTGAAAATCAAAAAGCGCGCCGGGTTTCTCCCGCCGCGCTTTTTCTTTAGCTGGCCAATAGGCGGTTGGTTATTCCGCCAGCGCAGCCTTCTGAATCTCGAACAGCTGCTCAATACCCTGCTTCGCCAGTACCAGCATATTGTCCAGTTCTTCCTGCACGAAGGGCGCGCCCTCTGCCGTGCCCTGTATTTCGATAAATCCGCCCTGGTCCGTCATGATAACGTTCATGTCGGTTTCCGCGGTGGAGTCTTCCGGGTAGTCCAGGTCTACCACTGGGGTGCCCTGGTAGACCCCCACCGATAGTGCGGCCACCATCTGTTTCAGGGGAGATTGTTTCAGGCGGCCTTCCTTCACCAGAAAGTTCAGTGCGTCCACCAGGGCAACGCAGCCTCCGGTAATGGCGGCGGTTCGGGTACCGCCGTCCGCCTGGATAACATCGCAGTCGATGGTGATGGTGTGCTCGCCCAGTGCTTCCAGATCGACTGCGGCACGCAGGGAGCGGCCAATGAGTCGCTGGATTTCCACGGTACGACCCCCCTGTTTGCCCCGGGCGGCTTCCCGGCCCATGCGGCTGCCTGTGGAGCGCGGCAGCATGCCGTATTCGGCGGTTATCCAGCCCTGACCTTCGCCGCGGAGAAAGGGTGGTACCTTGTTTTCCACGGATGCGGTGCAGATGACGCGGGTGTCGCCGAACTCCACCAGCACGGAACCCTCCGCATGCCGGGTGAAGTGGCGGGTGAGCCGCACGTCTCTGAGCTGTTCGGGCTGTCTGCCGCTGGGTCGCATAGCTGATCCTTGTGAGTCCGGAAATGAACAGGGGCCGGATGGTAACGAGTGACGGCCACTGAAAAAAGGGGTCGCAGTATAACACGGGACGGCTGAGCCCGGCCTGCCGAACGGACACGGGATTTCCCGCCGGCCAAACTGGTAGACTGAAGCCGTATTCTACGGAAGAACTCTGGAGCCACCATGATCAGAAGTATGACAGCGTTTGCCCGCCAGCAGACACAGGCCGAGTGGGGCGTGCTGACCTGCGAGATACGCACGGTGAATCACCGTTACCTGGAGCCCTCTTTCCGCCTGCCTGAGGCGCTTCGGGAGCTGGAGAACGGCTTCCGGGAGCATCTGCGCAAGACCCTCGGCCGGGGCAAGGTGGATGTGGGCATGCGTCTGCAGTCTTCCGAAGATGCGGATACCGCCCTGATGGTGAACGACCGCCTGGCGGCGTCCCTGAATGAAGCCATCAACCACGTCAATCGCCTGCTGGATAACCCGGCCCATATCAGCGCCCTGGATATATTGCGCTGGCCCGGCGTACTCGACCGGGAAGAGCCGGATCTGAGTCCGATGAAGGCTGCTGCGGATGAGTTGTTCCGCCGCACCGTCGAGGAGCTGGTGCAGGTAAGGGAGCGTGAGGGAGAGCGCCTGCGGCCCCTGTTTGATGAGCGCCTGTCAGCCATGGCAGAACTGGTAGCCCGGGTGCGTGAGCGTATGCCTGCATTGATCAGTGCCCAGGAGCAGACCCTGCGGGAGCGTTTCCGTCAGGCCTCGGTGGAGCTGGACCCCGACCGGTTAAGCCAGGAAATGGTGATGCTGGCCCAGAAGTCCGATGTGGCGGAAGAAATGGACCGGCTGGAAGCCCACATCAGCGAGGTCCGGGAAACCCTCCAGCGCAGTGACGCCATCGGCCGCCGGCTGGACTTCCTGATGCAGGAGCTCAATCGGGAAGCCAACACCCTCAGCAGCAAGTCCATCGACGCCGAGGTCACCCGCGTGGCCGTGGACATGAAAGTGCTCATCGAGCAGATGAGAGAGCAGGTGCAGAACCTCGAGTAACACACACCGTAAGGGGCAGGCAGACCTGCCCATGCTGATCCGGCGCCTCAGTCCGCGGACGGCTTGATCGCCAGCAGATCGGTTCTCAGGTGGGTGAGCACTTTCTCGGCCGTATTGCCGATTACCATGGCCGCCAGGCCGGTCTTTCCGCTGGTGCCGATAACAACCATGTCGGCCTTGATCCGGTTGGCGACGCTGGGGATCACTTTCTGGGCCGGGCCAGAGACGATGTGGACGTGCTCCGGTTTCAGGTGCCAGGTATGGCAGAGGTGTTCAACCTGGGGTTTCAGGGCCGCTTTCCGCTTGCGGTCGCGGGCCTCGGTATCCACCAGGTCCATGTCAGCCAGGATTACGGAGGTGTGCAGTGCGTGCACCAGCTGCAGGTCGGTCTCCAGCGCATCAGCCAGTTGCCTTGCCTGGGCAATGATGCGGTGGTTCAGGGCCTTCTTTGCGGGCTTGTCGGAACCCAGGTCCACCGCGGCCAGTATCGGCCGGGCCCTGTTCCACTTGTTTTCTGCCACCAGCATGACAGGGGCAGGGCACTCGCGGATCAGGTGCCAGTCGGTCGGAGTGTACAGAAAGGTCTCGGACCGGTTCCCGGTCTTGATCACGGCATCCACCGGCGCCCTCGCACAGCGGCGGATAAGCCATTCATGGATCCGTTTCGTCCATACCGTGGTTGATTCAATCTCCAGGTCGTCACACGCACAGAGTGCCAGTACCTGCTCAAGCCAGCGCTGGCGCTGATCGGTGACGGCCTTTCTGGCGGCCTCCTGCGTCTCGGTTTCATCGGAGATGGCCTCCAGGTATTCGTGGGCGAAGGCGACTACTTCCAGGCTTGCCCCGGTGGCCCTGGCCAGTTCGATGCCCCGGCTCAGTGCCATCTGGTGTTTGTGCTCCGGGTCCATAACTATCAGCAGTTTTTTCATTCGGTGTTTCCGTCACTTGTCCGATGGTTTTCGGGAATGTTACCAGTTGCCGGCCACCCGGGATGCGGAGCCAGGTCAAACCCCGTATAATTTGCCGCTTTCTGGCCGGGACGCCCGGCCATAGAAAGTTCTCGGGAGTCAGTGAATCATGAGCCAGACCGGTGAGCAGGGTACCCTGTACGTGATCTCCGCGCCCTCCGGTGCCGGCAAGACCAGCCTGGTGGGAGAGATGATCCGGGCAGATGCCCGATTGGGCGTTTCTGTGTCCCATACCACTCGCCCCATGCGGCCCGGCGAGCAGGACGGTGTGAATTACCACTTCGTCTCTCGCGAAGCCTTCGAGGACATGATCCGCCGGGACGAGTTCCTGGAGCATGCCGATGTCTTTGGTAATTACTATGGCACCTCCCAGGTATGGGTCGAGCAGACGCTGGCTCAGGGGCGAGACGTCATCCTGGAAATTGACTGGCAGGGCGCCACCCAGGTGCGGCGGCTGATGCCGCATTGTGTCAGCATCTTTATTGTTCCCCCCTCCGCCGAGGTACTGCGGGAGCGCCTTGTGGGCCGGGGTACCGATGCGCCGGAGGTGGTGGAGCGTCGCCTGCGGGAGGCCGCGGAAGAGTGCCGCCATGCCCTGGAGTTTGATTACCTGGTGGTCAATGATGACTTTGCCGATGCGCTCAGTCAGTTGTTGTCCATCGTAACCTGTCAGCGCCTGCGGATGGACCGGCAGGAAGTCCGTCATGCTGGCCTGTTGTCATCTCTGATGGGCGGAGACGGCGGCTGAGCTGGCAACCCAGTCGCGCGGAGCCCTTTGAGCTGTGTACATTATGATCGCCCGGCGCTAAACTAGCCGGTCTGCTGAAATGTCCGGTTGTCCGGGCGCTGGAATTCACCTCCTAATCGTTACTCAGTCGGGGAAGATATGGCACGAGTTACCGTTGAAGATTGCCTGGAAAACGTCGACAACCGTTTCCAGCTGGTTATGCTGGCGACCAAGCGCGCCCGCCAGATTGCCACCAAGGGCTACGAGCCGCTGGTGCCGGAAGAGAACGACAAGCCGACGGTGATTGCGTTGCGTGAGATTGCCGAAGGCAAGGTCACCCGTGATCTGCTGCGCGAGGAAGAGGAAGACTGATTCCTCCAGGCTGCCGGCAACGCCGGGGGCCACAAAAAGACCATTGAATTTCGCCCCGATGGATTTATAGTGGAAAGGAGAGCGTGAATTATTTGCGCAGGCTTTCCCGGCGGGGTACAGGAAGAACCCGAATGTTCGCATTCGGGTTTTTTTATCTCCGCCCCCTGAATAATCTGATGGAGGCGCGGTGTCGCAAGAGGCTGCTGTTGCAGAGCGTGAACGGACGGTCGAAGACCTGACGACCACGCTTGGAGATTATCTGGATTCTGGCCGCATCAACCAGGTGCGCCGGGCCTACTATTATGCCGAACAGGCCCACGAAGGCCAGATGCGGCGCAGCGGCGAGCGATACATTACCCACCCCCTGGCGGTTGCCACCATTCTTGCGGAAATGAAGCTCGACCATCAGAGTCTGATGGCGGCCATGCTCCACGATGTTATCGAAGATACCGGCATTCCCAAGGACGCCCTGAGTGAGCAGTTTGGTGAGTCGGTAGCAGACCTGGTGGACGGCGTGTCCAAGCTGACCCAGATCGAGTTCCGCTCCCGTGCCGAGGCCCAGGCCGAGAACTTCCAGAAGATGACCCTGGCCATGGCCCGGGATATCCGCGTGATCATTGTCAAGCTGGCGGACCGGCTCCATAACATGCGCACCCTGGGCCCCATGCCCTATGAGAAGCGCCAGCGTATTGCCAACGAAACCCTGGATATCTACGCACCTATCGCAAACCGTCTCGGCATGCACCGCGTGTGTACCGAGCTGGAGGACCTGGGGTTTGCGTCCCTTTATCCCATGCGGGCGAAATACATCTCCAAGGCGGTATCCAAGCTGCGCGGCAGTCACCGGGAGATCATCGAAGACATTCGCGGCAAGCTGGAGGACAAGCTACAGGAACGCGGACTTCCAGGCCGCATCGTGGGGCGCGAGAAGCACCTGAATTCCATCTACAACAAGATGAAGTTCCGCCACAAATCCTTCCACGAGATCATGGACGTGTATGCGTTCCGGATCATCACCGACACCGAAGATGACTGCTACCGCATCCTCGGCGCGGTTCACAGCCTTTACAAGCCGCTGCCGGGGCGTTTCAAGGACTACATCGCCATGCCCAAGGCCAATGGCTATCAGTCCCTGCACACCACGCTGTTCGGCATGCATGTAAATATCGAGATCCAGATCCGTACCGAGGAAATGGAGCAGATCGCCAATGACGGCATTGCGGCTCACTGGATGTACAAGCATGACCAGTCACCGGTCAGCTCCGCCAATCAGAAGCGGGTGGATCGCTGGGTCCAGGGCCTGATGGAAATGCGCGAGCGGGCCGATGACTCCCTTGAGTTCATTGAACACGTCAAGACGGACCTGTTTCCGGATGAAATCTACGTATTCACTCCCAGGGGCAAGATTCTCGAGCTGCCCTCGGGTGCGACGCCGGTGGATTTCGCCTACGCCATCCATACCGATATCGGCAACGCCTGCGTCGCCTGTCGCATCAACCGAAACCTGGGCTCCCTGAGCCAGACCCTGCAAAGCGGCCAGACTGTGGAGGTCATTACAGCGCCCAATGCCCGGCCCAATCCGGCCTGGCTCAGCTTCGTGGTCACCGGCAAGGCACGCAGCAGTATCCGGCACGCGCTCAAGGTTCAGCGTCGCACCGAGTCGGTGGAGCTGGGCAAGACGCTGCTGAAGAAGTCCCTCCATGGCTTTGGCCAGAAGCTCTCCGAACTGGGCGATGAGCAGATCCGTTCGGTGGTCAGCCATAACCAGGTGGCCAGCTTCGATGACCTGCTGAGCGAGATTGGACTGGGCAACCGTATGGCGTACCTGATCGCCCGTCAGCTGGTGGCCGGTGAAACGGGTACCGAAACCAGTTCGCTTGATGTGGGCACGGTGGCCGAGGCGGGCGACCGCAAGGGTACCCCGGTCACCATCCGCGGCACGGAAGGCCTGCTGGTGCGCTTTGCCAGCTGCTGCAAGCCGATACCCGGCGATCCGGTGGTTGGGGTCATGGACTCCGGTCACGGCCTGGTGATTCATAGCGATACCTGCAGCCGGTTGCCGGAAAGCTCTGAAGACCGGGCTCACCTGACCCACCTGAAGTGGGCCAAGGACATCACCGACGAATTCTCGGTCGAGTTACGGGTGGAGCTGGAGCGCCAGCGGGGCGTGATTGCCGAAGTGGCCAATGCCGTTGCCATGGCGGATGGCAACATTGAGCGCATCAATGTGGAAGAGCAGAACGCCCGCCTGAGCATTGTCAGCCTGGTGGTCCACGTCAACGGCCGCCGTCACCTGGCACGGGTCATGCGCCGGGTGCGTAACATCCGCGCGGTTACCCATATAAGCCGCGTCCGAAACTGATTCCCGCAAACCATTGATTGCCGCCGGGGAGTATTGACAGCGTCATCGCCCCGGCGGCAGCATGTTCGTTTAACCGCAACGCAGGATTAACCTGACATGAGCAATAAATCCATTATCCAGACTGATGCCGCGCCGGAAGCCATCGGGACCTACTCCCAGGCCGTCAAGGCCGGCGATACCGTCTACCTCTCCGGTCAGATTCCCCTGGACCCGGAAACCATGGAAGTCGTCGCTGGCGATTTTGCGGACAAGACCCGCCGCGTATTCGAGAACCTGAAAGCCGTCTGCGAGGCCGCCGGTGGCGGTCTGCAGGACATCGTCAAACTGAATATCTACATGACCGACCTGGCAAACTTTGCCACCGTCAACGAAGTCATGGCCACCTATTTCCAGGAGCCATACCCGGCCCGTGCCGCCATCGGCGTTGCCGCCCTGCCCAAGGGTGTTCCGGTGGAGATGGATGCGGTGATGGTTATCAGCTGAGCCGTCCCCGCCTGATCGCCTCGATCATCGGGCGATAACCGCTACGAAAATCCGGGTAGGTGAACTCGAACCCTGTCGCCAGCAAGCGCCGGTTGTTGCAGCGCTTGCTGCCTCCGCGGCCGCCTCGCCGACCGTCACTGAGAGGGGGCTTGCAGGGCAGTTGCTGGCGAATCCAGGCCACCACCCTGTCCAGCCGAACCGGTTCGCAGTCACTGGCGAGATAGCAGTCATCCAGCGGTTTTCCCTCCAGTGCCTGATGCACCAGGTGGACGCAGGCTGCCATGGCGTCCTGCTCATGGATACGGTTAGTGTAGGGGCCCGGTGAATCCGGATTCAGCTCGCCTTCCATGACGGACTCCAGGAATCGCCCCCGCCCGGGCCCGTAAATTCCGCTGAAGCGTATAACGGTTGAGGGAACACCACTGGCCAGGGCCAGCCGCTCTCCTTCCAGGACCCGCTGGCCGCTGAACCGCCGGGGTGCGACCGGGCTGGTTTCGTCAACTTCCGAATCATCATCCTGGCCATAGACGCTGGTGCTGCTGATAAAGAACAGCCGTTTGAGATTGCTGGTGTCGGTTACCGCCAGCAGGTTGGCCAGGCCGTCCACGTAGGCGCCACGGTAACCTGCGTCGTCGTAGGTTGACGGGGTCAGGCAGTAGATCATGATATCCGGTGCCTCCGGCACGACCTTCGCCAGGGAGGCCCTGTCCATCAGGTCCGCCGGGGCAGGGTGTACCCCCTTGGGAATGGCGCTGGCGGTGCGGCGGATACCCCAGACTTCGGCGTTATGGGTCAGGGCGCTGGCAATGGCACCACCGAGGGCACCACAGCCGGCGACCAGAACATGGGGGCGGGGCTGGTCTGCAGAGATTGCCATAGTCTATTTCAATCCTTATGCTTGAGCCCATAAAGAGCAATTGGAGCCTGTCATGACCCTGACCGAACTACGTTACATTGTCACGCTTGCCAGGGAAAAGCATTTCGGGCGGGCCGCCGAGCGCTGTCATGTCAGCCAGCCGACCCTCAGTGTCGCGGTCAAGAAGCTTGAGGAAGAACTCGGTGTTCCCCTGTTCGAGCGCAGCAAAAGCAGCATCCGCGTCACGGAAACCGGCCACCGGATCATCGAGCAGGCACAGCGGGTACTGGATCAGGTCGGCGTGATCCGTGACATGGCCCAGGATGGCAAGAACCAGCTGAATTCGCCGTTGCGGGTCGGCGCGATCTACACCATTGGCCCGTATCTGTTTCCTCATCTGCTGCCGGAGCTTCGCCGGGCCGCGCCGGAGATGCCGCTCTACATTGAAGAGAACTATACCGGCAATTTGCGCCAGAAGCTGCGCCAGTCCGACCTGGACGCCATCATTATCGCGCTGCCTTTTGAAGAGCCGGAGGTGGTAACCCTGCCGCTTTACGACGAACCCTTTGTGATCCTGTTGCCGGGAGGGCACCCGCTGGCGAAGGAGTCGGCGCTGACAGCCGAGCAGCTGGCCGGTGAGCAATTGCTGCTGCTGGGGCCGGGGCACTGCTTCCGTGACCAGGTGCTCGAGTCCTGCCCGCCACTGGTGGAAACCGTGACCGAGCGACAGAATACCGGGGCCGGGCCCAGCCTGGTCACCGAGGGCAGCTCCCTGGAAACCATCCGTCACATGGTGGCTTCCGGCCTGGGTATTACCGTATTGCCGCTATCAGCGGCAACGTCAATGCCCTATGACGAGGATATCCTGGCGGTACGACCTTTTGCGCCCCCGGTGCCTTTCCGCACTGTCGCCCTGGCCTGGCGGGTGACCTTCCCCCGGCCGAAGGCCATTGACGTACTGTCTCTTGCGGCCAGTCAGTGCCGGGTGATCGAGAAGGCAGAAAAGCAGAAGCCGGCCCTGGCTGCCGGCAGCTGACGGTCGCTTTATGGCGTCACTGGAAGACCTGCCTGTCACCACCCTAAAGGGTGTCGGTAACGCCCTTGCCGGCACCCTGGCCAAACTTGGAATCCATTCGCTACAAGACCTGCTGTTCCATCTGCCCCATCGCTATGAAGACCGTACCCGAATAATCCCCATGGGCAGCCTGCGGCTGGGAGATACCGGGGTGGTGGAGGGTGAAGTCGTGCGCTCTGAAATGGTCATGGGCCGGCGACGTAGCCTGCAGGTGACGCTCAGGGACGATACCGGCTTTGTGGTTATGCGCTTTTTCCATTTTTCCGCAGCCCAGAAGAACCAGCTGACCGAAGGGGCGCGGGTGCGCTGTTACGGCGAAGTGCGCCCCGGCCGGGCCGGGTTCGAGTTCTACCATCCGGAATACCAGGTGAATCCCCCACCCATGCCCCCGCCGGGCGAAGCGACACTCACGCCGGTATACCCCCTGACCGAAGGCATACAGCAGCCGCGGGTGCGCAGCCTGTGCCGACAGGCGCTGACCTACCTGAAACGTTATCCGATCCCGGACTGGCTCCCTCCGTCGGTGCTTTCGGACTATCAGCTGCCGGATATTACAGCGGCCGTTGCCCTTGTTCATGCCCCGCCGGCAGATGCGCCGGTGCACCTGCTGATGGAGGGGCGTCACCCGGCCCAGCAACGGCTGGTAATGGAGGAACTGCTCGCCCACCAGCTGAGCCTGCTATTGGTACGCCAGCAGATCCAGCAGCGGCAGGCGCTGGCACTGCTCCCCGGGGGTGACCTGACGGAGCGTTTCCTTGATCAGCTGCCTTTCAGTCTGACCCCGGCACAGGCCCGGGTGGTCGCGGATATCCGCCAGGACCTGAGTCAGCCGTTACCAATGCTCAGACTGGTTCAGGGGGATGTGGGCTCTGGCAAGACCGTAGTGGCTGCGATGGCGGCACTGCAGGCTATCGGGGCCGGTGCCCAGGTGGCGCTGATGGCGCCCACCGAGATCCTGGCCGAGCAGCACTACCAGAATTTCCGGCAGTGGCTGGAGCCACTGGGCCTGGAAATGGTCTGGCTGTCCGGCAAGGTCAAGGGTAAGGCCCGTACAGAGGCCCTGACCCGGCTGGCGGAGGGCCGGGCCCGGCTGGTCATCGGCACCCACGCGTTATTCCAGGGAGATGTGCGGTTTGAACGCCTGGGTCTGGTGATTGTGGATGAACAGCACCGCTTCGGGGTCCACCAGCGCCTTGCCCTGCGGGACAAGGGGGCAGAGGGGCGGCTGGCGCCCCACCAGCTGATCATGACCGCAACCCCCATACCCCGTACCCTGGCTATGAGCGCCTACGCGGATCTGGACACCTCGGTGATCGATGAATTGCCGCCAGGGCGCAAACCCATTGAAACCATTGTCATCCAGGACAGTCGCCGTGATGAAGTGATAGAGCGAGTCCGCCGGGCCTGCCAGTCCGGCCGTCAGGCCTACTGGGTCTGTACCCTGATCGAGGAATCGGAGGCCCTGCAGTGCCAGGCAGCGGAGGCGACCGCGGTATACCTGCAGGAGAGACTGCCGGAGCTTCAGGTCGGGCTGGTTCATGGCCGTCTCAAGGCGGCCGAAAAGGCCGCGGTCATGGACCGGTTCAAGGAGGGTGCGCTGGATCTGCTGGTGGCCACTACCGTAATAGAAGTGGGCGTGGATGTGCCCAATGCATCACTGATCATTATCGAGAACCCCGAGCGCCTCGGTCTGGCCCAGCTGCACCAGCTCAGGGGGCGGGTAGGGCGGGGTGAGCAGGCCAGCTTCTGTGTGCTGATGTACCAGGCACCCCTGTCCCGGAATGGCCGGGCGCGCCTGCAGGCCCTTCGCGACAGCCAGGACGGTTTCGTGATCGCCGAGAAGGACCTGGAGATCCGCGGGCCGGGGGAAGTGCTGGGTACCCGCCAGACCGGCATGATGCAGTTCAGGCTTGCGGACTTCGAGCGGGACCGGCACTGGATCGAAAGTGTGCGCACCATGGCACCAGAAATCCTGAAGGACCCCCGTGCCACCGAAGCACTGGTGCGCCGCTGGCTGGGAGAACGGGTTCGTTATGGTGACGTCTGAATCCGGAGCCATTCCGTATTGCTACCTTTAATTGACCAAACCGGTCTGCGTTCGGGCACACTTTGAGCCACACTGGCAGACAGGTTAACCACGTTTCATAGCAGGAGAAAAACATGGAGATGTCCGGTGCTGTCCGGAAACTTCTGAACGAGGCCTCCATCACTCCCGATCCGGAAGCCTTGAACGGACCCGCTTCAGGTGCCCGGTTACGCATGGTGCTGCTGGCGGATGATCAGGGCCATCTTCAGGTCATCTGTCTTCAGGATGACCTGCTTGACCTGGTCGGCCTGAACAAGCAGCTGGGGCGTGAACTGCGCCTGGTGGCCCGTTCTGACTACGGGCGCTTTCTGAAACAGACCGGCCTGCCCGGTCTGCCCGCCATGCCGGGACTGACCGGCTGGCCCACCCTGGTAGACCAGCGTGTTGGCCAGGCCGAAACCCTGGTACTTGAGCCCGTGGGGGTCGATGCACGGATAACGCTGAATCAGGCCGACTTCCGCGCACTGGCCGGGCAGGTGGAGGAGCGGTCCTTCTGCGTTCCCCTGGCCGCCATTGATGTCACACCACGGTCGCCGGAAAGGGATCAGCAGCAGGTCTTCTCGGCTATCGAGCGCTTCACCAACCTGAGAATCCGTCAACGGCTGGAAGATACCCTCGAGTTGCCCCCGTTACCTGAAACCGCACAGCGCATCATCCATTTGCGGGTGAATCCCAACGCCAATATGGGGGACCTGGTGGATATTGTTGAAAGCGATCCCAGCCTGGCTGCGCAGGTCGTCAGCTGGGCCTCGTCATCCTTCTACGCGGCTGCCGGCCAGGTAAGCTCGGTGCATGATGCGGTGTCCAGGATTCTCGGATTCGATCTGGTCATGAACCTGGCCATGGGGCTGTCCCTGGGGCGGGCGCTGAAGCAGCCGGAGGAGCACCCGCAGGGGTTCGTGGGTTACTGGCAACAGGCGATCTGGCAGGCCCAGGCGGCGGGAGTGCTGGCCACCATGATGCCCAGGGGGCAACGTCCGATATTCGGGCTGGCCTATCTGTCCGGGCTGCTTCACAACTTCGGTTACCTGGTGCTGGCACACGTTTTCCCGCCCCATTTCCGGCTGGCCTGCCGCAACTGGGAGGTCAATCCCCATATCGATACCTCGGTGGTGGAACAACATCTGCTGGGAGTTACCCGGGAGCAGTTGGCAGCTGAACTGATGCACAACTGGGGAATGCCGGATGAGGTGATCGTTGCCCTGCGATATCAGAAAAGCCCGGGCTACCACGGCAAGCATGATACCTACCCACGGTTGCTCTGGCTGGGCCGCCAGCTACTGAACGAGCGGGGCCTGGGAATCGGTGCCCGTGCACCCATTCCGGAAGCGCTCTATAGCGAACTCGGGCTTGACCCGGAAAGCACCGCCCTTGCCTTCGATGACCTGGTGGCATCGAAGGACGCGGTCGCGGCGATGGCAGGAATGATGGGCAACAGCTGAGGCCCCCGGTTCGCACGCAAAAAAGCCGGCCCTGAGGCCGGCAAGCTCACCCGCTTGTTGCAGATCAGGGTGCGCCCGAGTCTGGCGCACCAACCACTTCTTCACCGCTGACTGCTGTTCTCACCTGATTGAGGGGGTTACTTAGACTTTAGTCCACTGACCGGAAATTTCCTGTGACCGGTCGGACAAGCTGACGCGTCCAGCATGCTATCGGTTACAAAGCACACCAAATGTTTGATTTTCAATTAAAGCCGGCAGGTCAGCTGGTTACAAAAAATTACAAAATCGTGATGGTTGTCAATCAAATTCCCGGTGCCGAATGGCTGTAGCGGCACGACGTATCGCGTCTGCATGCTGTTTTTCCAGGGCGAAACGCTCTTCATCCATTTTTCGAACAAAGTGCGAGTCAGTCTGCTGGCGTGCCCTGTGTGTCGGCATGTGTTGTATGCTGTCGTGGATCTCGAGAAAGATCTGATAGGGGGGCTGTTCCAGTAACCGCGGATCAACGTGGTCAAGCAGGCCCTTTATTCGCAGACAGGCCTCCGAGTACTCCACCTGGTCTTCCTCGATGGCCATGGCCAGAATGCGGATGCTCTCGATCATGTTCTGCCGGCGCTCCATCTGGAACGTTCGCTGACGCTCTTGCTGACGTCGGTGCTCGCGGATCTGGCGGGCATGTCTGGCGATGAAAACCAGCAATATGATAATGGCCGCCACACCAAGGACGATCAGGCTCCACTGCAACCACTGGGGCATACACAGGCTCCGGTAAGAAAGGTCAGGCCATAGTGTAACGGATTTGCGCTGCCCTGAGGTGTGCCCGGAACCCTCAGGGCTGTGAACTTCATCATTCCGCCGGGTCTTGCGGACTGGTTATGATGGACAGCTGACCGCACCGGAACCATTGGCGAAAGGACCATGCCATGCCCACCTCATCCCAGGCCCGACTACCCGCCCCCCGCTGGCTGATGGCCCAGGCCATGCTGACGGTGGCGCTGCTGTTGCTGGCCTGGTGGTTCAATGGCGTGGGCGCGGTAGGGGTAATGGCCGATCCGGATCCGGGTCCCGGGCGGTATCTCCGCTCTGAAAGGCTCGCCCCCGGTGAACAGATCGACTTTGCCCGGGTCGACCGGGCGATCAGCCGCCTGCGCCTGGGGGAAGACGGCAGAGCCGAACAGTTCGAAGCCTACGGCGATGTCCTCCATGCGCTCAGCAATGCGCTGTCATTCCAGGCGGACGGTATCCACCGGGCGAACCATCTGTTACGGGCCAGCCTGCCTGAAGGTGCTGCACAGGACCTTGCCGGTGTGCTGACGGATTTCCTGGCGTACCGCCACCTTGAGCAGAGCCTTCTGGAGCTGAGCCCCGGTGGTCCGGGCACAGCGGAAGGCGCCTGGGTTCAACTGCGCTTCCAGGAAGCCCTGCGCCGGTCGGTTCTTGGCCAGGACGTGGCGAACCGGCTATATGGCACGACCCATCGAATGACCGAAATGCACCTGGTGCAACAACTGGTCATGCAGCGAGACGACCTGGACGAAGCTGGGAAACAGCGCCTGATCCGCCAGCACCGGGAAGCCCTGGTAGCCGGACAGGACAATCCGGAGGGGCAATGACCATATTCCTCCGACCACTTCTTGACCACCTATGGCCGGTAGCGGGCGCGCTGACCACCGGGATCATGCTGGCGCTGCCCTATAACTACGCCGGCCTTTACCCGCTGACCTGGCTGGCCTTTGTGCCCTTGTTGGTGGTAGTCAATGGCCGTTCCGCAGCGGCCCACTACTGGCTCGGGTTACTGGCCGGGTTGTCCATGTACCTGGTGGCCACGCCGTGGATGGTGGAGTTTCTGCAACGCCTGAAAGACTATCCCCTGGCCCCCGCACTGGCCGGGGCGTTGGTTTTCTGGCTGCTGACCGCCCAGTTGCCCGCCTTTATGATGCTGGTCTGGCGCTGGTCCCAGCGGTTTACCGGTCAGGACAACCTTTGGCTGTTTCCGGTCCTGGTCATGATGTTTTACGGCGGGTTCCCGGTGCTGTTCCCGCTGCAGCTTGGCGAAAGCCAGAGTGCTTTTTTGGTGGCCATCCAGGGTGCGGATCTGACCGGGGTCTACGGGGTGGACCTGATGATCGGGGTCAGCAATGCCCTGGTCGCGGCAGTGGTGCTCCGGGCCATGGGCCGGAGCACCGCCCGCCGGGCCGGTCCTGCGCTGGGCGCCGCCGGGATGCTGGCGCTGCTTGCGTGGCTTGGCTATGGCGTCTGGGCCCTGGACCGCTGGGATCGCCAGGTAGCCCACTGGCCAACACTCGCCGTGGGCCTGGTTCAGCCCAACGAGTCCCCCAGTGCATCGGTGCCGGCGCCTGAACCCGGATACAGCCGGGCCTGGCCACCGGAAATGGCCCTCAGTCACCAGCTGGCCGATACCGGCGCCGAGGTCATCATCTGGCCGGAGACGCGATACAAGGGCTATTTCGAGGTCGACCATGTCCCCGGGGCGTTCCGGCGGAGTGTGGCCCGCCAGGGCGTACCGCTGATTTTCCATGACGCCGAACAGCAAGGCAGTGGGCAGGGGTTCCGGGAATACAACTCGTCCCTGTTCCTGGATGCTGACGGTGAGCTTGCGGGGCGCTACCGCAAACATCGGCTGGTGGCCTTCGGCGAGACGCTACCGCTGTCCCGGGAGTTTCCCTGGCTGGTGAGCTGGGCCAGTGACTACCTCGGTGATTTTTTCGCCAATCTGACACCGGGAAGCGACCGGGTGACCTTTCCGGTAGGCGGAGTCCACCTGGTACCGGCGATCTGTTACGAAAGCGCTTTCGCTGGCCATGTTGCCCGTTCAGTGGCGGCGGCGCCGGAAAGCCCGCTGCTGGTGGTGCTGTCCAACAATGGCTGGTTCGGCGATTCCAGGCAGCCCTGGCAGCATGCAGGTGCCACGGTGTTGAGGGCGGTGGAGAGCCGGGTTTCCCTGGTGCATGCCGTCAATAACGGACCCTCCACAGCGGTCGCCCCCTCCGGACGGATCCTTGCCTCTACCCCTTTCGGTGAGCGTATTGGGCTGATCATCGATGTGCCCTATACCCCGGCCGGCCAGGTGTTCCGTTCCTGGTTCACCCGCTGGCCTGAATGGTTTGCGGTGATGGCCGGACTGGCGGGCCTCATTGTCCTGGTCCTGGTCCGGCTGAGTCGTCGCCACCCGGCTCGTGACCCTGGATGACCGGGTTGTGATCCGGGTCCCGTTACCCGCACCGGTCATGGGCCTTGATGTCCGGCACCCGGTGCATTTCGCAGGTCACGTCATAGCCACCTCAGAGGTGCACCCCATACACTTTTCCTGCCTGAGAACGCGGTTACGCAGCCAGCATCCGGAAGCGTGGCGGCGAGAATAAAGCGACCAACAAGCAGGAGAATCATGGTGATGCTCAACAATGTAAAACGGTTCGGGCTGGCGGTGCTGGCCTCATGCGTGGCCCTCAACGCCTGGTCTATCGGTGGCGGCGGTTCAAGCGCCGACAAGATGATTGTGGGTGATTCCATCTTTGCCCTGTCTGGCGATATCCATGAATACCTGGAAGAGGACCTGAACGAGAATATCGACACCCATGCCCGCAGCGGGTGCCAGGTCAATGGCGGCAGTCTGATCTGCAGCAGGCGATATACCATACCCAACCAGTACGATAACGCCGACAAGAGCGGTATTGAGACGGTCATCATGAATGGTGGAGGTAATGATTTCCTGCTGGGTGACGGGGCCGACTGTACGACCGAGAGCTGTGTTGAGGAAGTCCTGATGGGCATCGAGCAGACCCTCGCCGGCATGTACAACGATATGCGCAATGATGGTATCGATGAGATCATTTTCCTGGGTTACTACAACCTGGGCGATCCGGAGCGTGACCAGATCAATACCGTATCCATGACCTACAAGGCCGAGAATTATCCGCAGATGGGCGTCAAGTTCATCGACACCCGTCCTGCCTTTGCCGGTAATGAAAGCCGCTACATTACCTCTGATGGCATTCATCCGACTGAGGCCGGTTCGCGGGTGCTGGCAGACCTGATCCTGGATACGCTGGATTAAGGACTATCACGGGTATGTTGTCAGGCCCGTTGATCCCGCCCGGGTGCGTCTGCGTGCTGGCCGGGGCTCTGCTGCTGGCCGGTGATGGCTACGGTGCTGAGCCCCGGTCTTTCAGCAATGCCCTTGGCATGACCTTCAACCTTGTACCGGCAGGCCGTTTCCGGATGGGCAGCGCCCCGGACGCCCCTGGCCATGAGCCCGACGAAAGGCTCCACGAGGTCATCATCAGTCAGCCTTTCTGGCTGCAGACAACCCCGGTAACCCGCGGCCAGTGGACAGAACTGGTGGACGGTGATCCCTCCGCTTTCCCTGAATGTGGCGACGACTGTCCCGTGGATGGCCTGCGCCTGGAGTGGATTCAGTGGTACATCAACAAACTCTCCGAGCAGGACCCGGACTGGGATTACCGGTTGCCAACGGAGGCCGAATGGGAATATGCCGCCCGGGCCGGCACCAACGGCCCCTATCACACGGGGGATTGCCTCGGGCCTGATCAGGCCAACGTGTCCGGCAGCACCGTACTGCGGGGGTGCCAGCCATTTCCACGGGCATCCGGCCCGCAGCCTGTCATGGGCTACGCCGCCAACTCCTGGGGCTTTTACGACATGCTCGGCAATACCTGGGAGATGTGTGACGACTGGTATGCCGCCTATGAGCCCGGCAGGCAGGTTGATCCCGCCGGCCCGCAGGACGGGGAGTACAAGGTGCTCCGCGGAGGTAGTTGGCACTTCCACGCAGTGCACGCCAGGGTCTCCAACCGTTTTGTGGCACGGCAGGATGTGGCGGGTTTCCGGCTGGTGGCGATGCCCGAGACTGATGCGGAATAAACATCATGTCTAGTGGTCAGCGGACGGATTCCGTCCGAAGGTGACGGGGCAACCAGTTTTCCGCAGCCTCGCGCTCTTCCGGGGTAAAATATCTTTCTTCCAGCGCCCGGGCCTGACGCCGTTTCTCTGCCTCCGCCAGGCCAGCTCTGAGGATGGCATCTCTTTCCCGCTCAAACTGACCATAACGACTCTGCCAGTCCTCCGCATCGCTGCCGGCCAGGTCCCGGGCTGCCACGAGTCCCAGGCTCTGGCGTGCAAGGTGACGGCGCATGTCGTCTGTCAGTCCCAGCTGTTGCCATTGTTCACGCTGTTGTCTTAGCCGGCTCGTCACCTGGCCATCGCTGGTATCGACGAGCAGCCGGCCGCTGCGCAGGTCTTCCCTGACCCTGGCAAGGGCATCCTGCCGTTCTGGTTCACTCAGCTGCATGTCCGATCGGATGTCATCCATGGCGATCAGGTAGCGCTGATGGGCCTCCTCGCCGGCAAACAGCTGGCTGGCAGTCACCGGGTCCATGTGTTCCCGGCGAAGTGCAATGGTGCGTTCGAGTTGCTGCCGTGGCGACAGGTCATCACCCGCGGCCCAGGCGTTTTTGGCTTCAGCAAGGCTGTTGCGATAGCCGATATAGTCGTCAAGCAGCCGGGCCGCCTGAGTGCCGGCTTCTCCGGCCAGGCCCGCCTGTACATAAAGCCGGAGCTCGTCAATGGTTGTTGTATCCAGGCTCTGCACCGCCCGGAACGCCTGCTGTAACGAGGCCAGGGCCACTTCATCCAGAGCCAGGTTGCCGTCCTCGTCCACGGCGATATTGGCAAGGGCATGCTGAAGGCGGTCCAGGCTGATTTCGGGGGGTGCAGTTCCGGCCTGGCCAGGCTGTCCGGTCCCGGTTGCCGGCAATTGGTTGGCCAGTGGCGGGTTTGTCGTGGTCTGGGGCGGCAATCGGGAGTCGATGGTTTCCCGGGGCGGGCCAGAGACTGCTCCGGATGATGTCCAGTCGGTGGCGGGCGCAGGCGAGTCCGGCCAAAGCATCCAGCCACCCAGAAGCAGTAGGGGGGATATCAAGGCAATCAGCCACCATCCGTCCCGGGTCACTGGTCTGTTTGATCTGACCTGGTCCAACACACTCACCCCGGTTTTTTGCCGCAAGGATGTGCACGGGCGCCCCGGGCATAAATTCCCATGGCTGACTCCGGTCGCACTGACTGCTGATAATAGGGGGCGGGGCCATGGCTGGCTATGACCCGAGTAACAGTTAGGCCATTAAAGTGGCGCAATACCAGGGGCGACCTGCTCCGCCGAAGGTTCCGTTCATGCTACATTGCCGTATTCAGTCCGCGAGATGAGGGCACTGGGTCCATGGCAGGCATGTTGATTCTGAAAACGGGTTCGACCTACCCGGATATCCGGCAGCAATACGGTGACTTTGACCGCTGGTTCTGTGCGAGGCTGGAACAGAGCCAGCAAACAGTCGTGACGGATGTCACCCACGAACAACTTCCCGGTGAACCGTCAGACTGGCAGGGCATTGTGGTGACCGGTTCTCCGGCCATGGTGACGGACCAGGAACCGTGGAGTGAAAAGACCGCCGCCTGGCTGCATGAGGCGGTGCGCCAGCAGGTACCGGTACTCGGGGTCTGCTATGGTCACCAGTTGCTGGCCCATGCCCTCGGTGGTCGGGTCGGCTTCCGTTCCCGGGGCCGTGAATCCGGCACCTTTGAGGTTTCCTGTACCCGGGAAGGGCGACAGGATCCACTGCTGGGGCAGCTGCCCCCTTCCTTCCCTGCCCATCTGACCCATGCTCAATCGGTTCTGGAGCTTCCACCCGGGGCGATGCTGCTGGCAACGTCTGACGGCGAACCCCACCAGGCGTTTCGGATTGGGCCCCACGCCTGGGGCGTCCAGTTTCATCCGGAATTTACCGAAGCGGTCATGACCGCCTACCTGAACACCCAGGCCAAAGGCCTGGCGGAAGAAGGGCAGGACCCGGGATATTTGCTCAATACCGTCCGGCCAACCCCCGAGGCAACCAGCCTGATTGCCCGGTTTGAGGCCTATGCGTCTTCACAAACCCGGGCAACGGCAGAGATGCCGGATAACCGCTCCGGCATTGCGCAAGATACTTATTGATCCGCTTCTGATTAGCTACGTATATTATCCATAACAGACATTGCGACGATCTGCATTGTTGTGTTGTTGGACAAAATTTTTATAGCCGGTACTTGCCGGCTTTTTTTCGTCTGGAGCAAATGTCCGGGTGGGGTAGGGGAGAGTGGTGGGCCCAGCTGGACTCGAACCAGCGACCAAGGGATTATGAGTCCCCTGCTCTAACCAACTGAGCTATAGGCCCTTTATAGCGGTTTGCCTTGCCA
>NZ_JAWLGY010000002.1:0-271485 GCF_041690615.1 Marinobacter sp.
TCGGCTTCAGAGCCAATCATGAACCGCCGTGGTACGGAACCGTATGCCCGGTGGTGTGAGAGGACGGGGGAGGCAACTCCCCCTCCTACTCGATTCTGGCCGGGGCAAGGGAACACCATGATCACGATTGTCGTCCCGGAGCACCAGCCTGGCGAGGCCGGGGTGGCCGTCAGTGACCGGGGGCTGGCCTACGGAGATGGTCTGTTCGAGACTATCCTGATTCGGTGTGGCCAGCCGCAGTTGTTGCAGGCTCATTGCCAGCGGCTGCTGGAAGGCGCGGCACGGCTGGGAATCCCGTTGCGCGAGGATGAGCTGACCCCGGCGGTACGCCGCGCCTGTGCATTGATGGACGCAACGACGGACCGACAGGTGCTCAAGCTCCTGCTGACCCGTGGTAGCGGTGGTCGTGGTTACCGGCCGCCGGCAGAGCCCGAACCTCGCCTCATCATTTCCGTAACGCCGGCGCCACCGGCACCGCCGGAGTCGGGTGTCAAGGCGATCATTTCCGAGATACCGCTGACGGTGAACCCGATGCTGGCCGGTATCAAGTCCCTCAACCGCCTGGAGCAGGTCATGGCCAGCCGGTCCATACCCGAGGACTGCTACGAGGCGCTGATGTGTGGCGACCAGGGCGATCTTCGGGAGGGTACCCGTACCGGACTTCTGTTCCGTTGGCAAGGCCAGTGGTGGACACCGCCCCGGGACCGGGTTGCTGTGCGCAGTATCATGGTTGCCCATGTTGAGCGGGGGCTGGCGCGGGAAGGTATACCGCTCAGGGAGGGGCTGCTGTACCCGGAACAGTGCTGGCAACCGGAGTTTGGCGGACTGCTGTTGCTGAACAGTCTGATCGGAGCCATTCCGGTTCAGGCTTTGAACGGCCGCGAGTTGCCTCTCCCGGAGCAGCTTGCGACAATCGTCAGCCTTGCCAAACAACCTGAGGAGTTCCGTTGATCAAGTCATTCCTTGTTGCCGTTGTCGCGTCGGTACTGGTAGCTGTTGCCGGCGCCGGATTGTGGGGCTGGCAGGGCCTCGAATCCCTGGAGGCAGACGCCGGGCTGGAAGAGCCAATGCTGTACGAGGTTCCCCGCGGGTCGTCCTTTAATGCCGTTGCCCGGGACCTGGAAGAGATGGGCCTTGTGGACAAGGCGCTCTGGCTGAGGCTGCTGGCCCGAGTCGAGCCGGAGATGACCGCGATCCGGGCCGGTGAGTATGAGTTCCAGCCGGGCATGTCGGTCCGTGACATGGTCGCATTGATGGTCAGCGGTCAGACCAAATCCCGCTTCGTCCAGTTTATCGAAGGTCGGCGCTTCCAGGATGCCCGGGCAGCCCTGACCAATGCCGAATACCTGGAGCAGGTTACAGCGGACTGGTCAGCTGAGCAGATCATGTCCGAGCTTGGTGACGAAGGCGCTCATCCGGAAGGCCGCTTTTTCCCGGATACCTATTCCTACAGCCGGGGTGACTCGGACCTTGATATTCTCAGGCGCGCCTATGAGCGCATGAATAACGTGCTGGCCGAAGAATGGGCCAACCGTGCCGATGACCTGCCCTACGAAAGCCCCTATGAGGCCCTGATCATGGCCTCGATCATTGAGCGGGAAACCGGTGTTCCCGGAGAACGCCGGGACATCGCCGGTGTTTTCGTCCGTCGCCTGGAGCGGGGCATGCGCCTGCAAACGGACCCGACGGTCATCTACGGGATGGGGGACGGCTACCAGGGGCGCATAACCCGGCGGGACCTGCGCACCCACACGCCGTACAACACCTATCGCATCTCCGGCCTGCCGCCCACGCCGATCGCGTTGCCCGGCCGGGCGGCCATTCACGCTGCCGTTCATCCGGCCGATGGTGATGCGCTGTTTTTCGTTGCCAGGGGGGATGGCAGTCACCAGTTCTCCCGGACCCTTGAAGATCACCAGCGTGCCGTCAGGGAGTACCAGCTCAACCGTCGTGAGGATTACCGCTCGTTTCCTGCTCCGGTGACCAGCGATGAGGCCGATCAATGACCCGGGGCCAGTTCATTACCTTCGAGGGTACCGAGGGGGTTGGTAAATCCACCCAGCTGGAAACTGCCCGCAGCACCCTGGAGGCGGCCGGTGTCGATGTTGTGGTGACCCGGGAGCCTGGTGGCACACCCATGGCTGAAGCGATCCGTGAGCTGTTGCTGGCACCGAGGGACGAGTCGGTTCATTCGCTAACGGAGTTGTTGCTGATGTTCGCGGCCCGGGCCCAGCACCTGCACCAACGGATTCTGCCAGCGCTGGAAAGGGGCAGCTGGGTGCTTTGCGATCGTTTTACCGATGCCACCTATGCCTACCAGGGGGGCGGGCGTGGCGTCCCGGCCGGGCATATAGCTGTACTGGAGCAGCTGGTGCAGGGTGACCTGCGGCCCGACCATGTGATCCTGCTGGATGCACCGGTGGACGTGGGCATGGCAAGGGCCCGTGACCGTAGTGAGCCGGACCGGTTCGAGCAGGAAAAGGCCGCCTTTTTCCAGCGTATTCGGGACTGTTATCGTCAGCGGGCGAAGGATCAGCCCCTGCGCTATCATGTGGTTGATGCCGCGCGACCGCTGGATGAGGTCAGCGGGCAGGTAGCCAGCCTGGTCCGGAGCTTTCTTGGCTGATCCGGGCTGGCAGTCTTTCCGACAGGAGTGACCATGCTGTCAGCCCGGCTTCAGACCCTGCCCGAATTCACCCACGAACACCGCCACGAGCACCATCAGGCGGTGATCGGTGTCTATGGTGGCGCGGAGGTCAGCGTTAACGGTCGTGAAGGCCGCCTGGACACCTGGCGAGCCTGCCTGGTGCCGGCGGATATTCGCCACGAATTTTCCGGTGGCCGCGAGAACCAGGTGCTGGTCATCAACGTGGATGCCTGGCACCCGCAGCTTCACGAGCCGCACTACCAGGATTTTCTCGCCATCGACCGGCTTTTCCGGCGCCCTGCCACCATTGGCCTGGACCCCCATCTGCAGCAGCTGGTCCAGCTGTCTGCCGGGGAGATCCGCCGCTCGTCCACGGATCATGGCATCCGTAACCACCTGGCTACGGCCATCCTGCTTGCCCTGGCGGGTCGCCTTGAGCAGGGCATGGAGAATGCGCCGCGGCACCGGCCGGGGCTGGACCCGGAAACCCTGCGCCGGTATGTGCTGGAAAACCTGAGCCAGCGAATCACCGTAGAGGATCTTGCTGCCCAGGCCTGTCTGAGCCCCAGCCGTTTCCACGAACTGTTCCGGGAGGCCATGGCCACCAGCCCTTACCGGTTCCTGCTCAATACCCGACTTGACCAGGCCTGCGAGATGTTGAGGACCACGCATCTGTCTGTGGCCGACATCAGTTCCCGGGCAGGATTTTCCAGTCAATCCGCCTTCACCACAGCGCTACGAAAGCATCGCGGCCTGACTCCGACCCAGCTCCGTTCACGGCAATAAACACTCTGGCAATGGGTGTAAACCGAAATTCCGTTGAATATTGAAAACAGTCCGTAGGAATTCGAAGGTCAATCGGGCTCTGTCGAACTAGATTACTTATTCATTAAATTGATCTGTAGTCAGTGAGGCCTGATATGTTTTCCGCATCCAATGTTCTGGGCCCTGCGTTCCAGGAAAAGCCGAGATCCTGGTTCTGGCAGTCTATCGTTGAAAACTACACGGTGGATGAGTCTGAGTATGTGCGTGAGCTGATGAAGCTGGCACGCAGCGATGCCGCCGAGAAAAAGGCGGTCACCGCCACCGCCACCGACCTGATTCGCAAGGTGCGCGAGCAGGATGATGCCGTCCATATGGTGGATGCGCTGCTGCAGGAGTACAGCCTGGATACGGAAGAAGGCATCCTGCTCATGTGCCTGGCGGAAGCCCTGATGCGTATTCCGGACAGCCATACCGCTGACGCTCTGATACAGGACAAGATTTCCACGGCAGACTGGAAAAAGCATGTAGGGCGCAGTGAATCTACCCTGGTTAATGCTTCAACCTGGGGACTGCTGCTGACCGGCCGCGTGGTGAAAATGGACAAGCGCCTGGACGGCTCTCCGTCCAGCATATGGAAGCGGCTGGTCAAACGTAGTGGCGAGCCGGTCATCCGCAGCGCCATGTATCGGGCCATGGCTATCATGGGCAAGCAGTTCGTATTGGGGCGGGATATCGACGAAGCCCTCAAGAACGCACGGGAATATCGCGATCAGGGCTACACCTACTCCTTCGATATGCTCGGTGAAGCTGCCATGACCCGTGACGACGCGGCCCGGTATCTGAAGTCCTATCGGGACGCCATTGAGAGCGTTGGCAATGACAGCTATCCGACCGACAAGGCGCCACGGCCATCGATTTCCATCAAACTCTCTGCCCTGCATCCCCGCTACGAGGAAGCCCAGGAAGACCAGGTGCTCACAGAGCTGCATGACACGCTGGTAGAGCTGCTTCGGTTTGCCCGTGAAAAGGACGTCTCCATTACCATCGATGCGGAGGAAATGGACCGCCTGGAGCTGTCCCTGAAACTCTTCGAGAAAGTCTTCAATAATGGTGTCTCCCGGGGCTGGGGCGGATTCGGCATGGTGGTGCAGGCCTACTCCAAGCGCGCTCTGCCGGTGCTGTGCTGGCTGAACAAGCTGGCAAAGGAGCAGGGGGACGAAATTCCCATCCGCCTGGTGAAGGGCGCCTACTGGGACACCGAGATCAAGCTCAGCCAGCAGATGGGTGAGGACGGCTACCCGGTCTTTACCCGTAAAGAGGCCACTGACACCTCCTACCTGGCCTGTCTTCGGTTTCTGCTCAGTGACTATACCGAGGGCGGTCTGTACCCCCAGCTGGCGTCCCACAACGCCCATACGGTAGCGTCTGTGCTGGCCATGGCTCGCCAGAAGGGGCGGCGCTTCGAGTTTCAGCGTCTGCACGGTATGGGCGATGCGTTGTATAACACGATTCTCGAGCATGAAGACGTTCCGGTACGGATCTACGCCCCGGTGGGGGCCCACAAGGACCTGCTGCCGTATCTGGTACGCCGCCTGCTGGAAAACGGTGCCAACTCCTCGTTTGTTCACCGGCTGGTGGACGCCAGAACGCCCATCGAGGAACTGGTGAAAAATCCGGTGGATGAGCTGGAAAAGTACGACACCCTGCCCAACGATCGCATTGCCCTGCCGGGTGATATCTACGGGGCGGAGCGCCGCAATTCACGGGGTATGAACATCCACGTGGAAAGAGACCGGGCACCCTTGATGGAAAAGATGTCGCAATGGTCCGCCACGACCTGGCAGGCAGCACCGGTTATCGGTGGCCAGACGCGCAGCGACGGCGAGACCACCGAGGTGACGGCGCCCCATAACCGCAGCGACCGGGTAGGGCAGGTCACGTGGACTACGGAGACCCACGCCCGGGAAGCCCTGGACGTTGCCAGCCGGGGTTTTGCAGCCTGGAACGAGCGGCCGGTGGAAGAGCGAGCCGCCTGTCTGGAACGCTATGCGGACCTGATGGAGCAGCATATGGAAGAGCTGATGGCCATCTGCTGTCGTGAGGCTGGCAAGACCCTGCAGGACGGGATTGATGAAGTGCGTGAGGCAGTGGACTTCTGTCGTTACTACGCCATTCAGGGCCGCTCCCGCTTCGGTCGTGCCATCGCACTCCCTGGTCCCACCGGCGAGAGCAACGAGCTCTACCTGGAAGGGCGGGGTGTATTTCTCTGTATCAGCCCCTGGAACTTTCCCCTCGCCATTTACACTGGTCAGATGATGGCCGCCCTGGTGGCCGGGAATGCGGTG
This sequence comes from Marinobacter sp., assembly GCF_041690615.1. Lineage (GTDB taxonomy): Bacteria > Pseudomonadota > Gammaproteobacteria > Pseudomonadales > Oleiphilaceae > Marinobacter. The sequence goes on from NZ_JAWLGY010000002.1 coordinate 5,758, forward strand.
ATCGCCAAGCCGGCTGAGCAGACCAGCCTGGTGGCTGCCCGCGGCTATGAGCTGATGCTGGAAGCGGGCTTTCCGGCTGATGTGGTGCAGTTCCTGCCCGGTGATGGTGCAACGATCGGTGGCGCACTGGTGCCGGATGAGCGCATTTCCGGCGTGGCCTTTACCGGTTCAACCATCGTGGCGCATCTGCTCAACCGCCAGTTGGCGGAACGAAAGGGTGCCATTGTACCCCTGATCGCGGAAACCGGCGGTCAGAACGCCATGATTGTGGATTCCAGTGCCTTGCCGGAGCAGGTGGTACGGGATGTGCTTCAGTCTGCCTTTGCCAGTGCCGGCCAGCGTTGTTCTGCACTGCGGGTGCTGTATGTGCAAAAAGATGTTGCTGAGCGGATGGAGAACCTTCTGGCGGGGGCCATGCAGGAGTTGTCGGTGGGTGACCCCGCGCTGCACAGCACAGACGTCGGGCCGGTAATCGACGACGAAGCCCGTTCCGGCCTGCAGCAGCATCTTGACGAGTTGCGTCGCTCCGGTGCCCGGTTTATCGCCGAAACGCCGGTGCCGGAGTCCTGCAACAACGGATGTTTCATTGCGCCGACGGCCTACGGTATTGACGGTATCTACCAGCTGGAGAAGGAACACTTCGGCCCGATTCTCCATGTCGTCCGTTACGAGGCGGAAAAGCTGGATGAGGTGATCGACAGCATTAACGCAGCCGGCTATGGCCTGACCCTTGGTATCCACAGCCGGAGTGAGGCAACCGCAGCGTACATCGAGAAGCGGGTAAAGGTAGGCAACACCTACATCAACCGTAACCAGATCGGGGCGGTGGTGGGTGTCCAGCCGTTTGGCGGACGGGGCCTGTCCGGCACCGGCCCGAAGGCCGGTGGACCTCACTACATTTTGCGGTTTGCCACAGAACGTACCCGCACCATCAACACCACGGCGGTCGGGGGCAATGCGTCCCTGCTGTCGCTGGGGGTTGAGAAAGTGGATAAAACGGAGGGGTAACCCTCCGGTCGTCACAAGGAAAGTAAAAGCAAGGTAACGCCGGGGGTTCACCCGGGCAGAACAATAAACCGCAACGCCTGCCGGTGCCCTGGTACCGCTGGCGTGCAACACGGTCGGTATGCAGTCCGACCCCATGAACCGGAGGAATTACATGGCTACGGGTGTATGGATTAGTCTGTTTATCTACTTTGCGCTGATGATTGCCATCGGCCTTTACGCGATGCGCACGTCGACATCGTCCTCAGAGGACTACATGCTGGGCGGCCGGGCGTTAAGCCCGAAAGTGGCGGCGTTGTCTGCCGGCGCCTCCGATATGAGCGGGTGGTTGCTGCTGGGTCTGCCCGGCGCACTGTTCGTGTCCGGCCTCGCTGATGCCTGGATCGGTATCGGGTTGTTTGTTGGTGCGTTCATCAACTGGGTGATTGTCGCTCCGCGCCTGCGGGAACAGACGGTCCATTACGGCAATGCCATCACCATTCCGGCCTTCCTGGCAAACCGGTTCCCGACTCAGGCGCTGTCCCTGCGAACGGTTTCGGCCATCGTCATCGTGATCTTCTTCGCGGTCTACACAGCCTCTGGCCTGGTAGCCGGCGGCAAGCTGTTCGAGAGTGCGTTCTCTGAAATTATCAATGTGCCGGGTATGAGTGACTATGCGGTGGGCATTCTCATCACCCTGGGCGTGGTGCTGGCCTATACCGTGGTGGGTGGCTTCCTCGCTGTGAGCATGACCGACTTCGTGCAGGGCTGCATCATGATGCTGGCGCTGGTTATCATGCCGGCGGTTGTGCTTTTTGGCGAGGGTGGTGGCGGTTTTGCCCAGGCCTCTGAAACCCTCAACGAAGCGGACCCGACGCTGTTGTCCTGGACCGAGGGGCTGACCGTTATTGGCTGGCTCTCTGCCGTGACCTGGGGCCTGGGTTATTTCGGCCAGCCCCATATCATTGTGCGTTTCATGGCCATCCGCACGCTGAAGGATGTACCCATTGCCCGGAACATCGGCATGACCTGGATGGGTATCTCCCTGATTGGTGCTATTTCCCTGGGCATCTTCGGGCGGGCCTACGCCTTGCGAAATAACCTGGATGTGGCCGACCCGGAAACCATCTTCATCATCCTGGCCGACATGCTGTTCCATCCGCTGATTACCGGCTTCCTTTACGCGGCGCTGCTGGCAGCGGTCATGAGTACCATCTCCAGCCAGTTGCTGGTCTCATCCTCATCACTGACCGAAGATTTCTATCGTCTTTTCCTGCGCAAGGAAGCAACGGATCGTGAGTGTGTCAATGTGGGCCGTGTCTGTGTGGTCGCGGTAGGTCTGGTGGCGGCACTGATCGCTTCCGACCCTGACTCCCAGGTACTGGCACTGGTGAGCAACGCCTGGGCAGGCTTCGGCGCCGCCTTTGGTCCGCTGATCATCCTCTCCCTGATGTGGCCACGTACTAACGGTGCCGGTGCCATTGCGGGTCTGGTGGTTGGTGCGGCAACGGTAATGATCTGGATTACCCTGGGCTGGAACGCAGAGTTCATGGGCGGCCCCGGTGTCTATGAAATTATCCCCGGCTTTATCGCTGCCTGGATTGCCATCATGGCAGTCAGCCTGGCCACGTCGGATGCCGGCGAGTACCAGCATATCGAGCGGTAACGAACGGGTGTAGGCTCACCTTTGACTTAAAGGCTCCTGCGGGAGCCTTTTTTCTGGACAAACCCAACGATGGCAAAACTCCGGAGTGAGTTGCCGGGGTTCAGCCATAAAAAAACGCCAACCTGAAGGCTGGCGTTTTTCGTCGTTCAGGGGCCCGATCTTGTCGGGCCCTGACATCAGGCTACCTGAGCAGACTTCGCCTTTTCGGAATACTCTTCCATCTGGTCGAAGTTCATGTAGCGGTAGATTTCCGCCGACATGCTGTTCAGGTCCTTGGCGTACTCCATGTACTCCGCCGGCGTCGGCAGTTTGCCCAGTACCGCACCCACCGCTGCCAGCTCCGCAGAGGTCAGGTACACATTGGCACCATCGCCCAGGCGATTCGGGAAGTTACGGGTAGAGGTGGACAGAACCGTGGACTTGGCGGCTACACGTGCCTGGTTGCCCATACACAGGGAGCAGCCCGGCATCTCGGTGCGAACACCGGCGGTGCCGTAGGTGTTGAAGTAGCCCTCGTCCATCAGCTGCTGCTGATCCATCTTGGTGGGCGGAGACATCCACAGACGTGTCTTCAGGGGCTCCTTGTTCTGCTCCAGCAGCTTGCCGGCCGCGCGGAAGTGACCGATGTTGGTCATGCAGGAGCCGATGAACACTTCGTCCACCTTGTCGCCGGCGACTTCGGACAGGAACCTGGCATCGTCCGGGTCGTTCGGGCAGCAGACGATGGGCTCCTTGATGTCGGCCAGGTCGATTTCCACCACGTGGGCGTACTCTGCGTCCTTGTCGGCGCGCATCAGCTTCGGATCGTTCAGCCACTCTTCCATCTGCTGGGCGCGACGCTCCAGGGTACGGGGGTCGCCGTAACCTTCGGCAATCATCCAGCGCAGCATGGTGATGTTGGAGCGCAGATACTCGGCCACAGACTCCTCGGACAGGTTGATGGTACAACCGGCTGCAGAGCGTTCGGCGGAGGCATCAGACAGCTCGAACGCCTGCTCGACGGTCAGGTGCTCGAGGCCTTCGATTTCCAGGATGCGACCGGAGAACTCGTTGATCTTGCCTTTCTTCTCAACGGTCAGCAGGCCTTCCTTGATGCCGTACAGCGGAATGGCATGGACCAGGTCACGCAGGGTGATGCCCGGCTGCATTTCGCCCTTGAAGCGCACCAGAACGGACTCCGGCATGTCCAGCGGCATAACGCCGGTGGCCGCAGCAAAGGCTACCAGGCCGGAACCGGCCGGGAAGGAGATGCCCATGGGGAAGCGGGTATGTGAGTCACCGCCGGTGCCGACGGTGTCTGGCAGCAGCATACGGTTCAGCCAGGAGTGGATGATACCGTCACCCGGACGCAGGGACACACCGCCACGGGTGCGGATAAAGTCCGGCAGGGTGTGCTGCATTTCCACGTCAACCGGCTTCGGGTAGGCAGCGGTGTGACAGAACGACTGCATCACCAGGTCTGCCTGGAAGCCCAGACACGCCAGGTCTTTCAGCTCATCCCGGGTCATCGGGCCAGTGGTGTCCTGGGAACCCACGGTGGTCATGTGAGGCTCGCAGTAGGTGCCCGGGCGAACGCCCTGGCCTTCTTCCAGGCCACAGGCCTTGCCGACCATCTTCTGGCCCAGGGTGAAGCCCTTGGTGCCGGCTTCCGGGTCCTTCGGCAGGCGGAAGATATCGGTGGCGCCCATGCCCAGAGCCGCCCGGGCCTTGGTGGTCAGGCCACGGCCAATGATCAGCGGGATACGGCCACCGGCCTGCACCTCGTCCAGGATCACGTCAGACTTGAACTTGAACTCGGAGATGGTCTCGCCAGCCTCGTTCAGGATCTTGCCTTCATAGGGACGGATCTCGATCACGTCGCCCATGTTCATGTCGTCTACGGGTGCTTCGAATACCAGGGCGCCTGCGTCTTCCATGGTGTTGAAGAAGATCGGGGCAACCTTGTTACCGATACAGACACCGCCGGCACGCTTGTTGGGCACGCCCGGAACGTCTTCGCCGAAGAACCACAGTACAGAGTTGGTGGCAGACTTACGGGAAGAGCCGGTACCAACCACGTCACCCACGAAGGCAACCGGCAGGCCCTTGCTCTTGATTTCATCAATCTGCTGCATTGGACCGGTGACGCCGGGCTCGTCCGGCTTCAGGCCATCACGTTCCATTTTATAGGCGGCGCGGGCATGCAGGGGGATGTCCGGGCGGGACCAGGCATCCGGGGCCGGAGACAGGTCATCGGTGTTGGTTTCACCGGTTACCTTGAACACCACCATTTTGGTGCTCTCGGGAACCTTTTTCTTGGTAGTGAACCACTCGGCGTTGGCCCAGGATTCAACAACCTCTTTGGCGACGGCATTGCCGGCGTCCATTTTTTCCTTCACGTCGTTGAAGGCGTCGAACATGAGCAGGGTTTTCTTGAGCTTCTCACCGGCGAGCTTGGCCAGCTCATCGTTGTCCAGCAGCTCAACGAGGGTGGCAATGTTGTAGCCACCCTGCATCATGCCCAGCAGCTCAACGGCTTTTTCTTTGTTCAGCAGCGGGCTGGTTGCCTCGCCCTTGGCGATGGCGGACAGGAAACCGGCCTTCACGTAGGCGGCTTCATCAACGCCCGGCGGAATGCGGTTTTCCAGCAGATAGACCAGGAACTCTTCCTCGCCCTTGGGCGGGTTTTTCAGCAGTTCCACCAGCTCGGCGGTCTGCTCGGCGTTCAAAGGCTTGGGGGGGATGCCCAGAGCTTCGCGCTCTGCAACGTGTTCACGATATGCTTCTAACACGATATAGACCCTCATCAGTTGGGGAAGCCCGCGCGGACCCGTGAGCTGGCGGGCGTTGTTGTGTGGAAAAGGCCACGAATCGGCGCTGCATTCTATAGGAATCAGGGGGTAAAGTTAAGCTGGCCTATGGTCGGAGACTGAACATATCCTGGTGTATACTCCCCGCGCCAACCGAACCTTCAGCCGGATTCCGTTATGTCTGACACCAGCGCCGCCCTTGCCGAAATTCACGATTTCTTGCCCTGCCGCACCCCTCAACAGTGGATCGACAATGCCCTGGCGAACCAGGACCTCATGCTGATTGACCATGCCCATTGTGAGAAGAAGGCTGCGTCGACGGCGCTGAGCCTGATGTACCGTTACGTAGACAACACCGATCTGCTGAACAAGATGTCCAGGCTGGCCCGGGAGGAGTTACGGCACTTTGAGCAGGTGCTGGCGATCATGAAGAAGCGGGGAGTTGAGTACTGTCATCTGTCGCCGGCGCGCTATGCGGCAGGGCTGCGGTCGCTGGTGCGTACCGAGGACCCCGGCCGGCTGGTGGATGTGCTGATTGTCGGCGCGATTATCGAGGCGCGTTCCTGTGAGCGGTTTGCGGCCCTGGCGCCGTTTCTGGACGATAAGTTGGCGGAGTTCTATAACAGTCTGCTGAAATCTGAAGCCCGGCACTATCAGGATTATCTGAAGCTGGCGGAGCAGGCGAATGGTGGGCCGGTCGATGACAGAGTGGGGGAGTTTCTTGCTATTGAGAAGGCCCTGATAGAAGCGCCTGATGAGGAGTTCCGTTTTCACAGTGGGCCGATCAATCACAATAGCTAAAACTGATCCCGCGAGTACTTGGTAAGGCGGCGTTATCACTACAGTTCCAGCAAGTCGGGTTGGGAACACTTTTCTGGACCCTGGCGCTCCAGGTTCCGGAAAAACCTCTCCGGCCCGTCTCCCTTAAACTATGGAGAAGTCGCCAGTCTGGTGGAGGCGCTTGTGGGAGATTGCTTCATGGCTGTTATCCAAGCTTTCTGCAAAGCTCCATCCATCGATCAATGCCGGCACTTTTGTACTTTTGCTTGTGCAGAATGAAATAAAACTGCCGATCAAACCGGCGGTGGGCGGCAGCCTGCAGTGGCACGAGTGCCCCCCTCCGAAAAGCATCCTCAAGACAGACCTTCGACAGACACCCGATACCAAGATTGGCCTCCACGGCACGCTTGATAGCTTCTGTGTGCTCCAGTTCCAGAAGAATATTCAGTTTGGGTAACAGACCATGCATACCCCGCTCGAACGTCTGCCGAGTGCCGGAGCCTTGCTCCCGGGCAATCCAGGTGGCGGACACCAGGTCCTCGTCTGTCAGGCCTCGCTTGCTGGCAAGGGGATGATCCGGTGAACAGAAGATCACCAGCTCATCATTGCGCCAGGGGATAACCTCCAGCTCTGGTGCCTGGAGTTCACCTTCGATTAATCCGATATCCAGTTCAAAGTCCGAAACCCGTCGGGCGATGGTGCTGGTATTGGCTACTTCCAATGAAACACGGGGTTGTGTAGGGGAATTCATGTATTGGGCCATGACCCCAACGGCCAGATAGTTACCTATGGTAAGCGTGGCGCCGACCTTGAGGGCGCCAACTTCCGTATGGTGGCTGAATGCCTGTTCCAGTTCGCCGGCCTGGGCCAACAGGCTTTCGACCTTTGGGCGGTAAAGGCGGCCCAGCTCGTTCAGTTGCAGGCGTTTTCCCACACGGTCGAAGAGCTTGATATCAAACTGGCTTTCCAGTTCTTTCAAAGCACTGCTGGCGGCTGACTGGGACATCGCCAGTGACTCGGCGGCCCGGGTGATGTTCTGGAAATGGGCCGCGGCCAGGAAGACCTCGAGTTGTCGGAAAGTGTACTTCATAATCGGTTTTCTCGAATAACGTTATGAAAATATCCCATTTCATCGATAGGTTACACGTCGGTTATCATACGCACAACGTAGTTACCCAAGGCTCCCGAAGCTTTTCGTAAGGCATTCAGACATTCAGGTGGATTGACGAACATGAGCAAGATGAACGTAGAGACGGTGACCAGCGTACGGCACTGGAACGATACCCTGTTCAGCTTCACGACCAGCCGTGACCCCGGATTCCGATTCAAGAACGGTCATTTCACCATGATCGGGCTGGAGACCGACGGCAAGCCACTGATGCGGGCCTACAGTATCGCCAGTGCGAACTACGAGGAAGAGCTGGAGTTTTTCTCCATCAAGGTGCCGGATGGTCCACTGACCTCCCGTTTGCAGAAGATCCAGGTGGGTGACGAGATCCTGGTGAGCCGCAAGCCTACCGGCACGCTGATTCTTGATAACCTGCTGCCGGGCAAGAACCTGTGGCTGATCAGCACCGGTACCGGGCTGGCGCCGTTCATGAGCATCATCAAGGACCCGGAAGTGTACGAAGCCTTCGACAGGGTGATCCTGACCCATGGTGTCCGCTATATCTCCGAGCTGGCGTACCAGGACGAAATAGAAGGCTTGCCGAAGAACGAATACTTCGGGGAAATGGTAGACGGCAAGTTGTTGTACTATCCGACCGTCACACGCGAGCCGTTCCGTAATGAAGGTCGTCTCACCGACGCGATGAAAAACGGCAAACTGACCCGCGACCTGGGCCTGCCGGAGTTTGATCTGGAGAATGATCGCTTCATGGTGTGCGGCAGCCCCAGCATGCTGAAGGACACCTGCCGCATCCTGGACGACATGGGGTTCCGTGAAGCCCGCGCCGGTGACCTGGGGCATTATGTCATTGAGCGTGCGTTTGTAGAGCAGTAAGAGTTCCAGGCCCCTCGCCTTATATCCCGGCCCCTGGCCGGGTTTTTTATGCCTGAGATGGGGGAACTGTACAGTAATGACGCACTTGTTGCCGGTGGAGGTATTGGTTAGTTTCGGCAGGTGATACGGGAAGTCCACCATGCCAGCAGGTTGCCGAACCTGCAGAGCACCAGACAGGAGGCCAGGATGCCAGGGAATATACCGTACAACGGTTACCTGATGATTATCGGAGCCATGAAATGCGGTACGTCGTCCCTCTACGATTACCTGTCAGGCCATCCGCAGATCTGTCCCGCCCTGACCAAGGAACCGGAATATTTTTCGTCCCGCCAGCGTCACGGGTTGAGCGTCGACACCTACAGCCAGCTCTGGAATTTCGATCCAGGGGTTCATCGTTACGCCATGGAAGCCTCCACCGGCTATACCAAGTTTCCGCGGGAAACCGGTGTGCCCCAGCGTATTCATGGCTATGGTATCCGGCCGAAGTTTCTCTATATTGTCCGTAATCCGCTGGACCGCATCGTCTCCCACTATAACTACATGCTGCGGGATGTGGCGTTCAACGACCGTATTGTGGATGATCACTTGATCAACACCTCCAGCTACTACCTGCAACTGGCCCAGTTCCAGCGGCTGTTCCCAGAGCGGGACTTTCTGGTGCTGGACTTCGACGAACTGAAAGCCTCCCCGGAGCAGGTGGTGGCGAAGGTCTGTCGTTTCCTGGATATTGATGACCATTACCGGCCTTCATCATTTGGTGTGGCCAACCAGACCCGGGTCCAGAGCACCCTTGAGCGGTGGGTCAAGCGCTCACCCCTGGGGCGGGTGACCCAGGGCATGCCGGCCTCCGTTCGGCGTTCCGGGCAGCAGATACTGGCGTCGGTGTCGCCCCGGCGTCCCCGCAGGCTGGCTCCGTCAGAGCAGGCGTACATCATGGAGCAGCTGGCGCCGGATATGCGGCGGTTTCACCAGACCTGGGGATTTGATATACGTCGCTGGGGATTCGAACTGCCGGCTAGTCCGGAATCGGGTCCCGGCGGGCCGGCGCTTGAGCGTTTTGGTGCCGGTCCCGGGGTACACTGACTGCGGTGCCAGAAGGAGTATGGATGTATCCGTTGAAACGTTGTTCGGCTTTCGGGGTCGCCGCCGGCTGGGTGTTGATGGTCGGGGTCCTGTTGTTGTCTGCCCCAGGCTGTGCCCCGGGGGGCTTCTCACCTGCTTCAGATGAACAGCTGCAGCTGGATCTGTCCGAACAGCACCTGGCGTGGATCGGGCGGCAGGTCTACCGGAACGAGTGTGCCTCCCGGCGATCCTGCCTGGTGCACTGGAATCGGGGCGAGGCATTTCCGTCCCTCGGAATCGGCCATTTTATCTGGTATCCCGAAGGGGTGAATGGTCCCTTTACGGAAAGCTTTCCGGCACTGGTGAGTTTTCTGGAAGGGCAGGGTGTGGAGCTTCCCCCATGGTTAGTGGCGCAGGTCCGGCACGGGGCACCCTGGCCCGACCGTGAGGCTTTCCTGCAGGCTGAAGAGCGTGATGAGCGCATTGAGGCGCTGCGGCGTATGCTGGAGCATGAACAGGCAGCACAGACGGCTTTTCTGCTGCAGCGGGCCCGGACTGGCCTTGAACAGATTGCATCAGCGTCAGGTGATCCGGCCGCCACCCGTCTCAAGATTATCCGGCTGGCGGAAACGCCGGGCGGCGCCTACGCCCTGATTGACTACGTCAACTTCAAGGGGGAGGGGCTGGCCGAATCGGAGCGGTATGACGGTACCGGCTGGGGCCTGCTGCAGGTACTGGAGATCATGGAGCTGCCGGCGGCCGGGCAGGAGGCTCTGCCGGCTTTTCGCCAGGCCGCAGCCTCGGTGCTGACCGCCAGAGCGCAACGGGCGGAAAATGCGATAGAGCGGGATCAGTGGTTGCCGGGCTGGCTGAAGCGTGTGGAAACCTATCGGGAGCCGGCGGAGCTCCCCTGATACCTTGCCTCGCAGGCATGCCTGAGGACCAGTGCTATCTCAGCCAGTTCCGCAACTTCAGCGCCAGGCGTTCCCCATCTGTAAGTTCTTCCCGGGCTGATAACAGCCGGGCCAGCACGTCCGGCCGGTCGGTAATGATGTTGTCCACCCCCATGTCGATCATGCGGGACATTTCCGCCGGCTGGTTGACGGTCCATACGTGCAGCTCGTAGTCCAGTTGCCGGGCCCGTGCGACGGCGGCTGCGCTGGCCTGGTTGTACCGCAGGCCGAGGATGTCGAACTGTCCGTTGTCCAGCGGGCCGATTACGAACTCGGCCAGCAGGGCGGTGCGCAGGGCGGGCTCCAGGGTCCTGGTTTCATTCAGGATGTGGCGTTCGGCCGCAGCGATGATGGTGCCTTCCACGGCATTTTCCCGCTGCAGGAGCTCAACCACCCTCCGGGCAAGGTCCCGGCTGTTGTGATCCGGTTTCAGGTCCAGAAAAAGGCCGGCCCTGCCCCGGGCCATGGTGATTAGCTGCTCAAGGGTGAGAATGGGTTCCCCGGCGAAATCCGGAGAGAACCAGCTGCCGGCATCCAGTTCGCGGATGTCGTCCCAGAGCAGTGCCGATATCCGCTCCCGCCGGCCCAGAAGTCGAGTAAGGTCCGCATCGTGCCATAGCACGAGCTTGCCATCCCGGGTCATGCGTACATCAACCTCCAGGTAGTCGGCACCATCTTCGATGGCACGGTTGATGGCACTCGCGGAATTTTCCGGGGCGGCGAAGGCATTGCCCCGGTGGGCGGTGATCGTGACCTGTTCCGGCGTACCGAAGGCGCTGACTACCAGGCTCGCTTGGACCAGCACCGCAACAATCAGGACGCCCTCGACGAGCCAGGCCCGGGCTCCGGTATTGGCCGGTGGAGGAGCCGCATGATGTTTCCGGGAGTGGCCACTGGTGGCGAGGTAGACCCGGTAGATGAGCGCGCTGTAACCAGCAAAAAGCGCAAAGGTTACGGCAACCATGAACAGCAGGTAGAGTGCAATGTACGCCGTTATGGCCGGCAGCAAGGCGCGGGGGCTGGAGGGCATGAGAGCCAGATAAGGTGTGCCCAGTAACTGGAACAGCCAGGTGAACAGGATTGGCAGGACCAATAACAGCGCTGTGCCAACCGCCAGCGGAGCCAGCAGCGCCCGTTTGCTGCCGTGAATTCGTTTGCTGCTGGCGGTCAGTGCCTTGATGGCAGTTGTCTGTTCCAGGGTGGCAATGGGCTCGGCCAGGCTCCAGCGCAGGAAAAGCCAGCCATTGCAGGTGATCATGCCGGCGAGGGCGGTTCCGGCAATGGCCAGAAACCACCAGAGTTGGGGTGGTTGGGTGAGGCGAATGAAGTACACTTCGTAGGATGACAGCAGCCCCCACCAGGCCAGGGCAACGATCAGCAGGAAGGGCAGGGCGAGGGCCATGTGGCCAAGCACCTGGAGGACAGTTAGCCAGAGCAGCCTTCCGGATCTCAGTGCCATGTGCCAGAGTGCTGCCAGGGCGAGCCGGTACTCACCGCTGCGCTCGACAGACGAGGCAATGACAGTCATGCCTGCCTGTTCCAGGGTCAGGGTCGCCGTGAGGGCGGTCAGGGTGGCAGCCATCCAGATGAGACCACCTGGTGACAGCAAAAAGGTGGCTATACCGCCAGTGCTGATGGCACCGGCTCCGGTTACCGGCTCCAGGGCCGATAGCAGTGCACCGAGGACCGGGCCCAGAAGGGCCAGCGTCAGACCGGTGAAGAACAGGTGATACAGCAGCAAACTGCGACGGTGCCGTCGCAGAATGCCGAGTGAATCAATAAATAGTCGCATTACTCGGTGCCGGCAGACGGGCCTGTGGGCAGTCGGGCGGACTCGCCGAACAGCCGCAGCCGCTGTGCCAGGGTCAGAAATGGCTCGTTGTCGGTTGGAGTCAGGGTACCGAACAGGCGACCGGGTTCAAAGGCCCATGTCTCGCAGCGCAGCAGGCTCTCTGTGCACGCCAGCAGTTCACCGCTCTCCCGCAGGAAGAATTTCATGCCGGTATAAGTGTCGGCCAGCAACAGGTCCCGGGGAGCGGTATCACGGCTCAACAGGCTCCGGCCCGTCATGGTCAGGGGCGGCTCGCTGGCGCCGGTTGCGTCGAGAATGGTCAGCGGAAGGTCCAGCTGGGCGACGATGCGGTCCCGGTCGGCATATTGCTCCAGGGCTTCCGCGCGCGGAGGGCGTACCGCCAGTACTCCGGTGTTGCCGTTAAGGGGGAAGGACTCCTGATCCTGTCGCACAAATCCGCCGGACTCGTCGGAGGTCAGGATGATCAGGGTATTGTCCAGAACGCCCGCGGCTTCCAGGTCATCCAGAAAGTCGATCAGGCTCTGTTCCATAACCCGCAAGGCATTGCGCCGGGCTTTCAAGGGCTCGGTGGGCAGGGGGTCTTGGCTGTCTTCGCCGTCGGCGTTCTCGCCGCCGGTATCGAAGGGGTGATGGGTGCCGACGTTAAGCAGGGTGACCAGCCAGCGGTCCGTTTGCCGGTCCAGCTCCTGCAGGCGTTCTGCCACATTGGCAAAGTAGACCGGATCGGGCGGGCCCCAGCCTTCCGGCTTTTCACCGCCCTGTTCGAAGGCCTCTGAACCGGTAACCCGGGTAAAGCCTGCCCGGGGCATGAAGCGATCCTTGCTCATGTAACTGAGTGGTGCGGCCTGCCAGTAGGCGGTGGTATAGCCGTGGGCCCGCAGCAGCTCGGGCATGCACAGGGGGAAGGCCTCACCTTCGGCAACATCCTGCATTTTTGTCGACAGACGCTGGAAATCCGGGTACTGCCCACAAAGAATGGCAAAGGTGCCCCGGTCAGTCTGCCGTTCCATGCTCAGGGTATTCCGGTAGAGCCGGAACCCCTTCCCGGCAAGTTTGTCTTCCAGTGCGGGCAGTGAAACCACCGGGGTCAGGCCGTGGTACTCACTGATGGAGGGAAAGTAGCCCGCGGAAAGGCCTTCCACCATGATCAGGAGGACATTGGGTGGTTCCGGCACATCCGGGCCGGCAACCTCCGCTTCGAAGAATTCCCGCTCTGTTTGCGACCGGTCAGGGGCGGTTTCGTTAACAACGCTCTCGCCTACCAGGGATCCTGCGGGCGCCATTACCGCAGTGGGTATCTGTGCCAGGAATCCGAGCACCACGTTATTGCGGGACGTGGTCAGGCTATGGGAGGCAGCAAGATAGAGACCCGTAGACAGCAACACCATCAGGGCGGCGAAGGTAACGCGGCGCGGCGGGATGGGCACCAGCCAGCGGTAGATGCGTACCAGCAGCCAGGCCAGGCCAAGATACAGGGGCAGCATCAGCAGTTGGCTGTTGAGCACCGATGAGGCCAGGAACACCGGGTCAGTTCCCTTGCTGAGCATGGACAGCCTTGGGTAGGTGCCATGGGCCGCCAGATGCATGGCGGCGGCCGTCATCAGGCTTCCCAGTGCGATGACCAGTGCCACCCTCAGCCAGAAGAAGCGGGCCAGTATCAGCAGCCCTGCCAGGGCCACTGCGCCTGCAGCGTCGCTGAGCAGCAGCCTGCCCGTTTCGGGCCATACACCGCTCTGCAGGAAGAAGCACAGCCGGACCACGAGCAGCCAGAAAAAAGCCAGCAGCACGGTAAGTCCGAGCCGCTGGTCCTGAAGCGCTCTGTAAACCGACATGAAAAACTCCCGTCGCAGGGCCTTGAGCCTGCTTAAAGCGGCCGCTTGTGCAGGGCGGGTTCCCGGTCTCTGGTGACATCGAGCCACCAGGCATGGGTGTCCCAGTCGCCCAGCACAATGCGGTATGCCGGCAGACCATTCGCCGTGAGCCCGTGCACCGCCGGACGGTGGGTGTGGCCATGAATCAGGCGCTGCACACCATGGTGTTCCATTTCACGGACCACTTCTTCCGGGGTTACGTCCATGATGGTCTCGGCCTTGCCCTGGTTCTTGGCCATGCTGATTTCCCGCAACTGGCGGGCGACCATCTGCCGGTCCGCCAGCGGGCGCTGCAGGAACATCTGCTGCCACTGGGCATTGCGCATGTTGGCGCGAAACTTCTGGTACTCCACGTCGGCCGTGCACAGGCTGTCACCATGCATCAGCAGGGTGGGAGCGCCGTGCAGGTCAACCACCGTGGGGTCTGGAAGGAGGTCGGCGCCGCAGCGATTGCAGAAATCCTCGCCGATCAGGAAGTCCCGGTTGCCGTGCATCAGGTACAGGGCGGTGCCACTGTTACTGACCTCCCGAAGGGCTTCTGCCACCTGGTTCTGCAACGGTGTTTTCTCATCGTCGCCAATCCAGGCTTCAAAAAAGTCCCCGAGGATGTAGAGGGCTTCGATGCCCATGGCCTTGTCCCTGAGGAACGCCAGGAAGGCCTCGGTAATGTCCGGCCGGGATTCTTCCAGGTGGAGGTCAGAAATGAAGCGGATGGTCACGCCTCGCCTCCGTCCTCCAGTACCTCGGCCTTCTCGATCACCACATTTTCGGCTGGTACGTCATCGTGGAAACCCTGGCTCTCGGTGCGTACGGCACGTATGCGGTTAACCGTGTCCATGCCGTCCACCACCCGTCCAAAGACGCAATAGCCCCAGCCTTCGGCGTTCTTGGCGGTATGATCAAGGAAGCCGTTGTTTTCCACATTGATGAAGAACTGGGCGGTGGCAGAGTGCGGATCCATGGTGCGTGCCATGGCCACGGTACCTTGCATGTTGCTCAGGCCATTGCCGGCCTCGTTCTGGATGGGTTCACGAGTCTTGCGGGGCTGCATGCCCGGTTCGAAACCGCCACCCTGAATCATGAAGTTGCTGATCACACGGTGAAAAATCAGCCCGTCGTAGAAGCCGTCGCGCACGTACTGCTCGAAGTTCCTGGCGGTTTCCGGGGCCTTGTTATAGTCCAGTTCCAGTTTGATGTCACCGTGTGTGGTTTGCAGCAGAATCATCGAAGGTTCCTGTATCAAGGGGTCAATCGTCTATATGGCGTTTATTGTACGCAAGACTTGGCTGCCATGCATGAGTCCGGCCGCCTTTTATGCGTATAATAGGCGGTTTCAGATCCACTTCTTTCATTCCGGGACACTATGAGCGCCGAGTCGAAGAAAGCCCACAACTTTATCCAGAGCCTGATCGAAGACGCCATTGCCAAAGGTGAGCACACCGGCAAGGTCGTCACCCGTTTTCCGCCGGAGCCCAATGGCTACCTGCACATCGGCCATGCCAAGTCCATTTGCCTGAACTTCGGCATCGCCGAAACCTTCGGTGGTGAGTGCAACTTGCGCTTTGACGACACCAACCCGGAGAAGGAAGAGCAGGAGTACATCGATGCCATCAAGCGGGACGTGAAATGGCTGGGGTATGACTGGGCTGGAGAGGTTCGCTTTGCCTCCGACTATTTCGATGCCATCCATGATTTTGCGGTGGAACTGATCGAGAAGGGCAAGGCCTATGTCTGCTCCCTGTCGGCTGAGGAAATGACCGAATACCGCGGTACCCTTAAAGAGCCGGGCCGCAACAGCCCCTACCGGGATCGCCCGGTGGAAGAGAACCTGCAGTTATTCCGTGACATGCGGGATGGAAAGTTCGGTAACGGTGAGCTGGTACTGCGGGCGAAGATCGACATGGCATCGCCCAATATCAACCTGCGGGACCCGATCCTCTATCGTATCCGCTATGCCGAACACCACCAGACCGGTAACAAGTGGTGCATTTACCCGATGTACGACTTCACCCACCCGATCTCGGATGCCATGGAGGGAATAACCCATTCACTGTGCACCCTGGAGTTCGAGGACCACAGGCCCCTGTATGACTGGGTGATTGATAACATCTCGGCTCCCTGCAAGCCCCGTCAGATTGAGTTTGCCCGGCTGAACCTGAATTACACGGTTACCAGCAAGCGCAAGCTCAAGCGGCTGGTGGACGAGGGCTTCGTGGACGGCTGGGACGACCCCCGGATGCCGACGATCTCCGGCATGCGTCGCCGTGGCTACACGCCGGAGTCCATCCGCACCTTCTGCGACATGATCGGCGTGAACAAGGCCGGTGGTACTGTGGATGTGGGCATGCTGGAGCATGCCATTCGCGAGGATCTCAACACCCGTGCGCCCCGGGCCATGTGTGTCATGCGTCCGCTGAAGGTGGTTCTGACCAACTACCCGGAAGAGCGGTCAGAAACCCTGGAGCTGCCGGTGCACCCCCAGAACCCCGATATGGGCACCCGTGAAGTGCCCTGGACCCGGGAACTGTATATCGACCGGGAAGATTTTGTGGAGGAACCGCCCCGTAAGTGGAAGCGACTGGCACCGGACCAGGCGGTACGCCTGCGTGGCGGGTACGTTATGACCTGCCGTGAGATTATCCGGGATGATAGCGGCGACATTGTCGAGCTTCGCTGCGAATATGATCCGGATACGCTGGGCGTTAATCCGGAAGGTTACAAGCCCAATGGTGTGATCCACTGGGTGTCCGCGACTGACTCGGTGGAGGCAGACATCAACGTCTACGATCGTCTGTTCAACCATGAGAGCCCGGACAGCGACAAGGAAAGTGATTTCGTTGACCATATCAACCCGGAGTCCCTGGTGCGCCTGGAAAGGGTCCGCGTCGAGAAGAGTCTGGGGCAGCCCCGTGGTGACTTGCCTTACCAGTTTGAGCGGGAGGGGTACTTTTTCTTCGATGGAGCGGCTTCCGAGTCTGGTCGACTGGTATTCAACCGGACTGTAACTCTGAGGGATTCGTGGGGTAAGGGTAAGGCGTAAACCCGCCAAAACTGGTGGGAAGCCGGCGGGGAGGTCCTTCCGGGACCTTCAAAAACAGGGACGTTTTTGAAGAGCCTACAGGGACGTATTCACGGCGTGTCCCGGAAGGACCTCCCCGGCGGATTCCTTTGCCCGGTGCCTGAATGGCGTACCCCAAAGCTCGTGCTTTCCGTGATTTCTTAAATTTATGCTCAATGCGGATGCTTGAACCGTGATCAGAATATACAACACCCTCACCCAGCAAAAAGAAGAGTTCCAGCCCATTCAGCCGGGCAAGGTACGCATGTACGTCTGTGGTATGACGGTGTACGACTACTGCCACCTGGGGCATGCCCGGGTACTGGTGGCCTTCGACGTGATTACCCGCTACCTGCGCCATCGCGGCTACGACGTCCACTACGTGCGCAATATCACCGATATCGACGACAAGATCCTGCGCCGGGCCGATGAGAACGGTGAGCCATTTGACGTCCTTACGGACCGCATGATCCGGGCCATGCACGAGGACGAGCAAAAACTGGGTGTGCTGGCTCCTACGGAAGAACCTCGGGCGACCGATTATATTGATGAGATCATCGCCATGATCCGGGTGCTGATTTCCAAAGACCACGCCTACGCGGCGGATAACGGCGACGTTTACTTTTCGGTTAACAGCTTTGACGGTTACGGCAAGCTCAGCAAGAAGAAACTGGAAGACCTGCTGGCCGGTGCCCGGGTGGATGTGGAGCAGGCCAAGAAGAGTCCGGCGGACTTTGCCCTGTGGAAAGCGGCCAAGCCCGGTGAGGTCAGCTGGCCGTCGCCCTGGGGGGATGGTCGCCCGGGTTGGCATATCGAGTGTTCCGCCATGTCTACCCGTTGCCTGGGAGACACCTTTGATATTCATGGTGGCGGGCCGGACCTGCTGTTCCCGCATCACGAGAACGAGATTGCCCAGTCCGAATGCGCCACCGGTCACCATTTCGTGAACACCTGGATGCACGCCGGCGCGATCCGCGTGAACAAGGAAAAAATGTCCAAGTCCCTGGGCAACTTCTTCACCATCCGGGAGATCCTGGACAAGTACCCCCCGGAAGTGGTGCGTTACTTCCTGATTTCAAGCCACTACCGCAGTCAGGTGGACTACTCCGAGGACAACCTGGCAGAAGCCGGCCGTACCCTTGAGCGCCTATATCATGCGCTACGTGGCGTGGTGCCGGCCAAAAACGTGCCGGAAGGGGACTTTGACCGTCAGTTCCATGAAGCCATGGATGATGACTTCAATACCGCCGGCGCCATCAGCGTGTTGCACGGGGTTGCGAGCGAGCTGAACCAGGCTCGCCGTGACGGTGATAATGACCGGGTGGCTGAGCTGGCGGCAGTGCTGGTGCGCCTGGGGGCGATACTGGGCATCCTTCAGCAGGACCCGGAGGCCTTCTTCAAGGCCGGCGTTGAAGGTGACCTGACGGCGGAACAGATCGAAGCCATGATCCAGGCCCGTGCCGACGCCCGCAAGGCGAAGAACTTCGCCGAGGCGGACCGTATCCGCGACGAGCTGCAGGAAAAGGGCGTCATTCTGGATGACAGCCGCGAGGGCACCAGCTGGCGCCGGGGGTAAACCGAACGCCGGTATGAAATAACCGTGGAGATGGCGTAAACTATCGCGCCCCGAAGTATGAGTGAGAGACAATACGTGGAAATCGCAGCCACCCTGTCTCTCAGGGAATACAGACAACACTGAGGCAGACAACGATGACTGAACGCGTGCAAGTCGGCGACCTGCAGGTCGCTAAGAACCTGTTCGATTTCGTGAACAACGAAGCGATTCCGGGAACCGGCGTCGACGCTGACAAATTCTGGGCGGAATTTGACAGGATCGTCCACGAACTGGCGCCCCGTAACAAGGAGCTGCTTGCCAAGCGTGACGATATCCAGGAAAAAATGGACGGCTGGTACCGCAACCGCAAAGGTCAGCCGTTCAATATGGACGAGTACAAGTCCTTCCTGAAGGAAATCGGCTACCTGGTGGACGAGCCGGGCGAGTTCAAGATCTCCACTTCCAACGTGGACCCGGAGATTGCCACCATGGCCGGCCCGCAGCTGGTTGTGCCGGTGATGAACGGTCGTTTCGCCCTGAATGCCGCCAATGCCCGCTGGGGCAGCCTGTACGATGCCCTCTACGGCACTGACGTCATCTCCGAGGAAGGCGGCGCCCAGAAGGGGCCCGGCTACAACCCGGTCCGTGGCGCGAAGGTTATTGAGTTTGCCCGCAACCTGCTGGACGAATCTGCTCCGCTGGCTTCCGGCAGCCACAAGGATGCCGCGAAGTACCAGGTTGAGGGTGGCAAGTTGGTGGTCAAGCTGCAGAACGGTGACACCACCGGGCTGAAAGACGAGGCCGGCTTTGTGGGTTACACCGGCTCTGAGAGCGAACCCACCGGCATCCTGCTGGTGAAGAACGGCATGCATTTCGAAATCCAGATCGATGCCAGCCATCCCATCGGCCAGGATGACGGCGCCCACGTCAAGGACGTGCTCATGGAGTCTGCCCTGACCACTATCATGGACTGCGAAGACTCCGTTGCCGCCGTCGATGCCGACGACAAGGCGCTGGCTTACCGTAACTGGCTGGGCCTGATGAAAGCTGATCTGGAAGAGAGCTTCCAGAAGGGCGGTGAGATGATGACCCGTCGCATGCACGCTGACCGGGTATACACCGGTGCCGATGGCCGCGAGCTGAGTCTCAAGGGTCGCAGCCTGATGTTCGTTCGCAACGTCGGTCACCTGATGACCAACCCGGCCATATTGCTGAAGGATGGCAGTGAAGTGCCTGAAGGCCTGATGGATGGCCTGATCACTTCCCTGATCGCTATCCATGACCTGAAGGGTAACGGTCAGTACCAGAACAGCACTACCGGCTCCGTCTATATTGTGAAGCCCAAGATGCACGGCCCGGAAGAAGTGGCGTTCACCAACGAGTTTTTTGGCAAGGTGGAAGATGCCCTGGGTCTGCCGCGCTTCACCCTGAAGGTGGGCATTATGGACGAGGAGCGCCGTACCACGGTCAACCTGAAGTCCTGTATCCACGCTGCCAAAGAACGTGCCGTGTTCATCAATACGGGCTTCCTGGACCGCACCGGCGACGAGATCCACACCTCCATGGAAATGGGTCCGTTTATTCGCAAGGGGCCGATGAAACAGGCTGCCTGGATCCAGGCCTATGAGCAGTGGAACGTGGACATCGGCCTGGAAACCGGTTTCCGTGGTGTTGCCCAGATCGGCAAGGGCATGTGGGCCATGCCGGACCTGATGAAGGGAATGCTGGAAGCCAAGATCGGTCACCCGAAGGCCGGCGCCAATACAGCGTGGGTTCCGTCTCCGACCGCAGCTACCCTGCACGCGATCCATTACCACCAGGTCAATGTGGCCGATGTGCAGAAGCAGCTTGAGAGCCGTCAGCGCGCGGCCCTGGATGACATTCTCACCGTTCCGGTGATGGATGATCCCAAGTCCCTGTCCGAAGGTGAGATCCAGGAAGAGCTGGACAATAACGCCCAGGGTATTCTCGGCTATGTGGTCCGCTGGATCGACCAGGGTGTCGGTTGTTCCAAGGTGCCGGATATCAATGACGTTGGCCTGATGGAAGACCGCGCCACCCTGCGTATCTCGTCCCAGCTGCTGTGCAACTGGCTGTACCACGGTATCTGCAGCGAAGAGCAGATTGTCAGCACCATGAAGCGCATGGCGGCGGTGGTGGATCGCCAGAACGAGGGTGACCCGTCTTACCGCAATATGGCGCCGAACTTTGATGACAGCGTGGCCTTCCAGGCTGCCCTGGACCTGGTTCTGAAGGGCCGCGAGCAGCCGAACGGCTATACCGAGCCGCTTCTGCATGCCTACCGCCTCAAGGCGAAGGAGAAGTTCGGACAGTAATTGTCTGAACTGATCCACAAACCCCGCCCGGTTTTCGCCGTGCGGGGTTTTTTATTGGCCGGCTTTTGTTGATGAAAATCAATGTTAGCCACGGAATTCACGGCCCTTCGACAGGCTCAGGGCGAACGGAGAAATAAGGCCGTTCGCCCTGAGCCTGTCGAAGGGAGCCTGTCGAAGGGCCGTAACACTCCGCGAAGGGCTGTTGGTCCCGTGGGGGAATCACTTTCTCAGTCGGTATGCAGCACATTCGCCGCATAGAGCGTATTCTGCAGCAGCGTGGCAATGGTCATCGGTCCAACACCGCCCGGCACTGGAGTGATGTATGCCGCCCGTTCGCAGGCGGCCTCGAACTCCACATCGCCCCGCAGTTTGCCGTCTGCCATCCGGTTAATGCCCACATCAATAACGGTGGCGCCGGGCTTGATCCATTCCCCCTTGATCAGTCCCGGTTTACCGGCGGCCGCAATCAGGATGTCCGCTTCGCCGACAAACTTTTCCAGGTCCCTGGTGAAACGGTGGGTGACCGTGGTTGTGGCGCCCTTCAGGAGCAGTTCCATGGACATGGGGCGTCCGACAATGTTGGATGCGCCGACGATAACCGCATGCTGCCCCTTGTAGGGGGTGTTGATGCTGTCCAGCAGGGTAATGATGCCTCTGGGGGTGCAGGGGCGAAGCGCAGGCTGGCGCTGGACCAGGCGGCCGATATTGTAGGGGTGGAAGCCGTCGACGTCCTTGTCCGGGCGGATGCGCACCAGGATGGGGTCGTCGTCCAGGTGGTCGGGGAGGGGCAGTTGCACCAGGATGCCGTCCACCTCGGGGTTTTCGTTCAACTCATCCACCAGTGCTTCCAGGGCTTCCTGGGAGGTATCGGCAGGAAGGTCGTAGGACAGGGAGTGAATGCCGGCGGCCTCACAGGCCTTGCGCTTGTTGCCCACGTATACCTGGGAGGCGGGGTCGCTACCGACCAGTACGACGGCGAGGCCGGGTGCACGCAGGCCTTTCTGGCGCCGGGCTTCTACGCCGGCAGCGACTTGCTGGCGGATGCCCGCGGCGATCTCTTTTCCGTTTATGAGTTCTGCGGTCATGGGAATATCTGTCAGGTGAAAATGAAGGCGGCCATTCTCGCATGGAACCGTTCCTGCGCCAATTGCTGGCGCAACACGGGGGCTTGTGTTCCGGCAGTTTCCGGAGAAAAATGGTGATGTGCCGGTTGACGCCTCCCGGATCCGCCGGTAATATGCGCGCCAACTTTGCTGAGGCATCTGTTGTTCAGGTTACGGGGTATAGCGCAGTCTGGTAGCGCGCCTGCTTTGGGAGCAGGATGTCGGGAGTTCGAATCTCTCTACCCCGACCAACCCACACTGGATGTTCAGGTGGGCAAACGGTCAAGCGCCCGTAGCTCAGCTGGATAGAGCATCCGCCTTCTAAGCGGATGGTCGCAGGTTCGAGTCCTGCCGGGCGCGCCAACAGCGGTTCAGGTAGACTCGGACACACAGTCTCGCAAGGTGACTGCCAGTCGGTTCCATCCGGCAGCGGTGTTTGAAATGATTATGGTGGACGTAGCTCAGTTGGTAGAGCTCAGGATTGTGACTCCTGCGGTCGAGGGTTCGAACCCCTTCGTCCACCCCATTTCCCTCTTTATTCTGATCTGTTCTCCCTGTTTTCCGTGCCTGGCCCAAAGCCTTTTCAGGCCGGGGAAAAAGTTGCAGGATACGGTCACATCGTTTGCGAGAGTGGCGGAACTGGTAGACGCGCTGGATTTAGGTTCCAGTGGGGCAACCCGTGAGAGTTCGAGTCTCTCCTCTCGCACCATTTACCGGCCAAACCGGTCAGTTTGCTATCATCTTTCGCATTCCGGTCACAAAATCGCTTTCCTCCCGTTCGATGCCTGATTTCCTGCGTTCCAGGTGATTCTCTCCATTGTTTGTTCCGTGATAGACTACGCCTTTTAACCAAACCCAAATCCACTTAACTGATTCGGTAATTTGAGGAACTTCCATGCAAGTGTCTGTTGAAACGACGTCAAACATCGAGCGTCGGATGACGATTGGTGTGCCCGCCCAGGAAATCGACAAGGCGGTTGAAAAGCGTCTTCAGGAAACCGCGCGCACCGTACGTATGAATGGCTTCCGCCCCGGCAAGGTGCCCTACAAGGTGGTCAAGCGTCGTTTCGGTGACAGCGTTCGCCAGGAAGTGGTTGGCGAAGTCATGCGCGACAGTTACGTCAAGGCACTGGAAGAGAGTGATGTGTCCCCGGCGGGCTGGCCCCGTTTCGAGCCGAAGACCATGGAAGAGGGCAAGGACCTGGAGTTCATTGCCGTTTTCGAGGTTCTGCCGGAAATCGAACTGGGTGACCTGAGCAAGATCGAAGTCGAGAAGATGGTTGCCGAGGTGACCGACAAGGATATCGACAAGATGATCGATAACCTGCGTCGCCAGCAGGCCACCATGAAGGAAGTCAAGCGCAAGTCCAAGAACAAGGACACGGTGACCATTGACTTCAAGGGCTACATCGATGGTGAGGCCTTTGAGGGCGGCGAAGCCCAGGATCATCGCCTGGAGCTGGGCTCCGGCCAGATGATTCCCGGGTTCGAGAAGGGCATTGTTGGCGCCAAGACCGGTGAGGATATCGAGGTCGAGGTGACTTTCCCCGAGGATTACCATAACGAGGACCTCAAGGGTAAGCCCGCGAAGTTCGAGATCAGCGTCAAGAAGGTGGAAGAGCCCCAGCTGCCTGAGCTGAATGAGGAGTTCTTCCAGCGTTTCGGAATCGAGGCCGACTCCGAGGAAGCCTTCCGTGAGGAAGTGAAGAAGAACATGGAGCGGGAACTCAAGCAGGCCATGTCTGCCAAAGTGAAGAACGACGTGGTTGACGGACTGCTGGAAACTACCGAGGTAGACGTTCCCCAGGCCCTGATTGATCAGGAAATTGATCGTCTGCGCAATGACGCCGTACAACGATTCGGTGGCCAGATGGATCCGCAGCAACTGCCGAAGGAAATCTTCCAGGACCAGGCTGCCCGTCGCGTCAAGACCGGCCTGCTGTTCCAGGAAATCGTCAAGGCCAACGACCTGAAGGCGGATGACGAAAAGGTTGACGAGAAGATTCGTGAGATCGCCTCAACCTACGAGCAGCCGGAAGAAGTGGTGACCCACTTCAACAGCAATCCGGAGCAGAAGGCCCAGATTGAGTCGGTTGTACTGGAAGACACAGTGGTTGACTTTGTCCTCGATCAGGCCAAAGTTAAGGAAAAGAAAGCCAGCTACGACGATGTCATCCAGGTAGCCCAGCAACAGCGGGGCTAAGTGCCAGATACTTGCCCCGGGCTGAGCGCCCGGAGGAGAAGCAGCCGGCCCGCCCGGCTGTTTCTTTGTTCAGAACCATTCAGTCCGAATCCGATAAGGAGTGCAGGCACACATGTCCCAGAAACCTTTTGATGGTTCCTCCATGGACGCCAACGCGGCATTGATTCCGATGGTCATCGAGCAGACCTCTCGTGGTGAGCGGTCCTTCGATATTTACTCAAGGCTCCTGAAGGAGCGGGTCATTTTCATGGTCGGCCCGGTGGAAGACCACATGGCCAACCTGATTGTCGCGCAGTTGCTGTTTCTGGAGTCCGAAAACCCGGACAAGGACATCCACCTGTACATCAACAGCCCGGGTGGTTCGGTCACGGCCGGCATGTCCATCTATGACACCATGCAGTTTATCAAGCCTGATGTGGCGACCCTGTGTGTTGGCCAGGCGGCCAGCATGGGTGCATTCCTCCTTGCGGGTGGTGCTTCTGGCAAGCGGGCGTGCCTGCCTAACTCCCGGGTCATGATTCATCAGCCTCTCGGTGGCTATCAGGGCCAGGCGACGGATATCGAGATCCATACAAAGGAAATTCTCAAGATCCGTGACACCCTGAACCGTATTCTGGCGGAGCATACCGGTCAGGACCTGGAAACCATCGCCAGGGACACCGACCGCGACAACTTCATGGACCCGCATCAGGCAAAGGAGTACGGGCTTATCGACACCGTACTTGATAAGCGCGTCCCGAATAAATAATACTGACGGTAGTCGAATCGGTGTATGGCTGCGTACTCTAGTGAAATTCCAAAGCGGTAACGGTGCATACCACGCCATACATTGGCACCGAAAACCAGACCAGAGGTAATTCAATGGCAGATGAAAGAAACGGCAGGGGCGACGATAACGGCAAGTTGCTGTACTGCTCGTTTTGCGGAAAAAGCCAGCATGAAGTCCGTAAGCTCATTGCAGGGCCGTCGGTATTCATCTGCGACGAGTGTGTCGACCTGTGCAACGACATTATCCGGGAGGAAATCCAGGAGAGTGCGCAGGAAGAGGCCAGTGACCGCCTGCCGACACCTTCGGAAATCCGCAACACCCTCAACGAGTACGTGATTGGCCAGGACCGCGCCAAGGTAGTGCTGTCGGTGGCTGTCTATAATCACTACAAGCGCCTGCGCTATGGCGAGGGCAAGGGTGATGTGGAGCTCGGCAAGAGTAACATCCTGCTGATCGGTCCCACCGGTAGTGGTAAGACGCTGCTGGCGGAAACCCTGGCGCGTATGCTCAATGTGCCGTTCACCATTGCTGATGCCACCACCCTGACCGAAGCCGGTTACGTGGGGGAGGATGTCGAGAACATCATCCAGAAGCTGCTGCAGAAGTGTGATTACGACGTTGACAAGGCCCAGCGGGGCATCGTCTACATCGACGAGATCGACAAGATTTCCCGCAAGTCTGACAATCCGTCCATCACCCGTGATGTATCCGGTGAGGGCGTGCAGCAGGCGCTGCTGAAACTGATCGAAGGCACGGTGGCTTCGGTACCGCCCCAGGGCGGCCGCAAGCATCCCCAGCAGGAGTTCCTGCAGGTGGACACCGGCAATATGTTGTTTATCTGTGGTGGCGCCTTTGCGGGCCTGGACAAGGTGATCCGCGAGCGTACCGAAAAGAACAGCATCGGTTTCTCGGCCTCGGTAGCCAGTCAGGACGACACCAGGAATACTGGCGACATTATCCGGAATGTCGAGACAGAAGACCTGGTCAAGTATGGTCTGATCCCCGAGTTTGTCGGTCGTCTGCCGGTGGTAGCCACCCTGACGGAACTGGACGAGGAAGCCCTCGTGCAGATCCTCACGGAGCCCAAGAATGCCCTGACCAAGCAGTACCAGAAGCTGTTCGATATGGAAGGGGTAGAGCTGGACTTCCGGGATGACGCCCTGCGTGCGGTGGCCCGCAAGGCCATGGAGCGCAAGACGGGTGCCCGTGGTCTGCGTTCCATTATGGAGGCCACACTGCTGGACACCATGTACCAGATTCCTTCCGAGCCTGATGTGACCAAGGTGGTTATCGACGAAAGCGTGATCAACGGCGATTCCGAACCGTTCAAGATCTACGCCAGTAGCGACCACGCCAAGGCAGTTCCGGAAGACTGAAGCCATTGATACCGGATCCGTCCGGGCACAGAGAAAGGGCGGCAACGCCCTTTTTTTGTGCCCGCTGTCCGCTGTTTTCGAGTATTGCCTCACGGATGGATTTCTGTGGTGCAAAGGCCCTGTAAAAACATTGCAATCCCGCGAATAACCCCAATGTTCGGTGGTATGCTGAAAGAAATGTCGTCAGAGGATTCCTTATGACCCCGACTCCAGAAACCCGTACCGAATACCCTATGCTTCCCCTTCGGGACGTGGTTGTTTTCCCTCACATGGTGGTTCCGCTGTTTGTGGGGCGTGAAAAGTCTATCCAGGCCCTGGAAGCGGCCATGGAGGGTAGCAAGGAAATCCTGCTGGTTTCTCAGCGGGATGCGGGCACCGATGACCCCGGCCCTTCCGATGTGTTCGATGTGGGCACCCTCGCCACGGTCCTGCAGATGCTGCGGCTGCCCGATGGCACTGTGAAGGTGCTGGTGGAAGGCAACGCCCGTGCCCGGCTGGACGCCGTGGCTGAAGGTGAATACCTGACTGCCACCGCCAGCCCGCTGGAGACCGACTCCCTGCCGGAGCGGGAAGAGGATGTTCTGGTCCGTACCCTCACTGAAGAGTTCGAGAAGTACGTCAAGATGTCCCGCAAGGTCCCCTCGGAAGTGTCCAGTGCATTGCAGGGCATCAACGAGGTGGAACGCCTGGCGGATACCATGGCGGCTCACCTTGAGCTGAAGGTGCCGGAAAAGCAGGAATTGCTGGAAGCACTGGATATCCGTAATCGCGTGGAACTGCTGCTGGGCCGGCTGGACAGCGAGATTGACCTGATTGAAGTGGAAAAACGTATCCGCGGCCGGGTCAAGAAACAGATGGAAAAGAGCCAGCGGGAGTACTACCTCAACGAACAGATGAAGGCCATCCAGAAGGAAATGGGCTCTCTGGGGGAAGGCGGCGGTGACTTCGACGACCTTGAGCAGAAGATCGAAGAGGCCGGCCTGCCGGAAGAAGCACGCAAGAAAGTCGACGCGGAGCTCAACAAGCTCAAGATGATGTCGCCCATGTCTGCGGAAGCTACCGTAGTGAGGGGCTATATCGACTGGATGCTGTCCATCCCCTGGAAGAAACGCAGCCGGGTCCGCCACGATATCGAGAAGGCCCGTGAGATCCTGGACGAGGACCATTATGGTCTCGACGAGGTAAAGACCCGCATCCTGGAATACCTGGCGGTACAGAGCCGTGTGAAGAAGGTGAAGGGGCCGGTACTTTGCCTGGTCGGCCCCCCTGGTGTGGGCAAGACCTCCCTGGGTCAGTCCATTGCCCGGGCCACTAACCGCAAGTACACCCGTATGGCCCTGGGTGGCGTGCGGGATGAGGCCGAGATTCGCGGCCACCGCAAGACCTATATTGGTGCGCTGCCGGGCAAGTTGCTTCAGAAGCTGTCGAAAGTCGGTGTGAAGAACCCGCTGTTCCTTTTCGATGAGATCGACAAGATGGGTATGGACCACCGGGGCGACCCGGCTTCAGCGCTGCTGGAGGTACTGGACCCGGAGCAGAACCACACCTTCAACGATCATTACCTGGAAGTGGACTACGACCTGTCCGATGTGATGTTCGTGTGCACCTCCAACTCCATGAACATTCCGCCGGCCCTGCTGGACCGGATGGAAATCATCCGTATTCCGGGCTACACCGAGGACGAGAAGGTCAATATCGCCCTCAAGTACCTGCTGCCGAAGCAGCTCAAGGCCAATGGCCTCAAGAAGGACGAGCTGCTGGTACCGGAGCAGACCCTCCGGGACCTGATCCGCTACTACACCCGCGAAGCCGGTGTGCGGGGCCTTGAGCGGGAGCTGGCCAAGATCTGTCGCAAGGTGGTCCGGGAACACGTGGAGAAGGGCGAGAAGACCGCCCTTGAGCTGACTCCGGAGAAGCTCGAGGACTATTCCGGTGTCCGTAAGTTCAAGTACGGCCTGGCCGAAGAGAAGAACCAGGTAGGCTCGGTAACCGGTCTTGCCTGGACGTCCGTTGGCGGTGAGCTGCTCACCATCGAGACTGCGGTCACGCCCGGCAAGGGGCGCGTGGTCAAGACAGGTTCACTCGGGGACGTGATGCAGGAATCCATTCAGGCTGCCCTGACCGTCGTTCGCAGCCGGGCACCGGGACTGGGAATCCGTGATGATTTTCACGAAAAACAGGACCTGCACGTTCATGTGCCGGAGGGCGCAACCCCTAAAGACGGTCCCAGTGCGGGCATCGGCATGTGTACGGCCCTGGTGTCATCGCTCACCGGCATTCCGGTCCGGGCGGAGGTGGCCATGACCGGCGAAATAACTCTGCGGGGCCGGGTCCTGGCCATTGGCGGCCTCAAGGAAAAACTGCTTGCCGCTCACCGTGGTGGTATCAAGACAGTGATAATACCTGATGAAAATGTTCGTGATCTCAAGGAGATACCGGACAACATCAAAGAGTCTCTGGAGATCCGCCCGGTCAAGTGGATTGACGAGGTACTCGACATCGCGCTGGAGTACACGCCGGAGCCGCTGATCGATACAGGGACGACCCAAGGCCAGGCAAGCGCCACCCGGGACGACGAGAGTGACGCCGGAGAGCGAATCAACACACATTAAAAGCTGAGTGCTTTGTTGACACGCCGGAGAGCCCGTTGGTATAACTGTTTCGCCGTGAAGCAGCCAATACCAAGGGCTCCCGCGCAATCAAGACCTATTCCGTGGACCGGTTAACAACCGCAGGGAATAAAAAAAGTGAAAAATGGAATTCTCCGACCGCTTATGCGATAGTCGGAAACGTCCGAGAAAAATAAACAGACCGAGAACTTCTCCAACCTGAAATCGAAGGGGTTTAGTGTGAACAAGTCCGAACTTATCGATGCAATTGCAGAGTCCGCCGATATCTCCAAGGCCGCCGCTGGCCGTGCCCTGGATGCGATGACCAACTCCATCACCGGCGCTCTCCAGAAAGGCGATCAGGTTACTCTGATCGGCTTTGGTACTTTCTCTGTCAAGGAGCGCGCCGCACGCACTGGCCGCAACCCGCAGACTGGTGCCGAGATCAAGATCCCGGCCTCCAAGGTGCCCGGGTTCAAGGCAGGCAAGGCTCTGAAGGACGCCGTCAAGTAACGGACTCCTTCGGCAGGCGGTGCCGGTATCGAGTCACCTGTGCCGCCCTGCCCGAATTCAAGGCGCATTCCATTCCGGGTGCGCCTTTTTACGTTCAGTCAGTGTGTAAAGTTCCGGCCCCGTTGTTCCGGGCGATTCGGCTGACTGTTTCCAGAGCAACACAGAACGAGGCCTGACGCTGAGCCTGGTGCCATCTGGACGGCACGGGGGGTCGAGCGATCCGGGAGGACCATGCTTCAAGATATTCGGGACAATGCCCAGGGCACCATTGCCAAGATCATCATCGCTGTATTGATCGTTTCTCTGTCAATCTGGGGTATGGACGCCATTGTCGGGGGCTTCCGCGGCGAACCGGAGGTTGCCACCGTCAACGGTGAGGATATTACCGAGCAGGAGTTCCTGCGCATGGTACAGATTGCCAGCCAGCAACAGCTCAGCGAGATGGAGAACCCGGACCCGACCCTGCTGGATGAGGACCAGATACGCCGGGATGTGCTGGAGAGTATGATCCAGGCGGAAGTACTGGCCCAGGACGCAGGCAACCAGGGGCTGGAACTGACGGACCAGGGGATTGATCAGTTAATCGTCAGCATGCCCCAATTCCAGGTGGACGGTGAATTCAATCAGCAGAGTTTCACCTCCTTTGTTCGCAATCTCGGTATGGGTGTGTCCGAATTCCGTGAGTTGCTCAAGCGGGACTACGTCAGCAATCAGATTCGAACGGCAGTGGTTCGCGGAGGTATCGCTCCCGCGGAGGCTGCCCGTCAGTTGCTGGCTATCCAAAGCCAGACCCGGGACTTCAGTACCCTCAGGCTCGAGGCCGCCTCTGTTGCCGATCAGGTCGAGGTTACTGACGCTGATGTAGAGCAGTGGTACAACGAGAACCAGCAGCAGTTCACCCGCCCCGAATCGGTCGATGTGGCCTGGATTGAACTGTCGCTGGAGCAGGTGGCAGAGGGCATTGAAGTGCCGGAGGATGAGGTTCGTGAGCGTTACGATGAGCTGGTCGCCGAGCAGAGCTACGAGGAACGGCGCTCTGCCCATATCCTTATTGAGGAAGCCGACGACGCCGATGAGCGGATCCAGGCCATACAGCAGCGCCTGGATGAAGGGGCGGATTTTGCTGAGCTGGCCCGGGAGTTCTCCGATGATCCGCTGTCAGCGGAACAGGGTGGTGACCTGGGTTATCTGAGAGAGGGTGACCTGGGGGGCGACTATGACGAGGCCATGCTGTCCCTGGAAGAGGGCGAAGTGGCAGGCCCCGTGGAAACCGACTATGGCACCCATTTCATCAAACTGCTGGATATCCGGACGTCCGAGCCCCCCGCTTTCGAGGAAATGGCCCCTGAAATCCGCAGTCAGCTGGCCCAGGCCCGGGCCGGCGACGAGTTTGCCCGTCAGCGCACAGAACTGTCAGACATGGCATTCTCTTCCGAAAACCTGGAGGACCCCGCAGAACAGTTTGATCTCGAAGTGCAGACCCGCAGCGGTGTTACCCGGGACGATAACGAAGCGCCCTTTGATCACGCAGGCCTCGTCCGTCAGCTCTTTTCAGCCGATGTGCTGAACGATGGCTTCAATACCGAGCTGATTGATGTGGACCAGAACACCGCGGTGGTTGCGCGGGTGAGAGAGCACTACCCGGAGGCGCCCCAGCCACTGGAGGAAGTGGCAGATCGTATTCGGGAGCGTCTGGAGCGTGAGCAGACCCTGTCGTTGCTGCAGGAGCGCGCAGACCGGGTCCTTGACCAGCTCCGGGAGGGACAGCTGAGCCCGGACGGTGATGACTGGACTGCCTATACGGAAGTGGTGCGTAACCGTTCCGCGGTACCCGAGCCGGTTCAGGCCAGGGCATTTTCCCTGCCGACGCCTGATGAGGACGGGTACAGCCTCGGTACCGCTGTGATTGGGTCCGACCTGGTGGTTATCGCCCTGACTGACGTCAGTGACGGCGACGTGGACACCGAAAGCGAGGAGGTCCGTAACATGGCGCAGTTCCTGGCACAGATGAACGGCCAGCAGGAGTATAACGCCTACGTCCGGACACTGCGAGAGCAGGCGGAAATCGAACGGCCCTGACGCCGGCTCTGCAAGCTGCCCTGCAACCCAAGGTCTGCCCCGGACTCCCGCGGCAGACCTTTTTTGTTTCGGGACCTGAAAGCCATTGGCGCGGGAATATCAATGGTCTCCCGAAAAGCTGGCAATCCTGTCGGGGTGTTGTCATGCTTTTTGTATGTTGCTCCTGTAATCACCCTGCTGACCTTCCGGAGGCACCAAAATGGGGAGTCCGGCCTGTGACCTGGCCCTTTTCGGGGCCATGGGCGATCTGGCATCCAGAAAGCTCTTTCCGGCCCTGTATCACCTGTACCGGGCCGGCCTGCTATCGGAAGAGAGTCGTATCCTGGCCCTGGCCAGGCGCGATCTGAGTGAGGCCGAGGCCCGGTATCAGATTGGTCAGAGCCTGGAGGAGCATCTGGGGGCCAGCGCAGTGGAGGCGTCGGAAGTGGAAGGGTTTCTGGCCCGGGTCAGCTATCTGAGGCTGGATTTCGCCGATGGCATGGGTTATCAGCAGCTCGGCGACTGGCACCACCAGGGGCCCGGGACCAATACGCTGGTTCTCTACTACGCCACACCTCCGGCGCTGTATGACCAGATCACCGGCCACCTGCGGGATGCCGGATGCTGTGATGAGCGGACACGGGTAGTGGTTGAGAAACCCATCGGCCAGGACCTGTCGTCCTCCCGTGAGCTCAATGACCAGCTGGCAGGGGTCTTCCGGGAAGAGAACATCTACCGTATCGACCACTACCTGGGCAAGGAAACGGTCCAGAACCTGATTGCCCTGCGCTTCGCCAATAACCTGTTCGCTTCCCAGTGGGACCAGAACCATATTTCCCACGTGGAGATCACGGTGGCGGAGAGCGTGGGGGTGGATGGCCGCTGGTCCTATTTCAACAGCGCCGGACAGCTGCGGGACATGGTCCAGAGCCATTTGCTGCAGCTGCTCTGTCTGCTGGCCATGGACCCGCCGTCAGACCTGTCTCCGGACAGCATCCGTGATGAGAAGGTGAAGGTGCTCAAGGCGCTGTCCCCGCTGACACCGGAGCGGATCAGCACCCACCTGGTGCGGGGCCAGTACACTGCGGGAACTGCCGAGGGGGTTCCGGTTCCGGGGTATCTGGAGGAGGAAGATGCCGAGGGACCCAGCCATACGGAAACGTTCATTGCTCTCAAGGTGGAAATCGAGAACTGGCGCTGGGCCGGTGTGCCGTTCTATATCCGCACGGGCAAGCGGTTACCCGAGAAGCGTTCCGAAGTCATTGTTCACTTCAAGCCGGCACCCCACTACATCTTCGACCCGGACCAGAAGCACCTGGCCAACAACAAGCTGATCATCCGCCTGCAGCCGGATGAGGGCATGGCCCTGCAGATACTTACCAAGGACCAGGGACTGAGTCGTGGCATGCGTCTGCGGCAGGGGCCCCTGGAACTGACCTTTGCCGAGGCTTTCGAGACCGACAGGATTCCGGACGCCTATGAACGACTGTTGCTGGAAGTTATGAAAGGCAACCAGTACCTGTTCGTGCGTCGCGACGAGGTGGAGTATGCGTGGCGCTGGGTGGACCAGCTGCTGGCCAATTGCGAGGAGTGCGGCGCCCACCCCAAACGCTACGCTGCGGGTACCTGGGGGCCGGTCGCCTCCATCGCCATGATCACCCGGGACGGCCGGAGCTGGTATGAAGATGCCTGAAACGATACCGGGTCTGCCGGTCACGCTGTACCACAATGAGAAGGCCGAAACACTCGCGGCCACAGTGGCTGCAAGGGTGGCCGGACAGTTGCGCCAGACACTGGCGCAACAAAGTGAGGCACTGCTGGTGGTTTCCGGGGGCACAACGCCCGGGGCTTTCCTGGGGGAGCTATCCATTGCAGAGCTGGACTGGGCACGGGTGCACGTGGTGCCATCGGATGAGCGCTGGGTGGCAGAAGACGACCCGGCGCGCAACAGCCGCATGATCCGGCAGTCTTTACTGCAGCAGCGGGCGGCAGGCGCCAGTTTCCATGAGCTACTGGCTGAAGGGCAGCCTGCTCCGGGGATAGCCGCTGCGGAAGCCAGCAATCGGTTGCAGGCACTGCCCTGGCCGGCATCGGTGGTTGTGCTTGGAATGGGCGAGGACGGCCACACAGCCTCGCTGTTTCCGGATGCCCCGGAACTGGAGGCAGGGCTGGCGGATAACGCGCCCCTGGTGGTCGCCATGAGTCCCCTGTCGCAGCCAACAGCGCGTTTGTCGCTCAGCGCAAGGGCGCTCTCGGGGGCCGGCGCAACGGTGTTGTTGGTTCAGGGTGAAGACAAGCGGCGAGCGCTGGAGCAGGCTCTCGCCCAGCCGGATGCCATAAGTGAGCGACCCATACGCGTGTTTTTCAGGCAACCTCTGGAGATCTTCTGGTGCCCCGGGGAGTCGCTGCGTTAGAGACCTTATCGCATCGCCGCCAGGAACCCGGAAGCAGGAGCAGCAGGCATGGCAGGACTATCAGACGACCAGAAACATCGCATTGCAGCGGTTCTCGCGGCAGGGCCCATCATTCCGGTGATTTCCCTTCACCGGACGGCGGATGCATTGCCGCTGGCCGACGCTCTGCTGGAGGCGGGCATCCGGGTGCTGGAAATTACCCTGCGTACGCCCCAGGCCCTGCCCGCCATCGAATTGCTCAGTAAGCGACTGCCCGCCGAGGTACGGGTAGGGGCGGGCACTGTGACAGACCCGGCCGCTTACCGGCAGGCGGAGAGCGCCGGCGCCCGGTTTGTGGTCAGCCCCGGCATTACGCCCCGACTGCTGGACTACGGTCTGACGGCCAATGCGCCATTACTGCCGGGTGTGGCGACAGTTTCCGAGCTGATGCTGGGTTATGAGCTGGGATACCGTTCGTTCAAGTTTTTCCCGGCGGCCGTGTCGGGTGGGATAAAGGCCCTTCAGGCCTTCTCCGGTCCTTTTCCGGACGTTTCTTTCTGTCCGACTGGCGGAATACGCCAGAACACCGCCTGCGAATACCTGGCGCTGGACAATGTGCTGGCGGTGGGTGGCACCTGGCTGACCCCGGAGTCCAGGGTTAGTGCAGGAGACTGGGCGGGCATTGCCCGGCTGGCGAAGGAGAGCCTCGCCAGCTGCAGGGGCCAGGCGGACCGCCCTTAACGGATGTCGTCGCCAACCCGCAGGATTTTCATGGTGTTGGTGCCGCCCTGGGCATTGACGTAGTCGCCCTTGGTAACCACCACGAGGTCACCGGGGTTGACGATACCCCGGTCCTGTAACTGTTTTACCGCCAGGGCGTTGGTCTGGTCCGGGGCCACCTCGGCGGAGTCAAACGGAACCGTCTGCACACCCCGGTAGAGCGCCACCTTGTGCTGGGTGGAGAAATGGCGCGAAAAGGCAAAGATCGGCAACCCGGATTTGATACGGGACATGAGCAGAGGCGTGGCACCGGTTTCGGTCAGACAGATGATGGCCGTAACCCCCTGCAGGTGGTTGGCCGCATACATGGCTGACAGGGCGATGGCTTCATCAACCCGTTCCATGTCCTCGTGCATGCGGTGGCCAGACTGGTGCATGGACGGGTGGCGTTCGGCGCCCTTGCAGATGCGGTCCATGGCTTCGACGGCCTGCACCGGATAGTCGCCCACGGCGGTTTCGGCGGACAGCATGACGGCGTCGGTGTAATCCATGACCGCATTGGCCACGTCGGAGACTTCTGCCCGGGTGGGCATGGGGTTGTCGATCATGGATTCCATCATCTGTGTCGCCGTGATGACGACCCGGTTGAGGGCCCGGGCACGGCCAATGATGTGTTTCTGCACGGCGACCAGTTCGGCATCGCCGATTTCCACCGCCAGGTCGCCCCGGGCGACCATAACAGCGTCAGAGGCCAGGATTACCGAATCCAGGGCGTCGGTGTCGTGGGCCAGTTCGGCACGCTCGATCTTGGCCACCAGGCCGGCCCGGGAACCTGCGTCCCGTAACAGCTGTCGTGCGGTGTGCATATCGTCAGCGGTGCGGACGAAGGAGACGGCGACATAGTCCGCTTCCAGCCGTGCCGCGGTGATGATGTCTTCCCGGTCCTTGCTGGTCAGGGCATCGGCGGACAGACCGCCGCCGCGCTTGTTGAGCCCCTTGTTGTTGGACAGGGGGCCGCCGATCAGCACGGTGGAGGTGATGCTGTGATCGTCCACCCGGGTCACTTCCATCTCGATGCGGCCGTCGTCCAGCACCAGGATATCGCCGGGTACCACGTCGCGGATAAGCTGTTCGTAATCAATGCCAACAGCCTGGTCATCGCCGGCTTCCTTGTCCATGGCAGCATCCAGCACGAAGGTCTCGCCGGCCCGAAGGGTTACCTTGTTATCCCGGAACCGGGCAATGCGCAGCTTTGGGCCCTGGAGGTCCGCCAGAACGGCCACGAACCGGCCTGCCCGGGCAGCGGCCTCCCGCACCTGCCGGGCCCGCTCGCGGTGCTCTTCGGCACTACCGTGGGAAAAATTCAGGCGGGTGACATCCACGCCGGCGCGGATAATGCGCTCAAGGGCCTCCGGGGCATCGGTGGCTGGGCCGAGGGTGGCAACGATCTTGGTGCGCCGGAGCTGCTCAGGCATGGTGTTTCGGTTCCTTGTGATGGCGACAGGGCGTATGGGTCAACGGGCAGTCATGATACTGTCAGAGTGTAACAGAATGGTGAAGGAGGGCTTCCATGAACCCCACAGTTACCCGGGTTACTGAACGGATTATCCGGCGCAGCAGGGACAGCCGGCAAGACTACCTTCGGCGGATGGACGCCCTGGGCCGCCAGTCACCTCACCGGGCATCGCTCTCCTGCGGTAATCTGGCCCACGGTTTTGCCGCCTGCCAGCCAGGTGACAAGCAGACCCTGAAACTGATGAACCAGGCCAATGTGGCCATGGTTTCTGCCTACAACGATATGCTTTCGGCCCATCAGCCCTACGCCACTTTCCCTGATGTAATCCGCCAGGCGGCCCACGGCATGGGCTCCGTGGCCCAGTTCGCCGGCGGTACGCCGGCCATGTGTGATGGCGTTACCCAGGGCCAGCCGGGCATGGAGCTGAGCCTGGTGTCCCGGGACGTCATTGCCATGAGCACCGCCGTGGCCCTGAGCCACAACATGTTTGATGCCACCCTGTTGCTTGGTATCTGCGACAAGATCGTTCCCGGCCTGCTGATCGGTGCGCTCAGTTTCGGATATCTGCCCACGGTGTTGGTGCCGGCCGGCCCCATGCCCTCGGGCCTGCCCAACAAGGAGAAGCAGCGCATCCGGCAGCTGTATGCCGAGGGCAGGGTGGGGCGGGAAGAGCTGCTGGAGGCGGAAAGCCAGTCCTACCACAGCCCCGGCACCTGTACGTTTTATGGCACTGCCAACAGCAACCAGCTGCTGGTGGAGGTCATGGGCCTGCACCTGCCAGGCGCCGCGTTCGTCAACCCGGGCACACCGCTTCGGGAGGCACTGACCCGGGCTGCGACAGAGCAGGTCATCCGGCTGTCCCGACCCAACGGCGGTGACAGGGGGCTGGCCCACATGGTGTCGGAAAAGAGCATCGTCAACGGGCTGGTGGCACTGTTGGCTACCGGAGGGTCTACCAACCATACCCTGCACTGGGTGGCCATCGCCCGGGCTGCCGGGATCGTGATCGACTGGGATGACTACGCCGAGTTGTCCCGGGTCACCCCCCTGCTGACGCGGATATATCCCAATGGCGAGGCGGATGTGAACCACTTTCACCAGGCCGGGGGCACACCGTTGCTGATCCGTGAGCTGCTGGACGCCGGTCTGCTGCATGAGGATGTGGAGACAGTGATGGGGCCGGGGCTACGGGCCTACACCCGGGTGCCGACGCTGGACAACGGGAAACTGACCTGGCAGCCGGCGCCAACGGAAACGCTGGATGCCGGAGTGTTGCGGCCTGTTTCGCAACCCTTTGATCCAGAGGGTGGCCTGACCATCGTTCAGGGCAATCTGGGCCGGGGTATTATCAAGACGTCGGCGGTGGCCCCGGTGCATCGTGTGGTGAACGCGCCTGCCCGTGTGTTTGATGACCAGTCCCATCTGGCGGATGCGTTCGAGCGAGGTGAGCTGGATATGGATTTCGTGGCGGTGGTGCGCTGGCAGGGACCGGCGGCCAACGGTATGCCGGAACTGCACAAGCTGACGCCTTATCTGGGCAGCCTGCAGGACCGGGGCTACCAGGTGGCGCTGGTGACCGACGGCCGTATGTCCGGTGCCAGCGGCAAGGTGCCGGCGGCCATTCATGTCTACCCGGAAGCCGCCCGGGGCGGGCCGCTATCGAAGGTTCGTGATGGTGATATGATTCGGGTGGACGCCACCCGGGGGGAGCTGTCCGTCGCTCTCACCGCCGACGAACTGGCCTCCCGTGAGCCGGCCCCCGCGGCGCTCTCCGGCAACCAGGCCGGACTGGGCCGGGAACTTTTCAGCTGGTTCCGCCAGGGTGCCTCGGTGGCGGAGAAGGGCGCCACACTGTTCTTTCAGGATAACAACGTTTAAGCAGCAAAGCGGGTCAACAATAACAAGGAGCATGACCACCCATGACACAGTATCTGCTGGCCATCGACCAGGGCACCACCAGCTCCCGGGCCATTCTTTTCACCCGGGAAGGCCAGATCCATGCCGTGGAGCAACAGGAATTCGATCAGATCTATCCGGACAGCGGCTGGGTGGAACACGACCCGGAAGCCATCTGGGACACCGTCGTCGCCACCTGCAAGGCGGTGCTCGACAACAATGGCGTCAGTGCGGACCAGATACTCGGTACCGGCATTACCAACCAGCGGGAAACCACCATCCTCTGGGACCGGGTGACCGGCAAACCGGTGCATAACGCCATCGTCTGGCAGGATCGCCGCACTGCGGGCCTGTGCCAGCAACTCAAGGAAGACGGCCACGAGCCGGCGGTGACCGAGCGCACCGGTCTGCTCATTGACCCCTATTTTTCCGCCACCAAGATCCGCTGGGTGCTGGACAACGTGCCGGATGCACGGGAACGGGCCGAGCGGGGCGAACTGGCCTTTGGTACCGTGGACACCTTCCTGCTCTGGCGCCTGACCGGTGGCCGCTCCTTTCTGACGGATGCCACCAATGCCTCCCGCACCATGCTGTTCAATATCCATGAACAGCGCTGGGACCCGCACCTACTGGAACTGTTTGGCATTCCCGGGTCCCTGTTACCGGACGTCCGTGACTGTGCCTCCGATTTCGGGACCATTGCCGACGACCTGCCCGCCGCCGGCGTAACGATCGGCGGTATCGCCGGGGACCAGCAGGCAGCCCTGTTTGGCCAGACCTGTTTTGCCGAGGGTACGGCAAAAAGCACCTACGGCACCGGCTGCTTCCTGATTCTCAACACTGGCGACCGGGCGCTGAAATCCTCCAACCGGCTACTGACCACCGTGGGATACCGCCTGAACGGCAGGACCACCTACGCCCTGGAAGGCAGTATCTTCATCGCTGGTGCCGCCATCCAGTGGCTGCGGGATGGTCTCAGCCTGATCCGCATGGCGGATGAGTGCGAAATGCTGGCTGAACAGACCCCGGTGGATCACGGTGTCTACCTGGTGCCGGCGTTCACCGGCCTGGGGGCGCCCCACTGGGATCCCAAGGCCCGGGGGGCCATGTTCGGGCTGACCCGGGACACCGGCATCAAGGAGATCGTTACCGCCGGGTTGCAGTCTGTGTGCTATCAGACCAAGGACCTGCAGAAGGCCATGGAAGACGACGGCGTACGTCCCATAGCCCTGCGTGTGGACGGGGGCATGGTGGTGAATAACTGGGTGCTGAAGTTCCTGGCGGATATTCTTGGTGCCACTGTCGACCGGCCGGAGGTGATCGAGACCACCGCCCTGGGGGCCGCGTTTCTCGCCGGTCTGCAGGCTGGTGTGTACAAGGACCTTGAAGAGATCGAGAAGCTGTGGCGTTGTGAGCGCCGCTTCGAGCCGACCATGTCCAAGACAGACCGGGACCGGCTCTACGCCGGCTGGCTGGAAGCGGTCCGGCGCCTGCAGCAAGCCTGAAGCTGCAGACGCCTTGGCGGTTATTGCAGGGTCAGGGGAGCGCCGGCCTCGCGCCGGGCCTCCTGCCACTGCTCCAGCGTCCGTGCGGCCTGCTCGCCGGGAATCGTATCCAGAATCTCGTAAAACGCGCTGTAGTATTTGTCCTGGATAACCTCTGCCCTCGGTTTCATGCGAACTACGTAGACTGACTGCACGTTCTGGTGATCAAAGGCGCGCCATTCCTGTTCATCCTTCAGCAGCGAATAGCGATGCCCCTCCAGTGCCCTGATCACGTCGGCGGTATTGGTCGTGCCGGCCCGCTCCACCGCGTCCTTGTACTGATAGACAATGCTGTATGCAGACGCCGCTGCCGAGGAGGGCCTCATGTCGTAGGCATCGGAGAACGCATCAACGAAAGCGATGCCCCGCTCATGGCCTTTCTCGTAGGGCAGGTTCCAGAACCAGGGCGCCGCGCCGATAATGCCCTCCATCAGTGACGGGCCCAGTTGCAGGGCGGTACCCAGGCTGGTGTTCGGCCAGACGATCTGCATCTTGTCCTTCAGGCCCATGTCGTGGGCCATGTTCACTGCGCGTACCATGTCACCGCCCCCGAGGATCAGCACCAGCACGTCGGCATTGCTCGCTTCAGCGGCCTCCAGTGCAGTCTGGAAGTCGCGGGTACGGGCGTTGGGGAAGGGGGTGCGGGTAACCGGATGGCGCTCGGTGTCGTCCGTTCCCGACTGGGCCCGCATGGATTCTTCCACCGAATAGCCCCAGGAATAATCGGCGGTAATGTAGAAGTACTTTTTGTCGCTGTAGTGCTCGGCCATATACTGCCCGATGGCGCTGGCGGTCATCCAGGCGTTGTAGGATTCCCGGAACATGTGGGTATGGCCGGCGCTGCCGGTGGTGGCATTGGCGTAGGTCAGGGTACCGAAGTAGATCCGGTCCCGCTCTTTCGCAGCCTTCCCGGAAGCGATGGCAACTGCGGATGAGACACCGCCGAAGATCATCTGGACGTCGTGCTCGTCAATCATTTCGTGAACGTTGGCAACGCCGCGTTTCGGATTGAGCCGGGTATTACGGATAACCATTTCAACAGGGCGTCCCAGGATGCCCCCTGACTCGTTGATCTCCTCAACGGCCAGGAAGGCCCCCAGGCGCTGTTGCAGGCCCAGGTATTCATACCGGCCGGACTGGGGATAGTTGAGCCCGATCTTCAGGGCTTCCTGGGCGACGCTGGACAGACTGGTCAGCAGCAGAACAAGAGCCAGGGTAAGGCGGCGTATCATGACGGTGATTATCTCCTTTTCGTGTTATTGAAGGGTGAGGGGCATTCCGGCTTTCCGCCGGTCTTTCTGCCACTCTTCCAGCGTGCGGGCAGCCTCGTTACCGGGCAGCGAGTAGACAATCTCGAAGTAGTCGGCGGAGTACTCGTCCGCCAGCACCTGCTCCCGGGGCCGCAACTTGACCACGTAGACGGACTGCACATTCTGGTGGTCAAAGGCCCGCCACTCCTGCTCGTCTTTCAGCAGCGAATAGCGATGACCCTCAAGTGCCCTGATGACATCCGCGGTATTGGTGGTGCCGGCCCGCTCCACGGCGTCCCGGTACTGATGCACAATGCTGTAGGCGGAGGCTGCTGCTGAAGACGGGCGCATCTCGTACTGTTCCGAGAACGCCTTCACGAAGGCTTCACCCCGCTGGTAACCCATTTCCGCCGGCAGGTTCCAGACCCAGGGCACCGCACCGATGACCCCTTCCATGATGGTTGGGCCAACCTGCCGTGCCATACCCAGGGTGATATTGGGAACAACGATCTGCATGCGCTTGTGGAGCCCCATGGAGTAGGCAATATTGATCGCGCGAACCATGTCGTCACCGAACAGCACCAGTGCCAGAACCTCAGCGTCGCTGGCGGCGGCCTGTTCCAGTGCCGCCTGGAAGTCGCTGGTCAGGGCTGTGGGGAAGGGTGTGGTGACGCCGGGGTGGGCGCCGGTGTCATTGGTGCTGGTGAACTGGCGCAGGGATTCCTCCACCGACCAGCCCCAGGTGTAATCCGCGGTGATATAGTAGTAGTTGCTGTCACTGTGGGTCTCACTCAGGTACCGGCCCAGCGCCTTGGCGGACATCCAGGCGTTGTAGGGTTCCCGGAACATGTGAGTGTGTCCGGCACTGCCCGTGGTGGCATTGGAATAGGTGAGGGTGCCGAAGTAGATCCGGTCCCGCTCTTTCGCAGCCTTGCCCGAGGCAATGGCAACGGCAGAGGACACCCCGCCAAACAGCATCTTCACGTCGTGCTCATCAATCAGCTCCGCGGTATTGCGGGCACCCCGTTCCGGATCACTGCGGGTGTTACGGATGACCAGCTCGACCTGCTGTCCGAGAATGCCCCCCTGCTGGTTGATCTCGTCCACCGCCAGGAAAGCCCCCAGGCGCTGTTGCAGGCCCTGGTCCTGGTAGCGGCCGGACTGGGGATAGTTGAGGCCCAGCTTGAGTGTTTCAGCGACGGAGGTCAGTGAAACCATGGACAGACTCAGAACAAGCAGCAGCGTGCGAACTCTCATGTGTAAAGGTCTCCTGCCAAGTGTGCGGTATGTGCCACCTGCATTTGTTGGTTTTGTTAAATGATGCAAAAGGAAATGGGCAGCCGCCAGTTTTGTCGCTGACCCGGGATTTCGCAATGGTACCAGGGTGGAAAATTGTGAGGGAGCTGTAACGGGGCGTAATAAAGCGTTACCCGGCGAACTGGTTCACACCGGGCAACGGGAACAGTCACCGGCGAATCAGCCGTGGGCGCCCATGCCACCGTCAATACGATACTGGGCCCCGGTCACGAAACCGGATTCGTCAGATGCCAGGAACACCACCACATTGGCGATATCGATGGATTCGCCGTAGCGACCCAGCGGAATGCTGGCGGTCAATGCGGCCTTGGCCTCCTCCGCATGGCCGGGCTGGAAGCCTTCCTCCAGGGACCGCATCATCCGTGTATTGACCGGAGAGGGATGCACGGAGTTGACCCGCACCCCGTGGGGGCCCATCTCCAGTGCCGCCGACTTGGTAATACCAACCACGGCATGCTTGGACGCCACATAGGGGGCAACACCGGGGCTGCCCATGAGGCCGGCCACCGAGGACATATTGATAACCGAGCCGGAGCCCTGTTGCTGCATGACCCTGAGCACATGGTGCAGGCCCAGGAACACGCCGCGGACGTTGACCGCAATCACCTTGTCAAAATCCTGAATTTTCTGGTCGGTGATGGGGGCCACCTTGCCCTCTATGCCGGCGTTGTTGAAGAAGACATCGATACGACCGAATTCATCCATGGTCTTCCTGACGTAGGCGGCTACATCTTCCTCCTGCGATACATCGGCGGCTACCGTGACTACCTTGCCAGCGTCCGCCAGTTCTTCGGCAGCCGCCTTGAGATCCTCTTCCCGCAGGTCCACCAGCACCACCCGGGCGCCTTCCTCCAGGAAGCGGCGGGCGGTGACCTTGCCGATGCCGCCGCTGCCACCGGTTATGATGGCTACCTTGTCTTTGAGTCTTGCCATGATTCCTTCCTCCAGATTCAGGCGCCGGGCAGGGGTTCGGGCACAGCTTGCGCCTGGTTGTCATCAGTTTCCAGGCCGGTCAGACGGAACTGGTTACGACCCGCCGCCTTGGCCTGGTACATTGCTTCGTCTGCTGCATCCATAAGGGTTCCGGCCGTTTCACCGTCGAGGGGATACAGGCTGATACCAATGCTGGAGCCAACCCGGAGCAGCGCATCGCCACAGCGATAGGGGCGTGCATTGGCCTCGATCAGGCGCTGGGCTACCCGGGTGGCGTGTTCTGAGCTGTCCAGTTCCGGCAGCAGTACGATGAACTCATCGCCGCCGAGGCGGGCCAGGGTGTCATCTTCCCGCAGGCAGCTTTGCAGCCTCGTGGCAATTTCAGTCAGCAGTTGATCGCCGGCGGCGTGTCCATGACTATCGTTGACGGCCTTGAAATGATCAAGGTCCACGAACATCACTGCCAGCATTTGTTGCTTGCGGTGGGCGTGGCGGATGGCATGCTGGAGCCGGTCCTCCAGCAGTCGGCGATTAGGTAGCCCGGTGAGGGCATCGTAGTAGGCCAGCTGGCGGATGCGCTCTTCATTGAGGCGGTGCTGGGTGATGTCGGTGAACAGGCCGGCGTAGTGGGTCACCTGGCCGTCGTCGTCGCGGATCGCCGTAATGGTGAGCAGTTCCAGGTAAAGCTCGCCACCCTTGCGCCGGTTCCAGATCTCACCGCGCCAGCGACCGGTGCTGCTCAGGGTTTCCCACATCTTCCGGTAGAAGGCCGCGTCATGACGCCCTGAAGAGAGAATCGCCGGTGACCGGCCGATGACTTCCTCTGGCTGGTATCCGGTGAGTTGGGTAAAGGCCGGGTTGACAAACTGGATGGTCAGATCGGGGGCGGTGATGAGAATCCCCTCCAGAGAGGACTCTATCACCCGTTCCGCCAGCTGCAGGTGCTGACGGGACTGGGCCAGGGCGGCATCCCGCTGTTCCAGCGTTGCCCTCAGGTCCTCCAGGTACATATGCTCGGCCCCGGCAATCAGGTCCGCGAAGCCCAGCAGGCCGATCGGTTCACCATCGCTGTTGGTGACACCCAGGTGACGAATCCGCTTTTCCAGAAGCAGGTCGCGGGCCCGGAT
Source organism: Marinobacter sp. (assembly GCF_041690615.1). GTDB lineage: Bacteria > Pseudomonadota > Gammaproteobacteria > Pseudomonadales > Oleiphilaceae > Marinobacter. The sequence continues at coordinate 49,954 of NZ_JAWLGY010000002.1, forward strand.
CAGGGGCTCGTTCATGCCGATGGTCAGCAGGGGACGGCTGGCCAGTTCAGAAACCGGGGTGTCTCCGGGGTAATTGCTGATCAACCGCAGCACGTCCCTTTCGGTCAGCACGCCGGGGCCCCTGTCGTCGCAGAGGATCAGCGCCGCATCATGGTGGGTCTGGTGCATCTGCCGTGCGGCAACGGAAAGCCGCAGGTCGCCATTGAGCACAAGTGGGCTTTGTCCCAGGGCAGAATGGACTTCCCGCAATCTCAGGTAGGGCTCGAGGCCCTGATTCATGGCGATGTCGCTCTGGCTCAGGATGCCCGCGATGCGTTGCTGGCTGTCCATCACCAGGAAATGCCGGCGGTGTTCCTGACGGAAGCGCATGGCCGCCTCGGCGATACTGGTTCCGGTGGTGAGCGTAGCCACCGGAGCACTCATGACATCGGCGATCGGGCGGTGAAGGGAGTCCGGATCGGAAAAGTTTACCAGCAGGGCATCGTGTTCGGTCCAGATACCCAGTGGCTCGTCGTTATCCATAACCACGATGGAGCTGCAACGATGGTCGGCCATCAGACGGGCGGCGCGACTCAGCGGCGTGTCCGGCGGGCAGTGCACGGGAACGCCAGAGCGCATGATGCTCTCGATGGGAAGGTGGTTGGCCATACAGCTCCCGATTATGATTATCCTGATCCCGAGCATTGTGTGGTGTCGGCGACGAGCCGGTTTTGACTGACATCAATTGCTCAGCCATTCTTTCCGATATCCTGACCGTTTTTCAGTTTCCGTTCTACGGTCCCGATACGGACTCACTCAGGAGGTGGCAGCACCATGGCCCATAGCCGTAAAGAAGAACTTCAGCGCCTGAAGCAGGAGCTGACCAGCCGGCTCGAACGTTACGAGGCTCACCAGCACCGGGAGGATGGCAAGCTGGAAGCCGACTTCTCGGAACAGGCGGTGCAACGACAGAACGACGAGGTGGTGGACTCCCTCGAGCAGGAAGTACGGGATGAGCTGCGACAGGTGATCCATGCCCTGGACCGCATCGAGGGGGGCGAGGGTGAGACCTGTGAGCGTTGCGGCAACGATATCACTCCGGAGCGTCTGAAAATCCTGCCCTGGACATCGCTTTGTGTCCGGTGTGCGGAAGCCGCCGAATAGCCCTTTCCTGTTGTAATCCATACCGACCACTCACCACAGGCCGGCGGCTTTCTGCCTATGGGCTGCCGGCCCCGTGCAGCCAGCGGCGTGACCATTGACTGGCTGCCAGAGATAAGGATCCAACACCATGACTCAGACGGCCAATGATACTTCCGGGAAAATGCCGAAGAGCCGGGTTATCGGGTTGTTTACCGGCCTCGCCCTGCTGGCGGTAACCCTGGTTGTACCACCGCCGGGTGATCTGGGCGGGCCCGCCTGGGCAGCACTGGGGCTGATGATGCTGATGGCAGCCTGGTGGGCTACGGAGGCTATTCCCATACCGGCCACATCACTGGTACCTATTGTGCTGATCCCGGCGATGGGGCTGGGCTCCGTCAAGGATGCCACCACGCCCTACGCCAACCCCATTATCTTCCTGTTCCTGGGGGGCTTTACCCTGGGGCTGGCGATGCAGCGCTGGAACCTGCACCGACGGATTGCCCTGCATATCCTGTTGCTGGTAGGCACCAGCCCGAAGCGACAGATCGGCGGCTTCATGGTAGCGACGGCCTTTCTCAGTATGTGGGTCTCCAATACCGCAACGGCCATTATGATGCTGCCTATTGGCCTGTCGGTCCTCAGCATGGTGCACGCGCCGGATGAAGACAGCCGCGAGCGCTTTGGTGTCGCCCTGCTGCTGGCCATTGCCTATTCGGCCAGTGTCGGCGGCATAGCCACTCTGATCGGTACGCCGCCGAATGCCTTGCTGGCCGCCTACCTGTCGGAAGACCAGAATATTCCGCTGGGTTTTGCGCAGTGGATGGTGATCGGTGTACCGGTGGCGCTGCTGATGTTGCTGGTTATCTGGTGGTGGCTGACCCGCCGGGACTTCGGTATCGGTGGGTCCGGCGGAGCCGGAGAGGCGATCCGCGACGAGTTGCGGGACCTGGGCGACATGGGCAGTGCCGAAAAGCGCGTGGCCCTCCTGTTTGGTCTGACCGCAGCGGCATGGATATTCCGCCCGTTGTTTTCCGATGCTCTGCCGTGGCTGAGTGACACGGTGATCGCCATCTTTGCTGCCATATTGCTGTTCCTGATCCGCTCCGGCCAGCGGGATGGCGATGCCCTGATGGACTGGGACAGTGCCCGGGATCTGCCCTGGGGGGTGTTATTGCTGTTTGGGGGCGGCCTCGCGCTGGCCGGTGTGATCAGCAGTTCTGGCCTGGCCGACGCCATTGCGGAGAGCCTCTCGGCGCTTGATGTGTTACCCATGCTGCTGATGGTCGGGCTGGTGGTCGCAGTGATTATCTTCCTTACCGAAGTTACCAGTAATACCGCCACGGCGGCGGCGTTCCTGCCCTTGCTGGGAGCGCTCGCAGTCGGGCAGGGTATCTCGCCGGTGCTGTTGACTGTGCCTGCGGCCATAGCCGCCAGCTGTGCCTTCATGATGCCGGTAGCCACACCGCCCAATGCGATTGTCTTCGGCAGTGGTCATCTGGCCATCAGCGATATGATCCGCGCCGGTTTCGTGCTTAACCTGATTGGTGTGCTGCTGGTGACACTGGTGGGTTACCTGCTGATGGGCGTAGCCTTTGCCATCTGACGCCGGGCAGGGCAAGCCGGCCCTTCTGTCCGGCTTGCCGTTGCTCAGTCTTCCGGCCTGGACAGGTCGACCCACTGTTGCGAGAACCAGTAGAAACGCCCTTCACCAGCCGGATAGGTGCAGTTATAACGAAACCGACGGCTGCTGAAAGGCTCCGGCGCGCGGACAGTGACCTGCTGCCGGTCTGGTTCCAGCGTCATTCGACCCTGGCCGGAAGCAAAACAGTTGAGGGCTTCCGACCGGAGGTTGTCTGGCAGGGTCATGGTCAGGGTCGGTGGATTGTCATCCACGATGCCGTCGGGCAAGGCTGCGGCATCCACCGGCAGGGCACGGCTGCGAAGCTTGTCATCCAGGCCATCGAGCTGGCCGAAGGCGGTGGCCATGGGAAACCGGGGCAGGCGACTTGCATCAGACATTTCGCCGATGGCCCCGGACTGCTGGCCAAAGGCCAGCCAGCCCCGTTTGTCCATCATTGCTTCCAGGGCTGAGTCATATTCCCCGTAGGGGTAGGCGAACATGGGGGCGGTTTTTCCCAGACGTTCCTCCAGGATGGACTGTGCCTGATCGAGACTGGCGCGGGCCCGCTGCCGCCAGGCTTGCTGCGACTCGTCCGGCCGCCTTGCCAGGTGTCCGTGGTCATGGCTGTGGTTGGCCACCGTGACCCCGTCCCGCTGCCTTGCCTGCTTCAGTTGATCCCAGGTCATATAGCCCCGGGTGCCCACCGCGTCTGTGTTGACGAAGATAGTGTAGGGGTAACCGTATTCTTCGAGCAGGGGGGCTGCCGTAGTCCAGACTGACGCGTAGGCATCATCAAAGGTAATGGCCACCTGCTCCTGGTCGTTCAGTTCACCACCGAGGGCCGCCCGGGTGGCGGACTCCAGTGGCTCGACTTCCAGACCCAGCGTCCGGATGCGCTCAAGGTGGGCTTCGAACAGTTCGGGGCTGGTGCTGGTGCTGGCGGGCGTCTGGTCACTGATGTGGTGGTACTGCAGGACGACCAGGTCAGACCAGGCCGGCAGTGGCGCCAGCACCAGCAGGCCCGCCGCAAGGGCTCGGTTCAGCATGGGAATTCTCCGTGGCGGAAGTAGTGCCGCAAGGTGGTGAAGGCATCGTTCAGTTGTTGCACCTGGCCGGTATCGCCTCCGCGGTCCGGGTGGGCCTGCATCACGGCCCGGCGGAAGCGGTGCTTGACCGTGGCAAAGTCCGGGGGCAGGCTTTCGAAGCCCAGGATGCCGGCGGCCGCTTCCGCGGAATCGCTGCCGGGGCGGTGGCGGGTTCGCCCGGCCCAGAAGTCATCCACCATGCGATGAATGTCGGCCTCGGCCATCCGGTACTGGTCCAGGTCAAGGTAGAAGTCCCGCAGCGGGTCAGTGCGGTCCGGCAGCCCGGATCCGGCGACTACCCCGTCCCGTTCCAGCGTAATGGCGAGGGGCGAGATGGTGAGGGTTTCGCCGGACGACGCGACCTCGTCCCGCAGGCGATAGAGCACGTGGAACAGTAGAAAGTGCACCGGGTACAGGGCCGCCGGGTCGGCGTAGTCCACAGGTCCGATCAGTTGCCATGGCCGGGCCTGCAACTGGCGGATCAACTCCAGTTCCGACAGGCCGCCGGCTTCCCGCAGGCAGGCCTCCACCGCCGCTGACAGCAGCTGAACATGGTGCTCCAGGGCCTGGCGGGCAGGTTCATCAGACCGGGGTAGCGTGCCCGGGGCGGGCTTTTGGCGGGGGAAGGATTCTTCACTCATGGAACCATGTTATGTCAGCCGGGGCGTTATCCCAAGTATTGCCCCGGTGTTTACCGCCCCTCCGGGAATGCTGAAGTATCGGCATGTTCGGTTGTACGCAGTGACAGGGCCTGACTTGGGTGCTTTGGCTCCGGTATAATCGCTCGCTGATTTACCTCATTTCATCATGGCCACAGGTTGATTATGTCAGACGTAATGACACCGGAAGCGGTAGCCGGTACACCCGCCAGCGAGGCGGAGCGCAAGCGCAAGCTGGATACCAACAAGCTTCAGAAGCGTCTGCGACGGGAAGCCGGCCAGGCGATTCAGGACTTCCGGATGATCGAATCCGGCGACCGGGTCATGGTGTGTCTTTCCGGAGGCAAGGATTCCTACACCATGCTGGATATCCTGATGAACCTCCAGAAAAGCGCGCCGGTGCCCTTCGAGCTGATTGCTGTCAACCTGGACCAGAAGCAGCCGGGATTTCCGGAGCATGTGCTGCCGGACTACCTCTCCGGTCTGGACATTGAATACCACATCATCGAAAAGGATACCTACAGCATCGTCAGGGAGAAGGTGCCGGAGGGCAAGACCACCTGTGGCCTTTGTTCACGTCTGCGCCGGGGCATCCTGTACAACTTCGCCGAAGAGCATGGTATTACCAAGATCGCCCTGGGCCACCACCGGGATGATCTGCTCGAAACCCTGTTTCTGAACATGTTCTACGGTGGCAGGATGAAGTCCATGCCCCCCAAGCTGTTCAGTGATGACGGGCGCAATACCGTGATCCGCCCCCTGGCCTACAGTCGGGAGAAAGACATCGCCCGTTATGCGGCGCTGCGGGAATACCCGATCATTCCCTGCAATCTATGTGGTTCTCAGGAGAACCTGCAACGGCAGGTAGTCAAGGACATGCTTCAGCAGTGGGACAGGCAGCACCCGGGCCGGATCGAGACCATGTTCCGCGCCATGTGCAATGTGGAGCCGTCTCACCTGGCGGATACCCGGCTCTATGACTTTGTCCAGGGGCGCTCCCGCGTGGATGGCGGGGTTCAGGTTCAGACTGCGGAAGCTGAACCGGACTATGGCCGGCTGGACGTGCTCAACGTCTGATTCGTCGGCTCTGGCCGGGTGGGGTTAACCCCCGCCGCCACCCACCAGCTCCATCAGTCCGCCAATCATCTGGGTGATCAGCCCTAGCTGGACATTCAGGCCATCCACGGTTTCTGACAGGCTGTTGATCTGCAGCCCGAGGAACAGGGCCACCAGTACAAATACCACGGTGGTGAGCACCCATAGCCGGCGTACCTTGCCCACCCGGGTCTCGAGTTCTTCCTGGAACCTGGCATCAACCCGTGCCATGTGTTGCTTCATGGCGCGAATGTCCTCGTTGGCTTCCTCGTAGGCGATTTCCAGGGTGGAGAGGCGACCGGTCAGCTTCCGCTGGGAGGAAAGGTCGGCGACGCTCTGGTACGGGCTTGGCTCGGGTGTGGCAAACTCCGGATCAGTGTCACTACCTGCCAGGATGGTATCGATCATCTGGATCAGCTGTTCCCGCTCCACCTGCTTGCCGATAACCCCCGCAGCACCCCGGGCCCTGGCGTCCTGGAGGTAGCGATCAGCGTTCTGGGAGGTGTACATGAACACCGGAATATCCCGGCTCTCAGGCTGGCTCTTGAGCTTTTCCAGCGCTTCGAATCCGTTCATGCCCGGCAGCAGGTGATCCAGGAAGATCAGGTCAAAATGCTCATGTTGCACCAGGGTGAGGGCTTCCTCGGCAGAGCCGACGCCCCTGCTGGTCAGGTCGGCTTTTTCGAGCAGCCGGGCGAGGATGATCCTCGCGGTGGAGGAATCGTCAACGATGAGTGCGTTGCCACGGGGCATGGTGTTCTCCCTGTCTTTACGGAGGCCCTCGTTCTGCTGCGGTCGTATGGCTCCCTGACCGATCCTTGAGGGCTCGCAACACGTTAGTCCCGGGCCGGGGGCAATTCAAGTCAGCCGTTGCCAAATTGTGGCACAGGTTGACGAATCTGCCCCGGAGTGCCTTCGCACCGGCGTATCAGGGCAGCCAGATCTCGAACACGCCGCCACCCAGGCTGCCTCCGTTATGCAGTCGTATGCTGCCGTGCTTGCCGTTGTTCTGGTGAAGCCGGGCGATGGCGGCCGCAAAATAGAGCCCCAGGCTGGTTGAACCAGTACTGAAGTCGGGCGCCCGTAACAGGGCGTCGCCGGCCTCCTGCATGTGTGCCGGATAGCCGTTGCCGTCGTCCTCGATGCTCAGAACCAGCCAGCCGTTTTCCTCACGGGCCCCCAGTTGCAGGCGGCTGCGGGTGTAACGGATGGCGTTATTCAGGGTGCTGGCGATAACGCCGGAAATGAGTTCCGCATCGAAAAAGCCGACAACCTCCTCGTCCGCTTCAATATCATAGCCGACGCCGTAGCCCCGCAGCAGCTGTTCGTGCCGGGCCAGCTGCTCCTGCAGGAACTCCGCCACATAGTGTTCGTCGCTGTGCGCCGAGAGCTTGTGCTCCCCCAGGCGGTAGATGCCCAGTAACTGCACCAGGTCGCTGTGGACCCGTTCGGCCTCATACTGCAGGGTGTTGAATCGGGGGTTGCCACCCAGCACGCCTTTCTGTTCCTCCCGCAGGTCGTCCAGTGTGCTGAGCAGCATACCGAGGGAGTTCTTCATGTCATGGACGGCGGAGGCGATCACCATGGAGAAATCCGGTGTGTCGATCTGCCGGTGGTCGTCGCGGGCTGGCGGCTGTTCAGTCATTCAGGTGCTCCATTTTTCTTTTCATGGCCAGGTAGCGGCGGTACTGGCGGTGTTGTGGCGGCAGGTTCTCGAGGGCTTGAAGGCAGCGCAGGCACTGGGACAGGGCATGCTGGCGCACCACTGAACCGTCATTGTCCTCCAGTTGCTTCATGCGGATCTGGACCAGGTTGAGGTTGAGCGCCGCGTGGTTGGGTACGATCTCCAACGCCTGTTCGAAGAACCTTGCGGCTTCGGCCAGACCGCCTTTCTCATAGGCCTGGATGCCTTCCCGGTTCAGGGTGCGGGCCTGCAGGCGCTGTTGCAGTCCCACCGGCTCATCCATCAGGTTTTCGATCTGTTCAATGGTTTCCGCCTCGCCTTCAAATTTCTGGGCAAGGGACGCAAGCAACTGCTCCGCTTCCCGGTTCTGACCAACCCGGTAAAGGGTCTTGGCCAGGTCGAGCCCGGCGTCGGCGGAAAGCTTGTCTTCCGGCAGGGCCGCCCGGGCTTCTTCCATGAATTTTACCGCCTTGGTACGGTTGCCCCGGGCTGCCACGATGCGTGCCCGTACCAGCATGGTACGGGGGCCGATATCCGGGGCCTCCGGAAATTTCCGCTCCAGGTGCTTGAGTACACGCACTGCCTCGTCGGCGTACTCCTTGCCCTCTCCGGTGGGGTCACCCTCACTGAGATCGGTGAGGGACCGCCCCAGGGCCAGGTGATGCTCGGGGCTGTCATGGACTGACCAGGTGCCGAGGTTCACCGTGCGGCGCCAGGCGTCGGTGGCGGTGTCGATGTCGTGGTTCTGGGCGGCGAGCTTCGCCAGGTCCCGCTGGCGTAACAGGGCATTCGGGGACAGTTCCGCCGCCCGCTGCAGAACCTTTTGTGCCTGGCCGGGTTTGGCGTTGCGTTTGAGACTTACTGCCAGCAGGTCGTAGGCCTCCAGGAAGTCCGGGTGGTCTTCGATCAGTAACTGCAGCGCCGTAATGGCCTCGTCAAGGTTGTCCTCGGCCACCAGCACCCGGGCCTTGCCCAGCCGTGCCCAGGAGAGGGAGCGTTGGCTGAGGATGTCATCATAGATCTTGCGGGCCTGGCCGTAGTCCCCCACCTGGATGTAGAGCTCCGCCAGGGTCTTGTAGATCCAGGACCGGTGGCGGCGATGGTGGGGCAGCAGAGCCACGCATTGCTGAATGGCTTCCGGCAGGTCTTCCAGGTCCATGGCGCGGGTAATGGGCAGCAGGGCTTCGCGCCGTTCAGCCAGCGCTCCAAGCCGTTTTTCCAGCATGGCGCGATTGATCGGCTTGGTGAGGTAAGCATCCGGGTGATACTCCCGTGCTCCCATGACCATTTCCCGGGACGTCTCGGCCGTTACCATCAGGAACAGGGAAGAGTGGTGCAACAGCTTGCGGTGCCGTAACTCTTCCAGTACGTGCTGGCCACTTTTGCCTTCACCCAGGTTGTAGTTGCACAACAATACGTCGAAGTGATCGTAGGCGCAGCGCTGTATCGCCGCAGTACCGTTGTGCACCAGCTCGATCTTCTCGGCACCGAGGGACCGCAGCATCTGCCGCATGGAGTTGCGGAAATTCTCGAAATCGTCCACGACCAGAAAGCGGAGTTTCCGGAAACTCGTGGAAAAGCTGTGTTCGCCGGAGGTATTAATCATGCGCGCTTCTTGATGAGTTTATTGACCAGGGCCCGCAAGGCTGCGGGTTTTACCGGCTTATAGAGTACATGGTAGCCACGCCGGGAGGCATCCTCGCGGACTTCTTCTCCAAGATAGCCGGTAATGAGCACACCGGGTATGGCATGGCCAAAATCTTCCCGCAGGGCATCCATGGCGTCCAGGCCATTGCGGTCGTCATCCAACTGATAGTCCGCGAGGATAATATCCGGTTGTTCGCCGTCGAGGGCGGTGCGGGCCTCATCCAGGCTGAGCGCTGTGGTGGTGCGGCAATGCCAGTTGCTCAGCAGGGCCTCCATACCTTCCAGAATCTGGGCGTCATTGTCGATACACAACACGTTCAGACCCCTCAGCGTGGACAGACCGCGACTGCCGTTGCGAGTCGTGGCGGGCGGGGCCTCCCGTACCTCTGCCTTTGCCAGTGGTACGGTAATGGTGAAGGTACTGCCCTTGCCGACACGGGAATGCACGTTGACCGGGTGACCCAGCATACCGCTGATACGATCCACGATGGCCAGCCCGAGACCCAGGCCTTTCTTGTCCCGACCCTGGCGCAGGCGACGGAACTCCTCGAAGATGTATTTCAGCTGGTCCTCGGGAATACCGGGGCCGGTGTCCCAGACTTCGATCCTGAGATAACCCTTCAGGCGCCGGCAGCCCAGCAGGATGCGCCCGCCGCTGCCGGTGTAACGAATGGCGTTGGACAGGAAGTTCTGAACCACCCGGCGCAACAGCTTGGCGTCTGACGTCACCCAGGTGGAGCTCGGTACCACCTTCAGGGACAGTTCCTGGTCGGCGGCAATGGCGCTGAACTCGGTCGCCAGGTGTCGCAGCATGTCGTTGACGGGGAAGCTGGTAATATCCGGTTCCAGTGCACCCGCATCCAGCTTCGAGATATCCAGCAGCGTGCTGATGATTTCTTCCGCCGCGCCCAGCGAGCTGTCCAGGTGACTGGCCAGTTCCCGGGTCTCGTCGGTAATGACCTTGTTCTGCAGGGCCGAGGCAAACAGACGTGCGGCATTCAGCGGTTGTAGCAGGTCGTGGCTGGCGGATGCCAGGAAGCGGGTCTTGCTCTGGTTGGCCTGTTCGGCAACCGACTTGGCTTTGAGCATCTGCTCGTTGATGACCTGCAGTTCCTGGGTGCGCTCCTTGACTCGTTGCTCCAGGTAGATATTGGTTTCCTTCAGCGCCTGTTCCGTGCGCCGCATGGCGGTAATGTCCTGGAAGGTGGTGACATAGCCGCCGCCGGGAATCGGGCTGCCCTCGACTTTCAGTACGGTGCCATCCGGGCGGTGTCTCTCGTAGGACATGGGGCGGCCCTGTTTCATGGCCTCACAGCGGTCGCTGATGATCTCGTCGATGCGTCGGGCAGGCAGGTTGGCGCTGGTAAGGTTGTACCGCATCAGGTCCTGCATGGGACGTCCGGCCCGGACATAACCCTTGGGGTATGAAAAAAGCTCCAGATAGCGTCGGTTCCAGACTACCAGCTGTTGCTGGTGGTTCACCACGGAGACGCCGAGACTGATGTTCTCGATGGCCGATTGCAGCAATTCCCTGCTGAAGGTCATGGCCTGGGAGGCTTCGTCAACAATGCTGACCACATCCTCGATCTGCATGTCGCGGCCGGTCAGGGTCGATTCCAGCACCACCCTGGCAGTGGACGCGCCAATGACGGACGCCAGCTGGCGCTCGATATAACGCATCAGGTGACTGCTGGCGGGGCGTTGTGGCGAGAGCCGCATTGCATTGCGGCGCTCGTAGTTGGTGAAGAGGGCTTCCGCCCGCTCTTCACCCATAAAGCGCTCCGCCAGCGCCTGCAGGTCGGCGGTGAGTACCTCTCCCTGCCAGGCCTGCTGCTGGGAGGTTTCCGCCCGGGGGTGAGGTTCATGGAAGAAGGAGGCAATCTGGATCTTTTCCCGTACCCGCTGGCGGGTGGAGAGCGACAGCACCACATAGACGAGGGTGTTGATGCCCAGGGACCAGATGATGCCGTGGCTGATCATGTCCAGCTCCAGGCCCAGCAGGGCAGTGGGACGGGTCCAGCCCAGGCCCCACAGGCCGTGGTCGATCAGGGTATCACTGAGCCAGCCGGTGGAGGCGAGGGCGGGGATCAGCAGCGTATAGCACCACATGGCAAAGCCCAGGGCCAGGCCCCAGATGGCACCGTTGTAGTTAGCCCGGCGCCAGATGATCCCGCCGATAAGGGAGGGCCCGAACTGAGCAGCGGCCGCAAAAGACAGTAGCCCGAATGCCGTCAGACTGTAGTCTGCCCCGGCCAGCCGGTAGAACCCGTAAGCAGTGAGCAGCACCAGGAAGATGGTGACCCGACGGATGCTCAGCAGCAGGCGGCTGAGATCCGCCCGCCGGTTCATTCGGGGGCGGAAGAACTTGAGAAGGCCTGGCATCACTATTTCGTTGCTGACCATGGTGGCAATGGCCACTGAGCAGACGATTACCATGGCAGCGGCAGCAGAACCACCACCAAGAAATGCCAGTATGGCCAGCCAGGTCTGCTCTTCCATGATGGGAAGGGTGAGAGTGAGCATGTCCGGGTTCACGCCTTCCCCGCCTGCGTTGAGCAGGCCGGCCGCAGCGATGGGCAGTACGAACGCACTGGCAATAATCAGGTAGGCGGGCATGGCCCAGCGGGCGGTATTGAAGTCCCGGTATTCGGCGTTTTCCACCACCATGACATGGAACTGGCGGGGCAGGCACAGAATGGCCAGCATGGATACGATGGTCTGGGTGATAAAGGCCGGTGCCTCGACCCCGTCCCAGGTCAGCTGGCCCACCAGGTCCGCTTCCCGGACCCGGCCCAGAAGGTCGCCAAAACCACTGTACATGCCATAGCCCACGAACAGCCCGACTGCGACAAAAGCGATCAGCTTGATCATGGACTCAAAGGCCACCGCCTGGATCATACCCCGGTGGTGTTCGGTGGACTCCAGGTGGCGGGTGCCGAACAGGACGGTGAATGCGGCCAGAACCAGGGTAATGTACCAGGCAGAATCGCTCCAGGCGGCCTGGTGGGAGGCGCCGGATCCGCTTTCCGACAGCACACTGAAGCCCAGGGAGATGGCTTTCAGCTGCAGCGCGATGTAGGGCACGCTGCCGATCAGTGCGAACACTGCAATCAGTGCCGCCAGGGACTGGGACTTGCCGTAGCGGGAGGCAATGAAGTCGGCAATGGAGGTACTGTTGCTGCGTTTGCTGATGTAGATGATTCGCCGCAACAGCGGGGTACCGAACAGGAACACCAACAGTGGGCCAAGGTAGATCGGCAGAAAACCGAAGCCTTCCTGGGTGGCCCGCCCGACAGCACCGTAGAAGGTCCAGGAGGTAAAATAGACCGCCAGTGACAGGGCGTAGATATGGGGGCGGGCGAGCTTGTGTCGATAAAGGCCCGGGTGCCGGTCGCCAGCCCAGGCAATGGCAAAAAGCAGGGAGATGTAGGCGATGGAAATGACTACCAGTAGCCAGACACTGATCATCTCCGGTTACCCCCTGATGGTTTCGGTCAGTCGCACACTTCCTGGTACAGCCGGTCGTCCGTCGTTAGTCGTCTTACCTGGGCGGTGTCCGGCTGGCCGTCGTCGGTCAGGGCGACCAACTCGCGGCTCGGGCAGTTCAGCAACCAGCCACCGTGGGAGACCCGCCCGCCGTAGGTCTGGCGGAAGTGGTAGAGCCTGAACTGAAAGGTGTCCGCACCCGAAGGGGCGTTTCTCAGGCTGTCCCGGTCGAGCACGGTGACGCGGTTGATCTGGGGGACAAAGAAGCTCCAGGGGCGCCAGAACTCGGCAGCGGCCTCGGTACTGACCACCACGGAGCTCTCCGGCAGACGCTCTGTCATCTGGCCATACCAGCTGTATTCCATGTAGATCTGAAAGGCCATCATGCCGATGCCGGCGAATACCGGAATAATCCACCGGGGTGCACGCTTGCGGGTGAGGGCTCGGATGCCCATGGCAATACCGGCAGCACCGAGGCCGCAGATAATCGTGGCAACAAAGTTCCAGAACATAGTACTTCCTCTGGGAGCGCCTGAAAAAGTCCGCAATGCCGGAGGGTATCCGGACTTTTTCAGAGGCTCGGTAAAAAAACGGGCCTCCTGAAAAGGAGGCCCGTCCTGGATCAACCCGTTCAGATTCGCATCTGAATGCGGGGCGTATTATGTCTTAGTGATCCACTGCCTTGCCAGCACCCCGCGGATAACGAACGCTTTCCACGAGTTCCTGGATTTCTACCGGCGGCTCTTCGGTGGCGTTGGATACCACGAAGGCCACGATGAAGTTCACCAGGGCGCCGACGGCACCGATGGACAGCGGGGAGATACCCAGTACCCAGGCGTCAGCGGTGTCCGGCAGGTTGTTGGTTCCAGAAATAAAGAACCAGCCCTTGTACACGAAGATGTACACCAGGGTGAAGACCAGGCCGCAGAGCATACCGCTGATGGCGCCCACGTTGTTCACCCGCTTGGAGAAGATACCCATCATCAGGGCCGGGAACAGGGAGGCAGCGGCGATACCGAAGGCCAGTGCCACTACCTGCGCCGCAAACCCGGGCGGATTCGCCCCGAGGTATGTGGCCACCACAATGGCTACCGCCATGGAGATCCGCGCCGCCATCAGTTCACCTTTCTCCGAGATATTCGGATTGATGGCGCCCTTGATGAGGTCGTGACTCACTGCCGAGGATATTGCCAGCAGCAGACCCGCTGCAGTCGACAGAGCAGCTGCCAGACCGCCAGCAGCGATGAGACCGATGACCCAGCCGGGCAGGTTGGCGATTTCCGGGTTGGCCAGTACCAGGATGTCGTTGTTGACGTTGAGCTCGTTACCTTCCCAGCCACGGTCTGCAGCTACGGTGCCGGCGAACTCTTCATTGGCATCGTTGTACACCTGGATACGACCGTCGTTGTTCTTGTCCTCGTAGGTGATCAGGCCGGTCTCTTCCCAGGTCTGCATCCACGCGGGACGCTCACTGTACTCGATCGGCTCTTCCTGGGTGCCAGCCGGATAGATGGTGGTCATCAGGTTCAGGCGCGCCATGGAGGCAACAGCCGGAGCAGTCAGGTACAGCAGGGCGATGAATACCAGTGCCCAGCCGGCGGACCAGCGGGCGTCAGCCACCTTGGGTACAGTGAAGAAACGGATGATAACGTGGGGCAGGCCCGCGGTACCGATCATCAGGGACAGGGTGAACAGCACCATGTTCAGCTTGTTGCTGACGTCAGCAGTGTATTCACGGAAGCCCAGGTCGGTCACGATCTGGTTCAGGGTATCCAGCACCGGCATACCGGATTCGGTATGGGTGGAGAACATGGCCAGCGGCGGAATCGGGTTACCGGTCAGCTCGATGGCAATGAAGATCGCCGGAATGGTGTAGGCGATGATCAGTACGCAGTACTGAGCCACCTGGGTGTAGGTGATACCCTTCATGCCGCCGAGTACGGCGTAGATGAAGACCACTACCGCGGCAATCATCAGGCCCGTGGTGGCGTCCACTTCCAGGAAGCGCGAGAAGGCTACCCCGGCACCGGCCATCTGGCCGATTACGTAGGTCACCGAGGCAACGATCAGACACAGTACCGCCACCAGGCGGGCATTACGGCTATAGAACCGGTCGCCGATGAACTCGGGTACCGTGAACTTGCCGAACTTCCGCAGGTAGGGTGCCAGCAGCATGGCCAGCAACACGTAACCGCCGGTCCACCCCATGAGGAAGGTGGAGTTGGCGTAACCGCCGGCGGCAATCAGGCCCGCCATGGAGATAAAGGATGCCGCTGACATCCAGTCCGCGCCAATAGCGGCGCCGTTGGTGATCGGGTGAACGCCGCCCCCCGCCACGTAGAAATCGCTGGTGCTGCCGGCCTTGGCCCACAGCGCGATCAGAATATAGAGGAGGAACGAGCCCCCGACGAAGATAAGGTTGATTGCAAACTGACTCATCGGGTTATTCCTCCTCGGCCAGGCCGAATTGCTCGTCGAGCTTGTTCATACGCCAGGCGTAGAAGAAGATCAGAGCGATAAAGGTCAGGATGGAGCCCTGCTGGGCAAACCAGAACCCGAGGTCGGTACCGCCCACCGGTATACCGGCAAGCATGGGGCGTAGCAGGATTGCGAAGCCGTAGGATACGAGTGCCCACACGATGAGGCAGCCCAGTATCAGACGCAGGTTCGCCTTCCAGTACAGAACAGCATTGCTGCTTGCGTCAGACATAACAGGTCTCCTGTTTTGTTTTTGTAGGATTTAGACGCTTGTAATTTGGAGAAAAGCCAAAGCCAGCCAGGTCACTGTCCTGCCGTTGCACGGCGGGCATTGACCAGCGCTGTCCTTGATAAGCAACCATGGAAAATTGTTATTCACGGGTTTTTCTCCTGCTGGTTACCATCTCCGACTTTACCTTTCGCGGTGTTAATGCATATTGGCAAAAGGTCTAAGTGAGCTTTGCAACGATGTAAAATGTTGTTTCTCGGAGAGTTGGCAGGGCTTCGGGGCGGGGCTGAAAAAGGTTTTTCGAAGGGTGAGAAACCGGTCACATCTGACGCATGGTCTTCAGGCGCTGGTGATATTTGAGGCGCTGGTGGAGGTCCTCGAGGGTGACAACACCCTGCTTGCGGGCTTCCCTGAATGCGATCAGGGAGAGCTCGGCGGTGGCAAGGGCGTCGGCGGCGGCATGATGCCGGGCGGAGATCTCCAGGCCGAAGTGGTCTGCCCAGTTATCCAGGCGCTTGTTGCCATCCAGGGCCTGGGGGAAGAACGCCGGCATCAGCTCGGCCACATCCAGCCAGGTGTGTGTCTGGGTATAGTTCAGTTGCTGGCGTAGGGCCTTCTCCAGGAACTTGCGATCAAACGCGGAGTGGAAGGCCATCACCGGGTCGCCGTTCATCCATTCCAGCAGCCGTAACAGCGCGTCACGGGTTTCGTGGCCCCGGGTGAGGGCTTCCGGGCCGATGCCGTGGATCAGTACCGTCTCGCGGATATCCAGCTCTGGCCGGCGCAGGATCAGGTCAAACTGGTCGCTCAGGGGAATGGCCATGCGATCGATGGCCACAGCACCAATGGCAATCACCTTGTCCTTGGCAGGATTCAGTCCGGTGGTCTCCAGGTCCAGCACGATGAAGCGCAGGTTATCCAGGTGTTGATTGCCGGGCGCCCTTGGGGCGGGCAGGTGGGCCAGGTCATGATGCTCCGCGGGACCGGTGAGCTTGTCATTGATCCAGGATTTGAACTGATCCAGCATGGCAGTGGTTCCCCTAGAGCTGATAGGTGACTTCCAGCTTCTGCTGGAGGCGCTGGGCCTGGCGGAAAGACTCTCTGAGAATACGTCGATCCAGCGGATTGAGATTGTCCGGATTGATGTAGTTGGACAGCTCTTGCCCCTGTTGTAACTGCTCCTGGTGGGACCGCATGCGGATGGCCTGGATCAGACTGTAGGCTTCCTGCCAGGCATTGGCGTCCTTGGCATCAAACACGCCCTTGCGGACCAGTTCCTCTATTCTTTCCAGGGTATTGGCGGTGGCTACGCCGTTCGCCAGGGCGAATACCCGCACAGACTCCACGAATGGCGCCAGCCCCTGGCGCTTCAGGTCCAGGCTGTGGCGGTCGCCGTCCGGAGCGTAGCGGAAGCCGCGGAAGATGTTCAGCGGTGGTCGCCGTTGCAGGGCATTACCGGCCAGCATTTTCTGGAACAGGGCATTCTTGCGGATGCGGGCCAGTACCTTGGCCAGCAGTTCCTGCAGAGGTTCCATCGGCCCGAACACAGCCCGCATATCCAGGAAAATGGACGAATAGACCAGGTTCTGGGGGGTGGATGCGTCGATGAACCTGAGGAACCACTCGTCCCACTCTTCACCACTGAGGCACAGTTTCGGATTGCTGGCCATGATGTTGCCCTTGCACCAGGTGAAACCGCACTCTGCCAACTCCTTGTTGATGGTCTCCGCAAATGGAAGCAGCTTTTCCCGCACCCGGTCCGGGGTCATGCCTTGCGGGGTGGTGAACAGAATGCCGTTGTCCTGATCGGTCAGCAGGGTCTGTTCCTGCCGCCCCTCGCTGCCAAAGGTGAGCCAGGTGAAGGGTATCCCGGGATCGTTCTTTTTCAGGTTCAGTTCCAGTACCCGGCGTACGGTGACGTCGTTCAGGGTGGTAATGATCTTTACCACCTGCCCGGAGTCCGCACCATGGGCCAGCATGGCGTCCACCAGCCGGGACACATCGTCCCGCAATGCAACCAGTGACTGGAGCTGGGGCGCGGTGCCGATGGCCCGTGCCAGGTGCACCAGGTCGACCCGCTGCAGGGCAAACAGGTCCCGCTCTGACACCACGCCGATTAGCCGGTTGTCCTCATCCACCACGCAGATATGGGCAAAGTGATGCTCGGCCATGAGCATGGCGGCCTCGAAGGCGTCCGCCGTGGCTGGCAGGTGGTGGGGGTCGGCCGTCATCACCTGGGCAATGGGTGTTTCCAGGGAACAGGTTTCTTCCGCCACCAGGGTGCGCAGGTCGCGAAGGGTAAAAATACCTTTGGGGTGCCGCTGGTCATCGGTGATGATAATGCTGCCAACGCTGTTGTCGTGCATTTTCGCCACGGCTTTGCGCACCGGCACGTCAGGAGAGCAGACAATGGGGTTGCGAAGGGCGTAGCGTTCCAGCGGTGTGTCCAGGGAATTGGACGAGCCCAGTGAGGCCATGGCGCCGGACTGTATGCGCTGGTTGACCTGGTCCAGCAGGCTGCTGACACCCCGCAGACAGAAGTCCCGGAAGGAGTCGCTTGCCGAGAACAGCGTGACGAAATCCTTGTGGTCCAGGCTCAGGCAGAAGGTATCACCGGCGGCCCGGTGCAGGGTTTGCGTCGGTCGTTCCCCCACCAGGGCAGCCAGCGGGAAGCATTCGCCCTGGCTGATTTCGAAGGTGGTTTCCGGCTCGCCGGTTTTCGGGTTGTTACGCTCCCCCCGGATGCGCCCCTGCTTGACCACGTTGAAGGTAGTTACCGGGCCATCCTCCGGTGCAATCACCTTGTCACCATCGGCGTAGAATCTCAGGGTGGCGTGTTCGGCAAACAGCGCCAGATGGGCGTCATCCATGCTGGAGAATGGCGCGTGTTCCCGGAGAAACGCCATGATGGAGCGGGTGTTCTGGGGCAGGGCGGCTTCCTGTTCCTGGGTCATGAACCTGGCTCTCTTGTTGTTGTCCTAAAGGTGAGTGTAACCCATCGTGGCACCGCTCCGGGTTCGGCTTTTGGTCGTATAAACATCAATAGCCCCGGCTCCGGTGCGTGCTGCTTTATGCTGGTGATAGCCAGTGGTAAAGTGCCGGTTCAACCCTGCTCAGCCCGAAACGTACCATGACTTCCAAAGACGAGCGCCTGTTATTTCTGGAGCAGATGAAAGATGTCCAGCGGATCCGTCGGCCCAACCGGGCTGAGGTGGCAACCCCCCGGGAACTGACGCCCGGGCACCTGGAGCGTCAGCGGGCTGCCGTGGACGCCCCGGTCCGGGATGCCAATCCGCTGACCGCATCGGACGTGGATCCGTTGACCGCCCATGACATTCTCTGCTGGCAGCGCCCGGGCGTCCAGCATGGGGTCTTCCGCAAGCTCAGGCTGGGTCAGTACCCCATCGAGGCGCGGCTGGACCTGCACCGTATGACGGTTGAAGAAGCTCGCCGGGAAGTATTTGGTTTTGTGAAGGATTGTGTACGGTATGGCCTGCGCTCGGTGATCATTCTTCACGGCAAGGGCGAACGAAACCCGGACGGTATTGCCCAGCTGAAGAGTTACCTGGCCCGCTGGCTGCCGGAACTGGATGAAGTGCTGGCGTTTCACTCTGCCCAGAAGCACCACGGTGGCACCGGCGCGGTGTATGTCATGGTTCGCAAGGGCGACCAGCAAAAGCAGCGCAACCGGGAAATTCACGGCTCACGATAACGACATCGTTGCGGCCCAGATTTGAATGACACGAGGTTTGACCATGAAAAGGCTGTTTGTTGCTGTACTTGCCACCCTGACCCTGGCGGGCTGTGAAGGCCGTGCCATCTGGAACGATCAGGGCAAGGTGGATGAAGCCACCAAAGATCGCGAAGTCTGGGATGATAATGGTAAGGCTGAAGAAGCCACCAGTAACCGGGAAGTGTGGGATTCCAATGGCAAGCTGGACACCGGGGGGCGAACCATCTGGAAAGACCGCGAAGGCAATCCGGTGATCCAGTGAGTACCTTTGATATTGCCCGTTACGGCCAGGCTGCCCGGGAAATCTGCGCCGCTGGTGAGTTCCTTTATGGCAACGGCTGGTCCCCGGCGACCAGCAGCAATTATTCCCGGCGTATCGACGACAGGCATGTGGCCATTACCGTCTCCGGGCGCCACAAGGGCCGGCTGACAGAAGCGGATGTCATGGTCGTGGACCTGAAAGGGCAACCGGTGCAAAGCGACTGCCGTCCGTCGGCAGAAACCCGGTTGCACACCGTTATCTATCAGGATCGGCCCGATATTGGCGCGGTGCTGCACACCCATTCGGTGAAGGCAACGGTGCTGAGCCGGCTGATTCCGGAAGGCGAGGCGCTGATCCTGGAAGGCTACGAGCTGCAGAAGGCCTTTGCCGGCGTCACCACCCACGAAGGGCAGGTCTCCGTACCCGTGTTTGCCAACACGCAGGACATTACCGCCCTGGCTAGTGACACCCGTCAATGGCTGGCGGAGAATCCGCAGGCGCCGGGCTATCTGATCCGCGGTCACGGCCTGTATACCTGGGGGCGGGACATGAACGACTGCCTGCGCCATGTGGAAGCCTTTGAATTCCTTTTCGACTGTGAACTTGAAACCATGAGGGTCCGCCCATGACTACCCTGAGTATCTTTCACCAGGACAAGCCTGAGACGCCGGAGCAGGTGGTGGAAAATCCCGCCGAGATTGCGAAGTTGCTGAAAGAACAGGGCATTCGCTATGAGCGCTGGCCTACCCGGGCCTTGCCGGCGGACGCCACCAGTGGGGAGATTCTGGAGGCCTATGGCGATGAAGTGGCGCATCTCAAAGCGGAGAGCGGTTTTGCCACCGCCGATGTGGTCAGCCTGACGCCAGATAACCCGGACAGGGAGGCTTTCCGCCGGAAATTCCTGGACGAACACGTGCACAGTGAGGACGAGGTACGTTTCTTTGTCCACGGCCAGGGCCTGTTCTATCTTCACCTTGATAACCGGGTTTATGTCGTAATGTGCCGGCAATGTGACCTGATCAGTGTGCCCAACGGCACCCGCCACTGGTTCGATATGGGACCAGAGCCGGAATTCACCTGCATCCGCCTGTTCACCAATCCTGAGGGTTGGGTGGCGCAGTTTACCGGTGAAGACATTGCCAGCCGTCTGCCCCGCTACGAGCAACTTGCCGGAGCCGCCTGATGATTCGCGTGATCCTGACCGACATCGAGGGCACCACCAGCTCCATCTCGTTTGTCCATGAGGTGCTGTTTCCCTACGCCCGTGAGCATATGGCGGAGTTTGTCCGTGAATGGCAACACGAAGATCTGACGGTGGCAGAGCAGCTTGATAGCGTGGCCGAACTATCCGGCTGTGACCGCCACGATATCGACGGCCTGATCAGGGTGCTGGAACAATGGATCGACGAGGATCGCAAGGAAACCGCCCTCAAGACCCTGCAGGGCATGCTCTGGGAACAGGGCTATCAGCACGGCGCCTTTGATGGCCACGTCTATCCGGACGCTGCCGAATACCTGCGCTACTGGCATGACCGGGGGCTACGTCTGTATGTGTATTCCTCCGGCTCGGTAAAAGCCCAGAAGCTGATCTTCGGCTTTTCAAGCGAAGGGGACCTGACGCCCTTTTTCAGCGGCTATTTTGATACCCACGTTGGCGGCAAGAAGGAGGCCGCTTCCTATCACAACATCCTGGAAGAACTGGGTGTGGAACCGCAGACCGTTCTGTTCCTCTCTGATGTGGACGCCGAGCTGGCGGCTGCCGAGGCGGCCGGCCTGAGAACCTGCTGGCTGGTGCGGGAAGGTGATCTTCCTGAAACCGATAAACGCCCCGTTGCCCGGAATTTCCGTGAGGTTGATGACCAGCTGCTGCAACATCGGTAGGCGAGAGCCCGGTACGTGCGCTGTGACCGGAACGGCCAGCCTCCGCCTCCTTACCCTCACATTGTTTGCGATGCTGTCTGGCTGTAACCCCTTCAGTGCCCCGGAATCCATGATGGATGAGTACGTCGAGCGTACCGCCCGGGTCCTCGATCAGCCTTACGAGCTGAGTGCGATTCCGGCCACGGAACCTCTGCCAAGGCGTCGGGACCGGGTGCTGGAGATGCCGGAAGTGGAACTGGGCATACTGGACTTTCTCTCCCTGTTTGGTTGCGAGCTGCAGGTGGTGGCCGGTGAGCGGGCGTCTATTCTGGGCCGGGTAATGCAGCCGGCCAATCGCCTGCGTTATGAAGTGCGCTTTATTGAGGCGGCGGAGGACTGCCTGCCGGTAATGGATGACGGTGAGCTCAAGGATGAGGTGTCTGAAGCGGTTGCGAATAAACGTGAGTCGCTGCCGGTAGCGGTCTGGAACGCCACCTGGGGCGTGGAGGAAGTGGAGCGCCTGTTTACCCGTACCGAGGGACTGTATCCCCTGGAGCCGGAACCCGGCACCGGCAACCTGGCCGCCGACCTGAACACCCTGAATGCCATGCTGTCGCCCTTGTTGGAAGGTGAGACAGGCACCCAACTGGCCGGACTTGGCGACATCCACCAGCAGTGGCAGGCTCACCAGGCTCCCGGCCAGCTCATTGTAACGGCCCGGATGCTGATTACCCGCCTGGACGACGCCAGCGACGTCATCGAATCCCGGCTAAAGGACCGGCCCCTGTGCCTGGACGGCAGGCCCAATAATCAGTCTGAGGTTGTTCAGGGCATGTTTTTCAGCGTTTTCATCGAGCGGGTCCAGCCGTACCTGGCCCGGGTCCGCCGGGGCCGGGATGACATCATTCGCCCGCTGGCGGTCCTCGCGGAGCGGCAGCGGAACGTCATGCCAGAGGCCTTTGAAGACTGGTATGCCCGCCATCTGAAAGTGGAAGGCGACGACTCGCTGTGGGCCGAGCTGGACGCCAGCCAGCAGCGCCATATCGAGTTATGGCAGCAGCAACTGGAGGAGTGTGGGCTTCGTCCGGGTGCCTGAATCGGCTGCGGAGCTGCGTTACCGCTGACTCTCCGGAGTAACCCGCATTACTTCCTCTATTGTGGTCAGCCCGGCGGCGACCTTCTGCGCGCCACTGAGGCGCAATGACTTCATGCCATCCTTATAGGCGTCCAGCCGCAGTTGTTCCAGTTCGCAGCGGTCGTTGACCTGGCTGGCGATGGAGCGGGACAGGCCCAGAATTTCGTAGACGCCGGCCCTGCCCAGGTAGCCGGTGTCGCGACATTCCAGGCAGCCCATCGGCTGGTAGATGCGTTTGGGGGCCGGGGCTTTCCAGGGACGGGTCAGGCTGGCCCAGGCATCGTCTTCCACTGCGGTTGGTTTCTTGCAGTGGGGGCACAACAGCCTTACCAGGCGCTGGGCCATGGCCCCAATGACCGTGGCGCGGATCAGGTAGGGGGGAATGCCCAGTTCCAGCAGCCGGGTGAAGGCGCTGGGCGCATCATTGGTGTGCAGGGTGGACAGCACCAGGTGGCCGGTGAGGGCAGCCTGTACGGCCATTTCGGCGGTTTCCAGGTCACGGATCTCGCCAATCATGATGATGTCCGGGTCCTGGCGCAGCAGGGCACGCACGCCGGAGGCAAAGGTCAGGTCGATATTATGCTGCACCTGCATCTGGTTGAAGGCCGGTTCCACCATTTCGATGGGGTCCTCGATGGTGCAGATGTTCAGGTCTGGCGACGCCAGCTGTTTCAGCGTGGAATAGAGGGTCGTGGTCTTGCCCGAGCCGGTGGGCCCTGTGACCAGAACGATACCATGGGGGCGACCGGTCATGGCGTGCCAGCGCTCCTGGTCCTCCACCGAGAAGCCCAGCTGCTCGAAGCTTTTCAACAGCACTTCCGGGTCGAAAATCCGCAGCACCATTTTTTCGCCAAACGCCGTGGGCATGGTGGCCAGGCGCAGCTCCACCTCACTGTTATCCGGCTTGCGGGTCTTGATGCGACCGTCCTGGGGGCGGCGCTTTTCCGCCACGTTCAGGCGCCCGAGGATTTTCAGGCGGCTGGTAACGGCCACACCCACCTGCTCGGGAAATTCGTAGACGCTGTGCAGCACCCCGTCAATACGGAAGCGTACCCGCGTGACTTCTCTCCGGGGCTCGATATGAATATCACTGGCACGCTGTTCGAAGGCGTACTGCAGCAGCCAGTCGACGATCTTCACCACATGCTGGTCATTGGCATCGTGACTGGTGCCCTGGCCCAGGTCGAGCAGCTGTTCGAAGTTGTGCAGGTTGCCCCCGGCACGGCCTTGCTGCCCGCCGGCCTTGCTCACCGAGCTGGCCAGCTGGTAGAACTCAACGGTGTAGCGGCGGATGGACTCCGGGTTGGCAACGACCCGTTTCAGTGGACGTTGCAGCACATGGCGCAGGTTGGCTTCCCAGTCCGCCTTGAACGGCTCCGCGCTGGCGATCACCGCTTCCTGGTCCGTGAGTTCCACAGCGAGGATGTGATGACGCTGGGCGAAGGCATAGGACATGGCCCGGGCGATAGCTGGAGCGTCGATCTTCAGCGGATCAATGTGGTAGTACGCCTGACCTGACCATTCCGCCAGCCACCGGGTGAGCCGTTCCAGGTCCAGGGTGCGCCCATCCCGAAGGCTGGTGAGGCCGGCAATGGCAATCACTTCCAGCGGGTGACGGCTACGGGACTCCGCGCCCAGGTTTGCGGCGAGCACACGCTCCGCATCTTCCCGGTTGATTTCACCGGTGTCCGCCAGGGCGTTGCAGAGCTCCCGCAGAGTCAGGGTGTGGTCCGGAGGGTAATTGGTGAAAGCCATCATGCCTCTCCCGGCCCGTCAGGGACGGTTGGTTTTCAGGTGAATCATGGCAACGGTGAACAGCGCGAAGGTCAGCACCGCCATGAACACCGGAACTGGTTGGCCCTCGCTGAGCCAGGCGGTGACCACGGCCTGGGTAAAATAGAAAATCACCACGAAGCTCATCCAGATATAACCGCGGTTATGGCCGCGGAAAATCACCCAGGCAAAGGGCACCAGGGGCAGGAGCTTGACCGTGAGCATCAGTATCACGGAAACATCTTCCACCGGGGACGGCCAGAAGGTGGTGATTACCAGCATGACCAGCAACAGGGAATAGAGGCCAGCTGTAATGGTCCGGGTGGTCTTGGCGTTTTCAGAGTACAGCATGAACGTTCCTGAACAGGTGATTTTGAGTGGATACGGTGGGTCAGTCGCCGAGTTTGACGGCTAACCGGGCCAGGCGTTCACCAAAGGTCTGGCAAATGGTCTTTTCATGGTCACTGACCTTGCCGCCGGCGTTGCTCTCGCCCCAGTGGGACGGTCCATAGGGGGTACCGCCGGAGCGGGTCTCCGACAGGGCCTTCTCGGAATAAGGCACCCCGCACAGGACCATGCCATGGTGTAGTAATGGCACCATCATGGTCAGCAAAGTGGATTCCTGGCCGCCGTGGAGGCTGCCAGTGGAGGTGAAGGCGCCAGCAGGGCGGCCTGTCAGGGCGCCGCTTAGCCAGAGATCACCGGTGGTATCCAGAAAGTACTTCAGCGGAGCCGCCATATTGCCGAATCGGGTGGGGCTGCCGATGGCCAGACCGGCACAGCCTGCCAGGTCGTCCTTAGTGGCCCAGGGCGCGCCTTCATCGGGCACCGCCGGCTGCGAGGCGTCGGTATCCGGCGACACCGGCGGCACTGCGCGGATTCGTGCGGTCATGCCGTCCACCCGGGCCACGCCCCGGGCGATCTGGCTGGCCAGCGCCGCCGTGTGTCCGGTCCGGCTGTAATAGAGAATCAGTATGTAGGGCTGTTCGGACATAGGGTTTTCCCGGGTTGGAGGCGGATGGCGGGGTGGGTTCAGAGAATATCGAGCACATTCTCTGGCGGCCGGCCCATGGCGGCCTTGCCGTTATGGGTAACTACCGGGCGCTCGATCAGCTTCGGGTGGTCGCTTAATGCCTGCAGCAGTGCCCGGTCGTCCAGCTCAGGGTTGTCCAGCCCCAGTTCCTTGTATTCACTTTCCTTTACCCGGATGATATCCCGCACTGAGCACCCCATGGTCGTGACCAGTTCCGCCAGCTCGTCGGCGGTTGGCGGTGTTTCCAGGTATTTTATGATCTGCGGTTCGATTCCTTTTTCTTCCAGCAGGGCCAGGGTCTGGCGGGACTTGGAGCAACGGGGATTATGGTAGATTCGGGTCGGTTGGTCGGCCATGTCGGTCTCGCTGGTTCTGCCAATGAATGATCAGGGGTCGGGCGGCCGTCGGTGCGTCAGGCTGCCGGACCCGGTTCGCGGGCGGTACAAGTCTATCAGGAGGTGCCATGGGGAAGTACCCTGTTATGGTTGTGATGGCGTGTGCAACGCTGCTGGTGGGCTGCGGCGAGTCGGTCACATCGTCTGGTTCATCTGCCCCGGAATTTTCTACGGCATCCGGTGACCCGCTGCCCTGGGACACCCTCAGGGGAGAGTGGGTGCTGGTCAACTACTGGGCCGAATGGTGCAAGCCCTGCCTTGAAGAGATCCCGGAACTGAACGAGGTCGATGGCCTTGAGAAGGTCACTGTACTTGGCGTGAACTACGACGGGGTAGCCGGTGAGGCGCTGGTTGAACTTGGTGAACGCATGGGCATTGGCTTCACCATGCTGGCGCAGGATCCCGCCCCGCAGCTGGGCTGGGAGGTGCCCGCCGGCTTGCCCGCTACTTTTGTGGTGGCGCCCGATGGTTCCCTCAGTGAGACCCTGATGGGCGCGCAGACCGAGGCGGAGCTCAAGGCGGCCGTCGGGCAGGACTGAGGCGTCCCTTTCAGGTAGAATCCTGACTTCAGAATTGACCAGCACCAGGCGGGAATACACGATCCATGAGCAGCAACTTTGTCCATCTCCGCGTCCACTCCGAGTACTCCATGGTGGACGGCCTTATCCGGGTGAAGCCGCTGATCAACCGGGTAAAGGAACTGGGCATGCCGGCGGTGGGCCTCACCGAGCAGTCCAACATGTGCTCCCTGGTACGCTTCTACAAGGCAGCCATGGGTGCCGGCATCAAGCCGATCCCCGGCGCGGATCTCTGGCTGGAAAACCCGGATGAACCGGACAATCCCTTCCGGCTGACCCTGCTGGCCCGCAATCAGAAAGGCTATCTCAACCTCACCGAGATCATCTCCCTCGGCTATACCGAAGGTCAGCGCTACGGCAAGCCCATTATTACCCGGAAGTGGCTGGAGTCCCGCCCTGAAGGGCTGATCGCGCTGTCCGGCGCGAAGATGGGGGATGTGGGCAAGGCCATCCTGGCCGGCAAGCCGGAGCTGGCCCGTGAGCGGCTGGGGTACTGGATGAATCTGTACCCGGGCAGTTACTACCTGGAGCTCCAGCGCACTGGCCGGGCCGGCGACGAAGATTGCGTCCATGGCAATGTGGAGCTGGCACTGGAAACCGGCTGCCCGGTGGTGGCCACCAATGACGTTCACTTCCTGGACCAGGAAGATTTCGAGGCCCACGAGGCCCGGGTCTGTATCGGTGAGAGTCGTACCCTGGCCGACCCCCGGCGGGAGCGCCGCTTCAGCGACCAGCAATACCTGCGCAGCGCTGACGAAATGGCGGAGCTGTTCGAAGACATCCCCGAGGCGATCGAAAACACTATCGAGATTGCCCGCCGCTGCAGCGTACCGGTGCGTATGGGGGAGTATTTCCTCCCCAACTATCCGATCCCCGATGGCATGACCATGGACGAATTCTTTCGCAAGGTGTCGGAGGAAGGTCTGGAAGATCGCCTGGCAACGATTCTCAGCCCGGATGATCCGGAGTACGACGAGAAGCGGGCCGCCTACTACAAGCGGCTGAACTTCGAGCTGGATATCATCATTCAGATGGGGTTCCCCGGCTACTTCCTGATCGTGATGGACTTCATCAAATGGGCCAAGAATAACGGCGTACCGGTGGGGCCGGGCCGGGGTTCCGGTGCCGGCTCGCTGGTGGCCTACGCGCTGCTGATCACCGACTTGGATCCGCTGCAGTATGACCTGCTGTTCGAGCGATTTCTGAACCCGGAGCGGGTTTCCATGCCTGACTTCGACGTCGACTTCTGCATGGAAGGCCGCGACCGGGTGATCGACTATGTGGCCGACAAGTACGGCCGAGAAGCGGTCTCCCAGATTATTACCTTCGGTACCATGGCCGCCAAGGCGGTGGTGCGGGACGTGGCCCGTGTGCAGGGCAAGTCCTACGGCCTGGCGGATCGCCTTTCCAAGATGATTCCCTTCGAAGTGGGCATGACCCTGGAGAAGGCGGTGGAACAGGAGGAACAGCTCCGTGACTTCCTGGACCAGGACGAGGAAGCCCAGGAAATCTGGGAAATGGCCCTCAAGCTTGAAGGGGTCTGCCGGAACGCTGGCAAGCACGCCGGTGGCGTGGTGATTGCACCCACCAAGATTACCGATTTCTCGCCGCTGTACTGTGATGACGAAGGCGGCAGCCTGGTGACCCAGTTCGACAAGGGCGATGTGGAAGACGCCGGCCTGGTGAAGTTCGACTTTCTTGGGCTGCGTACGCTTACCATCATCGACTGGGCCCTGAAGATGATCAACCCGCGCCGGGAAAAGCGGGGCGAACCGGAGCTGGATATCAACGACATCCCGCTGGATGATGTGCCCTCTTTCACTCTGCTGAAAAAGGCTGAAACCACGGCGGTTTTCCAGCTGGAATCCCGGGGCATGAAGGACTTGATCCGCCGGCTGCAGCCGGACTCGCTGGAAGACATGATCGCCCTGGTGGCACTCTTCCGGCCGGGGCCCCTGCAGTCTGGCATGGTGGATGACTTCATCGACCGGAAGCATGGTCGTCAGCCCATGTCCTTTCCCCATCCGGATTATCAGTATGAAGGCCTGAAGCCGGTCCTGGAGCCCACCTATGGGGTCATCCTGTACCAGGAGCAGGTCATGCAGATCGCCCAGGTGATGGCGGGTTATACCCTGGGTGGCGCGGACATGTTGCGCCGGGCCATGGGCAAGAAAAAACCGGAGGAAATGGCCAAGCAGAAGGCCATTTTCCTGGATGGTTGCGCCAATAATGGCATCGACAAGACCCTGGCCGAGAACATCTTCGACCTGGTGGAAAAATTTGCCGGCTACGGCTTCAACAAGTCCCACTCGGCGGCCTACGCCCTGGTGTCCTACCAGACCCTGTGGCTGAAAGCCCATTACCCGGCGGAGTTCATGGCGGCGGTACTCACTGCCGATATGCAGAACACCGACAAGGTGGTGACCCTGGTGGAAGAGTGCCGGGCCATGGGGCTGGACCTGGTGCTGCCGGATGTAAGCACGTCGGAATATACCTTCACGGTCAACGATGAAGGTCAGGTTGTCTATGGCCTGGGTGCCATCAAGGGGCTGGGTGAAGGTCCCATCCAGAGTATCGTGGAAGCCCGGCGGGAAGGCGGTCCCTATAAGGACCTGTTCGATTTCTGTTGCCGTGTGGATCTGAAAAAGGTCAACAAGCGAGCCCTCGAAGCGCTGATCCGGGCGGGCGCCGTGGACAAGCTCGGACCCGGTCGGGCACAAATGATGGCCAGTATCGACAAGGCCATACAGCAGGCTGGTCAGCAGTCCCGTAATGAGTCGGCTGGCATGACCGATATGTTTGGTGACCTGCTTGGCGGTGATGAGGGTGTGGACCCGTTCGCGGACGTGGCCAATGTGCGGGAATGGCCGGAGAAAGAGCGCCTGAAAGGCGAGAAGGATACCCTTGGCCTCTATCTGACCGGGCATCCCTTTGATGAATACGAGAAGGAGGTGCGCCGTTTCGTGCGCTCGGCCATCGCCGACCTGCAGCCGTCCCGTTCACCCCAGCGGGTCGCCGGTCTGATTGTGGCCCAGCGCACCATGAAGACCCGTACCGGCTCCACCATGTGCTTTGTAACCCTGGATGACCGCAGCGGCCGTATCGAGGCCACCCTGTTCTCGGAGGCCTTTAACGAGAATCGTGAGCTGTTGCAGTCGGACCAGGTGATTGTGCTGGAAGGCCAGGTCAGCCACGATGACTATTCGGGCCAGATGAAAATGCGGGTGAGCTCGGTGATGGACGTGGCCACTGCGCGCCAGTCCTTCAGTCGTGGCCTGCAACTGAAGCTGGATGCCGGGCAGCTGCAGAACGGCCTGCTGGACAAGCTGGACAGTACGCTCAGGCCCTTCCGCAACCAGGGCAGCCCGGTGTGGATCGAATACCAGGGCGAAGGCGCCAGCACCCGTATCGAGCTGGGGGAAAACTGGCGGGTACAGCCGGATGACAATCTCCTGCTGGAGCTGCGATACCTGGTGGGGGATAACCGGGTAGAACTGGTCTATGATTGAGTAACGTTCCATCTGGCTGACCGGCAAACCGGATGGTTCGTCAGGCCAGGTCACATTAATACCAAGGTCCGCTTTTTTACAAAGCTTTGCATTGGTATCTTTAGGTAAAATTTGAACCTGCTGCCCCTTCTCCTGGCAATGAGCATCTGGCCATCGGAGAGACAGGCGGCGGAACAGACACAAGTTGATGGAATACCATGAACCCTAATTACCTGGACTTCGAACAGCCAATTGCCGACCTGGAAGCCAAGATCGAAGAGCTTCGTCTGGTAGGCAATGACACCGAAATCAATATCACTGATGAAATCAACCGGCTGCGTAACAAGAGCATCAGCCTGACCGAGAGTATCTTCTCGGACCTCGCTTCCTGGGATGTTGCCCGGCTTGCCCGTCATCCGCGCCGGCCCTACACCCTCGACTACATTGACATGATGTTCGACGATTTCGACGAGCTGCATGGTGACCGCGCCTACGCCGATGATCTCTCCATTGTGGGCGGCACGGCGCGGCTGGACAACCAGCCGGTGATGGTGATTGGTCACCAGAAAGGCCGTGAGGTCCGGGACAAGGTTCGTCGCAACTTTGGCATGCCCCGTCCGGAGGGTTACCGCAAGGCCATGCGCCTGATGGAGCTGGCCGAACGTTTCCGTATGCCGGTTCTGACCTTTATTGACACCCCCGGCGCCTACCCGGGTATTGGTGCCGAGGAGCGGGGCCAGAGTGAGGCCATCGCCCGCAACCTGGCCGTCATGTCACGCCTGAAGACGCCGATTCTGTCTACTGTGGTGGGCGAGGGTGGTTCCGGTGGTGCGCTGGCGATCGGTGTTTGTGATCACCTGTATATGCTCCAGTACTCGACCTATGCCGTGATTTCCCCCGAGGGCTGTGCCTCCATCCTCTGGAAGAGCGCGGACTATGCTTCCCAGGCGGCCGAGGCCATGGGTGTTACCGCCCAGCGGCTCAAGGAGCTGGGAGTGGCGGACACTGTGGTGAAGGAACCCCTGGGCGGTGCCCATCGTGATCCGCAGAAGATGGCAGACGCCCTCCGGGAAGAACTGCTCAAGGGCCTGCACGAATACGGCAGCCTCAGCCAGGATGAGCTGGTGGCCCGCCGCTATGAGCGCCTGACCCGCTATGACACCGGGCGGTAACCACCGCCCGGACGCACTCTTTCCGGAACTGCTCGCGCCGCTGAAGGCGCTGAAGGTCACCGGTCGTATCCGGGTCGCCCTCTCCGGCGGCCTGGATTCCATGGTCCTGCTTCATCTTGCCCACCGGGTTTTTGGCCGAGGCGCCTGCCTTCTTTCCGCCATCCACGTTAACCACCAGCTGCAACCCGCTGCAAAAGACTTCGTATCGGTGTCCACTGCTGCCTGTCAGGCGCTTGGTATCCCCCTGGAGGTGGTGCCAGTGCGCATCGGCGCCGTCGGCAACAGTTTGGAAACCGCCGCCCGCGACGCCCGCTACCAGGTTTTCGCTGAACGACTGGCCGCCGGGGACGTGCTGCTGATGGCCCACCATGGCGATGACCAGATGGAAACGCTGCTGTTCCGTTTTCTTCGCGGCACCGGCATTCGGGGGCTCGGTGGCATCCCGGCCGAGCGCCCCCTGGGGAAGGGGCGCCTGGTTCGACCGCTGCTGCGTGTGAGTCGTGAATGCCTGCGCCGCCAGGCGTTGGCCGCCGGTATCTGTTGGCAGGAAGATCCCACCAACGAGATCACCGACGTGGACCGCAATTTTCTCCGTCACCGGGTTATCCCGGTGCTCGCCGAGCGATGGCCCGGGCTGGACCAGCGCCTGGAAGCCACCGCACGGGCCAGTCGCGAAGCGCAGGAACTGGCCGACATGCTGGCCAGTATGCATTTTGAAATGCTGGCGGAGGGGCCTCACCGGTTGCGCGTGAAAGGCCTGGCGGAACTTCCGTTATCGGCGCAAAGAAACCTGCTGCGGTGGTGGCTGGGTGACGATGCGGGGCGCCGGCTCTCGGACCAGGCGTTAAGTGACCTGCTGAAGGCTGGCCCTGACGCCATGCCGGAAATCCCTGGCAGGCGATTTGCCCTGCGTCGTTTCCGGGGCCATATTTACCGGGTTGCACTGACGCCGCAACCGGTCGCTCCGGACCAGGTGCTTGTGCCAGGGCAGAGTGTGCGCGATGGCGATTTCGTTGTCCGC
The DNA here is from genome assembly GCF_041690615.1 of Marinobacter sp. Classification (GTDB taxonomy): domain Bacteria; phylum Pseudomonadota; class Gammaproteobacteria; order Pseudomonadales; family Oleiphilaceae; genus Marinobacter. The sequence goes on from NZ_JAWLGY010000002.1 coordinate 81,510, forward strand.
CTGCGGGCCGGGCAAGCGGTCAGTGAAGGGGAGCAATACACACTCACCCACCGGCGAGGCGGAGAGCGTTTCCGGGTGCGCGCTGGCGGCCCGTCGCGGCCCCTGAAAAAATGGCTTCAGGAACAGGGCGTGCCGCCCTGGGAGCGACAACACCTGCCACTGATCTTCCGGGGCGATGAGTTGGTGGCGGTGGGAGATCTCTGGCTGTCACCGGAATCCGGAGGCGCCGCAGAAGGCGACAGGTGGCTGGACATACGACGGGGGGAGGGCGGCACCTGCAACAGTAAATAGCAGGCTGTCCGGATTGAGCAGTGGGGGGCTTTCTGGTAATCTGGCGTCCCATCTTGAGATGACAATCTCCCTCCTTTACTGAACCTGATAATCACGGAATCTGCATGACGCGTTATATTTTCGTCACCGGCGGTGTTGTGTCCTCATTGGGGAAAGGGATCGCGTCTGCCTCCCTGGCGGCCATCCTTGAAGCCCGTGGCCTGAAGGTCACCATTCTCAAGCTGGACCCCTATATCAATGTGGACCCGGGCACCATGAGCCCGTTCCAGCACGGTGAGGTCTTCGTGACCGAAGACGGTGCAGAGACCGATCTGGACCTGGGGCACTACGAGCGCTTTATCCGTACCCCCATGACCCGTCGCAATAACTTCACCACCGGCCGGGTCTACGAAGAAGTCATTCGCAAGGAGCGTCGGGGTGATTACCTGGGCGGCACCGTACAGGTGATTCCCCACATTACCGATGAGATCAAGCGCCGGGTGGTAGAGGGTGCGGCCGGGGTTGATGTGGCCCTGGTGGAAATCGGCGGCACCGTGGGTGATATCGAATCCCTGCCGTTCCTGGAGGCCTGCCGTCAACTCAAGGTGGAAGTGGGACCGACGCGGGCGCTGTTCATGCACCTGACCCTGGTGCCCTATATTGCCACCGCCGGCGAAATCAAGACCAAGCCCACCCAGCATTCCGTGAAAGAGATGCGCTCCATCGGCCTGCAGCCGGATATCCTGCTGTGCCGGTCCGAGCATGAAGTGGACGCTAGCTCCCGCCGCAAGATTGCCCTGTTTACCAACGTGGAAGAGCGGGCCGTTATTCCGTTGCAGGATGCCAAATCCATCTACGCGATTCCGCGCATGCTCCACGGCTTTGGCCTGGACCAGCTGATCATCGAACGCTTCGGCCTTAAGGCCGGCGAGGCGGATCTGGGTGAGTGGGATGCGGTAGTTGATGCCATCATCAACCCGCAGCAGGAGATCACCATTGCCATGGTGGGCAAGTACATGGAGTTGCTCGACGCCTACAAGTCCTTGATCGAATCCCTGCTCCATGCCGGTATCAAGACCCGCACCAAGGTCAACATCGAGTACATCGACTCCGAGGATATCGAGCATAACGGCACCGGTGTACTGGAAAAGGCAGACGCGATCCTGGTGCCCGGCGGCTTCGGTGAGCGGGGCGTGGAAGGCAAGATCCGCACGGTACAGTATGCCCGTGAGAACAAGGTACCTTACCTGGGCATCTGCCTGGGTATGCAGGTGGCGGTCATCGAGTACGCCCGCCATGTGGCCGGGCTGGAAGGTGCCCACTCCACCGAATTCCGTGAGAATTCCCCTGCGCCGGTAGTTGGCCTGATCACCGAGTGGCTGGATGCCAGCGGCAAGCGGGAAGAGCGCACCGAGGAATCCGATATCGGCGGTACCATGCGCCTTGGCGCCCAGGACTGCGTGCTTACCGAAGGCTCTACCATAAGCCAGTGTTACGGCAAGTCGGTGATTCGCGAACGTCACCGCCATCGTTATGAAGTGAACAACCACTTTGTACCTCAGCTGGAACAGGCTGGCCTGCGCGTTGCCGGCCGTTCCACCGATGGCAAGCTGGTGGAAGTGGTGGAAGTGCCCAACCATCCCTGGTTTGTGGCCTGTCAGTTCCACCCGGAGTTCACATCCACGCCCCGTGATGGCCATCCGCTGTTTACCGGCTTTGTGGAGGCTGCCCTGAACCACGCCGGGCGCTGATTGCCCGGCCATAATCCGACAAGGACATCGCGGCCATGGCCCAACCGACTCTCAACGTTGCTGACCTGACCATCGCAAACGAACAGCCGTTTGTGCTGTTCGGTGGCATGAATGTACTCGAATCCCGGGAGCTGGCCCTTGAAGTGGCCGAGGCCTACGTCGACGTCACCCGTCGGCTGGGTATTCCCTATGTATTCAAGGCGTCGTTCGACAAGGCCAACCGGTCCTCCATAAACTCCTTCCGCGGGCCAGGCCTCGAAGCGGGGCTGCAGCTGCTGGCGGACATCAAGGACAAGTACGGGGTGCCGGTGATTTCCGATGTTCACGAGCCCTGGCAGGCGGAACCCGCCGCCGAGGTGTGCGACATCATCCAGCTACCGGCCTTCCTCAGCCGTCAGACCGACCTGGTGGTGGCCATGGCCAGGACCGGTGCGGTCATCAATATCAAAAAGGCCCAGTTCCTGGCGCCCCGGGAGATGTCCCATATCATCCGCAAGTGCGAGGAAGCCGGTAATGACCGGGTCATTCTCTGTGAACGGGGCACCAGCTTCGGTTACAACAACCTCGTGGTGGACATGCTCGGTTTCCGTCAGATGAAAGACCTGGGTGTGCCGGTATTGTTCGACGTAACCCATGCCCTGCAGATGCCGGGTGGCCGGGCGGACTCTGCTGGCGGCCGCCGTGCCCAGGTGGGGGACCTGGCCCTGGCGGGTATGTCCCAGGGGCTGGCCGGCCTGTTCCTGGAAGCGCACCCGGACCCGGACAAGGCGCTTTGCGACGGCCCCTGTGCCCTGCGCCTGAGCCAGCTGGAGCCTTTCCTGAAGCAGGTGAAGGCCATGGACGAGCTCGTCAAGGGTTTCGCACCCCTTGATACGGCCTGAGGTTGCCCCGGCAACGCCATGAATTGTGGAATGTTTCTTCAAGTCAGACACTATCCGGAGATAGAAAAGCATGACCAAGATCGCTGATATCAAGGCCCGTGAGGTCCTGGATTCCCGCGGCAACCCGACGGTTGAAGCCGATGTCATTCTCGAGGATGGCACCCTGGGCCGGGCCTGCGCCCCTTCCGGCGCTTCCACTGGCTCCCGGGAGGCCCTGGAGCTCCGTGACCAGGACAAGGGCCGGTATCTGGGCAAGGGTGTCACCAAGGCCGTAGCAGCGGTGAACGGTGATATCCGTAATGCCCTGGTGGGCAAGGACAGCGCGGATCAGCGTTCCCTGGACCAGATCATGATTGACCTGGACGGCACCGATAACAAGGCCAACCTGGGTGCCAATGCCATCCTCGCGGTGTCCCTGGCTGCCGCGAAGGCGGCCGCCACGTCCCTGGGCAAGCCGCTGTATGAGCACATTGCCGACGTCAACGGCACCGCCGGCCGGTACTCCATGCCGGTACCCATGATGAATATCCTCAATGGCGGCGAGCACGCCGACAACAATGTGGATATCCAGGAGTTCATGGTGCAGCCGGTTGCCGCGAAGAGCTTCTCGGAAGCCCTGCGCATTGGTGCGGAAATCTTCCACAGCCTCAAGAAGGTACTCAAGAGCCAGGGCCTGAATACCGCGGTAGGTGACGAGGGCGGTTTTGCCCCCAACCTGCCTTCAAACGAGGCCGCGCTCGCTGCCATCAAGGAAGCCGTAGAGGGTGCCGGCTACAAGCTGGGCACCGATGTGACCCTGGCCCTGGATTGTGCCTCCTCGGAGTTCTACCGGGATGGCCAATACCAGTTGTCCGGTGAGGGCAAGAGCTTCGATTCTGCCGGCTTTGCCGATTACCTGGCGGGTCTGTGTGAGCGCTTCCCCATTGTCTCCATCGAGGACGGTATGGACGAAGGCGACTGGGATGGCTGGAAAGTGCTGACCGACAAGCTCGGCAGCAAGGTGCAGCTGGTGGGTGATGACCTGTTTGTGACCAACACCCGCATCCTCAAGGAAGGTATCGAGAAGGGCATTGCCAACTCCATCCTGATCAAGTTCAATCAGATCGGTAGCCTGTCTGAGACCCTGGATGCTATCCGGATGGCCCAGGACGCCGGTTATACAGCGGTAATTTCCCACCGCTCCGGCGAGACCGAGGACACCACCATTGCCGATCTGGCCGTGGCGACCTGTGCCGGCCAGATCAAGACCGGTTCCCTTTGCCGCTCCGATCGTGTAGCCAAGTACAACCAGCTGCTGCGCATTGAAGAGGCACTGGGTGGCAAGGCGCCGTACCGGGGCCTGATGGAAATCAAGGGCCAGGGCTGACAGGCCTGTCTGCCAGTCCGTGCATCACGACGCGGACTGGGCTAGACTCTGGAAGCCGGTCGTCGGGGCCGATTCGCGAACCTGAACCGACGGCTGGCATCGTGGTCTTCCACGAAATAATGGAATAATGGAATCGTTTCATGAAAGTGCTCTGGTCCGTCATGGTGATACTGATTGTCCTGCTGCAGGTTCGCCTGTGGGTGGGAGAAGGCAGTTACGCCCAGGTCTGGAGTCTGAGCGAAACCATCGCTGAACAGCGGGCTGAGAACGCAAAGCTCGCAGCCCGTAACGAGCGACTGTACGCCGAGGTCCGCAACCTGGGTTCCGGGCAAGGGGCTGTCGAAGAGCGCGCCCGCAAGAATCTGGGCCTGATTCACCGTGATGAAACCTTCTTCCTGGTCGTGGAGCCCTGAGTTCCTGACCATTGCTGTAGCCACCCTATGAGTGCCCACCGTTTCTGGCTTGTCGTACCTGCTGCCGGGATAGGCCAGCGCATGCGGGCTGACCTGCCCAAACAGTATCTGCCCCTGAATGGTCGCTTTGTGTTGGATGTAACGCTTGGGCGGCTATTGTCCTGCGGTCCCTGGGCAGGGTGTGTGGTCCCCCTCCACAGGGATGATCAGTGGTGGCATACCAGCGCGAGTGCCAGTGATGCCCGGATAGAGTCGTGCCCTGGTGGCGCCGAGCGCGCCGATTCCGTACTCGCTGCCCTGCACCACCTGGAGGGCCGGGCCGCGGCAGGGGACTGGGTATTGGTTCATGACGTGGCCCGCCCCTGTGTGCACCAGGAGGACATCGCCCGGCTCAGGTCCGCCCTGGCGGATGACACCTGTGGCGGGTTGCTGGCGGCGCCGGTTTCCGACACCGTCAAGGAGGTGGCACCGGGGTCGGACCAGGTACTGGCTACCCGTGACCGGAAGCGCCTGTGGCGGGCCTTCACACCCCAGATGTTCCGTTATGGTGATCTGGTTGCGGCCCTGCAGCAGGGGATCCGCGAGCACCCGGACGGGATTACCGATGAAGCGTCGGCCATGGAACTGGCGGGCTGGCACCCCCGGGTGGTGGCGGCGCGCACCGACAATATCAAGATAACCGTTCCTGAAGACCTGGTACTGGCTGAGTTTATCCTTGCCCGCCAGGCTGCGGGATGAAACCTTTTTCAACAGGCGGCGTTATGCGAATAGGTCAGGGTTTCGATGTCCACGCGTTCTGCGAGGGGTCGGAAATTATTATCGGCGGTGTACACATTCCCCATGACCGGGCGCTGAAAGCCCACTCTGACGGAGACGTCTTGCTCCATGCAGTAGCTGACGCGCTGCTGGGCGCAGCCGCCCTGGGCGATATTGGTCACCTGTTCCCGGATACCAGTGACGAGTGGGCCGGCGCTGACAGCCGGGTGTTGCTTCGTGAGGTACGGCGACAGATCACTGAAAGGGGGCTCGGTGTGGTTAATGTGGACAGTACCATTATCGCGCAGTCGCCGAAGATGGCGCCCCATGTGGCCGCCATGCGCCAGCATATCGCTGAGGACCTGGGTATTCCCATGGACCGGGTCAGCGTCAAGGCCACCACCACCGAAAGGCTCGGCTTTACCGGACGGGGCGAAGGCATTGCCTGCCAGGCCGTCTGTCTGCTGGATGACGTTGGCGCATGAGTCGTTGGCGGCTGGACTGGCCCTGGCCTGATGGCGATGCGGCGGGTACCGGGGTGCTCAAATCCTGCCCGGAGGATTTCCGGGTAACGGAACTTCTGGAAACCGGCGGACCGGTTCTTGAGCTTGATCCTGAGGCCCTGCCAGGGCAGCTTTCCGTGCCGGGAGAGGGCGAGCATCTGCTGATCTACCTGGAGAAAACCGGCGACAACACGCCCTGGGTGGCCAGCGAACTGGGCAAGCTGGCGGGGTGCGGTAACCGTGGTGTGGGTTACTGCGGCCTCAAGGACCGGCACGCCGTGACCCGTCAATGGTTCAGCGTGCAGCGCCCCGGGCTGGAAGGGGGCGATGCTGATTTCCTGCAGGGTGTACAACAAAGTCATGGACAGTGGCGGGTACTGGCCGTTGTTCGCAGGGGCCGCAAACTGCGTACCGGCGAGCACCAGGCCAACCGGTTCGACGTCCGCCTGCGTGAACTGACCGGTGACCCCCGGCTCATCACTGCAAGACTGGAAAACCTCCATCAGCGTGGCTGTCCCAACTATTTTGGTCTCCAGCGCTTTGGCCATGAAGGGGGTAACCTTGACCGGGCGATCGCCATGACCGGGCAGGCCCGTCGCAAGCGCCGGGGTTCACGGGGGGCGCCGGATCGTGAGGGGCTCTACTTTTCTGCCGCGCGCTCCTGGCTGTTCAATGAAGTGCTGGCAGAGCGGGTTGCTCAGGGCAACTGGGATGAAATGCTTGAAGGCGAGCCAGCACCAGAACCCACAGGCCCCCTCTGGGGCGACGGCGGAACCCGCGCCACCGGTCTGCAGGAGGGCCTCGAGCGTGCAGTGGTGGCGCGTCATCCCGAAGTGGCCCGGGTGTTTGCCAATACCCGCATGGCTCCGGACAGGCGCCCTCTAAGACTTCTGCCTGCTGACCTTGACTGGTCCTTCCCGGAGGCCGGAGATGGCCGCTGGCTGGATTTATCGTTCAGCCTGGCGCCCGGGCAATATGCGACCACCCTGCTGTCGTCTGTTATTGCAATTGGCCCTTTCAACTGAGCCCCGACGTTATTCTGACGCCGGGACTTGCCAGAATTTCCGCACCATGACAGAAATAACCGGCTTTATCCGTTAGAATTCTTCATCGCTTGTAAAAATGGCGGGGCCCTGCCGCCGGGACATATTCGGAGAGACTGGAAATCGTGCGTATCTTGCTGTCGAACGATGATGGGGTGCATTCCCCGGGGCTGGTAGCCCTGCACGCCGGCCTGGAAGGGTTGGCCGAGCTGGAAGTGGTTGCCCCGGACCGGGACCACAGCGGTGCCAGCAATTCCCTGACCCTGAACCGTCCGCTGACCGTAGAGCGGCATCCGGGTGGCTTCCACTCCGTGGATGGCACGCCTACAGACTGTGTACACCTGGCGGTCAACGGGCTGTTTGAGGAGCCCTTCGACCGGGTTATTTCCGGAATCAATACCCATGCAAACCTGGGCGATGACATCATCTATTCCGGTACGGTGGCTGCGGCCACTGAAGGGCGTCACCTGGGGCTGCCTGCCATTGCTGTATCGCTGGTCAACGATGGTCATTTCCATTATGAGACCGCGGCCCGGGTGGTACGCATGCTGCTGGAGCGTGAAGACTGGCCCGACCTGGGCGGGCGCTGCATTCTCAACGTCAATGTACCGGACGTTCCCTGGGAAAAGATTGCCGGCTTCCGGGTCACCCGTCTGGGGCACCGCGCCCGGGCCGAGGGTGCGGTCCCCATGACCTGCCCGCGGGGCAAGTCCCGCTACTGGATCGGGGCTGCAGGCGAGGGTGCCGACGCCGGGGCGGGAACAGACTTCCATGCGATCAGCCAGAACTACGTTTCCATTACGCCTGTCCATATTGATATGACCAGGCATGATGCCCTGTCATCGTTAAGGCACTGGGTGGAGGCCGGACGCTGATGGTCGCCATCGATGGAATCGGAATGACCTCCCGGCGCACCCGACTGCGGCTGATTCAACGTCTTCGTGAGGCAGGTATCCGGGATGAACGGGTGCTCGGAGTAATGGAGGAGATACCCCGTCACATCTTTCTGGACGAGGCCCTGGCCCACCGGGCCTATGAGGATACGGCACTGCCCATTGGCTATAGCCAGACCCTGTCCCAGCCGTACATTGTTGCCAGGATGACCGAGGTATTGATGAGCGCCAGCCCGAAAAAGGTGCTGGAGCTTGGCACCGGGTCCGGTTACCAAACCGCCATTCTCGCCCGTCTGTGCGACGAAGTGTACAGCGTTGAACGCATCAAGCCCTTGCAGGACAAGGCCCGGGAGCGTATGCACCTGCTGCGGCTGCGAAATGTCATGCTTCGCCTGGCGGAAGGGCCCATGGGCTGGCCGGAGCAAGCACCCTACGATGGCATCATCGTTACCGCGGCCCCCAGGGTGGTCCCCCGGGAGCTGCTGGATCAGCTGGCGGATGGCGGTGTGATGGTGATCCCCGTGGGTGAGGAGCAACAGATGCTGGTCAGGATCACCAGGGATGGCGACCAGTTCCATACCGAAGAAATAGAGCCGGTCCGCTTTGTTCCCCTGCTGGGAGGCGTGATTCGGTGAAAGGATTCCAGCAATATGCCGGCATCTTTCTCCGGGGCATGGCCATGGGGGCGGCAGATGTGGTGCCGGGGGTATCCGGGGGCACGGTCGCGTTTATCACGGGTATCTACTTTCGCCTGCTTGGAGCGATTGCGGCGGTACCTTCCGCGGCATTCAGTGATCTGTTGCGGGGGCGGCTCCGTCGCTTCTGGAATCAGATTGATGGCACTTTCCTGGTCGTTCTGCTAACCGGTATCGTGGCAAGTATCGCCACCCTTGCCAACATCATAACCTGGGCCCTGGAGACCTATCCGGTCGCCCTGTGGAGTTTCTTTTTCGGGCTGATTCTTGCGTCGGTTTGGCATGTATGGGGTCAGATGAACGCGCCCAGCCGCTGGCTGGTGATTCCCGTCGGCGTGGGAGCCGCATTCGCCTGGTGGGTAACCACCCTCTCTGCCGGCCAGGTTGACCCGGGTGCCCTGATCTTTTTCCTGTCGGGTGCTGTAGCCATTTGCGCCATGATACTGCCCGGTCTGTCGGGAAGCTTCATCCTTCTGGTGCTGGGCATGTACACCCCGGTGCTGGCGGCGGTGAGGGAACTGGACCTGGCGATCATTGGTTTGTTCATGGCAGGCTGCGTGTTGGGCCTGTTGAGTTTTGCCCGCTTGCTGGGGTTCGCGCTGCGCAAGGCCCACGATACCGTTTTGGCGGTGCTGACCGGCTTCATGATTGGCGCCCTGAATCGTGTATGGCCGTGGCAGGAAGTGCTGGGCTGGCGAACGGACAGCAGCGGCGCCCGGGTGCCGCTGGAGCAGGTGAGTGTGTCGCCGATACGCTACGCTGAGGTGAGCGGCGAACCGGCGCAGGTACCGGTGGCCCTTGTTGCCGTCGCGCTCGGGCTCGGGGTTGTGCTCGCCGGAGAGTGGTTTGCAGGCCGTTCGGCCCGTGCCGAAGCAGTAACAGGCGAGGGGTGACAGCAGAGGCGGTTTCAGCGGTGTTTGTTACTGGACGGTATTGTGAGATTAATCACAACCGCGTTGCGATGAATGTTACTTTTTGAGGGTTGGATTGTTTCCTGAGGTAACAACCGATTTTTTCCGGTAACCGGATATGTGCATAAAAGATGCAATAAATTAGTGGGTTAGGGGATCGATCGGTAATCCATGTTAAGCTGAGAAGATAATTTTGAGATAAAAACGATATCAATATATCCGTGAATTATACCTCCAGTCAGTCCAGTGCGGGTTCCGCCCCCCGTTTTCCGATCCATTCTGGCCGGCAACGACTAGTTCTTTTGCTGTTACTTTCCCTGCTGGTACTACCTTCCCTTGTTGGTTGTAACACCTCGGCCATCTATGGCGACAGTGCCTACAATCCCCCGGTTTACTGGGGGCGGCACGTGGTTGAGCGGGGTGAGACCCTCTATAGTATTGCCTGGCGTTATGGCCGGGACTATCGGGAACTGGGCGATGCCAACAGTATCGATCCCCCTTACCGTATCCACCCTGGTCAGGTCATCCGCCTTGATCTTCGGGGTGAGGTGCCTGCCGGCGCCCCAAAGCTGGCGTCGTCACCACAGGCACCCCGCAAGGCCGCCCCGCCGAAGCCGGCACCCAAACCCCAGCCCGCACCAAAGGTGACCCGCAAGCCGGATACCAGCGTGGACGTCTCCCGGCAGACCCAGACGGTTTCCAATATTAACTGGCGCTGGCCACACGTTGGTACGGTAATTGCAAAATTCTCTACATCCGGAAAAGTCAACAAAGGCATTGATATTGCCGGAAATTCCGGAGACCCGGTAAAGGCCGCAGCTGATGGCAGCGTGGTCTACGCCGGAAATGGGCTGTTGGGTTACGGTAACCTGATTATTATTAATCACAACGAGCACTATCTTAGCGCCTATGCCCATAATCGGCGCATACTGGTGGAGGAAGGGCAGGACGTGAAGCAGGGTGAGACCATTGCTGAACTTGGCAGTACCGGTACGGATGGCAACAAGCTTCACTTTGAGATACGCAGGAACGGCAATCCGGTTGACCCGATGCCCTATCTGCCACGACGCTGACAGCCGCCAGGACAACCGAAAACCGGTAAAAATGAAGCAGGGAGGCGTAAAAACTACAATTCGAAAACACATTGTCATCAGACCGACGTCGAACTCGGATAATAAGAAGAAACGAGCCGGTCAGTCGTTACCCGGCTGGCCATAAAACAGAAATGACCTGAATCGCAAGTAAAAAAGGAACTGGGCCCACTACAAGAAAAAACGTGGGTTATACATCCGGCAAGTGCCCGGGGACGTCCAGACCCCTGAGCCCGGAGCGTGCCGACAGGATCATTTGGAAGGCGGGGCAAGAGTTATGTCTGCAGAAGAAGAGATGATCATCGATCGTGTAGCTGATGTAGAAGAGGCGGAAGACGATGTGGAGGCGCCCGAGGCGTCCACAACAGAAACCCCGGCTGACGCGACTGCGTCGGTGACCGAAGAGCAGGGGTTTACCCCCCACGACCGTTATTTTGGTACCCAGAAACAGTTGGATGCCACCCAGCTTTATCTCAACGAGATCGGCTTTTCGCCGTTGCTGACTCCCGAAGAAGAAGTCTATTTTGCCCGCCTTGCCCGCAAGGGCGAAGAGTCAGGCCGCAAGCGCATGATCGAGAGTAATCTGCGCCTGGTGGTAAAAATCGCGCGGCGCTACGTAAACCGGGGCCTGACCCTGCTGGACCTGATCGAGGAAGGTAACCTCGGCCTGATCCGTGCGGTGGAGAAATTTGACCCGGAGCGGGGCTTCCGCTTCTCCACTTACGCCACCTGGTGGATTCGCCAGACCATCGAGCGGGCCATCATGAACCAGACCCGCACCATCCGCCTGCCGATCCATGTAGTCAAGGAACTGAACCTGTACCTGCGGGCCGCCCGGGAGCTGACCCAGAAACTGGACCACGAGCCGTCGGCGGAAGAAATTGCCCGTATGGTGGACAAGCCCGTCAGTGACGTGGAGCGAATGCTGGGCCTGAATGAGCGGGTCGCCTCCATGGACACGCCCATTGGTGCTGGTGGTGAGAAATCGCTGCTGGATACCGTGGCCGATGAGGGCGCGACCGACCCGGCGGACCTGCTGCAGGACGACAACCTGTGTGCCTGCCTCGAGCAGTGGATCGACCAGCTCAGCGACAAGCAACAGGAGGTGCTCGCCCGCCGTTTCGGCCTGCGGGGCTACCCCACCTGTACCCTTGAAGAAGTGGGTCAGGAAATCGGGCTCACCCGGGAGCGGGTACGCCAGATCCAGGTCGAGGCATTGCGCCGCCTTCGTGAAATCCTTGAAAAGGAAGGTCTGTCCAGCGGCCTGCTGTTCAAGTAAGACGCAAGCGCAGGCCCGTTACGAAGCCGGCTCCCTGGAGCCGGCTTCGTCATGTTTTGGGGAAAGTGTGACCTGATCCTGAAGTCTCCTGCACGGAACATCACCATGTCCGGTACCATGGCGGGGCTGCCCCCGACAGGTGGGGTAATAACAACCAGAAACAGGAGTTTTCAATGCTGAAACGAGTTGCGGGTGCTTTTTTGGGAATGTGCATGGCCATGGTGCTGGCAGCCGGCGCCGGTGCGGCGGAAGTCAATGGCGTGGATGTCCGGGATTCACTGGACGCCCGTGGTCAGCAGCTTGCCCTCAATGGTGCGGGGGTGCGTTCAAGGTTCTTTATCAAGCTGTATGTGGCGGCACTGTATCTGCCCGAAGAGTCATCGGACAGCAAGGCCATCCTCGCCGCGGATGAACCCCAGGCCATTGCCCTGCACGTCACTTCGGGCCGCATCAACAGTGACAACATGACCGAGGCCACCCTGGAGGGCTTCGAGAAGTCTACCGGCGGCAACCTGGCACCCATCCAGCGTGAGGTGGACCAGCTGCTGCGGGTGTTTGCTGACGAAATCCGCGAGGGGGATGTGTTCGACCTGGTCTACGTACCGGGAGAGGGCGTTCAGGTCATCAAGAACGGTGAACTCGGAGACACCATTGGCGACCGGGCGTTCAAGGAAGCCCTGTTCGGCATCTGGATTGGCGACGAGCCGGCCCAGGGTAGCCTGAAGGACGATATGCTGGGAGGCTGAGCTCCCCGAATTTTTCGCCGGGGTGAGGTTGATCTCACTCCGGCCGCCACTTCAGTCCAGATACTCCCGCTTCTGTTTGAACTCACACAGATCCTCGATAATGCAGGAGCCGCACTTTGGCTTGCGGGCTGTGCAGGTATAGCGCCCGTGAAGGATAAGCCAGTGGTGGGCGTCCATCAGGAACTCCCGGGGCACCAGCCGCATCAGCCGTTTTTCCACTTCCAGCACGTTCTTGCCGGGGGCAATACCGGTCCGGTTTGATACCCGGAAGATGTGGGTATCCACCGCCATCGCCGGTTGCCGGAAGGCCGTGTTCAGAACGACATTGGCGGTCTTGCGGCCCACACCGGGCAGGGCTTCGAGCTCCTCGCGGGTGTCAGGCACTTGGCCCCCGTGCTCTTCAATGAGGGCGCGGCAGGTCTTGATGACATTCTCCGCCTTGCTGTTGAACAGGCCGATGGTCTTGATGTATTCCTTCAGCCCGTCCACGCCAAGGGCGAGAATAGCCTCCGGGGTATTGGCCACCGGAAAGAGCTTTGCGGTCGCCTTGTTAACCCCTACATCCGTTGCCTGGGCCGACAGGATCACCGCAATCAGCAGTTCAAACGGGGTGCTGTAGTTCAGTTCGGTGGTGGGTTCCGGGTTGGCGTCCCGCAGACGGCTGAAGATCTCGATGCGTTTCTGTTTGTTCATGGCTGCCGATTGGTTTGTTATCAGGAAATAGTGCCGGTGACCCGCACCCGCTTGCTGCCCGCTGTGACGGTGGCTGTGGACCGGGCCTTGCGACGGGCTTCCAGCTGGCTGTCGATGCCGTTCTTCAGGGCGATAAGCAGGCCCAGCCCTACAAAGGCGCCGGGTGGCAGCACCATGAACAGCATGTCCGGATAATCGCGGAACACGTGCAGGGTCCAGTCCGCTGCGACCGGGCCCAGCAGCAGGTGCATGTCGGCGAGCAGGGTACCCTGGCCAATCAGTTCCCGCATGGCGCCAAGCACCACCAGCACTGTCAGGAAGCCCAGCCCCATCATGGCGCCGTCCAGCAGAGCCGGGGCCGGGGTGGTTTTGGAGGCGAACGCATCAGCACGGCCCAGAATGGCACAGTTGGTCACGATCAGCGGGATGAAGATGCCCAGTATCTGGTAAAGCTCGTAGGTGAACGCCTGCATCAGCAGTTCGGCGCAGGTCACGAAAGAGGCAATAATCATAACGAAGGCAGGCAGCCGAACCGAGTCCGACACGAAGTTGCGGATCAGGGAGACCGCCAGGTTGGAGCCCATCAGCACCATCAGGGTGGCGATCCCCAAACCGAGGGCATTCACTACCGTGCTGGTGACGGCCAGCAGCGGGCACAGCCCCAGTACCTGCACCAGGGCCGGGTTGTTGGTCCACAAGCCGTCGCGGATGATTTCCTTGCTGCTCTTGTTACTCATGTCAGCGCTGCTCCCTGTTGGACTGCCCGCGACCGGTGCCTCGCTGTTCACCGGGGGTGCGTGCACCAACGGTCTCCAGAATTGCCTGGCGGTTCTGGCGGAAGTAGATCAGCGTATGCTGAACTGCCTTGACAACCGCGCGGGGAGTGATGGTGGCGCCGGTAAACTGGTCGAATACGCCGCCGTTCTTTTTCACGTTCCAGTTGCGGGGTTCCGGGTTTCCCAGGGACCGTCCCTCGAAGGACAGCACCCAGTTGGATTTCTTCAGTTCTATCCGGTCACCAAGCCCGGGCGTCTCCCGGTGACTGGTGACCCGCACACCCAGCACCTCGCCTTTCAGGTCTATACCCACGAGCAGGTGGATGTCACCGGAGTATCCATCTGGCGCAATGGCCGGGAGAATCAGGCCTACCGGTTCTCCGTCGCGGCGGGCTACCCGCGCGGTGACCGGACCCTGGATGGCGATACGTTCGCTGGCGGGCAGGACGACGGCGTCATTCAGCAGGTCATTATCATGCTCTGTTTCCGGAATGATTTCATACAGGGCAGCGGCCTCAGCCCGGGCCCGCTGCTCCTCGATACGCTCGGCGGTCAGTTGCTGGGTGAAGGCGATGGTGCCGCCGGTGATCACCGCAAACAGTCCCAGACCAATAGCGCTACGCCGGATGGATTGTGCCAGTGCCGCCATAGGTCTACCCCGCCTTGCCCGGAATACCGCGCCGGGGCTTGTGGTGCCCGTAGGTGCGCGGTGGTGTGTAGTGGTCAATAAAGGGCACCGCAAAGTTCATCAGCAGCACACTGAAGGCCACGGCGTCCGGGTAGTTACCCCAGCTGCGGATGGTATAGATCAGCACACCGATGCTCGCGCCGTAGATCAGCTTGCCCTGGTGGCTGGTCGCCGCTGATACCGGATCGGTAGCGATAAAGAAGGCACCCAGCATGGTGCCGCCGGCCAGCAGGTGCAGTGACAGCGGTGCATACTGGTCTGCATTGCTGCCAAAGGCCAGACTCATCAGGCCCAGCGCTGCCAGCAGGCTGAGCGGAATGTGCCAGGTGATAATGCGCAGGGCCACCAGTGCCAGTCCGCCCAGCAGGAAGGCGCCGTTTACCCACTCCCAGCCTTTGGCTACGCCGGCGCCGAAGGTGGGGTGTTGCAGTACTTCGGTGGCGGTGTGGCTGGCAATCTTGTGCTTGTATTCATCCAGTGGGGTGGCCATGGTCCAGGCGTCGACGGCGGCCGCCTGCCCCCCGAATATTGTACTGAGGGTTTCACCGAACCCCGGTGCGTTGGCCAGGGTCACCGCGCCGGCCCAGTTGGTGGTCATGGCCACCGGAAAGGAGACCAGTACCAGCGCATAGCCCACCATGGCGGGGTTGAAGGGATTGGCCCCCAGGCCGCCGTATAGTTGCTTTGCCAGCACGATGGCGGAGATGACCGCGACTGCCGATACCCACCAGGGGGCGAACTGGGGCAGGGACAACCCCAGCAGAAGACCGGTGACAGCGGCGGTGTTGTCCCGCAGGAAGAAGGCGACCGGCTTGCGTCGGAGTTTCAGTATGGCGGCTTCGGTACCAACGGCCAGTAACACGCACCAGAGCACATTGATCAGGTTGCCCCAGCCAAAGAACCAGGTCTGCACCAGCAGGCCGGGTAAAGTTGCCAGGATCACGATCAGCATCACCCGGGAAGTGGGGCATGCACCGTGGGCGTGGGGCGACGACTGTTGCACCAGGCTCATTGGCCGGCCTCCGTCTCAAGCTGCTTGCGGGCGTCTGTGAGAGCATCCTCGGCCCGTTTTACCCGCTCCAGGTTCTTGGTGACGGCGCGCTCAAGCTTTTCCACATTGTCCGCCTGGGCGACCCTGGCTTCATCCAGCATGCTTTCCATGGTTTCGAGCTTGCCCTTGGCCTGGTTGAGCTGTTTTTCCAGTGCCTCGATATCGGGTTTGTCGGTTGCGGATTCCGGAGTGGCTGCCGCAGCGGGCCTTGCCTTCTTGCGTTCCAGGGCCTGTTGTACCATGGCTGCCCGGGCTGAGCGTTCGTCGGTGGCGTCACCCTTGGCAACCGCTTTCTCTGCCTCCGCCTGTTTCTTCTTCTGGGCCTCCGCTGCTGCCCTGGCCCTTTCCTCGCGGCGGCGTTCCTTTTCCTCCTGCTCACGCTCCAGCCTTGCCTGGCGGGCCTCGAAACGTTCCCGGGCCCGGTCCGCCTTGATCTGTTCGGCCCGCTGGGTACGTATCTCCCCCTTGGCGTAGCGATAGTACTGAACCAGCGGAATCGAGCTGGGGCACACATAGGAGCAGGCCCCGCATTCGATGCAGTCGAACAGGTTCAGGTGCTCCGCCCGGTCAAAGTCCTGGGCTTTGGCGTGCCAGAACAACTGCTGGGGCAGCAGCTCCATGGGGCACACCTCGGCGCACATGCCGCAGCGGATACAGGGCTGCTCCGGTGGTGGTGTCGGCAGTTCCTTTTCCGTGGCGGCGATCAGGCAATTGGTGGTCTTGATCACCGGAACCGATGTGTCTTCCAGGGTGTAGCCCATCATCGGCCCGCCGAGGATCAGGCGACTGATCCGTTCGGGGTGGAAGCCGGCCTGGCTGAGCAGGTGCCGGGCCGGCGTACCGATCAGGGTTTCAAAGTTGCCCGGGTCGTCCACACCGGCACCGGTCACCGTGGTAATGCGGGAAACCAGCGGCTCGCCCCGGTTAATAGCCCGGTAAACCGCCATGGCAGTGCCCACGTTCTGGCACATGACGCCAATATCGGCGGGGATGCCACCGCTGGGTACTTCCATACCGGTGAGGATCTGGATCAGCTGTTTCTCCCCACCGGACGGGTATTTGGTGGGCACCACGACCAATTCTGCCTGGGTGCCCTCGGAAGCCTTGCGCATGGCTTCGATGGCTTCCGGCTTGTTGTCCTCAATGGCGATTACACAACGTTCCGGGCGCAGGATCCACGACATGATCTTGATGCCGCCATGGATCTGGTCGGCGCGCTCCCGCATGGTCATGTCGTCCGCGGTGATGTAGGGCTCGCATTCCGCGCCGTTAATGATCAGGGTGCTGACCTTGCGGTCACTGGGGGGCCTGAGTTTGATACTGGTGGGAAAACCGGCGCCGCCCATACCGCTGATGCCGGCTTCCCGGATCAGGTTCAGTACCTCATCGCGGTGCAGCTTGCGGTAATCCGCTACCGGTGACAGCTCGCACCAGGCGTCATCGCCATCCGGCTCCAGCACCATACACCAGTCCGACATGCCGGAAGGGTGCGGAACCGGGAGCAGCTCGATGCCTATGATGGTGCCGGATGTGCTGGCGTGGACCGGCACGCCCATGCCGGAGGTGACATCGGCGAGCTTCTGGCCCTTGAGCACCTTGTCGCCGGGTTGCACGAGGGGCTCCGCCGGTGCCCCGATGTGCTGTTGAAGCGGCAGTATCAGCCGGTCCGGAATGCCGGCCTTGCGGATCGCTCGCCCGGTGGACTGGCGTTTGTTCTCGGCCGGATGGATACCACCGGGGAAACTCCACAGCTGTGTCATCAGGCACTGGCTCCCTGGCGGTCAGTGGCAATAATGGATGGGCGCGGTGGCTCCCAGGTCCAGCTGCGAATGTCCGGTTCGATGGTGATCATATCGATACAGTCCACCGGGCAGGGCTCCACGCAAAGATCACAGCCGGTACATTCGCTCTCGATCACGGTATGCATATGCTTGGCCGCGCCAAGGATCGCATCCACCGGGCAGGCCTGGATGCACTTGGTGCAGCCGATACACTCGTCCTCCCGAATGACGGCCACACGGCGGGCCTGTTCCACGCCATGCTCGGCATCCAGGGGCTGGGGGTCCACGTCCAGCAGATCCGCCAGGGCCTTGATGGTGGCTTCGCCGCCAGGAGGGCACTTGTTGATGGCGTCGCCGTTGGCAATGGACTCGGCATAGGGGCGGCAGCCGGGGAAGCCGCATTGGCCACACTGGGTCTGGGGGAGGAGCGCGTCGATCTGGTCCACCAGCGGGTTGCCCTCAACACGGAAGCGCTCGGCAGCGAAACCCAGCAGTGCACCGAACACCACCGCAAGGGCCAGCAGGACTGCGACTGCAATCAGGATGCCTGTCCACATAGCTTCGAACTCCGTCAGACGCTGACCAGGCCGGTAAAGCCCAGGAATGCCAGTGACATCAGCCCGGCGGTTACCATGCCAATGGCCGCGCCCCGGAAGGCAACCGGCACTTCGGCCACGGCGATGCGCTCGCGCATGGCGGCGAACAGCACCAGCACCAGCGAGAAGCCGGCGGCGGCGCCGAAACCGTACAGGACTGATTCAACGAAGTTGTTGTTCTTGTTGATGTTGAGCAGTGCCACACCCAGCACTGCGCAGTTGGTGGTAATCAGGGGCAGGAAGATGCCCAGCACCCGGTAGAGCAGCGGGCTGGTCTTGCGCACCACCATTTCGGTGAACTGGACCACCACCGCGATCACCAGGATAAAGGTGATGGTCCGCAGGAAGGTCAGATCCAGGGGCTCCAGCAGCCAGGTATAGGCGAGGTAGCTGCATACCGATGCGAGGGTCAGCACAAAGGTGGTGGCCAGGGACATGCCCATGGCGGTTTCCAGCTTCCCGGACACGCCCATGAAGGGACACAGGCCGAGAAACTGCACCAGCACAAAGTTGTTGACCAGTATGGTGCTGACCAGGATCAGCAGGTATTCCGTCATCGGTACGCGTGCTCCGATTGGTGGTGCGCGGTGTTACATCACCCGCATGCCGGGGGTGGCGCCGGAGTCAGGGGAGAGGATAAAGATATCCTTGCCCCCGGGGCCCGCGGCCAGCACCATGCCCTCGGAAAGGCCGAATTTCATCTTGCGGGGCTTGAGGTTGGCCACCATGACGGTCAGCCGGCCCTCAAGATCCTCCGGCTTGTAGGCGGACTTTATACCTGCGAACACGTTGCGCTCGCCATGCCCTACGTCAAGAGTGAGGCGAAGAAGCTTGTCGGCGCCCTCCACGTGTTCTGCCTTGACGATCTTCACCACCCTCAGGTCCACCTTCGCGAAGTCCGGGAACTCGATTTCGTCAGCGATGGGCTCCAGGTCGCCAGCGGGGGCTTTTTCCGCTTTCTGGCCGGTAGCGGCCGGCAGCTCTTCCTTCGAGGCCTCAACCATTTTCTCGATCTGGGCCATGTCCACCCGGTTCATCAGGGGTTTGAACTTGTCGATGGGGTGGTCTTCAAGCAGTTCGGCCCGGTTGTTCCAGTCCAACCGCAGGTTCAGGAAGCTTTCGGCCCCCTCTGCAGTTTTTGGCAATACCGGTGCCAGGTAGGTCATCAGCAGGCGGAACATGTTAATGGCATTGGTGCAGATGGCCTGGAGCTTCTCGTCCTGGCCTTCCTGTTTGGCGATGACCCAGGGCTGCTCGTCGTTCACATACTGGTTGGCGATGTCCGCCAGCTCCATGATGCGGCGCATGGCCCGACCGAATTCACGGGCCTCGTAGAAGTCGGCGATTTCCTCACCGGCCTCGATGAAGGTATTGAGCCGGTCGGTCTCGGTAACCTGGCCAAGGCGACCGTCGAAGCGCTTGGTGATAAAGCCGGCACTGCGGCTGGCGATGTTCACCACCTTGCCCACCAGGTCGGAGTTGACCCGGGCAGCGAAGTCTTCCAGGTTCAGGTCCATGTCATCCACGCCGGCCGTCAGCTTGGCGGCGAAGTAGTACCGCAGGTATTCCGGATTCAGATGGTCCAGGTAGGTACGGGCCATGATGAAAGTACCCCGGGACTTGGACATCTTCTTGCCGTTCACCGTCACAAAGCCGTGGGCCCAGACGGCGGTGGGGGTGCGGAAACCGGCGTCATGGAGCATGGCGGGCCAGAACAGGGCGTGGAAGTTGATAATGTCCTTGCCGATGAAGTGATAGACCTCGGCACTGGAATCCGCCTTCCAGAAATGTTCAAAATCAATACCGGTCCGGTTGCACAGGTTCTTGAAGCTGGCCAGGTAGCCGATGGGGGCGTCCAGCCAGACGTAGAAGTACTTGCCGGGCGCGTCCGGGATCTCGAAGCCGAAGTAGGGCTTGTCCCGGCTGATGTCCCACTCCTGTAGCCCCGCATCCAGCCACTCGGCCAGCTTGTTGGCCACCTGTTCCTGCAGGGTGCCGCTGCGGGTCCATTCCTTCAGGAAACCGTCGAAATCCGGCAGCTTGAAGAAATAATGCTCGGACTGTTTCTCCACGGGGATGGCGCCGGATACCGCCGAGCGCGGGTTGATCAGCTCCGCCGGGGTGTAGGTGGCACCGCAGGCTTCACAGTTATCACCGTACTGGTCTTCGGCCTTGCACTTGGGGCAGGTGCCCTTGATGAAGCGGTCCGCCAGGAACATCTCTTTCTCCGGATCGAAGAACTGGGTGATCTGGCGGGTGGCGATATGGCCGTTTTCCTTGATCTTGCGATAGATGTACTCGGAAAACTGCTGGTTCTCCTCGGAGTGGGTGGAGTAATAATTGTCGAAGCGGATATTGAAGCCCGCGAAGTCTTCCTGGTGCTCCTCCCGGATGCGGTCAATCAGCTGTTCTGAAGAGATACCCTCCCGTTCGGCCCGCAACATGATGGCGGTACCGTGGGCGTCGTCCGCGCAAACGTAGTAACAGTTGTGGCCACGCATTTTCTGATAGCGCGCCCAGATATCCGTCTGAATGTATTCCAGCAGGTGACCCAGGTGAATCGGGCCGTTGGCATAGGGCAGGGCGCTGGTAACCAGAATATCGCGCTGTTTGTCGCTCGCTTGCGTCATGGTGATGTCCGAACCTCGGTGAACTTGTCGGAGAAGCCGCCGTCGGGGCAGCTCCGTATGGTCAGAAACGGGCACAAATGATACCTTCCAAGCCAATACTTTTCATCTTCCCGGGCGGCGTTTTGCCGTATTCCACCGGATATCTGATTCACGGAGCAATCATGGCCGAGATTTCCCGGGCAGCCCTCGAGGCTGCCGTGCGCGAGTACCGCGATCCCTACCTGGACAAGGACCTGTACGAACTGGAAGCCGTCAGGGCGCTGGACGTCGATTCCCGGGGGCAGGTCAGTCTTGCCGTGCAGCTGCCCTATGCCAGTGCCGGCATTGCCGGTGCCCTGCGGCAGATCGTTACTAACAGCCTGGAAAACGTGGACGGTGTGACCGCAGCCGAGGTGACCGTCAGCCAGAAGATCCACGCCCACAAGGCCCAGCGGGACCTGGAGTCCATGGGCGGGGTGAAAAACATTATTGCCGTGGCGTCCGGCAAGGGTGGCGTGGGCAAGTCCACCACTGCGGTGAACCTGGCCCTGGCGCTGGCGGCGGAGGGAGCCCGGGTGGGTATCCTGGATGCCGATATTTATGGTCCCAGTGTCGGCATGATGCTGGGCATTCCGGAAGGCCAGCGCCCGAAAACCGAGGGCAACAAGTACTTCCTGCCGGTGGAGGCCCATGGCATCCAGGCCATGTCCATGGCCTTCCTGGTGACTGACAAGACGCCCATGGTCTGGCGTGGGCCCATGGTCAGTGGCGCTGTACAGCAGTTACTCACCCAGACCCTGTGGAACGACCTGGACTACCTGGTGGTCGACATGCCCCCGGGCACGGGGGATATCCAGCTGACCCTGGCCCAGAAAGTGCCTGTGACCGGCGCCGTGATTGTTACTACGCCCCAGGACATTGCCCTGCTGGATTGCAAGAAAGGTATCGAGATGTTCCGCAAGGTGGATATCCCGGTACTGGGTGTGGTGGAGAATATGAGCATTCACATCTGCAGCAACTGTGGCCACGAGGAGCCCCTGTTTGGCCAGGGTGGTGGCGAGCGGGTTGCGGAAGACTATCAGACCGAGTTGCTGGGTCAGCTGCCCCTGCACCTCACCATCCGCGAGCAGACGGACGGCGGTAATCCCACCGTGGTCGCGGAACCGGATTCGGAAGTGGCGCGCCGCTACCGGGACATTGCCCGCCGGCTGTCCGCAGGCCTGTCTACACGCGCCCGCAACGACAGTGCCCCCATTCCCAGTATCTCCATCAGCGACGACTGAATGCTCGCCTCTTTCCTCCTGACTCCGGCCACGTCCTGTGGCCGAAGTCAGGAGAAAATGTGTCCGGGTTTTGCGACAACTGCCTGCCACGGTTAAACTATGGCGCCCCGAATTTCAACCGGTGCGCGACCGGCGCCGACGGACTAACGAGAGATCACATCAATGAGCATCAAATCCGACAAGTGGATTCGCCGCATGGCGGAACAGGAAGGCATGATCGAGCCCTTCGAAGCAGGCCAGGTTCGGGAAACCTCCCGTGGCCGCGTGATCTCCTACGGTACCTCCAGCTACGGTTACGACGTGCGCTGCAGTAACGAGTTCAAGATCTTTACCAACGTGCATTCGGCCACAGTAGATCCGAAGAACTTCGATGAGAACAGCTTCGTCAACTATACCGGCGATGTCTGCATTATTCCGCCCAACTCCTTCGCGTTGGCCCGCACGGTGGAATACTTCCGGATTCCGCGCCAGGTATTGACCATCTGTCTCGGCAAGTCCACCTACGCCCGCTGCGGTATCATCGTTAACGTCACCCCCCTGGAGCCGGAATGGGAAGGTCAGGTGACGCTGGAATTCTCCAACACCACCAACCTGCCGGCGAAGATCTACGCCAACGAGGGCGTTGCCCAGATGCTGTTCTTCGAATCCGACGAGGAATGCGAGACCAGCTATAAGGATCGGGGTGGCAAATACCTGGGGCAGACCGGAGTTACGCTACCCAAGACCTGACGGGTCGGCTGCAGGCTGGCGGGCCCGGCGTGCAGGTGACTGTGCGACTGGTTTTTTTGGTTGCCGGGCCCTCAACCGGTGGTCTTTATTTAGAACAAACACAGGAGCCGTACGTGAACGCCAACCAGTTTCTGAAAGCGGTCGAACAGCTCCAGGGGTGGCGTCAGACCGCCTTTCTGCTGGCCCTCGCCGAGCGGGCCTTTCCCAATTATGCCCTGTTCAGCGATGCCATTGGCGCCAAGGCCGGCGGCAAGATGCGCCAGTTGCTGGATACCGGTTGGGAGCTGTTCGAGGACAAGGCCACTGAGAACCATGTTCCCCAACTGCTGGCGAAGCTCGAAAGCCTGAGCCCGGACGTGGACGACTACGATGCCTACGGGGTTTACCCGGCATTCGATTTCTGCCGCTTGCTGGAAGAAGCGCTGCTGAGCCGGCTTAATCCTTCGAAGCACCGGGCGCTGGAGGCGTCCGGTGTTGCCACTGGTACGGTAATGAACTTTATTACCTTCTCCGAGGGAGAGGAGCTGGACGAGGATGAGCTGGTGCGTCTGCTGGACAGCCATCCACTGATGAAGGAAGACAAGTTATTCCAGCGGGACCTTGTTCTCAGCCTCAAGCGCCAGCGGGTCCCGAAAGAGCGCTATGTGGCCGAACTCCGGACCATGGCCGCGAACGAGGGCGTCAGCAATCTGGGCATTACCCTCGCCGATGACGAACCGGAGGCCTGAGGCCTCGATAACCACCGGACACCAGACAACCCTGCCATGAAACTTTCAGCTTTTGGACGCAAGTTTACCGCCGATGCCGGCATTACCTCCCTGATGGATGATCTGGGTAATGCCCTGGCCAGCGGCGAGGACATGATCATGATGGGGGGCGGGAACCCCGGCCAGGTGCCCGCTGTGCAGGAAAGGCTTACCGAAGTACTGGCGGACATGACCCGGGATCCGGAGGCCATGAAACGGCTGGTGGGGATCTATGATCCGCCCCAGGGGGAGAAACAGTTCATCGCCTCGCTGGCGGAGCTGCTTAACCGGGAATATGGCTGGGGCCTTACGGAAGACAATATTGCCCTGACCAACGGCAGCCAGGCGGCGTTCTTCATGCTGTTCAACATGTTTGCCGGAAACTTTGGCGACGGCTGCCACAAGCACATCCTGTTGCCCCTGGCGCCGGAATATATCGGGTACGCCGATGCCGGTATTGCGCCGGAAGTGTTCCGGGCAGTCCGGCCCGACATCACGTTTACCGGTCCTCATGAGTTCAAGTACCGGGTGGATTTTGACGCCCTGGATGTTACCCCGGACACAGGTGCCATCTGCGTTTCGAGGCCTACCAATCCGACCGGTAACGTGATCACCGATCAGGAGCTGGAGCGGCTCGAATCCCTGGCCCGCCGTCATGATATCCCGCTGATCGTCGACGGCGCCTATGGCACGCCCTTTCCGAGTCTGCTCTATGTGGATGCGGAGCCGCGATGGAACGACCAGATCATTTTGTGTCTGAGCCTCTCCAAGCTGGGCCTGCCCGCGGCCCGCACGGGCATTGTGATAGCCGCCCCCGAGGTGATCCGGGCACTGTCCGGCATCAACGCCATCATGAACCTGGCCACTGGCAGCTTCGGAGCCATGCTGGCGGAGCCCCTGGTGCGCAGTGGCGAGATTCTGTCCCTGAGTCGGGAAGTGGTGTGCCCGTTCTACCAGCGCAAGATGAAGAACGCAGTGAAGGTGTTCACCGAAGCCATGGGAGAAGAATGTCGCTGGTATGTTCACAAGCCAGAGGGCGCCATGTTCCTTTGGCTCTGGTTTCCCGATTTGCCTGTGAGCAGCCTGGAGCTATACCAGCGCCTCAAGGCCCGGGGCGTACTGGTGGTATCCGGACACTATTTCTTCCCCGGCCTGGCGGAAGATGGCTGGCGTCACCGGCACGAATGCATCCGGGTGACTTACTCCCAGGACGATGACCGGGTGGCGGAGGGCCTCCGGCGCATTGCCGGGGAGGTGCAGGCCATCTGGGCAGAGCACCGTTAAGATGTTCCCGGTTCAGTCGTTCAGGTCGGCGTCATCCAGTTTGACTTCGTAGCGGCTGCCATCCGGCTCTACCTGAACCAGTCGCACCAGCAGATAGTCCAGCTCCGGAGCGAACCACATCAGCGTTTCCCGCTTGCTGTCGTCTTCCCGGACCTTCTCGACCTTGACGGTCTGCAGTTCGCCGAAGCTGGTGGACTGGACTTCTTCGCCAATGACCGCGAACCGGTCATCCTCGAAATCATCCTCGTCTGCCACGGTATAGTTCATTTCCTTTTTGCCGGCCTTCAGGTCCTGTCGCAGCTGGAGCTGGAAGCCGAGCGGATCCAGCGCCTCGCCGGTCAGGGGAACGGTAAAGCTTTCCCCGTCGTAGCTGCCACTCATGCTTTCCGTCGCCCAGTTGAAGTTGAGGGCCCGGCTGCGGTTCCGCACCATCAGGCCGTCCAGACGGTAGCGGTATTCCAGTGGTACAACGCGGCCATCGTCCCAGCGAAAGTGTACGGATTCCTGGATATCGGCAATGAAGGAGTCGACGTTGAAGGAATACTTCCAGGTGCCGTCCGGCTGTTGCTCGAGGGTACGCCGGGCAGAACCGTTGATGGCAAGGCCCTTGTCCATGCTGGCACTGTAGCTGGCTGCAATGGGTTTCAGTTCCGCAACCGGTGCACCTGTTTCAGCGTAGGAGGTGGCACTGAGTGCCAGCAGGTAAAAGGCGAGTGCCCGGGGCAGGGTGAGGCGGCGGGCTGTGCGGACAAGGGTCACTGATGGTCTCCCGTTACTGCGGTCACTGGGTCGAGTGTAACCGGCCCGGGCCAGCCTCCGGATGACGATTTTGTTATCTCGGGCCAGGGCGGCAAGGGGGCCGGGTGTCTGGCCCGTCAGGATGCCGGCAGGGTCATTACCGCGGGCATCGGCTCGCCATCGAAAAGGATGCGGTCGTTGCCTGCCAGTTGTAGCCGCCCCTCACAGAACCAGCGCACCACGATCGGATAGAGTGTGTGCTCCTGTTGCTGGACCCGTTCAGCCAGGGTTTCGGCGCTGTCTTCCGGTTGCACGGCCACTTCCGCCCGGGCAATCACCGGCCCGCCATCAAGGTCCTCAGTTACGAAGTGGACCGAGACACCATGGACCAGGTCGCCCGCATCGATCGCCCGCTGGTGCGTGTTCAGCCCCCGATACTTGGGCAGCAGGGAGGGGTGCACGTTCAGCATCCGGCCCTGGAAGGCCCGTACGAACTCGGGGGTCAGGATGCGCATGAAACCGGCCAGAACCACCAGGTCTGGCTGCCGACGCTCCATTTCAAGCCGCAGCTCGGCGTCAAAGGCCTCCCGGGACTCAAAGCGGGTGTGGTCCACGGTAAAGGTTTCGATACCTGCCTGGGCTGCGCGCTCCAGGGCAAAGGCCTGGGGGCGGTTGCTGCCTACGGCGACGATTTCACCGGGAAAATCCCATTCCCGGCTGGCGTCAATCAGCGCCTGCAGATTGGTGCCGCTGCCGGAGGCGAGCACCAGGATGCGAGGTGTGTCGACCGGGTCTGCCTGCATGCCACTCATCCCCGGATCAGCCCCGGTGCGTAACGCACGTCCGGTGATGCGGCAGGATCGTCCTGGCCCTCGATGGCACCAATCTCCCAGGCCACCTCACCCATGGCACTGAGGGTGTCGAGGGCCAGTTCCTTCTGGTCCGCCGGTACGCAGACGATCATGCCAACGCCGCAGTTGAAAGTGCGGTACATCTCTTCGTCGGCGACGCCGCCCTGATCCTTGAGCCACTGGAAAATAGCCGGCAGCTCCCAGCTTGTGGTGTCGATGGCGGCACGGGTGCCATCCGGTAACACCCGGGGGATATTCTCGGGAAGGCCGCCGCCGGTAATATGGGACATGGCCCTGATGTCAACCGTTTTAACCAGTTGCAGAAGGTTCTTGACGTAGATTCTGGTGGGCGCCATCAGACCCTCTGCCAGCGTGGCGTCTCCTACCGGCTCGCTGAGGTCGGCACCGGATACTTCCAGAATCTTGCGGATCAGGGAATAGCCGTTGGAGTGGGGGCCGGAGGAGGCCAGCGCAATCAGGGCATCGCCAGGCTGGACACGACTTCCGTCAATGGCCTGGTCCCGCTCCACCACGCCCACACAGAAGCCGGCCAGGTCGTAGTCATCACCTTCGTACATGCCCGGCATTTCTGCCGTCTCGCCTCCCACCAGGGCGCAGCCGGCCAGCTCACAGCCCTTGCCGATACCTTCCACCACGTTGGCAGCCACGTCCACGTTGAGTTTGCCCGTGGCGTAGTAGTCGAGGAAGAACAGCGGTTCAGCACCGCCCACCACCAGGTCATTGACGCACATGGCCACCAGGTCGATACCGATGGTGTCGTGCTGTTGCAGTTGCATGGCCAGTCGCAGCTTGGTGCCCACCCCGTCGGTGCCGGATACCAGCACCGGTTCCCGGTAGCCGGTGGGCAGTGACACCATGGCGCCGAAGCCTCCCAGCCCGCCAAGCACTTCAGGCCGCCGGGTGCGCCGGGCAGTATCCTTGATACGATTCACCAGCTCATTACCGGCGTCAATGTCCACGCCTGCGTCGCGATAGGTGAGGGAGGGCTTTTTATCACTCATGTCGGGGTCAGCCATGTTGGTGGGTACGGTTGGTATGACAGAAGCGCGGGATTTTACCAGTTGCCGGTGGGGGCTCCAAATGTGTTTCATGTCCGGCCCTGGTGTGGTCCGGTTGCTACTCACCGTCAGGACCATCGTGTATCCTAGGGCGGCCTGCAGAAACAGTGGAATAATCATGGCTGTACAAACCCGAAGCGACGTTGGTCTGACAATGATACTGGCCCTGGTGGTGCTCGCGCTCTCGCTGCTCCCCCTGACCCCGGCCTACGGTGTGGTCGTTGATGATCTTTACCGGGCGACGGTACCGGTTTCCGGTGGGAGTGATGAAGAGTTGGCGGAGGGCTACCGGCAGGGGCTTGCCCGTGTGCTGGTAAAAGTCTCCGGTGACCGTTCGGTGGTGAACCAGGACGAGGTTGCCACCGTGCTGGAAGATGCCGGTTCCCTTGTGGATGGCCGGCAGCTGCGCACCAGCGGGGATGACTCCCGGGAACTCAGGCTGCAGTTTTCCCGTAGCGGGGTTAACCGGGCGCTGGCGGACGCCGGAGCTCGTGTCTGGGGTATGAACCGGCCGCTGACGCTGGCCTGGGTCGCTGTACAGGATGGTGGTGACCGGGGCCTGCTGGCAGAGACCGGGGAGTCATCGGAGCAGGGCTGGTCGGCATTGCTGATTGACGAAGCCGACGCCCGGGGCATTCCCCTGGCACTGCCCCCGGCGGACCGGGCCGGAGATCGCCGCCTCCTGTCGGAGGTGTGGGGGCAGTTCATGGGTCAGGTATCCCGGGCCTCCTCTGGCCTGGAGCACGACCTGCTGGCGGTTGTGCGCATCAGCCGTCTTGGTAGCGGCTGGCAGGCCAGCTGGCTCTACGAAGGCGCCGGTATTGAGCAGTCCCGGTCGGTTACTGCTGAAACACCGCAAACCCTCGTCGAGGAGATGGTCGATAACTGGGCATCCGACCTGGCCGGCCGCTACGGTGTCAGCGGCGGAGCAATCGAGTCCGGCCCGAGGGTGAGGCTGCAACTGGATGGCGTGGATTCTCCCGGTGCCTACGCCGCGGCCAAGCGCGCGCTGGCTCAGCTCAATCCGGTAAAATCGGTAGGAGCGGTGGCGGTGACGCCTGACCATATTGTGTTTGAAGTGGAATACGAGGGAGAG
Source organism: Marinobacter sp. (assembly GCF_041690615.1). GTDB lineage: Bacteria > Pseudomonadota > Gammaproteobacteria > Pseudomonadales > Oleiphilaceae > Marinobacter. Next base: position 110,108 of record NZ_JAWLGY010000002.1, read on the forward strand.
CTGTCCCAGCTCCGGCAGAATATTGCGCTTGAGCAACGCTTCCGTGCTCAGGATGGTCAGCAGGCCGACCGCGAAGCCGGTGAGGACAACGATTTCCGGAACCTGCAGCAGACTCTGTATTATCGCTGGCAACAGCAGGCGGTTGTGCCCCCGTCGGGTGACGAAGGCGGCTGACAGGCCCTGGCAGAAGGAACGCGACCGTGCAGCTCTGGCGATGGATACCCAACGGATTGTCGTTTATACGGGTGCTTCTGGTGATCCCCTTTGCCTGGGCGCTGGCCATCGGTCTCTATCGTGAAGCGCTGGTGCTCTTTGTGGTCGCCGCAGCGACCGATGGCCTCGACGGCTTCCTGGCGAGGTTTTTCGGATGGAAAAGCCGGCTAGGCGCGATCCTGGACCCGCTGGCGGACAAGCTCCTGCTGGTCACCACTTACCTGATGCTGTCGGTGACCGGAGTATTCCCTCTCTGGCTGTTTCTGCTAGTGCTGGGACGGGACCTGGTCATCGTAACGGGCGGTCTGTTGTTTCATCGTTTTATCGGGCGATTCGAGGTCGAGCCAAGCGCCTTTGGCAAACTCAATACCCTGGTCCAGATTCTGGCCGCCGTTGCCGTTATGGCGAATCAGGCCGGCTTTGAGCTGCCGGCCCTGACCAACACCCTGGCGCTCTGGACGGTGACGGTGATGGCCCTGCTCAGCGGTGGCCATTATGTGACCGTCTGGGGGATTCGTGCCCTGCGGGGGAGAACGTCATGAGTGGCACTCAGTTGACTCTCGGGGTACGTCTGCGTGATGACGCCCGCTGGGCCAATTTCCACGGTTCCCGCAATGCGGCAGCAGCCGGGATGGTGCGTAATGCCTGCGGAGATTCCGGCCACCCGCTGGTGGTTCTCTGCGGCGCCGAGGATACCGGCAAGAGTCACCTGTTGCAGGCGGCCTGCCACGAGTACGAGCAACGTGGGCTGAGTGCGGTCTGTTTCAGCCTGGCCGAACTTGAAGCGCTGGGACCGGAGGCGCTGAGCGGTGTCGAGGTAATGGACCTGATCGCACTGGACGATGTGCACCGGGTGCTCGGTAAGCCGCACTGGGAAGAGGCCTTGTTTCACCTGTATAACCGCGCCCGGGACCTGGGGCATCAGGTCATGCTGACACTGGACGATACCCCGGCGAACCAGTCCTTTGTACTGGCGGATCTGCGCTCCCGCTTCCAGGAGGGGTTGCTGGTCCAGCTGGGCACCTACCGGGACGACGACCGCATTACCATCCTGCAGCTGCGGGCAGAGCAGCGGGGACTGGTGCTCAGTGACGAGGTGGCCGGCTTTATTCTGCGTCGGGCGTCCCGCCGGCTGGGTGTGCTGCTGGCCATCCTGGACCAGCTGGACGAGAATTCGCTTCAGGCCCAGCGGCGTCTGACGATCCCCTTCGTCAAGTCGGCGATGGGGTGGTAGACTCCCGGCCTTGCCGACGTTTTCGTACAGTCTGGAGGAGCCTGAGCCCGATGTGTGCATCACCGGATATTTTCAGCGATGTGGCGGACCGCCTGCTGAGTATCGAGGCAGAAATGCGCCGTATAGAGGTCTGGTCCAGCGAGCCGCCATCAGACGAGGCCCTCGCCAGTACCCAGCCCTTCTGCATTGATACCCTTGCCTTTACCGAATGGCTGCAGTTCGTGTTCCTGGCACGGATGAAGGTGATCGTGGAGCAGGGGCACGGCTTGCCCGATGTCTCCGGTATTGCGCCCATGGCGGAAGAATACTTCCGCGCTCGCCCGGAGTCCGGTGAACGGCTGGTCCGGGAGCTGGAAGCTATTGACCGCCTGATCAGCGGTTCCTGATAGCGCCTCCGTGCGCCGGCAGTGCCGGCAGCAGCTCACGTCCTTCACGCAGGTCCGCGAACAGTTCCGCCAGTTCATCCGAAGACACCGGCGGGCAGAAGCGATGCCCCTGCAACAGGTGGCATCCGGATTGCCGCAGAAACCGGTCCTGCTCCTCACTTTCAACCCCGGCGGCAGCCACCTTCAGGTTCAGCTGACGCGCCAGGCTGATCAGGGTGTGGGTGATGGCGGCGGTGTTCTCGTCCGCCGGGGCCCGCTGCAGCAGGGGCGGGTCAATCTTTACCTGGTCAAAGGGTAGTTCCCGTAACAGGGTGAGGGAAGAAAGCCCGCTGCCGAACCGGTCCAGGGTCAGCCCGATGCCAATATTCTTCAGGCGCTGAAGTACCGCCGCAGTTTCCTCCACCCGCTCGGCCAGAATCCGTTCGTCAATTTCCACCATCAGCAAGGACGGATCCAGCCGGGTTTCGGCGATGGTCTGGCGCAACTCTTCTGCCAGGCCGGGGTGATTGTACTGCCGTGACGACAGGTTGATGCTGATGCGAACCGGGGTCCCGCTCATGGTCTGGATGGCCCGGGCCTGCAGGCAGGCGTTACTGCAGATCCACTGGCCGATGGCATGGAGCTGTCCGCTTTGTTCCGCGACCTCCAGGAAGTCCGCCGGCGTCAGTAAACCGCGCCGTGGATGATTCCAGCGCAGCAGGGTTTCCAGCGCCACCACCTGGCCCGTGCGTGCGTCCAGCACCGGCTGGTAATACAGCTGTAGTTCTCCGGCGTGAATGCCTGCACGTAGCTCCTGCTCCAGGGTCATCAGTCGCTGCATTTCCTGGTTCATGTCCTCGCTGAAAAACTGGATATTGTTGCGTCCGGCCTTCTTGGCCCGGTACATGGCCATATCCGCGTTCTTGAGCAGTTGCTCGTAACGGCTGCCATCGTCCGGGGCGAGTGCTATGCCGATACTGGACGTGATGACCAGTTCGCTGCCGGGCACGGAGACCGGCTCGGTAAGTGCTTCCAGGATGCCCCGTGCCACCTTTTCACAGCCTTCGGCGCCACTGACGTGGTGGAGCAGTACGGCGAACTCGTCACCGCCCAGGCGGGCAATGGTGTCCTCTTCACGAACGCTGTCTTTCAGCCGCTGGGAAAGGGTTTTGAGCAGGGCGTCACCGGCGTCGTGTCCCAGGGTGTCGTTGATGCGCTTGAAATGGTCCACGTCCAGCGCAATCAGGGCGCAGTGGTGTCCATGTCGGCTGGCGCTGGCCAGAGCACGGCGGCAACGGTCCTCGAACAGGCGCCGGTTGGCCGTATCGGTCAGCACATCGAAGTGGGCCAGGTAATGGAGCTGGTCCTGGGTGCGCCGGATTTCCGAGATGTTCTGACCGATCAGGATCAGCTGGCTCTGCTCATCTTCCTCATCCTGCAGCAGGTTAAGATTCCAGAGCACGATGTGGTCGGTGCCGTCATAACCCTGGATGCCAGTCTCAAGGGTTTCCTGAAGCTGGCCGGCGCCAAGTGTCTTGAGAATTTTCCAGCTCATTTCATCCCGGTATACCTCGGGAATGAAGGTCTCCACCAGGTTGCGCCCCACGGCCTCGTCCCGGCTGTATCCAAACAGCGCCTCGGCGGCGGCGTTCCACTGACGGATGCGGAAAGACGAGTCGATCAGGATGATCGGCGAGGCAGCGGTATCAAAAAGGGCACGGAAATGACGGGATGAACGCCGAAACGAGCGTTCCGCCTGTTGCCGTACAAAGACCTCGTCCCTGAGCTCCTGGTTGATGGCCTGCAGCTCCCGGGTGCGTTCTTCCACTACGTCTTCCAGGCGGGACTCAATGCGCCGGCGTTCCCTCAGCAGGTCGCGCACGTAGACAAAGGTGCCGGCAAGAACCAGCATGGCTGGCCCGGCCGAACCGAAAAAGGCGATCATGGATTCATGGCCAATGGGCACTTCGGGCGCCGTCAGCAACAACAGCGGACTCAGCGCCAGCGCCAGGATCACCAGGCTGGCCAGGCTGTCCGCCAGGATTGCCAGCCAGCGCTCACGGGTTTCGGTACTGCTCGGTTTTTCCACGTATCCCTACCTGTATCGGGCGTTCGTTTGCCGGCCCGGTCGTCCCTGTGGTGAAAAGGTCAGCCCGGGGCGGGGGTGTTATCCACGTGCAGCCGCATGGAAAGGTCGATGGCCTGCACGTCCTTGGTCAATGTGCCGATCGAAATGTAATCAACCCCGGTTTCGGCAATGGCCACCAGAGTGTCCTCGTTGACTCCGCCGGAGGCCTCCAGGCGACAGCTCCCTGCCACCTGCCGGACCGCCGCGGCCATGTCGTCCAGGCTGAACTCGTCGAGCATGATGATATCGGCTCCAGCGTCCATTGCCTGTTGCAGTTCGTTCATGTTTTCCGTTTCCACCTCCACGGGGCGCCCCGGGGCAATCTGCCGGGCCTGGCTGACAGCGGCGGCAATGGAGCCGCAGGCCGCGATGTGGTTTTCCTTGATCAGGAAGGCATCCCACAACCCGATACGGTGGTTATAGCAGCCACCGCAGGTGACTGCGTACTTCTCCGCCAGACGTAATCCCGGCAGTGTCTTGCGGGTGTCCAGCAGCTGGACGCCGGTGTGAGCCACCTGGTCCGCAAACTTGCGACAGCGGGTGGCTACGCCGGACAGGGTCTGCAGCCAGTTGAGGGCAGCCCGCTCTGCCGTCAGCAGACTTCTTGCCGGACCGTCGCAGGTGAACAGCACCTGGCCTGCCTTTGCCTGTTCACCATCGCTGGTTTCCCACCGCACCTTCACCTGGGGGTCGACCTGCCGGAAGACTTCGTCGACCCACGCCTGTCCGGCAATGACGGCAGGAACCCGGGTGATCACCCGGGCCTCGCCCCTTCGACCGGAGGGAATCAGGGCGGCGGTAATATCCCCGCTGCCGATATCTTCCCGCAGGCTGGTAGCGACGGACTCTATTCGGGATTGACGTAACAGTTCATTCATTTCAGCGGACAGCGGGCTCATGGACGGTTCTTCCGGTCAGTATGGGTCAGGCCGGTGATTGTATCGGCACGGGGCCGCTGCTGAAAATACCGGAACCCGCCTGGCAGGATTTCTGCTGCGCCACTACCGGTCATTGATCGCGAGGTGACGTTTTACGTCAGTCTGTGTCGAAAAGCGACCAGGCAGATCACCCGGGATGCACAACAGGGCGCTGAGCCTGCCGGAAATGTGATGCGGTTCCACGGTTCACAATTGGTGACAAAAACTGACACATATTGACGGAGCAAGAGCCTATGATAGCCAATGACTGTTAATAAATGTTAAACGGGGCCTGAAGTCATGGCGCAGGAACGAAAGGTAGTGAATCTCAGAGAAGCGCAGGGACCGCGCGTGGAGTTGCAGTTACCCGCCGCCCTCATTCGCCTGAGGGACGCCTCTGCCAGATCCCTGGCCAGCATCCTGTCGGATTTCTTTGACAGCGCGGATGACGTGCTGTTTGGTATGGCCGACCGGGCGGGCTCCAATCAGGACCAGATTGCCTATTTCGACGCGATGCGGGAGCTGCGCCTGCGCCGCAAGACCATGGCCAGCACCATGCTGGCCTGGGTTACCCGGGCATTCAACGAAATTGGCCAGTTTGACCCCATGCCCCGCAGCCGGGGCATGGAGGAAGTGGACCAGGACAGCCTGTCACTGGTGGATGACAGTGAACTGGAAAAGCGGGTGGCGATCGACAGCCTGATCACCAAACTGTCCAGTCGTTACGCCGAGCCGGTAAGGCTGCTGGGAACCCGTATTGCCCACCTTTCCGGCCACCGGGAGCTGGCGGAACGTCAGATGCCCCTGAGCCCGGAAGTCATCTGTACCGGCCTGGGCCTTGCCAGTGAAGACCTGGATATCGATATCCGTGCGCGGCTTGTTGTGATCAAGCTGTTTGACCGTCTGCTGGTGGACCGGCTGGTACCGCTTTACCAGGAGGCCAACCGGCTGCTGATCGCCGAAGGCGTATTGCCTGACCTCAAGCATGCGCCCCGTGGGGGGCAGCCGGGCCGGAGCACTGCGAGCCGGCCGGTTCCCCCGGCCACCACGGCCACCGGGACCCGGACAGCGAGTGGTGAAACTTCCGAAGCACAGTCCGGCGTGACCTTTTCCGAGCTAACCGAGCTGCTGCACCGCAGTGACGGTGTTGGTGGTGGCACGGCGGCCGGGCCAGGACATACCGGTATGTCCCCGGAACTTGCCACCGGCGATCTCATGCAAAGGCTCGGGGGGCTGCAGAACTCCACCATGACCAGCGAGAACGGTCAGGTGCTGCCCCTGTCTGTTCTGCTCAGCCGGGTGCTGAACCAGGGGCCGGACCAGCGCCTGCCGGTGAACCAGGTGGATGGTGATGTCATCAATCTGGTCGCAATGCTGTTCGAATTCATTCTGGACGACCGACAGCTGCCACCGGTCATGAAAATGCTGATCGGCCGTCTGCAGATACCGGTACTCAAGGTGGCACTGCTGGATCGCAGCTTCTTCAACCGTGGTGGCCACCCGGCCCGCAAGCTGCTGAATGAGCTGGCCATGGCCGGCATCGGCTGGACCCCCCGCAGTGACAGTCAGCGAGACCCGCTACGGGAGAAGGTTGAGTGGGTGGTCGAGCGGCTGCTGAATGAATTTACCGACAATGTCGAGCTGTTTGATGAGTTGCTGAAGGATTTTCAGCATTTCATGGACCTGGATCGCCGCCGCCGGGAGCTGGTCGAACAGCGCCTGCGGGATGCGGAAGAAGGCCGTGCCCGGCATGAGCTGGCCCGGGACCGTGTGCGCACTCTGCTGGATGGCCTTCTGGAGGGCAGGGAACTTCGGGAGAAGACCCTGGCGCTGGTCAATGAACCCTGGCGCAAATACCTTGAATGGGTCTTCCTGCGGGAAGGGGAAGACTCGCACGCCTGGCAGGCGGCCACGGAACTCACTGGCCGGCTGGCCTGGAGCCTTGACCCGGAGCCGGTCGATGAGACTACCCGGGACGAACTGCTCAAGGCCATTCCCGGTATAACCGATGCACTTCGCAGTGGCCTGCACGAGATTTCCTGGGACCCGTTTGCTATTGACGCAGCAATCCGTGATCTGGAGCTGGCCCACGTGGATGTGCTTCAGGGGCTGGTCGCCCGCCGTACCCAGAAGGCTGTGGAGAATGAACTGCCTGCCGGCCCGGCCGACGAGCTGGCGGCCCCGGGTATCGAAGAGCTGGAGGCGGCCCCGGCAGAGGCGCCGGCTGAGCCTGTGAAGGACAAGCCGGAGATGGGGGCTCCCCTGAGTGTGCCGACTGTGGAGGCCGGACCGGATATGGCGTCCACTGAAGCGCGACAGCGGGCCAGTGAACCGGAAAGGCCTGCCGGGACTGAAGTGACTGAACCGGCACCGGCGCAGGAGCCGGAAATTGGCAGCGACTGGATGGAGCAGGCTGCCGGCCTGCGGGTGGGATGCTGGGTGGAAATGCCCCGGGATAGCGGACGCCTGCGATGCAAGCTGGCGGCTATTATCCGGGCGACTGGCAAGTACATCTTTGTGAACCGCAATGGCGCCAAGGTGGCGGAATACCAGCAGAGTGAACTGGCCCGTGCGCTGTCAGAAGGGCGGGTGGTGATGCTGGATGACGGTCTCATTTTTGACCGGGCCCTGGAATCCATCATCGACAATCTGCGCCACAACCGCCGGGACTGAGAGGCTGCAACCCATTGACGGCCTGGCAGTGCCCTGGCCGTCAGCTGGTCCTGTCAGCGTCATTGTGGTTCAATTCGGCACAACCCCATGTCGCCCGCAGGAATGTTGTGCCTGAATCTGAACGCTTTCACCATCAATCACCCCTGAGACGAACCGGTCGCTTGCCCGCCGCGCGCTGGTGCCCGTCCCCCAATTTCGGCCCTCGACCGGATGAGAACGACATCTCGCTGCTGGTAATCCATAACATCAGCTTGCCCCCGGAACAGTTTGGTGGGCCATGGATCGAGGATTTCTTCTGTAACCGCCTGGATATCTCGGCACACCCGTACTTCCGGGAAATCGGCAGCATGACCGTTTCGTCACACCTGTTAGTCCGCCGGGACGGGGAGTTGCTGCAGTTTGTCCGCTTCCAGGACCGGGCGTGGCACGCCGGACGTTCCGTTTTCTGCGGCCGGGAGGAGTGCAATGATTACGCGATTGGTATCGAGCTGGAAGGAGCGGACGAGATTCCCTATACAGAGGCCCAGTACCGGAAGCTGGCGGCGGTAACCCGTCAAATCCAGTCCGCCTGGCCTGCCATTACCGAAGACAGGATCACCGGGCACAGCGACATAGCCCCGGGCCGTAAGACCGACCCGGGCCCCGCCTTTGACTGGGCGTACTTCCGGCAGCTATTGACGGGGTGAGGCTCTCAGCGGCCCCGGCGAAACGAATCTTGAACGTTCGCGGGGCCTGCGGCTCAGATCGTCGAGCGGTTCTGCTCCCATAGCACTTCCTGGCCGCCGTTACGGCGGGCTAACACCCGGGCTACCACGAACAGCAGGTCTGACAGCCGGTTGAGGTAATGGCGGGAGTCCGGATTGATGGAGTCTTCCTGACCCAGCGCCACGACCACTCGCTCTGCCCGGCGGCAAACGGCCCGGGCCAGGTGGCACTGGGCGGCCGCCGGAGTGCCACCAGGCAGGATGAAGTTCTTCAGGGGCGGCAGATCGGCGTTGAACTGATCCAGGGTTTCCTCCAGCCACTGAATGTGCTGCTCGTTGATCACGTTGCTTCCCGGAATGGCAAACTCGCCCCCCAGGTCAAACAGATGGTGCTGGATTCGTCCCATGGCAGAGGCGATTTCCGTCTCGTCCGGGAGTTGCTCTATCAGCACGCCGATATGGCAGTTAAGCTCATCGGCAGTGCCCATAGCTTCCACCCGGCGGGCGTTCTTGGCGATGCGGTTGCCGTCGGCCAGGCCCGTGGAGCCGTCGTCGCCGGTACGTGTGTAGATTTTCGAAAGTCGGTTACCCATGAGGGATCTCTCCGGCTCGGTCAATGGGAAGGGTGAGGTACCAGCTGTTTTACTCGTTCCGTCAGCATCTGGTTCACCGGCGCGCTCAGGCCCAGTTCCCGGGACCGGTTGGCAACGTAGCCGTTAATGAAGTCGATCTCGGTGGCGCGGCCGTTCTGCACATCACCCCGCATGGACGAGGTATTGCTCGCGGTGTTCCGGGCAACCCGTTCAATATCGTCCCGGAGTTCCCGGGGTGAATGGGGCGGCAGGCCTTCCGCGGCAATCAGGTTTGCCAGTTCTTCGCACAGGGCCTGGATAGAGTCGAGAAACAGCGGGGATTCCAGGATCTCGCCGTTGGGGCAGTCCAGCAGGGCGGTGAAGGGGTTGATGCCGGCGTTGATGGCAAGTTTGCCCCACAAACGCTCGAGAATGCGGTCTTCCCCCCGTACATCAAGCCCCGACGGTGACAGCTGGCGAATGATGTTGGGGACGAGACCTGTGGCTGGTTCCGTCAGCGCCCCGATCCAGGTATGCCCGCGAGCGGCGTGCACAACCTGGTCAGGCTCCGGGCGATTGGCGGCTTCGGTGGTGCTGGCAGCCAGTACCGGTCGTGCTGGCCATCGCGCCGCGACAGCCTGTTGGCTGCCAAGGCCATTCTGGAAAAGCACGATCGGGCAAGATTCAGGAATACGCCCGATAATCTGGTTGAGAGCCTCGAGGGTATCCCCCGCCTTGGTGGTCACCAGCAAAAGCTCAGCGTCAGCCAGGGTGGTCAGCCAGGGGCGGGTAACGGTGTGCTGCCGGCCTGAACTGTCCTGAAAGTGATAGTGGAGCCGGAACGAGGACAGTGCGGAGGGATTCCTGGGCACAAAGCCGGCGGCAGCCGGTGGCAGGCACGCGGCCCACAGTCGCCCCAGTGCACCGGCCCCGAGGATGGCAATACCCCCACCTTCAGAGCCGGACACTGACGGCCTGGCAGACCGCTGGGAACTCACTTACATGGCCTCGATTTCGGCGCGCTGCTCGCTCAGGCGCTTCTGGCTGCCCTGGGCATCCCGGAGCTTTTCCTTCTCTTTTTCCACCACCTCGGTGGGGGCCTTGGCGGTGAATTTCTCGTTGCCCAGCTTGCCTTCCAGTCGGCCGATTTCCTTGTCCAGTCGTTCCAGCTCCTTGTCCAGTCGCTTGAGCTCGGCGGCCTTGTCGATCAGGCCGGCCATGGGGACCAGCACTTCCATCTCGCCCACCAGCTGGGTGGCCGACATGGGAGCCTTGTCGCCCTCAAACCATTCCAGCTTTTCCAGTTTGGCCAGGGACATCAGGAACTGGCGGTTCTGGTCCATTCGACGCTGGTCTTCGCCCTCATTGCCCCGGAGCAAAACCGGAATCTGCTTCGCCGGTGAGATATTCATCTCGCCGCGAATGTTACGAACCGCCACGATAACGCCCTTGAGCCACTCGATGTCCCTGGCCACGTCTGCATCCTGCTTGCTGGTATCCGGCTCCGGGAAGGGCTGCAGCATGATGCTGTCACCACTCTTGCCGGCCAGGGGCGCGATGCGCTGCCAGATTTCCTCGGTAATAAACGGCATCATGGGATGCGCCAGGCGCAGCACTGCCTCCAGTACCCGGACCAGCGTACGGCGGGTCCCCCGTTTGGCCTCGATGCTGGCACTGTCGTCATTCAGCACCGGCTTGGACAGCTCCAGGTACCAGTCGCAATACTCGTTCCAGATAAACTCGTAGAGGGCGTAGGCCGCCAGGTCAAAGCGGTACTGGTCCAGGTGGCGTACCACCTCGCTTTCGCAATGCTGCAGCTCGCTGATAATCCAGCGGTCTGCCAGGGACAGTTCCACCGGCTCGTCGTTGACGCCGCAATCTTCGCCCTCGGTATTCATCAGCACGTAGCGGGCAGCATTCCACAGCTTGTTGCAGAAGTTACGGTAGCCTTCCAGGCGCTTCATGTCCCAGTTGATATCACGGCCGGTGGTGGCCATGGCCGCCAGGGTGAAGCGCAGGGCGTCGGTGCCGTGGGCGGCGATGCCTTCGGGGAACTCCTTCTTCGTGCGTTTGGCGATTTTCTCGGCCAGTTTCGGCTGCATCAGGTTGCCTGTGCGCTTCTCCAGCAGGGTGTCCAGCTCGATGCCGTCGATCATGTCCAGGGGGTCAATCACGTTGCCCTTGGACTTGGACATCTTGTCGCCATGCTCGTCCCGGATCAGGCCGGTGACGTAGACGGTTTTGAAGGGAACCTGGGGCGTGCCGTCCTCATTTTTCATGAAGTGCATGGTCATCATGATCATGCGGGCTACCCAGAAGAAGATAATGTCGAAGCCGGTGACCAGGACGTCGGTGGGGTGGAAGTTCTTCAGCCGCTCGGTAATCTCCGGCCAGCCCAGGGTGCCGAAAGTCCAAAGGGCGGAACTGAACCAGGTGTCCAGCACGTCCTCGTCCTGGCGCAGCTCCAGGTCCGCCGCCAGGCTGTATTTCTGGCGCACCTCGGCCTCGTCCCGGCCCACGTAGATATTGCCGTCGGCGTCGTACCAGGCCGGAATCCGGTGCCCCCACCAGAGTTGGCGGGAAATACACCATTCCTGGATGTCCCGCATCCAGGCGAAATACATGTTTTCGTACTGCTTGGGTACAAACTGGATACGACCGTCTTCCACGGCTTCGATAGCCGGTTTGGCCAGGGTCTTGGCGTCCACGAACCACTGATCGGTCAGCATGGGTTCGATGATCAGACCGGAGCGGTCACCCCGGGGGACGCTCAACACATGGTCTTCCACCTGGTGAAGCAGTCCGGCGGCGTCCATATCCGCTTCGATCCGCTTGCGGGCCTCTTCGCGGGTCAGGCCGGCGTAGGCCTCCGGCATGGTGCCGTCCAGGTCGGTATTCTCGGTGCCATCGGCATTGAACACTTCCGCCACCGCCCGGATGTTTGCATCCTCGGTCATGACGTTGATCATGGGCAGGTCGTTGCGCTTGCCCACGGCATAGTCGTTGAAGTCATGGGCCGGGGTAATCTTTACGCAGCCGGAGCCTTTCTCCGGGTCGGCGTGGTGATCGGCCACGATTGGAATGCGACGGTTCACCAGTGGCAGCACGACATGCTTGCCCACCAGGTGCTGGTAGCGCTCGTCGTCCGGGTGCACTGCGACGGCGGTGTCCCCCAGCATGGTTTCCGGCCGTGTGGTGGCTACCACCAGGTAGTCCTTGCCGTCCCTGGTTTTCTCGCCATCGGCCAGCGGGTAGCGCAGGTGCCAGAAGTAACCCTTCTCTTCCTTATTTTCCACCTCCAGGTCGGAGATGGCGGTGTGCAGCTTCGGATCCCAGTTGACCAGTCGCTTGCCACGGTACACCAGTCCATCATCGAACAGGCGAATGAACACTTCCTGTACGGCCTTGTAGAAGCCGTCGTCCATGGTGAAGCGTTCGTTGCTCCAGTCCACGGAGTTGCCCAGCCGGCGCATCTGGCCGGTGATGGTGCCGCCGGACTGTTCCTTCCACTCCCAGATGCGCTTGATAAACTCTTCCCGGCCCAGGTCGTGGCGGGTCTTGCCTTCTTCGTTAGCCAGTTTGCGTTCCACCACCATCTGGGTGGCAATGCCCGCATGGTCGGTACCCACGGTCCATAGGGCATTGCGGCCCTGCATGCGTTTGAAGCGGGTGAGGGTGTCCATGATGGTGTGCTGGAAGGCGTGGCCCATATGCAGGCTGCCGGTCACGTTGGGTGGCGGGATGGCAATGCTGTAGGACTGCCCTTCACCGCTGGGACGAAAATACCCTTTGGCTTCCCAGTTTTCGTACCACTGGCGCTCGATGTTTTCTGGCTGGTAGGTTTTTTCCATGGGTTCTGCTGGTGACCGTTTGGTTGATTCGCAAGGGAAAATGAGAATGCCCGATTATACATTGTCGTGGGGTATGCAGCGAATGTGAGAGTGCCCCTTGGGGTTATCCAGCGCGTGTTTGTTTGGGTGGCGAGCTGCACTGAAGTTCAGGCGTGCGGTGGGAGGTCATTTTTCAGGACCGTCGAGCGCCAGGGAAGGCGCTCGTCGAGCCCTACATGGATGTACTCGCGGGCGTGTCCTGAAAAATGGCCTCACCCCCTCTGCCTCAGCTAAGGTGCAAACCTCGGCATAACCCCGATTAAAGGGTTGGGTAAGGGTACCGATTGACTGATGTTCTGCCGCGGCTACGTATCGATGGCCTGCCCTGGTTGGTTTTGGCCAGCCTATCGCCGATTCTTCCGCTGATCATGCACCTTCGGCTCAATCCCCAAGGTTCTCAGTTGCCGGAAGTGGGACCGGGCAATAGTCAGAACCTCGGGGTCGTTATGGGCCACCAGGGCCAGGCGCTTGAATCGGTCGGCGTCAGCGGGCAGCTTTGATGAAAGGATCACTACCGTATCCCAGTCATCCGCCGCCGGCTCGCAGAGCAGGATGCCTACCGGATCCGGACACCGGGTGGTTGCGTCCGGAACGATGCTGTGGGGAATGAACGCATCCGGGGTAAACGTCCACAACAGATCATCCAGTTCTTCAGCCTGGTTGTGCTGGTCGCAGACGATGCACACCCGATCACCCTGTTGCCAGGCCTTGTCGACCAGGCGGATCGCATGGAGGTTGCGGTCCGCCGGGGTGGCGCCGGCCAGGATATGGAACCAGTAGGATGTGCCCGAGGTCCCGCCGGAGCGGGGAGCCTCGCTGTTATTTTCCGGCATGGGACATCAGGTAGTCCACCAGCAGGGGAACCGGCCGGCCGGTAGAGCCCTTCGCCTTGCCGGAAACCCAGGCGGTGCCGGCAATGTCCAGGTGGGCCCAGCGGTATTCCTTCGCAAACCGGGACAGGAAGCAGGCGGCGGTGATGGTGCCTGCCGGTCGGCCGCCGATGTTCTGCATGTCGGCGAAGTTGCTGTCCAGCTGGCTCTGGTACTCGTCCCACAGGGGCAGGCGCCAGGCCCGGTCACCGGCCCGCTCGCCGGCAGCCAGCAACTCGTCAGCCAGCTCGTCGTTGTTGGACAGCAGGCCGGTGGCGTGGTGACCCAGGGCGATGATGCAGGCACCGGTGAGGGTGGCCATGTCCACCACCACCTCCGGGTTGTACTTTTTGACGTAGGTGAGGGCGTCGCACAGTACCAGGCGGCCTTCGGCATCTGTGTTGAGGATTTCAATGGTCTGGCCGGACATGGAGGTAACGATGTCGCCCGGGCGGGTGGCAGTGCCACTGGGCATGTTCTCGGCGGCGGCCACGACAGCCACTACGTTGATTTTCGACTTTGTCTCGGCGATGGCCTGCATGGTGCCGAACACGGCTGCCGCGCCGCCCATGTCGTATTTCATCTCATCCATGCCTTCGCCGGGCTTGAGGCTGATGCCGCCGGTGTCGAAGGTGATGCCCTTACCCACCAGTACGTAAGGCTTGTCCTTGGCCTTGCCTCCCTTGTACTCCATCACGATCAGGCGCGCGGGCTGGGCGCTGCCGGCGGACACCGACAGCAGGCTGTTCATGCCCAGCTTCTTCATCTGCTTCTCGTCCAGAACTTCGGTCTTGATAACGTCGTGGTCCTTGGCGAGTTGCTGCGCTCGTTCAGCCAGCCATGTAGGGTGACAGACGTTGGGCGGGGTGTTGCCCAGGTCGCGGGTGAAATTCATGCCGCGACCGGTTGCGAGGCCCAGGTTGAAGGCTTCCTTGAGGGCCTTGCCGGCACCGGAGGCAAGAACGGTGACCTTGGCCAGTTTGCGTTTGGGGGGCTGTTCGCTCTTGAACTCGGTGAAAGTATAAAGCTGCTCTTCCAGGGTGCGGCCAATCAGGCTGAGTTTGCTGGCCTCGGAAGTGGCCGCGTCATCACCGTTGAGGCTGGTGTCGGCCAGGGCGATGACGGCGTTCTTCGCAGCGCTGTCTTTCAGTACGTTCACGGCCGCAATCAGTGCCTTGCGGTAATCCGCCGGCTTTCGGTCCCTGTCGTTACCGGTGCCGACGACCAGTACACGGCTCCAGGGGGCATCGCTTACAGGAATCATGAGAGTGGAGCCGGCCTTGCCAGTCAGGTCGCCGTTCTTGTGCAGGGCCTTCAGCTGTCCGCCCATGGCTTCGTCTGCCTGGCTGGTGCTGGCCGGCCAGTCGCCTTTTTCCGGCACCGCGACCACCAGGCAATCGGTTCCGGAACTGCTGAGGGCTTTGCTGCTGAGCGTGAAATTCATGGCAACTCCTGAGTGTTATTGGTGGGTGCCGGTGGCACCGGATTGGAACAATGTCTATAGCATCGGGGTCTGCTGCCGATTTATCAAGCGTGTAGCGGCATTTTACCGGGTCTGGCAAGACACCTGAATCTGTCCGGTACCCTGTCATTTGCAGGCGAGGTTCCATAGAATAGCGCGCATCAGCCAGAACCCGCGCGGTGCGCGTGCAGCCCTTTACGAGGCCGTTCTTGAGTATCATCTTCCGCTATCTGACCCGCCAGACCCTGATTACCATGCTCGCCGTTTCCGGTGTGTTGCTGCTGGTGTTCATGAGCGGTCGTTTTATCAAGTACCTGGCGGATGCCGCCGCCGGCGAGCTCTCCGGGGATGTGCTTTTTGCCATCATGGCCTATCGTTTTCCCGGTTTTCTGGAGCTGATCCTGCCGCTGGGATTCTTTATCGGGATTCTGCTGGCCTATGGCCGCATGTACCTGGAAAGTGAGATGACGGTCCTGTTTGCCTGCGGTGTCAGTGACCGGCAGGTGCTGGGGCACACGCTGGTTGCCGGTTTTGTGGTGATGCTGCTGGTGGGTGCCATGAGCTTGTGGATCACACCCTGGGGCATGAAGAACGTGGAGCGCATCTTCGATGAACAGAGCCAGGCCACGGAGTTCGAGATGCTCGCTCCGGGGCGCTTCCAGAGCCTGGAGTCCGGAGGGCGTGTTACCTACACCGAGTCGCTGAGTGATGACAAGCTGAGGCTGCAAAGGGTGTTTATCGCGGAATACTCCGAGGAGGACCAGTCCCTGAGCCTGGTGGTGGCGGAGCAGGGCTCCCAGTTTATCGATGACGACACAGGCAGCCGCTTTCTGGTTCTGGAACAGGGCACACGCTTTCAGGGCCTGCCTGGCGAACTGGACTACGACATTACCGAGTTTGAGGCCTACGGTCTGAAAGTGGCGGAATCACCGGTGGTGGGCAGCGAAGACGAGGAGGGAATGTCCACAATGGCACTTATGCGCGCGGACGACCCTGAGTTGCGTGCGTTGCTGCACTGGCGATTCTCGCTGCCGCTGATCGTTCCGGTGGTTACCCTTCTGGCTGTCCGTCTCAGCCGGGTGAATCCCCGCCAGGGACGTTTCTTCCATCTGCTGCCAGCCATGATGATCTATATCCTGTACCTCGGGCTGCTGATCGTGGCACGGGACGCCCTGGCCTCGGGCACTGTCCCGGAGTGGATCGGGATGACCTGGGTGCACCTTCTGTTCCTTGGTCTGGGGCTGTGGCTCCAGTTCGGCCCGGCCTGGTTCCGGAAACGCCGGCTTCAGCGTGAAGGAGGTGTCCGTGCGCAGGCTTGACCGGTACATCATGGCCAACGTGGGCGGCGCCATATTCCTGGTGATGATGGTGGTGCTATCCCTGGATGTGGTGTTTGGCTATATCGCTGAACTGGACGATGTGCGGGCGGACTATCAGGCGCTGGAGGCGGCCCTGTACATGCTGCTGACCTTGCCCAGGCGTATATACGACTACCTGCCACTGGGCGCCTTTATGGGATGCCTGGTGGGCCTGGGTGCCATGGCCAGTTCGTCAGAGCTGACTGTAATCCGGGCGGCGGGGGTCTCCATCCGCCGAATCGTCTGGTCTGCCATGAAACCGGCGCTGGTGGTAGTGCTGATAGGCCTGGTCATTGGTGAGTACGTGGCGCCCCCCGCCGAGCGTCTGGCTCAGAGCCAGAAGGCGGTGGCCCGGGGCGGCGATGGCAGCATCGCAAACGCCGAGGGGGTGTGGCACCGGGAAGGTGATACCTTTATTCACCTGAACGCTGTGACGCCGGATGGTGACCTTCAGGGCGTGGCCCTGTTTCGCCTTGATGAGGACCGCTGGCTGGCGTCCGCCAGTTTCGCACGCAGTGCAACGTTCCAGGGTGACCACTGGCTGTTACAGGACGTGCGCAGAACGCTGCTGTCCCGGGATGGCAATGAGCGGGAAGTCAGCGCTGAAGAGCGTTGGGAAAGCGGACTGACCCCGGACGTACTGAGTGTTCTGGTGGTCAAGCCGGAAAACCTGCCGCTGACCGGTTTGTATACCTACGCCCGTTACCTGGACCAGCAGGGGCTGACCTCTGCTCAGTACTGGCTGGCGTTCTGGAAGAAGGTGCTGATGCCGGTGGGTACGGCCGTAATGGTGATCGTGGCGATCTCCTTCATCTTCGGCCCGCTGCGCTCCGTGACCATGGGCTTCCGGGTGTTTACCGGACTTATCGTCGGGTTGCTGTTCAAGTATATGCAGGACCTGCTGGGTCCCATGAGCGTGGTCTTCGGCTTCAACCCGGTGCTGGCTATCCTGGTGCCGATTATCATCAACGGCATGATCGGGGCCTGGCTGATGCGCCGGGCGGGGTAGGCAGCCAGGATCAGGCCTGCTTGCGGAGCTCTTTGGGCACCTGGACCACCACGCTGCCCGAAACCCGGTCAGTCACCGAGAGGCCATTGATCGGGTAGAAAAGGGCAACGACCAGCGGCACTGTCACAAACAGGCTAACTGGCCCCAGGTAATAGCCGCTCAGCAGGGTAACAAAGATGGCCGCTGCGGCCGTGCCATACCTGAGCAGCGCCTGGGTCCAGCTCACCGAGGTGCCGTCCAGGTTCTCGATGCGGATGCGCCAGACCTGCATGCCCAGGGTCTGGCCGATGCGGGTCCAGAAGTAGGCAAAGAACACGTAGAGCACCAGGAACAGGGCGAACGTCAGCCCCGGATCGCCGGACAGTTCGCCGGCTTCGGCCATTTGCTCGTATTTGTCCCAGCCAGTCAGCCAGCCCGCAATCATGGTATAGATCCAGGTAGCGACCAGCAGTACCGCAATGCTGATCAGCCCGTCGTAAATAATGGCCAGTGCGCGTTTCAGCGCGGTGGCCGGCGGCAAAAGTTCCTCGGCGTCATGAAAGCGTCGGGGCATGGGGTCTCCTGGCGGGTTACACGTTTTTCCTGATTTTCGGCGTGTGCTAGAGTAGCGGATTTGCACACGCATGTAAGTATCCGACTTCAATCGTGGACCTGCCGGCCTGTCCGGCGGGTTTCTGGAAAGGTATCAAAGGTCTATGAAAACCGCAGAGTTGCGTCAGGCGTTTCTCAAGTATTTCGAGCAGCAGGGGCACACCATCGTACCGAGCAGTTCGCTGGTTCCCCACGATGATCCCACACTGCTGTTCACCAATGCGGGCATGAACCAGTTCAAGGATGTATTCCTTGGCCGGGAGCAGCGGGACTATGTTCGCGCCACCAGTTCCCAGAAGTGTGTGCGTGCCGGCGGCAAGCACAATGACCTTGAGAATGTCGGTTACACGGCCCGGCACCACACGTTCTTTGAAATGCTGGGCAATTTCAGCTTCGGTGACTATTTCAAGCGTGAGGCCATCAATTTCGCGTGGACCTTTCTGACCGGTGACCAGTGGCTCGGCCTGCCCACGGACAAGCTCTGGGTGACCGTCTACGCGGAAGACGACGAAGCCTACGATATCTGGAACAGCGAGATTGGTGTGCCTGCGGACCGGATTGTCCGTATTGGTGACAACAAGGGTGCCCGGTACGCATCGGACAACTTCTGGCAGATGGGGGATACCGGTCCCTGCGGTCCCTGTACCGAAATCTTCTACGACCATGGCCCTGATGTGGCCGGAGGTCCTCCCGGCAGCCCGGAAGAAGACGGCGATCGCTATATCGAGATCTGGAACGTGGTTTTCATGCAGTACAACCGCCAGGCGAATGGCGACATGCTGCCGCTGCCCAAGCCTTCCGTGGATACCGGGATGGGGCTGGAGCGCATTACTGCGGTGCTGCAGGGTGTTCACAGCAACTATGAGATCGACCTGTTCCAGGACCTTTTGAAATCCGCGTCTGAAGTACTGGGCGGCGCTGCCACCACTGAAGCTTCCCTGCGGGTGGTGGCTGACCACATCCGCTCCTGTGCCTTCCTGATTGCCGATGGCGTAATGCCGTCCAACGAGGGTCGCGGCTTTGTGCTGCGCCGCATCATCCGACGGGCCGCCCGTCACGGCAACAAGCTGGGCGCGACCCAGCCTTTCTTCTACAAGCTGGTGGGCGCGCTGGTGTCCCTGATGGGCGAGGCCTATCCGCAACTGCGCAGCAGCCAGAAGCAGATCGAGAAAGTACTGTTGCAGGAAGAGGAACAGTTCGCCAAGACCCTGGACAAGGGCCTGCGCCTGCTGGAGCAGGACATCGCTGACCTTGAGGGCAGCGAGATTCCCGGAGAAACCATCTTCACCCTTTATGACACCTATGGCTTCCCGGTTGACCTGACCAACGATATCGCGCGCGAACGTGGCCTGACCCTCGACTATGAGGGCTACGAGAAGGCCATGGAGCAGCAGCGGGAGCGCGCCCGGGCAGCCAGCAAGTTCGGTATCGACTACAACGCCGCCGGTATTCGCATTGAAGGCAGCACCGAGTTCACCGGTTATGAGCGTATCGATGGTCACGAGACCATCCGAGCCGTACTGGTCGGTGGTGAGGAGAAAGCGGCCGAGGCCGGCGATGAGGCCGTGATCGTGCTGGAGCGTACGCCGTTCTATGCCGAATCCGGCGGCCAGGTGGGCGATACCGGCTTGCTGACCTGGAGCGGCGGTCGCTTCCAGGTCAACGACACTCGCAAGGATGGGGACAACCACCTGCATATCGGCACCGTGGTGGAAGGCGAGTTCTTTGCCGGGCTCGATGTTGATGCGCGTATAGATCATCAACGCCGGGAAAACACAAAGAAGAACCACTCTGCCACCCACCTGATGCACGCCGCCCTGCGCAATGTACTGGGCGAGCATGTCAGCCAGAAAGGCTCGCTGGTGGATCCGGACAAGCTGCGGTTCGACTTCTCCCATTTCGAGCCGGTCAGTCCGGAGCAACTCCGCGAAATCGAGCGTCAGGTGAACGAACAGATCCTGTCCAACACCCCGGTTCAGACTGACCTGATGGACATGGACAGCGCTAAGGAAAAAGGCGCCATCGCACTGTTCGGCGAAAAGTATGGCGACACCGTGCGGGTGCTCAGCATGGGCTCCGATGACTACTCGGTGGAGCTTTGCGGTGGTACCCACGTGGCCCGTACCGGTGATATCGGCCTGTTCCGGATCACTTCCGAGAGCGGTATCTCCGCCGGCGTGCGGCGGATAGAGGCTGTCACCGGTTTTGGGGCCCTGCGCTGGGTGACCGAGACAGAGAACACCCTGGATCGCGTCGCGAAACTGGTACGCGGAACCCGTGATTCCGTGGTCGATAAAGTGCAGGGTGTGATTGATCGCAGTCGCCAGCTTGAAAAGGAAGTTGAGCAACTCAAGGGCAAGCTGGCCAGTTCCGCTGGCGCTGACCTGGCCGGGTCTGCCGTCGATGTGGCGGGACTCAAGGTGGTGGCGGCGCAACTGGACGGGGCCGATCGCAAGTCTCTCATGGAAACCGCAGACCAGCTCAAGAACAAGCTGGGGGAAGGCGTGGTTGTGCTGGCCAGTGTCGAAGACGGAAAGATTACCCTGGTCGCGGGCGTTACCAAGTCGGCCACTGGCCGGGTCAGGGCCGGAGACCTGATGAAACACCTTGCTGCGCAGGTCGATGGCAAGGGCGGTGGTCGTCCGGATATGGCCCAGGGCGGTGGTAGCGACGTGGCGGCCCTGCCAGCGGCGCTTGAAGGCGTGGCTGGCTGGGTCGCTGAGCAGGTCGGTTGAACCTGATACAGTAATCGCATTTGCGCTACTGTTATCAGCTCATGAACTAGAGGTATAATTCCGCGATTTTTCAGCCGGGCACCCCTTGTGGTGCCCGGTGTCTGTTATGGGAAGGCCTGTCGCCGGAGCACGATGGCAGGTCACTGATGATCCCCCCGGGGTGAGAAAGACGCCCCGCCAGGAAACTCGAGAAGATCATGGCACTGCTGGTTCAGAAATTCGGAGGTACATCCGTCGGCTCCACCGACCGGATAGAAGCAGTTGCGGACAAGGTCTGCCGGTTCCGCGAACAAGGGCATGATGTTGTGGTTGTGGTTTCCGCCATGAGCGGTGAAACCAACCGCCTGATCGCCCTGGCAAAAGATATTATGGAAGAGCCGACTCCCCGGGAGATGGATGTGCTCGTTTCTACCGGTGAACAGGTGACCATCGCGTTACTGTCCATGGCACTGCAAAAGCGGGGCTGCGATGCGCGCTCCTATACCGGTGCCCAGGTGCGTATCCGTACGGACAGCTCCCACACCAAGGCCCGGATTCAGGAAATCGACGAGCACAATATGCGCGGTGACCTGGAAAAAGGTCGTGTGGTGGTTGTGGCCGGTTTCCAGGGTGTGGATGAAAAGGGCAATATCACCACCCTTGGGCGCGGGGGATCCGATACCACCGCCGTGGCCCTGGCGGCTGCGCTGAAGGCGGACGAGTGTCAGATCTATACAGACGTAGACGGGGTATACACCACAGACCCGCGGGTGGTGGACTCTGCCCGCCGTCTTGACCGCATTACTTTTGAAGAAATGCTTGAAATGGCGAGCCTTGGCTCCAAGGTTCTCCAGATACGGGCCGTCGAATTCGCCGGCAAGTACAATGTTCCGTTGCGGGTGCTATCCTCCTTTGAGGAAGGCGAGGGCACCCTGATTACCTTTGAGGATGAAAGCGCCATGGAACAACCGGTTGTTTCCGGAATTGCATTTAACCGAGACGAAGCCAAGCTGACCATCGCCGGTGTGCCTGATACACCCGGCATTGCCCTTCGTATACTCAAGCCGGTAAGTGATGCCAACATCGAAGTGGACATGATTGTCCAGAACGTGGGCGCGGATAACCATACTGACTTTACGTTCACCGTGCATCGCAATGATTTCCGGCGTACCCGGGAGATTCTGGAGCAACTGGCCAGTGAGTTGGGCGCCCGTGAGGTGAACGGGGACGACAGGATCGCCAAGGTGAGCATTGTAGGTGTGGGCATGCGATCCCACGCCGGAGTGGCAACGCGCATGTTCGAGGCGTTGTCCAATGAGGGTATCAATATCCGGATGATCTCCACCTCTGAAATCAAGGTGTCGGTGGTGATCGATGAAAAGTATCTTGAGCTGGCAGTCAGGGCGCTTCACAGTGCCTTCGATCTGCACAAGGCCGAGACAGAGGCCTGAAACGGCGGATAAACAGGTCGGTCCGCCAGGGTCTCGCCACAAAACGGGAACCAAACCGGTCCCATAGTCGTCTGATGATTGCCTGTAAGGGATTATTCGACTTCTGGTTTGGTAGATCCCGCTATAAAGTTATTACTAATTGTTCAAGTCGGAACAGGTAGCTCTGGAATAGGGAGTAAAGGACATGTTGATCTTGACCCGCCGTGTTGGCGAAACCCTGATGGTCGGTGACGAAGTCACTGTAACCGTGCTGGGTGTGAAAGGTAACCAGGTACGTATCGGTGTTAACGCCCCGAAGGAAGTGGCGGTTCACCGTGAGGAAATCTATCAGCGCATTCAAAGTGAAAAGGGTGAGCCGGAAGAAGGCCCTGAGCCCGGTAATCACTGAGCATGCCGCGGGCCTCTGTTAGCAGGGGCGCAGGCTGATCAGGAAACCGCTACAACCTCCGGGTGTGGCGGTTTTTTGTTGGTAGGAAAAGCACGCACCAATGCGGTCAGAAAAATTCCGTGTCAACCCTATGAAAACAGAAAAATTATGGTAGTATACGCGCCGTTGTCACGGAGAGGTGGGTGAGTGGCTGAAACCAGTTCCCTGCTAAGGAACCGTACGAGCAATCGTACCGAGGGTTCGAATCCCTCCCTCTCCGCCATTTTCTTCTATATAGAAAGAAGAGATACTGGCAACAGGTCAGCGTAGCACCTGACGGTAAGTGAAGTTTGATGCGCGGCTGTAGCTCAGCTGGATAGAGTACCTGGCTACGAACCAGGCGGTCGGAGGTTCGAATCCTCCCAGCCGCGCCACTTATTAGCTCAGTCTCATCGTAAACCCGGAGAACGCGACAAACTCCGGAGTATGATGGGATTCGAACCGAAAGGGGTTCGACCGGAGTGCGCGCAGCGCACGGAGGAGCGTCGACGCAACGCGGCGACGACCCCGAAGGGGCGAGGGCCACAGGTCCGAGTAATCCTCCCAGTGGAAGGCAACGCCAAACGTTGTCCGGAGCTGTCCAACAAGGTTTTGCGCGGCTGTAGCTCAGCTGGATAGAGTACCTGGCTACGAACCAGGCGGTCGGAGGTTCGAATCCTCCCAGCCGCGCCATTTATTACAGAAACGCCGCAGTCTGGAGCACCCCTCCGGCTGCGGCGTTTTTCGTAGTGTACTGGGAGGATTTGAACCGATAGAGGTTCGACCGGAGTGCGCAAAGCGCACGGAGGAACGTCGGAGCAAAGCGACGACGGCCCCGAAGGGGAAGGGCCGCAGGCCCGCCTAATCCTCCCAGCCGCGCCATTTATACAGAAACGCCGCAGTCTGGAGCACCCCTCCGGCTGCGGCGTTTTTCGTTAAGCATCTATTTCCCTCCTGCTTCGAAACTGAATCTCTTACCCTGCATTGAGATAGCCAATATATAGCCTGACATATGTTTGACGAGCAAAATGTGTAACTCAGGTATTAGCAGAATGACCTTTTCTCGCCTTTAATAAACCCGGTTGTACAAAATGATATTCCGCTATGCGGAATTATTTGTCGACCACTACAAAAATAATGAACGTCGGAGGTTATTTTGACTAAGAACAAACTCGGGATCGCCATTACGGCCGCAACATTGAGTGCACTGCTACTGACGGGTTGTGGTGACAGTAGCAGCAGTAATGACAGCGATGATGAAGTCGAGGCAACGCGAATCCACGATACCCGCACCTTTGAGCCCGCCGCTGAAATCGCTTTCACAGCGTCTGAATCCGCATCGGCGTATTACGGGACCTATGAAGGTATCCAGGGGCCAGCGGTCTATGCGGCAGAAATCCCGGATGGCTGGGACGGTGGTGGCCTGATCATGTACACCCATGGCTATCGTGGTGAGGGCTCCGAACTCGCTGTTTCTGTTCCGGATGCTGCCTGGAGGGCTACGGTGCTGGCCGCCGGCTATGCCTGGGCTGCTTCATCGTACTCGGCAAACTACTATGACGTCCGTGCAGCGATCGAGGACACCAACAAGCTGGCACTGGAAGTAGTTGATTATATCGAGGCTGACTTCGGCCAGGCTTATGAGGCTCCGCAGCAGGTCCTTATTTCCGGCTATTCGCTGGGCGGCCATACGGCAGCAGCCGCAGTCGACCGGGAAAACATGGAACGTACAGCCTACAAGGTGCATTATCAGGGGGCGTTGCCTTTCTGTCAGGCTGAGCAGAATCAGTTCCAGTGGCTTGGGGATTACACTCGAGTGGTTGAAGAGTTGTCGGGAATCGATGTTCCTGATGAAGAGTATCAGGACAACCTGCCAAGCATGCTGCAGGCCTTGTTTGTTATCGAGGATGGGAGCGTAACCTGGGAACCTGCCAACGAAAATGGGGAGCGGGTTAAACAAATCGCCATGAACCTCACTGGCGGTGATAGACCTATCTTCTATGACTTCGGTTTCGCCAATCCGGGGCTTCAGGGGGCGGTACTCGGAACCGGCGGCCGCGGCGGCGACATTAACGGCATACTCGCCCGAAACTATTATGACAACGTTGACCGCGAGTACCGTTGGACAAATGGCGACACGAAAACAGTTGATGAGGAGAACTTCAACGAAGCCATCGAGCGCGTTGCTGCTGACGACGGCGTGAATCCGTTGAGAGATGACGGTGTTCGCTGGTTGCCCCTGGTAAAAGGCGACTTCGATGTGCCAGTGCTGACACTGCACACGCTCGGGGACTTCTATGTGCCTTTCCGGCACCAGCAGCTGTATCGTGAAGGTGCGATCGAGAATGGTTCCGAAGACCTTCTCGTTCAGAGGGCTATCCGCGCACCCAGCCATTGTGACTTCACAGGTAGCGAAATCAGCAAGGCCCTGAGCGACTGGTTGAAGTGGGTGAACAGTGGTGACAAGCCAGAAGGCGACGAAGTACTTGACCCGGCCGTCGTTGCCGACCCCCAATACGGCTGTGATCACACTATCAATGACGATACCCGGGATCGCTCAGCGCTGCCAAGTTGTGGCACCTGACAGCGATACGCGTCTGGGCTGCCAGAAAAGAGGGCACCGCTTTGGTGCCCTCAATACATAATCACAACACTAGCTCGTTCAATAACTGGAATATCGTGCCCGTCAGCTTTAGGTCTAGTGATTCCGGCATTGCTTGTTGCCGGGGAGAAGGCGGGGGGCAATTCCCGAGCGTAGAGCGAGTATAGCGGGCTGGTAACCAGCTCCGCTTTCCAGGAAATTTTTTCAGTTACTGGTTACCGCCGCCCTGCCCGGAACCTTTTGGCCGGTAATCCTGACCATCGCCATTACCTTGCCTGTTCTGGCGGTTACCCTGCCCAGCCTCCATACCTTGCTGGTTTCGCTGTTCAGCTCCCATCCCCTGTCTGTTGCCTTGTCCGGCGCCCATTCCCTGCCGGTTGCCCTGGCCCTGGTTCATACCTGCTCCTTGACCCTGACCCTGACCCTGACCCATGCCAGCTCCCTGACCTTGTCTCATTCCCTGACCCGGACCATTGCCGAGTTCAACGCCGCGTTCCCGGGCACGCTCCAGCATGCGCTCGCGATGAAGTTCGCGGTACTGGGCGCGTTCTTCATTGGTATTGAATCCGCGCATAGTCTGACGATGGTCCCGCAATTCCTGCTGGGTCATCATTTGCTGACCGAAAACCGGCTCTTCTTCCTGCGCGGCCAGCGGAAAACTGACCATGCTGACAAGCAGAGCAATGCCGGCAGTGCGAACGAACGATTTCTTCATGTTCATGGGTTGGCTCCTTTGCCTGGTACATCCCCCTGAGTCTAGATCAGCCGTACCCGTAAAGAGTGTTGGCATTCATACCTATGCATCCGCGCCGGTGCAATACAGGGTGCTAGGGGGCAACCGTTGTCAATAGGTCAGGATTCCCTGAAACTGGGTGGCTGGAACGAAGGGAACTTTTTTGATGATCTGGTATGGCGTAAAGGGGGGGCAGGTTCCAAGGCCCTGGCGAGATGGCCAGCTCCTGGTCCTGGTTGTCTGCACCGCAGTAGCCGGTGTACTGATGCGCTGGCTGTTGCCGGGCGGATTTGCCGCCGGCTATGTCGGCGACTGGATGGCTCTAGCTGGTCTGCTGCTGGTCTACCCCGTGGTGGAGGAGGTGCTGTTCCGTGGTGTGATTCAGGGAGAGCTGTTACGGCGGCCGTTTTTTGCCTGTTCACTCGCAGGAATCAGCGCAGCTAATGTAACCACGAGCGGGTTGTTTGTCCTTCTGCACCTTTTTCACCAGCCACTGGGCTGGGCGCTGGCGGTGGCGATACCTTCGCTGGTCCTGGGCTATTTCCGGGAGCGGTATCAGGGAGTGTGGATGCCGATCTTTTTACATGTGCTCTTCAACGGGACCTATCTGGTAGCCGGTATCTGACGGTCCGCACGCATCCACGCCCGTTGATCGCTTTGGTCGCTGGAGGGTTCTGGCCATTCTGGCCCCCGGGGGGGGTGACCGGAGGCAGCCTTTCGTCCGGCAGCCTCCGGGTCGATCGCCCACTTGCTACCACATCAGGTCATCCGGAATCTCGTATCCCGCATAGGGGTCATCTTCGTCCTTGTCGGTCTGGCTGTTGCGGTCGTGCAACACCACGACAGCCTCCTGGTCCCGCTCCATGATCTTGCGGGCCACTGCTTCCGGCACCACCTCATAGTTTTCATTGACGAAAACCACTGCCAGGCGGCCGCGGGCCAGCTGGTCGGTCATGGTATTGTCCACCAGGATCTTCTTGATCTTCTTGCCGTGGACGAACTGGTAGTCCACTTCGCAGCGGCTGCGGTCCAGGCGATTGGTTTCCACCAGCTGGCGGATCTGGGCTGCAATGGCCTTGCGGCGGGCCTCTTCATTGCGTTGCTGGTTCAGTTGCCGGTCCTTTTCGGCCTTTTCCTGACGGGCCTGCTGGGCCCGCAGCTTGCCTTCATCTGTCTGGGCGGCACCCTTGGGTTGTTGCTTGCGCTGCTTTTTCTTCTCTTTTTGCAGTGCCTTTAGCTTTTTCTCGTCGGCCAGGCCGGCCTTGAGCAGTTGGTCCTGTAGTGAAGCCATGGTGGGTCCTGCTGATGTTTCTGAATCCGGTGTGTATTTGCGGTATTATACGGGGCTCATGGCCTCCGCCGTAACCTCCCGTCTTTCCGGATTTCTCCATCATGTCTTTTCAGATTCCAGGCCTGTCTCAGGCCATGCTCGACAACCTCGGCAACCTGGGCTTTAGCCAGCCGACACCGGTACAGCAGCAGGCGCTGCCAGTGGTACTTGCCGGCCAGGATGTGATCGCCATGGCCCGGACGGGGTCCGGGAAAACCGCTGCCTTTGGTATCGGCCTGGTAGAGCGGCTGGACGTCCGCCGGTTTTCGGTCCAGGGGCTGGTGCTGTGCCCGACGCGGGAGCTTGCTGATCAGGTGGCACGGGCGATCCGTGAGCTGGCCCGTAGTCGACATAACGTTAAAGTACTCACCCTTTGTGGCGGTACGCCTATCGGTCCACAGATCGGGTCGCTGAGTCATGGAGCCCATATTGTTGTAGGTACCCCGGGCAGGGTGAAGGACCACCTCGACAAGGGAACCCTGACGCTGGACCGGTTACGGACATTAGTGCTGGATGAAGCGGACCGGATGCTGGATATGGGGTTTGAGGAGGCTGTTAACGCCATAGTGGACCGTTGTCCGGAGCGCAGGCAGACGCTCCTGTTCTCCGCCACCTGGCCTGACCATGTGCGGAGGCTCAGCGAACGCTATCAGCGGGATCCGGTCTCGGTCACTGTCGAAGAGCGTGCAGAGGCCGCAGCCCCTGCGATACGGGAGACCTTCTATGAGGTTGCAGAAGGCCAGGAACAGGAAGCACTGGCAGGGCTGCTGTCAACGCAGCGGCCTCCCTCCTGTCTGGTGTTCTGTGCTACCAGGCAACAGTGTGATGATGTGGTTTTGTACCTTACCCGGCAGGGTTTTACGGCCGCAGCGCTGCATGGCGATATGGACCAGAAAGACAGGGACCAGGTGCTGATCCTGTTTGCCAGTCAGAGTTGCCCGATTCTGGTGGCAACGGATGTGGCAGCCAGGGGCCTGGACATTGACGACTTGCCGCTGGTGGTCAATATGGAGCCCGCTCGCTCTCCGGAAACCCATACCCATCGCATCGGGCGCACGGGGCGGGCTGGTAACGAGGGCCTTGCCGTAACCTTTTTCAGTCCCTCCAGGGCCCACAAGATTGCCCGGCTGGAGCAGGCCCGCGGGTACGAGATCGAACCGCTGGATGGCGGTGCCCTGCTGTCTGTTAAACCCACGCCATGGCGGCCTGCCCGGGTGACCCTGTGTATTGCCGGGGGGCGGAAGGAGAAGGTGCGCCCGGGAGACATCCTCGGTGCATTGACCGGCGAGGCGGGCCTGCCCGGTGATGTGGTTGGCAAGATCGCCATCCAGGATTATCAGAGCTTTGTGGCCGTGGATTCGGCAGTAGCCGGCAAGGCCCTCAGGCGGCTTGAAGAGGGGCGGATCAAAGGGCGGAGGTTCCGGGTGAGGGCAGTCAGTCCCGGCCTTTGACGGGGTGTTAAAACGTGCAACACTGATACGTGGTTTTGCCCATTGTGTTTTCGGGGATGCTGAAAAAATGCGGGTTTGCGAGGGGTTGTTTAGTTGCTCCCCTATGGATAAAACGGTAAATTACGCAGGATTTTGCCTGTGGGAATGGTTTTCATTGTGGCCAGGCAATGGTCTGAAAGCTACTGCCAGAGGAAAGATCACTTACTTCAACACAGGTAGCACATGTTATGAGTGAGCTGATGTCACAGGCGATCGAGTTGATGATCGCAGGCATGGGTTTCGTGTTCGTATTCCTGATTATTCTGGTATTCGCGACCGGACTCATGTCGAAAATCATTGGCCGATTCGCGCCGCCCGAGCCGGCTACACCGGCCAGGACGCCACGTGCCAAAGCGTCTGCACCCGCTGCGGTTGATCCCGACACGGCGGAAGCAATAAAGAAAGCGATTGCACAATACCGGTCCCGCCACAAGAAGTGACCGGAGCAGAACACTAGAACCTTTTAACAGAAGGCTGACACGATGACTGACACCAAGAAACCACTGGGGATTACGGATGTTATCCTTCGGGATGCACACCAGTCCCTGCTGGCCACCCGCATGCGTCTTGACGACATGCTGCCGATTGCCGAGAAGCTCGACAAGGTTGGCTTCTGGTCATTGGAATCCTGGGGTGGGGCCACATTCGATTCCTGCATTCGCTACCTGGGCGAAGATCCGTGGGAACGGATCCGCGAACTGAAAAAAGCCATGCCCAACACCCAGCAGCAAATGCTGCTGCGCGGTCAGAACCTGCTGGGTTACCGCCACTACGCGGACGATGTGGTAGACCGGTTCTGTGAGCGTGCTGCCGAGAACGGCGTCGACGTGTTCCGGATTTTCGATGCCATGAACGATCCCCGCAACATGGATCGTGCCATCAAGGCTGTTCGCAAGACCGGCAAGCATGCCCAGGGTACCATTGCCTACACCACCAGCCCGGTCCATACCATCGACATGTGGGTAGAGCTGGCCAAGGAAGTGGCCGACATGGGCGCAGATTCCATTGCCATCAAGGACATGGCCGGTATCCTCAAGCCGTACGTAGCCTATGAACTGGTCAGCCGCCTGAAGAAAGAACTGGATGTGCCCATCCACATGCAGTGCCACGCGACCACCGGTATGTCCACCGCTACCGCCATCAAGGCCGCCGAGGCGGGTATCGACAACGTGGATACCGCCATTTCCTCCATGTCCATGACCTATGGCCACTCGCCCACTGAGGCCGTCGTTGCCATTCTCGAAGGTACTGACCGCGACACCGGGCTGGACCTGGAGCTGCTTGAGGAAATCGCCAGCTACTTCCGCCAGGTGCGCAAGAAGTACGCGAAATTCGAGGGCAGCCTGCGTGGCACCGACTCCCGTATCCTGATTGCCCAGGTGCCCGGGGGTATGCTCACCAACATGGAAAACCAGCTGCGTGAGCAGAACGCCACCGACAAGTTCGATGAGGTTCTGGCGGAAATCCCCAAGGTTCGTGAAGACCTGGGCTTTATCCCGCTGGTAACCCCCACCTCCCAGATCGTTGGTACCCAGGCGGTACTGAACGTGCTCACCGGTGAGCGCTACAAGTCAATCTCCAAGGAAACCGCCGCCATCCTGAAGGGTGAGTACGGTGCAGCACCTTCCGAGTTCAACAAGGAACTGCAGGAGCGGGTTCTGGACGGCAACGAGCCTGTGACCTGTCGTCCGGCTGACCTGATCGAGCCGGAGATGGACAAGCTGACCGACGAACTGAAGAAGCTTGCCGAAGAGAAGAATATCCGGCTGGCAGACCAGGAAGTGGACGACGTACTGACCTACGCCCTGTTCCCGCAGATCGGCCTGAAGTTCCTTGAGAACCGTGATAATCCGGATGCCTTCGAGCCGGTACCCAGTGCCGACGACGTGGCCCCGGCTGCGGCGAAGAAAGCTGGCGGCCCTGAAACCTACACCGTGAATGTGAATGGCAAGGACTACGTGGTTGCCGTGAACGAAGGTGGCGAGATCAGCCAGATCGAAGCAAAAGGCGGCGCGGGCGGTTCATCCGCACCGGCGGCTTCTGCTCCGGCCCCGGCGGCTGGCGAGGGCGAGCCCCTGCTGGCACCGCTGGGCGGCAATATCTTCAAGGTTCACGTGTCCCCGGGGGATCAGGTGGAAGAAGGTGATGTGGTGATTATCCTCGAGGCCATGAAAATGGAAACCGAGGTTCGCGCCAACAAATCCGGCACCGTCGGTGAAGTCTTCGTCAAGGTCGGTGATGCCGTTTCCCCTGATGATGAAATGCTGACAATCGCATAAGGGCCAGCATTCCATGGAAAAACTACTAACGTTGTGGACAGGCAGTGGCCTGTTCAACATAACTGCGGGTCAGGTGATCATGATCGCCATTGGCCTGTTGCTGCTGTTCCTTGCCATTCGCAAGGGCTTTGAGCCATTGCTGCTGGTGCCGATCGGCTTCGGCGGCATTCTGGCGAATATCCCGGAGGCTGGCCTTGCCATGTCTGCGGCGGAAAACGCGGTGCATTTTGCCAAACCGGAAGTTCTGGCCGCCATAGCTGGTATTCTGGATGTGTCCTACGAGGCTGGTCAGGTGGTAACACCTGAGGTCAGGGAGGCGTTCAAGGAAGCGTTCAAGGAGGCGGATTATTCCACCCTGAGCCTGGCCAACGCGACTGCCCAGGACTTCGGTTATGCCAACGGTATGCTTTACAACTTCTATACGGTTGTTATCGGCAGCACCATTGGTCCACTCCTGATTTTCATGGGAGTTGGTGCGATGACGGACTTCGGTCCGTTGCTGGCAAATCCGAAGACCATCCTGCTGGGCGCGGCCGCGCAGTTCGGTATTTTCGGTACCGTCATTGGTGCAGCGCTGCTCGACTGGTTCGGTATTCTGGATTTCACCATCCTGGAAGCGGCCACCATTGGTATCATCGGTGGTGCTGATGGCCCGACGTCCATTTACGTGTCCAGCGTACTGGCGCCGCACATCATTGGTGCTATCGCGGTTTCAGCCTATGCCTATATGGCCCTGGTGCCGATGATTCAGCCGCCGATCATGAAGGCGTTGACCTCCGAGAAAGAGCGGGCCATCAAGATGACCCAGCTGCGGCCGGTCAGCAAGCGTGAAAAGATCGTGTTCCCGCTGGTGGTTCTGATTGCGGTGGTTCTGTTCCTGCCGGACGCTGCACCACTGCTGGGTATGTTCTGCTTCGGTAACCTGATGAAGGAATGTGGTGTTGTAGAGCGTCTGAGCGATACCGCCCAGAATGCCCTGATCAACATTGTGACCATCTTCCTGGGTCTGTCTGTTGGCTCCAAGCTGATGGCAGACAAGTTCCTGGATGCCCAGACTCTGGGTATCCTGGCGCTGGGTATCGTGGCCTTCGGTGTGGGTACTGCCTGTGGTGTTCTGATGGCGAAGCTGATGAATGCCATGGTGAAGGAGAAGATCAACCCGCTGATCGGTTCTGCCGGTGTATCTGCGGTGCCGATGGCGGCGCGGGTATCCAACAAGGTTGGTCTTGAGGCTAACCCGCAGAACTTCCTGCTGATGCACGCCATGGGCCCGAACGTGGCCGGCGTTATCGGCTCTGCGGTAGCTGCCGGTGTCATGATCAAGCTGCTTGGCTGATTGTTGTAGCTGGTAGCCTGAAAACCCCGAAAGACTCGAAGTCTTTCGGGGTTTTCTTGTTTTGGCCTGATGGTTTTGTGATTGGTTTGGTTTTAGGTATGGGGGCGGCAGAGAAAGCATCCCCCACCCTGGTGCCCCTCCACCAGAACCCGCAGGCTGGAGTCCGCAGTCCAGTCCCAGTCCCCAAATCCCAGTCCCCAAATCCCCAGGCCGTAATTCGCAGTAGCCCAGGAAGCCACAGGAACTACTGAAAGTCCCGCGAAGGCAC
Organism: Marinobacter sp.; assembly: GCF_041690615.1. Taxonomy (GTDB): domain Bacteria; phylum Pseudomonadota; class Gammaproteobacteria; order Pseudomonadales; family Oleiphilaceae; genus Marinobacter. Next base: position 142,702 of record NZ_JAWLGY010000002.1, read on the forward strand.
CGGCAAGGTCTGAATCAGGTGACTCAGGTCCGTAAGCTTCCCAGCCATGATGTGAACAATGTCGCCTTCCCGTTCCACAATGCCTTTCACATGCAGTAACCGTGAGGTCAGCAACGGCTTGCGTTGCTGCCGGGCGGTGTTGAGCCAGACCACCACATTGATGTTGCCGAACTCGTCCTCCAGAGTAACGAACGTTACACCAGAGGCAGAGCCGGGGCGTTGGCGGCCGGTGACCAGGCCGGCGACCTGGACCGGGCGGTTGGGTTCGGCGGTTTTCAGTTGCTGGGCGTTCAGACAGTTGCGCAGGTGGCCCTGTTCTCTTAACAGCGCCAGCGGGTGACGCTGCAGGGTAAGCCCCTGGCTGGCGTAGTCCGCCAGTACATTCTGGCCCTCTGAGGGGGCAGGGAGGCTGACCTTGTCACTCTCCGGTATATACCCCTGGTCATCCCTGTGTTCCGAAACCCAGAGAGGCGCCGCCTCTTCATGGCCCAGCAGTTCCCAGTAGCTTTGATGCCGGTGGCCGCTGATGGCCTCAAGGGCATTGGCCCCGGCCAGCAACTCCAGGTCCCGTTGCAGCAGGCCGGTGCGCTGACGGAGCTGCTGCACGCTGGTATAGCCACCGGGTGGTCGTTGCTGGCAGAGGGCTTCAGCGCCCTGGCGGCTCAATCCGCGGATTTGTCGCAAGCCGACTCTGAGGTGGCCAGGATCTTCCAGGGTGTAGTCCCAGTGACTGTGGTTCACATCCACCGGTAACACGGAAACATCATGCCGGCGAGCATCCTGAATCAGCTGGGAGGGCGAGTAGAACCCCATGGGCTGGCTGTTCAGCAGGCCGCAATAGAAGGCCGCCGGGTGATGACGCTTGAGCCAGGCCGAGACGTAGACCAGCAACGCAAAGCTGGCAGCGTGGGACTCCGGAAAACCATAACCGCCAAAGCCGCAGATCTGGTGATACAGGCGTTCGGCAAAGTCCTCGCTGTGCCCCCGCTCCCGCATGCCCCTGATCAGCTTTTCCCGGAACACCGTCAGGTCACCATGGGACTTCCACGCGGCCATGGCCCGGCGTAGCTGGTCGGCTTCGCCGGCGGTAAAACCGGCGGCTACCATGGCCAGCTTGATCACCTGTTCCTGGAAAATGGGCACGCCCAGGGTTCGTTCCAGCACCCCCCGGACCTCCTCATTGGGGTAGGTGACTGCTTCCAGCCCGTGTTTGCGTTTCAGGTAGGGGTGGACCATATCGCCCTGGATGGGGCCGGGGCGGACAATGGCCACTTCGATGACCAGGTCATAGAACTTCTCCGGCCGTAGCCGTGGCAGCATGTTGATCTGGGCCCGGGATTCCACCTGGAAAACCCCGATGCTGTCACCGGTGGTGAGCATGTCATAGGTGGCCTTGTCTTCCCGGGGCACGTCCTGGAGGGTAAAAGGTTCGCCCTTCGTTTCACTGATCAGGCCCAGGGATTTGCGGATGGCGGTCAGCATGCCCAGGGCCAGCACGTCCACTTTCATCAGCCCCAGGCTTTCCAGGTCGTCCTTGTCCCACTGGATGACAGTGCGGTCCGCCATGGCCGCGTTCTCAGTGGGCACCAGTTGCGACAGGGGGCCGGAGCTGATCACAAATCCGCCCACGTGCTGGGACAGGTGCCGCGGGAAGCCCAGCAAGGTGTTCACCAGGGTAAAGAACTGGTTGGCGACCCGCTTGTGGCGGGTCAGGCCCTTGTCGAGAATCTGGCCCCGCCAGTCGGTTTCCCGGTCCCGCCAGTCGATGCCGTTGAGCAGCTGTTCCACCTGGGCCGGGTCAAAGCCCAGGGCCTTGCCCACGTCCCGGATCGCGCTACGGGGGCGGTAACGGATAACTGTGGCCGCCAGGGCTGCCCGTTCCCGGCCGTAGCGCTGGTAGATGTACTGGATGACCTCTTCCCGGCGTTCGTGTTCGAAATCCACATCAATGTCTGGAGGTTCATCCCGGTCCTTGGAGATGAACCGCTCGAACAGCAATTCGATCTGACGGGGGTCCACCTCGGTAATGCCCAGACAGTAGCATACCGCCGAGTTGGCGGCAGACCCCCGGCCCTGACAGAGAATGCCCTGGTGGCGGGCAAAACTGACAATGTCATGGATGGTGAGGAAGTAGTGCTCGTATTCCATCTCATGGATCAGGTCCAGTTCCTTGCGTATCAGGGCCTGGATGGGCGGCGGGGTGCCTTCCGGGAAGCGGTGTTGTTCACCCTGCCGGGTCAGGACTTCCAGCCAGCCGGCAGGGGTTTGCCCGGGTGGCACCAGGTCGCCGGGGTATTCATAGCGCAGTTCACCCGGGCGGAAGGTGCACCGTTCGGCAATGGCCACTGTCTCGTTAATCCACTCCACCGGAAACAGTCGTTTAATGACGGGCAAGGGCCTCAGGTAACGCTCGCCATTCTGGAACAGCCGGTGTCCGGCCTGTTCCAGGCTGGTGTTGTGGCGAATGGCAGTGAGAACGTCCTGCAGGGGCTGGCGCTGACGGTTATGCATATGCACATGGCCGGTGGCCACCACGGGACGTTCCAGCTGTCTGGCCAGGGTGCGTATGCGGTGAAGGTGCTGCTCTTCACCGGACTCCAGGGTGCGACTGGCGGCAAGCCAGAACCGGTGGGGAAACCGGTCGCGGAGCCATTGTCCGGATTGCCGTGCACCGGTAAAGCCGACTTCGTGGGGGGAAGGGGGCAGCCAGAGGCACAGGCAGTCCTCCAGGGGCTGTGTGTCCAGGTCTTCCGGGAACAGCTGGTATTGCCCCTTGGGCGCCCGGCGACGTCCGAGAGTGATCAGCTGGCAAAGTTGGCCGTAGCCCTGGCGGGTGCAGGCCAGCAGGATCAATCGCAGGCCGGGGGCATTCGGGGTTGTGGGCTCCAGCTTGAAGTAACTGCCGGTAATCAGGGCGACGTCACTGTCCCTGAGTGCCTGCCAGGCGCGGGGTATGCCGGCTACGGAACAGGCATCGGTGATGGCCAGGGCCCGATAGCCATTTGCCAGCGCCTGCCCCGCCAGTTCATGGGGGTGTGAGGCGCCGGTCAGGAAGGTGAAGTTGCTGAAACAGTGAAGCTCGGCGTAACTCATGGTCTTACATGTCATCCAAACCAGCCATGGACAAACCAGCCCTGGTGGTTGTCCCGGTAGATCCAGGCCAGTTGTCCTTCGGGCAGGCGGGCAATGTAGTAATCCCTCAGTACCCGCTCCCCGTCCCACCAGCCGCCGCTGATTCGCTCCGGTCCCCCGAGCCATTCTTCCGGGGCTACCGACAGGGGAGCTGGATGGGGCAGCAGCCAGAGGGGGCGCAGGGGCAGGTTATCCGGGGTTTGGTTCCGTACCTGGCGGGCCAGGCTGCGTGCACTCCAGGCCCGTTCCGGTCGGTGATCAGCGGCTGGCGCCAGGTGTTTCAGCGCCTGCTCACCCAGGCGAGCCTGTAACCGGCTCACCAGGGCGTGCCAGGCTTCCCCTGTATCCGGCGTTTCCCCCAGCAGGTCGGTGGATGTGGCCACGTGCCGGTCCAGGAAGCGGGTTACCTGCAGTTCCAGGGCTTCGACCGGTGCCTGAAGGGGGTGCAGCTCCAGCCGTATTCGCAGCAGGTTGAGAAAGGCCTCTGCCCGGTGCTCCGGCCCGGTGGTGCGTACCCGCAGATGGCTGGGGTCCTGGTGGTAATGGTGCATTATGAGCAACAGGCTGTCGGTGTCCTGCTGGCGCCACTGCAGGTCGCTTTCCAGGTCCGCCAGGGTGCGTTGCAGGGCAAACAGCAGACCCTGGGATTTCTCTACCGGCAAGCCAAAGTCCGCCCTTTGCCGGAAGTCATGGGGTGGCTGCCAGCTGGTTTGTGGATCAGGCCTCTGGCCAAGAATCCGCTGGATATGGACCAGGGTCTCCGGGGCCAGGCGGCGTGCGAGTTCGGTCGCCGGCAGTTGTTGCAACTCACCGAGTGTAGTCAGCCCAAGCCGGGTGAGCCGTTGCAGGGTACGCTCATCCAGCTCAACGGCATGCAGGGGCAGGGCGGCCAGGTGGGCGGACATATCTTCCGGGCTTTCGGTAAAGCAATCCAAACCGGTCCGGGCCAGCAGTCGTGCGGCCAGCGGGGTTGGGCCGGTGGTCAGGGTAGCATTCAGTTGCCGCTCCCCGAGCGCTTTGTGCAATGTTTCCCTCAGCGGCTGCAGGCCACCATACAGGCGCCTGACACTGCCGGCGTCCGCCAGCAGGCCATCCGGGGGGTACAGGGAGATCCGGTCCATATAGCGGTACAGCCAGTGGGCCTGCTGCTCGAGGATGCGGGCCTGGCGATCGTCATCGGCATGAACCATGACCAGTTCCGGGGCCAGGTTGAGAGCGGTTTTGAGAGCTGTGCCGGGGCGAATTCCCAGGTCCACGGCAAGGGGGCAGGCTTGCAGCACACGGCGCGAGCCATGGCAAAGAACCGCCATGGGAGCGCCAGCCTCCCGGGCACGGGCAATATGGTCCAGCAGCAGGTGCCGGAAGTGCAGGTACAGCCAGGGCATGGTCTATCCGGTCTGATGGTCGGGCCAGGGGCCGTGAATGATGGTGCCGGCCCCGGTGGTTTCCCGGCCGGCGCGGGCTCCCAGGGCAAGTGTGCAGCCCTGGCCGGGCCACCCTCCACGGCGTTTGAGGACATTCACCTGAAGACCCAGGCGGTTATCCGCAACCAGTTCCAGTCGGAGCGCTGCCGGTGAGCTTTGCCCGGCCTCCCGCCGGCTGCGGACCAGGATGCAGGTGCTTTGGCCGGCCTCGGCCGCCAGTTGCAGACGGCGGATATCCCGGGCAGCCAGGGTTTCCGGCCAGGCCAGCACCAGCCCGGTGGCCGGTGAGCGCAGGCAGTTTTCCAGGGTCCATAACAGGTCCGGCTGGTTGTCTGTCGTCACCAGGACAATCTGGTTCAGGTCGATTTCTGCACGGGCCAGGGCCGGTGCATAGGGAACAAACGGCGGGTTGACCCAGAATACACGCTGTTGCCTTGCGGTCACTCGCTGCAACAGGGGCAGTACCAGTTGCAGCTCCCCGATACCGGGCCTGTCCAGAAGGAACTCGCTGAGGGCCCCCCGGGGCCAGCCAAGCCCCCCAAGTTCCTGGTCCAGGGCGGCAAAGCCGGTGTGCTCCGGGGTTGGCTCCGTTGCAAACTGGCGGTGTCCGCGCCAGAGGCGGGCGTTATCCAGCAGGGAATTCAGCAGGTCACTCATCTTGGTATCCGCAATACTGTTTGGATATACAGTATTCCGGATGGGTGGGAATTTCAAGTCCGGTGCCTGATACCGGGAGTGTTCCGAGGCTATCAGTGCATTACGCCGGGGGTCTGCCGGGCAGCGGGGAAGCTTCCCCCGGTGGGCAAAGGTAGGCGAGCAGCTCTTCCGGCGGCATGGGTCGGGCAAACAGGAAACCCTGCCCGAAGTGGCAGCCGGCATCCGCGAGGATCCTCAACTGATCTTCGGTCTCGATACCCTCGGCCACCACCTCCAGGTCCAGGCTGTTGGCCGTCTGCAATATGGCCCGGACCATCTCCATGCTCTTGCGGTCATGAGGCATCCTGTCCATAAAGGATTTGTCCACCTTTAGCTTGTTCACAGGCAATGAGCGTAGCCGGCTCAACGAGGAATAGCCGGTGCCAAAGTCGTCAATGGCAATCTCGAAGCCACGCCCATGCAGCGCTTCCAGAAACTGCTCGGTTTTGACGATATCCGTCATCATTGAACCTTCGGTCACTTCCAGCATAAGCGCACCCGCGGGCAGGTCATGCTGCGTCAGCATCTGTTCCAGCTGATCGATCAGATCCGCCTGCCAGAGCTGATTCACTGACAGGTTCAGGGACAGGCGCAGGTCCGGCAACAGGGTGCGCCAGGAGGCGAGGGTGCCGCATGCCTGCTCGAGCATCATTTGTCCTGAGCGGGAAATCAGTCCGGTTTCCTCCAGGGTCTGCAGGAAATGCCCCGGGGTAGTTACCGTACCGTCCGGATGAACAAGACGCATCAGAGCCTCGACATAGACCACCTCGCCGGTACGGATATCAATAATCGGCTGATACCAGGCCTGAAAGGCCCTGGCATCCATGGCCCGGTGCAGGTTGTTTTTGAGGGTAAGCTTGTGGCGGTTACGTACCGACAACTCTGTGTAATAGAAACGGAAATGCCCACTGCCTGCGGACTTGGCTTCGTACATGGCAATGTCGGCATAATTGATCAGGTCACTGCCCCGGGTGGTGTCTGCCGGATACAGGCTGATGCCTACGCTGGCACCAAGGTGGTGCTGCAGTGCCCCATGGTGAAAGGGTTGATGCATGGCACAGGTCAGCCGTTCCGCCAGCTGGGCGGCGGCTTCGGCGACCGCCAGGTGAGGATCACCAGACTGGCTGATGATGTCGTCGGACTCATCGAAACGCATCAGTATGAGAAACTCATCACCTCCCAGTCGCGCCACGAAGTCTTCTGTTCGCGCTACCTGGGTAAGTCGATTTGCCACATCGTGAAGCAACTGGTCGCCTACCTCATGGCCCAGGGTGTCGTTGATGCGCTTGAAACCATCAAGATCAACAAAGAGGACTGCGGCAACCCGGCGGTGACGGTTGAACTCCGCATCCAGGTGAGCCAGCTCCTCCATGACCCATTGGCGGTTGGGCAGCCCCGTCAGGGTGTCCCGGTAGGCACTGTTCCAGGCCAGGGCACGCTGTTTCTGAAGGTGATCACGCATCCGCAGTGTCTCTACGCCGAAGGAAATGTTGGCAGCGAGACGTTCAAGCAGGCCCACCTCGTCATCCGTGAAAGTGTGTGGGCGTGTGCTGTAGATGGCGAGAATGCCCAGGTCGTTCTCGCCGAACGCCAGTGGAATGGCTACTGCGGAGCGGATGCCGTGCTGTCTGGCCAGGCTCCGCCAGGGTCGGAAGCTGGCATCTGTTTCCACATCCTCGCAGACCAGGGGCATGCCACTTCTTATGGCGCGCCCCGCCGGCCCCTTGCTGAACCGGTCTTGCTGCCAGCGTACCAGCAACTCCTGGATGTAACCTTCTGCGTCGCCGGACCATGCCAGCACATCAACCGAGCGGTCACTGTCATTTTTTGCCCGCCCGATCCAGGCCAGGGCGTAGTCACTCAGGCGTATCAGGGTATCCAGTACTGACTGGAGCAGTCGGGTTTCGTCCTCGCCCCGTAAAACGGCCTCGTTGCATGCGGCGAGAACACGATAGGCCCGGTCTGTACGCACTCCGTTTCGTTCTTTATCGTCCAGGTGCACCTTGGATATGAATAAACGAGCCAATCCGCTACCTCCTCTGTCAGTCGGGTGTCGTCGGGTTTGGGGTGTCCGCCAGCTTGTCAAAGGTGTTACGGTTTCCGTTGTGGATGACGCAAGGACTGTCTGGGTTATCGGTAGAGACGCATCCTGCGATTGGGGGCCCCGGGCTGACGGTTTCCGCAGAACATAATCCGTCAATGCCGGGGAGGCGTATCGGGAATATGTCGCCGGAGGCACCTGTCAGTAATAAATCCCCTTAACTACCGTACACGTGTCGTCAGAACTATCCCTTAACATAGGTTTACCCGAGGGCAATATTCGGAGGCTGGTATGACCAGATTGGCCAAGCAGGTTTGCGAAGCCTGTCGGGCGGACGCCCCGCAGGTTTCCGTAGCAGATCAAAGTGAGCTGCTGGCGGAATTGCCGGATTGGAAGGTGGTGCATCAGGACGGAATACCACAATTGTTGCGTGTATACCCTTTTCGCAACTTTGTGCAGGGTCAGGCCTTCACCAATCAGGTGGCTGAACTGGCGGAAGCAGAGGGACACCATCCGGCCATCCTGCTGGAGTATGGCAGGGTGACGGTACGCTGGTGGACCCACAAGATCGGCGGCCTCCATCGCAACGACTTTATCATGGCTGCCCGAACGGACGCCCTCTACGAAGGCTAGGCCTCTTCCCTGCGGGCCCCGGGGTCAGGGAACCAGCAGTATCGGGCTGACGCTTGCCCGCACTACGGACTCGGATGTGTGTCCCAGGGGAAGCTGCTCCACCGGTGTGGTACCCCGTTTGCCGATTACGGTGAGAGCGGGGCGGCTGTCGCTGATCAGTTCGAGCAGTTCCCGGGCCGGCTGGCCATTGAGTATACGGGCGTGAACGGACGACTTGCTGTTGGCGATGTCGTGAACCAGCCGGTCAACTCGGTCCGCTTCCTCGGGGGCATCGTCAGGCCGTACCCAGATAACCCGGCCTTCCTGCCCGTCACTGGTCAGCGGCCGGAACAGGTCCAGCGCGCGTCCGGCGTTCTCTGAACCATCCGTGGCCAGGAAAACCGGTGACTGGCCGGAAGAAGGCTGGCCTTCCACCGGTAGTACCAGCAGCGGCCGACGGGCCATCCTGGCCAGGTTCATGGTGATATTGCCCATGAACAGTTCGCGGCCTGCAGAGTGATGAGTGCTGCAGCAGATAATACCGTCGGCGTTCAGGTGACGTGCCAGCTCCACCATGCAGGAGGCCACGAAACCGTGGCGTACTGCGATATCGGTTTCCACACCCCAGTCGCCCGCGTATTTGCCGGCCAGGTCCCTGAGCTTGCTCTCTACCGCTCCATCACTGTCCTCAATGTGTTTGCGGGTATGAGGTTCGATAACGTATGTCAGCGTCAGCCTGCTGACACCCAGGCGCTTCAGCAGGGGCGGGAGCTGGCGAATGGCCTGTTCCCAGCCGTCGGAGTAATCCACACTCAGAATCATATGGCTCAGCATATAAACACTCCTAAACACTCCCCGAACAAATGGCCGGATGACTTTGTCTTTAAAGCTAGCACAAAGTGCTGTCAGTGCTATTGATTCCGGTCAGGGTGCTGAAACCCTCACTGGCCAGCTGCGGGTCTATATGGAACTGTACGCCGCCCCGGGCCCGCAACAGCCGGGAAGGCATGATGCCGAGCATGCTGTGGAAGGTGTTGGAAAAATGCGCCAGGTCCGAAAAGCCCGAGCCGACCGCCGCCTGGGTAAAACTCTGACCGCTGGCAATGGCTAGGGTGGTGGCGTGGAGCCGGTGCCATTGTCGGTACCTGCCAGCGGAAATACCCAGGTACTGCCTGAACAGCTGGATAACCCGGGGTACTGACAGGTTCACGGCTGAGGCCAGGTTCTCTGTGGTGATGTTCTGTGTTCGTCTGCTGCGAAGCAGGCCCACCGCCCGGGCAACCCGGGGATCGACCCCGGCGGGTTCCAGTCGGGATTCCCGGTTAAGCCCAAGTCTTGCGAGCATGGCCACTACAGCCCGGGGTGGTGGCCGGGACGTCAGCACCTGTTCGCCCAGGGTTATCAGCGTGTCTTCATTGTCGAGTCCCGAGAGAATGCCATGACGCTGACGGGTGGCATGGCCACTGAGCACCGCCAGGTCGTGCATGAAGGGGTCCAGGAACAGCACCAGCAGCGAAGGGCTGTCACAGCCCAGGTACACGGGAAGTCCGGGGGTGATCACACAGCAGCGGGCGGTTACCGGCTCCTGTGCGTGGCTCTGGCGATGTACTTGCAGGGTACCGCCAATACCCACCACCAGGGCTGCACTGCCATAGCAGCGGTAACGTGCTTCGGTGCCCGGGCCCGCATAGAGAACCCGGTTATCCCAGATGTAAAGGTGGGCGGACGAACCACCGGCCGGTGCTTGCAAAGTCTTCCCTCCCTGGGAGCAACCCGGTTCCCGAAGCCAGCTTCGGGGCTTTGTTAATCCTAACCGGTATTTGCTGGATGTGAGGTCACATCCCCGTGACCAACTGCTCAGATGGCGCGGAATTATCATTCCGCACAAACGGGCTCTGATGGGCGGCAGGTATCCTTCAGTTTCCAGTCGGGCGCCATCGGAGCGCCCGTTGCAGTATGGACGATGCGACAAGCAAACAAGGCGGTCCACGGAGTAAAGGACCCCTCTCAGGGAGAGTTCAATGGAAAGTTCAACGGAGAGTTCCAATGAATAAGAAGATCATTCGTCCGCTCGGCCGGGCGCGTATTGCGAAAGGCCAATATCTGGCATCCGGGGTCGCCCTTGCCATGGCGGCGGCCCATGTGCCGGCGGCTGTCCTTTTCGAGGAAAACTTTTCCGGTGGCCTGGGCGCCTTCTCCGAGCAGGGCCGGGTTTACACCATGACCGCCGGAGAGGTTTCCATGCGGGGCGGCGGCGCCACGGAAACACTGGTCAGGTCCGGACCGATCGCCATCGACGGGGCCAGTGATCTGACCCTGTCGTTCTACCGCGACATTTCGGGCTTCGACAGTGATGAGGCCCTGACCGCTTTCGTATCAGCGGATGGCAGTACTTTCCAGTCGGTACAGTCTGTGAACAGCGGGTCCGGCGTGGTAACCGTTGATATCGGTGACGTGGCTGCCGGACAGGATCAGATCTACCTCCAGTTCGCCATCAACGCCTCCAGCTTCTTCGAACGGGCCGGGCTGGGCAGTATTCTGCTGGAGGGTAATGTGAATGGTGACCCGGGTGAGCCAGGTGATCCCGGAGACCCCGAAGACCCGGAAGATCCCGGAAACCCGGGGGGCGATGACGAGCCCATGCCGGAAGCCGGCGACTTCGTGACCTTTGAGTCGGGCCACGTGCGCCCCATGGCACTGTCATCCGATGGCCAGCGTCTTTACGTAGTGAATACGCCGGACAATACCGTTCAGGTATTCGACGTTTCCGGCGAAACCCCCTCGCCTGTGGAAACCATCCCTGTCGGCCTCGAGCCGGTTGCCGTCAACCTCCGTAATGATGGTGAGCTTTGGGTGGTGAACCACCTTTCAGACACGGTAAGTATTGTGGATGTATCCACCTCGCCCGCCCGTATTCGTGACACCCTGCTGGTGGGCGATGAGCCCAGGGACATCGTCTTTGCCGGTGGTGACGACAAGTGGGCGTTCATTACAGCGGCCCACAGGGGGCAGAATGTACCCTTTGATCCGGAACTCACCACTCCGGGGGTGGGCCGTGCCGACGTCTGGGTATTTGACACCGATAATCCCGGCTTCCAGCTTGGCGGTGAGCCAGTCACCATCCTGAACATGTTTGGTGACACTCTCCGCGGCCTGGCCCGGAGCCCCGATGGAAGCAAGGTCTACACGGCGGTGTTCAACTCCGGTAACCAGACCACTGTGGTGGATGAGGAAATCCCTGATGGGGGGCTCGAAAAACCCGGTCCCCAGCGTGCCGCTGATGGTACAGAGCAGCCCCGCACCGGCCTGATTGTCAGGTACGACGGCCAGAACTGGATGGGCCCCGGCGATCCCGTGCGTGGTGAGGAACCCAGATCCTGGAACGAGTACGTCAAGCTGGAATTACCTGACTATGACGTGTTCGAGATTGATGCTTCCGGTTCTGTACCCCGTGTCGCCTCTCGCACCTCCGGCGTGGGTACGACCCTGTTCAACCTGGCGGTCAACCCCAGCAATGGCAAGGTCTATGTCTCCAACCAGGAGGCTAACAACCTGACCCGTTTCGAGGGGCCGGGCCTGAACGCCTCCACCGTGAACGGCAATTTTGTGCAGAGCCGGATTACCGTGGTTGACGGCAACAATGCCCAGCCCCGCCACCTTAACAAGCACATTGATTACACCACCGAACTGGGTACATCCTCGGAGAAGGAAAGGGCGGTCGCCACCCCGCTGCAAATGGCGGTGTCCTCTGACGGCAACGAACTGTTCACTGCCGCGATGGGGTCCGGCAAACTGGTGCGCTATGACACCCGAGCGCTGGAGAGCGACAGTTTCCAGCCCAATACCGAAGACCAGCTGGTGGTCAGCGGTGGTGGCGCAACCGGCGTGGTTCTGGACGAGGCCCGTGGCCGGGCCTTCGTCACCACCCGCTTTGATAACGGTGTGTCTGTAGTGGATGTGGATGGGGTCATGAGCGAGCTTGCCCACGTCACCATGGCCAACCCGGAGCCGGAGAAAGTGGTTAGGGGACGTCGCTTCCTTTACGACGCTACCTATACCTCCAGCCGGGGGGACTCTTCCTGCGCCGGCTGTCATGTCTTCGGGGATATGGATCATTTGTCCTGGGATCTGGGCAACCCGGATATCGCCGCTGCGGATAACCCCAACGCCTACAATGAGAACGTTCCGGCGATCGGGCGTAACCTGACTTTCCACGCCATGAAAGGGCCAATGACGACCCAGAGTCTCCGGGGTCTGAAGGGTAATGGGCCACTGCACTGGCGTGGGGACCGAACCGGCCAGGACCGTCGTCCCGGAGAGAGCCTCGAACTGGCAGCTTTCAAGGAGTTTAACGACGCCTTTGTCGCCCTGTTGCGTCGCGACAGCGAGCTGAGCGATGCGGAAATGACCCAGTTCGCGGAGTTTGCCCTCGAGCTGACCTATCCGCCCAATCCCGTCGCGGCGCTGGACAACAGTCTCAGCCCGCGGCTGCAGGAGGCCCTGGAGGTTTACAATACGGTCAACTCTGATTTCGTGACCAACTGTAATGGCTGTCACGTGCTGGATCCGGACCGTGGCATGTTCGGCACTGACGGCACCATGTCCGTGGAAGGCGGCGACGTGGACGAGGATATGAAGATCCCCCACCTGCGCAACATGTACCAGAAAGTGGGCATGTTCACCAAGAACGGCGCCGATCGTCCTGAAACCGGTCCGCAGATCCGCGGGTTTGGTTTTGACAACCAGGGTGCCTCCGGCTCCGTGGACAACTTCCTGAGCGCGCCGGTATTCCTGCTGCTGGGTGAGCGGCGACGCCTGATGGTGCAGGACCTGGCGCTGGCCTTTCCCTCAGAGATGAACCCCATTGTAGGCCAGCAGGTGACCCTGAATCCGGACAATCGCAACCGGTCTGATGTACAGGCCCGCCTGGACCTGCTGGTCGAGCGTGCGCTGGTAACTGATCCGCGGCCGGAGTGTGATCTGGTGGCGACCGCTGTACTGGACGGCCAGAGCAGGCGCTGGGTACTCAATGCCAACGAGAAGTTCGTGCCGGGTGACCGTGCCACACCGTCCCTGAGCCGTAGTCAGCTGCTGGACCGGGTCAACGCGCAGGAGACCTCTGTCACCTTTACCTGTACGCCGCCCGGCAGCGGTGTCCGCAACGTGGCCAGCCGCTGATCGCGACAGGCCTGAAGCGTCAAAACCCCGGCCCCGGTGCCGGGGTTTTTTGGCCTCTCACAGGACGTCAGCCATCTGAAAGTCCGGCCATACCCTCGGCCTGTAACTCACTCCAGGCCCGGGAGAACTCCCGGATCATGGTTTCTGTGCCGGGGGCCGCCGTTGAAAAGATAAAGCCCAGTGGCCAGCTCAGCAGGTTGGTCTGCACCAGGCCAGGCAACGGGGTCCGGGCAAGAGTGGCGTCCATGGGAGCCTGGAAATTGATCAGATAATCGCCGCGACGGAAGGCAAGCATGCGAATTGCCGATGCATGGTCCGGCGCAATTGTGACATAGGTGTCGGGATCAGCTTTCAGCTCGTCCAGCAGCCGGAAATAGGTGTACCCGCGAATCAGTATCAGCCGTTTGCCCCGGAGTTCCTCAAGGCTTTCTATGGCCCCCGTGTCGTTTCGGGAGTAGGCATTGAGCTGAATGGAGCCCGCACTGAAAGGTGTCTCACGGGTAAAGCCGGCGAGTTCGGGGACGCCTGCGGACCCGGGCCACAGGTCGATTTCTCCCTGCTCCAGATACAGGTACACCCGCCCGATAGGAAGTTCCTGCCACTGAATGGAGTAGCCTGCCCGTTGCGCAACCTGCTCGGTCATTCGGATGAAACTGCCTTCCGGCTGCCCGTTGTCGTTGCGGGTGGCCAGTGGAGGAAATTCGATAAATGCGGCCCGTATAACCTTCTCGTCGTTCGCCACGGCACCGGCAGCGGCCATCAGGACGCCTGCCAGCAGGGCCAGGCTGAGCGAGTGGATGAGTCGTTTCATGGCTGGCGATTTTTCATTGGAATTGTTATATCGCTAGAATGGCGTGAATCCAGCTTTCTGTAAAGCCGCCCCGCCGCCGTCCGGCGCAGGGTGGGATTACCGTTTCCACCGTACCTACGAACCATCCGGAATCCGATACATGACCGCAGAAAATGTCAGACACCGGGGCCGATTCACGGCCTTCGACCCCATCTCCACCCGTTGGGCAGACAATGATCTTTACGGCCACGTCAATAACGTGACCTACTACGCCTGGTTTGACACGTCCGTAAACCGCTATCTGATCGAGCAGGGCGGTCTGGACATTCATCGTGGGCAGGAGATTGCCTATGTGGTGAGTTCTTCCTGTGACTATTTCAGTCCGGTTGCCTATCCGGAAAAGATTGAGGCCGGGCTTCGGGTGGAAAAGCTGGGTAACAGCTCGGTCACCTATAATATCGGCATCTTCCGGGAAGGGGAGCAGCAGGCCTGTGCGGTCGGCCGTTTTGTTCACGTCTTCGTTAACCGTGACACCGACCGGCCAGTGCCCATTCCGGCCGGTGTCCGTCAGGCCCTGGAGCGGCTGGTTCAGTAGCCCCGCGCGGTAGAGGTACTGCGGCGCGGGTCGGCGGCACCCCAGCGGCGACCATCCTGATCGATCAGAATACTCTGGATGGCGCCCATGGCGGAACGAACTTCCACGGTGTGCCCCATGGCTTCTAGCAGGTCGACCGTATCCGGGCTGATGCCCCGTTCAATGCGGATCTCATCGGGCAGCCACTGATGGTGAACCCGGGGCGCCTCCACGGCGGACTGGATATTCATGCCGTGGTCGATCACGTTCATGAGTACCTGCAGCGTGGTGGTAATGATCCTTGAACCACCCGGGCTGCCGGTGACCAGGTAGTTCTGGCCCTCACGCCGGACGATAGTGGGGGACATGGAGCTGAGCATGCGCTTGCCGGGCTCGATGCTGTTTGCCTTGCCACCGATAAGGCCGTAGGCGTTGGGCACGCCGGGCTTGGCACTGAAGTCATCCATCTCGTTGTTCAGCAGGAATCCGGCACCTTTGACGGTGATGCCCGAGCCATAGCTGAAGTTTATGGTGTAGGTGTTGGAAACCGCATTGCCCCAGCGATCCACTATGGAGAAATGGGTGGTTTCGTTGCTCTCATAGGGCGCGGGGTTGTCCGGAGCTATCTCCTTTGAGGGCGTGGCGCGTTCAGGGTCGATACCCTGTCGCAGTTCGGTGGCGTAGTCCTTGCTGGTAATGCCCTCCAGCGGCACCTCCACATAGTCGGTGTCGCCCAGATATTCGGAGCGGTCGGCGTAGGCCCGCTTCATGGCTTCTGCCATCAGGTGGATCGTCTGGGCGGAGTTGTGTCCATAGTCCCCGATGGGGTAGCCCTCCAGGATGTTGAGAATCTGCACGATATGGGCGCCACCGGAGCTTGGTGGCGACATTGAAAAGATCTCGTGGCCCCGGTAATTGCCCCTTATGGGCTCCCGGATAACCGGCTGGTAATTGGCCAGGTCCTCCATGGTAATCAGGCCGTCACCCCGTTCCATTTCCGCCACGATCAGCCGGGCGGTTTCCCCCTCGTAGAAATCGGCGATGCCGTGGTCGGCGATGCGCTGCAGGGTGGCTGCCAGCTCAGGCTGGCGAAAGCGGTCGCCGGGGCCGGGCGGGTTGCCATCTTCGTCGTAGAACGTAGCCCGGGTGGCCGGCCAGCGGGTAAGGCGCTCCCGTGCCTGCTCAAGGCCTTCGGTAAACCGGTGAGGAACCTCGAATCCGTCCCGCGCCAGGGCAATGGCGGGGGCCAGCGCCTCCGCCAGGGTGATGGTGCCGTACTGATCCAGGGCCAGGGCAAGGCCTGCCACGGTGCCAGGCACTCCGGAGGCCAGGTGGGTGAAGCGGCTGCGTTCCGGTACAACCTCGCCAGTCTCGTCCTGATACATGGTTTCATTGGCGGCAGCAGGCGCGGTCTCGCGATAATCAATGGCCTGAACCGGGCTACCGTCTCCCGGCGCAAAAAGCATGAAGCCTCCGCCTCCGATATTGCCGGAGCGGGGTTGGGTCACTGCCAGCGCGAACCCGGCCGTTACTGCTGCATCCACTGCATTGCCGCCATTACGGAGAACCTCAAGGGCTACCTCGGTCGCATGGGGGTGACTGGTCGCCACCATGCCATGGTCCCCGGGTACGGGGTGGTGGCGCTCTCCCTCAAGAATGGCCTGGGCACCGGCCAGGCCTGTTGCCAGGCTGAACAGGAGCAGTGATACGACCCGCAGGTGCCGGATGGCGATGGGCATGGGAGGGATCCTTGTGTCTTTGGCGGATTTGTGGCGAAACGAGGGTCATCACCTTCGTTCCGGCGGCGGTTTAGGCTATGATAGCCGGTCATTTTCTGTTGCGCAGGCCGGCGAAGTGAATCCCGGTCACGCATCTCCCAGTCGTACTACAGGACAGGTTCATGGAACACACATACCGTCTGGTGATTTCCTGCCCGGACCGGGTGGGTATTGTTGCAAAGGTCAGTAACTTCTTGTCCACCTACAATGGCTGGATAACCGAGGCCAGCCACCACTCGGACAACCAGGCCGGGTGGTTCTTCATGCGGCACGAGATCAAGGCCAGCTCCATCCCGTTCGGCCTGGACCAGTTCCGCACCGCATTCGAGCCCATCGCCCGGGAATTCGACATGAGCTGGCATATTGCCGATTCAGCCCGGCCCAAGAAGGTGGTGCTCATGTGCAGCAAGGAGTCCCACTGCGTGGCAGACCTGCTGCACCGCTGGCACAGCGGTGAGCTGAACGTGGATATTGCGGCGGTTATCTCCAACCATGAAGACCTGCGTCGCATGGTGGAGTGGCACGAGATCCCCTACCACTGCATTCCGGTCAGCAAGGAAAACAGGGCCGAAGCCTTCGCCGAGATCGACGGGCTGTTCCAGACCTATGAGGCGGACGTCATTGTGCTGGCCCGTTACATGCAGATCCTGCCGGCCGAGCTGTGCGAAAAGTACGCCGGCAAGGTGATCAACATCCACCATTCGTTCCTGCCGTCCTTTGCCGGGGCGCGCCCCTACCACCAGGCGTACAGTCGTGGCGTCAAGCTGATCGGGGCCACCTGTCACTATGTGACCCAGGACCTGGACGAAGGGCCCATCATCGAGCAGGACGTGATCCGCATCAGTCACAGCGATGCCATCGAGGACATGGTCCGGCTGGGCAAGGATGTGGAGAAGAATGTGCTTGCCCGGGGACTGCGTGCCCATGTGGAAGACCGGGTCATTACCTATGAAAACAAGACGGTGGTTTTTGACTGAGCCGGTTACCCGAATGTGGTAACATCGATAGCTTGTTTATAACCACCAAAACGACTTCCAGCAAATTCAAAGGAACCATTCTCGATGGGTGAGTTAGCCAAAGAGATCCTGCCGGTCAATATCGAAGACGAGCTCAAGCAGTCCTACCTGGACTATGCCATGAGCGTCATCATCGGCCGGGCGCTTCCCGATGTCCGCGATGGCCTCAAGCCGGTACACAGACGTGTTCTCTTCGCCATGTCCGAACTGGGCAACGACTGGAACAAGTCGTACAAGAAATCTGCCCGTGTGGTGGGTGACGTTATCGGTAAGTACCACCCCCATGGCGACTCCGCGGTCTACGACACCATCGTACGGATGGCCCAGCCGTTCTCGCTGCGGTATCCGCTGGTGGACGGGCAGGGCAACTTTGGCTCCATCGATGGCGACAATGCGGCGGCCATGCGTTACACCGAAATCCGCATGGAAAAGATCGCCCATTCCCTGCTGGCGGATCTCGACAAGGAAACGGTGGACTACGTCGACAACTACGACGGCACCGAGCGAATTCCGGAAGTCCTGCCCACCCGTGTACCCAACCTGCTGGTGAATGGCTCCTCGGGTATCGCAGTTGGCATGGCCACCAACATTCCGCCCCATAACCTGACGGAAGTGGTCAATGGCTGCCTGGCGCTGATCGACAACCCGGACACTACCGTTGATGAGCTGATGGATATCATCCCGGGGCCGGATTTTCCCACCCAGGGCATTATCAATGGTCGGGCCGGCATCGTTGAGGCCTACCGCACCGGGCGCGGGCGTATCTACATCCGCGCCCGTCACGAGATCGAACATGACAACAAGACCGGCCGTGATGCTGTCATCATCACTGAGCTGCCTTACCAGCTGAACAAGGCCCGCCTGATCGAGAAGATCGCCGAGCTGGTAAAGGAAAAGCGCCTCGAAGGCATTACCGAGCTGCGGGACGAGTCCAACAAGGAAGGTATCCGGGTGGTGATCGAGCTGCGTCGGGGCGAGAACCCGGACGTTATCATCAACAACCTGTTTGCCCAGACCCAGCTGGAAACCGTTTTCGGCATCAACATGGTGGCGTTGCTTAATGGCGAGCCCAAGACGCTGAACCTGAAGGAAATGCTGGATGCCTTCGTGCGTCACCGCCGGGAAGTGGTGACCCGTCGTACCATCTACGAACTGCGCAAGGCACGGGAGCGGGGCCATATTCTCGAAGGCCTGACAGTAGCCCTGGCGAACATTGACGAGATCATCGAGCTGATCAAGGCGTCCCCCTCCGCGGCGGAAGCCAGGGAAAAGCTTATCGACAAGGGCTGGGCACCGGGTGCTGTGCTCGCCATGCTGGAGCGCGCCGGTGAAGACGCCTGCCGTCCGGACGACCTGCCGGAAATCTACGGTCTGCGGGACGGGCTTTATCATCTGTCGCCGGAGCAGGCCCAGGCCATTCTGGACCTGCGCCTGCATCGCCTGACCGGTCTGGAAACCGAAAAGCTCCAGAACGAGTACAAGGAGATTATCGAGAAGATCGCCGATCTGCTTGATATCCTGGGCAATCCGGAACGCCTGTTGCAAGTTATCCGCGATGAGCTGGCGGCCATTGTCGATGAATACGGTGACGAACGCCGTACCGAGATTGTCAGCTCCCGCCGTGACCTGACCGTGGCGGACCTGATCGACGAAGAAGACCTGGTGGTGACCATTTCCCATAGCGGTTACGCCAAGACCCAGGCGGTGGAAGACTACCAGGCCCAGCGTCGTGGCGGCCGGGGCAAGGCGGCTACCGCGATGAAGGATGAAGACTTCATCGAGAAACTGCTGGTAGCCAACTCCCATGACACCATTCTGTGCTTTTCCAACCGTGGCAAGGTATACTGGCTGCGGGTGTTCGAGATTCCCCGGGGCAGCCGTGGCTCCCGTGGCCGACCCATGGTGAATATCCTGCCGCTGGATGAGGGTGAGCGTATTACCACCTTCCTGCCGGTGCGGGACTATCCGGAAGATCACTATGTATTGATGGCTACTTCCAACGGTGTGGTCAAGAAAACCCCGCTGCCGAACTTCTCCCGGCCCCGGTCCAATGGCCTGATTGCCCTGAACCTGGATGAAGGTGACACCCTTATCGGGGCCGCCATTACCCAGGGCGATGCGGAAGTCATGTTGTTTTCCACCGCTGGCAAGGCTGTTCGTTTCAACGAGGAGGCCGTACGTCCCATGAGCCGGACGGCCCGCGGCGTACGTGGTATCCGCATGCCGGACGGCCACCATGTGGTGTCGCTGATCATTCCCCAGGAAGGCGGCGTTATCCTGACCGCCAGTGAGCATGGCTACGGCAAGCGCACCGCCATTGATGAGTTCCCCACCTACAGCCGTGGCAGCCAGGGTGTTATCGCCATGCAATGTTCAGAGCGTAACGGCAACCTGGTTACCGCGCTGCAGCTGTTTGATGGTGACGAAATGATGCTCATCTCTGACAAGGGCACCCTGGTGCGCACCCGGACCGATGAAGTCTCGATCCTCAGCCGTAACACCCAGGGTGTACGGCTGATCCGGCTCAGCCAGGAAGATGAACGCCTGGTGGGCGTGGAGCGGATCGCCGAGAGCGACGATGAGGATGCCGAGGCAGGAGCCGTTGAGGGTTCTGCAGTAGACAACGGCAGCGATGATAACAGCGGAGAGTCAGCCGATGAGTAGGGCGTTCAATTTCTGCGCCGGCCCGGCCACACTACCGGAGCCCGTGCTCCGGCAGGCCCGTGATGAAATGCTGGACTGGCGGGGCACCGGCATGTCGGTGATGGAAATGAGCCACCGCAGTGACGAGTTCGTGGAGATCGCTGAGACCGCCGAGCAGGATCTGAGGGAACTCGCAGGTATTTCAGATGACTACGCGGTACTCTTTATGCAGGGTGGAGCTTCCAGCCAGTTTGCGACCATCCCCCTGAACCTGCTGGGAGACAATGGACGTGCCGACTACGTAAACACCGGCATCTGGTCAAAGAAAGCCATTGCCGAAGCTAGCCGCTACGGTGACATCAACGTCGCCGCCTCCAGCGAAGACAGCGGTTTTACCACGGTTCCCCTGCAGGAAACCTGGAACACCCGGGCGGATGCGGCCTACCTGCATTACACCCCCAACGAGACCATCGGTGGCCTGGAGTACGACTTCATCCCGGAAAGCGGCTCGGTGCCGCTGGTGGCGGACATGTCGTCTACCATGCTGTCCCGGCCTGTGGATGTGTCGAAATTCGGCCTGATCTATGCCGGCGCCCAGAAAAATATTGGTCCTTCCGGTCTGGTGGTGGTCATTATCCGTAAGGATCTTCTGGGCACAGCGCGGCCGGAAACGCCGACCATGATGAACTATCAGGTGATCGCCGAGAACGGTTCCATGTACAACACGCCGGCAACCTATTCCTGGTACCTGGCGGGGCTGGTATTCAAGTGGCTGAAAGAGCAGGGTGGTGTCGAGGCCATGGCGGCAGTGAACCGTCGCAAGGCCACCAGGCTCTATGACTTCATCGATGGCAATGAGTTCTATGCCAACCCCATTGACCCACGCTTCCGCTCCTGGATGAACGTGCCATTTACCCTGGCTGATGATGGCCTGAACGGCGCCTTCCTGAAGGGGGCTGACGAACGTGGCCTGCTGAACCTGAAAGGGCACCGCAGTGTGGGTGGCATGCGAGCCAGCATATACAACGCCATGCCTGAGGCAGGCGTGGATGCCCTGATCGACTATATGGCCGGATTTGCGAAGGAGCATGGCTGACCATGAGTGACGAGCAGATCCGCCTGGGCGAGTTGCGCGACCAGATCGACAGTCTGGATCAGCAGATCATGGATCTGATCAGCGCCCGTGCCCGTTGTGCCCAGGAAGTGGCCCACGTGAAGATGGCCGCCAACCCGGGTGAAGACGTGTTTTTCTATCGTCCGGAGCGGGAAGCCCAGGTGCTTCGCCGAATCAAGGAGGCTAACCCGGGACCGCTGGCAGACGAGGAAATGGCCCGGCTGTTCCGGGAAATCATGTCGGCCTGCCTGGCGCTGGAGCAGCCGATGCGGATCGCCTTCCTGGGACCGGCCGGAACCTTTACCCAGGCAGCGGCGCTCAAGCATTTCGGGCATTCGGTGATTTCCGTCCCCATGCCGGCCATTGATGCGGTATTCCGCGAAGTGGAATCCGGTGCGGCCCAGTATGGTGTGGTACCGGTGGAGAATTCCACCGAGGGCATGATCAATCACACCCTGGACATGTTTATCTCCTCACCGCTGAAAATCTGTGGCGAGGTGCAGCTGCGCATCCATCATCATCTGATGCGCTCCCCTGAAAGCGGGGACCAGCCGCTGACCCGTATTTATTCCCACCAGCAGTCCTTTGCCCAGTGCCGTCAGTGGCTGGACGCGCACCAGTATGGTGTCGAGCGGGTTACCGTCAGCAGCAATGCGGAAGCGGCCCGCCGGGCGGCCAGTGAGCCGGGTACGGCAGCCATCGCCGGTGACATGGCGGCTGAATTGTATGGCCTTGAAATCATGGCCGGCAAGATCGAGGACCGGCCGGATAATACCACCCGGTTCCTGATTGTTGGTCGTGAATCCGTAGGCCCCAGCGGGCAGGACAAGACGTCCATCCTGGTGTCCATGCGTAACCGCCCCGGAGCCCTTTATCAGTTGCTGGAACCGTTCCACCGTGCCGGTATCAGCCTTACCCGTATCGAAACCCGTCCTTCTCCCAGCGGCACCTGGGCCTATGTCTTCTATATTGATTTCGAGGGCCATATGGACGACGCCAATATCAGCAAACTGCTGGAAGACCTGGAAGAAGACGCCGTCGAGCTCAAGCGCCTGGGATCCTACCCGGCCGGCGTACTCTGACGTTTCAGGGCCCTGGCGGATCCGTCCTGGCGATTAACCCGGAGGTTTTTGGTTTATGTCTATCGACTATCAGTCACTGGCGGTTGAGGGTGTTCGCAGTCTGACGCCGTATCAGCCTGGCAAACCAGTCGAGGAGCTGGCGAGGGAATACGGTCTGGAGCCGGACGACATCGTCAAGCTGGCCAGCAATGAGAATCCCCTGGGTCCGAGCCCGGTGGCCATGGAGGCAGCCCGTGAGGCCCTTGAAGAGATGTGCCGTTACCCTGACGGCAACGCCTTCACCCTGAAGCAGGCACTGTCCCGGTACCTTCAGGTGGCCGCCAGCCAGCTCACCCTGGGTAATGGCTCCAACGATGTGCTGGAAGTCATTGCCCGCTGTTTTGCCGGCCCGGGCGATGAAATTGTCTATGCCCAGCATGCCTTTGCGGTCTATCCCCTGGTAACCCTGGCCATTGGTGCAAAGGGGGTGGAGGTGCCAGCGAAAGACTGGGGCCATGACCTGCCTGCCATGGCGGATGCCATCTCCGAACGAACCCGGCTGGTCTTTGTTGCCAACCCCAATAATCCCACTGGCACCGTGGAAGGTGAAACGGCCATCCGGGCTTTTTTGGACCGGGTGCCTGAGCGGGTGCTGGTGGTGCTGGACGAGGCCTATTGCGAGTATCTGGCCGGCACCGATGATGACGTGGACGGCATCAGCCTGCTGCGCGATTATCCGAACCTGATTGTTACCAGGACTTTCTCCAAGGCCTGGGGCCTGGCAGCGCTGCGAGTGGGCTATGCAGTTTCGTCACCCACGATCGCCGACCTCCTTAACCGTGTGCGACAGCCGTTCAACGTGGACACCGTTGCCCAGGCAGCGGCCACGGCTGTGCTGGATGACCTGGAGTACCTGGAGCGGTCGCGGGAGGTCAATCGTCAGGGACTTGAGCAGCTGACCACCGGTTTTGCGGCGCTGGGGCTGGAGTGGATACCTTCAGCAGGCAACTTTGTCGCCGTGGATGTGGGCGGTGATGCCCAGGACATTTTTCGGGGGTTACTGGAGCAGGGGGTGATCGTCCGCCCCGTGGCCGGTTACGGTATGCCCCGCCATCTCCGGGTTTCGGTGGGCCTTCCGGATGAGAATCAGCGTTTCCTGGAAGCGCTGAAGCGAGCACTGGAAAGCCGTGGAACCTGAGCTGCCGTTGCAACCGGAAGCTGCCGGGCAGTTGTTCCGAAGGGTCGCCGTCATCGGCCTGGGCCTGATCGGCGGTTCCCTGGCCCTGGCTGCCAAACGTTCCGGTCGGGTCGGCGAGGTTCTGGCAGCGGACCGCAGTGATGATGAGCTGGCCCTGGGGGTTGAACTCGGCGTTATCGATGGTTATGGCTCCGTCAGTGACATTGTCACCGGCGCGGACCTGGTGGTTATTGCGGTGCCGGTGCGCGCCACGGTTGCCGTGCTCCAGGATGTGCGACCGCACCTGTCGCCGGAGGCGGTGCTGACCGATGTGGGCAGCACCAAGGGCAGCTTTGTCCAGGCGGTGAACGAGGTGTTCGGCGGCTGGGCACCCCGGGTGATCCCCGGTCACCCCATCGCCGGCTCCGAAAAAAGCGGGGTGCGGGCAGCCCGTGCCGACCTGTTTGCGGACCACAAGGTTATCCTTACGCCACCTGAGGGCGCGGACCAGCAGGCTCTTGACCGGCTGACCGACCTCTGGGCCGCCTGCGGCGCTACCGTACTCACCATGGCCGTTGCCCGGCATGACGAAGTGCTGGCGGCCACCAGCCATCTTCCCCATCTGATCGCGTTCTCGCTGGTGGATACCCTGGCGGGGGAAGACCAGAATATGGAAATCTTCCGCTATGCGGCGGGGGGCTTCCGGGATTTCACCCGGATTGCCGCCAGTGATCCGGTCATGTGGCACGATATCTTCCTGTCAAACCGGGAAGCAGTGCTCCGGGTGATTGATCATTTCACCGAGGACCTGGCCGGTTTGCGGCAGGCCATTCAAGATCAGGATGGCGCCGCATTGCTGCGGGTTTTCACCCGTGCCCGGGCGGCGCGCAATCATTTTTCCAAAATGCTATCAGGACAGGCGTACGTGACAGACATGAGTCAGAAACCCGTGAGGTTCCGGTTGCAGCCGGGCGGCAGTGTAAGTGGCGATATCCGGGTACCCGGTGACAAATCCATCTCCCACCGGTCGATCATGCTCGGGGCACTTGCCGAAGGGGTGACCGAGGTGGATGGCTTCCTGGAGGGTGAAGACAGCCTGGCCACCCTGCAGGCCTTCCGGGATATGGGCGTCACCATCGAAGGCCCGGATGACGGCCATGTGCGCATTCACGGGGTAGGTATGAACGGCCTGCAGGCACCCCGTGGCCCCCTTTACCTGGGCAACTCCGGTACCGCCATGCGATTGTTCTCCGGCCTGCTGGCAGCGCAATCCTTTGATTCCGAGCTCACCGGTGACGAAAGCCTTTCCCGCCGGCCCATGAACCGGGTTGCAGATCCCCTGAGGGCTATGGGTGCCGTCATTGACACCGCCGAAGGCGGCCGGCCACCGCTGAAGATCCGGGGGGGGCGCAAGCTTTCCGGTATTCACTACGATATGCCGGTGGCCAGTGCCCAGGTCAAATCCTGCCTCTTGCTGGCGGGTCTTTACGCCGAAGGCATGACCTCTGTGCAGGAGCCGGCCCCGACTCGGGACCATACCGAGCGGATGCTGGAAGGTTTCGGCTACCACGTGCACCGGGACGCGGCTACCGCCAGCGTGATTGGTGGCGGCAAACTGACGGCTGGCCACATTGACGTGCCTGCGGACATTTCCTCGGCGGCATTTTTCATGGTGGCGGCCAGCATCGCTGAAGGCTCTGACCTCACCCTGCGCCATGTGGGCATGAACCCCACGCGCACCGGTGTCATCAATATCCTGAAGTTGATGGGCGCCAATATCGAGGTGTCCAACGAAAGGGAGATCGGTGGCGAACCGGTAGCTGATCTGCGGGTGAGGAGCGCCCGACTGCGGGGGGTCGATATCCCGGAGGAGCAGGTTCCCCTCGCAATCGATGAGTTCCCGGTGCTGTTTATCGCTGCAACCTGTGCCGAGGGGCGCACCGTCCTGCGGGGCGCCGAAGAACTGCGGGTCAAGGAAAGCGACCGTATCCAGGTGATGGCCGATGGCCTCAGTGCCGTGGGTGTGAAAACCACGGTGACCCCGGATGGCATCATTATCGAGGGCGGTCAGACCATTGCCGGAGGCGAGGTGGACAGCCACGGTGACCACCGGATTGCCATGTCCTTCGCCGTAGCCTCCCTGTGCGCCGGCGGCGAAATTGTGGTGAATGACTGTGCCAACGTGGCAACCTCGTTTCCCGGCTTCGTTGAACTGGCAACCGGGACCGGTATTCGTATTCACTCCGAGGAGGCTGGCTGATGCAGGCTGTAGCGGATAACTCGGTACCGGTAGTGACCGTGGACGGGCCGGGGGGCTCCGGCAAGGGAACGGTTACGCAGATGCTCGCCCGCCGCCTGGGCTGGCACCTGCTTGACAGCGGTGCGCTATATCGCCTGACCGCCCTTGCCGCTCGCCGGCAGGGCGTGGACCTGACCGACGAGGCCGGGCTGGTCAACGTGGCGTCGGGCCTGGACGTCGCCTTCCAGCCGACGCCGGAAGGCGAGCCGGTCAGGCTATTCCTGGCGGGAGATGATGTGACCCGCGAAATACGGACCGAGGAGACCGGTGACGGCGCGTCCCGGGTGGCTGTGATCCAGGCGGTGCGAGATGCCCTGCTGCAGCGCCAGCGGGACTTCCGCCAGGCGCCCGGGCTGGTGGCGGATGGCCGGGATATGGGCACGGTGGTATTTCCTGATGCCCCGGTAAAGGTTTTCCTGACCGCAAGCGCCGAGGAAAGGGCCAGGAGGCGCCACCTTCAGTTGAAGGAGGCGGGTATGGATGTTAATATTCAGAATCTTTTAGACGAGATCCGGGCCCGTGATGAGCGTGACATGAATCGTTCAGCGGCCCCGCTTAAGCCTGCAGATGATGCGCAAGTCATTGATTCTACAGGTTTAAGTATAGAGGAGGTGCTATCGAAGGTTATGGCCCTTGTGGGTCAGGCCTGATCGCACCTTTTTGCTATTTCTGTTGTATTTTTGAGCAGTTCTGCAGCAGGAATAGTGGTTGAAGGATCCGGCAATGGCGCGAAAGCCAGCCCCTTGCCATGACCGGATTACTACTAACAGACCGTGCTGCTGGCCGTGCGGATGAAACTTGCGTTGATCACATAGGACACATAATGAGCGAGAGCTTTGCTGATCTTTTCGAAGAAAGCCTGAAAGAAATTGACATGCAACCGGGTTCCATCGTCCAGGGAACCGTGGTGGATATCGACAACGACTGGGTCACCGTTAACGCCGGACTGAAGTCCGAAGGCGTTATCCCCGCCTCCCAGTTCCTGAACGAAAAAGGCGAGTTGGAAATTGCTGTCGGCGACGTTGTCGATGTAGCTCTCGACGCGGTTGAAGACGGTTTCGGTGAAACCCGTCTGTCCCGCGAAAAGGCCAAGCGTGCCGAAGCCTGGAAGGTGCTGGAAAAGTCCTTCGAGGCCGAAGAAGTTGTCAAGGGCATGATCAACGGCAAGGTCAAGGGTGGTTTCACCGTCGACCTGGCCGGTATCCGTGCCTTCCTGCCAGGCTCCCTGGTAGATGTTCGTCCGGTTCGCGACACCGCGCACCTGGAGAACAAGGAACTGGAATTCAAGGTTATCAAGCTCGACCAGAAGCGCAACAACGTGGTGGTTTCCCGTCGCGCCGTTCTGGAAGCTGAAAACAGTGCCGAGCGCGAAGCTCTGCTGGAAACCCTGACCGAGGGCATGACCCTGCAGGGTATCGTCAAGAACCTGACCGACTACGGCGCGTTCGTTGACCTGGGTGGCGTTGACGGCCTGCTGCACATCACCGACATGGCCTGGAAGCGCATCAAGCATCCGAGCGAAATCGTTAACGTGGGTGACGAGATCACCGTCAAGGTCCTGAAGTTTGACCGTGAGCGCAACCGCGTATCCCTGGGTCTGAAGCAGCTGGGTGAAGATCCCTGGGTTGATATCAAGGGTCGTTATCCGGAAGGCAGCAAGGTTACCGCCCGCGTAACCAACCTGACCGACTACGGCTGCTTTGCCGAGCTGGAAGAGGGTGTTGAAGGTCTGGTGCACGTGTCCGAAATGGACTGGACCAACAAGAACATCCATCCGTCCAAGGTGGTTCAGGTGGGTGACGAAGTTGACGTCATGATCCTGGATATCGACGAAGAGCGTCGTCGTATCTCCCTGGGCATCAAGCAGTGCGTACCCAACCCCTGGGAAGAGTTCTCCGCGAACTACAACAAGGGCGACAAGGTTTCCGGCAAGATCAAGTCCATCACTGACTTCGGTATCTTTATCGGTCTGGATGGCGGCATCGACGGCCTGGTGCACCTGTCCGACATCAGCTGGAACGAGACCGGCGAAGAAGCCGTTCGTGAATACAAGAAGGGCGACGAAGTCGAGACCGTTATCCTGTCTGTTGATCCCGAGCGTGAGCGCATCTCCCTGGGCATCAAGCAGCTTGAAAGCGATCCGTTTGCCGAATTCGTGCAGCTGAACGACAAGGGCTCCATCGTCAAGGGCACCGTGTCTGCCGTTGACGCCAAGGCGGCCACTATCGCTCTGAACGACGAGGTTGAAGCGGTACTGAAGGCTTCCGAGATCAGCCGTGACAAGGTGGAAGACGCCCGTAACGCGCTGAAGGAAGGCGAAGAAGTCGAAGCCAAGATCATCAGCATCGACCGCAAGAACCGCGTGATCAACCTGTCTGTCAAGTCCAAGGACGTTGAGGACGACAAGCAGGCGCTGGAAAGCGTACGTAGCAAGGCCGCTGAGACTTCTGGTGCGACCACCATCGGTGATCTCATCAAGGAGCAGATGCAGCAGCAGAACGCCAACAAAGAGTGATTCATTCCTCTTGAAGGCAAAAAAACGGGCTCTAAGAGCCCGTTTTTTTTGTCTTTTTTTCAGGTTTGGCTAAACTAGCAGTGTTCTCGCTGCCTGCATCCGCTGCTGCCTGGTCAGCTCGATTCCGGCGCACTGGCGGGGGCGAGAATTTGAGAAGCCGAATTTCGGCGTCTGTGTGGTTCGGGTGACAGGCCGGCGCCTGCCGAACCCATAACGATGGCCAGGGCTTCGTAATAAAAACGAAAAGGGATGGGCCTCATGACAAAGTCTGAACTGGTCGAACTGATTGCTTCCAAGCAGACTCAGTTGTCTGTGAAAGACGTGGAACTGGCGGTAAAAACCATTATTGAACACATGTCGCAGTCACTTGCGGACGGTCAGCGGATCGAGATCCGGGGGTTTGGCAGCTTCTCTCTCCATTACCGGGCGGCCCGTACCGGGCGAAATCCTAAGACCGGGGAGGCGGTGCAACTGCCGGCCAAGTATGTGCCACACTTCAAGCCGGGCAAGGAATTGCGTGAGCAGGTCAATGACAGCATGAAGAAGGGCTACTGAGCGCTTCGTGATTGATTCTGCTCAGGTGGCCCGAACTCTGTTTCGGGTAGAATGAGCGGCATTGGCAAGAGAATCCCCGATTCCTGGAGCAGGGTGCTATGGCAGGGTTTCAGAAGATCATCCTCCTTCTGGTTGTCATACTGGTAGCCATTGTGGTGCTGGTATTTTCAATGAACAACCAGATGGCTGTATCGCTCAATTTCCTGTTTTTCGAGACCCGGCCCCGCGGGGTAGCCGTCTGGCTGATCCTCGGTTTCGTGTTCGGTATTCTGTTGGGGATTATCCTTACGCTGATGGCAACGGTCCGGGTATCGGTATCCCGCCGGCAACTGCGCAAACGCCTGGACAGGGCCGAAAAGGCATTAGAGCAGAACAGAACCCCTGAAGACCGGGCTATTTGATGGATATGTTTTTTCAGTGGCTGCTGCTGACAGCTGCCGTTGCCGCTGGCTGGTTTGTTGGTCGCTATTTCCGCTCTGAGCGCCGGGCCGTTCGGAATATCTCCGATGAATCCTCGGTTCGTGAGCGGCTCCAGTTTCTTTTCACCAATTATTCCGACCAGGCGGTAGAGAACTTTGTGCAGTCCCTGGCGGTCAATAAGGATACCGTGGGGCTGCACCTGTCTATCGGCGCCCACTTCCGCCACAAGGGCGAAACCGACCGAGCCATCCTGATCCACCAGAACCTCCTTGCCCGCCCGGAGCTGCCTGGACACTTTTCGCCCCAGGTAACCTTCGAGCTGGCCCGGGATTACCTGGCTGCCGGCCTCCTGGATCGCGCAGAGGCCCTCTTTCACCAGCTTATGGATGACCGGGAATATGGTGAGCGTGCAGCGGCGCAGCTCATCGAGCTGTATCAGCAGGAAAAGGAATGGGGCAAGGCTGCCCAGGTTGCACGTACCTTGATGAAGAACCGGCTTGACCCGAAGCTGGCCCGTCAGCTGGCATATATCACCTGCGAACTGGCGGACGACTGCGTGGATCGGGACGATCGCTGGGGCGCCCAGAAGCTGGCAAAGGAAGCCCTTGCCATTGACGGGAGCTGCGTTCGGGCGACCTTTATCCTTTCAACCTTGCAAGCCAGGCAGGGCAACTACCGGGAAGCTGCCAGCCTTTGCCTGAAAGTCTTCGACCAGAATCCCGAGTTCGGGCCGGAGGCTATCGATCGCTTCATGAAGCTGGAGCGGGCTCATGGCGATGTGGGGCGTAACGGAAAGCGGCTGAGAAAACTCTATGAGCAACACCCCGGCACCAGTTTGCTGCTGGCGCTCGCAGAGGCTGTGGAACACTCCTCAGGGCGTCAGGCCGCCATTGACCTGCTCCGCAACGAACTGGAGACAAGGCCCAGCGTTCGAGGGCTGTTGAGGCTGGTAGAGCTCTCGGGTTATGAGCGCGGGCTGGCGACAGGCGAAGGCCGCCTGGTGAGTCGCATTGGTCAGCTCATTCTGACCAATCGTCCGGTCTACCGCTGCGTCAACTGTGGTTTCTCAGGTCAGCAGCTTCACTGGCTGTGCCCCAGCTGCAAGGAATGGGAAACCGTCCGTCCGATCCAGGGCGTGGAGGCAGAGTAGGGCATTTTCTGCCATAATCCCGGCCCGATCGCCTTCCGGCCACGCCGGATTTTCTTCGTTCGGACACAGGAGCCACTCCCCATGCAGGATTCCCTCGGCCCACGCATTATCGTCGCTCTCGATTTTCCCTCGGATACCTCGGCCCTCGCGCTGGTGGATAGCCTTGACCCGGCACTGTGCCGCCTGAAAGTTGGCAAGGAGTTGTTCACCCGCTGTGGCCCGGACCTGGTGCGCACACTCCAGGATCGGGGTTTCGAGGTGTTTCTGGATCTGAAATTCCACGATATCCCCAACACGACGTCGGCAGCGGTGGCTGCCGCGGCGGAACTGGGTGTATGGATGGTGAATGTGCATGCGTCCGGTGGTGAGAAGATGATGGTCGCCTGTCGCGAGCAGCTGGAATCCTTTGGTGCGGATCGGCCTTTGTTGATCGCCGTGACGGTGCTGACCAGCATGGGCGCTGAGGATCTG
This sequence comes from Marinobacter sp., assembly GCF_041690615.1. Lineage (GTDB taxonomy): Bacteria > Pseudomonadota > Gammaproteobacteria > Pseudomonadales > Oleiphilaceae > Marinobacter. The sequence goes on from NZ_JAWLGY010000002.1 coordinate 173,348, forward strand.
GCGGGTATCGGCGTTACTGACTCACCGGCCGACCAGGTGAATCGGCTGGCGACGCTGACCCGTAACTGTGGACTGGATGGGGTGGTGTGCTCGGCCCAGGAGGCGCCCGCGCTCAAGCGTGATCAGGGTGCTGAGTTCAAACTGGTTACGCCCGGTATCCGGCCGGCGTCCGCTGACCGGGGTGATCAACAGCGGGTTATGACGCCTTCTGCGGCCATTGCAGCCGGTAGCGATTACCTTGTGGTTGGGCGGCCGATTACGCAGGCGGCTGATCCTCTGGCGTCCTTGCGGGCCATTGTTGATGACATTTCCTGAATAGGAAGGGGTGTTTGTCTGGGCAGCCTGTTAGTTGGGTGCCGGGAGCGGCAGGCCGATAACGTTTTTCGGGAGACGCCCCGCAAGTACGTCCCTGTAGGGCTCGACGGCAGCCATCCCTGGCTGCCGACGCTCCCGAAAAACGTTCTCAACCCGCCACTCCTCAGCGTCAGTAGTAACGCCTTTGCGGGTGGCTTCCAGATATCCTCTGCACAAACCAAAACATTGAATAATTAAAAAAACACGAAAAAAGCCGCGTCTGCAAAACAGAGGCGGCTTTCCGGAATTAGTGGCTCCCCGACCTGGGCTCGAACCAGGGACAAACGGATTAACAGTCCGTTGCTCTACCAACTGAGCTATCGGGGAACAGTCGATGTCGACGAGGCGCGTATATTAAAGAGCCGGTACCCCCTCGTCAACCCTTTCAAAAGACTTTTTGGTGCCGCGGAAGAATCCCTCAGAAGGCACCAAAAGCCAACGTCAATGGATCAGGACAGCGCCTTCTTCAGGCGCGCAACGGCTTCCTTCAGAACATCCATGCTGGTGGCGAAGCTCAGACGCATATGGCCCGGGGAACCAAACGCCGAGCCCGGCACCAGTGCTACGCCGGCGCCCTTGAGCAGCACTTCCGCCATTTCCACGTCGTTGGAAACATTCGGGGTTGCCTCGATCGCACCCTGGAAGCTCGGGAACACGTAGAAGGTGCCGTCACCCTCCAGGCACTCAACACCCGGCAGCTCGTTCAGGGCCTTCACCAGGTAATCGTGACGCTCCCGGAACGCCTTCACCATCTCACCGACACAAGCCTGGTCACCATCCAGGGCCGCCTGGGCAGCCGCTTGGGAGATGGACGCCGGGTTCGAGGTGCTCTGGGACTGGATCTTCTTCATGGCGCCGATGATCTTCGCCGGGCCCGCTGCGTAACCGATTCGCCAGCCGGTCATGGAGTAGGCCTTGGAGACGCCGTTGAGCACAAAAGTGCGGTCGTACAGCTCCGGGGTGGCGTTGAGGATGTTGCAGAACGGCTTGCCGGTCCACAGGATGGGCTCGTACATGTCATCGGTGGCGATCATGATGTTCGGATACTTCTTCAGCACCTCACCAATGGCCTGCAGCTCTTCCATGGAATAGGCCATGCCGCTGGGGTTGGACGGGCTGTTGATCACAAACAGCCGGGTGCGGTCGGTAATGGCATTTTCCAGCTGCTCAGGGGTAATCTTGAAGCGGGTGTCGGCGCTGGTTTCGATGATCACCGGCTTGCCTTCTGCCACCAGTACCATGTCCGGGTAGGAAACCCAGTAGGGGGCGGGGATAATGGCTTCGTCGCCGGGGTTCAGTGTGGCAAGTGCCAGGTTGAAAAAGCTTTGCTTGCCACCACTGGATACCAGTATCTGGTTTGGCTCGTAGTCCAGACCGTTGTCCCGCTTGAACTTGGCAATGATCGCTTTCTTCAGCGCGGGAGTACCATCCACAGCAGTGTATTTGGTCTGACCGTTACGGATGGCCTCGATGGCCGCTTCCTTGATGTGGTCAGGGGTATCGAAATCCGGTTCCCCGGCACCCAGGCCGATGATGTCCTGGCCGGCGGCCTTGAGTTCCGCTGCCTTGTTGGTGACGGCGAGGGTAGGGGATGGCTTGATGGCCTGTACACGGGTGGAAAGTTGAAGGTCCAAACTTGCGCTCCTTAAAGATGCGTCTGAGAGGGCTGCAGCTGCCATGTGGCGGCACAGAGCCGTCAACACGGGCTGTTTAACCCATGGATGTTACCATGAGAGATTCGCAACGATAAGTTTCCCGCGAGGGTGGAGGTAAATGAGTGTCCAGGTTCAGAGTGGATTCCCCCTACAAGCCGGCCGGTGACCAGCCAAAGGCCATTGAGGGCCTGGTGGATGGCATCGAGTCGGGGCTGGCTCACCAGACGCTGCTGGGAGTGACCGGTTCAGGGAAGACCTTCACCATTGCCAATGTCATCGAGCGGGTGCAGCGCCCCACCATTGTCATGGCCCACAACAAGACCCTGGCGGCCCAGCTGTACGGCGAGTTCCGTGAGTTCTTCCCGGACAATGCCGTTGAGTACTTCGTGTCCTACTACGATTATTACCAGCCTGAGGCCTATGTGCCATCCTCCGATACGTTTATAGAGAAGGATGCATCGGTCAACGAGCACATTGAGCAGATGCGACTCTCCGCCACCAAGGCGCTGCTGGAACGGGATGATGCCATTATCGTTGCCACGGTTTCTTCCATCTACGGTCTGGGTGACCCCCAGTCCTACCTCAAAATGATGCTGCACCTGGACCGGGGCGACCAGGTCGATCAGCGCACCATTCTCCGGCGACTGGCTGAGTTGCAGTACACCCGCAATGATGTGGAGTTCCACCGGGCCAACTACCGGGTTCGGGGCGACGTCATCGACGTGTTCCCGGCGGAGTCCGAAAAAGAGGCGATCCGCATCGAGCTGTTTGATGACGAGGTGGAGAACCTGAGCTACTTTGACCCCCTGACGGGGGAAGTACTGCGGCGTGTGCCGCGGGTGACCATCTATCCCAAGACCCACTATGTCACGCCCCGAGAGACGGTTCTGGGAGCCATCGAGAACATTAAGGTGGAGCTTGACCAGCGTCTGAAGCAGCTGCGGGACAACAACCGCCTGGTGGAAGCCCAGCGGCTGGAGGAACGCACCCGCTATGATATCGAGATGATGCTGGAGCTGGGCTACTGCAACGGCATCGAGAACTACAGCCGCTACCTTTCCGGTCGCAATCCTGGCGAGGCGCCGCCCACACTGTTCGACTACATTCCACCCAATGCCCTGCTGGTAGTGGACGAGTCCCATGTGACCATTCCCCAGATTGGCGCCATGTACAAGGGTGACCGCTCCCGCAAGGAGACCCTGGTGGAATATGGTTTTCGCCTGCCCTCGGCACTGGACAACCGGCCCATGCGTTTCGATGAGTGGGAGCGGATTGCGCCGCAGATGATCTTTGTGTCGGCCACTCCGGCAAAGTACGAGGAAGAGCATGCCGGACAGGTGGTGGAGCAGGTGGTACGCCCCACCGGCCTGCTGGATCCCGAGATCGAGGTACGCCCGGCGTCCAGCCAGGTGGACGACCTGCTCGGGGAAATCCGCGAGCGGGTGGCAGTGAACGAGCGGGTGCTGGTCACCACCCTGACCAAGCGGATGGCGGAAGACCTCACCGACTTCCTGATGGAGCACGATGTGCGGGTGCGTTACCTGCATTCGGATATCGACACGGTAGAGCGGGTGGAGATCATCCGCGACCTGCGGCGGGGCGAGTTTGATGTGCTGGTGGGCATCAACCTGTTACGGGAAGGGCTGGATATGCCGGAGGTGTCCCTGGTGACGATTCTGGATGCGGACAAGGAGGGTTTCCTGCGGTCGGAACGATCGCTGATCCAGACCATCGGCCGGGCGGCCCGGAACGTCCATGGCAAGGCCATTCTCTATGGTGATGTGATTACCGGCTCCATGCAGAAGGCCATTGACGAAACCGGACGTCGTCGGGCGAAACAGGCTGCTTTCAATGAGGAACACGGTATCACCCCGCAGGGTCTCAACAAGAAGATAGCCGATATCATGGAGGGCGCCGCCGGTGGCGGTGGCCGTGGTCGCCGGCGGGCGGAGCGGCCGGGTCAGAAGGCCGCCGAAGAGGCCGAGAGGTACCAGGTGAAGGCCAGGGGCAAGTCGCCGGAGGAGCTTCTCAGGGAGATTACCCGGCTGGAAGACGACATGTACAAGGCGGCCTCAGACCTGGATTTCGAGAATGCGGCCCGCATCCGGGACGAGATCGCCGAACTCAAGGAGGCGGCGGTTCGCCTGGGCTAGAAACCTGCGGTTTGCTTTCACAGAGCCCCGGTTCGCCCGGCTGTATGGCGGATGGCCCCACCGTACTCTTGCATTCCCGGGAGCGGCTTGCCAGTCTTAGGAAGCGTGCGCACTGGCGCACCCGGCTTGTCCATCCATCACGCGGTATTCCGGCATGAGTAACCTGAAGCACACGCTTTTCTGGATGACCCTGTTTCTTGCCATTGTGGTGGCAGTCTGCGCCGCGATCTACCGGCCGTTGCAGACGGCCTTCATGGCAAACTGGGTTTTCAATTTGCTGATTCTCCTCGTTCTTCTGGTGGGCATTGTGCTCACCTATCGTCAGGTCCTGGTGCTGTTCCCCGAGTTGCGCTGGGTCGCCCAGTTCCGCACCGGTCATTCCGGACTTTCGGTATTACAGGAGCCCCGGTTGCTGAAGCCGCTGGCCCGGCAGTTGGGGGAAGACACCAAGCGGGATCAGTTCCGTCTTTCGACGCTGTCCCTGCGGACCGTGCTGGACGGAATCCACAGTCGTATGGACGAACAGCGGGAAATCACCCGGTATTTCATTAGCCTGCTGGTGTTTCTGGGCCTGCTGGGGACCTTCTGGGGCCTGCTTGGCACCATCAATGCCGTAGGTGCCGTTATCAGCGACCTGAATATGGATCAGGGCGACTTCGGAGCCGTGTTTGCCGACCTGCAGGGTGGGCTGCAGGAACCCCTGAAGGGGATGGGGACGGCGTTCAGCTCGTCACTGCTCGGCCTGGGAGGCTCGCTGATTCTCGGCTTCCTGGATATCCAGGCCGGCCATGCCCAGAACCGTTTCTACGATAACCTGGAGGAATGGCTGACCGGAGTGACTGACCTGGTGGGGGGTGTCGACAGCATGGACATCCACCCGGCCCGCACGGCTGGAGACCTGGAACGCCTGGCGGCCGAGAATCAGCGGCTCAGGGATCAGCTGGCGGACCGGGAGTAAGCGCCCATGATCGGCTATCGACGCCGCAACCGCAGTGCGGTCAACATCTGGCCGGGGTTTGTGGACGCCCTGTCAGCCCTGCTGATGCTGGTGATCTTCATGCTGCTGGTTTACGTGGTTAGCCAGCTCTATCTGTCCCAGACCCTGTCCGACCGGGACACGGAACTGGCCCGCCTGAACAGTCGTCTGCAGGAAATCTCCGAATTACTGGGCCTGGAGCGGGGCAAGACCGAGGCGCTGGAGCGGGAGATGCAACGGGTCCAGGATCAGCTGGGGGCCTCCCTGGCCCTGAACGATGAACTGGAAGTCGAGCTGGATGAAGCCAGGGATGAGTCCCGGGGCCGACTCAATGATATCGAGGCCCAGTCCCTGCAGATTACGGACCTGGAAGAGTCCGTGGCCAGTGCCCGGCAACAGCTGGATGAGAAAGAGCTGCTGTCAGCGACCCAGCGGGCCATGCTGCAGCAGCTGTCCGAACGCATTGGCCAGTTGCAGGCGCAACTGCGCCAGATTGCCACCGCCCTGGAAATGCAGGAGGCCGAGACGGCGGAAAAGGAAGCGGAACTGCAGGAGGTCAGCCAGCGGCTGAACACCCTGCTGGCGGAGCGGGTCAACCAGTTGCAGCGTTACCAGTCGGAGTTTTTCGGGCGCCTGCGGGAGATTCTCCAGGACAACGAGAACATCCGGGTGGTGGGAGACCGGTTCCTGTTGCCCTCGGAGTTGTTGTTTGGCTCCGGCTCTGCGGACCTGGGGGCCTCCGGCCAGGCTGAGCTGGACAAGTTGGCAAGTGTGCTAATGGATGTAGCTGAACGCATACCGGAGGACATTGACTGGATCCTTCGCATCGATGGTCATACCGACCGGATTCCCATCAATACCGACGACTTTCCCTCCAACTGGGAACTTTCCACCGCCAGGGCGGTAGCGGTGGTGCGTTATCTGGCGGACAAGGGCGTGCCGGAGGGTCGCATGGCGGCAGCCGGTTTCGGGGAGTTCTTCCCGGTCGCCGAGGGCCTCACCGACGAGGCGCTCAGCAAGAACCGTCGCATCGAGATCAAGCTGACCTCCCGCTGACGCCGGAATCGTCCGTGCGCTTCGGGCCGACGATTACCGCCGCTTGCAGGGGCTGGTTGCGCCCGTAGCGGGACATGCGACCAAAGATACGGCGGTCCACGGGCAGGTACTGGTTGTCAGCGATGGTTTCGCCTTCCTCCACATCCACCTCCGGGTCATGCAGGTAGACGAACTGGTCGTCCACCGCGCAGACCGTTACCCAATGGGGTACCCGGCTGCGGTTCAGTTGCCAGGTGCTGATCAGGATCACCGGCACCTGGCCGGCACGCAGGGCCCGCTCGATTTCGTCAAGGGTCAGGGGGTCATGGTGCAATTCGATACCGGTCTGACCGATGTCGTGCAGGAAACCCTCATGGACCAGTTCCAGTACCCGTTTCTTGTCATCGTTACGCACCGTCTCCCGGAACAGGGGGCCTTCCTGGCTGATCCACGCCGTGGCGTTGTATCCGCGATGCCAGGCGGCCAGGGCCAGGCCGTGGGGGCCACAACCGCCGTGCCCGGCGAGCATGAAGATCGTCGTGGCTTCCCGCCAGATGCGAAGCTCTTCCAGGGTGGTCAGGGGCTGGTCATGGGCTACCGCTGCCATCGCCATCAACAGTGATGCCGGGCCACAGGTAAAGTCCGTGGTCTGGGGGTAGTAGGGCACCTCCGGGAATTCGGCGGACGGCTCATAGAACAGGATTCGCCTCTCGAACCGCAGTGCATCGCCGTGATCCTCGTAGTAATCCCGCAGTGTGCCGAACTGACGATAGCCCAGGCGCTCATACAGGGCGATGGCGCCATGGTTATCGGTGCGTACTTCCAGGCGCATCAGGATGCGCCCGGCCTCTGCCGCCTGTCGTTCTGACTCCCGCACCAGGGCTTCCCCCACGCCTTCACCGCGTCTGTCCGGGGCCACGGCAATGGAATAGATCCGGGCGAGCCGGGTGTTGGCTTTCATCAGCACCAGGCTGTATCCGGCCAGCAGACCCTGTTGTTCGGCCAGGATCAGGCGGTCCCGGGGCATATCCATAAAGCGACGGAAGCTGCGACGGGAGATGCGGTCATCCCGGAAACACCGGTTCTCCAGCGCGACGAGGGCATCGATATCAGCCGGTGAGGCGTTACGGAAAGTGGTCTGGACCATAGTGAGAACCGCGCGGCAGTGGGTGAAAGCGTGGTTATTATGGGGGACGGTACGGGCACCGGATAGCGTTCTGTCATGCGTAAAAGCACGCATCTGCCGGTGATTGCTGAAAATCCGATCTGGTACTACTGTAGCCGACACAGCGTTCACGGGTGAACGCCTTTGCCCGCACTGGCCGGAGGGCCTTGTCTGATGTCACGTTTGCTGCTTGTAGTCGATCATGCCCGGGACTGGGCGCCATACTATCCCAGTGAAGATCTGCTGACTTTCGATCAGTACCTGCAGTTCTCGGCGCCGGCCCACAGCCGGGTACGGGTAATCAACCTGTGTCAGAGTGCCCGTTACCTGAGTCAGGGCTATTACTGTTCCCTGCTTGCCGAGGCCCGGGGTCACCATGTGGTCCCCTCAGTTATGACACTGAACGATCTGGGACGCAAAGGACTGTTTTCATTACAGCTGGAAGAGCTGGACCCGTCGGTGATCCAGTGGCTGGATCAGGCCGCACAGGAAACCACTCCGGACAGTAAGGGCGGTCGCAGTGTACGGGTACGCAGCTTCTTCGGCCAGGCTGAGGTGCCGGAACTCAAGCCGGTAGCGCGGGCGTTGTTCGAGCGTTTTCCTTGCCCGATCCTGGAAGTGGCTTTCCGTCACCGCAAGGGCAGGGGCTGGCAGATTGACGCCATGAAGCCGGCGGCCCCGGCGGATCTCACGGAAGCCCAGCAGGATGTCTTTGCTGCGGCCCTGGACCGGTTCAGCAGCGTTGTCTGGCGCAAACCCCGCACCCGCCGTCGCTATCGCTTCGACCTGGCCATGCTGGTCAACCCGGAAGAAGACATGCCCCCCAGTGACGAAGTGGCCCTGAGCCGGTTCGAAAAAGCCGGTCGCAAGCTGGGTATCAATGTGGAGCGGATCACCCGCCGGGATTACATGCGCCTGCCGGAATACGACGGGCTGTTTATCCGGGAGACCACGGCCATTGACCATCACACCTACCGATTTGCCCGCAAGGCGGAGGCAGAAGGCCTGGTGGTCATTGACGACCCTGTGTCCATTCTGCGCTGTACCAACAAGGTCTTCCTGGCGGACCTGCTGAAAACCAACAAAGTGCCCACGCCCCGCACCCTGATCCTGTCGAAGGACCAGAAGGACGCGGCAACGCAGGTTGTTGAACAGCTGGGGTTGCCGGTGGTGGTGAAGATCCCTGATGGCGCCTTTTCAAAAGGGGTTCTGAAAGCCCGGGACGAGAAGGAGCTGAAGGACGCCCTGAAAACCCTGTTCCGCCAGTCTGCACTGGTTCTGGCACAGGAATACCTGTACACGGACTATGACTGGCGCATCGGGGTGCTGGGCGGGCGTGCGATCTACGCCTGCAAGTACTACATGGTGAAAGGGCACTGGCAGATCTATCAGCACGGGGAGGCCAAGCAGGTTGACAGCGGTGACTTCGATACCCTGCCCACCTATGAAGTGCCCCGTAATGTGGTGCAGGCTGCCCTGAACGCCACGCGGCTGATCGGTAATGGCCTCTATGGGGTTGATATCAAGCAGTCCGGCAACCGGGTGGCGGTGATCGAGGTTAACGACAACCCCAGCATCGACTCGGATGTGGAGGATCGCTTCCTGGGGGGCGAGCTCTATACGCTGATCATGCAGGAGTTTCTCTCACGCATGGAAGCCAAGCGGCGATAACGCCCCCGGCTGGGGGCTAGCCGGGCTGCCAGAGCCGCAGGCTTCCCAGCCACGCCGGAGTGTCGATCCGTGCCTCCACTGTCTCCCCGGTCAGAGGCTGGAGCGGGGGCTCGTCCAGAAACAGTTCCACATGTACCTGATTGCCCAGATAATGCAGCCGTATATGATGCCGGGTGCTGTCCAGTTCGGGAATCTGGTCGCGAAGCCAGTCACGGATCGTTTTGCGGGAAGGCAATTCGGGAGTCGTGATGGTGCCCTGCTGGTCATTTTCGGCGTCGATATGGAAGTTGATATCGCGAATGTCCGGCAAGGCCGCCCGCATACGGCGAATAACCTGCATACCCACCTGGTGACCCTCTGATACGCTGATTTCCGGTTTCACCACCAGGTGAACGTCCACCAGGACATCACTGCCCATACGCCGGCTGCGCAGGTCGTGCACATTCCGCACACCCTCGGTAGCCATGGCCGCTGAACGCAGACGCTCGGTATCCCCGTCGGAAAGACCGGTATCCACAAGCTCCCGTACGCTGCTCCAGGTAAACTGCCAGCCCACGTGCGCAATAATGACGGCAATGATGATAGCCGCTACGGCGTCCAGCCAGGGGAAGCCAGCCATGGCACCGGCGGCACCGACCAGCACCACCACGGACGAGAAGGCATCCGTGCGGCTATGCCAGGCGTTGGCGACAATGAGGTCCGAGCGTATTTCCTCACCCACTTTGCGGGTGTAACGGAAGATCCATTCCTTGCCAAGAATCGACAGGATTGCGATCGCCAGAACGGGCCAGCCAGGAATCCCCAGTTCACCAGCTATCAGTACCCGCCAAAGGTTGTCCCAGGCGAGGGCACCGCCAATCGCGATCAGGAAGCTGCCCAGAATCATCGTGCCCAGGGTTTCGAAGCGCTGGTGCCCATAAGGGTGATCCGCGTCTGGCCCCCTCCTGGAGAGCTTCATGACCACCAGGACCACCAGGTCGGATGCCACATCGGTGAACGAGTGGATACCGTCCACAAACAATGCCTGGGAGTTGAATAGCAGCCCTACGATACATTTCAGAAGACCAAGTACGGCATCCAGTATCATGCCGATGATGGTCACCCGGGATGCGGCGCGGAACTCACCGTCCAGGCGATGCTGGTGACTGGCTGACATGTCAACTCCTGTAAAATGGCCCTGTTTATGAGACTTGGATCACAGAAATGTGTTCGTTTTATGCACAAGTACGATGTACGGCTAACGGCTAAAACAAGGGTAGTCTAAAGCCGAAATCGCTGCTTTGACCAATATAAAATGCTGAAAATAAAAAGAAAAATAACTGATCAAAAATTGATCAATTTGCAGGGGGCGGCTCGAGGCAAGGGATCAGCCCGGTTGAAAGGGGATTTTCAACAGAGTTATCCACAGAATTCGTGGAAAAGGTCACAAGACCTTAACCAGACAGTCATTTAGAGGTCATCGCCATGCAACAGAAGCCACTGTGGAAAACTTCCGCTATACTCGCAGCCCGTTCAGAAGGCGCGAAATAATACCAGAAGATTTTTCAGGGTCACGCTGTTTCGACGTTTTCTTGACCAGTACTGTATTCGCGATATCAACCAGGGTTTTGTATGTATACGTTGCTTCGCAGGATTTTGTTCACCTTGCCTCCGGAAACCGCTCACCGGGTTGCACTGACCGGCCTGGACCTGGCCGCGGCCAGCGGCCTGCTGAAGGCCCTGGTGCCGCCACCGGCCAATCTTCCGGTCAAGGTAATGGGGCTGGATTTTCCCAATCCGGTGGGACTGGCTGCTGGCCTGGACAAGAACGCGGATCACCTTCAGGGTCTGGGTGCCCTGGGCTTTGGCTTTATTGAAGTGGGTACCGTCACACCACAGCCCCAGCCCGGTAACCCTGCGCCCCGGATGTTCCGCTTGCCGGAACACCACGCGATCATCAATCGCATGGGCTTCAATAATGAAGGTCTGGATCACCTGGTGGGCCGGGTTGCCAAACGTCGCTATGCCGGGGTGCTTGGGATCAATGTGGGCAAGAACAAGGTGACCCCCGCGGATGAGGCAGAGTCGGATTACCGCAAGGGTATCGCGGCCGTCTACGACTACGCCGATTATATTACCGTCAATGTATCTTCTCCCAACACGCCGGGACTAAGGGATCTCCAGTTCGGTGATTCCCTCCGGCAGTTGTTGCAGGCAATAAAGGAAGAGCAGCGAATCCAGCATCAGGCAACCGGCCGCTATGTTCCGCTGGCGGTAAAAATCGCTCCGGATATGGACGACGGGGAAATCCGGTTTGTGGCGAATGCCTTGCTCGAGGCGGGAATTGACGGTGTGGTGGCCACCAATACCACTATCAGTCGAGACGCGGTCAAAGGACATCAGCATGCTGACGAGGCTGGCGGCCTGAGCGGTGACCCGGTTCGCGAGTCGTCTTTGCGAGTTATCAGAGGGCTTTACGAGGTGCTCGGTGATGAAATCCCGATCATTGGTGTCGGCGGTATCCGGGATGGTGCCAGTGCTGCGGAGAAGATCCGCGCGGGTGCGAGCCTAGTCCAGGTGTATACGGGCTTTATTTACCGGGGGCCGGTGCTGGTGAAGGAGGCGGTGGAGGCCATCCGGGCACTGAAGGCTGGGCAGTAGCCGCAGCAAGGGAAACTTCTGTCGGTGCGAAAAATAAAGGGCCCGCTGAGCGGGCCCGTGCGGGGAATAAACCCCGTGGCGACATGGTTATGTCTGGTTCGGGTCGGGTGGACCCGATTTCAGGTTCCGGCGGTTGATGGAGGGGAGCCGGTGCGCCCCTGTAGTAAACCAGATTGTCAGAGTGTGTTCTTCGTCAGTTAGACGACGCCTTGAGATCGTTTTGTGTTGTGTGTCCGCCTGAAAGCGGCCAGTCTCTGGTCGTACTTATTACCTGAAGTACAGAAAAAACATCTATCAGAGACACTCTTTCAGCCCGGAGCACGCGGGAATTGTCCAGGGTGACCGTCAGGCCGTGCCGTTGGCAGCAAGCCTGTGAATGCCGGAAACGCCGGTCATGCCCTCCCAGTGATCGGTGCGTCCTTCCCGCCACCCGTTCAGCCATTCCTGTCGGACTTCTGGCTGGTCCAGTGGGCAACTGTCCTTGGATTTACCGGACACGCCGGCCTGGTATCCCCGCTTGAATGCGCGAGCGTACATGTCTCTTTTCTGTCTTTTCATGCTGTTCCTCACCTACATGGATTTACAGAACAAGCGTGTACACGTCTGCCAGTGTCTAGTGGAAGAACCCATTCAATAACAGACCCTCAAGGTCCCGGGTTACTTCCCGACAAGGCAGTCAGGATCCTGAATCAGGGAGGCCACAGGGCACTCCCTTTATTTGACGCGTCTATGACACCCTATGATGAATCCGGTGGCGGAGTACAGTACTTATTTCATCTATGTGACCGCGCCTTTATGTTTATGTGAAATAACCGCAGTCGGTTACCATGCGCTACCCTGACTCGTTAATCCCGTAACTCAATACTGGCCTTCCGCCTGCCACAGGCGGAAGGCTGACCCGGAGGTGCCCGTGGCCGAGCAATACGAATTCTTTGTAACCTGTCCCAAGGGCATGGACAGCCTGCTGCAGACGGAGCTGGTGTCGTTCGGGCTGGAGCCGCTGAAGACGGCACCGGCTGGTGTATGGGTGCGGGGCGGGCTGGCGGAAGGGTACCGGGCCTGTCTCTGGTCCCGGTTGGCCAACCGGGTGCTCTTGCACCTGGCGACGGTGGATGCCCGCACCAATGAATCCCTCTATCAGGGTGTCCATGAGATACCCTGGGAAGCCCATCTGGCCGTAACCGGCAAGTTCCGTGTGGTGTTTACGGGCACCAACGAGCTTATTCGCAACACCCAGTACGGGGCGCAGAAAGTCAAGGACGCGGTGGTGGACCGGCTGCGGGGGAAGGGCACGGTGCGGCCCAGCGTAGACGCAAAGGACCCGGACATCACCGTGTCAGCCCGCCTGCACCGGGGGGAGCTGAACATTGCTGTAGATCTGAGCGGCGACAGTCTGCACATGCGTGGCTATCGCACGGAGAAGGGGGTTGCGCCGGTGAGGGAGAACCTCGCCGCAGCCCTGTTGATGCGAGCGGGCTGGCCGGACATTGCCGCAGAGGGGGGCGACTTTGTTGATCCCATGTGCGGTTCCGGGACACTGGTGATCGAAGCGGCCATGATGGCCCTGGACCAGGCCCCTGGGAGGTTGCGCCAGGGCTTCGGCTTTGAGCGCTGGCTGGGCCATCAGCCGGAAACCTGGATGGAGTTGCGGCAGGAGGCTGAACGCCGGGCCTGGGAAGGCAAGCAGGGCCGGGTACCGCGCCTTGTTGGCTACGACCAGGACAGCCGGGTGATCGCCACCGCCTGGCGCAATATTGCCCGGGCCGGGCTGGACGGGATCATCCATGTGGAGTCACGGGCGGTAAAGGATTTCCATCGGGACGGACAATGGGCCGCCGAGGGCCTGGTCCTGGTCAACCCGCCCTATGGTGAGCGCCTCAGTGAACGGCGGGAGCTGGGAGTCGTGTACCAGTCCCTGGGGGAAGCCGTCCGGGAGCACCTGCCTGGCTGGCGCCTGGGCGTGTTCACCGGTGCCCCCGAGCTGGGGCATTCCCTAGGCCTGCGAAGCCATAAACAGTACCGGTTCTTCAACGGCAAGATACCGGCCCAGCTGCTGTTGTTCGACATTAACGAGGACAATATTGTCCGCCCGAGGGAGGTGACGGCACCGGGAGAGGTCCGCGCGAAAATCAGCCACCCCGAGCGGGCGCAGATGCTGGCGAACCGGCTGAAGAAGAACCTGAAAGCCCTTGGCCAGTGGGCCCGCAAGCAGAATATCCAGTGCTACCGCCTCTACGATGCGGACATGCCGGAATTTGCCATGGCCATCGATATCTACGGCGACCGAGTTCACGTACAGGAATACGCTGCCCCGAAATCCGTGGATGAAAAAAGCGCCAGGGAACGCCTGGCGGAAGCGTTGGCGGTGATACCCGAGGCATTGGGCGTGGCACCGGACCAGGTGGTGTGCAAACAACGCCAGCGTCAGACCGGAACCCGCCAGTATGAGAAGCAGGATGTCACCGGCGAGTTCATGGAGGTGGACGAGCTGGGCAGTCGCCTGAAGGTGAACCTGAGGGACTACCTGGATACCGGCCTGTTCTTGGATCATCGCCCGGTACGACGCTGGATTCGCGACCATGCCCGTAACAAACGCTTTTTGAATCTGTTCTGCTACACCGGTGCGGCCACCGTGCAGGCGGTGGCCGGGGGCGCCAGCCGGTCCCTGAGCCTGGATATGTCCAATACCTATGTGGACTGGGCCCGGGAGAACCTGGCGCTCAATGGTGCTGATCCGAAGAAACACATGGTGGAGCAGGCGGACTGCCTGAAATGGCTGGCGGACAGGCCGTCACCGGATCAGCGTTTCGATCTGATTTTCATGGACCCACCCACCTTCTCGAACTCTGCCAGGATGCAGGGAGTGCTGGATATCCAGAGGGACCACGGCAAGCTTATCCGCCAGGCCATGTCCCGGCTGACCGCCGACGGGGTGCTCATCTTCTCCAATAATTTCCGTCGTTTCCGGCTCGATGAGGATCTGGGCGAGCTGTTTGAGGTGGAGGATGTGACCCCGGCCACCCTGGACCGGGACTTCCAGCGCAACCCCCGGATCCATCAGTGCTGGCATATCCGTCACAAGGTCTGAGGGTCACCATTCGTCGTTGTGCTGGTCCGCCTCGGGGGCTTCGATAAGGCCTTCCTGGCGGGCAAGCAGGAGCAGGGCGTAGACGCCGTTTTCCGGCAGCTGGGGCTCAAGGCCCTTTTCGAACATGAGGTCCCGGCGGTGGTCTTCGAGGGCGTCCCGGTCCAGGCCCGGTATCAGGTCGTCCAGGGGAGCCAGTTCGAAGGGGACGGGCATGGCGACGGCGTCGAAGATGAGGTCGATCAGGGTTTCGTCCGGGTCGATGCCGTCGGTGTAGACCTGCTGGTCGGGCAGGTCTTCGTGTAGCGCCCGGGCCAGTTCGATCAGGGGGACGCCCTGTTCCCGCAGGTACCGGAGTTCGTCTTCGGCCAGTTCGGCGTCCTGGGGCAGCCAGCTTTCGTCCGGTTCGATGACGACGGTTTTCATGCGGCCGTCGGCCAGGCTCCAGGCGATCGCGGTGGGGAAGAACACATCGTCGTTCTGGAAGTATTCGATGTCCAGAAAGTGGGGGATGCCCTGCGGCATATTGGCTCCTAAGTATTCGATGATCAGCGGCTGAGAAAATCCATGCCAGCACGAAGTGAGGGCCGGTGTTGGGTAGCCTCTTCCAGGACCTTCAAAAACAGGGACGTTTTTGAAGAGCGTACAGGGAAGTATTCACCGCGTGTCCTGGAAGAGGCTACCCAATAGCGGGCCGACAGGGAAGCACGGTTCTCGAGTTCTGCGTTTTTCAGGACTGATAGTGCCTGCCTAGGGCCAGGTGGGGGGACGATTTTTCGAGACACGCCGTGGATCCATCCCTGGAGGCTCTTCAAAAACGTCCCTGTTTTTGAAGGTCTCGAAAAATAATCCCCCCACCTGACCCTTCTGACTTTGGAGCAGTTCGCTGATCAGGGCTGAAGGTCCCGGAAAACCATACCGGCCCCAGTCCTTCAACTTTCGGTGATAAATCTGGGATTCAAGTTGTTCCAGTCCTAAATCTGTTGGCACCTGTAAGCTTAACCCCTCAGTAGAGTACACCCCGGTCCCCATGAGATACTCATCCCAACTGAATTCCCGTGCGAGTCTTTGAGAACCTATGGAACACACCAGCTTTAACCAGAACCTGCTCGAATTCCTTTCAACTTCACCCACCCCCTGGCACGCAACCCGCAACATGGCCCAGACCCTGGACAAGGCCGGGTTTCAGGCCCTGGATGAACGGGAAGAGTGGAGCCTGCAGCAGGGGCAGGGCTACTACGTAATCCGAAACGGCTCATCCATTGTGGCGTTCTGGACCGGCAAGCGGTCGCCGCTGGAGTCGGGTGTTCGCATGGTCGGGGCGCATACCGATAGCCCCTGCCTTAAAGTGAAGCCCAATCCTGAACTGCATCGAAAAGGTTTCTACCAGTTGGGGGTGGAAGTCTATGGTGGCGTACTGCTCAACCCCTGGTTTGACCGGGATCTGTCGCTGGCCGGGCGGGTAACCCTGCTGGACGGGCAGGGCAGGGTTCAGGACCGGTTGGTGGATTTCCGGCGGCCGGTGGCGTTTATCCCCAGCCTGGCGATCCACCTTGACCGGGAGGCCAACAGCAACCGTTCCATCAATGCCCAGACGGACCTGCCGCCGGTGCTGATGCAGGCGCCGGATGATGACAGGACGGCCTTTGCTGATCTGCTGGAGGCGCAGGTGCTCAAGGAGTACCCGGAGCAGTCCATTGGCAAGGTGCTGGGCTATGAGCTGAGTTTCTATGATGCCCAGCCCGCCAGTCTGTCTGGTTTGCGGGACGAGTTTATTACCTCTGCGCGGCTGGATAACCTGCTCAGTTGCTACATTGGCCTGCAGTCTCTGCTGGATGCCACCGGTGATGAGCCGGCACTGCTGGTGTGCAATGACCATGAGGAAGTGGGCAGCATGTCGGCGGAAGGCGCCCAGGGGCCTTTCCTGTCCTCGGTGCTGGACCGCTGGTGCGGGGCGGAGTGTCGCAGTCGGGTGATTGCCCGGTCCATGATGATCTCTGCTGATAACGCCCACGGCGTGCACCCCAACTATATTGACCGCCATGACGAGAACCATGGTCCGCTGCTGAACCAGGGGCCGGTGATCAAGGTGAACCACAACCAGCGCTATGCCACCAACAGCCGTTCAGCGGCCCTGTACCGGCACATCAGTGACGAGCTGGGCCTGCCACACCAGACCTTTGTGGTGCGTAGCGATATGGGCTGTGGCAGTACCATCGGGCCAATTACGGCGGGCAACCTCGGGGTGACCACCCTGGATATCGGTGTGCCTCAGCTGGGCATGCACTCAATCCGTGAGCTTTGTGGCACCCGGGACGGCTATACGCTGTACCAGGTGCTCAGGGCGTTCATGGGGTGGCCGGAGGTTAACTGACCACCCTTGCAGTCAGTGCTTCTGGTGGATCCGGGACGCCAGTTCCCTGGCTTCCCGGGCCATGCTTTCCAGTTCCGGGACCCGGCGGAGGTTTTCTTCGGCGCTGGAGCGCATGCTCTCGGCTGTCTCTGCCACATCAGTGACATTACGGTTGATGTCATCTGATACGCTGGTCTGTTCTTCTGCCGCTGTGGCTACCTGGATGGTGGCGTCGCTGATCTGTTTCATGCGGTCGTTGATGCCTGCCAGGGTCTGACGAACGGCGTCCACGGCCTCGCTGGTCTCGCCGGCAACGATTTCACTGGCGCGCATGAATTCGGTGGCATCGTTGGAGCCCCTGGTGATGGTCTCCACGATGGTATCGATTCGGGTGGTGGCTTCCTGGGTCTTGGCTGCCAGGTTTCGCACTTCGTCCGCCACCACCGCAAAGCCCCGGCCTGCCTCGCCGGCCCGTGCCGCCTCAATGGCTGCGTTCAGGGCCAGCAGGTTGGTCTGGTCGGCAATTTCCCGGATAACCCCCATTACCTCGCTGACCTTGCGGCCGTCGCCAGCCAGTCGTTCCACGGTCTGGGCTGACTGACGGATCTGGTCGCTCAGGCGGCTCATGCTCTGGGTGGCCTGTTGGGTGCGGTTGTCAGCGTCGTCCACTTCGGTGGTGGCTTCCCGGGTTTCTACGGATACCGAGGTTGCGTGGCTGGCCACATCCTGGGCAGTGGCGGACATTTCGTTCATTGCCGTGGCGATCTGCTCGATGCGCTGGTGGGAGTGATCGGAATGGTCTGCAACGGCCTGGGCATTGCTTCGCAGGCTCTCGCTGTTTCCGGAAAGCTGCTCGGCGAAGCGCCCCATCAGGGTACCGGTTTCCGAGAGGAAAGCGTGCAGGTTACGGGCAGCATCGGCCAGGCGGCCCAGTTCATCCTCACGTCGCAAGGTGACCGGGTCTGACAGGTCACCTTTACCCAGGCTGTAGAGCTGATCGGTCAGGGTGCGGACAGGTCGCACAACCGACCGGGAAAGTACCAGAATGCACAATAGCGTACCGGCAACGATCGCCAGCAGCATCAGGGTTCCGATAAGCGTGGTGTTGCGACTGACGGATTCGTTCAGGGTGGTGGCCCGCGCCAGCGCCTGCTCACGAATCAGCGCCGATGCCTCTTCGATCAGTTGTGCCGGCTCGCGGTCAATGCCCTGTACGGCCTTGTCGCCGGCCCGGTGATCGTAATCCGCCCGGGTGAAGGCTTCGTACCCGTTACGGTAGTCCCGGCCCATACGCTGGTGGGCGTCCTGGAATCGGCTCATAAGGGCCCTGGTCTCATCATCCTGAAGTCGGGGTAGAAGCGTATCCAGCGCCTGCTGAATACCCGTTTCCTGCTGCTGGAACTGGCGCCAGTACTTGTTTCGCTGGTCGTCATTGCTGCCCCGTATCAGTACGTTTTTCCACTCCTGTACCTGGGTCTTGAACTGGTTCAGGATGTTTTCGGCTTCCAGGGCGCTGACCATCTGGTTGCTGGCGAGGGCGTGGTACTCCCGGTTTGAACTCAGCGAGTGGCTGAAATAAAGCAGGGCACAGACAGCGACCAGCAGGTTGGCTACAAGGACAACAGAGAGGACTCGGGCGAGAATGCTTCTGGAAAACAGTGACATCGGCGGTCTGATGCTCCATGGGAATGCGGACAGGTTATGGAGTTAACGGCCGTGGGGGCGATTTCTTGAATGGTATCGGATGGGTGTTATCCGAAGATGGGTGAGTGCAGGGGCGGCGGGAGTGAAGCGCAATGTCCACCAAATAAAAAGCCGCCAACCTTGTAAAAGGTGGCGGCTTTTCGGAATATGGCTCCCCGACCTGGGCTCGAACCAGGGACAAACGGATTAACAGTCCGTTGCTCTACCAACTGAGCTATCGGGGATTGGCGTCGAGATGGCGCGCATATTAAGGTCTTTGGGGGGTGGGGTCAAGCCCCTGAAAACACAGGATTCAAATTTTCACCATGTCTGATACAGCGGTTTCTGCAAGCCCTGAAGACGCGCCTTCAGAGGTGACATCCACGGCCCCTTACCGGGCCCCGGTGTGGCTTCGTAACGGCCATGCCCAGTCAATCTGGCCGAGCCTGTTCCGCCGTGTGGACCTGCGGGAGCCCGAAGCGGAAGCCGTGGCTACACCGGACGATGATGAGCTCTGGCTCGACTGGTATCGACAGGGTGCGGACCGGGTGGCGGTTATCTGTCACGGTCTGGAAGGACACAGCCGGCGGCCCTACGTACTGGGACTGGCCCGTGCGCTGCTGGCAGCGGGCTGGGATGTGCTGGCGTGGAACTACCGCTCCTGTGGCGGTGTCATGAATCGTCAGCCCCGGTTCTACCACAGTGGCGCCACTGAAGACCTGGATGTGGTGGTTCGCCATGGCCTTGACCAGGGTTACCGCGCCATGGCGCTGGCCGGCTTCAGCATGGGCGGTAATCTGACCCTTCAATACCTCGGCGAGCAGGGAGAAGCGGTGGACAGCCGGATTGCCGGGGCGGTGACCTTCTCGGTGCCTTGCGACCTGGCCGGCGGTGCTGATGTGCTGGCGCTGCCAAGCCGCCGGCTGTATATGTCACGTTTTATCCGCGACCTGAAGCCCAAGATGGCGGAAAAGGCCCGGCGTTTCCCGGACCGGATAACCATGGAGGGCTACGACCAGATCCGCACCTTCCATCAGTTTGATGAGCGCTACACCGCACCGCTTCATGGCTTCGCCAGTGCCCGGGACTACTGGTACCGGGCATCGTCACTGTTTCGCCTCAGGGATATTCGGGTGCCGGCGCTTATCGTGAACGCCGCCGACGACCCCTTCCTCTCCCCGGCCTGCTTTCCGGAGGGTCAGAAAGTGCTGGGTGCATGGACGCAACTGGAGACCACCCGCCATGGCGGGCATGTGGGCTTTGCGCAGTTTGGCCGTGGGGGTTGGTACTGGTCCGAGCAACGGGCGGTGGATTATCTTGGCGCGCTCGTCCATCAGGCCTGACCCCTTAAAGCTTATCGGCTTGCGGAGGCTGTTTCCTGCAGCAGCGGCTGAAGGTGTGGCCAGACGTTTTCCAGCAGGCGCGGCTGGGCTTCGCTGGTGGGGTGAATGCCATCGTCCTGCATCAGGCCATCGCCGTTGTAGATTCCGTCCAGAAAGAAGGGAACCAGGGCCGTGTCATACTGGTCGGACAGGTCCGGGAACATTTCGGTGAACAGGCGGGTATAGCTGGCGCCATAGTTGGGAGGAATCTGCATGCCGACCAGCAGCACCCTGGCACCGGCCTCCTGGGAGGCTTCGATCATGGCCGACAGGTTGTCCCGGATTACCGGCGGCTGGAAGCCCCGCAGGCCGTCGTTGCCGCCCAGTTCGATAATGACGATATCCGGCTGGTGCCGATCCAGCAGCGCCGGCAGGCGACGGGCGCCGCCATCGGTGGTTTCGCCGCTGATGCTGGCATTAACCACCTGCCACTGCTCACGGTCCTGTTCGTCCAGCCGTTCCCGAAGCAGGTTGACCCAGGCGGTGTCTGTTTCCACCCCGTAGGCGGCGCTCAGGCTGTCGCCCATCACCAGTATGGTGTTGGCGTTGGCGGCCCCGGGCAGGATCAGGCATGCCAGTAACCAGAAAACCAGAACCGTTGATCTCTGGCGGGAAAATGCCGTAGTTATAGAAGCAACCACAGAGTTAACGACCATTGAGCGTCCTCGTGTCTTTCCATCAGGCAGGATAGAGTGGCGAATACTGAATCAGTTCCCGGAGCATACGTGACAGACCTTTCCAGCGGACCCCGACAGACTTCCGAAGCCATTCTCACGGTAACCGACCTGACGCAGCGGGTGGATCTGGGCAGAGATACGCTCACCATCCTGCAAGGGGTCAGTCTCGAAATCAAGCGGGGGGAATCCGTCGCCATTGTCGGCCGCTCCGGCTCCGGCAAGACCACGTTGCTGGGGCTGCTGGCCGGGCTGGATACGCCCACTGAAGGGGAAGTTGTGCTGGAGGGCAAGGCCATCAGCCGCCTGAGTGAAGACGAGCGGGCTGCCTTGCGGGCCCGGCGGGTCGGCTTCGTGTTTCAGTCGTTCCAGTTACTGCCGGCGCTCACTGCCCTGGAAAACGTCATGCTGCCCCTGGAGCTGGCGGATTTCCCGGACCCGCAGGCCCGGGCCCGGGAGCTGCTCGGGCGTGTAGGGCTCGGTGATCGCCTCACTCATACCCCGCGCCAGCTTTCCGGAGGTGAGCAACAGCGGGTGGCCATTGCCCGGGCGTTCGCCTGTGAGCCGGTGATCCTGTTTGCGGATGAGCCCACCGGCAACCTGGATAACCAGACCGGTCAGGAGATCCAGGAGCTGCTGATGGCCCTGAACCGGGAACAGGGCACTACCCTCGTCATGGTCACCCATGACGAGACCCTCGCTGCCCGTTGTCAGCGTCGCCTGACCATCGAGGCCGGGCACCTGGAAGCCTCCCGTGAGGAGACCGCCTGATGTCCGCCAGCCGGAAACTGGGTTCCGTCAAGCGGGACTGGCGCCAGCGGGACGTCAAGGTGGTGCTCAGTGCCCTGATCATTGCGGTGGCCACGGTTGCGATCATTGCCCTGTTCGCCAGCCAGCTACAGCGTACGCTGATTACCTCGGCCAGTTCTTTCCTGGCGGCGGACCGGCAGCTTGAGGCCGAGCATGGCAAACCCATACCGGCCCAATGGCGGGAAGAGGCTCGAAACCGGGGGCTGCAGACTGCCCGTATGGTGGAATTCTCAACCATGCTTGGCGGTGGCGAGCGCTTCCAGCTGGTGTCCATAAAGGCGGTCAGCGATGAGTATCCGTTGCGCGGCCAGATCGAGTTTCAGCAGGATGCCGGCGGTGACCGGCAGTTGCTTGGTCAGGGTCCGCGTCCCGGGGAAGCCTGGCTGAACCCCCGGTTGATGCGGTTGCTGGAAATTGACGTGGGCGACACCGTCGAGGTGGGTAACCTTGAGCTCACCGTGTCCGGTCTGCTGGTCCGGGAGCCGGATGGTGGCTTTAACCTCGGCGGGCTGGCTCCCCGGGTGATGATGCACGCGGACGATGTGGAGGCTACCGGCGTCATCCAGGAAGGCAGTCGCGTGGAATACGTTAACCTGTTCGCCGGTGAAGAAGCTGCGCTTGACGGTTTCTACCAGTGGCTTCAGCCGCGACTGGAACCTTCCCATGAATGGGAAAGCATCCGCGATGGCGAAGCCCTCTCCGAATCACTCCAGCGGGCTGAGCGCTTCCTGCTGCTGGGGGGCAGCATCGCGGTGCTGCTGGCATCGGTGGCGGTAGCGGTGGCAAGTCGCCAGTTTGCCGTTGGCCAGCGGGACACGGTCGCCCTGCTCAAGACCCTGGGCCTGTCCAGCCGGCGCATCGGCCATATGTACCTGATGCGTCTCTCTGTCTGGGGCCTGGCGGGTATGGCTGGAGGGTTGCTGGTGGCACTCCCGGTCTATGGCTTTCTCAACAATCTGATGGCCCGGGTGCTGGAGCAGGAGGTTCCGTTCACGGTGGATCTGCCGTCGCTGTTACCCGCGCTGGCCACGGCGGTCGTCTCACTGTTTGCGTTTGCGTATCCGCCCATTCGCCGCCTGCGGCATGTTCCGGCCATGCGGGTATTGCGCAGTCAGCCCGGTGAGGCGGACAGTCGCGCCTGGAGTGATATCGCCATTGCCGTGGTGGCCATATTCGGCCTGGTGTGGCTGTATGCCCGTGAAGTCATGCTGGTGGTGGCGCTGATCGGCGGGTTGGTAGCGTTACTGGGCATTCTCGCCCTGCTGGGCTGGCTGCTGTTGCTGGCCCTGCGCCGGGTCACCGGTGGTGGTAACGCCTGGCGGCTGGCGCTGGTGGGCCTGTACCGGCACCGCCGGGCGAGCCTGTCACAGATTGCCGTGTTCGCCATGACATTGATGCTGGCCAGCACACTGATACTGGTGCGTTCCTCACTGCTCGCGGACTGGCAGGCACAGCTTCCGGAGCAGACTCCGAACCACTTCCTGATCAACATTGCCCCGGAGACCGTGGACGAAGTGGAAGCCTTCTGGAATCGGCAGGGCCAGGGGCTGGATACGCTCTATCCCATGGTGCGGGGGCGCCTGACCGAAATAAACGGCCAGCCGGTAAGGCAGGTGGTCAGCAAGGATGACAGTGTGAACGCCCTTAATCGCGAGCTGAATCTCACCTGGATGGATAGCCTGCCGGAGGACAATCGCATTGTTGAGGGGGACTGGTTCGGTAGCGAGCAGACTGAAGGCGTCTCCGTGGAAGCGGAACTGGCGGCCGAACTGGGCGTTGGGGTCGGCGATGTGCTTGGTTTTACCATCGGCTCGGAAACCATCGCCGAACCAATCACCAGTATCCGTACTGTGCAATGGGAGAGTATGAAACCCAACTTCTACATGGCATTTCCTCCTGGCGGTGCGCTGGACGGGTTGCCAGCCACCTGGATTACCAGTTTCTATCTGCCGGAGGACCGCAAGGACGCCCTTAACGAATTTACCCGTGAGTTCCCTACGGTATCCCTGCTGGAAGTTGACCACATTATCGAGCGAATCCAGGACATTGTGCGCCAGGTGACCCAGGCTATCGAGGCAATACTGGCCCTTATCCTGGCCGCCTCACTGGTGGTGATGGCGGCGGTGGTGAGCGCTACCCTTCAGGACCGGCAACGGGAGGGGGCCTTGCTCCGAACCCTGGGCGGGCGTCAGTCATTGCTGGTGAACAGCACCATGCTGGAGTTCGGCCTGGCGGGTTTACTGGCAGGGATACTGGGTGTGCTGGCGGCAGAAACGGCAGTCTGGGCCCTGCAATACCGGATGTTCGGCGGCGAGTTCCGCTGGCACTGGCAGGTGGCGTTGCCGATTCCCGTGATCAGCGGTGTGGTGCTGGCGTTGCTGGGTCGCTGGCAGCTCCGGCCGGTGCTCCAGGTCAGCCCAATGCTGCTGTTACGGCGACTGGAATGATGACGGCATGGTGATCAGGTCGTCCGCCGGGGGAGGTCAGGCGGCGGACGCCACGACTCATCGATACTGGTCGAGGATCTGGTCCAGTTCGCCGCTGGCTTTCATTTTTGCCAGTTCCTGGTTGAAGTCCTCGGCGAACCTTTGCCAGTCCGGGCGCAGCATCAGGCGATAGCCGTAGTCGCTGAGGGCCTGCTCGCTGTGACGGAACTGTCCATGCCAGTTGTTCTGACGGATGATCCACTGGCCGACGCCCAGGTCAGCCACAGCGGCGTCCAGGCCACGGCCGTGAAGCAGGTAGGTAAAGATGTCCCGGTCGCCGGACACTTCGTACCGTTCAATGGTGCCGTTTTCAAACAGCGGCTCCAGTTCGGGGTAGTGATAGCCCAG
Organism: Marinobacter sp.; assembly: GCF_041690615.1. GTDB lineage: Bacteria > Pseudomonadota > Gammaproteobacteria > Pseudomonadales > Oleiphilaceae > Marinobacter. Next base: position 197,818 of record NZ_JAWLGY010000002.1, read on the forward strand.
TGGTGTTACCAGGGTCACGTCCCGCAATTGCTCCACTCCTTCAAAGCGGAAGTCTGAGTCCGCCGGCGTAAAGAAAACCTCCCGGATTGAAACCATGGCGTCGGTGAACAGGAATTCACTCGGTTCTGTCGTCCATTCCCTTGCCCTGGGTGACGCATCGATATGGCCGTCCAGCAACATGGCATCCACCCGTTTGCGCGGTATCTCATACGGCTTGAGGTCGTACCCGAGGCGGTTCGCCACTCGGCTGACCACCTCGAAAGCTATGCCGCCATAACTGCCATCTTCATGGTGGATGATATAGGGGGGATAACCACTGGTGGATACATTGAAGTTGAGGGTCCGTTCCTGGCCGTCCGGCACGCTGCCGGAAGCGGTGGATTCGCTGGCACTGACCAGCGTCGTCGCCAGGGGGATCATGGCCGGGACGAGCCAGCGCAAGACGGGATGAAGCATTTTAAAGATACCCTGTTAGTGCTGTTTTACACGGTCTGGAGTTGCATCCAAAGCCGCAGGGTTCGGATTGAATGCTTCCGTGCAAACCAGGGGCGCTGGTAAACAAGCACCTGTTTCCGCAGTGGTTACCAGCCCCCTTCTTAGCTTACGAAGATTGTTGCGTGTTTCGCTGTGCGATTCAACCCTCAAAAAGCAGGAGTCTGTCTCATCCCCAGGCCTTATCGAGTATTAACCGGACTTCTTTCAGGGTTGCCTCGCGAGGATTGTAGATGATAGATCCATCGTCCAGGGCCTGACGTGCAATGGCGTCCAGTTGCTCTTCTTTTACCTTGCCGGTTTCCCGCAGGGTTCTGGGGAGCTCGCAGCGATGGTGCAACTCATCCCGCAGGTGGCGGATGGCGGATATGGTGGCCTCTGCACGCCGGGAGGCGGGGGTGGCTGCCCATACTTCGGGGCCTTCCAGGTAGAGCAGCAGGTCTGCCAGGGGGTCACGAATCTCTTCCAGGTTGTATTCCAGTACGAACGGCAGGTAGAGGCTCATGCAGAGTCCATGGGGCAGGTGACAGATGGCGCCGGTGGCATGGCCCAGGGAGTGGACCAGGCCCACCATGGAATTGGAGAACGCAATACCGGCCATCGTGGAGGCTTCCGCCAGATCGAGCCGGCCCTGGGCGTCGTCCGGCTGGTCCATCACTGGCAGCAGTGAGCGCCCGATTTTTTTGATAGCCGCTGTCGCATAGGCATCGCTGAGCGGATTCCTGGCCAGGCAGGTATAGGCCTCGGTGGCGTGGGTCAGAGCATCCATGGCGGTTGCCGCAGTGATATGGGGCGGCAGGGTGAGGGTCATCCTCGGGTCGATGATGGCCGCATTGGGCAGCAGGAAAGACGAGGTGAAAGGCAGTTTCACTGACCGTCCGGTGTCGGCAATGACAGCGACAGAGGTGACTTCCGACCCGGTACCGGCGGTTGTCGGAATCACAAAGAAGGGACGCAGGGGCCGTGTCAGGACGCCCGCGCCGCTGTATGCAGCGATGTCGTCGCCACCCTCCGACACCAGAATGTTCACCGCCTTTGCGGTATCAATGGAGGAGCCACCGCCGATGGCAATAATGGCGTCGCACTCCTGGTCGCGATAGAGGTTGGCAATTTCCCGGACCGTTGTCGTGGAGGAGTCCGGGGGTACTTCATCGTAGATGGCGGCAATGCGGACGTCGCTCTCCTCACAGGCGGCCATGACCGGATCCAGCAGGCCGGCGGCACGCACGCCGGCATCGGTGATGATCATGGGGCGGACAGAGGCGATTCCGGTCAGTTCGTAGGGCAGGTGCTCCAGTGCGGCCTCACCAGCGATGACCTTTACCGGACAGAAAAATTCGTAATAGCGGCTCATTGTGACAGGGCCTCCTTGCGCAGATCGCGGATCATCGAGAATGCCACCCGGCGATAGACACCGATGGCTCCGGGTAATTTTTCCAGCAGACCGAGCTCGGCCGGATATTCCTTCACAGCCCTGCGAGCAATCAGGCGCGGCAGAATGATGGCTTCCAGACGGTTAAGAATCCGGGTCATGCGCACGGCCAGGGCAATATCACCGTCTACCACCATGCGGTCGTTGGCAAAGGCCTCCACGGTTTTCTCCTGGAAGGAAAGCACCAGGAACGCATGGGCCAGGTGCTTGAAGCGGATGGACAGATCCACGGGGCCCTGATAGCGACTGCCCAGGAAACGAAGCGAACCATGCCCCGTGTGTTCAACCGCCAGCGAGGGGCCTGAAGGCAATACCGTCATCTGGAACACCAGACCCTCGGGGAGATCCCGGGCCTCGTCGATAACGGTCTTGTCGAAACGGGAAATGGCTTCCAGGGCATGTCCCATGAAGCGGAACATCAGGGCGACGTACTGCCGGCGCGCACGGCGCGCGGCGGAGCGGGAGAAGCTTTCCAACATGGGCAACACCTTCGTGGGCAGGCCGGGAACCCTGAGTTTCAGGTGGATTGCCTGGCCAAGTCAATGCCGGATGGAGGGAAGGGATGGGGATGACCGGAGGGCAGGGGGCTGCCCTCCGGTATCACTGGGCTATTTCAGGTTCGACAGCTTGCGTTTCGCTTCTTCGGCCAGTTCGCCCTCAGTCTTGGCAACTTCGTTGTAGTAGGCTGCCGCCTTGTTACGGTCACCCTGCTCGGCAGCAATATCGCCCAGCCTCAGATAGGCAATGGACGTGGGGACCACTTCTGCAGAGGCCTCCAGGTCAGCCCGGGCGCCCTGCAGGTTACCCTTGTCGAGGCGGCTCAGGCCCCGGTACAGGCGGTAACTGAACATTTCCGGATAGAGTTCGACGGCTTTGTCAAAATCTGCCTCGGCCTTTTCGGGGTTGTCCATGGCGTCATGCAGGCGGGCCCGGGTGGCGTGGAAGGCTGCCTCCCGCGGCGCCATTTCCAGGGCCTTGTTAACCTTGTCCAGCGCCGCCTCGTACTTTTCGTCACCAGCCAGCTCGAGGGCTTCGTCATGCAGGTCGTAGGCCGGCTGCAGGCGCTTCGCTTCTGCGATCATGCCCTGGTACTTCTCCCGGTTGCGGACACCATCGGTGCCCAGCTCCCGCGCCAGGCGGCGGTTCTCATCAACCCGCTTCTGTGACGGTGGGTGGGTGGCAAACAGGCCCTCCAGAAAGCCCGATGAACGTCCCTCTGACAGTTCAAGGAACAGTTCCTGTAGTTCCACTGCAGCCTGGGGATCGTAGCCGGCCTCTACCATGTACTCGATACCGAAACGGTCGGATTCAAGTTCGTGGGACTGGCTGTACTGGGCCAGAGCCATCTGGCTGCCCACGGCTGCGCCGCCCATGATCAGGCCGCCCCATTCGTTATCACCCAGGGCCAGGCCAAGGCCGGCCATACCGGCGCTCAGCAACATACCCTGCTGCATCCGCTGCACGCTGTGGCGGGCGGCCGCGTGGACAATCTCGTGACCAAGTACCGAGGCCAGTTGGGCCTCGTCTTCCAGCTTCACCAACAGCCCGCGGTTGATGGCAATCTTGCCTCCCGGGAGCGCCCAGGCGTTGGGCACGCTGCTGTTCAGCACAGTGAATTCGTAGGGAAGGTCGGGGCGGTCGCTGACTTCGGCCATCCTGTCGCCCACTTCCTGCACGTATACGGTGAGTTCCGGGTCAAGGTAGAACTGGCCGCCCTGGGCCTGGATGGTGGGTGTATAGTTCTCCTGGCCGAGCTGACGTTCTTCGTTCTCGCCGATCAGTGAAAGCTGGGACTTGCCGGTAACCGGGTTGGTGGCGCAGCCGCTGGTAAGAAGAATCAGTGCGGTAACAGCAGAAATAATGGCCGCCCTGGCCCTGGTCAAAGACAATTTGTTCACGTAGGTCTCCTTGCCTGTTGTCAGAGATGTGTGCCCAGAGTCTCCCTCGTGAACACTCTGGTATGATAGCGGAATCTGTCGCTTCACACAGTCCTCGCGTAATCCCGGGGTCGCCGCTGAACCCATCTGTGAAATGGGGTATGATCCGCCCGTTTTTCGCCTGACGACAGGATCGCTATGACCGATAAAGTGCTTATGGACCGGGTGGACCGGTTCATCAACATTCTCAACCAGGCCCGTGATCTGGGGTTGACCGTCGCAGATGCCGACAGGGGGCAGCTGACCCTGTGCCTGCCCTACAGTGAAAAAATCATCGGCAACCCGGAAACAGGTGTCATCCACGGCGGGGCTATCACCACCCTGATGGACACCACCTCCGGCTCGGTGATGATCTGCGCACTGGACGAGTTCGAACTGTGTCCCACGCTGGACCTGCGTGTGGACTACATGCGTCCGGCGGAACCCGGCCAACCGGTCTATGCCCGGGCTGAAATCCGCAAGATGACCCGCAACATCGTGTTCACCCGCTGTGAAGCCTTCCAGGATGACGGTGAGATTGTCGCTACCTGTGTCGGTACCTTTATGCGCATCGGCAAGGAAGCGACACCCAAATCCTGGCGCGACATGATCATGGGGGTGGCCGAATGACCAGTGCCGATATTCTTCGCGAAACCCAGAAGACCGGTGACTTTACCCGACTTCTGGAGAGCATTCCCTACGCCGGTTACATCGGTCTGCAGTGCGACCGTTTCGGGGATGACCTGATCTTCCGCCTGCCCCGCAAGGACTCCAACCTGGGCAATCCCATGCTGCCGGCGATCCATGGCGGCGTGATCGGCGGCTTTATGGAGGTTTCCGCAGCCACTTACCTGATGATGTCCCAGGACACCTTCCGCATGCCCAAGATCGTGGATTTCTCCCTTGATTACCTGCGGGCGGGGCTGGACCGCGAAACCTACGCGGAGTGCCACCTGACCCGCCAGGGTAACCGGGTAGCCAATGTGATGATCAGCGCCTGGCAGAAATCCCGCAATGAGCCAATCGCAACCGCGAGGGCGCATTTCCTGCTGGAAAAATGAAGACCGCCCCGGGGCCTTGAAATGACAACCGGGGCCCCCAAATTGACTCCACGTAATGAATAGCCTTGTGTCACCCCGGCAGGCGCCGGGCGTGCACCAAACGTTAGTCAGACATTCAGCAGGAGATACCGCGCCATGACGGTTGAAACCGGTAAAGAAACCCTGGGTTTTCAGACCGAAGTGAAGCAGCTGCTTCACCTGATGATTCACTCCCTCTATTCCAACAAGGAAATCTTCCTGCGGGAGCTGATCTCCAACGCCTCCGATGCGGAAGACAAGCTGCGCTTCGCCGCCCTGAAAGATGACAGCCTGTACGAGGATGACCCTGAGCTTAGAATTCGCCTGGACTATGACGCCGATGCGGGCACCGTCACCCTGACCGACAACGGCATCGGCATGACCCGGGACGACGTTATCCAGAACCTGGGTACCATCGCCAGATCCGGCACCGCCGAGTTCCTGAAACAGCTTTCCGGTGATGAGAAAAAAGACAGCAAGCTGATCGGGCAGTTCGGCGTGGGCTTCTATTCGGCGTTTATCGTGGCCGACAAGGTCGAGGTCTACACCCGCCGGGCCGGTGCGCCCAAATCCGAAGGTGTGCACTGGGAGTCCCGTGGTGACGGCGAATTCACCATCGAGAACCAGGAGCTGGACAACCGCGGCACCCGTATCGTCCTGCACCTGAAAAAGGACGAGAAGGAGTTTGCCGACGGCTGGCGCCTGCGCAGCCTGGTCAAGAAGTACTCCGACCACATCTCCTTCCCGGTGGTCATGAAGTCCGAATCGGAGGAAGAGGACAAGAAGGGCGAGGACGAAACCGTCAACGACGCCACCGCCCTGTGGACCCTGCCCCGTACCGAGATCAAGGACGAGGAGTACAAGGAGTTCTACAAGCACATCGCCCATGACTTCGAGGACCCGCTCACCTGGTCCCACAACAAGGTGGAAGGCAAGCTGGACTACACCAGCCTGCTGTATATCCCCAAGCGTGCGCCGTTTGACCTGTACAACCGGGATGCCCCCCGGGGCCTCAAGCTGTATGTGCAGCGCGTGTTCATCATGGACGACGCCGAGCAGTTCCTGCCCCTGTACCTGCGCTTCGCCAAGGGTGTCATTGATTCCAATGACCTGTCCCTCAACGTCTCGCGGGAAATCCTGCAGAACGACAGCACCGTGGAGTCCATCCGCAGCGCCATGACCAAGCGCGTACTGGACATGCTGACCAAGCTCGCCAAAAAGCAGCCGGAGGACTACCAGGGCTTCTGGAACGAGTTTGGTACCGTCCTCAAGGAAGGTCCGGCGGAAGACTTCAGCAACCGGGAGAAGATCGCCGGCCTGCTGCGGTTTGCCTCCACCCACACCGGGGAGAGCGCCCAGAACGTTTCACTGGACGATTACATTGGCCGCATGAAAGACGGCCAGAACAAGATCTACTACATCACTGGTGACACGTTCCAGGCGGCCAGCAGCAGCCCCCATCTGGAAGTCTTCCGCAAGAAAGGCATCGAGGTGCTGATCCTCTCTGATCGTATCGATGAGTGGATGATGGGCTACCTCAGCGAGTACGACGGCAAACAGTTCCAGGACGTTGCCCGTGGCGACCTGGACCTGGGCGAAGTCGAGACCGAGGAAGACAAGAAGCACCAGGAAGAGGCTGCCAAGGAGCACAAGGATCTGCTCGAGCGGATTAAGGCCGCCCTGAACGACCAGGTGCAGGAAGTTCGCGTGACCAACCGTCTGACGGATTCACCGGCGTGCCTCGTCGTTGGCCAGTTCGATATGGGCGCCCAGATGAAGAAGATCATGGAAGCCGCTGGCCAGAAAGTGCCGGACAGCAAACCCATCTTCGAAATCAACGTGGACCATCCGCTGGTTCAGCGGCTGGAAAGCGAGCAGGGTGAAGAGCGCTTCAGGGAGCTGTCCGCTGTCCTGTTCGACCAGGCGACTCTCGCCAGCGGCGAACAGCTGAAGGATCCGGGTGCTTACGTCAGCCGCCTTAACCGGTTGTTGCTGGAGCTGTCGAACTGATCGGCCATGCAGCAAATCATAGTGGACATCCAGATCAGCCCTGATGAGTGGATCAAGCTCTACCAGGGCGTTGCCACCGATGTCCGCACCACGGCCCGGGACGGACGCTCCGTCCGCTTCCCGGCCCGTATCCTCTCCCGCTTCTTCCTACGAGATGGCATCCGCGGCAGTTTCCGTATCCTGTTTGACGATGCCGGCAAGTTCCTCTCCATCGAGCGGCTATAGCCTGCTGACGTAATCCCGTTCGGCATCGAACAGAACAACGTGCCGGTCTATTGATAGTAAAAAACTTTCAAAAAAGTTCTTTTAATTAATTGTTGCCAGGTCCACACCCCGGGCTACAGTGATCCTGTCGTTGATAACGCAGGAGTTGTCCCATGTCAGTGTTGCTCGATTTCACACAGATAGCATGGCGAGAGACACTCGGAATCCTCGCCGAATATTACGGCGACTATGCCAGCGCTCAAAGCCTCGCTGGTCATAGTGATTCCCTATCCCGACCTTAGGAAAGTTTCAAGCAGGGGTGTTCCGCTTGACCTATGTTAAGTGATGTCCCTCCAACAACGTGATCCTTGCCCAAGTGGTAACAACAGGAGTGAAAGATGAGTCAGAATAACAGTACAGGTGGAAAGTGCCCTGTCATGCACGGTGCCAACACGGCCAGCAGCCAGAACGTCACCGGCTGGTGGCCTGAATCCATCAACCTCGACATCCTCCACCAACACGACAGCAAAACCAACCCGATGGACGAGGGATTCGACTATCGGGAAGAGGTCCGCAAGCTGGACTTCGATGCCATCAAGCAGGACCTGCACGCCCTGATGACCGATAGCCAGGAGTGGTGGCCGGCCGACTGGGGTCACTACGGTGGCTTCATGATCCGTATGGCCTGGCACTCAGCCGGTACCTACCGGATGGCCGATGGTCGTGGCGGCGGCGGAACCGGTAACCAGCGTTTCGCTCCTATCGCTTCCTGGCCGGATAACGCCAGTCTCGACAAGGCGCGCCGTCTGCTGTGGCCCGTCAAGAAAAAGTACGGCAACAAGATCAGCTGGGCCGACCTGATGATCCTGGCGGGTAACGTTGCCTATGAGTCCATGGGCCTCAAGACCTTCGGTTTCTCGTTCGGGCGGGAAGATATCTGGCACCCTGAGAAAGACATCTACTGGGGCGCCGAGAAGGAATGGCTGGCGCCCTCCGATGAGCGCTACGAGGACGTCGGCAAGCCGGACACCATGGAAAACCCGCTGGCCGCGGTGCAGATGGGCCTTATCTATGTGAACCCGGAAGGCGTCAATGGTGAGCCTGATCCCATGAAGACGGCCGCCCAGGTGCGTGAAACCTTTGCCCGGATGGCCATGGATGATGAAGAGACCGCTGCCCTGACCGTCGGTGGCCACACCGTTGGCAAATGCCACGGCAACGGTGACGCCGGTGCCCTGGGTGCCGAGCCGGAAGGGTCTGATGTCGTCGGCCAGGGCCTCGGCTGGGACAATCCCAACATGCAGGGCAGGGCGTCCAACGCTGTAACGTCCGGCATCGAGGGTGCCTGGACTACCGAGCCCACAAAGTTTGACATGGGCTACTTTGACATGCTGCTGGACCATGAGTGGGAGCTCAAGAAGAGCCCCGCAGGTGCCTGGCAGTGGGAGCCGGTGGACATCAAGGAAGAAGACAAGCCTGTGGACGCCAGTGATCCGTCCATTCGTCACAACCCCATCATGACCGACGCCGACATGGGCATGAAGGTGGATCCGACCTACCGCAAGATCCTCGAGGACTTCCGCAAGGATCCGGAGCGGTTCCAGGATGCCTTTGCCCGTGCCTGGTTCAAGCTGACTCACAGGGATATGGGTCCGAAGTCCCGATACATCGGGCCGGAGGTACCGGATGAGGATCTGATCTGGCAGGACCCGATTCCTGCTGGCCCCACTGACTACATCGAAGAGGTGGTCAAGGAGCGAATTGCCGATGCCGGCCTGTCCATCAGCGACATGGTCAGCACCGCCTGGGACAGCGCCCGGACCTTCCGGGGCTCCGACCTCCGTGGCGGTGCCAACGGCGCCCGCATCCGCCTGGCGCCACAGAAAGACTGGGTCGGCAACGAGCCCGAGCGCCTGGCGAAGGTGCTGAAAGTGTATGAGCAGATCTCTGCCGATACCGGCGCCAGCATTGCGGATGTGATCGTACTGGGCGGCAGCGTAGGCATCGAGAAAGCCGCCAGTGCCGCCGGCTACGAAGTGCGCGTACCTTTCCTGAAAGGTCGTGGTGATGCCACTGACGAGATGACCGACGCCGAGTCTTTCGATGTGCTGGAACCGGTGGCCGATGGCTTCCGCAACTGGCAGAAAGAGAACTACGTGGTCAAGCCGGAGGAGCTGCTGCTGGATCGTGCCCAGCTGATGGGCCTGACCGCAGCCCAAATGACCGTGCTGATCGGTGGTATGCGGGTGCTGGGTACCAATCACGGTGGCAGCAAGCATGGCGTGTTCACTGACCGTGAAGGCCAGCTGACGAACGATTTCTTCGTCAACCTGACCGACATGGCCTACAGCTGGAAGTCTGTCGGCGAAAACCTTTACGAGGTTCGCGACCGCAAGACGGATCAGAAGAAGTGGACCGCGACCCGGGTGGACCTGGTATTCGGCTCCCACTCGATCCTGCGTTCCTACGCTGAAGTGTACGCCCAGGACGATAACCACGATAAATTCGTGCGGGACTTCGTCTCCGCCTGGGCCAAGGTCATGAACAGCGACCGGTTCGACGTGCAGGGTTAACTCGCCCGTTACGTCGCAGACCCCGGCCGGGCATCCTGATTGCGGGATGCCCGGCTACCATCTTCCCGCCAGATTCCTTACAATCCGCCCCGCCTGATTTTTGATCAGCCACAACCTGATCCCCGTTTCTCAGTTTCTGGAGTTTTCATGCGAATTATCCTCGCCCCGATGGAAGGGCTGGTGGACGCACCTATCCGCGAAACCCTGACCCGGGTTGGCGGTATTGACCGGTGTGTGACCGAGTTTATTCGCGTGACCCACGGCATGCTGCCCCCCCGGATCTTCTACAAGTATGCCCCAGAGCTGCATCGCCGGGCCCTCACCGAAGCGGGCACGCCGGTTGCTGTGCAGCTACTGGGATCTGACCCGGAAATGATGGGACGTCATGGAGCCAGGGCCGTCGAGCTGGGTGCAGGGCAGGTGGACATCAACTTTGGTTGCCCCGCCAAAACCGTTAACAGGCACAAGGGCGGTTGTGTGCTGATGCGTGAGCCGGAGCTGATGTACGAGATTGCCGCCGCCGTGCGCAGGGCGGTGCCGGCTGACATACCTGTGACCGCCAAGATGCGCCTGGGCTACGATGACCGGTCCATGGGTGTGGCCTGCGGCCAGGCCCTGGAAGCCGCCGGCGCGGCAGAAATCGTCATCCATGCCCGCAGCAAGGTGGACGGCTACAGGCCGCCGGCCTACTGGGAAGAAATTGCCCGGGTAAGGGAGGCGGTCAGCGCACACGTCATTGCCAACGGCGAGATCTGGACCGTTGAGGACTACTGGCGCTGCCGCAGGGTGTCGGGCTGTGATGACGTGATGATCGGCCGGGGCCTGATTGCGCGCCCGGACCTGGCCCGACGCATCAAGGCCAGCCAGGTGGGCAGGGATGAGCCGGAGATGACCTGGGCCGAGGTGACGCCATTAATTGCCGAGTATGCCGCGGCACTTCAGACCCGACTGGAAGATCGCTATGTAACCGGCCGCATCAAGCAGTGGCTGAATTACCTGCGCCAGGGCTTTGCGGAGGCAGAAGAACTCTGGCCCAGGGCCCGAAAACTCCGGGAGGTCGCCACGATGATCGCCTGCCTTGAAGAAGCTCGCTGCGAGCGGGCGGCCTGAGCTTTTGGCACCGCAGTACGCCGGTTCCAACGGATCCCAGTTCTGGCGGTTGGCGAGAAACTGGGGGCGGGGCTTGTTTCCGCAGAACGGGTCGACCAGGGTATTTTCCACACTGTTGTAGACGAAAAACAGGTTGCTTCGTGGCCAGCAGGACATGTTGACATTGGAGCCGTGAAGGGTGTTGCACTCTAACAGGATCAGTGACCCGGCCGGGCCCTTGGGGGCCTCGATGCCATGTTTGTCCATCAGTTGGGTCAGGCTGGCAGCGTCAGGAACGCCTATATACTGACTCTTGAGCGACTCCCTGTAGTTGTCCTCAGGTGTCCGTCCCACACAGGGGATGAATACCTGATGAGAACCCGGAATCAGCATCAGCGGACCGTTGAACTCATGATTGTCGGTCATCACGATGGACGCGCTGATACTGCGCATACGCGGCATGCCGTCTTCGCTGTGCCAGGTCTCGAAATCTGAATGCCAGTTGAAGCCCTTCCCCTTGAACCCTGGCTTGTAGTTGATCCGTGACTGGTGAATGTAGACTTCGCTGTCCAGCAACTGCCGCACCATGTCCAGCAGCCTGGGATCCCGGGTCAGCCGGTCAAAGCGGTCCGAGACCTCATGAATGCCGAAAACAGACCGGATCTCTTCCTTGCCCGGTTCAAGAATGGTGCCCTCGGAGAGTTTGAGGTCCTCGTCACTCTCGTAGTCCCTGAGCTCGTCGATAAATTTCTGCATATCGTCCTGGGTGAAGAACGACTCAAAAAAGAGAAAGCCCTTTTCCTCGAACTCGCTCACGTTCTTGCCGGTCAGTGGCCCCTTGGTACGTCTTGCCTTCGGGGTATGAACCACCGGGTCAAGGCGGTCGAACATGCCCAGTTTGCGCTCAAGACGGGTGGGAAACTGATCCTGTGGCTGCCTCATGATATGGCTCCTCCTTGAATGGGGTGTGCCGGACAAGATAGTCTCGAATAAGGGATCCCGGGTTCAGGGTTGCAGAATGGTAATGGTTATCCGACTCCCTGATGCTGCTATTTCAGCGATTTCATGCAGGACTGGACGGCGTTGCTGTTGCCGGAGTCGGAAGGGTGTATATTGAGCTCTGTTTCTGGAGCTAACCGTTTGAAGAAAGGGAAACAATATGCGGTTTGTGGTAGCGCTGGTACTGGGCATCAGCCTGATCGTGTCCGCCTCTCTGTTGAAGGACGGCCTGACGGAAATGCGCACCGGTGACCGCTATGTCACCGTCAAGGGCGTCGCGGAGCAGGAGGTGACCGCGGACCTGGCGTTGTGGCCGATTCGCTTTGCCGCCACAGGCGATACGCTGGACGCGGCCCGGGAGCAGGCCCGCAAGAGCCGTGAAAGTGTCATCGCTTTCCTGAAGTTGCAGGCCATTGCCGACGATGCCGTGGAACTCCAGCGACTGGACGTGGTGGACACCGGGGCAAACCCGTACCAACCGGAGGGCGGCGCCCGCAAGTTCATTATCAACCAGGTACTGATGGTACGCACGGATGAAGTGGACAAGGTGCGGCAGGCGGCGCAGAACGTCAGCGACCTGGTGGACTCCGGCGTTATCCTTTCATCCGACTATGGTCCCACCGGGCCCACCTACCTGTTCACTCGTCTGAACGACATCAAGCCGGATATGATTGCCCGGGCGACAGCCGCCGCCAGGGAATCAGCGCGTCAGTTTGCCCGTGATGCCGACGCCGGGCTTGGTGGTCTGCGCCGGGCCAACCAGGGTGTGTTCCAGATCCTGGCCCGGGACCAGGCACCGGGCGTGACGGCCGAACAGCAACCGGTAAAGACCGTGAGGGTGGTCTCCACCTTCGATTACTATCTGAAGTAACCATTCTGCATTATCCGGAGCAAGGCACCTTGTTGCATGGGCCGGCCGTAATACGTTTCACACCAGCGGATCCCGGTGCCAGCGGCTGGCGGTCAGTCGGGCTGGCCCGCTGCGTCCTTGCGAATCCTGAAGATGGCGTAGTTTCCGTTAGCCTGCGCCACCAGCACGTCATCCACGTAAAGCCGGGACTCCAGGTTGGCGATGGTCTTGCCGCGGTTGATCATTTCGGTGCGGCAGACCACCTTGCCGGCGAACACCGGTTTGAAGTAGCTCATCTTGATCTCGATAGTGGCACACACCTGGCCCTCATCGAGGGTGGGGTAAAGGGCCGAGCCCATACCGGTGTCAGCCAGCGCGTAGAGTACTGCACCATGCGCCACGTTGTTGGTGTTCATGTGCTTCTCGCCGATCTGGATGCTGTTGACGCTCCAGCCGGGCTCGCTTTTATCCATGACCATATCGATCAGGTCGGGGAAGGGGTGCTTCATCATGGATTATCAGCCTGTTATTGGAGGTATTGTTATTGTGGTCAGGTGCGGATGTAACCGGCACCGGTAAAGAGGGTAGTTTGCAAAGGATTTGTGTGAAATGGAAGCCTGGTGATCCAGGTGGGATCAGGGGAGGCCCCGGGAGGGGCCTCCGTGGCGTTACCCGGCAGCTTCTTCTTCGTAGCGGGGATAGGAGTGTTTCAGGGTCGCGTGGTTCAGGAGCATTTCCGCCTTCAGTGTTTCTCCAGAGGCGTCGTAGATGCGTGACCGTACCCAGTAGGATTCGGTGCGCTTGCTTTCGGACAGGGCAACGATTTCCCGGCGGATCAGATAGTCCTCACCCACAAACAGCGGGCCGTCCACCATGCGGATTTCCTGGTCGGCAAACAGGCCGACGGCGGGCTGCTTCACCGGGAAGCCAGCCTCCTTGCTGCTGTACTCCGCCAGGACACTGACCATCTCCAGGGGGATAACCGCCCGCCCCCATGGGGCTGATTTGCCATCGCTGTACCAGGGGGTGTTCTCGGTAATGCGTTCGAGCTTCTGGTTCAGGGAAAAGGGGTACAGTTTCCCCATGTTCTGGTCCGGGTCCATGCGGACCTGCTCATCTTTCCTGCCGGCCATGCCCACATGGAGATCCGAGAGGATCACCAGCTTTTCTGGTGCCCGCAGTTTCGCCATGCGCTGATCCAGCAGGGTATCGCCGTCGTCAGGGCCAAGGCTGGCGCTGGCTTCCAGCACCGGCGTGCCGTCAGACTTCTCGGCCCAGGCCCGGACTCGGGTGGTACCTGGTGCCGGCCGCTCAATAAAGGCCCGTACCTGTTCGCCTTCCACCACCATGTTCTGGAAATGGGCGGAGAAGCAACCGCGTTCGAACCAGTCCTGCCCCCATACCTCTGCCAGTAACGGTACAAATTGACTGAAATGGGTGGGGCCTTCAATCGGGCCGGCCCGGAAACCCAGCTTTTCCGCCATGCTGTCGTCGTGGATGGATGTGTGTCCGCTGTACTCCTGGTCTGCCAGCATCTGCCGGGGCTCTCGCAGGGGACCGCACAGGTAGAGGGGAGTATCAAATGCCATGGGTTGTCCTTGTTGTCGGTGATCCGTAAAGGGCACCTTTGGTGGGGTGCCGCAAGTTATTGGAAAGCTAACTTTAGTCCATTCCCCGGTCCGGAAGAAAGCACCGGAAGACTTCCCGGTAATGACGCCATGAAAGGGACAAGGCGTGTTTTGTCTCATCCGGTGCAGGATTGATCCGGGTCATACGGAATCGGCCCTGCAATCGGTAGCCTTGGTCTAGACTTGCAAACAGGCATCAGACCATTCATTCGGCCAGTCAGAAGGAGTCCGCCCATGTACAGCAAGATTCTGGTACCCGTGGATCTCGCCCATCTGGACAAGTTGTCCAAGGCTCTCAACACCGCCATCGACATTGCCAGGCACTACCAGGCCAGGCTGCACTACGTAACCGTCACCAATACCACCCCGTCATCGGTCGCCCATAACACACAGGAACTGGAGACGGAGCTGAAGCAATTTGCGGAAGAGCAGGGCAAGGACCATGGTATCGAGACCTCCTGTTCACTGATCACCACGCCTGACACGGCGGTTGAACTGGAAAAACGACTGCTTTCTGCCATCAGGGAAACCGGAGCCGACCTCATCGTCATGGCCTCACATGTTCCCGGCATTGGTGACAAGCTGCACTTCATTCATTCCAATGCTGCCAACCTGGTCAAGGATACGGACATTTCCGTTTTCGTGGTTCGCTGATGGCCTGGCCTGGCCTGGCCTGGACGGATCACCTGGTGGGGCCGTCACCGGAAGGTCAGAAGCGCCTCAGCAGGACGGTCCGTCCGTCACGGAGAAGAACGGCTGCTTCGCCGGCCAGGTTCCGGTGACGATCCGGTCCCGGCCTTCACGCTTGGCTGTGTACAGCGCCTGATCCGCCAGCTGTACCAGGCGCTCCGGCTCTGCCGGGCAGCCCGGCTGCCAGTGAATCAGGCCGGCACTGAACCGGACTGGATGGGGGGAAGGCAACCCCGGTATGGCCAGGTTGGCGATCGCGGCACGTATCCGTTCGAGCAACTGGCCGGCGGCTACAGGGTCTGATTCGACCATCAGGATGACAAATTCCTCCCCGCCGAATCGTGCCAGTATGTCGGTGCTGCGCAAGCTGTTCCGGCAGCACTCCGCAAATGCCATCAGCACCTGGTCCCCGGTGCCGTGGCCGTACTGATCGTTGATCTGTTTGAAATGGTCCAGGTCGACGAGGGCCAGGCACATTGGGTGGCCGTATCGCTCGCAACGCTCTAGTTCGGCACGGATAGCGGTATCAAAGGCCCGGCGGTTGAGGGTGCCGGTCAAGGGGTCTCTGGTGGCCAGATGATTCAGCTGATGTTCCAGGGCCTTGTGGTGGCTGATGTCGCGGAGCTCCAGAATGCTCTGGGTCTGGCCGTCCCCTAGCGGTGACAGGGTGATCTCGCAGTCAAAGGTACCCTTGCCGTTGTGGACCGCTGTCAGGTCCTGCTGACGAATCTGGCCCTGACTTAGATAGCTCCTGAGCCTGGCCTGGCTGCCGGCGCTGAACAACCCACTCACGGGCAGGCCGAGTAACTGATCACGGTTGAGACCGGTCAGCTGTTCCAGGCCGGTGTTGGCATCGGTGATGATTTTGTCCCTCAAAATGGCCACCCCTGACGTGGAAGCGGACATGAGGCGCTCGAAGCGCTCGGCACTCTGCCGGGCTTCGAGGGCATGGCGTTCGCTCTGGGCCAGGATTCGTTGCATCGTCATGAGCGTGACGCCGATGAACCCCATAACCAGGGCCGGAATGGCGAAGTTATATGGAAGCAGGTAGCTGAAGGAGTCGTAGGGCATCTGGTAGGGTTTGCCGTGCCACCAGTCCAGGTAGCCCAGGGCACCCCGTATCAGGGTGACCAACGAGTACACCAGGAGGCTCAGCCCCACCAGCAGTCGAGCTGCACGGGTCACCGCATCGTCTCTGGTCTTGATCAGCAGCCAGATGGCCTGCGCCGGCAGAAGCCCGGCAATGGTTGAGTAAACACCCATCAGGAAATCGGAGTTTCCGGAATATACCCAGTAATGGATGTTGAAGGCCACCATGGTGCCCACGCTGGCGGCAATGATCCACCAGGGCAACGGGCGGCCCATGAACCGGAAAATACCCAGCAGGAAGATGGCTTCACCCGCGAGCTGGCCTGCATTGCCCAGTACGTTCAGCACGGGGCTGCCGGTCGCCATGAAACCGATAAAGAATACGATACCGCCGATCAGTGTCCAGCTACCGGCCATCCAGAAGCCGGGGCCGGCGTAGGGCCGCGACAGGCGCCAAAGTGCCGTGGCCGCAATGGCTACGGCGACCAGAAGGCAAAGCCCCAGCAGCATGGGGGAGAAATACAGCTGGCTCATCGGCCTGACAACTCCTGAAGATGACCGCCGATGGTAGTTCAGCGACAGATTGATACCACAGCTGACTGACGACCCTACAGCGTCCCGTCACGAAGTATAAATGGGCAGGCCGGAGGAAAAAACACTCCTGCCACCTCACTCCGGCTGTGAAGCTGCCTGCTCCTCGTCCTTTCCGTTCTTTTTTTGCTCTGGCAATACCAGCACGGCACAGCTGGCATTAACGGCCACGTACTCCACCGTGGCCTTGCGAAGGGGCCAGTGCCCGCTGCTGCCTCGGGATACGAGAATGACCAGGTCAACGCAAAGCTGGCCGGCCAGGGCCACGAGTTTTTCACCGGCATTGCCAGCTACTACGTGAAGGCTGGCGCTCCGGTTCAATGGCAGGTACTTGCGGGCAAGCAGATCCAGTTTCTCCCGCACCCTGGCCTCTTTTTCCTCGGGGGCCTCTTCAGTGACATGGGGGAAGAAGCCACCGCTGTCCGGATGATACACGCTGGCCAGGTGCAGCTCGCCTGTATCGTCCAGCAACTCGAGGGCCGCTTCCAGCGCTCGCTTGCCTTCACCGTCGTCCTCCGGGTCAATCGCGATCAACAGCTTCCGGTACATAGTCGGTCTCCTTTGATTGGGGCGGTATGGCTTCCACTTCCGGATAGGCCTGGCCTTTTACCAGGTCGTCAATGGTGTAGCCCCGGTAGTCGGCATGAAGCGCCCGGTACAGGGCAACGGCCATGAAAATCAGTAGGATGCAGAATGGCAGCCCCAGCGAGGTGATGACGTTCTGCAGGGCGTCCAGTCCACCGGCCAGTAACAGGGTGGCCGCAATAACCCCTTGGGCTGCCGCCCAGAATATGCGTTGGGGTATGAGAGAGGGTTGATCCTCCCGGCGGGTAAGCAGGTCAATCACCAGTGAAGCAGAATCCGATGATGTGGTGAAGAATATCACGATGATCACCACGCTGAGGGCGGACGCCAGTTGCGCCAGGGGGAACGCCTCCAGAAACGCAAAGATGGCTACAGAGGGGTCCTGTTGCACCTGCTGTGCGAGGGCCACCTCACCACCGGCCTCCACCTGGATGGCCGACAGCCCAAAGACCCCGAACCACACCAGGGTAAAGGCGGTAGGCGCGAACAGTACACCGGCGACAAATTCCCGGATGGTGCGCCCGCGGGAGATCCGGGCGATAAAGATGCCCACATAAGGCGCCCAGGAAATGGTCCAGGCCCAGTAGAACAGGGTCCACTGGCGTTGCCAGTCACTCTCACGGAAGGTCTCTGTCCAGAACGCCAGCCAGGGCAGGGCATGCAGGTAATCCCCCACACTTTGCACCATCCCCTCGGCAATAAAGACGGTGGGACCGACGATTGCCACAAACCCGATCAATACGATGGCCAGCACGATATTGAGTTGCGAGAGGCGGCGCACGCCCTTGTCCAGGCCGAGGGCGACGGAGGTGGCGGCAATACCGGCAATCACCATGATCAGCAGCACCTGGACGAGGCCGCTG
The DNA here is from genome assembly GCF_041690615.1 of Marinobacter sp. Taxonomy (GTDB): domain Bacteria; phylum Pseudomonadota; class Gammaproteobacteria; order Pseudomonadales; family Oleiphilaceae; genus Marinobacter. The sequence goes on from NZ_JAWLGY010000002.1 coordinate 215,908, forward strand.
ACCGGCACGCCGAACAGATAGTTCAGTCCGCTGTTCAGTTGCAGCGTACCGAGTCCCAGGGACGTGGCGACCCCAAACAGGGTTCCCAGCACGGCGATCACGTCCACCGCCCAGCCCCAGGGGCCGAAGGCTTTCTCCCCGAGAATGGGATAGAACAGGCTGCTGATCCGCATGGGCAGGTTGTGCCGGTAGGCGAAGTAGCCGATGGCCAGGCCAGGCATGGCGAAGATGGTCCAGGTGTGCAGGCCGAAATGGTAGAGCGCAAGGGTCATGGCGTCGCTGGCGGCCTGTTCGGAGCGGGCTTCCACACCGTCGAACGGAGGGCTGGCGAAGTGGGAAACCGGCTCGGCCACCCCCCAAAACATCAGGATGGTACCGATGCCGGCGGCAAACAGCATAGTGAACCAGGTAAGGTTGGAGTAATCCGGCCGGCTGTCATCCGCACCCAGGCGTATATGACCGTAGCGACTCAGGGCCAGCGCCAGCAGGAAAATCAGCAGTGAACTGACGGACAGGATATAGAACCACCCCAGATTGCGGGCAACCCAACCGGTCAGATCACCAAACCGCGTGGCCACTTCCTCGTCGAAAGGGATGGCCAGCACTACAAACAGAATGGCAATACCCGCCGAGGTAAAGAACACCCCGGGAATGGTCTGCAGGCCAAGCCGGCGTTGCAGCCGCTCTAACACGTGCGCCTCCGTTACAGTCTGGAATGGAGGGGCAGCACTGCGCTGCCCGAACCAACAACGCTACCACATCGGTCCGTTCGGTGCCGTTGTCAGATCAATTTAGACCGGATCCGCCCGCCAGAGTCAGGGTGTTACCGTCAGCGGAAGGCTCAGTTCCATCAGCAGATTGTCGGCACCCGGCTCGCTGAACAGGCTGCAGGTGCGGCTGATCACCAGTTGAGAGGCGCCTTCTTCCCGCAGAGCCCGCGTTACAGCGCTGGCTGAAGTCATGGGCAGCAGCCGTACGCGGGCCGCGATACCCTGCTGCGCCAGATAGCTCAGCAGATCGTCGGTGATCCGCTGATGATCGCCATCTGTGGTTCGAACCAGCACCGAGAGGGGCTGTTGATACTGCAGCGCCAGGTCCGCCCCCACCCGCACGGCCCGGTGATTGGCAACCTGATCGTGATTGAGCAGCACCACCACGCGGCCCTGTGGACGCGGACGGGGGCGGGTCCACAGGAGTACGTCTCCCGGGGCCTGGCGCACCAGTGACCGGGCTGTAGAACCAATGCGTGAGCCCGGTGCAGCGGACCAGCCCACACGCCCAAGAACAAGAAGGTCTTCCGGGCTTGCCAGGCCCAGGACTTCCTGCACTACCTGGCCCCGGCATAGCTTCAGGGTTTGCGAAATGCCACGGCGGGTCATGGCCTGGGCCAGGGAGCGCCTGGCCTGTTCGGCAAGGGCATGCATCCGTGCCTCGACGTGGGCTGAATCCAGCGGACGGGCCTGGCCTGAGCTGGCGCCCACCTCCCGGGCAAAGCCATAACCGGCGCTGCGCAACAGGTTCACCTCTTCAACAAAGATGCCGAGTACTTCGGCACCGCGGGAATGCGCCAGATCCGCCGCTGCTTCGAGGGCATCGAGGCTGAGACGGGATCCGTCCAGCAGTACCAGGACCCGGCCGGCGGATCTGCTCCTGTCGGGGGTATTCGGTTCACTGGTCATCGTCAACCGCTCCATTGCCATTCCCGTTGCTGCCGTTTTCCCCGGTGTCGTCCTTCTTGCGGCCGACTTCGGCGAATTCGGCAAGGCGATCAGCAACCTGCCGGTTGAAGCTGCCTTCCGGGAAGTTGCCGTCTTCGTCGGGTTCCCCGGGCTCCATCCCGGTCATCAGGGCGATGGCCTGGTTAATGTGAGTGACCGGGTAGATGGCGAAGCGGCCCTCGCTGACGGCTTGCCGGACCCCGGCGTTCAGCATCAGGTGTTCCACGTTACTGGCTGGCAGCAATACCCCCTGGCCGTCCACATTGCCGGATTGCTTGCAGACGTTGAAGAAGCCCTCAATTTTCTCATTGACACCGCCTACGGCCTGGACCTCGCCATGCTGGTTCATGGACCCGGTCACCGCGAGAGACTGGCGCAAGGGTACGCCACTGATGGCGGATAGCAGCACGCAGGTCTCCGCCACCGAGGCGGAATCGCCCTCAACGCCGCCATAGGACTGTTCGAAGGCCAGGCTTGCCGAGAGCGACAACTCGCTCATGGGCGCGTAACGGTTAGCCAGGAAGCGGGACAGGATCATCACCGCCTTGCTGTGAATCGGGCCGCCCAGTTTGACCTCCCGCTCGATGTCCACCACCTGGCCCTTGCCCGGTCGAGCGGTGGCGGTGATACGGGTGGGCTGGCCAAACATCATGGCGCCCAGGCGCAGTACCGAGAGGCCGTTAACCTGGCCGGTGACCTCGCCTCGGGTATCGATCATCACCACACCACGGTGGATCTGTTCCAGGCTGCGTTCGCGGACCCGGCTGGCCCGGTAATCCCGCTCATCAATGGCCTGCTGGATATGGCTGGCGTTGATGAGATTGCTGTCGGCACGGGCAGCCCAGTGGTCAGCCTCGCTGAGCAGGTCCTTGAGCACCCGGTCATGGGCGGTGAGCTTTTTCTGGTCGCTTGCCAGGCGGCTGGCGTGCTCGATCAGCCGCGCCACGGCGTCCCGGTCCAGGTGCCGTGCCTTTGCCGACCGGGCCATGGTGGCAATCATGCGGGCGTAGAGCTCATAGCTGCCGTCCTCCCGGTCCACGTCATCCTCGAAGTCCGCCTCAACCTTGAACAGGTCCAGGAAGTCCGGGTCGTAGTGGGAGAGCAGGTAATAGAGCATTCGGTCACCCAGCAGCACCACCTTGACACTCACCGGAATCGGCTCAGGCTGCAGGCTGACGGTACTGACCAGGCCATAAAGCCTTTCCAGCGACTCGATGCGGATTTCACCGGAGAACAGCACCCGCTTGAGGCTTTCCCAGGCCATGGGGTGGGTCAGGATACGGCGGGCATCGACGATCAGGTAGCCGCCGTTGGCCCTGTGCAGGGCGCCGCCCTTGATCAGCGTAAAGTCGGTATACAGATTGCCCTGATGGGACCGGTGCTCGATCTGTCCCGCCAGGTGCTGGTGGTTGGGCAGGTCTTCGTAGATCACTGGCGCGCCTTCCGTACAGGCGTTGTCCACCATCAGGTTGACCCGGTAACGGTTGAGCAGGCCCGCTGGCGGGCCATTGCCATCATCCTGGAAGGCCTCGGCGTGCTCGACGATATCGTTACGCACGGTATCCAGGTGCTCGACTACCGCTGGCACATGGGTCCATTTTTCACGCAGTTCGCCAAAAGGTCCGCCCAGGGTCAGCTGAACCATTTCCTCATTGAGCGCATGGATGCGTTCGCGAACCTCCTTGCGCAACCGGGGAATCTGCTGGATAGCCAGCTGCAGTTTTTTCTGCAGTTCCTCCACCTTGGATTCGATGAGCTCCTTCTCGTTGTCGGAAAACTTCTTGTACTCCTCCGGCTCGATCACTTCCCCATCCCGCATGGGGGCAAAGGTAAACCCGGCGGGTGTGGTAATCATGGCGATGTTACTTCGGTTGGCCTCCTCCTGGATTTCAAACAGGCCCTGGTGCTGGCGCCGGGCCACTTCCTCCTGCAGCTCCTGCAGCCGGGCCTGGTATTCCTCACTTTCGAAGGTGGCCGGCACCGCGGTTTTCAGTTCGTTGGCCAGCTCCTGCATGTCCTTGCGGAATTCCCGGCCTTCACCGGCGGGCAGTTTCAGGGCGCGGGGCTTGTCAGCGGACTCGAAATTGTAGACATGGCACCAGTCCGGGGGCACCGGCTGACTGGCGGAGTGTTTTGCCAGAAATCGCTCGACCAGCTCATTCTTGCCGGCACCGGACGGGCCAAGCACGAACAGGTTGAAGCCCCGGGCGGCCATGCCTGCGCCGAACTCCAGCGCGCGCAGTACCCGCTCCTGGCCAAGGGGCTGGTCCAGGTCCTCCAGGGTTTCCGTGGTATCAAAGGGTAGCTTTTCAGGGGGGCAGTAGTGGTAAACCTGATCCTCTGTCAGCGCGGTGGGTAACGTCATCCGGTCCTCCTTAGTGGTCCGTACTGCAGCGACAGTACCTGTGGATCACCTCAAGGATAGACCAGTTGGCGCTCCCCGCGACTGACAGGGGTCAAAGCGGGCCTTTACTCGGTATACGGCAGCTTGGCGTAGGCGTGGCCTCCGTCTACCGCGATGGTGTCGCCAACCACGTAGTCACCGGCACGGGACGCCAGGAAGATAGCCGCACCGGCCATATCCTCGTCGTTGCCAACCCGACCCAGTGGGGTCTTGGTGGCCACTTCGTCGCTGTTGTCCCGGGCATCCCGGTTCATTTCAGACGGGAAGGGGCCCGGGGCAATGCCGCTGACCACGATGCGATCCTGTACCAGGCGCGCAGCGATGCGGCGGGTCAGGAAAATCAGGCCAGACTTGGAGGCGTGGTAGGAGTATGTTTCCCACGGGTTGAGACGGATGCCGTCAATGGAGGCGATGTTGATCACCTTGGCGGGCTGCTGGTCAGATGCACCGGCCTTCAGCATGCCGTGCAGGGACTGGGTCAGGAAGAAGGGCGATTTCAGGTTCAGGTCCATCACCTTGTCCCAACCGTGCTCGGGGAACTCGTCAAAGTCGGCCCCCCAGGCAGCGCCGGCGTTGTTGACCAGGATATCCAGGTGATCTTCCCGCTCCTGCAGCTTGCGGGTCAGCTCCCGGCAGCCTTCCACGGTGGACAGGTCCTGGGGCAGGGAGAAGCAGCGGCCATTGCCTTCTGAGAGCTCCTGGGCGGCGGCGTCACACTGGTCCGCCTTGCGGGACGAGATATAGACCTTGGCCCCCTGGGCGATAAAACCGGCGGCAATCATCTTGCCGATACCGCGGGAACCGCCGGTGACCAAGGCCGTTCGGCCTTCAAGGGAAAACAGGTTTTCAAACATCGAAGTTGCTCCGGATTGTCATTATGGGTAAGTGACCGCGCATTGGCATCAGGCCTGCCCAGCAGGGCATGGCCACCGGCACGGCCTGGCAACATTGCGCACCCATTCTGACGCTTTCCGGGCTGGATGAGAAGTTGTTGCGCTATGAGGATGGGTGTGACACCGGAAGGTGCCCGGTCTTGACCCAGATGACGGTCTCCTGCTCCACGAAGGGATGATGCTGGCTCATGTGCGGGCTGCGTAGCCAGGTACCCGCCGGGTAATGTCCGTATTCATCCCGGAACTCACCGGACAGCACGAAGATTTCCTCGCCACCAAAGTGCCGGTGGGGCTGGAAGCGTTCTCCGGCCGGCCATTTCACCAGGGCCACGTGCTCATGCTCGAAATCGTGCAGGGGCATGACCTGAAGGCCACCCTGTCCGGGCAGCCAGGGTGCGGTGCGGGTGTTCACCCGGACGGTCTCCAGATCCCGGGGATCGAACTGGTGCAGCTTGACCAGCAGGGTGCAACCGTCCTGTGAAAATGGCGCGTGGCCACTGCCGGGCGGGTTGCGCAGGTAGGTGCCGGCGGGGTAGTCCCCGGTTTCGTCGGAGAATACGCCCTCCAGTACGAGTATCTCTTCCCCCAGGGGGTGTTCATGGCGGCTGAAGCTGGCACCAGGCTCGTAGCGAACCACCGAGGTGGCGTGTCCGCGTTCTGCCTCTTCCCGTGCCAGGGGCTTGCGCAGCACGCCGCCGGCCGGACTGGGCACCCAGTCCTGCTCGTTGGTGTTGATCACCACACGTTCATCAAAATTCATGTTGAGCATGTCGGCCTCCGGAAGGTAGTTGGCCAATGTTACGTCCGCTCGCGGACGGCGGATGACGTTCGATGGGTGCCCTGATCAGTCCTTGATCCGGCAGGTGGGTAAAAACCACTAGGCAGCCGGTGCGCCGAAGCAACAGTTGATGGACATCAATTACCGTTCCGCGCAGGTCCATAAACTGTGTCCAGACCTAATCAATCGCTCACAAACCTTGTTGATAAGCGTTCCCACCAGGAGGAACCATGGATTTCGCCCGACGCACATTGCTGGGCCAGATGGCACGCCTGACCGCTGGCGCAGCACTGGTTCCTTTAAGCAGCCTGGCCAGTGCCGGCATCAATGACCAGCCGCCCCGACGGGAAGGTGACAGCACGAAGCGCTATGCCATGCTGATCGACCTTCGCCAGTGCATAGGCTGCCAGGCCTGCACGGTATCCTGCCACATTGAGAACGAAGCGCCCCTGGGCAGCTTCCGTACCATTGTCTCCCAATATGAGGTGGAGAACGAGGATACCGGCGATATTGCCACCATGATGCTGCCCCGGCTATGTAACCACTGCGAAGCGCCCCCCTGCGTACCGGTATGCCCGGTACAGGCCACCTACCAGCGAGAGGACGGCATTGTCGTAGTGGACAACGAGGCCTGTGTGGGTTGCGCCTACTGTGTTCAGGCCTGCCCCTACGATGCGCGGTTCATCAATGAGCACACCCAGACAGCCGACAAGTGCACCTTCTGCGCCCACCGGCTGGACGTCGGGCTGCTGCCCGCGTGCGTGGAATCCTGCGTCGGTGGCGCGCGGATCATCGGTGATATCCGGGATCCGGACAGCCAGATCAGCCGGATGATGGCCGAGCACCATGACGACCTGATGGTACTGAAGCCGGAGCAGGGCACATCGCCCCATGTGTTCTACCTGGGTATGGACGAGCGCTTTGTCACCCGTCCTTTGGCGGACCCCGCAATCTGGGATGTCCGGGACAACGAGGGTAAGGAGATAGGGTATGAGTTTGCTGGCCACTGAAATACTCACACCGCGCTATGAGTTGGCCTGGTACCCCTGGGCGGTGCAGTACTTCTTCATGATCGCCATTTCCTACTCGGCGCTGATGCTGTCGCTGCCGGGGCTGGTGTTCCGTCGGGAGCGGTTCATGCCACTGGCCCGCCTGGCGCTGCTGGTGGCTGTCACCTGCACGCTGGTGGGGCCGGTGGCCCTGTTGGCGGACCTGCACCAGCCGGCCAGGTTCTGGCATTTCTACGCCAGCCCGGCGCCCTGGTCCTGGATGTCTATTGGTGCCGTGCTGCTGCCGCCTTATGTGGTGCTGACCATCCTCTACGGTTATTTTGCCTGGCGTCCAGCGCTGATGGCCCGGGGCGCCGAGGGGCAGGGCTGGGATGCAAAGCTCGCCCGGTTGTTGAGTCTGGGTAACTGGCAGACACCGCGCCTGGCGGTAGTTGTCTTCGGTGCCCTGGCGGCGCTCTTTGCCTGCGGCATCATGGTCTATACCGGCGCCGAAATTGCCATCCTGGCCTCCAGGCCGTTGTGGAATACCAACTGGTTGCCGGTGATGTTCGTGCTCACCGGCCTGATCGCGGCGTCTGGCCTGGTGATGCTGTTGAACCGACTGATGGCGGGGGCCAACGCCGACGTCTATCGTCAGGGCCTCAAAGTGGTCCTGGTCGCTATCATCGGCGCAGCCGTCGTGGCCGCTACCTGGTTTATCCAGGGTATTACCGGTTACAGCCCCTCTGTGCAGGCGGCGCTGGACTCTGTGCGCCATAACCCCGATTGGACCGCCATTGCCGCCTGGGCGCTCAGTGCTGGTGTAGCGCTGTTCCTGATCACCGTTGTCATGCTGCGGGCGCCGAAGTGGCAACGCTGGGCCTGGCTGCTCGGCTTGCTGGCCATCCATATGGGCTGGGCGTTCCGCTGGCTGGTGCTGATGGAAGTGCAGACCGTCGCCAAGAACACCTCCGGCTACTACCACCTGGCGGTGGAAGCCGGATCCTATGGCCTGCTGGGCATTATCGGCACCTTCGGGCTGTGGCTGGCGGTGCTGCTGATTATCGACATCCTGGTGCCCTGGCGTGATGTGAACAACGCCAGAGCTGCCACCTACTGATTGAAGCCGGAGTTTTACCATGGACAAGAATCGCCGTAATTTCCTGAAGGGTGCCGCTGCAGCGGGTGGTGTCGCCACCTTCGCCGCCGGTTATTCCGGCCCCCTGGAAAAAATTGGCAAGGGCCTGGTCAACGGAACTGCCGGCACCGACACCCATCACCGGACTCACGGTAACTCCCTGGCACCGGAGTACACCGTTGACCCGGTGACCGGTGACGTCAGCCTGAATCCGGACCAGCGCATCGCCTTCACCGTCTGCTATGGCTGTACCACCAAGTGTGGGGTTCGGGTTCGTATCGACAACAACACTGAGCAAGTGCTGCGGGTGTCAGGCAACCCCTATCACCCCCTGTCTGCCGACGACCACCTGGACGAGCAGACCCCAGTAATGGATGCCCTGAAGCAACTGAGCAACTTCAGGGACCAGGGCCAGCTCAACCGCTCCACGGCCTGTGCCCGGGGTAACGCGGCCATGGCCCAGCTCACCAGCGAGAAGCGGGTAACGAACGTGCTCAAGCGGGTAGGTCCCCGGGGCGGCAACCAGTGGCAGAGCATCTCCTTCGAGCAGATGCTGGACGAGGTGGTTGAAGGTGGCGACCTGTTTGGAGAGGGCGTCGTAGAAGGGTTGAAAGACCTCCACGACCATGAAACCCCGCTTGACCCCGAAAACCCCGAATTCGGCCCCAAGGCCAACCAGCTGCTGGTTATGGAGGCCACTGACTACGGCCGTTCCTCGGTGCTGAAACGGTTCGCCATGAATGCCTTCGGTACCCGCAACTACGGGCACCACGGTTCCTATTGTGGCCTGGCCTTCCGCATGGGCTCCGGGGCCATTTACGACAACCTGGCCAAGAATACCCACACCAAGCCGGACTACAACAACGCCCGGTTTGCGCTGTTTATCGGCACCGCTCCGAGCCAGGCCGGCAATCCGTTCAAGCGCCAGGGTCGCCTGCTGGCCGAGGCCCGCGCTACCGGCAAGCTCGAATACGTGGTCGTTGATCCGGCGCTGAACGCCACGGCCTCCCATTCTGCCGGTGACCGAAGCCGCTGGGTTCCCATTACACCGGGCACGGATACGGCCATGGCCATGGGCCTGATTCGCTGGATGCTGGAGAACGAAGGCTTTGCGGCGGATTACCTGTCTATCCCAGGGCAGAAGGGTGCCCAGGCCGCCGGCGAAACTGTTCACACCAACGCCACGCACCTGGTGATTGAAAACGAGGATCACCCCAACGTGGGTCGTTTCCTGCGGCTGTCCGATCTGGGCCGTGCCGAGGCGGGTGCCGACGATGACGTACCCGTGGTGATGTCTGTTGACGGTAACCTGGAAAGCTCCGAGGCCCTCGACCGCGCCGATCTCTTCGTGGAAACCGAGGTCGAAACCGCAGGGGGCAGGACACAGGTGAAAAGCGCCCTGCTCAAGCTGCGGGAACAGGCCCAACGCCACACCATTGAGGAATACGCCGAGAACTGTGGCATCCCTGCCGACACGATCCGCAAGCTGGCCGCGAAATTTGCCTCCCATGGCCGGGAATCCGTGGCGGATACCCATGGCGGCATGATGTCCGGCACCGGTTTCTATGCTTCCTTTGGCATCAACATGCTCAACCTGCTGGCGGGCAGTGTTAACCAGAAGGGTGGCATGGCCCTGGGGGGTGGCTCTTTCAACGGGACCGGCGCGGGCCCACAGTATGACCTGGCCAACTTCCCGGGCAAGCGTGGGCCCAAGGGCGTGTTCCTGTCCCGGTCCCGGTTCCCCTATGAGAAGACTGCCGAGTACAAGCGGCGTGTGGCCAACGGTGAGTCTCCCTACCCGGCGCCGGCACCCTGGCGCACCCTGGCACCTCCGCTGTTGACAGAGCACCTGATGTCCGGCCTTGAGGGCTATCCCTACCAGGCCAAGGCGCTGATCAGCTGTATGGCCAACCCGCTGTATGGCCAGGCCGGCCTGACTGCACTGATCGAAGAAAAGCTGAAGGACCCGAAACGGATTGGCCTGTTCGTCGCCGTTGACGGCTTTATCAACGAAACCAACCGCTTCGCCGACTACATTGTGCCGGATTCGGTCATGTATGAAGTCTGGGGCTTTACCGGCGCCTGGAGCGGCACTTTGACCAAAATGACCACCGCCTGCTGGCCGGTGGTTGAACCCCGTCAGGTGAAAACCGCCGACGGTGACCCGGTGAGCCTGGAAACCTTCTTTATCGGTGTGGCCAGGCGATTGGGACTACCCGGATTCGGTGAAGGGGCAATTTCCGACAAGGAAGGTAACACCTACCCGCTGAACCGGGCCGAGGACTATTACCTCCGCGCTGCCGCCAATATCGCCCTCAGTGGAGAGCCGCTGCCTTCCGCGAGTGAGGAAGATATCCTGGCCGGTGGCGTAGAGCCCCTCATGGAGCGGCTGCACGCGCACCTGAAACCCGAAGAGGTGGGGCCGGTGGCACATCTGTACTCCCGGGGCGGTCGCTTCGAAAAGCACAGTGCTGCCTACGCGGGCGACAAGCTCACCCATGGGTGGAAGAAACCCCTGTGCGTGTATAACGAGCAGGTGGGGACCACCCGTGATAGCTACACTGGTGAGCGGCTGACCGGCACACCGTGCTTCCAGGAGGCGAGGTTCTGGAATGGTGCCCCGATGCGGGAGCACTTTCCGGAGAACGAGTGGCCGTTGCTGGCCTTCTCATTCAAGTCCAACCTGATGAACCCCTATGCCATCGGCCTTGAACGCTTGCGGATGATCAAGCCCTACAACCCGGTACTGCTCCACAGCGAAGATGCCGAGCGGTTCGGGGTGGGGCACGGCGATACCATCACCATCGAGAGCCCCGGGGGCTCAGTGACCGGCGTCGCTCTGGTCTGCGAAGGGGTTCAGCGGGGTGCCATCGGCATCGAGCATGGCTACGGCCACCGTGAGCTGGGTGCGTCCGACCATGTTATCGACGGTGAGCTCCACGCCGGGCAGAAATTCCTGGGGGCGGGTGTCAACCTGAACGATCTGGGCTTTGCCGATCCGACCCGCGATGGAGCGGCTACCTGGCTCGAGAATGTGTCCGGCGCATCCATCCGGCAGGGCCTGCCGGTGCGGATCAACAGAGTGGGGTAATTCCATGGGGCGTCTTGCCCCGAATGGTAAAAACGGGGCAGCCGGGCATTCAGTCACTCGGAAAAGAGTGTTTCCAGTACCCGCCGCATACGGCGAGTGTGACTGCCCGGCCAGTATATCCGGCCACAGCCGGGGCACCTCAGAAACGGCCCCTTGCGGGCGCGTGCCTTGTCCGGCACCAGTGTGGCGATTTCCTGTTCAGTGGCTTGCCGCAACGGCGTATTACATACCATGCACCGGGTGAACAGCTCCTTCGTCATACCGATATCGCATGCCTCGGCCACCTCCAGAAGTTGCTCGTGTGGTGACGATGACGTCAGCAATACCGAGTTGCGTGGTCTGAGATAGGTGACCAGGTGGCGGTCACGGGTGAGCAGGATCCGGCCCTCCCGCTCAGCCAGGGCCACCAGGTCATGGTCATCAACATCCGGGATATGAACAGTATCGAATCCGAGCACCCGCAGCCAGCGAGCCAGGCGGCCCAGCATGGCATCTGCCGCAAACCGTTTTTCTGCCTTTGGATAGTCCACGGCGTCTGCTTCTTCCGGTGACGTCGATCACCCCGCGACCGTGCGCCAGCGTGCCGCCGGATCGACCCCGGCGATATCGCGTAGTCCGTCCACGTCCATAAGGGTGATACCCTGATTCTGGGTGCTGATCATATCCTGTTCACGCAGCTGGCGCAGCACACGGCTGACGTGCACAATGCTCAGGCCCAGCGTGTCCGCAATCACGTTGTGGGGAATGCGGAACGTGAGCGGTGATTGAAGGCCCCTGTTCGCCTGATCCGCCTGGTCTGCCGGGATCTTTCGCAGGGCCCGGACACCAATGGGGTTGGCATAGCCGCCCCGGTGGAGTATCTCCAGCAGGAAGTGGGCGATCCGGCGAAGCGCACCATGGCGGGCAAGGCCGACAATACGCTCCGTCATGATGGCCTGTCCCCGTGAAACCATGTTGAGCAACAGTCGGGCGAGGGCCGGGGAGCCGGTGAACAGGTGCATGACTGACAGCTTGTTGTACATGAACAGCGCTGTATCGGTCATGGCGGCGAGGCCAGACAGGTGCAGCGGCTGCGAGAGCTGATCCAGCCCGATGATCTCTCCGGGAAAGTGCACATCGATGATCTGGCGTGTGCCATCTTCCAGAAAACGCTGGGTATAGCACAGCCCTCTCTCCACCACGAACAGACCATGCGCAGGCTCGCCTTCCCGAAGAATGATCTCATCTTTCGGGCAGACCAGTCGTTCTGAAGACAGTTCCACCAGTTGCTGGCGATCCAGTGGCGGCAGTGTGTCCGCATCCTCAAAACATGCATAAAGGCCTGTTTGATATCCCATCGCGCTCCTCCTGATTTTGCTGACTCCTTTACCTCTCTCCAGTCCTGCGAAGCCAGATTCAGCTCCCGGGGACTGGGCACACAGGCGGTAAGTGTCGTGTCCCGACTGATGCCCTATGGTCATCAGTTTCGGTTAATGCGTATCCAAGCTATTGATTAATAGCATTTTGTGCTTTTCAAAGGGTGAGCACAGACAGGCGGTTTTTCAATAAGGAGGGGGCGCATGACCTGGCTATCGGCCAGTAATCAAGGTTGAATCAAACAGCTGTTTAATCTTTGCCGGAGCGCGTAAGTTGCTCTTGTGAACCAGTTCCCTGTTGATCCATTATCAGTTGCAACGGGGGTTTCCGGAGAAGAAATTAAATTTTTGTAGCCTGCTGCTATCGGAGGGATTTCTCAGACAAACATGCCGTCCATGGCGTCATGCCTCTCATGCACAGGCGGTGTCTTTTTCTTTCCGCCCGTGGGCATTGTCAGTCAGTTTCCCGGTGTCCACGCGCACAAACACGGAATCTGCCACGACGGTCATCACGTCTCCCGCCCAGACTTCACAGATGACCCTGCTCTTGCGGCCTACATCGCCTTCAACCCGGGCCTTCAGGGTAAGTTCCACGCCCATGGGTGTGGGCTTCAGGTAGGTCAGGTTGAGTTTGCCGGTGACACAGTCGATTCGGGGCAGGGTGCCGGGCTCGCGGCCTTCGGCCCGGTAGTGCCAGGCCATGGCGGTCCAGTTGGAGTGACAGTCCACCAGCATGGCCAGCAGGCCACCGTAGACCAGTTCCGGCCAGCCAGTGTACTCGGGGGCCGGGGTGTGCCGCGCCACGACATGGGTACCATCGTCTGACCAATAGCTTTTCAGTTGCAGGCCGGTGGGGTGAACGGTGCCACAGCCGAAGCAGATCCCGTCGGGGCTGGCCAGGTCCTGCAGTGCGGTGGGTGTATCAGTCATTACTGCTATCCTTTTGTCGGTTTCTTAGATCGGGATAGCATAACCTGAGATCGAAAATGAATCGAGCGGGCGCTCGATTTTGGTGGATAATTTCTCACCCAAGGCCACCGAAGAGCGACGCGGGCGACGCCCCCCTCCGGCCTGGCTGCCGGGTGTTATGCGGAACGCCCCGTTGCAGCCTGTGCCTGTGCAGCCTGTGCAGCCCGTGCCGCATGGAGCTTGTTGTAGCTCTCCAGCAACCGCAGGTGCCGGTCAAGGCCTTCCAGCTGCATGTTGGTCGGCGTCAGGCCCTGGAAGCGCACGCTGCCGTCCACGGAACCCACCACCGCGTCCATGGTCTCGTCGCCGAACATGCGGCGCAGGTTGACGATAAAGTCGTCCAGTTCCAGCTCGTCGTCCAGCACGATTTCCAGTACGGCATTCATGGCCCGGTAGTAGAGGTTGCGCTCGACGGTGTTGTCGTTGAACTGGAGGAAGGCATCTACCGTGTCCAGGGCCTCTTCATGCTGTTGCAGGGCCAGGTAGATCATCAGTTTGAGCTCGAGGATGGTGAGCTGGCCCCAGATGGTATTCTCGTCGAACTCCACGCCGATCAGGTTGATGATCTTCATGTAGTTGTCCAGCTGGCTCTCTTCCAGGCGCTCCACCAGGTCGGCCAGCTGTTCGTCATCCAGGCGGTGGATGTTAAGGATCTCCTCCCGGTAGTCCAGGGCCATGTTGGTGTTGTCCCACACCAGGTCTTCCACCGGATAGACCTCGGAATAGCCGGGTACCAGGATCCGGCAGACAGGGGCGCCCAGGTCCTCGTGGATGGCCATGTAGACCTCCTTGCCCAGATCTTCCAGGATGCCGAACAGCCGGTCTGCTTCCTGCTGGTTAGTGCCGGAGAAGTCCCAATGACTGAACTCGTATTCGGAGCGGGCACTGAAGAAGCGCCAGGACACCACCCCGGTGGAGTCGATGAAGTGTTCCACGTAGTTGTTGGGCTCGGTAACCGCCAGGCTGTTGAAGGTGGGCGGGGGCATGTCGTTCAGGCCTTCAAAGCTGCGGCCCTGCATCAGCTCGGTCAGGCTGCGTTCCAGCGCCACCTGGAAGCTGGGGTGAGCGCCGAAGGAAGCAAACACGCCGCCGGTTTTCGGGTTCATGAGGGTCACACACATCACCGGGTACTGGCCACCCAGTGAGGCATCCTTGACCAGAATCGGAAAACCCTGTTTCTCCAGCGCCTGTACACCTTCCAGGATGTGGGGATACTGCTCCAGGACAGACAGGGGCACATCCGGCAGCGCGATTTCCTCTTCGATGATCTGTTTTTTCACCGCCCGCTCGAAGATTTCCGACAGGCACTGCACCTGGGCTTCCTGCAGGGTGTTGCCGGCACTCATACCGTTGCTGAGGAAGAGGTTCTCGATCAGGTTGGAAGGAAAATATACCACTTCTCCGTCAGACCGCCGTTCAAAGGGCAGGGAACAGATGCCCCGGTCCACCCGGCCGGAGTTGGTATCGATCAGGTTGGAGCCCTGCAGCTCGCCTTCCGGGTTATAGATGGCCAGGCAATGGTCATCCAGTATGCCCGAAGGCAGTTCGTCATCCGGTCCGGGTTTGAACCACTTTTCATTCGGGTAGTGGACGAACTCCCGGTTGGCAATGTCTTCGCCAAAGTACTGGTCGTTATAGAAGAAGTTACAGCTCAGACGCTCGATGAACTCGCCCAGGGCGGAACACAGGGCGCTTTCCTTGGTGGAACCCTTGCCGTTGGTGAAACACATGGGGGAGGAGGCGTCCCGCACATGGAGCGACCAGACGTGGGGCACGATGTTGCGCCAGGAGGCAATCTCGATCTTCATGCCCAGGTCCCGCAGGATTCCGGTCATGTTAGCGATGGTTTCTTCCAGCGGCAGGTCCTTGCCCTCAATAAAGGTGCGACTGCCCTCAGGCGTCGTCATCAGCAGGGCCTGGGCGTCTTCGTCCAGGTTGTCCACGGTCTCGATCTCGAAGGTCGGGCCGGTCTGGACCACCTTTTTCACGGTACAGCGGTCGATCGAACGCAGGATGCCCTGGCGATGTTTTTCCGGCAGGTCTTCCGGCAGCTCTACCTGGATCTTGAAGATCTGGTTATAGCGGTTCTCCGGATCGACGATATTGTTCTGGGACAGCCGGATATTGTCCGTGGGAATATCCCGGGCCAGGCAGTAAACCCGCACAAAATAGGCGGCGCACAGGGCAGAGGAGGCCAGGAAGTAGTCGAACGGACTGGGAGCGGAACCGTCACCCTTGTAACGGATAGGCTGGTCGGTGAGAACGGTGAAGTCGTCGAACTTCGCTTCCAGTCTCAGGTTGTCGAGAAAATTGACGTTGATTTCCATGGCGAGGCTACCGGATTCGGGAAAATGGCGGGCTTGCTGAACTGGCCGCCATTATCCAGATTTTGCCGGGTCTCGTCTTGGTGGATTACCCCGATATTTTAAGCGGACCGGCCGGAAACCGGTCCATCGTTGGGGCTGTGGGAGCTTACAGGGGCTTGCGCATGATATACCGCAGGAAGTGGGCACCACGCACCGTGGTCTGATGCTCCTGTTCCACCTCGAACCCGTGACGCTGGAAGAACGGCTTGGCGACCACGCTGGCTTCTGTGTGGAGCTCCGTTACATCAAGGGACCTGAGGTGTTCCTCGGCCTTGCGCAGCAAGGCGGAGGCCACACCCTTGCGGGCATAGTTGGGGGCCGTGTAGATAAGGTCAATCTGGCCGTTCCGTTCATAGGAAATAAAGCCCGCGAGCTGGCCGGCTTCCTCTGCCACCAGGGTCTCCAGTGACTCCAGCCGGTGCTGCCAGGTATCCAGGTTGGGTGTGCGGGACGCCCAGGCATAGCGCTGGGTTTCGTCATAGGCGGTCGCAGTCAACTCGTGCACCGACTCGGTAAACAGCCGGACCAGCGGACTGAGATCCTGAATCTGGTATTGACGGATACTGATATTACTGTCGAGCGGCATTGGCGATTCCATCGGGTATGTTACTGATAAACACAGTACGACAAAACCGCCCTGCGGCAAACCGGGAATTCAATTACAAACTGGCAGGATAGCCCCCTGAAAATTCCGGATGCGGATGCCTGATCCGTCAGGGGGCCAGCAGGGTGTGCGTCATATGATCAGAAATTGACCTGTATTCCGAGGCCGATACCATCGATGGTCACGTCACTGTCGTCGTAATAACGCATGTATTCAACATTGCCTGAGAGGTTCTGGGCCAGCTGGATATTAACCCCTGCGCCGTAGGAGAAATCCGACTCGTCATCGGAACGGGAGCCTGCCTCCAGTTCCACCCGGGTGAAGCCAAGAACGGCATAGGGTGTGACCGGGCTTTCGTTGGCCATATTGATCGTGGCATAACCACCGAAGAAATTATCCAGTTTGACCTTTGTGCCATTGACGGTGTCGTCGTTTACGCCGAACCCGGCCCGTGCTTCGGCCCCGAAATAGTCTGTAGCCTGAACGCCAACCTTGGCAGAGAGGGTGCCTACGTCCGCATCCTCCTGGGCATCAATATTCATAAAGGTGTAGTTCACGCCGGTGTAGAGTCCGCCAACACCAGACTTGTACATGTCTTGGGCGAGGGCAGCGGATGACAGGGTGAGACCGGTTGTGGCGATGGTGGCAACGAAAATCTTTTTGCTGATACCCATGCGAAATCTCCTTTCAATGGAAGGTCAGAAGCTGACCGTAGCCGGAACCAGGTTGTCCCGGGCCCGTATATCTGATGGCCAGGTTTCAGCAAGGCCTGACTTTACAGATACAGACTGCATCAACACCAGTGATCCTGCCAACGAGATTGCTGCTTTTTACACGGTCTTTACGCTCACCCGGGGTGGTTTGGGCGTATCTTTTCCTGGCCCGGGGCAGTTCTGGCGGGTCACTGCCGGAGCGACAGAGCGGTCCGTTAATAGGAAACGGAAAGCTGGAGCCGGCTCGCAACATAGTGGAAAACGAAACGAGGACACGTCGCGTTATCGCGAAAATGCTGCCAACGTTCTGCAACGTGACACCAAAATGTCATAAATGTCATGTAAAACGCCGAACCTTTTTGTGCGGGGGAGCGTCATAGCTGATGTGTAAGGGCATTTCCACGCCCATTTAAAGAGAGGTAGTTATGAATGCAAAATCCCTGATCACCGTTACGCTTGTCGGTTCCCTCATCCTTGGTGGCTCTTCACTTGCCCTTGCCGGTCCAGGCAACGGCAAGGGAGGCCAGGCTGCCGACGCTCCCGCATCAGCGGTCGTCGATCCGGATCTCACCGAGGTTGAAATCAGTGACCTCCGTTATATGAGGGAAGAGGAAAAGCTGGCGCGGGATGTTTACCTGACACTCGACGAGCAATGGGGTACACAGACCCAGGTGTTTGCCAGGATCGCCCTTTCCGAGGAAACCCATACATCGACGGTCGACTACCTGCTCGACAAGTTTGGTGTTGAGGATCCCGTCGTTAACGACACCATTGGCGTATTCACCAATCAGGAGTTACAGGCCCTTTATAACGAGCTGGTTGCCAGGGGCAAGGCATCCTTCATTGATGCCCTTTATGTCGGTGCACTGATTGAAGAAAAGGACATGCGCGACATTCTGGCGGCCATTAACCAGACCGACGAGCGGCCCATTATTATTGCCTATTCCAACTTGCTGGATGGCTCCAAAAGCCACCTGCGGGCCTTTGTCTGGGTAATCGAGAACCAGGGCCTGAGCTACGAGGCCCAGTTGCTGGACCCTGAAGAAGTCCGTCTGATCCTTGAGGATGAAAGTGCGGTTGAAGAGTAATCTGCTCTGAAAACAGCAAGGGCGGCCTCCCGGGGCCGCCCTTTTTTGTCCGTTTGCCCGCCGCGGTGCCGCCGGTGGCAGCCCCGAAAACGTCCGATGTGCTGTGCTAGGAAACGGTATTACCTGCGCTGCTGGTAAGGACAGCGAGGGTTTTCTGAACATGCTCGGCGACTTCCGCCCCCAGTGGTGTGAGATAGCCGCCATCCTTCTGGGATATCAGCCCCTTCTGATGCAGGCGTTCGGCCGCTGCCACTACAGCCGGGTCGGCGGTGTGTTGATGTACCTTGATGCCTTCCAGCGTAGAGGAAGAATCAAACAGCGCCAGCAGGTTGAGCTCGCTGAGGTGATCCGGGGAAAAGGGCATGGGGTTTTCCTTTTTGATGATGACTGGAACCACCGTAATCCCGACGGAAAGCCGGGGTGTATCCGGTCTGTGACTTTTCGCAGTGTCGGTCAGATCCACTGCCTTGTCCAGACAACAGCCGTTATACCGCAACACCCAGGTTACGGAGGTAGTCGTCGTAGGTACCGCTGAAGTCAGTGACGCCATCTTCGGACAGCTCGATGATGCGAGTGGCCAGGCTGGAAACGAACGCCCGGTCATGGCTTACGAAGATCAGTGTGCCCGGGTAGTGCTCAAGCGCCAGGTTCAGGGCTTCGATTGACTCCATGTCCAGGTGGTTGGTGGGTTCATCCATTACCAGTACGTTGGGCTTCTGGAGTATCAGCTTGCCAAACAGCATGCGTCCCTGTTCGCCACCTGAAATGACCTGCACCGATTTGCCGATATCGTCGTTGGAAAAGAGCATCCGTCCGAGTGTGCCCCGGACAAGCTGTTCACCGCCCTCGGTCCACTGGGACATCCACTCGAACAGGTTGCTGTCATCAGCGAAGTCGTCCCCGTGTTCCTGGGCAAAGTAGCCCACCTGGGCCGCATCCGCCCATTTTACGGTGCCCTCCCGGGGTGTCAGGTCTCCTACCAGTGTGCGTAGCAGGGTGGTCTTGCCAATACCATTGGGGCCTATGATGGCCACGCGCTCACCAGCTTCGATCTGCAGGTCCAGGTTGCGGAACAGCACCTCGTCGTCAAACCCCTGGCTGACCTTCTCTGCAACCACGGCCTGGCGGTGGAGTTTGCGGTGTTGCTCAAAGCGGATAAAGGGACTCATGCGGCTGGACGGCCGGATTTCCTCCAGCTGGATCTTGTCGATCTGCTTCGCTCGGCTGGTGGCCTGCTTGGCTTTGGAGGCATTGGCCGAAAACCGGCTGACAAAGGTCTGCAGCTCGGCAATCTGCGCTTTCTTCTTGGCGTTGTCGGCCTGGATACGCTCACGGGCCTGGGTGGCGGCGGTCATGTACTCGTCGTAATTGCCCGGGAACTGGCGCAGCTCGCCATAGTCCAGGTCGGCCATATGGGTGCAGACACTGTTCAGGAAATGGCGATCGTGGGAGATGATAATGATCGTGCTGTTGCGGGCGATCAGAATCTGCTCCAGCCAGCCAATGGTGTTGATGTCCAGGTGGTTGGTTGGCTCATCCAGCAGCAGCACGTCCGGGTCGGAGAACAACGCCTGGGCCAGCAGCACGCGGAGTTTCCAGCCGGGAGCGATCTCACTCATGGGGCCGTTGTGCTGGTCCAGCGGAATGCCAAGGCCAAGCAGGAGTTCCCCTGCCCGGGACTCGGCGGTATAGCCATCGAGTTCCGCGTATTCATTCTCCAGCTCACCCACGGCCATGCCGTCTTCTTCTGACATTTCCGGCTTGCTGTAGATACGTTCCCGTTCGGCGTGCACCTGCCAGAGTCGCTCATGGCCCATGATGACGGTATCCAGAACGGTATAGTCCTCATAGGCAAACTGGTCCTGCCGGAGTTTGCCCAGGCGAACGTCCGGGGCCAGCATAACCTG
Source organism: Marinobacter sp. (assembly GCF_041690615.1). Taxonomy (GTDB): domain Bacteria; phylum Pseudomonadota; class Gammaproteobacteria; order Pseudomonadales; family Oleiphilaceae; genus Marinobacter. The sequence continues at coordinate 235,921 of NZ_JAWLGY010000002.1, forward strand.
GCCACTGGAGGGCTCGAGCTCGCCCCCAAGGATTTTCATGAAGGTGGACTTGCCGCTGCCGTTGGCGCCGATCAGGCCATAGCGGTTGCCGCCGCCGAATTTGACAGAAACGTTCTCGAACAGGGGTTTCGCCCCGAACTGCATGGTGAGGTTTGCGGTAGAAATCAAAAGAAACGGTCCTGGAAGGAAGAGGGCGGCCCGGCGGAAGGGGGTTGCCCGAAAAATTGGGTGCATAGTGTACAGGTAGTTGCCGGGGGTTGATAGCCCAGGTTGCCAGAGGCTGGTCCTCCCCGCGCCATGCTCTGGCACAGGGCCTTCTGGCCACTTGCCCAACCGCTGGTGCGGGTCTATTGTCTACTCATACAGTGTGTTTCTCGTCCCTCCCCGAAATGGCCGGCTGCCAGTGCCTGCCTGCATTGTCCGCATAGCCATACGGCCTGCCTTTACGGACTCGTGTTCGGTCGTTACCGGTCTCGAACCGGGCTGCGTTGCTCATCTGAGGCCCGGACAAGGAGTCTTGCCATAGCCACCAAAACGTTCGGATTCTCGACACGCCACCACGGCCCGCGTCATGCACTGGATACCGGGTTGCTGCAGGCAGAGCTGTTCAGCATCGAGCAGCTGAAGCGCCATGCGGTAACCCTGGCAGACCAGCATCGGCGTGGTTTACGTACCGGACCGGACCGGCTCCTGCCCAGGCTGGCAGATAACGAGCGGGTGCTGCAGGAGGCTTATGACGTAGTGACCAGAGACGTGGCTTCGGGGCAGCAGGTTGTGCCTGCGGAAGCCTGGTTACTCGACAATTTCTATCTGATTGAGCAGCAGATCTCGCTGGCACGTCGTCACTTGCCCCGCGGATTCAGTAGCCAGTTACCCGGTCTGGTTACAGGCCCCCTGGCGGGGCTGCCCCGCATTTATGAGCTGGCGCTGGAGCTGATTTCCCACATGGACGGCCGTGTCGACAACGACAACGTGACCAGCTTCATTGCGGCCTACCAGAGTGTTGAGCCGCTGATGCTGGGTGAGTTGTGGGCGTTTCCGATCATGCTGCAACTGGCATTACTGGAGAACCTCCGCTGCGTGGGGTTACGGATCGCACAATCCCGTGAAGAGTATAACGCGGCGGTCAGCTGGGCAGACCGAATGCTGGCCACAGCAGAGACTGAACCGAAAAAGCTGATCCGGTTACTTGCCGAGTTTGCCAACGCCGATATTCCATTGACGGCGCCTTTTGTGGAGGAGTTCTACGAACGGCTCCGGGCGCAGGAGTCCGCGCTGGCATTCGTACAGACCTGGGTTGAGCAGCAGTTGCTTGAGCAGGGAGTGACCCCTGCCAGCCTGTCTGAAGCGGCTGGCCGTAACGCAGCGGCGAACCAGATTTCCATGGCGAACAGCATTGGCAGCCTTCGTTTTATAGACACCATGGACTGGTCGGACTTCGTAGAGTCACTGAGCGCCGTCGAACAGATACTGCGGGAAGACCCGATAGGTGTCGGGGGCAATGGCGAGGGATATGCCAGCCAGGATTTTGCCACCCGGGATCGCTACCGGCATGTTGTCGAGGACCTGGCCCGGTCCAGCCAGTTCAGCGAAATGGAGGTTGCGCACGAGGCCATTGTGCTCGCCCGCCAGAGTGCTGCAAAGATAGAGCACGGTCTCGATCGCAGATCGCACGTCGGCTACTACCTGATTGATGAAGGGCGGGCCAGACTGGAGCACGCCGTTGGTTACCGGCCCGGCATCAGCACCCGGCTAAGCCGCTGGCGTAGCAATCTCCGGTTGCCGCTCTATGTGGGGCCTATCCTGTTATTGTCGGTGCTGTTGACGGCGGTGGTGCTGGCTGCACCTGGCTCCTGGTCCGGTGGCCTTTACCGGGGCGGCTCTGATGGTCTCGGCTGGTGGGTTTGGTTGTTCAGCCTGCCCCTGTTGATCGCAGCGTCTGCGTTGGCGACACCCCTGGTGAACCTGCTGGCTGCACTGACCCTGCCGCCCCGCGTGTTGCCGCGCCTGGATTTTGCCAAAGGCATTCCGGAGCATCACCGGACCATGGTGGTCGTGCCTACCCTGCTGACGTCAGAGCAGGATGCAGACGACCTGCTTGAGGCCCTGGAAATTCGCTACCTGGGCAATCGCGACGCCAATGTCTTCTTTGCCTTGCTGACGGATTTTGCCGACGCGTCCGAGCAGACCCTGCCGGGGGATGAGGCCCTGCTGGATTATGCCCGTAACGGGATCAAAGCCCTGAACGAAACCTACAACGATGACAGGCCATGTGTTTTCTACCTGTTTCACCGGCCAAGGCGCTGGAATCCCTATGAGCGGGTGTGGATGGGCTATGAACGCAAGCGGGGCAAGCTGGCGCAGTTTAATGCGCGGTTAAGGGGCGAGGCGGTCACAGCCTTCTCGGCCATCGTCGGCGATTGTTCCGTTTTCAGGTCGATCCGGTATGTCATCACCCTGGATACCGACACCCAGCTTCCCCGGGACGCCGCCCACGCCCTCGTTGGCAATCTGGCGCACCCCCTGAACCGGCCCGTGTACGACGCCGGGAAGGGGCGTGTTGTCGAGGGGTACGCCATTTTGCAACCCCGGGTGTCCATAAGCCTGGTCAGTGCGGGGCAGTCGCGTTTTGCGAGGCTGTTCGCCGGTGACTCGGGTCTCGATCCCTATACGCGGGAGGTATCCGACGTCTATCAGGATGTGTTCGGCGAGGGCTCGTTTATTGGCAAGGGTATCTATGACGTTGATGCGTTCCGTGAGGCAACCAATGGCCGGTTTCCCGAGAACCTGATCCTGAGCCACGATCTGCTGGAAGGCGGTTACGCCCGCTCCGGGTTGGTAACGGATGTTGAGCTGATTGAAGCACACCCGGCCAGTTACACCCAGGAATCGAGCCGCCGCCATCGCTGGATACGGGGAGACTGGCAACTGGCAGGGTGGCTGCTGCCCTGGGTTCGCGAGCCTGCCGGCCCGGAGGGCGAGAAGCTGAGGTGGCACCGCAACCCTCTCACAGCGTTGTCCCGGTGGAAGCTTTTTGACAATCTCAGGCGCAGCCTGGTGGCGCCGTCGCTGCTCGTTCTGCTGATCGCCGGTTGGCTGACGGGCCCCGGGCCCGGCTGGCTTTGGACGTTATGGGTCCTGGCTGTGATAGTGCTGCCCGCTGCCATATCCAGCGTCATTGAACTGATTCGCAAGCCCAGGGAGCGGGACTGGCTGGTGCACCTGGCCCTGACCGGAAAATCCACAGGACGTCCGGTGGCGCTTGCGCTGTTGACACTGGTCTTTCTGCCTTACGACGCGCTGGTTACCCTCGGTGCGATGTTGCGCTCTCAGGGACGTATGCTGTTCTCCCGACGTGGGCTCCTGTTATGGCAGTTGCCGTCGTACGCCCGCCGCAATGCCTGCCGCACACTTTCCGGGTTTTTCCGGGAAATGTGGGTTGCGCCTGTCCTTGCACTGGCGCTCGCGGCGTTATTTTTGACCTCAGGCCAACCGGCGAACGGGCTCTTTGCTGCACCGGTACTGTTGCTCTGGGCGCTGTCACCGGTCTTTGCCTGGTGGATCAGCCTGCCCCTCGTCGCGCCACCACCCGGCCTTGGTGCGGGGCAGCGGGCCTTCCTGAGAACATCAGCGAGGCAAACCTGGCGTTACTTCGCGGACTTTGTGGGCCCGGATGATAACTGGCTACCTCCCGACAATTTCCAGGTACACCCGGCCCCGGCGATTGCATCCCGCACCTCGCCCACCAACATCGGCATGTCATTGCTGGCGGATCTGACCGCTGTGGATTTCGGTTACCTGACGGTAGGGGAGTGTCTGCAGCGTACTGAAAGCACACTGGCCTCCATGGAAAAGCTGGAACGCTACCATGGCCACTTCTATAACTGGTACGACACCCGGACGTTACAACCCCTGCGACCGTGCTACATCTCATCGGTGGACAGCGGCAATCTGGCAGGCAGTCTGCTCACTCTGCGGGGCGGGCTGGCCGAACTGAAAGACATGCCGATACTGCCCCCGTCGGCATTTGCCGGGCTGCAGGACACCCTGACGTTACTTGCGGCGCACCTGCCGGATTCGGTCCCTCCTGAGCTGGCGCAAAGGGTGGGGGTATTGCAGGTCTGTCTTGAGCGTCTTATCGGCGAGGCGGACCAGACACTGTCAGGGGGCCTCAGGGCGCTGAACGACATTGACGACGCCTGCAGTGACCTGGCCGACCTGGCGTCGGTCACCCCGGGCCTGGGCGATGAGCCGGTGTACTGGGCGAGGTCATTCGACAGCCAGCTCCGGGCTTTTCGTGAAGAGCTGACCGCTCTGGTTCCGGAAACCTGGCAGGGGAGCGGGCAGCCCTGCCGGCAGGACCTGGTTGGTGCCGGTGGGGAGGCATGCAGGCAGGTTGACCAGATTGACCGGTTGATCCGGCGCTGCGATGACCTGGCCGAGATGGATTTCAGCTTCCTTTACGATACCGCCAGCGGCCTGCTGACCATCGGCTATGACGTGGGGGAGCGACGCCGGGACCCGGCCTGCTACGACCTGTTGGCTTCCGAGGCCCGGCTGGCAAGCTTTCTGCTGATCGCCCAGGGTCAGGTGCCACAAAAGCACTGGTTCACGCTCGGGCGTCTGCTGACCAGTCATGGCAGTGATATCAGCCTGATTTCGTGGAGCGGCTCCATGTTCGAATATCTGATGCCCCAGCTGATCATGCCGAGTTACCCGGATACGTTGCTGGATCAGACCTGTAAGGCAGCAGTCATGCGCCAGATCGAGTATGGCCGACAGCGGGCGGTGCCCTGGGGGATTTCCGAGTCCTGCTACAACGCCACCGACGTGCACCAGGTCTATCAGTATCGCGCCTTCGGGGTGCCGGGGCTGGGGTTCAAGCGAGGGCTGGGCGATGACCTGGTCATCGCGCCCTATGCCACCGCCCTGGCCCTGACGGTCATGCCCCGGGAGTCATGCCGCAATCTGCAGGTACTGGCGGAGCAGGGTTTTGTCGGGTCCTATGGCTTCTATGAGGCCATTGATTACACACCCTCGCGGGTCCCCCATGGCAAGTCGTACGTCATCGTACGGACCTTCATGGCGCACCATCAGGGTATGAGCCTGCTTGCCTTCGCCCATGTGTTGCTCGGTCAGCCCATGCAGCGCCGTTTCATGGCCGATCCGCAGGCACGGGCTACGGAACTGCTGTTGCAGGAGCGAGTGCCCAGGAAGGGGGCGACGCTGCACCCCCACGCTGCCGAGGTCAGTGCCGCAGCGGCGCCGCCGGGCGCAGACGCCGATTCCACCATGCGCGTATTCAGCGATACGGACATGCAGCTCCCGGAAGTGCACCTGCTGTCCAACGGGCGCTACCATGTCATGGCGACCCATGCCGGAGGGGGCATCAGCCGCTGGCATGACATGGCCATTACCCGTTGGCGTGAAGATGCCACCACCGACAGCTGGGGCACGTTCATCTATTTGCGGGATGTTGATACCGGTGACTACTGGTCAGCCGCTCATCAACCCACCCGACGCCAGGCCGACGACTACAGTGCCATTTTTGTACAGGCACGAGCGGAATACCGGCGGTGCGACCTGGGTATTGAAACCCATACCGAGATCAGCGTTTCGCCGGAAGATGACGTCGAGATCCGCCGGCTCACACTCACGAACCAGTCCACCCATACACGCCATATCGAGGTGACCAGCTATGCGGAGGTGGTGCTGGCACCGTTAAATGCCGACCTGGCGCACCGTTCCTTCAGTAACCTTTTTGTGCAGACCGAAATTCTGCCGGAGCATCAGGCGATCCTCTGTACCCGCAGGCGGCGCACGCCCGGCGAGCAGGTACCCTGGATGTTCCATTTGCTGGCCGCACCGGGGGTGACCGCCGACCAGGCAAGTTACGAAACGGATCGTGCCCGCTTTATCGGTCGCGGCAGAACGGCGGCCAACCCCCTGGCCATGGAGAACAGCAATACGGGCGGGCCCGCAAATAACGCCCTGTCCAACACCGAGGGGCCGGTGCTGGACCCGGTCGTGGCCATTCGCAATACGCTGTCGCTTGCCCCGGACAGGTCGGCCACGGTACAGATCATCTCCGGAATTGCGGATACCCGGGAGGCGGCCCTGGCTCTGCTTGAGAAATACTGTGACCGACACTTTGTCGAGCGTGCATTTGAGATGTCCTGGTTCCAGAGCCAGGAGGTACTGCGCCATCTGAACGTCACAGAAGCAGACGCCCAGGTATTCGGCCGGCTGGCCAACTCGGTCATTTTTGGTAATGCCCTGCGTCGTGCAGAACCGTCGATCATTGCCCGCAACCGTTTGCGCCAGTCCTCCCTCTGGCCATTTGCCATATCCGGTGACCTGCCGATTGTGCTGTTACATATCGGTGATGTGCACAGGATTGACCTGGTCAAACAGGTACTCAACGCCCATGCCTACTGGCGAATGAAGGGACTGACTGCGGATCTGGTGATCATCAATGAGGACTTCTCCGGTTATCGCGCGGTGTTGCAGGACCTGATCGTCGGGCTGATAAACGGGGGATCCCAGGCACAGCTGGTGGACAAGCCGGGGGGGGTGTTCCTGCGGCGCGCGGAGGAGATTTCCCAGGAAGACCGGGTACTGCTGCAGACCGTTGCCCGTATCGTTTTCAGGGATACGGCCGAAACCCGCATTGAACAGGTGGAGCGCCGCATCTCAGCAGAGCGACGGTCCGACCGGCTGGAACCCCAGGAGCAGCCAGCTGATCACCCGGTGGTGCCACTGGAGGCGCCGGAGCGCATTTTCTTCAATGGCCTGGGCGGTTTTTCACCCGATGGCAGGGAATACGTGATTACCCTTGAACCGGGGCAGGTAACGCCAGCCCCCTGGGCGAACGTGATTGCAAGCCCCCATATCGGCACGGTGGTGAGCGAGAGCGGCAGTGCCTACACCTGGGCCGAGAATGCCCATGAGTTCAGGTTAACCACCTGGCACAATGATCCGCTGTCGGATATCAGCGGAGAGGCCTTCTATCTGAGGGACGAGCAGACCGGGGAGTTCTGGTCGCCGACACCCCTGCCAGCGGCAGGGCATTCCGGTTACCTGTGCCGCCACGGTTTTGGTTACAGCGTATTCGAACACCTGGAAGCCGGTATCGCCTCGAAAATGATTACCTATGTCGCTATGGATGCGGCGGTCAAATTCGTGGTGGTCACCCTGGAAAATCGGACGTCGCAGGCCCGGAGCCTGTCGCTGACCGGATACTGGGAGCTGGTCATGGGAGAGTGGCGGCACAGTAACCTGATGCATATCGTCACCGAGACAGACCCCCTCAGCGGCGCGTTGTTTGCCCGCAACGCCTATGGTCGAGAGTGTGCCAACCGGGTTGTGTTCGCCCAGGTCAGCGACCTGGAGCGCTCGGCGAGCGGCAACCGGGCCGAGTTCATCGGCCGCAACGGATCGCTGTCGGCGCCGGCAGTGATGCGCAGCAAGCGCCTCTCGGGGCGGACCGGGGCTGGACTGGATCCCTGTGCTGCCCTGCAGACCCGCATCGACCTGGCCGGCGGCGAGAAACATGAGGTTGTGTTCGTCTTCGGAGCCGCGGCCAACACCGCCGAAGCCAGACAACTGCTCCAGCGGTTTGGCGGGCGGGCTGGCGCGCAGCAGGCCCTGGATGATGTCGGCGATTACTGGACCCGGACCCTGGGGGCGGTGCAGGTGGACACACCTGATCCGGCACTCAATGTGCTTGCCAACGGCTGGCTTGTCTATCAAACCCTGTCCTGCAGGCTCTGGGGACGCAGTGGCTATTACCAGTCCGGTGGGGCCTTTGGATTCCGTGATCAGTTACAGGATACCCTGGCGCTGATCCATACGGTGCCATCCGTTACCCGGGAGCAGCTGTTGCGTCATGCCGGCCGCCAGTTCATGAAAGGCGACGTCCAGCATTGGTGGCACCCGCCCAAAGGGCAGGGCGTGCGTACACACTTCTCTGATGACTATCTCTGGCTCCCATACGCCACATGCCTGTATGTGCGGGCAACCGGCGATATGGACGTGCTGGATGAGCAGGTTCATTTCCTGGAAGGACGGGAGCTTTATGTCGACGAGGAATCCTACTACGACCAGCCGAGCCGCTCGACGGAAACCGCGAGCCTTTACGACCACTGTGTCCGGGCCATCCGTTACGGGCTCCGCTTTGGCGTACATCACTTGCCGTTGATTGGTTGTGGCGACTGGAATGACGGCATGAACCTTATTGGCAAGGAGGGCAAGGGAGAAAGCGTATGGCTGGGGTGGTTCCTGCTGGAAAACCTGGAGCTGTTCGCTGACCTGGCGCACCAGCGTGACGATATGGCGTTTTCGCAGCTGTGCAGGGAGCAGGCGACGAGCCTCAAACGCAACATTGAGGCCGAGGCCTGGGATGGCGACTGGTACAAGCGGGCCTGGTTCGACGATGGCACCCCGTTGGGCTCGTCCCGGAACGATGAATGCCAGATCGACTCGATCAGCCAGAGCTGGGGTGTTATCTCGGGCGGCGCGGAACCGGAGCGCGCATTGGCGGCAATGACGGCCGTTGACCAGCGCCTTGTGAGGCGGGACAAGCAGATCATACAGCTGCTGGACCCTCCGTTTGACCGGTCCGACCTGGAGCCCGGTTACATCAGGGGTTATATCCCCGGTGTGCGGGAGAATGGGGGGCAATATACCCACGCGGCCATCTGGGCAACCATGGCGTTTGCCCTGATGGGGAATACGAGCCGCGCATGGGAGCTGTTTGCGATGCTCAACCCGGTCAACCACAGCAAAACGCCGGAAGCGGTGGCTCGTTACAAGGTTGAACCCTATGTCATGAGCGCGGATATCTACGGGGTTGCTCCCCATATCGGCCGGGGTGGCTGGACCTGGTACACTGGTGCCGCAGGATGGATGTATCGCCTGACGGTGGAAACCCTGCTGGGGCTGGAGCTGGAAGGCGACTATCTGCGGATCACACCGCGTGTCCCGCCGGAGTGGGGTGGGTATAAAATCCGTTACGCCTTCCACGATACGGTGTACCACATAAGCATAGGGAAAATGAGCGGGCCGGCAGACGCCGACCTGCGTACCAGCCTTGACGGTACCGAATGTCCGGGTGGTCGCATCCCACTTGTAAACGACGGCGATGAGCATGTCGTCCATGTTGAAGCCCGGACCTGAGACCGCTTGTCACTTCCAGTTCCGGTTCAGAGGTTTGTACCTATAAAAATAAATTAGGTCCCAGGGACTTTATGGGTTACTGTGGGTGGGTAGAAAAGATTTGTTTCGAACTTCAAGAATAAGACGTTTCTCTGGTTATTACTGGTAGTCCACCGTCCTGTTTTCGAGTCTTCATATTTTTTCCGCATACCGCTGACCGGCCATTATTCTGATGAGCTGGCGGCAACCAAAATTAATGAATACAGGATATTTTTATATGTCTCTTACTACCGGCACAGTCAAGTTCTTTAACGAAGCAAAAGGCTTTGGTTTTATCACTCGTGAAAGCGGCCCGGACGTGTTTGTTCACTTCAGCGCCATCCAGGGCAGCGGCTTCAAAACCCTGGCAGAAGGCCAGCAGGTTGAGTTCAATGTCAGCGATGGCCAGAAAGGCCCGCAGGCAGACAATGTAGTCGCTATCTGATTCAGCGAACTGCATGACCTGAAAAGGCAGCTTCGGCTGCCTTTTTTGTTGCGCGCAGGAATGGAAAGCGAATACCCCAGACCGGCACGCAACAAAAAAGCCCCGACCAGTGGCCGGGGCTTTCCAGGGGACCGTGACAGCGCTGCTTACATCATGCTGTCGACACGCTCACGGGTTTCCGGATCGCTGTTGTAGGCGGTGGCGATCTCGTTGTAGGTCTCGATATCCAGATCTTCCCCTTCGATCGTACCTACCATTTCCTCGTTGGCCTCTTGCTGGAGTTTCTGTGCTTCCTCCTGGCTTTCAGCGGATTCGATCTTGGTCATGTACTCATCACGGATTTCGTTGATGCCTTCCTGGGCGGAAACGAACTTTTCCAGCTCGGCATCGTCAAAATTGGCCTGGGCACTTTGTTGGCCCTGCATGGCTGAACCGCCCTGTTCCTGGCCCTGCTGCTGAGACTGCTGAGCGATGGCCGGACCGGCTGCGAGCAGCGCCATGGATACGGTCAGTGAGGTCAGAAGCTTGTTCATAATGCTCTCCTTGGTTTGGTGCTAAGCACTCGGGACAGGGTTTAATGAGTCCCGAAGATGAATGCACTCTCTCCCTTACAACCCCCGTGCCAGGTTTTCCTTCTTCGATAGAATATTTAAAAAACGTTTTAAAACAATGCGATAGAAATTTTTCCGAGTTACTTTTGCTTAATGGGGTCTGTGGCAGATTGCCACATGAGGCATGGTGATGTGACATCGGGGCGTCAGGCTTGCTCACCGAAGGCCGAACGGTGGAACGCCAGGGCTTCTTCTGCCTCCGCAATACCGGGCTCCTTCAGAACAGGGGCATCACCGCCGGCGAGAATTTCCAGAACCGCATGCACACCACGGCCGAGGGACGTCAGGTTGTAACCCCCTTCCAGTACGCAGGCGATCCGTCCATGGCAGTGTCGGTCGGCAATGTCCCGAACGATGCTGGCCATCATCCTGAAACCGTCATAGGACACATTGAAGGCCATATCGTTGCGGTGGGGGTCGAAGCCGGCAGAGACCAGCACCAGGTCTGGCTCGAAGTAATCGGCGGCAGGCACCAGAATTTCCCGGAACACCTTCTCAAAAGCGATGTCACCGGCCGCCTCTGGCAGGGGGATGTTGATGGTGTAGCCCTCGCCCATACCTTCGCCCACGTCCTGCAGCAGCCCTGAGCCGGGGTAGAACGGCGCTGCACAATGGGTATCGAAGAACAACACATCCGGGTCGGCCCAGAAGATTTCCTGGGTCCCGTTGCCGTGGTGGGCGTCCCAGTCCACGATCAGGATGCGCTCGCAGCCGAGTTTGGCATGGGCATGGGCCGCCGCTATGGCGACATTGTTGAGCAGGCAGAAACCCCTGGCCCGTACCGGTTCGGCATGGTGCCCCGGCGGCCGCACCAGGGCAAACGCACTGTCAGAGTTCCCGGCAATGACGCTCTCCACGGCCGCAATCGCATTGCCTGCGGCGGCCGTGGCTGCGTGGATGCTGTCAGGGGATACAGCGGTGGTGTCCCGGTCGAGCCAGGCCCGCTGGCCCGTCAATGAAAAAAGATGGTCCAGGTAGGAGGTGGTGTGCACGCGGGAGAGCTGCTCATAGGTTGCCGCAGGCGCTCCCTGTTCAATCCGTACGCCAGGCACCGGGTAGTTGTCCAGCCAGGATTTGATCGCGGACAACCGGCCCGGGTGCTCCGGGTAGCTCCACTTGAATTCAAGGTTCTGGAGAATCGAGCGGACGCGTTTTTCCACACGGCTTGGCATGAAGGGCAGGTCAACCTGGGGATTATGCCCCAGCATGACTTCATCGTAGAAGACACTGACAGTTCGATCGCCTATCACGGGGTTTTCCCTTCCCAAGTGTTGGTTTATCTCCCTTCAGACTAGTCGGCCGGGGCCTGAATTGGGAGGAAAACAACGATTCGCGGGAAAATCAGGCCGTCGAGGCTCGCCGTGTTTAGCGGCTGGTGTCGACGGCAGAGGGAAGGTTGCCTCCCAGCATGTTCTCTACCACCGCCGCGTTATAGAAAGCTTCAACGGTCCGGATCCTCTCGCCCTGGACCCGGAACCAGAGGGCAAGCCGTACATCACCGATCGGCTCGAAGTGGGTCTGATAATCGAGGATGGCGAACACATGCTCTCCGTCAGCGCTGAGTTGACGAACAATCAGGTCTTTCTGGATGGCCGCCATGCCAAACTGGTAGGCCAGCATGTCGTCCCGGCTGAGGAAACGCATATTTGGACCGACATATTCGAAGCCTTCGGTGGCCAGCAGCTCTTTCGCCTCATCAAAGCATTGGGCATGAATATGAGCAATAAACTGTGCCACGAGATCTTTTGGTTTCATGAACGGATTTCCTTTGCCCAGCGGGCGGGTGACCGGTAGCCAATGCCCGGGCTTTATGCGTTGGCGGAGTCGGAAAGGGCTTTCCACGACACGCTTTCCGGCAAGTCTTCAGCGGACGCCAGATTTTCGGTTGCCAGGGAGCCCGGCGTCGACCCCGGCCTTCGTCGGCTTCCTCCAGCGCTGCTGAGCCCGCGGTGGGGGTAGGCGTAACAGGCCGGAAGGGCTCTCCGTGCTCGTCCTGTAACTGATAATCATACGCCGCCTGAAGGCCGGTCTCCTCTTCGCGCTCCTCATCGGACTCCGGTTCGAGATAGCGGGGATACAGGGGGGAAAGCATGGCTACCACAATGCCGGCTGCCGAGAATAGGGCGAAAGCAAAAGCGTAATCGGACTCCTTAACCAGCAAGCCGACCAGGGGAGACCCTGCAGCCTGCCCCAGGGAAATGGCCATGAAGGGCATGACCGGTCCCATGGACAGCCTGCCGGGCAGCAGGCGGATTCCGGTCATGAGATAGAGCCCGGTCAGACTCATGTAGGCCAGTCCGAACACCAGGGCGGAGAATACGGCGGTCACCATCTGGTCAGGGCTGGCCGCGAGCAGCGCCAGACTGGCAGAGAGCATAACCAGCATCAGCGCGTGGGTAATGGGGGGGTTATTGCGATCGGCAAGGTCGGCCACCACGGCGCCGCCCAGGCCTGCGACACCTACGGCGAGCCACAACCAGCCTGTCATACTGGCCGGCAAATCACCGAGGGTGACCATCAGATCAGGCGCAAACACCCAGTAGGCTGCGGAGACAAAGCCCATCACAAAGGCGAACAGCGATAGCCGGAACAGCCGGGACCATTGCGCAAGGGTAATGGCTGGGGGCGGTGCCGCGTTTGCCGGGGTGACCCGGGAGACCGAGGGAATGAAATACCAGGTGGCAACGATGCCGATAACCGCAAGGATAGCGAAGGAGGCATAGGCATAGCGCCAGGCATCCGCCAGCAGCAGCACCGCCGGCACGGACACGGCCACGCCAATACTGGTGCCGGCGTTCATTACCGAGCTGACCCGCCCATGCAGGGACCGCTTTACCAGCACCTGCATCGCCGCGGTGAGAGCAGGCATCATCAGCCCCGTGCAGATACCGCAGGCAAAAACGCCAACCCCAAGGGATATGGCCCCGGATGCCTGGCTGATCAGCCCCAGCCCCAGCGCTCCAAAACCGCCGGACAGGATGGCGGTATTGCGGGCGCCAAGGCGGTTAGCGGCCAGAGGGGCGACCAGGCTGGCCAATACAAAGCTGATGAGGGGCAGGGCACCGATCAGGCCGATCACGTCTGGGGAAAGCTCCAGTGCGCCCCGTATCGGTGGTACGAAGAGGCCGAAGGCGAAGCGCGCCAGGCCGTAGCTGATCGCGATAAGTGCCGCGCCCAGTAGGGCAAATGCTGTGCTTGAAGGAAACTTCATGCTGCTCCCGCCGGTGTTTAAGCAAAGATTCCGGGCCACGGCGTCTCACCGTCGTCCGCGCGGATGCTGTAACGCGGCTACAGGGTGCACAGGCAGCCACAGCGGTTTCAAGTCAGCGTAGACCGCAACGAAACGATCAGCCAGCGTCACCGTTCGGTGATGTCGCCGGGCCCGGGGTAAGGCGTGGCCCGGCGGCTGGACCGAATACGCCGGCCACCGGTGTTTGTTGAGGTCTGTGTTGTCTGTGTCAGGCAGGGTTGGGGCGGGTCAGATTCCGTAAAGTGCCTTCAGGTGTGCCATGAAGTGCGGCCTGTTCTCGGCAGCATCGGCCTGGACCTTCTGCACCGCCGGTCTTTGGGCCATGCGCTTGAAGTAGTCGTGCAGTCCGGGGACTTCCGCCAGCGGGTCGCGCTCAAGGAAGGCCTTGCCAACGTTACGCACGATGGGCAGGTTCAGAATCGCAGCGATATCCGCCACGGTGAACGTGTCGCCATAGGCAAACTGATCGAACGACGACAGTTTCGGCAGTGCTGCCGCCGCCTTGTCGAGACCGGTCTCTACCTCTTTCAGTACGGCAGGATGCGGCTGTGTGCCGCCCAGAAGGTTGGGTATCAGGCGACGGGCCACCAGCTCGAAGTAGAGTTCGATGAACTGCGACAGCTCCTGGACCTTGGCGATATCGAAGGGGGAGGCGGGCAGCAGGGAGGGGTCCGGGTAGGTCCGTTCAATGTATTCGAGGATGGCTCGGGACTCACTGATAAACCCTTCCGGTGTTTCCAGCGCCGGCACCTTGCCGAGGGGGCTCTTGTCGAGATACTCCGGCTTGTATTTGGGGCCAACGCCGGTGTAGGACAGCACTTCCTCAAAGTCGACGCCTTTCTCCAGAAGGGCGAGCTTGGGTACGTTGTAGTAGTTGCTGGCAGAAAAGCCGTGGAGTCTGATCATTATTGTTTCCGTTGTTGGTGACATGGCGATGAGCCACACAGTATAGGGGCTGGAGAACCGGGGGTGCCACCACCGTCCGGTAATTGCCGGAACGATGGGTCAGTCCTCAGTGCGTCCCTCGTGAATAGATTCGTCGACCTCTTCCCAGTCCTCCTGGTCCGGCTCGGGCACTTTCTCTTCCAGCTCGGCACCCGGGGCGTAGTCGAAAACCGCGAAGATGGGAAAATGATCCGAGCCAATGTCGGGCAGGCGCTCCAGTTGCGCCACGCGAAAGTGGCGGGAGGCAAAGGCGTAGTCCAGTGGATACCGGAACAACCAGTTACTGGTGTCAAAGGTGTTGTAGAGGCCGCGACCGATCCTGGGATCGAGCAAGCCGCCGACCCGCTGGAAAAGGCGGGTTGTACCGGACCAGGCCACATCATTGAAATCGCCGGCGACGATGACAGGTATTTCGCCGATTTCCTTTACTTCCCTGGCGACGAGCATCAACTCGGCATCCCTGACATCCGAGTCTTCCCGCTCATCACTACCTTCGGTGCCTTCGCCCTTGTCTGGCGGCTTCAGTCCTGGTGGGCGGGGGTGTACACCATAGAGGGTCACTGTGGTGCCGGAGCGTAGCTTTACCTGCGTGCGAATCGACGGGACCGCCGGTTCCACCAGGAAACGGACTTCTGGATTCTCCAGCTCCAGCCTGGAATACAGCAACATACCGTAATGGTTATCCTGAGGCTTTTCTATGGTGTGGGGGTAGTCTTCGGTGAGTCCCTTCAGCTGGTCTTGCCACCAGGGCGTCGGTTCGGTCAGCAGTATGACATCGGGGTCTTTCTCATCTATAAGGTCAAGCAGGGGGTCGATACGGTCATTGTCAAAGCGCACGTTGTAGATGAGCAGAGAAATACGGCCCGAATCGTCCTTTTCAGTACTGACCGGTAGTTGCCTTGGATACAGGGAGGTGTATGGCGCTATAAGGCTGCCCTGCCATACAAACGCGGCGCCCGTTGCCGCAACAAGGGCCCATTCCCAGGTGTACAGGCGGCGCCAGAAAAACAGCGCGATGTAACCCGCGAGGGCTGCAAGGATCAGGCAGACGATCTGGATACGGGGAAAGTCGAACACCCGTATCCACCACTGGTCAGTATGCACGAGGGGGACCAGGGTAGCTGTTACCAGCCCGATAGCAAGCAGGGCCAACACAGCACGACAGATCCTGGCCTTCATAGCTCCCTCTGTTTCAGCGGTATTGTTTTCCGGAAAGTGTAGCACTCGCTGAGGTATCACGAGCCTTACGCTTCGTTATGGTCGAGCCGGGCGCCACGTGTGCCGGTAGATTTTACCGGGCAATCGGTAAGTTTTACCGGCCAGGGCCAGATGATCCGGTGCGGGAAGGTCTGGTGGAGTCCTAGATTCTGGTTGAAAACCTTTCTATAACCGTCTATTGCCTAAAATTTTTTGATCTTTTGAAAGCAGGCGGCACGTGGCATGCGATCTGCAACATACCGAACAGGCGTGACATTCGGCGTCTCGCCAGATTAATGTTCGGAGGACACAAAATGAACAATGTACTGAAAAGCACATTCATAGTAGCGGCCCTGGCCCCCTCCATGGTCTTCGCCCAGGCGGTAAGTGGCGAAAAGGAAATTACTATCAGCGGCCAGGGCGCCAGTGACAACGATCTGGATACCACAGACTTTTCGCTGACCGGCAGCTATGGTCACTACATCAACGACCGGGGCCAGGTGGGTATTCGCCAGACCCTGAGCATCTCCGACCGTGAAGGAGAAAGTACCGACTTCGACGGCGCCACTGTTGGCTACTATGACCATCACTTTGGGCGCAGCGATCTGCGGCCGTTTGTCGGCGCCAACATCGGCTTCAATTACGGTGATCGCACGGAAGAAACCTTCTCTGCAGGGCCGGAGGCTGGTCTGAAATACTATGTGCTCGACAAGACCTTCGTCCAGGGCATGGTGCAGTACCAGTTCCTGTTTGAAGATGGTGGCGACGTAGACGACAACTATGACGACGGTGTGTTGTATTACAGTGTCGGTATGGGCTTTAACTTCTGATGCATTGACACTCGCCCGGCCTTCACCAGGCCGGGCAGGCACTGTTTCCGTGGCGACATACCCATGACAAACCCGCAGCACATCGCTTTCCTGATATTGCTTCCCCCGGGAAGTGGCAACTCCGTCAGCACCCAGGCTGGTGGAGACCTTACACTGACCCTTGCAACCGTTGACTCACTGGAATCCGCAGAAAGACTTGTCAGTGACATGGCAGGTCAGGGGATTGACCGCGTGGAATTGAGCGCTTCATTCGGCGACCACGGACTGGCGGAGATTCGTGCAATGGTAAGTAATCCGGGAATGGTCGGCCTGGTCCGGTTTGAATGATCGCCAGTGCCTGGGCACTGGCGATCAGGGTTTGGTGCCTATTCCGGCGTAATCCGGTAAATCGTTCCTTCATCCACTGCGACGTACAGGTCGCCATCCGGCCCCTGGACCAGCGAGCGGAAACGCGCGGCGCCCATGGGTACAGGCATTTCGCTGACATCGTCAGCAGACTTGCCGTCATCTGCCAAGTCGATCATGTCGATGCGCTGGCCCACAGGCGTATCCCCGAACCCGATACCCAGGAAGCTGACAAGCAATCGTCCTTCCCATTCGCCCCACTGGTCCCCGGTCAGGAAAGCCGCGCTGCTGATGCCCTGGGACAGACCCTCGTTATCCCAGACCGGTTTCATGGCGTCTGGGTAGGTTTCCATATCGGTCATTGGCATGTAGGCAGACCGCTCCTTCGGGTCCATGCCTTCGTTCTGGTTCGGCTGGTAGCCGCAGTAGTCGTCGGGACAGTCTTCCCGGCCAGCCATGTTCGGACGTGGATCCCAGCCGCTGTTACCTCCGGCTTCCAGCACATTTACCTCATCGGTATGCCAGGGACCGTGCTCCGTAACATACGGGTGTGAGTTTTCCGGGTGGAACGCGAGGCCCTGAACATTACGGTGGCCATACGTAAAGATCCTGGGATCGAAGTCATCCGGTGTTGCGTCGGCATTCTCCGGCGCGGCTTCACCCTCACCGTCGATGCGTAACACCTTGCCGCCAAGTGAGTCGCCCGCCTGGGGCAAGGCGCTGTTGTGGTTGTCGCCGGTGGGTACGTACAGATAGCCATCGTCGGGGCTGAACCGGATACGTCCGCCATTGTGTGCACCGGGGTCGCCGAACGGATGGTCGCTGGCAGCGACCTTATAGGGAATGTCCTCGACAATATCGGTGCGGTCGGACACGTTCGAGAGATCATCATTCAACGTTAGACGAATAACACGGTTGGTGGGCGGGTCGCTGAGGGTAGAGGTCGAATAAACGTAGATGGTTTTGTTGCTCTCAAAACCCGGATCAATGGCTACGCCATTCATCCCTGACTGTCCCTCGCAGAACAGGTCATCCTCGGTTGTGGCGTAATCCTCAGTGTTCTCCATGCCCAGCAGTTTATTCACATCGCCGTCGGGCAAACGGACGGAGAGACCGCGGCACCGCTCCGTAAAGAGCATTGCACCATCCGGGAGAAACGCCATATCCCAGGGATTTTCCAGGTCAGACACCACCGTTGTATGGCCAAACTTCGGGCCTTCCGCCTCTTCGGCCAGGGTTGTGGGAGCGCTGATAATCAACGCAGAGACAGTCGTTGCGCCAAGTATTCCTGCAGACAGTTTCGGTTTCATTGATCGTACTCCGGTGGGTTTTAAATTGTGATTCACATCACAAAAAGTGTAGGTGTGCCTATGGGGTGGTCAAGTTTTGATCAGACCGTCCGGTTCGGCATCGCAAAGAGTTAGTTTCCGTGGCAGAGCCGCGTCGGTCTTCATGACCCGGGACTCGTATGGAGTGATCTTTTAGCTCGTCTTTCTGTACAAGTCGTAGGCGTCTCCTGTAGGGTGCGCCGTTTTTTGCTGAAGGCCAGCCCCCCATGACCTCGATGACCCTTTCTGAATCGGGAACCCGATCCCGACTGCTCACCGATAGTGATCCCGTGGTGCTCACGCTAACCATCGGTTTTATCCTGTTGTTTGTTGGTGCCTCGGTGGTCGATAGCGACTACGTTGCTGGCATGATTGGCAGCGGATTTACCTGGACCGCCAAGTACCTGGGCTCATTTTTTCAGGTGCTTTTGCTGCTCACGTTCTTTATCGCCATTGGAACGGCTCTCAGCCGTGCCGGCGCCGCCCGGATTGGCGGTCTGGACCGACCGGAGCTCAGTCGCTTTCGCTGGCTATCGATGATCCTCTGCACCTTGCTCGCCGGTGGGGGCGTGTTCTTCGCCGCCGGCGAGCCGGTGTATCACTTTGTGGTATCGCCGCCTGCGTTTGAGGCTGAAGCCGGCACCCCTGCCGCGACGGCGCCGGCCCTGGCTCAGTCATTCACTCACTGGGGCTTCCTGGCCTGGGCCGTGTTGGGCTCCCTGACGGCACTGGTACTGTCGCGGGCGCACTATGGGCAGGGTAAACCTCTGCAGCCCCGCACGCTGTTGTACCCGGTGCTGGGGGAAAAGGTTATCCAGGGGCGCCTGGGCGGCGTGATTGATGCTTTCTGTGTTATTGCCGTTGTTGCGGGCACTGTGGGGCCAATCGGCTTCCTGGCGACACAGATGAGTTTTGGCCTTCATGAACTGTTTGGCATTGATGATGGTTATGGCACCCAGTTGACGGTACTGGTGGTGCTGGCCGGGGTCTACATGGCCTCTGCCATGAGTGGCCTGCACAAGGGGATCCAGCTGCTGAGCCGCTTCAACGTTTTGCTGGCCCTTGCCATTGCGGCGGTGATCCTCGTGTTTGGGCCAACACTATTCCTGATCAATACCTACACGCAGTCGATGGGTGAATACCTGTCTTCGTTCTTTGCCATGGCCACCATGACATCGGAAACCGCCCCGGCCTGGTGGATGAAGTGGTGGACCGTGTTTTTCTTCGCCTGGTTTATCGGCTACACCCCGCTGATGGCGGTATTTGTCTCCAGGATCTCCCGTGGCCGTACGGTGCGGGAGATGATCGTTGCTGTGGCGGTGATGGCGCCAATTGCGACCACCGTGTGGTTTACTTTGCTGGGAGGTTCGGGCATCTATCACCAGTTGGCCGGCACGTTCGACCTTACCGAAGCACTGGGCAATTTCCGGTTTGATGTCGCCACCCTGACCGTGGCCCAGGCTCTTCCCGGCGGCACCTGGATGGCCGCTGCCATACTGCTGCTGACCACGATTTTCGTAGCCACTACCGGTGACTCCATGAGTTATTCCATCGCCATGGTCGGCGCCGGCCATGACGAACCCAACCCCTGGATCCGGGTATTCTGGGGCGGTGCGATGGCACTTATGGCAGCCATACTGCTCTACATGGGAGCCGGTCAGATCGGCGTGCTTCAGCAGTTTATCGTGCTGACTGCGATACCGGTCTCCCTTATTATCCTGCCCTCCCTCTGGACAGGACCAAAAGCGGCCATGGCAATGGCCAGGGAGCAAGGTGTGGTCTGAAACCAGCGTCAAATCCTTAGGGCCGGCATGTTTGTCCTGACAGTAATCCAGGACCGTTCCCGCTTGAGGCCGCTGGCGAAGTTGACGGCCACTATGGCGCCGGTTTTCTGTACTACAGTAATAATGAGGGTTGTAATTACCAACGCTGTTTACCGTTTTACAAGGAGGTCGTCATGAAGCTCGAAAGAAGCGCCGGATCGAAAATTCACCTGGTGTTGCTTATGGTGTTGCTGGGCATCGGCCTGGCCGGATGCAATACTATGGAAGGTTTCGGAAAGGACGTTGAAGCCACAGGTGAAAAAATCGAGGATGAGGCTAATTGATCCATCGGGGCCGAACCGAGGCCAGTGATCGTAATCTGCCGAAAAGGTTGGCCCACCCTGGCACCGTCAAGAGGACCCTGTTCCAGGAGCAGGTGCGGCGTTATGATGGAAAAAACCATTAATCGACGGGAGAGCTACCATGGCTTTCGTCAGCCAGTACAGCGCCGAATCACCCACCCGCGAAGAAATCGATGAGGCCAGCGGGTCGCTGGTGATCGAGTTTGGTACGGGGTGGTGCGGTTACTGCCAGGCCGCGCAGCCGATGATCGCAGAAGCCCTTGAATCGCACTCCGACATCCGCCATCTGAAGGTCGAGGATGGTAAAGGCCGACGGCTGGGGCGAACCTTTGGCGTCAAGTTGTGGCCGACGCTGATTTTTCTAAAGGATGGAGAGGAAGTCGCTCGGGTTGTAAGACCCACTGACGGGAGCGCTATTGAGGAAGGGCTGCGCCGGATTGAATAACCGGCACGGCCGGAGCAGCTCAGGGCGGAAATGGAAAACCTGTTCTGGGCGCTTTTACATTATCCGTTAGCTTTCAGGTTAATCTGTTTTGTGCCGGTCGATGCGAACTGGCCGCTCTTACCTTTAACCACATATTCGACAGTTCCGCCGGCCTTTAAAAAAGCAGCGGTCTGCTCCTCGATCATGGCCGTAGTCAATGTGGCTTTTGCAGGTTTTTTGCTCATTGTATTCTCCAGGTTAACCGAAGGCCTGTTTGCCCGCGGTTAAATGTTGATCATACCTGAAAACGAAAAACTTGGCGAACAATCCCGGGGTCGGGACTACAGGCAGGAAGGTACGTCTCTCCTCCCGGAACCCCGGTCTATCCCGGATCGCAAACCTCCGTTCAAGGTTTTCGCACGACCCTGAGTTTCCCGCTCTCTCCGCCGCCGCAGAAGAACCGATCGTCGCCGTCAGACTCTAGCCCGGACACCCCTGTACCCGGAGGCATGACCAGGCTTTCCAGCGTTTCACCCGTGTCCGGATCGATGTGTCTGAGCTCGCTTTCGCCATTTTCCCAACTGCCATGCCAGAGCTCGTCATCCACCCAGGTAATGCCCGTGACGAAACGATTGCTCTCGATGGTGCGCAAGACCTTGCCCGTTTCCGGGTCAACCTGAAGGATCTTGCGGTCCTGGTACTGGCCAATCCAGAGGCTGCCTTCTGCCCAGGCCATTCCGGAGCTGCTGTCTCCCGGCGCGGGAATGGTGGATATCACTTCGCCAGTACCGGGGTCGACTTTCTGGATACGGTCTTCGGCAATCTGATAAAAGTGGGTGCCATCCCAGGCGGTGCCGGCGTTGGCCGATAGTTCAAGGGTTTGACCGAATGCGCCGCTCGCCGGGTCAAGTGCTATCAGGCGATCGCCTGCGGCGAACCAGATGTTCTCGCAGTCGTAACTGACACCGCATACGACATCGACGTCCCGGAATGGACCGTATTCACGGATAATTTCGGCGTTGGTTTGTTTCATCGGAGTTCTCCTTGGCTTGTTGAGTCGAGGCTACGGTATAAACCGGAGGCCCCTTCAAGCCCATCCTAATGCGCTGGCAGTGGGGCCGGGAGTAACAAAGTTGTCGTGAATCCCGGCACCGACGGTGTTACCCAGCGACGGGCCCGGCCCCGACCGAACCCCTGTACCCGACCCGCCTGCGCCAGCGCGTCAAGCCCGCGCTGAACCGTGCGCTGGCTGGTGCCCAGGGCTAGTGCGAGTGACGAACTGGACCAGGCCTCGCCGTCGGCCAGCAGGGCAAGAATCGCTGCGTATTTTTCATCCACCGGCGGCGCCAGCACCACGACCTCCCGTCCATACCGGGGCACGAGGACGAAGCCGTCGCCACCGGAGCGAACGTGGGCCAGTGTCGACAGGGCTGAGCGCAGCCTTCCCATTTCTACTCGCAAGCGTCCCCGCGCAGACTCATCGGCGTGTTTCAGCCTGAATGCCTTATGAATCAGATTGCGCCGAGGTACGCTCTCCGGCCAGGCTTCGCCCAGGGCTCGGGCAAGGCTGAACAGTACCGGGCGACCGGCAAGGGATACCGCCTGATGCTGATATCGTATGCGGAAGCGGCAAGCATCAATCACCAGGGTGTCGGAAGAGCAGAGTGCTTCCACATCGGCCAATCGCAAGGGTTGTGTGACCTCAGACGTCATGCGGTAGGCTGCTGGCGTGTCGAGCACCTGAAGTGCGTTGGCTACTTCGTTGATCAGTGCCGGGATACGTGCTGCATTAGCGGCCAGTTCCGCGCGCTGGAGCGCGGCGCTGGCAGGGCCGGTTTGCAGCCGACGCAGGGCGATGCCTGCGCTCAGTAATTCATGGACAGCGACGGCCGCTGCCGAGAGAGGGCTGGGGTCAATTCCGGCAAGGGTGCTTTCCGCATCATGGACATGACCGGTCAGAAGCTGGCGCCTGGCTGTGAGGTAACTTGCCTGTGCTGCGTTGGTGCGGTCGCCGTTAAGTTCCAGAACCGCCCGGGCCCGGTGGAGTGCCTCGATCGGCCATTCCAGATGGCGGGACGCCAGTGCCACCTCGGCCTCGGCGACGAGGCACCTGGCCCGGGCCAGGGTATCCTTGCGCCCAAAGGAACGTCGGGCGCGTTTCAGAAGCGCTGTCGCCTGCTCGAACTGTCCAAGCTGGGCCATGGCAATGCCACGCAGCGCCAGTGCTGGAGCGTCGTCGCGCAGGGCGACCCGCTTCAGAGCCCCGAGAGGGTCGCCCCCCGCCAGGGCACGTGCGGCTGCGGTGATCAGAGCATCCATTCAGTTTCTGTCCTGTCTGCCATATCCGCCGGTATTCCCTTGAATAAGGTAGGCGAAATGGGGCAGGAATAGAATGAAATGGGCGAATGTTTGTCTGCACGTCCCTTCCCGGTTGCGTGATCAGGCTGCGGCCGAAGGCGCCACCTCGATGGGCAGTGACTCATCGGCACTCCATTCGTACCAGCTGCCCAGGTAATTCCGCAGTCGGGTAAAGCCCGCCATTTTCAGGGCGGCAAAGGTGTTGGAGGCCCGTGAACCCTTGAAACAGTAAATGATGATGTCATCGTCCTTGTGAATGCCCCTGGCGGCCAGAATGTCGACGATCTCGCTGGCGGATTTGAAGCTTGGAATGTCACTGTCATCCAGCAGTTCGTACCATTCCAGCCAGCGGGCCGTCGGAATCCGGCCACGTCGGGGCGAATAGTCGACACCGTCGGCGTCGTAGGGGGAAGAACCTTCGCAGAGCCACTCCCGGGCATCGCGGTTATCCAGCAGGACGACACTGTCGTCTTCAATAGCGGCGAGCACATCGTCCCTGGTGGCGATAATGTCGTTATTCACCGCCACCTTGAAGTCGCTTGGCGTGACAGCAACCGTGTGGTTATCGGTGACAAAGCCCGTTGCCTTCCAGCCGGCCAGGCCCTTGTCCAGGATGGCGGTATTGTCATGCCCCAGATGACTGAGCAGCCACCAGCCGCGACAGGAACTCCCGAAGCGCGTAGTCAGGCCGTCTTCGTAGAGCACCGCTTTCTGCCCGGGCTGGAGGCCGACGCCGGAAAGTATGTCCTCGAATTTCTGGTAGGTGGCACTGAGTTCATCATCCGAAGTGGTTGTCAGATGATAAAAAATATCCGGTACGTTGACGGCCCCCGGGATGTGTTCTACGGCGTAATCGGCGGCATCCCGGACATCGATCAGAAGGATATCGTCGTCGTTGTTGTCGAGTGCGGCTTTGAGTTCAGTGGCGGTCAGTACGATGGATTTGTTCATGGTCCACTCCTGGAAGTCTGTCTGAGCCCGGGCAGGAAAGCATGTCGGACGGGCTGAATGCCTTGCTGACGGACAGTGCAGGTTCAGATTTGCAATGGGTATGCCATTGACCGGGCGCCGGGAGAGACTATGGCGAGACATGGCCCGGGCCCCTGACCAACGCGGGGTGCGATGGATATGCGCCATCAGCGGGACCTGTGTAGTTCCCGGACGACCGCAATGACACTGTCAGACATTGTTCGCCACTTGGGCAAATCCGGGAATCTTGTATCCGTATAGGCAAAGTTTTAAATTGGTCGTGTAACAAAAAGAGCGAAATACATGAATGCGCATTGTCTGGCCGCATACACACTGTGGCTGATGCACGGATGAGTCGCGACGAAAGGCGGGACGAAGAGGTGATCGCCCTGCTCGGGCAACTGCCTGTTGCTTGTATGCTTTTGCGCGAGGCCGACTATACCGTGTTGGCCGTCAACCCGGCGTTTGAGGCTTTATTCGGCTGGAGCGCTTCCCCCATGATCGGTTGTTCTTACGCCGAGCTGCCGTTATGGTCCAGTTCGCGGCAACGGGAGGATTTTCGCCGGCAACTGTTGACCAGCGGCCGCGTCCAGCAACATGAAACCCACTTCCAATGTCGCGATGGCCAGAACAGGCCCTGCCTGGTCTATGTCGAGCAGTTCCGTATCGGTGACCAGTTCTACCAGCTGGCGATGGCCCATGACATTTCCGAACGCAGTGACGCTGACCGGGAATTGAAGCAGAGCGAAGCCAAATTTGCTGCCCTGTTCATCGACTCCCCCGAGCCTTATGTACTGTTTTCCAAACGTACTGCAAAGATCATCGAAATCAACCACCGGTTTACCCAGGTGTTCGGCTACGAGCCACAGGATGTGATCGCCAAGAATGCCAACGAATTCGGGTTCTGGCGCTATCCGGAAAAACGTCCGTCGGTCATCGACAAACTGATGCGCGAGGGTTGCCTGCGCAATGAGCCGGTTGACCTTGTCGCCAAGGATGGTCGCGTGCTGAACTGCGAGGTGTCCAGCAACTTCATCCTCGTCGGCGAGGAGTGGTGCACCCTGTCCTGCTTCAAGGATGTCACCGAGCAGCGGAGAATCGAGGCGCGCGTCAAGCATCAGGCTTATCACGATGCGCTGACGGATCTCCCCAACCGTCTGCTGTTACACGACCGACTGCAACAGCACCTGGCCCTGGGTGAGCGCCACGGTCTGGGTTGCGCGCTGCTATTCTTCGACCTGGACCATTTCAAGCGCGTCAACGACTCCCTGGGGCACGGCTGTGGCGATGCGGTACTGCAGGAAGTAAGTCGCCGCCTGCAGGAGCGGGTGCGAAGGGCTGATACCGTCGCCCGCCTGGGCGGCGACGAGTTCGTCATCCTGCTTACCGGCCTGTCCGGCAAGCCGGAACAGGTTGCCGAGCAGGCGCGAGTCAGTGCGGCCGAACTACTGGAGGTGGTGTCTGCCCCCATGCAGATCGAGGGTTACGGACTGCAACTGAGCTGCAGCATCGGTATTGCCCTGTCCTCCGAGCATGGCAATACACCGGAAGATCTGCTCAAGCATGCTGATACCGCGCTGTATGGGGTCAAGGCCAGCGGGCGCAACAACATCGCCTTTTTTGAACCGCAGATGCAGGTGGCCGTCAGTCAGCGCCTGCAACTTGAAACCGAGTTGCGCCACGCGCTGCTGGAGGGAGAATTCCGGTTACACTACCAGCCGCAGGTCGATGCCTGCACGCAACGCATAACAGGTGCCGAGGCCTTGTTGCGCTGGCAGCACCCCGGAATGGGAATGATCGGTCCAGGTACCTTCATGCATGTGCTTGAAGACAGCGGCATGATCCTCGAAGCCGGCCACTGGGTCCTAGAGCAGGCATGCGACTTCATAGCCCGGCTTCTCGACCGGAGGCTGATTGCCGCTGACCAGTTCTGCCTCAGTATCAACATAAGCCCCCGGCAGTTTCGCCAGGCCAGTTTTGTCGCCCAGGTAGCAGCAGCTATTGCCGAAAAGAAGATACCCGTGCAGTGCCTGAAACTGGAAATCACCGAAAGCATCATGATCCACAACATAGCCGACACGGTGGAGAAGATGAACGAGCTGCGGGACATGGGTATCCGGTTCGCGATTGACGATTTCGGGACTGGCTACTCTTCGCTGAGCTATCTCAAGCGATTACCGGTAGACCTGCTCAAGATCGACCAGTCGTTCATCGGCGACTGCACCCATGACGATAATGACGCCGAGATCATCCGCGCTATTATCGCCATGGCCCGCAGCCTGAAGATGGAACTGATTGCCGAGGGAGTGGAAACCGCTGAGCAGTTGGCTTTTCTGAAGCAGCATGGGTGCCGAACCTATCAGGGTTACTACTTCAGCCGGGCTGTCAGCGAAGAAGCCTTCTGTGCATTGCTTGGTCCACCCGCGACGCGTTGATCGACTCCGAAGTAACCTGGGACGTCCGACTATTTTTCCAGGTGCCTGTCCCGAATACCCCATGCCCCAAATACACCGTTCGGTGTTCCGCCATGACCGCTTCATTGGTCGCGGACGACGATTGACATATTTGATCTATTCATTCGCGCCACACGTATTCATTACCGTGCTGTTCTTCATCAACTCATAGCCGAGCGGAACTCAAGTGAGAAAATTTACAGGCCTACTGTTGGCCATCTGCGCACCTGCATTCTTTGTTCAAACCGCATTAGCACAGGAAGAAAAAACGGCGTTGGTGCCATTACCCTCGCTCGACGACTTCACGCGGGGTGAAGACGGCTGGGGATTCGGCCTGGGTCTGGGTGTTGAATACGAATCGGCCTACGAAGGGTCGGATGAATTCGACTTCGAAGTCAGTCCTGCTGGCGCGGTACAATGGCGCAAGGGCGATGATATCTTCTACTGGGCCGGTGAAGCGTTGGGGTGGCGTGGTCTTCGTTCTGACACCTGGCTATTGCAGGCATCAGTAGGCTTCGAAGAGGGACGCGAAGAAAGCGATTCTGACGACGGTCGGCTGGATGGACTTGGCGATACCGACGAGGGCGTTGAATTCGTGCTGCAGGCACGTCGTGCGTTCGATGCGGACTGGCGTTACTGGTTGGATGGTCGAATTGTGACCGGTGAGAATGGAAACCTGGGTATTGTGGGGGTGGGTCGTCGCTTCGGTGAGCGGAACGACGGAACCGGCTCTGAACTTTCAATCGCGGCGGTTTTTCACGATAGCGATCTCGCCAATGAACAGTTTGGCGTAGACCCAGCTCAGGCTGCGGCATCAGGACTGGACGAGACCGAACTAAGCGGGGGCTTCCGCTCCATTGGCGTCAATTACAATTATCGTGCTTACATCAACGATAACTGGCAGATTTTCGGTGAAGCGCTCTATGAGCGCTATAGCAGCGATATTGCGGATAGCCCGATCGCACGCAACAATTATGAAGCCGAAGTGGGTGTCGGGTTCATTTACGTCTTCTAGACTGCCGAACGCCCTCGCTCGAGCATATGGATTCGCCGTTACTTTTTGCATCGGGGCGTTGGCGATGGGCGAAGTAAGTGTCTGGCTACCAGGGAGAGAATCAGCCCCTACCAGCACTTACCGTAGGTCCAGGTTCAGTAAGGGCACCAGCCCAAACCACGACACGTAACCAAGCGCAGCAACCATCAGCCCATCAATGCGACCCGGCGCTTCATCAGTCCGGAGATGCCGGTACAAGAGCCACGCGAGAAACGCGGCGTGAGGGACAACCAACCACGCAATGCCGTTATAGGCCCCTGCGGCTAGCCCCCAGACATCCCACGCCCACGCAGCCGTGCCAGAAAGCAGCACGAAAACGAGGGCGATAAGCAACGCGCTCCTGAACCCGAAGCGAACCGCCAGGGTGCGCTTCCCCGCGGAAGCATCCGCCTCAAGATCGGGTATGCCCGACAGGGTAATCGACGGCAATATTCCCAGTAACATCGGCAGGCTTAGTAGCCACGGCATAGGGTCGTACCAGGATCCACCAAGGAACACGTACCCGCACAGCATCACACCGATGCTGTGGGTAACCGCAACATCCACTTCTCCCAGGCCCCGGTAGCTGAGCTTCAATGGCGGCGCCGTGTAGCCAATGGCCAGCAGAGCCAGAACGGCAAGCACCACGATAATGGCCGCCGGAGCTGCGGGCGGTAGCGACAGGAGCCACGCTGTACTGGCCATTAAGCCCAACAACACAACGCCAATCCCGGTCTTGACCTCCTTCTGGCTTAGCGAGCCATCCACCAGTACCCGCGAGCCGCCGGTAAAGGCGTTGAAATAGCGATTGTTCTGATCCGTCGGCAGATCAATCAACTCGTTAACCAACACCGTGGCCACCTCCAGCAGGAAGAGGCAAAGGTAGCCCACCCAGAACACCGGCGATCCCAGAACCGAACTGCCGGGAGCGACCGCCAGAGCACCGATGGCATAGGCCATCCAGGACATTGGATAGAACTGAAGCCGCAGGCTTCGCAACCAGGCGCCGGCTTTTTGTCGCAGCTGCTCCATCCGGGTGACCCGCCCGTGTTGCAGGCGCCGGCCTTGCCTTTCGGCGCGGGCGAGCCAGGCTTGCCGTTGATCCGCACCGGCGTTCTTGACGGAGCCAAACACCAGCGAACGCACTGGGCGTATACCGCAAAAGCCCAGGGTCGCCCGTGCCAGGGCATTTTTTCCCGGTTCCCGGTATAGCAGGCGATGGGCAAGCGGAGGGGTATCCATGGTAGTAATCAACTGAGCGGACCGGTCCTGCAACAACCCCTGGTAACCTATGCCGCCTTCGCAGGTCCTGAAGGCAAAACCGGGAGCCATGATCCGGTCCAGAAAGCCCTTGAGCAAAGCGGGAGCGGTGCCCCACCAGGTGGGGTAAACAATGACGAGGTGCTCTGCCCAAAGAATGAGCTCCCGTGCCTTGCTCAGATCGTCTTCAAGCGGCTGGTCGTTGGGGGATACACGATGCAAATCCGTGTCGAAGTTCGTTTCGGACAGGTTCAGCCTGCGCAGCTCCACCCCGGCTGCTCGCGCGCCTTTGCAGAAAGCCTCAGCCAGGGCTCCGCAAAAACTGTCAGTGCGCGGGTGCCCAAGAATTACCAGCACATTGATCGCCGGTGAAGTCGGCTCTACTCTTTCGGCCTGCATGATGTTCCTCCTGAACAGCCGCTGTTGGACTTGCGTGACTCCCTGGTGATACCACACATCAAAGGTAGGCACCCCGGGAGTGCCCGTCCAGATTCCGCCTCTTGTTTTAACTATGGTTACAGGCAGGCGTTGGTGTGAATTCAGCGACTCAACCTTTCAGCGGAGGAGGCCCTTGTATGAATCGATATCTCGCGGGTGCGCTTGGCGGGTTGCTCGCCACCGTGCCAATGACCATCGCAACGGAAAAGGGACACCGCAAATTGCCCAGGGAAGAGCAATACCCATTGCCCCCGCGGGAAGTGACCGAAGACATAACTGACCGGTTACCCGTCCATAAGCCCCGTAGTGACACATCCATGACGCTACTTATCCTGGGGGCTCACTTTCTCTACGGTGCCGCTGCGGGAAGTCTCTGGGGGGCGGTCACAGACAAGAGTTCCCGTCCGGCGGTCGGTGGCGCGGCATTTGGGACCGCTGTCTGGGCGGCGAGCTATCTGGGCTGGATTCCCGCCGCAAAAGTGCTGCGCCCGGCAACGCAACACCCGGTCCGACGAAACCTGCCGATGCTGGCGGTACACTGCATGTGGGGCGCTTCCACAGCGGGATAGACTCAGGTACTGACCGAGCCTCGAACTCACGGGTTTGGGCGGAAGGCGCGACGGAGGTAGTGAAGGTTGGCCGATGCGCCGGCGGTAAGGGTGACAGCTAAGCGTGGACAGGCATCGAAAATAGGCCTGTTAAATTGCTCACACTTTCCCCGGCGTAGTGCCCGCTATTGCACGAAACTCCCGGGTCATATGGGCCTGGTCACTGAAGCCGAACTGGTGAGCAACCTCCGCCAGATTCACGCTGGCATGTTCACGAATGTAATTTATAGCCCGTTTCACCCGCAGAATGCGCTGGTACTGCTTGGGCGTCATTTCCATCCAGTGCTTGAAAAGCCGTTCCACATGGCGCTGACTGATATCCAAGTGTCTCGATAGTGCTCCCGGTTCGGTATCGTCTTTCATGCAGTCCAGAGCCTGCTGCAGTGCGCCGGGGATGAGCTGGGTAAGCCGGAAATTGTTGCTCGCCCAGCTCTGCAACGTGCGCACGCGGGTCACGTTATCGTGGCAGATTTTGAGGCTGGAGAAGAGCGCGAGGAGGCCAGGCAGATGCGCCGGGTCGCGTGTCAGCACCGTCGGCCGGTCAAAGTGCTGGCGGATCAGCCCATAACCGATGGCCGGCTGAAAGCGAACTCCCGCCAGCTGTGATTCCGGCGCCAGTGAAACCTGGGCGGCCACCTTTGCAACCGGCAGTACAACAACTCCTCCCGGAATTGTTGTATCCCCGATTCGCACGTCCCCTGCGAGATTAAACCAGATGCTGCTGCACGCCTCCGAATGCAGCAGCTTCACCACCGGTTCAGCTGCTGATTCGGCGACAGACGCAGACCATAGCCCCTGCACAAAGGCCGAAAGCGGCCCCGAGGGGCAGGACAGCTTAAAGTTGAACGCAGGTTTGCGAAGGCTACTGTGGTTTATAGCTGCCGACCTCTGGCTTGAAAGTTTTGACGATCCGGTTCCAGCTGTTGATGGCGTTGACCGCAATGGTTACGTCAACCAGCCCCTTTTCTCCAAGGGCTGTCACCGCTTTGTCATAGCAGTGGTCATCTACCGGCTTGCCCTGGGTAAGATGCTCCGCCCACGCAAGCGCTGCTCGCTCTGTGGTAGAGTACATCGGCATATCATGCCACGCACTCAAGCCAATCAAACGTTCAACAGTTTCGCCATGTGACAGGGCATCCTTGCTGTGCATATCCACGCAAAAGGCGCACCGGTTAATCTGCGACACCCGCAGCTTCAGCAACTCCCACAATGCCGTGCTCAGGATGCCGGATTCGCTGAACTGCTCTCTCAGATAGGCTTCCTGATCCATCAGAATCTGCATGGCCTTTGGTGCCAGGCCGATATAGTTCGCGCGTGCTGTCATCATTCGTGTCCTCCAATAATATTGGAGCTTCACGATAATGGATGCGCAAGAGACGGTATTGAAGATTTTCGACTCCACGCCAGTCAATCAACAACAGCGCCGGCTGTCCCAGATATTCTCTGTAACGTTAACGAGTTATCCGGTCGTTACTGTTGTGATCGGTGGGCTGATTTTCGTTCTGATGACGCGCCCGGCATAGTCCGTCTTCGTTCTTACCGGCGTATGCTGTGCTTGGCGTCACTTGGCATTAACGGTACCCATGTTAGGATTCAGGCAGTCAATTACCAACTGACCCAAAAAACCTAAATCACACGGAGTGTGCATATGACCGCATGGATGATCACGTCGAATGACCTTCAGAAATTTCACTCGTTCCGCCCGGAGAAAAACGAATTCTCCATTCGGAGGGCATCACATCTGCCTGTCGAAGGGATTGGTATCAACGGGACTTTTTTCATAAAGGGATGGGTGGTTGTGCGAGGTGACACCCTACATGTGAGTGCTGCAGGTTTTTCCGCTCCTATGCAGGCCCCTGCTCACAGCGGTGCCTTCAGCTTCCATGGAACCGTGGCGCTCCTTGAGCATGGAGAGGTGGTACGTAAAAAGTCCCTGTTGCGTGGTTCGAATGAATTGTGGCCTGTCGACGACTATGCACCAATCGGAGCCGCCTCTGTCCTGATTCCTCCAACCAGTGACCCATTGGCCTATTCTGTACGCATTGAAGCCAGCTACGTCTATTCCTCAGCCGAGGGCTCGGCAGTGCCTATCCCCCAGTTTGCTCGTGAGACTATTCAACTGAGGGGAGTAGGGCAATGAAAAAACAGCTACTAGCCCTCGCGGCAGTTCTACTTCTTGCAAGTTGCAGTACGCATGCAGAGCAATCTCCTGAAGACCTGAACGCCGAAGCCCTGCAGCTCATGCACAGCGGGGCA
Organism: Marinobacter sp.; assembly: GCF_041690615.1. Taxonomy (GTDB): domain Bacteria; phylum Pseudomonadota; class Gammaproteobacteria; order Pseudomonadales; family Oleiphilaceae; genus Marinobacter. Next base: position 267,991 of record NZ_JAWLGY010000002.1, read on the forward strand.
GATCAGCAGGAACTCGAAAGGGTGTTGGAGTTAACGGGCAAGGCGATTGAGCTGGACAGGGCCTACCTGCCCGCTCGGAGCGTTCGAATCAACGCTCTGATACAACTTGGGAAACTGGACCGGGTTGTTCAGGAGGCAGAAGAAATGGCTTCCATCGACAATAGCCCCGAGAATCTTCTATACGCCTGCATGGCCCAGGAAATGGCTAACCCGGGATACCCTGGACAGCAGTTGTGCTATTCAGATATTGCCGGGCAGATGGAAGGAGATGGCCGCTCCCCCGAAACTGACGCCAGTTTGCTAATGGCCCTGAAACTGGCGAACAATGCCGGATTCGAGAGTGCAGTGTGGGATTACATCGAGAATCAGGAGTCAGAGGCCGCCCGGGAAGTGGCCGAATACCTGTTCATCGAGAGGAGCAGGGACGAGGTATTGAACTCATATTTTTCCCCCTAGTAGTAAACGTGGGGGCGCTTCACAGGATCTGTTGTTCTGCCACTATCTGGAAAGGATTTCCATGACACGCCCAAGGGAACAACTCGTTTTGATCGCCGACACGCCGTACTACCATGTTGTGTCTCGGTGCGTACGTCGCACCTTCCTGTGTGGCTACGACCGGGACACCGGCAGGAACTACGAACACCGTCGGCAATGGATTGAAGACCGGATCCGAATTCTGTCATCTCTCTTTGCGATCGATGTCTGCTCGTATGCGGTGATGAGCAACCACTATCATCTGGTTGTGAAGCTGTCTCCAGAGCAGGCGGAGGGGTGGGGTGACGACGAGGTCCTGGCTCGTTGGAGCAGCCTGTATAAAGGACCGCTGATTATTCAGCGTTACCTCAAAGGTGAGTCGCTGGCCAGTGCCGAGCGCCGGTCCCTGGAGAGCACTGTCGCCGTCTACCGAAAGCGACTTACCGAACTCAGCTGGTTTATGAAATGCCTGAACGAGCCCATTGCCCGTGAAGCGAACCGGGAAGATGACTGCACTGGCCACTTCTGGGAATCTCGCTTTAAGTCGCAGGCTTTGCTCACAGAGCAGGCCGTCCTCAGCTGCATGGCCTATGTGGACCTCAATCCAGTGAGAGCCGCCATGGCCGATACCCCGGAAGACTCCGACCACACCAGTGTTAAGGAAAGGCTGGCGCCACAGTTTGACCTCGCCCAGGCCATGCAGAACCAGTTGGACTCCGGCTACCTGCGCCAATTTCCGGTTTCCCTGAAGCCGCTACTGAACTTTGAGGGCAATGAGCGAGATAGCGTTCAGCGAGGGATTCTGTTCAGCTTGAGCGACTATCTGGAACTGGTGGACTACACCGGCCGCAGCATCCATCCCTCGAAGCGTGGGTATATACCTGATACCAAACCGCCGATCCTAACCCGGCTGGGCCTCTCCCCCGACGAATGGCTTCGGGAAGCTTGCGAATTCGAAGCGCGCTACGCTCAGAACCTGCGGGCAGAGCAGGGCAGGCGACGACGAGCGGCATAACGAACCTACCCTCCAAGTCAAAACGTCGAGACTGGCCCTAGCCAGGGGTACCGCGTGGGCTCAATTCGTCGATCCACGCCTGATTGTGGCGGAACTGGTCAAAACATAGACAAAGAGGCTGAGCAGCGTGTGATCACGACTGGAGCGGCAGCCTCGGCACGCGGTTTATTGGTTTTCTTTCTTAGCAGTGCCTGTCCCTGTTTTTCCAGGGGAGGCGTCCATATATGTCCACGTTCAGTTTCTTCGTTAAGTTGTTAACTTTTATCTCGGTTTACAATTTGATTAATTGCTTTGCTGGCTGAGATAAATGATTGATTTAGAGCTTTAAATTCTTTTACCAAGTTCGGCCCATACCCGTGCTCTGCCGATTCGCTACGCTCAAATGTCCGTACATCGAGAGACGAGGTTGCACTCAGCCGTCTAGAGTAAAATCTCGGCTTTGCCGCCGCATAATACTGGGCCTCAACCTGAACCGGTTCATCACCGATATATTTGTAAAGGCCGCCGTATTGCCCCCAAGTGAGCGTGATCTGTTGCCCAGGCGCTAAAAATGGAATGCCAGTAATAATAGGGCCAACCTCCATTTGCTTGGGCATTTTCTCTGGCACCTCTATGCTGAACGCTTTGTAGGGCAGCGGCCTAGTTGGTTTAAATTTTATGTTGTGCGCAGCGCCATTTCCAATGTTCTTGATAATAAGGTTAACAATGGAAGGCCGTTTGATATCAGGATCGGCATAGACGATAACGATCGGATCAGTTGACGACCGAAAGACAGCGTATGTGACTACTACAGACGCTGTTGCTATCAAGGCCATAAAGACCGAAATCCAGTTACCCACATCCATTTTGTTGTGACCTCCAAGAAGTTAACGCCCTGGCTTTGCGGCGAACCGGAGCCCTAGTGTAGGTGCATCAGACAACAGCCATTTGTTATGTGCTCTCAAGCAGTTGTAATTTTACCGATAAACGTAGCTACAATTATCGTAGCTACTGTGACAAACCAAAATGCAGCTGGATCACGGTAATTAGGAAAAACCGTATTTGATGTTGTTGCTGTAAAACTAGCAGTGAACGTTAAAACGAGGATGACCGTGTAAATGCTTATCCAAGTTGTATTTTCCCGTAAAAAAATTGCGATAACTGGCATAAGGGCAAAAAGCGAGGAAAATGGGCTATTTCTAGGTCCCCCACTTGAAAAAACAAGAACAGAAACACAAAGGATATCCAGTATCACAAAAATTTTGATGGAGGTTTGCCATTTTATTGTTGGGAAGTGTGTATCGCTTAATAATGGAGCCCATAAGTCATAAAATACATCTGAAAAGAAAAGCGCTCCCAAAGTGACAAGTGTTAGCACAATTAGTAGTGCAGAGTATGACTTCGCTCGGTTGGAAACACTATTTCTATAGAATGGCTCCCACAATACAGAAAGCCGACCCATAATCTGGCTGGCAGCAACAAGAATAGTCAGAATCATAAATTGTGAAATTATCGCTGCAGCAACGATGTTTTGTGGGGTTAATTCATTATTCATAACTTACTCTAGCGCATAACAGTTTATTGGATGTCCGTCACGAAAACATACCAAGCCGATGTTTTTCAGGAAAAAATAATAGTCATTAATATCAGTAATCTGCGTTCCTTGTCGGCTCAGCTCTGTTGCGCATCCATCCCAGAAAAAGCGACAAAATACCGGTAAATTTCGAATCTACCACTAAAACTTTCTGAATATTCGATGGATCTTCGGAAAAAGCGTCATCACCCACCGAAACCAAGAAGCACATCACCCCAAACCACGAACCCCAAAAAAAAGCCCGATCAGCAAAAACCAACCGGGCCTCTTCGTACTACCTCATCTGCTTATAACCCCTCAACCACACTTAGAATCGCCACAAGACAAACAAGTAGCACACCCATCCATCATAACCACAGCCTGGGTATGGCACTTGTTACAAAGCGTGGCATTGGCCGGATATTCGCTAACGGATTCATCGTTAGAGGGCGTC
>NZ_JAWLGY010000003.1:0-263616 GCF_041690615.1 Marinobacter sp.
GTTCGGCTTCAGAGCCAATCATGAACCGCCGTGGTACGGAACCGTATGCCCGGTGGTGTGAGAGGACGGGGGAGGCAACTCCCCCTCCTACTCGATTCCATCCCATGGGCTTCCACAGGACGGACTGGCACCCCGACAATCCGGCCGGGTACACCACGTTTGGCACTCCGGTCCTCGCGCCCTGTCAGGGAAAGGTAGCCTTGGTGGTGGATGGCCTTGAGGACCAGCCCGTGCCGGTCATGGATCGCGATCATATGGCGGGTAACCATGTCGCTGTGGATTGCGGGGAATTTTTCGTCATCCTGGCGCACTTACGGCAGGGCAGTATCGGGGTGGCAACGGGCGACGAAGTAGCAATCGGTGAACTTCTGGGGCAAATGGGTAACTCGGGAAACAGTTCGGAACCACACCTGCATCTCCACGCCCAGAAAGCCCTGCCGGAAGAGACGCCTCTTTCGGGCGAACCGCTTTGGCTGACTATCAACAACCGGTTTCTGGTTCGCAATGACACGCTTCACCTTTCCCGGCAGGAACAGGGCCGGGGCACCGGGCCTGATTGACGCGTCCGGGGCGAGCGGCGCACTGGTTAACCTTCGAAGCACACAATCCGGTTGCGCCCGGAATCCTTGGCCTGGTACAGCGCCGTGTCAGCCTGTTTGAGCAATGTCTGACTGTCGGCATTGCGGGTGTCGCACGTCGCTATGCCCATGCTGGCAGTAATAACGGATGACACGCCGGATTGCTTGTGGGGTATGGCGGCCCTGGCAATATCGGCTTCAAGCCTGCGGGCAAAGGACAGCGCACCGGCCCGGTCCGTCTCCTTCAGCAGCAGGAGAAATTCCTCACCACCGAAGCGGTACACGTTGTCATCAGAGCGTGACACCGCAGCCTGGAGTAATGAGGCAATCCTCTGCAGGCACTTATCACCCTGCAGGTGGCCGTAGGCATCATTGAACTGTTTGAAGTAGTCCACATCGAGAACGATGATGGAAAACGGCGTTCCCTTGTTCTGCCACTCCCGGATCCGGTCCCCGATATCTTCATTCAGATGGCGTCTGTTCTGCAGGCCGGTCAACGAATCTGTCCGTGACAGGATGGCCAGCTTCCTGGTCTTTTCGATGTTTACTTCCCGCTCACGCTCATAGGCCCGCTCCAAGGTGGCCAGCAGCAGGGCCGTAAAGACAAAGAGCAGGGGAATGTTCACCATCCAGTCGAGAAACTGCTCCTCGGCCGACAGGGTCCGGAACAGCTCCGGTTGAACGTGGTACAGGGAGATCAGGGCCAGGTTCACGCCCAGGAAAACGGTGTTCAGGGCAAGCCGTTCGATGCCGGCCAGCAGGAAATTAATCAGCAGCAAAGCGACCACTGAATAGACCATGCTGGGCGACACCAGGCCGGCGCTGGAAAGCCAGGAAACCGGCAGGACGACAAGACAGAGCCCATAAATGCCGACCCGGTGCACCAGTTCCGTCCTGATCCGTTTCAGGGCCAGCAGGCCCAGGACGGTGCAGAAAGTGCTGATGGCCATCCATTTGTAGTTAAAGGAAAAATCAAACCCGCTCAGGATGTTGGCGACGATGGTCAGTAGTGCCAGGGCCGCAAAGAAGGCCATGTAGAATAGGAAGATCCGTTCCTTCACGGAATACCGCTGCTGGAACGTGGTCAGCCAGGTTTTGTCCGTACTTCGTTTCAACGCGAACCCCAGAAAACTGTTATCACCGGCCGAGCTGTCTTGTCGTTGGCATGATGCAGGATGTTGCCGTCCTCTGGCATGGCGAAGTGTCCGAGAGTCTGATGATAGATGAGGGGTTGCGCGTTAACCAGACGGGACACTAGTGCTCAGCATGTATCCGCCGGGGTGGACCTGATTGTCCGCACCTTTTTTCGCCGGTACCGTACTGACTACCCTCCGCCGCAGCCTTGTCATGAATTCCCCGTGCCTTGCGGCAGGCCTCCAGTGCCTTCAGGGCATCGACTCTCAGTGGCAGCTCAAGGGCCCACTCGATATCAGTCCGGTTCAGGCCGATGTCTGACAGTATCAGATCTTCCTCTTCCAGCAACGGCACGAACAGTCGCCGGAAATGGTGCCTGCGCCACATGATTTTCAGCCAGAAATCAGCTTTTGCCAGCAAAGCCAGTGGCGGTGTTGCCGGCATGTAGAGATCCAGCGTTGGTGGTTTCACAGGGACTTCCGGGGCCAAGTGAGGACGGCGAAACGCTTGTTGGTTGCACATATTGAAGGTCTCCTTGTCACTTGCGTGAGAAGCCCGGCGGGTTGGCCGCGGCTCGTTTCTAAAGCATGCAGCCTCACTTTTGATCAAACAAACGAAAAGAATTAACCTGTGTCTTAAGAAAATCTGAAAGGTAAGGTTATGGACAGCTCAAAGCCATTGATCAGCCGTGAAACCGTTCCCCTGCTGGATACCGATGTGCTGCGTACTTTCGTGGCGATTGCCGAGACCGGAAGCTTTACGCGGGCTGCAAAGCAGGTGTTTCGCACGCCCTCGGCGCTGAGTATGCAGATCAAGCGTCTCGAGGAGATCCTCGGGCATGTCCTGTTTGTACGGGAAGCCCGGCACGTGCGGCTGACACCTGAAGGTGAGGTATTGCTTGGCTATGGCAGGCGGCTCCTGCGGCTGAATGAGGAGGCAATACAGCAATTCCTCACCCCGACACTTGAAGGCCGGGTCAGTCTTGGCACCTCCGATGACGTGGGTAGCCGTATTCTGCCGGGGGTGCTTGCCCAGTTTGCACGCTCTCATCCGGCCGTACAGGTGGATGTGATGGTGGGCTCAAGCCGGCAGAACCTGGAGCGTCTGGATGCCGGGGAGCTGGACATGGTGCTGGTCACCATCGGTAACGAAGGCCAGGAGTGGCGGGGTGAGATCGTCCACACAGAGCCCCTGGTATGGGCAGGGCGCGAAGGGGGCATCGCCGCCAATCGTTCCCCCCTGCCGGTTGCCCTGGCAAACCAGGGCTGTGCCTGGCGCCGGATGGCCCTGAACGCCCTGGATGCGGCCCATATGTCCTATCGCGTGGCCTATACCTGCGACCACTGTTCCGGCCAGGAAGCGGCCATGCTGGCGGACCTGGCGGTCGCGCCTTTTCCGCTCAGCCTTGTACGGCCACCATTGCGTAAACTGGACAGGGAAGGCCTGCCGCCCCTGGGGGACTACCAGATCGCCCTGGCGCGCAATGGCGGCAATCCGGTCAATGATGCGCTGGCTGGTCATGTGAAAGAGGCGTTTGCTGACTTGCGGTGAGAGGTACACAGTGTCTCGCGCCGTTGCCGCCGTGTTCGGGCCACCCCCGCAAAGGCCGGTCAGGCATTGTCGAATGTACTGTAGATTAGGCACCGTGACTGGAATGTATTGGGTGTACTGCCCTGCCGGAGGTTTTCTGGCTGTTTAAGCCGACCTGGTCCGTACTATGGACTGCCAGGGCGGATCAAATGAGCGCTGCTGTGTCAGCGAGCGCAGGCAATGGGTATGAACTATGTTTTTACACACTGGACGAACCAGCCAGACGGTACGACTCTGGGTTATCCTGCTTGCAGGTATGCTGGCAGCCGTACTCTGGCCGATGATTGCCTCTGGTGCCGATGGGGCTGATGAGAGCGAAGGGAATGGTGCGGCTGCGGCTTCTCTCAACATTTCCATGGAGCGCGTTGGCCGAGCAGACGTTGATGATACTGATGCCTCTTTTGGTTTTACGGAATACGCCGCCAGCCTGAGCTGGCAGTTTCTGCTGCTGGACCTTGACCATAGAAGAAGTGACTGGCGCTCCGGCTCAGAGCTTGGCAGTGCCTCTCGCCGGGAGCCATGGGGAGAGTTGACCAGGATCGCACCCGGGTTGCAGTATTACGGTGAGCTTGATGACCGATGGGGGCTCTGGCTTCAGATGTCTGCCATTGCCGGTTTTGAGGATGACGTGTCCTCCCGCTCCTGGACCTTGAACCCACAGGTTGTCGGGCTCTATATGCCCCGGGATGATCTCAATGTATTCGCTGGTATGGGGTCGTTGTATCATCCAGTGGATTCGACGCTCTACCCGGTGCTGGGGGTGACCTGGAACAGGGGCACGCAAGACGGGTTCTCCGGTACGCTCGGCCTTCCAGAAACGACGCTGCGCTATCATTTCAACGAACGGCTGGCGGTAAAGGCCGATGTCCAGCGGGATATCAGAACGTACCGCCTGTCTGACGGCAACCCGACCGCACCTTCAGGCTATCTGCACACCGACGAGGTAACGCCAGGTATTCACCTGGAATATTTTCCGGCGGAGGCGCTACAGGTGACCATGGGGGTCCGCCGGTTTATGGGCCGCAGCATAACGATCTATTCCAGGGAGGAGCGCCGGCTGGCAGATCATGACGTGGATGACGCCTGGTCCTTTCGGTTGGAGATGGAATACGGTTTCTAAGGCGAGCCAGAATGTTTATTCTCTTCAGGTCTATGTCTGCTCACGTGGCATCAGGTCAGTTTGTAAGCCCTGGTTCGCCGTTGCCAGATCGAAAACTCGGTTACGGCCCTGTTTTTTGGCCGCGTAAAGCGCGTTATCAGCACGGTGCAGCACCGAACTCCAATCACTGTCACCCGCACAGTAATGAGCCACCCCGAAACTCGCTGAAAGCGTCACGCTGATATTGCCATCAATCGTAATCCGGGTTGCTGCCGTTTTCGCCCTGATTTGCTCCGCAACCTGTAAACCCTGCTCGGTATTGTTGTTCGGCAACAGCAAAATAAACTCTTCGCCACCAAAACGCGCCACCACATCATGTTGTCGTATTCTGTCCTGGAGAATAGCAGCAAAGCGCCTCAACACCTCGTCACCGATATGATGGCCGTGCTTGTCGTTCACTTTTTTAAAGTGGTCCAGGTCACACATGATAATGGCGAAAGAAGTACCCGAACGCAGCGCGCGGCTGAACTCGATATCACAACATTCGTCGAATGCCCGCCTATTGTAGATTCCCGTCAAAGGGTCAACCCGCGCTATTTCTGAGAGCTCATCCTGCAGTTCATCGGAAGCCATCCATATCGTGCAAAACGACGATAAAATCACCAGAAACTCCCCGGCAATAATTGACAGCGCACTAAGAAATCCGGCATTCATGAAATCATCGGGCGGTATTTCGTAAAACGACCAAATAAAACGGAAGATAAAGAAGGCGCCCACCAGAATAAACATGGCAATAAGCATTTTGGCGACCAACCGGTTGTGGATTTCACGGTGTTGCAACAACCCGACTGCACCAATAAAACAGGCGGCTGCAAAGGTGATAGAGAAAGCCTGTATACGCAGGTTTATATCTGGAATGTGAAAGCTGTAAAAATACATTGCAGCTGCCAACAGGACCACCAGTGTCGGGCTCATCCAGCGCTCAAAACGCAGAGAGATACCTATAAACTGGAACAGTCCTCTGTAGATCAGCACTACCGCTATAATAAGTGCGGTGTTGGAAAGCACGATGGACGCGAAATCATGAATAAAATGACGCAGGCCGAGTAGCACACCGCCAGCGCCAAACAGCAGATAACCTGCCCCAATGGTTTTTATACCTGAGAACTTGGCATGCTCTTTTGAATAAGCAAACATACCCAGGCCAAACACCAGGCTGAAAAGCACCAAGGTCAGGCTGAGGGTGCGAAAATCAAGCTGAATAGACATGGGCCTTCCTGTAAAAGTACGGCAGCAGCGCCCAGCGCCCTAAAAAGGCGCATTGTAGCCCTTAACCCAGCTCCATGCAGCCTGTAAAAGGGGATTGCCGTGACACGGATCCCACGTCGGGCCACTGCCCGAGCCACCGGGCGGTGGCCGAATCAGTCAGCCTCCTGACACACTCTGGCGCCTCACTGTGCGCTTAACCACGCCCCCAGCTGCTCCCGTTCCTCCTCCGTCATCCCCGTACTGTTCCCCAATGGCATGTAATGGGTCTCCACCGCTGCCTGCCGTACCGTGCCTTTATGGTCGGCCAGCAGTGACAGCTCATCGAGCCGGATACCCGCCGGTGCGGACTGGAAGCCGGGGTGTGTCGGGGATTTCGCGTGGCAGGCAACGCAGTGGGTTTCCATGATGCTGGTTGCGGTTTCGTCGCTGACAGCGGCAGTACCGGTGCTGGCGGAGGTGGAGGTTGTTGGGGCAACCACCCAGATCAGAATCACGGTCATGACGGCGGAGGCCACCAGGATGGACGGCCGGTTGATGTCCCGGTGGCGCAGGTTGAAGTAGTGTCTTGCGAAAGCGGTGATAAAGCCGATGGCCGCCAGTATGGCCCAGCCGTGGGGGTGGCCGTACAGCATCGGGTAGTGGTTGCTGATCATGATGAAGATGACCGGCAGGGTCAGGTAGTTGTTGTGGGTGGAGCGCAGTTTGGCGAGGGCGGCCAGCCTGGCGACCCGTTGGTCCGGCTCCTTGCCCGCATTGACCGCGTTCACCAGCGCCCGCTGGGACGGGATGATGCCCAGGAAGACATTGGCCACCATGATGGTGCCGATGACGGCCCCCACGTGGATATAGGCACCCCGGCCGGAGAACACCTGGAACAGGCCCCAGTCCACCAGCAGCAGGATGGCGAACAGCACCAGGCCGAAGGCCTTGCCGTTGTTGGCCAGGGGGCTGCGGATCAGCGATTCATAGATGGCCATCACCACTGCCAGGGTACCCAGGCCGATGGCGACACCGGTGCCCAGGCTGAGATCCGCCTTTGAAGGGTCAATCAGGTAACCCGGCGAGCCCAGATAGTAGACGATGAACAGCAGGGTCATGCCGCTCAGCCAGGTGCTGTAGGCTTCCCACTTGAACCAGTGCAGCTCCCGGGGCATTTCCCTGGGCCCCAGTTGATACTTGGCCACTTCGTAGATGCCGCCGCCGTGGATGGCCCACAGGTCACCCTTGATGCCTTGTTGTTTTTTCCACGCCGGGGGTTCCCGCAGGTGGTTGTCCAGCCAGACGAAGTAGAACGACGCGCCGATCCAGGCGACGCCGGCAATGACATGAAACCAGCGGACCATCAGGCCAAGCCACTCGCTGAGGTAGGCTTCCATCAATCAGGCTCCTTGGGCGGGGGTTGAGGCGGGGTGTGTGGGTTGCGGGGTTGGTGTGACATGGCTGCCGGGCCGCTGGTAACGAATCTCGCCGGCCACGACGGTGGTGGCGATGGCCCGGTCGTCCCCCAGGATCATCAGGTTGAACAGGGTCTCGGCCAGGGTGTGGCTGTGGGCCTGTTTCATGTTCAGCGCCGGTGACGCGCTCTGGTCGAGCACCACGAAGTCGGCATGGCAACCGGGCCGGAAGCTGCCGGTCTGGTCCGCCTGGTGCAGCACCCGGGCGTTGCCCAGGGTGGCCAGGTAGAACGCCTGCCAGGGCGTCAGGGTCTGGCCCCGCAGGCGGCAGACCTTGTAGGCCTCCGCCATGGTGGCCAGCATGGACAGGCTGGTGCCGCCACCCACATCGGATGCCAGGCCCACCTGCACACTGGCCTCCCGGGCACTGCGAAAGTCAAACAGGCCGCTGCCCAGAAAGGTGTTGGAGGTCGGGCAGAAGGCAATGCGGGTGCCGGTCTCCGCCAGCCGCTGGCGGTCCCGGTCATCAATATGGATGCCGTGGGCCAGTACCGTGTGATTCCCCAGCAGGCCGTAGTGGTCGTACACGTCAAGGTAGCTGTGGCGCTCGGGGAAGAGCTCTCTGATCCACTGGATCTCGCTGGTGTTCTCCGCCCAGTGGGTCTGCACCATCACATCCGGGTGATCGGCAGCCATTCTCCCTGCCAGGGTCAGTTGCTCCGGGGTGGAGGTGGCTGCAAAGCGTGGGGTGATCGCGTAGCGCTGGCGGCCGCGGCCGTGCCATTTCTGCAGCAGGGCCAGGCTGTCGTCGTAGCTGCCCCGGGTGGTGTCGGTAAGGTTGTCCGGGGCGTGGCGGTCCATCATCACCTTGCCGGCGGTCAGGCCCATGCCCCGGCTTTCGGCGGCTTCGAAAAGCGCGTCCACCGAGGCAGGGTGTGAGGTGCAGAACACCAGCCCGGAGGTGGTGCCGTGGGCCAGCAGCAGGTCGGTGAACCGCTGCGCCTCCGCCCGGGCCCAGTCGCCATCACGGAAGCGGGCCTCGTGGGGGAAGGTGTAGGTTTCCAGCCAGTCCAGTAACTGGGCACCGTAGCTGGCCATTACCCCCAGTTGCGGCATATGCACGTGGGTATCGATGAAGCCGGGCAGGATCAGACCTGTTTGCCAGTGGGTGACCGGGGTGCCCTCGGGCATGCGGGGCAACAGCTCTTGCGCCGGACCGGTGGCGAGCACCCGACCGTTCAGCAGGATGAGCAGGCCGTCTTCGGCATATTCCAGGCTGCCATCCCTGGGTTCCGGGTCATTACCGGGGTCATCCAGGAAATGGAGTAAGGCGCCGCGATGGGCCTGGCAGCCCGCCGGGAACGGGGTGTGGGTTGTCCTGGTCATCAGCTCCCCCGGTAGGTCGAGTAGCCCCACTGGTTCAGCAGCAGCGGAACGTGGTAGTGGGCGTCGGTGTCGCTTACGTGGAAATCCAGGCTCACTTCGGGGAAGAAGGTGTCCAGTCCACGCTCCTGGTACCAGGTGCCGGTGGTGAAGGTGAGCCGGTAATGGCCAGCATCCAGGGCAGTGTCGAACCAGTTCATGAGGCGGCCGTCGTCGTCGGTGGTGCCTTCGGCGATACGGGTTGCCTGGCCGCCAAGGACCTGGTTGAGGGTGACTGCCACGCCGGCGGCCGGGCGGCCAGCGCCCAGGTCCAGGATATGGGTGGTGATGGGGCTCTTTGCGCTCATGCCAGTTTCTCCAATCGTATCTCGGTGATCCTTGCCTGCTCCCGGGCGGCGTTCTTCAGTTCCATCTCACGGCCGTTGGGCAACCGCGCCTCCAGTAGGTGCAGCATCTCTTTGGCGGACTTGCCGGTGGCACAGACGATGAAGATAAAACCGAACTTCTCCAGGTAGGTGTCGTTGCCCTGTTTCAGGCGCCGCAGCACGTCCTCATCGGCGCTCCGGGCTCCCGCCTGTTCGCCGCTGGCCAGGGCCTTGGAGCTGGCGTATTTCTTTCTCAGACTGTCCACGTCGCCGATTCTCGGGTGGGCCTCGAAGGCCTGCAGCCAGTCGCGCTCGGTGAGGGTGGGCCACAGGCGCTGGCTCTGGGCCAGCATGGCTTCACGGCTGGTATAGGGTCGGTTGTCCACCATGCCCTGCACCCAGGGCTCGGCGGCGCAGCAGTCCCGGAAGCGGGCTTCGGCCTGGTCCGGGGGCAGGGCATTCAGTTCTTCAAGACTCATTCGGTTATCCCTCTTTGCATCGCTGCAGGCGCCACCTGACCTTGCTGGCCGGTGTGGGTGTCCTGTATCAGGCCTTTCAGTTCCTTCCAGGGCAGGCCCCGGCGGGCGGCGGGGTGGTTCGCGCTGGCAGCCAGGCTGAGCAGCTCGGCGCTGATGGACACGGCGACTTCCATGGGGCGTTTGCCCGGCACGTCAGCGCGGCCTACCGGGCAGCGGATGGTATGGATCTGCCCCGGGCTGAACCCCCGGTGGTCCAGCCGCTGTCGGAAGCGCTCCGCCTTGGTGTCTGAGCCGATCAGGCCGATACCCGCACAGTTGCCGGCGGTGAGCAGGGTGCGGCACAGCTCGAAATCCAGCTGGTGGTTGTGGGTGAGGATCAGTACCTGTTTACCGGCACACAGCTGTGGGGCGTCCCCCACCGGATCGTCGGTATGGTGGATCCGAATGTTGGCGGGCGCCTGGTCGGGAAACTGGTCGGCCCGTTCGTCCACCCAGGTGACGTGCCAGGGCAGTTCCCCGAGGATGGTCACCAGGGCTTTGGCCACATGGCCCGCTCCGAAGATCACCAGTTCCTGTTCACAGCCCGGGTGCGCCTCGATCAAGACCGACACACTGCCGCCGCAGCACTGGCCGAGGCTCGCGCCCAGGGGGAAATGGGCCAGTTCGCTGGTGTAGTCCTCCCTTGCCAGCCGCTCCCGGGCCTGCTGGCAGATGCGGTATTCCAGGTGGCCGCCGCCGATGGTGTCGTAGCTGTGCTCGCCGGTAACTACCATCTTGCTGGCGGGCTCCCGGGGTACCGAACCGGTCACCCCCAGCACAGTGACCAGCACATAGGGCTCGCCCCGGTCCTCGCACCGGGCCACGGCCTGGTACCAGGTCAGTCGCCGGTCCATTACGCGGTCTCCTTCTGCCCGGCCAGCCACCGCTGGCTGACGGTTACCGCGCCCAGCACCCGTTCCGGCGTGGCGGGGGTGTCCAGGGGCGGGCTGTAGCGGTAGTCGGTAAGGCTGGCCACCGCATCCCGCAGGGCACTCCATACGGCGATACCCAGCATCAACGGTGGCTCGCCCACGGCCTTGGAGTGAAACACGGTGGCTTCGCGGTTGGGGCTCTGGGGCAACAGGGCCACCCGCAGGTCCGGTGGGCAATCGGATACCGCCGGAATCTTGTAGGTGGCGGGGCCGGTGGTCAGCAGCCGGCCCTCGTCGCTGTAGACCAGCTCCTCGGTGGTCAGCCAGCCCATGCCTTGCACGAAGCCGCCCTCGATCTGGCCAATGTCGATCTCCGGGTTCAGCGAGCGGCCCACGTCGTGGAGGATGTCGGTGCGCACCACCCGGTATTCCCCAGTGAGGGTGTCCACCACCACCTCGGAACAGGCGGCGCCGTTGGCGTAGTAAAGGAAGGGCCGGCCGGTGCCGGTCTCCGGGTCGTAGTGGATCCTGGGGGTGGCGTAGAAGCCGGATGACCACAGGGGCACCCGATTCATGTAGGCGGTCTGGATGAAGGTGTCCCAGGGTACCGCCTGGCCGCCGATGATCACCTGGTTATCGGAGAAAGTGATCTGCTCCGCCGGGGTGGACCAGTGCTTCGCGGCGAACGCCACCAGGGCCTCGATGATTTTCTCGCAAGCGTCCAGTGCGGCCATACCGTTCAGGTCAGAGCCGGAGGAGGCTGCTGTAGGTGAGGTGTTGGCCACTTTGTCGGTGCGGGTGGCAGACACCTTGATCCGTTCCAGGTCTACCTGGAAAGCGGAGGCCACCACCTGGGCTACCTTGATGTAGAGGCCCTGGCCCATTTCGGTGCCGCCATGATTCACCACGATGCTGCCGTCGGTGTAGATGTGCACCAGGGCGCCGGCCTGGTTCAGGTGCTTGGCGGTGAAGGAGATACCGAACTTCACCGGGGTCAGGGCCAGGCCCCGTTTGAGCACCGGGCTGGTCCGGTTGAAGGCGGTGATGTCTGCCCGTCGCTGGCGGTAGTCTGAGCTGGCCTCCAGTTTTTCCATCAGTTCCGGCAGCACGTGCTGCTCCACCGTCTGGCCATAGTGGGTGGTGTCCCGCCCGGGCCGGTAGAGGTTGAGCTTGCGAATGTCGAGCGGGTCCCGGCCCAGGTAGCGGGCAATGTCGTCCATGGCCTGCTCGATGATCATCATGCCCTGGGGGCCGCCAAAGCCCCGGAAGGCGGTGTTGGAGACCGTATGGGTCTTGCAGCGGTGACCCACCACCCGGGCCTGGTCCAGGTAGTAGGCGTTGTCGGCGTGGAACATGGCCCTGTCTACTATGGCGTCGGACAGGTCCGGGGAATAGCCGCAACGGCCGGCCACCATGAGGTCGGCGCCGTGGATCAGGCCGTCGTCATCAAAGCCGATGTCATAGGTGTTGTAGAAGTCGTGGCGCTTGCCGGTCTGCACCATGTCGTCTGCCCGCGACAACCGGTACCTCACCGGCCGCCCGGTGGCGTGGGCCAGTAGGGCAGCGACACAGGCCAGCGGCGCCGCCTGGGTTTCCTTGCCGCCGAAGCCGCCGCCCATGCGCCGGACCTCCGCCTGCACTTCGTGGATGGGCAGGCCCAGCACTTCCGCCACCAGCTTCTGCACCTCCGAAGGGTGCTGGCTGGAGGTGTGCACAAACATTCCGCCGTCTTCGGTGGGCTCCACCAGGCAGGCCTGGCCCTCCAGGTAAAAATGCTCCTGGCCTCCTACGTGCTGTTCTCCCTGCAGGCGATGGGGCGCCTCCGCCAGTGCACGGTCCGGCTCGCCCCGTTGCTGGGTCTGGCTGGGCCGCACAAAGAGTTGCTGCGCCAAGGCCTGTTCTACAGTGACCACGGCATCCAGGGGTTCGTACTCCACCGTCGCCAGTCGTGCTGCCTTGCGGGCGGCCTCGTGGCTGGTGGCGGCCACGGCAAAGATGGGCTGGCCGATGTGCTCCACGATATCGTCCGCGAGCACCAGGTCTCCGGGGAACACCGGGCCGATGTCCAGGTGACCGGGTACGTCCCCGGCCGTGATCACGGCCACCACGCCGGGGTAGTTTCGAACCGCTTCAAGATCGATGGACAGGATGCGGGCGTGGGCCTGCGCGCTGTGGCCAACAGCGGCGTGGAGCAGGGCCTCCGGCATGGGCAGATCATCGATATAGCGGGCCTGGCCGCTGACGTGTTTCCAGGCGCTGTCGTGCTTGACGCTGTGGCCTGCCAGGCCGCGGGCGGTGTGGGCCGGCGTCGGGGTGTTCAGGGGCAGTTTACGCATAGTCGGTCACCATCAGGGTTTCGCTGGAAGTGGATGCCAGCAGCGCCCGGCGCAGCAGGTTGCCGGCCACCTGCAGGCGATAGCCGGCGGAGGCGCGCGCATCGGTGAGGGGTGAAAAATCGCTGGCCAGGGCGGTGATTGCGGCGGTGACGCTGTCGTCGTTCCAGGGCTGGCCTTTCAGCGCGGCTTCAGCCCAAAGGGCCCGGGCCGGAGTGGCCGCCATGCCGCCGAAGGCCAGGTGACAGTCCGTCACCACGCCGTTGTCCACGGTCAGGCGGAAGGCGCCCAGCACCGCGGAGATGTCGTCATCCAGGCGCTTGGAGACCTTGTAGATATAAAGCCGCTCGTTTGCCCGTGGTACCGGCACCCGCACCGAGTGTACGAACTCGCCGGGCTTCAGGTCGGTCTGTTTATAGTCATGGAAGAAGTTTTCCAGGGGCAGGCGCCGCTCACCATCCGGCCCGTCCAGCACCAGGGTGGCGCCCAGGGCGATGAGGGGCGGGGGCATGTCCCCGATGGGCGAGGCGTTGGCAATGTTGCCGCCGAGGGTGCCGCGGTTGCGGATCTGCAGGGAACCCAGCCGCTCCAGCATGGAGTCGAACGCCGGCCACAAGCCTGACAGTGGGCCACGGAACCGCTGGTAGCTGGCGGCGGCGCCGATGACCAGTTCCTCCCCTTGCTGCTTGCAGTCTTTCAGTTCCGCCACCCGTTCGACGCTGATCAGATGGTCCAGCGTCTTCAGTTGCTGGGTGATTTCCAGGGCCAGGTCGGTGCTGCCCGCCACCAGTCGCGACTCGGGGAATGTTCGTCGCAGGGTCCGCAGTTCGTCCAGGCTGACCGGGGCGTCATAACGGGGGCCGCCTGGCGTGGTTAGCGTGATGCTGCTGCCCCGGTGAATGGCGGTCAGTTCGCCGGGAGCCTGGCTACTGCCAAGGCCGGCGGCGGGATGCGTGGCATCCGGAATCCACGCCTGAACCATGGCCTGGCGGCCGGCGTCGACTATGGGGCGGTAGCCGGTGCAGCGGCACAGGTTGCCGGACAGCGCTTCCAGCAGACGGTGATCGTCCGGGGCTGTGCCTTCCCTGTCAGCATGGAGAGCCACCAACGACATCACGATACCGGGGGTGCAGAATCCGCACTGGGCGCCGTGTTTCTCCATCATTGCCCGCTGGACCGGGTGGCCCGGTTCCTGCTGGAACGCCTCCAGGGTAATCAGCTCCTTGCCGTGGAGACTGCCGAGCAGGCTGATGCAGCTGTTTATTGCTTCGTAGCGGATACTGCCCGATTGGTCAGGTGTGCCGGTAATCACCGTACAGGCGCCGCAGTCGCCCGAGGCGCAGCCCTCCTTGGTGGCGGTTAGGCGCATTTTGGTGCGCAACCACTCGAGGATGCTCAAATTTGGGTCGGCCTGGTCAACTTTTTCCATGCGCCCGTTCAGAAGGAATTCGATCACGGTACTCTCCGCTTCCAGTCTGTTTGCAGGGTTTGGCGGGTCCGTGGCCCCTGCCAGTGGCAGGGCCCGGGTCACCGGTTAACCGGTTTCTGCAAAAATCTGACCAGTTGGTTCATTTAGTGTTTTTCAGGGACAGAATTAACTATTGGCAAGCAAATTGCTGCTCGTTGAAATGTTGATTGCATGGTCAGTTTATGAATGGCCTGGACGAGGACACTGAATGAAGACGGGGAAGACGATGAGCGCGGCGCTACGCCTGAAGCTGGAAGGTATCGTCAAGGAGTATCCGGGCTGCCGGGCCAATGATGGTATCGACCTGACCGTGGAGGCGGGGGAGATCCACGCACTGCTGGGAGAGAACGGCGCCGGCAAGAGCACCCTGATGAAGGTGATCTATGGGGTGATCCAGCCGGACGCAGGCCGGGTGATCTGGAACGGCCACCCGGTAAAGGTGGAGAGTCCTGCCAGGGCCCGGGAAATGGGTATTGGCATGGTGTTCCAACACTTTTCCCTCTTCGAAACACTGACCGTCGCGGAGAATATCGCCCTGGGCCTGCCCGCCGATGAGGCCCGCGACCGGCGCAAACTGAACCAGCTCATCCGGGAGGTATCGGACCGGTATGGCATGGCCCTGGACCCACGGCGCTATGTGAGCACCCTGTCCATGGGTGAGCGCCAGCGGGTGGAGATCGTCCGCTGTCTGATCCAGGAAAGCACCCTGCTGATCCTGGACGAGCCCACCTCGGTACTCACGCCCCAGGAGGTCGACTCCCTGTTCACCACCCTGCGCCAGCTGGCCAGGGAGGGCTGCAGCGTGCTGTTTATCAGTCACAAGCTGGAAGAGGTGCGCAACCTGTGTGACCGCGCCACCGTGCTACGTCATGGCCGGGTCAGTGGCGACTGCCGCCCGGCGAAGGTATCCACCACGGAGATCGCCCGGCTCATGGTGGGTGACGATACCCCCATATCCACCGAGGTCTCCCGGGCACAGCCAGGGGACAGCCTGCTGAAGGTCCGGAATCTGAGCTGGAAGACCCGCGACCCCTTCGGCACCAGCCTGGAACGGGTGGCCTTCGAACTGCGCCGGGGCGAGATCGTGGGCATCGCCGGGGTTGCCGGCAATGGCCAGGACGAGCTGCTCAAGGCGTTGTCCGGCGAGATACCGCTTACACCGGAGTGCATTGAATTGTCGGGTAAACCCATTGGCGACCTGGCACCGAACCAGCGCCGCAGGCTGGGCATGGCGGTGGTTCCCGAGGAGCGTCTGGGGCGGGGAGCTGTGCCGGCCATGTCGCTGGCGGACAACGCCCTGCTGACGGCAGCCGGCGAGGGGTTGGTGGAGCGGGGCCTGGTCCGCCCCGGGCGGGTCCGTGCCTATGCCCGCGAGGTCATCCGCCGGTTCGGTGTGCGTTGCAATGGCGAAGACAGTGCGGCTGCCAGCCTGTCGGGTGGCAACCTGCAAAAGTACATCATCGGGCGCGAGGCACTGCAGAATCCCGAACTGCTGGTTGCCTCCCACCCGACCTGGGGGGTGGATGTGGGCTCCGCCGTGGCTATCCACGAGGCCCTGGTTCACTTGCGCAATGAAGGTGCTGCCATCCTGCTGATCTCCGAGGATCTGGACGAGCTATACCAGTTGTGCAATCGCATTGGCGCCATCTGTCATGGTCGCCTGTCACCCCTGGCAGCAACTGCGGATGTGGGCATTGGTCAGCTGGGACAGTGGATGGCCGGGGATTTCGGTGACGACGGGGTGACCGATGTTGCAGCTTGAACGTCGCCCCGTTGATTCCTCGCTGATGCGCTGGGCATCTCCGGTGCTGGCCCTGGTGCTGACTGTCATTACCGGTTTTGTACTGTTCCTGGCCCTTGGCAAGGACCCCGTGGAGGGGCTGACTTTCTTCTTTATCACCCCGATCAGTGACCTGGTCGGCCTGGCCGAGCTGGGCCTGAAAATGGCGCCCCTGTTGCTGTGCGCCGCCGGCCTGACGGTCTGTTACCGGGCAAAGCTGTGGAACATCGGCGCTGAAGGTCACTTCCTGATGGGTGCACTGGGCGCCAGCGTGGTCGCGGTTGCGCTGGTGGATATGTCCGGCTTCTGGGTGCTGCCTGTGGTCCTGCTGGCGGGGGTGCTGGCAGGCATGCTGTGGGCCGGCATTGCGTCCGGGTTGAAGACCTACCTGAACTGCAACGAGATTCTCACCACCATCATGCTCAACTACATCGCCCTGAACCTGCTGTTATACACGGTTCACGGCCCCCTCAAGGACCCCATGGGGTTTGGTTTTCCCCAGTCGGTAATGTTCGCAGACTCCGCCCTGTTGCCGGCGCTGATACCTGGCACCCGGCTGCACCTGGGGCTTGCCTTCGGTTTGCTGGCGGCGGTGGCGGTCTGGGTACTGTTTGCCCGCAGCTTTATCGGCTTTCAGCTCAACGTGGTGGGGCAGGACCATCGTGCGGCGGCGTTCGCCGGCTTCGGCGCACGCCGGCTTACCTGGTTCGCCTTCCTGGTGGGTGGTGCTACTGCTGGCCTGGCCGGTGCGTCGGAAGTGACCGGCCCCATTGGCCAGCTGGTGCCCCAGGTCTCCCCGGGCTACGGCTATACCGCGATCATCGTGGTGTTCCTCGGGCGGATGCACGCCCTGGGCATCATTGCCGCCAGTGCGCTGCTGGCATTGACCTTTATCGGCGGTGAGATGCTGCAGATCGCCATGAATATGCCCAAGGCGGTTACCGGGTTATTCCAGGGGTTGCTGCTGTTCTACCTGCTGACCTGCGACGCCTTTATCCATTACCGGATACGACTCCGCGCGCCGGTCCGCAAACCCACCCATGTCGCAGCGCCTGCTGCGACCCAGGAGGCCTGAGATGGAGCTGCTGACCAACATTCTGGCGGCCATGGTGGTGGCGGGTACGCCGCTGCTGCTGGTGGCCCTGGGCGAACTGATCTGCGAGCGCTCCGGCGTCCTTAACCTGGGGCAGGAGGGCATGATGCTGATGGGTGCCGTGGCAGGTTTCGTGGCCACACTGTCCACTGGCAGCCTGGCGTTGGGCGTGGCAGTCGCCATCCTTGCCGGGGTTGGCATGTCGCTGCTGTTTGCCTTCATGGCGGTCACCCTGGCGGCCAATCAATATGCCGCCGGGCTGGCGCTTACCATCTTCGGTACCGGTCTGAGCGCGTTCGTGGGGGCCGGATTCGTGGGGGAGTCCATCGACGGGTTTGACCGGGTGGCGATCCCGCTGCTCAGTAATCTTCCGGTGATCGGGCGCGTGTTTTTTCACCAGGACCCGCTGGTCTATTTCTCCCTGGTTGCCTGTGCCGGTATTGCCCTGTTCCTGCACCAGAGCCGTGGCGGCCTGCTGTTGCGGGCAGTGGGAGAGTCCCCCGAGTCTGCCAATGCCAATGGCCTGAAAGTACTGACCATCCGCTATCTGGCGGTGGCCTTTGGCGGTGCCATGGCAGGGCTGGCGGGCGCCTATCTGTCGCTGGCCTACACGCCCATGTGGACCGAGAACATGACCGCCGGGCGTGGCTGGATTGCCCTGGCCCTGGTGGTGTTCGCCACCTGGCGCCCGGAACGGGTCCTGCTGGGGGCGTACCTGTTCGGCGCCGCCAGCATCCTGCACCTGGTGCTGCAGGGGCTGGGCTGGCGGGCCTCCACGGAGCTGCTGGCGATGCTGCCCTACGTGGTCACCATCGTGATGCTGATCCTGCTGTCATTCAATCCGGTGCGTACCCGGCTCAATACACCCCTTTCCCTTGGCCAGCCCTACCGGCCCGGCCACTAACAATAACGACACCCGTATGCCAACGATGACCCAAAAAGAAAGTAACCAGAGAGGTTCAACCATGAATGCATTTCGTAAAACGCTGATTGCTGGCTGTGTTGCTGCAGCTTCCTTTGCCCCTGCGGCCCATGCCGAGAAATTCTTCGGCGGCTCAAGCGTCTCCATTCTCCACAGCAACCAGTACCAGGGCGTGGAGTTCGACGCCGGCGGTGACGGTGGCATGGAGTACGAGGCCACTTATTTCACCTTCGAGAACGCAACAGCCCACAACTGGGGAGGCACCTTCTTCTTCATTGACCGGGACCAGCCCCAGGGTGACCTGGAAGGCACAGATGAGGTTTATGGCGAATTTGCGCCCACCCTCAGCACCAGCTGGCTGAGCGGTCAGGATATGTCATTCGGGCCGGTAAAGGATGTGGTTCTGGCCGGTCAGTACGAATTCGGTGGCGGTACTGAGGTCAATAACTACCTGACCGGCTTCGGTCTGGTGTGGGACGTCCCCGGGTTCAACTACTTCAATACCGCCTTCTACTATGTGAACAACAGCGAGATCGCCGACGACTGGCAGACCACCGTAACCTGGGCCGTGCCTTTCAATGTTGGCCCGGCACTGTTCCTGGTGGACGGCTACATCGACTGGTCCACCTCGGCCAGCGACCATGAGTCCGAGTTCCAGTTCACGCCGCAGATCAAGCTGGATGTCAGCAACTTCTGGGGCGAGCCGGGCGTGCTCTACGCCGGTGTTGAATACCAGTACTGGAACAACAAGTTCGGCCTGGACGATACCCTGATCGACACCCAGAGCTCCGTCAGTGCCCTGGTGAAATTCCACTTTTGATCCGTCGCAGGAGTCCGGCAGAATCATTCTGTCGGACTCCTGAACAAATGGACAACAAGTGAGAAGACAATGACCAATCAAACCGTCGCAGACGCTCCTGCCCGTGCCAGTGGTTCCGGTAACGGCCGCAAATACCGCCCGGGGCGGATCCGGGAACGAAACCGGGAAAAGATCCTGCAGGCTGCGGAGCAGGAATTTGCCCAGCATGGCTACAAGGGTGCCACCATCCAGAACATCGCGGAGCGGGCGGGGTTGCCCAAATCCAATGTGCTGTACTACTTCAGCAACAAGAAGCGCATGTACAGCGCCATGTTCGATGACATTCTGGCGCGCTGGAACAAGGTCTTCACCGATATCCGGCCCGAAGACGATCCGGCGGTGGCACTGTCCACCTTCATTCGGACCAAGGTGGAAATGTCACGGCACTATCCGCTGGCTTCCCGGTTGTTTGCCATGGAAATCATCCAGGGCGCGCCGTTCCTGCTGGATCACCTGCGCACCAATATGCGGGAGTGGGTCCGCGGTCGGGCCGAGGTGATGCAGCAGTGGATCGACGATGGCCGCATGGCACCGGTAGACCCTGTACAGCTGATTTTCCTGATCTGGTCATCCACACAACATTACGCTGACTTCCAGGTACAGATCCTGATGGTGGAAAACAAGGCCGAGTACGAAAAGCGTGACTTTGACCATGCGGCCGACTTCCTTGTCGAGGTGATCCTGCGGGGCTGTGGTCTGGAAAAACCGACATGAACGAATCTGAACCCTATCCCAGGGATATGCGTGGCTATGGTGAGCACCCGCCACACCCCCGCTGGCCTGGTGATGCACGGGTCGCCGTGCAATTCGTCCTCAACTACGAAGAAGGCGGCGAGAACTGTGTGCTTCATGGCGACGAGCACTCCGAGACCTTTCTTTCCGACATTATCGGTGCCGAGGCCTACCATGACCGGCATATGAGCATGGAGTCCCTGTACGAGTATGGTTCCCGCGCCGGGGTCTGGCGCATCCTCAGGGAATTTCGCAGGCGCCGGCTGCCACTGACCGTGTTTGGCGTCACCATGGCCATGGCCCGCAACCCGGATGTGGTCAGGGCCTTCATGGCCGATGGCCACGAAATCGCCTGCCACGGTATGCGCTGGATCCACTACCAGGACATGAGTGAGTCGGAAGAGCGCCGCTACCTTGAGCTGGCCATTGAGCAGCACACTCGCCTCACCGGGGCGCCGCCCCTGGGCTGGTATACCGGACGCGATAGCCCCAATACTCGCCGGCTGGTGGTGGAGCAGGGTAGCTTTGAATACGACAGCGACTATTACGGCGACGACCTGCCGTTCTGGACCACCGTGACCACCCGCAACGGCTCAGAGGAGCCCCACCTGGTGGTGCCCTATACCCTGGAGGCCAACGACATGCGATTTACTTCGCCCCAGGGCTTCAATTCCGGTGAGCAGTTCTTCCAGTACCTGAAGGACAGTTTTGATGTGCTCTACGAGGAAGGTGAAGAGAGTCCGAAAATGCTGTCCGTGGGCCTGCACTGCCGAATCGTTGGCCGTCCTGGTCGATTCCGCGCACTGCAACGCTTTCTCGATTATATCCAGCAACACCAGCAGGTCTGGGTCTGCCGTCGCATTGATATCGCCCGCCACTGGAAACAGGTGCACCCCTACCAACCTCATTGATACCGGAGCAAACGAATGACTGATGCCGTGGTGGCCCCCGTAATCGAGGGACCCGACTTTACCCGCCAGGGGCTGAACCTGGCGGATGGCAGCCTGGGCGCAGAAGTGGTCCGGGTGACGGATGAATTCTTCGGTCCCCGGGAGCGCATGCTCAGCCCCGACCAGCCCGTATTCTACCCGGACCGTTACGACGAGCACGGCAAGTGGATGGATGGCTGGGAAACCCGCCGCCGCCGTATCACTGGCCATGACTGGTGCATTGTGCGCCTGGCCATGCCCGGTGTGCTGACGGGCGTGGATTTCGATACCAGTTTCTTTACCGGTAACTTTCCCCCGGCGGCTTCCCTGGAAGCCTGTTTCAGTCCCGAAGGTGAGCCGGACGAACACGGTGACTGGCAACCCCTGGTGCCGGCTACCGAGCTCAAGGGCAACGATCACCGCTTCTGCGCTATATCGAGCGAGCGGCCTTTTACCCATGTGCGGGTGCAGATCTTTCCGGATGGCGGCCTGGCCCGGCTGCGAGTGTACGGCAAGCCATTCTGTGACTGGTCCACCCTGGCAGGCGGCGAATCCCTGAACCTGCTGGCCCTGGAATATGGCGCCGACCAGGTGGACCAGGCCTGGAGCGACGCCCACTATGGTGAACCCCGCAAGCTGCTGCGACCGGGCCGGGGCATCAATATGGGCGATGGCTGGGAAACACGCCGTCGCCGGGAACCGGGCAATGACTGGTGCATCCTGGCCCTGGGTCACAAGGGAATCGCCGAGCGTATCCAGGTAGACACCGCCCATTTCAAGGGCAACTTTCCCTCTGCCTGCTCCATCCAGGCTGCCTGTGTGAATGAAGGCGCGGCCACGCCCCGGTCCCTGGTTACCCAGAGCATGTTCTGGCATACCCTGATGGACGAACAGCCGTTGACAGCGGACAGCATCCACGAATTCCGTGAACTGAACAGCCTGGGTCCGATTACCCATATCCGGTTCAACATGATGCCGGACGGTGGCGTCAGCCGGGTGCGCCTGTTCGGGAAGCCGGTGTCATGAGCTCGCCCCGGGAAATCATCGCCGAGCCCCTGACGAGGGAGGCTTTCGCGCGCTTTGGTGAGGTCATTGATACCCGGGGCGCTGATGCTTTCCCCATAAACCAGGGCCGTACCGAACGGTTCCACGCCCTGGCCGGTGTGGAGCTCCCGGGTGATGATGCCCGGGCCATTTTGTCCATATTCCGGGGCCAACCCCTCGACCCCCTGCAAATTAACCTGATGGAACGCCACCCCCTGGGCAGCCAGGCGTTCGTGCCCATCAACAACCAGCCCTTCCTGGCAGTGGTGGCGCCCCCGGGCGACTTCGATGAATCCGCTATTCGGGTCTTCCTTGTCCGGGGTAACCAGGGGCTGAACTACCGGGCCGGCACCTGGCATGCGCCGCTGCTGCCCCTGGCTGCGGACTCGGACTACCTGGTGGTAGACCGCCAGGGCCCGGGTGAGAACTGTGACGAAGTGATCCTTACAACACCTGTCAGGCCAGTGATTGAGGGAGGTAGCCTGTGACCCGTTTCGCCATCTGTAACGCCGCGATTTTCACGGTCGATCCGCGCAACCGGGTTATTCCCGATGGCACCCTGGTGGTAGAGGAGGGGGTTATTGCGCGGTTGGGGGATAGCCGGGAAATTCCCGTTCCCGCTGATTGCGAGGTGATTGATGGCAAAGGGTACGCCCTGATGCCGGGCCTGATCGACTGTCACTCCCACTCCAGCCTCATGCGGGGTGTGACCGAGAACATGCCGCTGATGGACTGGCTGCCCTGGTACCAGCTGGAGCACCGGGCCATGACGGAGGAGTTCGCTTACCATTCGGCCCGCCTTTGCTACCTGGAAGCCCTGCAGTCCGGTACCACCTGCGTGATGGACATGTTCCGTTACATGGACCGTTGTGCCGATGCCGCTGGCGAGCTTGGTCTGCGGGTGCAGCTGGCCCCCTACGTGGCTGACCGCCCCGGCAAGGACTTTTTCTCCACCCGGGAAGAGAACCGCCGGCTGATCCGCTCCCACCATGAAACGCAGAACGGCCGCATCCGCGTGTGGATGGGGCTGGAGCACCTGTTCTACTGCACAGAAGACGCCTATCGGGAAGCCGCTGCCCTGAGCCGTGAGTTTGGCGTTGGCATCCATACCCATGCCAGCGAACAGAAAGAGGAGGAGCAGGCAGTCACTGCTGAGTTTGGACGCCGGTCCCTGGCCATGCTGGACCATTACGGCATCCTCGGCGAACAAACCCTGCTGGCTCACTGTGTCTGGCTGAACAATGATGAGATCGCCCGGGTGGCGGATACTGGAACCAGCATCGCCCATTGCCCGGTCAGCAACGCCAAGCTCGCCAGTGGTGTGGCACCGGTGCCGGAGCTGCTGGCGGCGGGCGTGACGGTAGGCCTGGGTACTGACGGGCCGGTTTGCAATAACAGCCTGACCCTGTTTGAGGAAATGAAGTTCGCCTCCCTGATCCAGAAAGCCACCCGTCTCGATGCCACCGCACTGCCTGCCGACCAGGTCCTGCGTATGGCCACCATCAATGGTGCGAAAGCCCTGGGGCTGGATCATGAGATCGGCTCACTGGAGCCGGGCAAGAAAGCGGACCTGCTATTGCTGGATACCGGCCAGGCCAACCTGGCCCCGGTCAGTGTCGATGAGCAGGGTGGCAACCTGATCTGGAACCTGGTTTTCGCCGCCGGTACCACCAATGTTGACTCGGTCTGGGTAGACGGGCACCAGCTCATCGCCAGGGGCCAGCCGGTGCAGATCGGTGCGGCATCCGTCATAGCGGATGCCCGGCAACAGGGCCTGCGCTTGCACGAGGCCTGTCGCAGCCTGGCTCATACCCGAATCCCCATGAACTGATTTGTCCGGAGACAGAACCATGCCGTCCTTACCCCTGATTTCCATTGCCGGTCTCAACAGCGACGACCCTGTGGTGCGTCGGAAAACCGCCGCTGAGCTGGGCCGTGCCTGCCGGGAGGTGGGCTTTTTCTACGCCACAGATCATGGCATTCCCGATAACGTTCTTGAGTCCGTCTTTGCGGGTGCCAGGAATCTGTTCGGGTTGCCCCTGAGTGAGAAGGAAGCACTATCCATCAAGCTTTCACCCCATAACCGGGGCTATGTGGCCATGTCCGATGAGAAGCTGAATCCGCAGGCGGGATCGGATATGAAGGAAGCTTTCAACATTGGTACCGACTTCCCGGAAGACCACCCCGACGTAGTGGCCGGCAAGCCCTTCCGGGGCGTGAACTTCTGGCCGCCCATCCCGGGATGGCGGGAGCACGCCCTGGGTTATTTCAATCATTGCCTGGAGCTGGGACGCACCATCCACCGGGGATTCAGTCTCGACCTGGGCCTGGACGAGGGTTTCTTCGCACAGCACCTGACCCTGCCCATTGCCACCCTGCGGATGCTGCGTTACCCGGCCAGTGCGGGGCAGGTAGCCCGTGACGATGGTGGCGCCGGTACCCACACCGATTATGGCAATATCACCATCCTGGCCACCGATGAGGTGGCTGGGCTGGAGGTGCTTAACCGACAGGGAGAATGGATCCAGGCCCCTTATGTGCCGGGGGCCTTTGTCTGCAATATTGGCGACTGCCTGATGCGATGGAGTAACGACACCTATGTGTCGACCCCCCATCGTGTGCGGCCGCCAGCGCGGGAACGTTACGCCATTGCTTTCTTCCTGGAAGTGAACCCGGACTCGGTGGTGGACCCGCGGGATGTCGTCAAAGATGAGGCGCCGAAGTACGAGCCGATCACCTGCGCCGAGTACCTGGCGTCACGGCTGAACGCCACCTATGACCACCGGGCGGTGGACAAGCAGACCTGATACGTCGCACCCAGGCCAGATGCGGTCAGAATATCCAGGCGATCAGCAGCCACAGCACCAGGAAGAAGGCAAAGAAGCCCAGTAGCATGAACTGCAACTCGCCCAGCAGGCCGTCGCCGGCCGCGATGGCGAAGATAATAAGTACCGCAATGGTGGTGATGAAGGCCAGGACAGCCGCTTCCTTCAGATCCACCCCGGGTGCCAGGTAGGCCTGGTTGAAGTCGGACAGCATGGGCACGGACAGCAGCAGGCCACTGGCCAGCGCCACCACCAATACAAGCAGAACGAAAGCCAGGGTTCTGGCTTCTTTCCGGTCCCGGGACTCGTCGTCACTCGCCATGGCTATGCCCCCTGCCGTTCCTTGATCAGGGTGCGGAGGTCATGGGGGCTGGGCAGCCCGGCCACTTCGATCTCCGGCTCGTCACCGGCGGTAAAGATGGAAATTCTGCCGACACCAAAAATCCGGTTGAAGAACGACTGGTAGACGTTCACCGAACGAATGCGCCTCACGTCAAGCTCCATCCGCTCCTTGCTCAGCAGCCCTTTTTCCAGAACCAGGTCGTTGCCGGTGAATTCCAGCTTGGTGGACTTGCACTGCAGGTACCACCACAGCAGGATCAGGATCCCGACGGCAAGGGGGATCAGCAGGATCGACAGGATAAACCCCAGGGGGTTGTTCCGGAACATGGCCGGGTGCTCTGAATAGCTTGCCTCCACAAGGTCCTCCTCAATCGTGTCTGGAATGGAGGCATTAGACCACCTGTAGAGGCAAATTTCGACTCCCTGCGATGACCGTCGCGCAACCTCCGGTGGCCGCCCGGCCGATCAGGGATTCAGCAGTCGTGCCGCCATCCGGTTCTGCTCCTCGATAATGTGGGGCAGCGAGCGGGTCAGCAGATGGCCCTCCTCAATCACCACCCGGCCGTTGATGATGCTCCAGGCCGCCCGGGGTGGGGTACAGAACACCAGCGAGGCCAGGGGGTCGCCCAGGCTCCCGGCCATGGCGATATCGTCGGTGCGGAAAGCGACGATGTCGGCGCAGTAGCCGGCCTGGATGCGCCCAAGGGCATCGCCCCGGCCGAGCACCTCGGCGCCGCCCCGGGTGGCAATTCTCAGTGCTTCCCGCGCAGTCATATGGCCGGGGTTCTGCTCGCGAACCCGCGCGGACAGCATCGCCAGTCGAGCCTCATCCAGCAGGTTGCCGCTGTCGTTGGAGGCGCTGCCGTCGACGCCCAGCCCCACCTTTACGCCGGCGTCGAGCATCCGGCGAACCGGGGCAATGCCCGAGGCCAGCCGCATATTGGAGCAGGGGCAGTGGGCGACACCGGTACCGGTGCGGGCAAACAGGGCGATGCCGGGGTCGTCCAGATGCACGCAGTGGGCGTGCCAGACATCGTCGCCCACCCAGCCCACCTCCCCGGTGAACTCCGTGGGCGTCATTCCGTAGCGCTCCTTGCTGAAGGCCACATCCTTCCAGTTTTCCGCGGTGTGGGTGTGCAGGCCCACCTTCAGGGAACGGGCCATGGTGGCGGCTTCGCGCATCAGGTCGGTGGTCACGGTAAAGGGAGAGCAGGGCGCCAGTGCGACCCGCACCATGGCATCGGGGCGATGGTCGTGATGGGTCTCCACCACTCGCTGCATGTCTTTCAGGATGGCGTTTTCATCCGCCTCCACCAGTGCATCCGGCGGCAGGCCGCCCTGGCTCTGTCCCAGACTCATGGCACCCCGTGCGCCGTGGAAGCGGATGCCCATCTCGGTGGCGGCCTGCACGCTGTCGTCCAGGGTAATGCCGTTGACGTGAAGGTAGGCATGGTCCGCCGCCGTGGTGCAGCCGGACAGCATCAGTTCTGCCATGGCGGTGCGGCTGGCGGCCCGCTGCATCTGCGGGGTGATGTTGCGCCACACCGGGAACAGGGCGCTGAGCCAGTCGAACAGTTCGCCGTTCTGGGCCGCCGGCAGGGCCCGGGTCAGGGACTGGAACATGTGATGATGGGTGTTGATCAGGCCGGGTATCACTACATGGCCGGTCAGGTCGACGATGCGGTCGGCCTGGCCCGGGCATTCTTCAGCAGGGCCGACGGCTTCAATCCGGTTGTCACGGATCAGGATGTATCCGTTTTCAAGTTCCCGCTCGCCGTCATCCATGGTGGCAATGAGTCTGGCATTTTTCAGTAACAGCGTTTTCGTCATCAGGTATTTCCCGCTCCGGGTCGTTGAGGTGGGCAAGCCATGCAAGAGTGGTGCCTCAGCTTGTGCCCTGAAAGACTGACTTTCTGGTCATAAATTTTGGCTGATGCACCTATATGAGGCATTTCACTCGTGGTTATGACCTGAAGAAAGGCGATAACCGGCGTTTTCCTGATGGCACATCCGTTGCTAATAAATTGACCAAATGGGCAATAAATATTACTGGCAATGGGAGGGACCATGTTGGAAGGCACACCGGAAATACCCGTAATCGACTTTGCTCCCTTTCTGGAAGGAACGGCCTCATCCCGTCAGGCGGTTGCCACGGAAATGCGCCAGGCCAGCAGGGAGTGGGGCTTTTTCTACCTGGCCAACTGCGGCATGCCGGAAAAACAGCTGGCCGAAGCGTTTGCTGCGTCGAAGGCATTTTTCAGCCTGCCGGTGGAGGCGAAGAACCGGGTGGCCTGGCAGAACGCCGAGAGCAACCGGGGTTATGTAGGCATCAAGCGTGAGCGCCTGGATCCGGCACGGCCCGGCGACCTGAAGGAAGCCTTCAACCTGGCGCCCGAGCAACCCGGACCGGGGGCCCACCGCAACCGGTGGCCGGCCGGACCGCCGGACTTCGAGGCGGTGATGACGCGGTTCCTGGACGAGTGTATCGCCACCGCGGACCGGGTGCTGGAGGGCTTTGCCCTGGCTCTGGACCAGCCGGCGGATTTCTTTGTGGGTGCCCATGACCAGCACCACCACACTCTGCGGTTGTTGCATTACCCACCACTGCCGGAAGGGTTTGAGCCCCATGACGGAGAGAGCCGCGCCGGCGCCCACACCGACTACGGCAGCATCACCCTGCTGTTCCAGGACTCCGTGGGTGGCCTTGAGGTGTGCACCCGCTCCGGTGAATGGATACGGGCAACGCCGATGCCTGGCACCGTGGTGGTCAATACCGGCGATCTGATGCACCGGTGGACCAATCATGTGTTCTCCTCCACACCCCACCGGGTGAACGTGGCACCGGAGCACCGCCACCGGGATCGCTACTCCATTGCGTTTTTCTGCCACCCCAACAAGGAGGCGGAGATCGCCTGTATCGACACCTGTGCCACGGCGGAGACACCGCCAATCTATGAACCCATTTCGGCGGGCCAGCACCTGCAGGAAAAGCTGACCAGTACCTATGGGGCCTGAGCCCCGAAACCGGAGGAGTTACCATGAACAAACTGCGAACCCTGGCCGTAGGCGTATCGCTCTCGGCGAGCACCCTGGCGGGTCTTGCCCAGGCCGACGAACTGACCCCGGTCACCGTGGCCACCACCTGGTATGCCCAGGCGGAACACGGCGGCATCTACGCCGCCAAGGCCATGGGTATCTACGAGGAACATGGTCTGGACGTGACCATCAAGATGGGCGGCCCCCAGGTCAATAACGTGCAGCTGCTGATGGGGGGCGCGGTGGACTTCATCATGGGTTACGCCCTGCAGTCCCTGAACTCGGTCAATGAGGAAGTGCCCCTGGTGACGGTGGCCGCCTTCTTCCAGAAAGATCCCCAGTCACTGGTGGTTCACACCGGCGTTGGCCATGACTCACTGGAAGACCTTAAGGGCAAGGCCATGCGGGTGCCCACCGCCGGCCGCGTGGCCTACTGGCCCTGGCTGAAGACCGAGTATGGTTATACCGATGATCAGCTGAAGGCCTATGACTACAGCTTTGCCCCGTTCATCCAGGACGACCAGACCATCCAGCAGGGTTACGTCACCAACGACGGCTACTTCCTGGAGCAGGCCGGTGTCGAGGGCAAGAGTCTGTTGCTGGCGGACTATGGTTGGGAGGCCTATTCCGCCACCCTGGACACCACCCGGGAGATGGTTGAGGAAAACCCGGAGGTGGTGCAGAAGATGGTGGCCGCCACTGCCGAGGGTTGGGAGGCCTATTTCGAGAACCCGGAACCGGCAAATGCGCTGATCAAGGAGGACAACCCGGAAATGCAGGACGAACTGCTGGCCTATAGCCATGGCAAAATGCAAAAGGAAGGCATACTGCTGTCCGGTGCCGCCGAAGACGGCCGCTACGGCATGATGACCCGTGAGCGCTGGCAGGCGTTTTTCGAGGATATGGTGGCCGCCGGCACCCTGCCGGAGGACCTGGACTGGGAAAAGGCGTTTGAGCTGACCTTCGTGGAGACGATATACGGCGAGTGAGCGCCTGTCGGACGGTTTGAAAAGGGCGGCTCCGGAGGCCGCCCTATTCGTTGGTTTCACCGGAAAGAAAAATCAGGCCGGGGCGGCCTGCTCGGCGACAAACCCGGAGAGGGCGTCGGCTACGGCTTCTGGCGCCGCCACCTGGGGCACATGGCCGGTATCCAGTGACACCACCCGGGCGCCGGGTACCAGCGCCTGCATGCGTCGCTGAACCGGCAACACCACTGAGCGGTCCTGGAGGGCCTCCACATAGAGCCGGGGGAGATGCCCGAAGCGTTCCTCTGTCCAGTAGGGCGCCAGGGCGCGGCTGCCTTCGGCCTGTGGGCCGAACCGGGGAATGGCCCCGGCTGCGATGGACTCGCTGACATCCTGCAGGAAAACCTCGCGTATGGCTGGCCCCGGTACCCGGGATACCTGGCCGCGGGCTTCCCATTGCAGGAAGGGGCCAATGCCGGAGGCCTCCGGATATTCCTCCACCATCTCCGCAACCACCTCGCCAAAGCCGGTGCCAGAGGGCAGCATCATGCCGGCCAGGTAGGCTACCCCGACTACCCGCTCGCAAATAGCCTCTGCCAGCTGAGTGGCGATTGCGCCACCGCCGGAGTGGCCCACCAGCAGCAGTGGCCTCTCACTATTCGCCAGTTGATTCATCAGGTCCGCGACGCACTGGTCGATGGAGGCGTCTGCCGGATCGCCCAGGCGGGGGCCGCAACCGGGCAGGTCCGGTGCCAGAACGCGAAAGCCCCGCTCCTCAAGGCACGGCGTCAGCGAGTCCCACACCCAGCCACCGGCCCAGGCACCGTGGATCAGAACGGCGGTGATGGACTGCGGCTCAGGCATAGGTTCTCCGGTACATCTCCACCAGGTGGGCCTCCACCGTCGTGGGCGGGTAGTGGGGCTGCTGACCTTCGCCCAGGCAGTTGGGCAGGCAGGTGACTTCATGGTCCGGGTTGCCGCTGTAGAAGAAGGGAACCGAATAGCGCTCGGTGCCGGAGGTGTTCACCACCCGATGCAGGGTGGAGCGATAACGGTCGTTGGTCCAGCGGGAAATCATATCTCCAAGGTTCACCACAAAGGTGCCGGTAATGGGGTCGGCGTTGATCCAGCGCTGATGGCGGTTGTCCCACACCTGTAGTCCCGGGTTGTGGTCAAGCAACAGGATGGTGACACCGCCGAAATCCGTATGGGCACCACAGCCCTTCTCTCCCGGCGCGGGTTGGGCCGGTTGTGGCGGGTAGTGCAGCAGTCGCAGGGTGGACAGGGGTTGCTGGCAGAAGTCCCGGAAGTGGTCCTGCGGCAGGTTCAGCGACAGTGCCAGGGCCTCCATGATGCGGGCGCTGAGCCCGTTCATGGCCTCGAAGTAGGCGGTCATGACCTCACGGAATCGGGGCAGCTGTTGCGGCCATTGGTTGGGACCCTGGTTGAACCGGCCCGCCTTTACCCTCGGGTCGTCCTGATCCAGTTCCTCTCCGATGTAGAAACCTTCCTTCAGATCCGGTGGTGCGCCGGGCTCCAGGG
Source organism: Marinobacter sp. (assembly GCF_041690615.1). GTDB lineage: Bacteria > Pseudomonadota > Gammaproteobacteria > Pseudomonadales > Oleiphilaceae > Marinobacter. The sequence goes on from NZ_JAWLGY010000003.1 coordinate 30,073, forward strand.
TCTGGCCCCTGAGGGGTTCATAACCACGATTGGCGGGGGAGCGGGCCTTGTTGATCCGCTCCTTGTCCGGTGAGGGCATGTCGAACAGCAAGCGTGTCTGCCGGAAGACATCCCCGATCAATGACTGGGGAATACCGTGGTTGCCGATATAGAAGAAGCCGGTGTCCAGGCATGCCCGGGCGAGCGTCCGGGCCAGTTGATACTGGCCGGAGGGTGCATCGTGGCCCAGCAGGCTCAGATCGATGACCGGCAGAGCGGCGTTTTCTGAGGCCACCGGTTCGGGTTGTGTCATGGGGGACTCCTGCCTGTTGTCGGTTTCCGATTGGTCCTGTTGGTCAGGTATTCACGATTCATGCCATGGGCAAGGGGCTGTGACGGGGCATGTCTGGGGCCGGGCTGGCTTTAAAGCGGGGCACGCCTGGCGCCGGGCGCACCGCATTTGGGCGCAGACCCTGCCAGGGCCCGCCTTCTGTATTCGCGATGGCGCGGTTGCGGCGATTACCCAGGTACTGCTGTCTGTCGCCATGGGAGACGGTGGTTCCCGGCCTGGCGCCCCGGTCAGACGCAACAGATAACCGGAGCTGGTGGGAAAAATGCAGCAGGAAACAGAACTGGCCTCCTGTTTGCTTTCCATACTAAAAAATTGACCGAATGTTCAGATATTGATGACCGATGAATGACCTCAAGGGGATGAAAATGCGCAAACCTGTGACACGCTCTGTTGTCCTTGCCGCCGGTCTGGCCACCGGCTTGCTTGCACAGTTGGCTGCAGCGGCGGATGAAGTGACCTATCAGCTGGACTGGCTGCCCGGTGGCGACAAGTCGCCCATCTACGTGGGCGTCGAGAAGGGGTTCTTTGCGGAAGAGGGCCTGGAGGTCAGCATTGCCTCGGGCCGTGGGTCCACCGATGCCATTACCAAGATTGCCACCGGCCAGGCGGATATCGGCAGCGCCGATATTGCTGCCCTGATGGCGGCCCGGGCCGAGGATGATTCGGTGCCGGTGAAGGTTGTATACAGCATCTTCAACCAGGCACCCCATGCCTTCTTCTCGCTGGCCGGAAACGGTATCTCCTCCGTTGAAGACATTGATGGCAAGAAAGTTGCCACCTCACCGTTCACCTCATCCAATGCCTTCCTTCCGCTGGTGCTGAAGGAAAATGGTCTGGCGGAGGACGCGGTGGCCCTGACCAAGGCGGACCCGGGTGCCCTGGGCCCCATGCTGATGAACGGCGGCACTGACGCGATTATTGCCTGGGTAACCAATGTGCCCCTGTTTGAGGACCAGGCGGAGGAGACCGGTAATGAGCTGGTGGTGGTGCCCTGGTCCGCCGCCGGCCTGGAGCTGTACAGCTCATCCGTGGTGGCCAGCGACAGATTCCTCAGTGAGCGCCCGGATGTGGCCCGCCGGTTTATCAAGGCCTTCGACAAGGCCCTTCGATATACCAACGATAACCCGGACGAGGCGGGCGCTGCGCTTGCCACCATGGTTCCGGAGGTGGAGGCCGAAGTGGCTGCCGCCCAGGTGAGGGCCACCATGCCACTGGTGTTCAACGAAGTCAGCAACCGGGACGGCCTGGGTGCCCTGACCCCCGGGCGGGTGGCACAGACCTGGGAGTGGACCTCACAGGCGGAAGGGCTGCCCCTGGACAGCCTGGATCCCGAGGTGGTGGTCGACCGCTCCCTGCTGGAGTCCCTGGACTGATGACAGAGCCAGCCACCAATCGATCGTTTGTGCGCCTGGAGGGCGTTGGGCACCGGTACGAGCCGGACCCCAACGTGCCTCCGGTGGTTACCGGCATCGACCTGGACCTGCGTCGCCACGAGTTTGTGGCGGTGGTTGGGCCGTCCGGCTGTGGCAAGTCAACGCTACTGCGGATGATCTCGGGTCTGCTGAAACCCACCGAGGGCAGGGTCAGTGTCTTTGGTCGCCAGGTGGATGGCCCCCGTGATGATGTCGGCATCGTCTTCCAGAAACCGACTCTGCTGCCCTGGCTTGATGTGCGTCGCAACGTTCTGTTTCCGCTCAGGCACAAGTTCGGGCGCTACAGCCGGGATGATGAAAAACGGGCCGGCGAGCTGCTGGCCATGGCGGGGCTGGAAAGCTTTGCCGAAAAAATGCCCGACGAGCTGTCCGGCGGTATGCAGCAGCGGGTGGGAATTGTGCGGGCGCTGCTGCTCAATCCGGACATCTTGCTGATGGACGAGCCGTTCTCCGCACTGGATGCCATGACCCGGGAGCAGATCGGTTTTGATTTACTGAAGATCTGGGAGGAACAGCCCAAGACAGTGCTGTTCATTACCCACTCCATTGCGGAAGCCGTACTGCTGGCGGATCGGGTGCTGGTGATGAGCAAGCGCCCGGGCTCGGTGCTTGAGCTGATTGATATTGACCTGCCACGACCGCGCACTGCCCGGAGCATTTCAGATACCCGTTTCGGCGAACTGGCTGACCGCATAAGGAAGCATATCTATGAGCCCGATGTTGCCTGACGGCAGGGTGAAGGTGATCCTCATGGGGGCATCCCCCTGGATGTTTTTCGTGGGTTTGATTCTGCTGTGGGAATTGGTGTGCCGCGCTTTCGCGTTGCCGGCCTATGTACTGCCGGCGCCGTCCGTCATTGTGGAAGCTTTCTTCAAGGTGGAGTTCTCCCGCTGGCTGACGCACCTGTGGGCAACGCTACGGGTCGCGCTGATGGGTTTTGCAGTGTCCATCCTGGTAGCGGTCCCCATTGCCATTGCCATGATGCGTTCGGAACTGTTGTCCCGGACACTGTATCCGTTGCTGGTCGTTATCCAGTCCACGCCCGTGGTGGCGGTGGCGCCGTTGATTATTGTACTGATGGGGTCAGATGACCCCTCGCGGGTGCTGATCACCGCACTGCTGACGTTTTTCCCGCTGGTGGTGTCCACCGGCACCGGTATTAACGAGACCCCACCGGAGCTGATTGAACTGAGCCGGTCCCTGGATGCGCCAACCCGCCGGGAAACCTGGCAGATCCGTATTCCCTATGCCATTCCCCATATTTTCAGTGGCCTTCGGGTTGCCATTACCCTGGCCATTATCGGCGCGGTGGTGGCGGAATTTGTGGCTGCCGAGGAGGGCCTGGGTTATTTCATCCAGTTTTCCACTTCCTTCTTCCGGATTCCCCAGGCCTTTGCCGGCCTCTTCTTCCTGGCGGTGGTCAGTCTGTTGCTGTTCAAGTCCGTACAGTGGACCCAGCAGTGGTTCTTTCCATGGAGCCTGCCGAAGAAATCCCGCTGAGCCGTCAAGCCTGTTAACGAGAGGACTTTGTCTTGAACGCGAGTGATACCGACCTGAACTTTCTGCGCAGGACCATTGATCTTGCCGGCCACGTGGCCGCCCGGGGCATTCACCCGTTCGCGGCGATTCTGGTCAGTGATCAGGGTGAGGTTCTGATGGAACAGGTGAATGCCTACCTGCCGGACCAGGACATGACCGGTCATGCCGAGCGGGTACTGATGACCCGGGCCAGCAAGGCCTGGCGGCCGGATTTTCTGGTCCGCTGCACCATGTACGTGTCCGCCGAGCCCTGTTGTATGTGTGCCGGAGCGGCCTACTGGGCGGGTCTGGGCCGCCTGGTGTACGGGGTGAGCGAGCACCGGCTGAAGCAGATGACCGGTAACCATCCGGAGAACCCCACCCTGGACCTGCCCTGCCGGGAGGTCTTCGCGTCGGGTCAGCGTAAGGTTGAAGTGATCGGTCCCCTGCTGGAAGACGAGGCGGCCGCCGTACATGAAACCTTCTGGCGGGTCGGTACAGAAGGACCGAATCCATGACTGAACGACGCGTTGCCGTGATCGTGGACTCTCGCTACGGCACCACGCTTGCCCTGGCCAGGGCGATTGCCGAAGGGGCTGAAAGCGAGGGCGCTGAAGTGCGACTGTGTCGGGTGGCCATTGAAGAGCCGGAATTCAGTGTGGATGTGGAGCGGGAAGACTATCAACAGGCCCAGGCGTTCTACCGTGAACTGCCCCGGGCCACTGCCGCCGACCTGGAGTGGGCCCGGGGTATTGTCTGGGGCTCGCCCACCCGCTACGGCCTGATGAGCACACCTCTACGAGCGTTCATTGATGAAGTGGCACCGCTGTGGCGGCAGGGCGCGCTGATCGGCAAGGTGGGCGCCGCTTTCACCTCCACCGGGGGCATGCACTCAGGCAACGAGATGACCCTGCTTTCGCTGCTGATGCCCTTCATGCAACACGGCATGGTGTTGGTGGGTGTCCCCCACAGTGTGCCGGAGCTGGTGGCCACCACCAAGGGCGGCTCGCCTTATGGCGCGAGCGCGGTTACCGGCTTTGATGGTACCCGTGGCGTCGACGATAACGAGCTGGCCATTGCCCGCGCGCTGGGTGCGCGGGTTGCCCGACTGGCCGGGCAGGTACGGCCGGAGCCGTCGTCCGTGGAACTTGCTGCCAATCGTGCCCCCGGTTAATCGACCAGTTTTCTCAGGCTGTGCTATGCAGTCTCCTTCGCCGCCCCCGGGCGGCTTTTTTGTGGGCGAACACAGGCTGGTGGGCAAAAGCGGTGCATAAATCCGGTTACTGGTTCAGTGATGAGCACAGGCAAACAGTATACTTTATAAAAGCGTTGTGAAATCAATGAGTTGTGGAGATAATCAGGGTGGCACGGGCGTTGCAATCCAAATCCTGAACAAATGGTCAATATGCAGCGACCCCGATCATCGACTCTCAGGAGATCATCCATGGTACTGAAAACCCAACGTATTACCTGCGCGCCATTGTTTGTCGCCGGACTGGTGACGGCAGCGCCCCTGTCTGCAGAAGAGCTGGACAAGGTGGTCTTTGGCACCAATTGGTACGCCCAGGCTGAACACGGCGGCTTTTACCAGGCGGTGGCCGAGGGCATCTACGAGGAGCACGGCCTGGACGTGGAAATCAGGATGGGCGGCCCCCAGATCAACGGAACCCAGTTGCTGGTCTCCGGTCGTTACGACCTGTTGATGGGTTATCCCATTGGCAACGTCAATGCCGTTGAAAAAGGGCTGCCGGTAATGACCGTGGCGGCCTCCATGCAGGGTGATCCGCAGGCGCTGATTGCCCATCCCCACGTAGAGTCCATTGAGCAGATCAGGGAGGAGGGCCTGCCCGTCTACATCGCCACCTTCGCCCACTCCACCTTCTGGCCGTGGCTGAAGGCGGAATATGGCTTCGAGGATGATGTGGTGCACGCCTACACCTTCAGCGTGGCGACTTTCCTCAACGACAAGGACATTGTCCAGCAGGGTTACCTGTCGTCTGAGCCCTTTGCGATGCGCAAGGGTGGTGTCGAGCCCAACGTGTTCCTGCTTTCTGACCATGGCTACCCGCCCTATGCCACCACCATCGAAACCACCACCGACATGATCGAGGAGCGCCCGGATGTGGTGAAGCGGTTTGTCCAGGCCAGCATGGAGGGCTGGAAGAGCTACCTGGAAAACCCCGAGCCGGGCAACGAGCTGATCATGCAGGAAAACCCGGAAATGACGCCGGAGCAAATCGCCTATGGCATCGAGAAGATGAAGGAATACGAACTGGTCACCGGCGGCGATGCCGGAACCAGTGGCATCGGCGTGATGACCGAGGAGCGCTGGCAGAAAATCAGGGACTTCATGGTGGAAGCCGGCCTGGCATCCGAAGACCTGGACCTGGGCAAGGTCTACACCCTGGAGTTCCTTCCGGAAGAGCCGGTGCTGCCCTGAGCACCACAGCGATAGCCATCCTGATGCTGGCCGGGCAGTGTCCCCGGCCAGCCCTGGAGAGACCCTTATGACAGCGACCAAGGTAACACCCCTGAACCCGGCACCGGACCCCGGGCCGGACACCACCGCGCCCGGCGCCATTGCACCGCGCCCGGTGCTCCAGGTGAGCGGTGTCGACAAGATTTATGGCAACGGAACCATTGCCCTGAAAGGCGCCGACCTGACGGTGAAGCAGGGCGAGTTTGTGAGCCTGCTGGGTCCGTCCGGCTGCGGCAAGAGCACCCTGCTGCGTATTATGGCGGGCCTCGGTGAGGTCTCTACCGGCAAGGTGACGTGGTGGGAGCAGGAGTACGGCGTGGTGGGCAGCAAGGGGCGCAAACTGGCCTTTGTGTTCCAGAACGCCACCCTGATGCCTTGGGCCCGGGTGCGCAAGAACGTGCGTTTGCCCCTGGACCTGGAGCATGCCGGGCGGTCGGAAGGAGTGGAACAGAAAATCGATGATGCCCTGGGCATGGTCGGCCTGAAGGGCTTCGATGACAGTTTTCCGAGGGAGCTGTCCGGTGGCATGCAGATGCGCGCTTCCATCGCCCGGGCCATGGTCACTGAGCCCGACCTGCTGTTGATGGATGAACCTTTCGGCGCCCTTGACGAGATGACCCGCAACAAGCTCAACGACGACGTGCTCCGGCTCTGGCAAGACAAGGGCTGGACCATCGTGTTCGTCACCCACAGTGTCTATGAGGCGGTATACCTCTCCAGTCGGGTAGTGGTGATGGCGGCACGCCCCGGGCGGATTGTCGACGATATCACTATTGAAGAACCCTATCCGCGCTCGCCGGATTTCCGGGTCTCCACCGGATTTGCCGGTTATTGCCGCCAGGTGTCCCAGGCCCTGGAACGCGCCAGTGCCATGGGCGAAGACCGCGATGAGGAGACCAGGCCATGAAAGCCCCGCTGATTCATAACGAGCGTTTCGTGCAGATTGCCGCACCCCTGCTGGTTGGTGTGCTGGTGCTGCTGGTGTGGCAGCTTACCGTGATGGCTTTTGATGTGCCGAAATACCTGGTACCCAGTCCGGTCGACATCGGGCAGTCTCTGGTGTCAGATTTCCCCTCGCTGTTCAATGCCCTGCTGATGACCCTGAAGGTGACGTTACTGGCCTTTGCCATCGCAGTGATTGTCGGCGTCGCCGCGTCATTGCTGTTTGTGCAGAGCAAGTGGATCGAGATCAGCCTGTTTCCCTATGCGGTGCTGATGCAGGTGACACCGGTGGTCGCCATCGCGCCGCTGATCATCATCTGGGTCAACGACACCACCTGGGCTCTCACGGTCTGTGCGGTGATCGTGGCTATCTTCCCGATCATCTCCAACACCACCCTGGGGCTGCGCAGCGTCGATCCGAACCTGCTGAGCATGTTCCGGATGTACCGCACCAGCCGTTGGCAGGAACTGGTGAGACTGCGTATTCCGAGCGCGCTTCCGTACTTCTTTGGTGGGCTGAGGATCAGTTCCGGGCTGGCGCTGATTGGCGCGGTAGTGGCGGAGTTTGTGGCCGGAACCGGGGGAGCCAGGGCAGGGCTGGCCTACATGATCCTGCAGTCTGGCTACAACCTGCAGATTCCCAGGATGTTCGCAGCCCTTATCCTGATCACCGTCACCGGTATCCTGCTGTTTGCCCTGATGGTGTGGATGTCTGACAGGGCCCTGCGCAACTGGCATGAGAGTGCCCTCAAGGTGGAACACTGAGTGGGGAGGCAACCTGCCGAAGCCGGTCCAGTCAAACCTCTTAGGGGCTGGCAACGCTTTGCGCTCGTTGCTCTGGGCTGATGGGGCTGACCATTTTTCACAAAAAAGCCCGCTCAATGGCGGGCTCTTTTGCGGGATATGGCCGCCCGTCAGGATTCGAACCTGACCTCCGGAGGGCGCCCTCAAGAGTAGTGTTACGTCCCTCGCGATCAGTGTCAGGAGGGTCTCGATTTGATGTACCTGATTGGTCAGCAGCACTTGGAACCGTCGTATTACGGTTCTCGAAAGATGCGGGCCCAATTGCAGCTGTCTTTCAAACTTGCACTATAAGACCGTCTGCGGCCCAAGCGAGATTGCTCTCCGGTTTGCAATTAGTTTCAATTCGCCAACGATCCAGTTCGTGGCTCAGGTGAGTTAACCAACTTTTCTGGGGCCTGACCTTATCTATGATATCTAAGGCAACGTTATAGTCATTATGATTGGCGGGAGAGTGAGCCTTTGGGGGGTAGCTGCAATCTATCGCCATGCTAAAAGGACCCCAAGACTGGAGAAAGTGCATGCTGCTTTCTGGCAGGCCGATTGTATCGGTCAGGTAGGCAAACCGCTGTCCGCGTTCGGCTTCAATGGCGTACCCGTAAGTAATTTTGGAATGATTCAAAGGTAAGGGTGTGATTTTCAGGTCACCGATTTCAAACGGCTTGAAGGCCTCAAGGTGCCGAAAATCCAGTATGCCGGAGTTTTTATACAGATCGGCACAGCCGTCGGGATCTGGCGGGCAGAACACGGGGAGCTGTGCCCCTTTGCCCCATCGCAAATGAAAAAGCCCCTGCACATGGTCTGCATGAAAATGAGTCAGAACAATGGCCTTCAGACTACCCGCCGGAAACCGATCATGAATGTCCATCAGGCCGGCATCGAGTAATAACCGCACCTGATCCGTTTCAATCAGTGCCGAGCAAGGCAGGCGCTGGTATTCCGGTTGCTGCCTGGCACGAACACAGGCCGCACATTCACAGCCGTAGCGTGGAACGCCACCGGCGCCGGCGGTCCCGGTGAAGGTTATCTGCATAATGCTGTGTCTCTGACCGGTTGGCGGATTGCTTCGATAAATGCCCGTGATGCTTCACTCAAAGCACCATCATTATTAATCACTATGCAGTGCTCGATTTGCGGCTGAATCTGCTGATGCCGCTGCAAACGGGCCGCAATTTCCACGGCCGATTCCCTGCCGCGCTCTTGCAGGCGCTGGCGCAGTATCGAAGGAGACACCTCGATCAACACCGGAACCAGATCCGGATAACGGGCAAAGGCTTCTGCAAGCCACAGCCTTGAGCCGTTCACCACGACTGTATTGCCATTATTCAACCAGGTATTGATCTCCATGCCGATACCATAATCGTGTCCGTTACCCGACCATTGCATGGCAAATTGGCCCTGTTGCACCCGGGCATTGAAAGCATCCCTGGTCATCGGCAGGTGGTTTTCCCCATCCGGGTCGGCCGGTCGGGTAATACAGCGCCGGGCAAAGCGGATACCGGGATGTTCTGCCAAGGCATTGGCCGCAGCTTTGATTAGAGTGTCCTTGCCACTTCCGGAGGCGCCAATGACGTATATCAGTCGTCCTTTCATCCCTCAGCCCTCCTTACGTCATGAAAGTCGGTATTGGTTGGTGCCATGGACCTGGCTGCGATAATGGCTATTAGCCCACCGGCCAGAATAACGCCGGCGCCAACAATTACAGTGTGATATCCGGCAAGCTCGGAAACCAGCGCCGCTACGGTTGGCCCGAGCGCAAAACCCATCATGAAAGGAATAGCCAGCATCCCGAAAACTGCACCAAAGCTCTGCCGGCCCAGCAACTCCGCTGTCATCACCGGCCTTACAATGCTCGCCACACCGTATCCGGCGCCATGGAAAGCCACAAACACGAAGGCCATCCAGATATTGAACCGGGTTGCCAGCAGGGCGGCCGTCGCAATTATCATCAGCGTGTAGCAGGCAACCGCGACGCCAAAGGTACTGACCCGACCCGCAGTTAACATCATGAACACCCGGCCCACCACCTGCATGGGGCCAATCATCGACACCACCACAACCGCAAGCCATACCGATAATCCGCTCTCCTGAAGAATGAATAACAGGTGAGTGAGAATGGCTCCATGAGCGAACCCGATGGCACAGAAGGCAACGCCAAGCATCCAGAACGTTGGTTGTGCCATGGTTTTTCCGGCGGTTCCAGGCTTTGCAGGCTCCAGCGTCTCGGCAAAGGATCGAAGGCAGCCCAGACCGAAAATGGCAAAAGGTACACTGATGAACAGCACCACTGCGGCGAATATTCTTACCGCGGCCTGCCAGCCAAAGGTTTCCGCCATCAGATGTGCCGCGGGAAACGCCAGGGTACCGGCAAAACCGCCAAGCAGGGTCACTACGGTAATCACCTGCCGTGCCTGGCTGCCAATAATCCGTGTTATCACCGTGAAACAGGCCTCATAAAGGCTCGCCGACATGGCAAGGCCGATACCCGCCCAGATCAGGTAGAAGTGCCACACCTCACCGACCGCTGGCAACGCCACTAGTAGCGATGCACCCAGCGTCATGCCCCCTGCCAGAACGGCGCGACCATAGCCACGATCAATCAGAGCCCCCGCCAGGGGTGCCGCTACGGCGGAAACCACCAGTGCCAGCGTGAACGCCCCGGACAATTCTGATTTTGACCAGCCCAGGGCGGCCTGCCAGGTCGGCAGCAGCGCCGGGAAACTGTAGTAGAGCGAAGCCCAGGTCAGCGTTTGTGCAATGGCCAGTGGAAACCCCGCCCGCTGAAGACCGGTCAGCATGGTTCCGGCATCACCGGCGCAGGCGCTTGTAGCCTGACGGTCTGGTCTGCCAGGCGCTGAACAAGCTCCGGGTGGTGGAATATCGCCAGTATGCCAACACCTTCCTGCTTGATGGTGTCGATCAGCTCGGCCACGCTCTGCGTGGTGCCGGGATCGAGACTGGACGTTGGTTCATCCAGCAGCAGCAATCTTGGCCGGGCAACCAACCCCCGCGCCAGATTGATTCGCTGCTTTTCCCCGCCGGAAAAGGTCGCTGGCGGAAGGCTCCACAAGCGCTCGGGCACCTGTAACTGTGCCAGCAGGTCGCGCCCGCGCCTCTGGGCTTCCTGCTGGCTGACACCCCTGGCCAGTAATGGCTCTATGGTGATGTCGAGCGCGCTTTTGCGGGGCAGGCAATGCAGAAACTGCGTCACAAAGCCTATGTCCCGGCGACGTAACTCCAATATCCGGTATTCAGACGCCTGCGCCAGGTCGATGACTTTATCCTCCTGATCGCGGTACATAATGCGCCCGGAGCTTGGCAGATAAGTGCGGAAAATACACTTGAGCACGGAAGACTTGCCTGAACCGGTAGGCCCTGTGAGTGCCGTCAGCTGGCCCGGATAAACCGTCACTTTGACTGCGCTGCAGGATGGGATCAGCTTCTGCTGTTCGTGAAGCTGAAAATTTTTGCTGAGGCCATCAATATCAAGAAGAGGCTTCATAAAAGGCTTTCCTTAGAGGGCGGACGCCACCAACCGTTGGGTGTAGGCGTGTTGGGGGTCTTCCAGCACCTGATCGGTCAGGCCGCTTTCGATCACCTGTCCGTACTTCATCACCAGCGTTCGCCCTGCCAGCAACCGTATGACGCCCAGATCATGAGTAACCACAATCATCGCGGTATTCAGTTCATGCTGGATTTCCAGAATCAGGTCCAGAATGCGGGCCTGCACGGAAAGGTCCAGCCCGGTAGTCACCTCATCGAGCAGCAACAGGGGTGGACGGGTTGCCAGGGCTTTGGCGATCTGTACACGCTGCTGCATACCACCGGAAAACCGGCGGGGGGATTCATCCATCCGCTCGCCCAGCACTTCTGTACGAGTCAGCAGATCCCGGGCGTGCTGGCGGATGCTGGCGTAGTTTGCCACGTCACTCATCAGCAAACGCTCGGCGATATTGCCGCCAGCGGACACGTTGAAATTAAGGCCAAGATTGGGGTTCTGGTACACCATGCCGAACCGGTGGTTGCGCAGCCAACGCTGACGGGCAGCGTTCAGGGAAAACAGATCCAGCTGCTGGTCGCCATCAAAAAAACGGGCTTCACCGGCACTGGGTTCGGCATCGAAAAACAGGGTTTTCACCACCGTGGACTTGCCGCTGCCGGATTCGCCAACAATACCCAGGATTTCACCCTGATGAAGGTCCAGGTTGACATTCTGGGCAGCCACCACCGAGCCACAGCTGGCACATACATTGGTTTCCGCCTCGGCACCGGTGTTTTCGAAACATAACGGGCAGCCCGGGCCATGAATCCTGCTCAGCCCCCTTACTTCCAGTATTTTCTTCATGACCTGGCCTCTTCGCACGCTGCACCCTTGAGTTGGGCGCACCGCTCACTGCAGTAGCCGGTATCGGAGCACTGCCAGTGGCGCGACCCGTCAGGATGGATAATTTCATCCAGATAGGAGGTGACGCTGTTGCACCGATCACACCGGCGCCGGTTGCCTGTCGAGTCCAGGAAGGCCTCGGTGCGAAAGGCGACGTCTTCGAACGCCAGTGGAACCGCATCCGTAAACGGTGGGACTGCATAAATCTTGCGTTCCCGCCCGGCCCCCAGAAGGATAAGCGCGGCAGACTGGTGCATTTTTGGCACATCGAAACGGGGGATGGGGCTGGAATCAATCACATAGTGGCCATTGAGGCGGGTTGGATAGCGGTTCGATATGGCAATTTCGTCAAACTGGACGATATCTTCGTACAGTTTGGTCAGAAGTGGTGCATAGTCACCCTCGCCGTGCATGATTTTCCGGCGCGCCTCGGAGGGTTCCACAATGGTCAGCGGGTCCGGTGTTGGCACTTGAAGCACCAGTATCTGGTCGGCGGTCAGCCGATCTTCCGGTATCCGGTGACGGGACTGGATGATATTCGCTTCAGCTGCCCGTTCCGTGGTGTTGGCGCCGGGGCAGGTCAGTTCTACAAACTGCCTCAGGTTAACGGCGTTCACGGAATCATCGGCACCCTGGTCAATCACTTTCAGGGTGTCGCCGGCGCCGAGCAATGACAGGGTCAGTTGCAGACCACCCGTGCCAAACCCTCGCCCCATTGGCATTTCCCGAGAAGCATAAGGCGTCTGGTAGCCTGGAATCGAAATGGCTTTCAGGATGTTTCGGCGGATTTCACGCTTGGCGAATTCATCCAGGAAGGCAAAGTTGTAGCTCACATCATCAACAGGCAGTTCGTAACCCGGGTTCATGATTCCGCTCCCTGTGCCTTTGTGTGTGCCGCATCTTTTTCCTGGCTGCTCCGCAGGCGGTCCACCTCCGACTGGAAAGTGACGTAATGAGGCATTTTGTAGTGGTTGGCAAAGCCCATGGAGTCCACCCCGTCCACATGCAACAGCACAAATTCAGGGTCTTCCGAGGGGCAGTCAGGGCCGTCCTGCATGCCCTTTTGCAACGCCCGGTCCAGAATAGCCATGGCAATGGCCTTGACTTCGTTATGGCCGAAACAGGCGCCATAGCCCAGAGAGAACAGCGGTGGCTCACCGGATTCAGCGCCTTCCTGGGTCGCCACGACTTCGCACTCCGTCATCAGGACTTCACCGGCTTCGGTGGGCTCGCCCGTCACCGGGTGTGGCAGCATCACTGGTACGTAACCCACCCGCAGCTCTGCGATGGTGGGATGCACATTGCCGTAACCACGCACGTTGGAATACGCCAGCGCCAGCAGCGATCCGGTTTCCGCCCGTGCCATGGTCGCCAGCGCCGCCGATCGCGGAACCGGGAAGACCAGTGGTTCCCGGGTGATATCGAAAGGGCTATCCGGCCTGTCCGGTTGCGGGGGGAGCAGGCCTTCTTCACGCAGCGCATCAACCACTTTCGGGAAACTGTCGGGAAGGGCACTGTTGGGCGCATCCTTGATGAACCGGCGAGAAACTTGACGAAAGGTTTCCTGCGACTCATCTGCAAGATCCAGCCTGAGCAGTCGCAACGCGTAATCCATGGTCGGCCCCAGCATCTGCCCCCCGGGAATATCCTTGAAGGCACTGGATATGCGCCGGATCAGACGCATTCCGGATGTGGACTGGGCAGGGGTTTCCATCAGCCGGGGCTTGGTGGACCGATAGGCCCGCAGTGCAAAGGCCGCTTCAAGGGTGTCACCGTGCATCTGCTTGATTGCCAGGGCCGCAAGCCGTGGGTGGTAGAGGCCACCCTCCGAGACCACCCGGGATGTCAGCAGGCGCAGTTGATGTTCGATGGAAGCCAACCGTAAGGATGATCCGTCCTCACCCTCGGCTGTGCGCAGGCTTTCTACTGCAGTGTGGGCGCCGGCAATGGCTTTGCCACCGCCTTTAATGGCAACGTAACCCATCAGTTTGCCCCCGTATCTTCAATCAATGTGGTGCGGGGCAGCGCCAGGCAATGCTGCTGATCGGTGAGAACCAGATCAACACCCAGGGGAAAGCCGCCGCACCAGTTATTTCGTGCGTTTAGCCAGGCCCCATCCAGGCCGCCAACCCTGATACGCCGGGATTGCTTGATACCGGGCCCTGAAAGTTGCCAGCAAGGACCGTCGACAAGCGAATTCACAACCACCACCACAGTGGCACCGGTCTCCGGCGATTCCAGGCTGCCCAACTGTGGCTCAAAGTCGGGCGCAAAGTCGCCCCGGGCAATCACATAACCGGCTCGTTCAGGGCCAGTCAGGGGCGCATTAAGGCGGGTTCTAGTGAGGTCACTCAGCAACTGGTGAGGGTCTGAGAGCGAGGTTTCGGCATCCACCAGTGTCGCCAATATGGCCACCGCACTGTCTTTTTCCGCCAGCCAGACGGATTCACCGGGGTAGCTGAAGGCTTTCAACAGGTTCCGGAACAGAGTCTGTTGCATGGTGGAGTGCCAGAACCGCAGGAGATCCGGCCCCGCCTGTCGCGGTTGCGACTGTGCTACAGAAGATGGTTCAGGCATGGTCGTCCTCCTCGTAATGGCCCAGTGTCGAGAAGTTCACCCGGGTGGTTTCCAGCAGCGCTTTACGCTCTTTCGCCTGTGCTGCAAGATGATTCTGGCCCTTGTGCAACAAAGGGATAACGGTCTCATGTCCCCGCAGTTGGTTTGCCAGCACCCCGTCCAGCACCGCGATGGCCCTGGCAAGGCTGGCGCGGTCGTCCATCACCTGGGCAGCACCGTCATACCAGGTTTTGTCTGCGGCAAGAATTCGAACCCTCGCCGTAGCCAGGGGTATTTCACCCGGGAAATACAGCTCGCCCAGAGCGCCATCGCGGATTTTCATCAGACCCAGCCCGGACTGTGGCAGTTGCACGTCTTCAATCCGGAAGGCCTGTTCGAACTGCTCCGCTGCCGTTCTAACTTCCCGTGCATCCAGTGCGAGCAGACAGCGCGGCCATTGATGGCGTGGTAACGGCACCTGGTTGTCTCCGGCGATTTCAGGTCCTGTCATGAAACCACCACCCCAGCTCCCCGGGGTTGTTTTTGCCACTGGCCATCGCGCTGATATACCGGGGTTCCGGCTACAAAGGTTGCCTGCAACGAAAGCGGCGAACCATCCAGTTCACTGAGCAACAACAGGTCAGCGTCATAACCCGGCGCAATTTGTCCTTTCCGGTCACCCATACCGGCTGCCCGGGCCGGGTGTTCACTGACCATTTTCCAGGCGTCCGCCAGCGGCAAAAGATTTTGCCGGGCTGTTACAAACGGTGCGGTAAACAAGCTGGGGTAGTGATAATCGCTGCACAGAATGTCTACCAGGCCCTCCGCTATGGCATCCCGCACGCTGATCGCGCCAACATGGGAGCCGCCCCGAACCAGATTGGGTGCGCCCATCAGCACGGAGATACCGGATTTGCGACTTTCAAGGGCGGTTTCTGCGTCCATCGGGAACTCAGCAATAGCGGTGCCCAGCTGGACATTGCGGGCGACGTCGTCCAGACCGTGATCGTCGTGGGAAGAGAGGCTGACACCTGATGCCAGCGCCAGGCTGGCCAACATCCGGGTCTGTTCCTCGCCCAGTTCCCGGCGGCCCTGCAGGCTGCTGAGGAATTCCTGGGTAGTGTCGTCATCCATGGTTACCCGGCGCTGCAGACCGGCAATATACCGTTTCACGGCACGTTCGTTATCAAGCTCCGGCAAATGGTCGTTCAGCGACAGCATATGAACGCGCCCATTGCGGAGCCATTCAGTCAGTTCCTCGTGGCCTTCAGTATTCACTTTCTCGTGGCGGATATGCACCCTGGCCTGGCAGCTGAACCTGGGCATCAGCTCTTCGAGTGCCAGCAGCAGTTTGCGCACGGTATCCCGGCTGCGGGGGCCTGGCTCGAAACCGTCGGTGATGCTGTAGTAGAAAGTTGTGATTCCGTTGGCAACCAGGCTGGCATCGTTAGCGGCAAGTGCCAGTTCGAGCGGGAATAAAGTGCCTGCACGAGGTGTGATATGGCGCTCGAAAGCATCACCGTGAAGATCAATGATCCCTGGTAGCAGATAGCCCCCGGCCGCATCAATTACGTTGGCATTACCCTGCACGGCGTCGTTTCCGAGTGCGGTAATGATGCCGTCAGTCACCTGCATGCAGGTGTCCATTTGCCAGCCGCCAGACAGCAGCAGGTGCACATTTCTGATGAACACGGTGTTTCCGGCGTTCGGACCTGTTTGTGTGGAGGTCTTCATGAAACTTACTTCCTATCGAATTTGGTTTAGGAGCCGCTCACGCATGCGGGAGGAAAAATGCTCGACGACATAAACCAGGATAAAGATTGCGAAGATGATGAAAGCGGCCTGGTCGTAGCGGAACATCTCCATCGAAACGGCCAGTTCGGCACCAATACCACCAGCACCTACCAGCCCAAGCACAACCGATGAACGCACGGCTTTTTCGAGGGAGAACAGTCCGGTGTTGATCATGCTGGGGAGAGCCCCGGGTATCTGTACCACCGCGATGCGGTCCAGTGGACTGGATCCTATGGAATCCAGTGCCTCCGACGGACCGGGATCAACTTCTTCAAAAGCTTCGGCAAAGAACCGGCCACAGAAGCCGATGGTGTCCACGATGATGGTCAGGGTTCCTGCAAATGGACCAAGGCCAACCGACACGACGAAAAACAGCGCCCACGCCAGGTCGGGTACCGTGCGCACAAAGCTTATGATTGAGCGGGTCACATAACGCACAAGCGGATGGGGTGAGGTATTCCTCGCGGCTAGCAGCGCCATGGGTATGCTCAGGACCACGCCAATGACGGTGCCCACTAACGCCATCTGAAAGGTGACAATTATTGCGGCGAGGATAGGTGTCGCCCGATCGGTGGCCGGAGGGAACATCTCACCAACAATGGTTCCCATATTGGGCAGACCCTGGATAAGGCTTTGCAGGGACATGCCCGCGCCTGCCAGAGACCAGAGAAAGAACCCGAGAAACAGCGCAAAAAGCCCGCTGCTCAGCCAGGAAGGCCGTTGAAAGCGCCCGCGTAGCACCGGTGATGCGGGATGAATCTGACTTGGCTCAGGCATAGAACTCTCTCAGGCTGGCGGTGCTCTCTGAATGACTGGCACTGTCCAGTTGAAGCTCTGATGAGCGCAGCCCCAGAATTCGATCGGCGTAATGGAGGGCATGCTCAACGTGGTGGGAAACAAAAAACACCGTCAGATTGCGTGACCGCGACAAACGGGCGAACAGTTCCATAACCAGCTCGCCGGATTGCGGGTCCAGGCTGGCAGTGGGCTCATCGGCGAACAGGATGCTCGGCTCCTGCATTAATGCCCGGGCAATGGCAACGCGTTGTGACTGGCCACCGGAAAGTTGGTCGCAGCGCTGGTAGGCAAAATCCGCCAGCCCGACAAGTTCCAGGCAATCCATGGCCCTTTGCCGGTCTTCCTGGCGCGCCAGGCTTTGCGCCCAGTTGCGAGGCCCGGAACAATGGGCAAGGTTGCCATGCAGAACATTGGTCAGTGCTGATAGGCGCGGCACCAGGCAGTGCTTCTGGAATACAAAGCCGACGCGGTTGCGAGCCTTTTTCAGGGCCCGGCCGGATTTGCCAGATAAATCCTCACCGGAGAGACTGACCTTTCCGCTATCCGGTTCGATCAGCCTGACACAGCACCTGAGCAGTGTGCTTTTTCCAGCCCCGTTGGCGCCAATCAGAGCAACCGACTGGCCTTCATTGATGCTGAAGCTCACATCACGAAACACAGCTTTGTCCGTACCCTTGAAGTGCTTCGACAACCCTTCAACCTGGAGGGAATCGGATACCATAGACGGTGCAACAAGGTGTGATTGCACCAGAGGTTGAGCGACAGGATTCATAGCGGGTGTCCTTCAAAACGAAATATCTGAGACGAAAACGGCAGGGTCGCTAACGACCCTGCACGTCCGGCTTATGGGCGATCAGTCGCCAACAAAATCAGAGTATTCCGGGTAGCCGATCGTGGCGTACATGGACCGAACATAGTTGTAGTCGCTGTCTTTGATATTGCTGATGAAGCGCATGCCGGTGTACTTGTCGACGTCAGTGCCACCGCCGTTGACAATAGAATTGATCAGCTCGTCAGAGTGATTCACAAAGCCATCACGCAGACGGTCGATCATCTCATCACTGACATGGCTGCCTGCCATCAACAGGTCGTTGGGAAGGTCTGGTCCGCGGGCAATTACGCGG
Source organism: Marinobacter sp. (assembly GCF_041690615.1). GTDB lineage: Bacteria > Pseudomonadota > Gammaproteobacteria > Pseudomonadales > Oleiphilaceae > Marinobacter. Next base: position 48,233 of record NZ_JAWLGY010000003.1, read on the forward strand.
AAAGCGCCAGGCTGGTGACCGCCATTTTCCATTTCCTGGGTACGAAGACGACGGAACTCTGTATGGTTCATGCCAACCGCAGCAGCATCACCTCGCTTGAGTGATTCCCAAAGTACCGGGACTTTGGTGTGCACCAGCTCCAGGTCTTCCATGGGGGTAATCCCACCGTCCGCAAGGGCCTGAATGGGACCAAGGTGACGGGAAGTAGATCCGACGCTGCCCATGGCAACACGCTTGCCAACAAGATCTTTGACATTGGTAATGCCAGAGTCCGCCATGGTGACAATGACCGGGAAATAGTCAGGACGCGAGAAACCGACAACCACCTTTGCATCCGCACGTTTCTGCATAACGACATACTCCGCGGGGCCGGTCAGTACGAAATCGACTTGCTTGAAGCGAAGTGCCTCAACAGCCGCCGTACGATTGGTAACCGGGGTAAATTCAATGTCGTAGCCGGTGACTTCAGAGAGTTTGTCACGAAAGGCACCGAATTCTCGCTGAAGCTCCTCCAGCCCGACCAGGTCGGTGACTGCCAAACGTACGGTTTCAGCGTTAGCAGCTGGAATGACAAATGAAAGTGACAATAGAATAGAGCTTGCGAGTAGCTTGAAACTTTTAAACATGAGGTTACGCCTCCATTACTCAAAATTCAGGAGACATTAGATTCGCGTTATCATGTGACACTCAGGCTAAGAACGCATGAACAACTAATGACGCTATAATTAAAAGTGTGCTCTGCCCTCTTCTCTCTAGGGCACAGTATTCTTTGGAATGGTGAAAATGCTTGGCGTTGATTTCGGCGATTAACGGGATTAGGCAGGTTTTGGCATTCTGGACAGGTGTTAGGGCGCTGGGCGTCACTGCGGTGTGTGAGAGTGCCCTGATCAGCTAGCGGGAGAAGCGCCGTAATAACCATGGACACATTTTGTACACAGCCACAAAAAAGGCCTGCGTTTTCACGCAAGCCTTTGAAAATAATGGCCCGCCCGAGAGGATTCGAACCTCTGACCTCTGCCTCCGGAGTGCACTTGCTCAGGCCGATGGCAAGCGGTCTTAATCGGCAAAAATCTGTATGTTCAATTGCTTGCGCCAAAACTGTGGGTCATAAAAAATCCCTATATATCAATATTATGACCGATTAACGACGACTTTGGGCACAAGGCTGATAAGAATTCGGTGTCCGGGAACCGGACTTTGATCGTTGCCCTAAGAATGCTTTTACCCATTGATGCGACGATTCTACGCCTTAGAGCTAAGTTCGCAACTGTTAAGAAATCAGTGTCCGAAATCCGGACACTGGCAAATTTGGATGCGCAGCTTTTCGTTAGAAGGAAATAACGATAATGGGCGAATAGCCCATCAACTTTATTGGCATTAAAGGGATGGAAGCGACCGAAAAGCGGCCGGAAGTCGAGATTGAATCTTAATGGTTTGGGGCGCGTCAGTACTCTCAGCGAGTTGATCCATTTATATGGCCTCGATCGCAATCTGCCCGTGGACCCCCTCCAAGAGGAGGTCCAGAGAGCTTCATGTTGCATATGGCTGATGGCTCTTTCGATCTAGCCCCGGGTCGACCTGACAGTTCGCATGAAGTTTTTCAAGCTTCGGTGGTCGCTCGGTGAATTCGAAACAATGAGTGTTTTTGAGCAGTCGGGATGGGTTAGTCGTCCGTGCTTGCCACCGCAACGATACCTCCACCCTAGCTTGACGAGGCGTCTGATGACGACGTTCCAATCTTTGTTCGAGCTGTACCTTTTCACTGTCTGCCTCCCAGCTCGCCTGTATAGCGGGATTGAAAGCTGGTCGAATCGAATGCCATTTTCGAGAATGCGGCCTGTGCGCCAACGGCTAGAATGGGATCGCTGTATAGGTACCCTCCGGCTAATGAGGGGTGATTTTGGAAGAAGCGCCCGAAGGGATCGACCATGAGGTAGGACTCACGCATGTCTCGATTGTCCTCGACACATTGAACCGACTGGAAAGCGCGATGCCTTTGAACAAAGGCGACAAACTCCTCGTTGCTGATCGCTAACGAGCGGTCAACAATCGGGAGCATGCGCAGGATCTTCCAGCGTTGGGGGCGTATCTCTCCAACCAAATCGCTGAGATCCTCTCCGGCATTCAGGAGGTTCACGACAGTATTGAGCTTTATTGTGAGTCGGGGGTTGATCTTGCGCGCCAGACGTATATGGCCTGCAAGCTCCTGAAGGTCGAGGAGTTGTCCGCTTCGAAGGGCTCGGCCAATCTTCATGTTGGTAGTCGGATTTTCTGAATCCAGGCTTATCCCCAGGCAGGTCAAATGCGGCGCTAGTTCCTTAACCATGGAACGCGTCAGTCGTGAGCCATTGCTGATAATGGAAAGCTGAAATCCAACTTCCCGGGCTACCTGGGCAATTTCCAACAGACGGTCGCCAAGGATCGAGGGCTCTCCGCCGGCGAGATTTAGGCGTACTGTCTTCCAGGAGAGTTCTTCACCTAACGGATTGTTGGTGTTTGTGGGGTCAAAGTATCGGAATAACTCGGTTAGCAGCTGGCGGGTTCGCCTGCGGTCATGAAACAACTCCCGCGGATTGGGGTAGTCTTTCCATTTGGCGTAGCAATACTGGCAGCTATAGTTGCAGGCTTCCGTGACGTGCCAGTTTATTGTGAGTTCATCTACCGCAGGGACCTTGGCAGGAGGTGTGGCCGATCGGTTTGCTGAAAAAATAAGGGTGTTCGTACGCATGCGTATACTCCTTGACGGAATCCGTTTTACGGACCGTGAAGTTTTTACATGGCGGACGCGGGGCGTCAGGGTAGGAGCATCAGGCTCCAGTACACCACTTGGATTTGGGGTCAGGTTTTCGGTTAGTTACGGGTTGCGCAACAAGTTGCGCCGGGTCTTGAGTGCTTCCTCGTGGTTAATTTCGAGATTGAGTTCAAGCCGTTGACTCATCAACAACCACCATTCAGCGGCAATCAGTCCGCGTTTGAAATCCTGGATGCTCCGGTTCTTTTTGGCCTCTCGGCGGACAGCCCGATAACACTCTTGTGCAACCGCTCGAACACTTTCATCAGGATCGAACTGTTTGGTGAAGTAGACCGTTTTATGGGCCTTCCCGTTTGGATCAAGGCCGAGTTCCAGTAAAGCCTTCAAATACCCTTGTCGCCAAATGGGCGATTTTTCAGTTACTTGGCTAGCATTGTATTTGCCAGCTTTGGGCTTCTCTCCTTTCCGGAGGCGAAGGCGGCTCAGGCAGAATTCAACCAATTCGAGTGCAAAGGACTCGTAGCACTCCAGTGCAGCTTGCTCGTATTCTTCTCTGCTAAGAGGAGATCCCAGGTTCGTTCTTTTTGCCAGACGGTCCCATGCTGCCTCTCTCAGAGGCAAATACCAATCAATGGAGTTCTCGCTGTTCACAGGGTTGAAGCGAGAAACCGACTCGTCAGAAAGTGGCTTTATTGATGAACGCATCAACATGAGTCGATGCCGCAACGCTTTTGACGGCTTGAGAAAGGACAACTTTCTCAGTAATGCCTCAAGCTGCTTGTGATGGTGTGGCTGTGCGCCGTTGGACAGTTCTCCTCGAAGCAACCCGACGCTTTTATCGATGTAGGGAAGCACTAGGTCGTTGTCCAGTCTATCAGCTGCAGAAATCGACCACTGCGGCATTAGGGCAGGCGGGAAATGGGGATCTTGAATTAATTGCTCAAGAAGGTCATCCCACCAATCCCGGTACTCGCGGGCAGCGGCCTCATTGGGAAGACTGCGCAATGCGCCGGAAAGGACTGTCAGTTTAGTCTCGATATCGAGGTTGCTGAGCTCGTCCTCAAGTTGAGCTTTCCAGATGGCTGAGTATTCGGTCGCCCACCATTTCCTGCTTTCATTGCCGCAGAATTCTCTCGCGAGCGGAGTTCTTTCTGCCAGGCGTAGTGCTGCTCCGAAGTCTTTGCGAATCGACCAACGTATCCAAGCTTTCAGTTGGTAGTCTGTGAGCTCGGAACAGATATGTTCCAGGTATTCTTTCTCTCGAATTTCCCGTTCCTCAACCGACTTCGTCAGAACTTCTGAATAGCGAATGCTGAGGGACGTAAAGCAGAGACTAAGTAGTGAAGCCCACTGTTCAATCTGCTGATCATCTGCAGAGGTTAGATCCATATGGAGGCATAGAGCCTCCCAAAATTGGATTCTGGTTTTGTCCAGCCAAACGGTCGCCTGGGACACGTCGAGCTGAGCGCAATCGGAAGAATCGAAAGAGCGAAGTGTCGACTCGAAGTTCGACCACTCAAGCTCCAGTTTCCGGAATGCTCCCTCGTTTATGCTGGCTAGTCTTCCTGCTGCGGCATCGGATGCGACCCAGGCTTTCAGGAATCGGATCCCCTGAAGGAGTTTGGAAGAACCGAGGTTTGGCGGTCCCTCATGCAACTGCAATGAAGCGAGGGAGACCAGGTTCTTAATTTGGAGGCCGCACATGCTTGCCAGGTCGCTCCGGTATCCGTCCTCATACTGGGACATCGTGTTAAAGAAGCCCCAGAGTATTTCGTTCCTTGTCGATTCGTCTTCAGCAACGAGCGCAGGATCGTCGAACAGCGTCGGGGAGAAACAGAACTCTTCTCCGTATAGTGCGGTGACAAACCAGTCGAAGGACACTGTTAAAGATGCAGTGGTGCCCAAATTATTGAGAGCGCTGTACAGTGAGTATGGCGATGCCGAAAAGAGTGTTTGAGCGATTTCTTGAGCAAAAAGAGATACTTCTGAGCCATGATCAGCGACTTCGTTGCGCTGGTTCATGATCGGGTGCTTGTTCAGGAGCTGCATGGTCAGTTTCTGAGCCAAGCGGTCGGAAGAGAGAATTGCAGCACATTTCTTCTGATCTGAAGTCTCATGCTGGGCGGTACTAAGAACCTTTTCCAGATCCGTCGCCGATCCGAATATGCGATTCCAGTTGTCAGAGAAATGTTTGGTCAGCAGTGAGCGGGACTGACCGTCGATTTCAGACTCGTCGAGCGCCTGAAGAAAACGTTCAGTGGGATCACTTTTTTCATCGAGGTAGCGATCGCCGTAGGGCGCATCAATCCTGCACATGGTTTTCTCCATTTCATAGGATTAGGTTTCACAATAGGTGCGCTCCAGATACAAAATCTGATTGGAATCTGCAGCTGAAACCTCCCGTGCAGCAGAGGGGAGCGGAAAAGTGAGCATCAAGCTCGGTAGCCGACCGCAGATAAGCGCAGAGAAAGAGTAGAACGGTTTTTTCTGGGAGTCAATTTACCTTTCCTTATAAAAGCCTGAAGGCTACAAGCTGGTAGGCGACCTTTCGGTAAAGGAAGATAGTGAATGGATTAAGGGCCGAACTCCCATTGTCGAGCCTCTCCTTGTTTCGAAGTCGTCGCTTGGTGATATCATTTAGATTTTTTGGTTCCAGAGTCGATGAGGGAACAGGTTGAGCTTGCATAATCAGGGTGCCAATACAACCGTCATGCCTATGTCTGCCTCGGCAGTCACGCACAAATCGAGCGGGTTTTTTTATGCCTGGAGAAAACAGGCATGACGCAGTTCGCCAAGCCCGCCATCGATGTTCCTCAACAGCTTCAGCTTCTGAAGGCCCGGGGGGCTCTAGATCAACCACGAAGAGCGTGCAGCTGAATTGCTCGAAATCGTTCGTTTTTAGGCATCACAAATACTTTTCGTTGAAGGGGCTAGCTTTCAAAGAAACGTCTTCGGTTGCTATCATCAATCCTTATCTAAACTTAAGCGCTTTAATATTTTATTATATTTCTGGTAGTATCCGTGAGGGTCTCCTTCATAAACGATTGTTCCACCCTCAGGACCTGAGCCTGGTCCCATCTCGATAATATATTCACATTGAGCAAAGACCTGAGGCTTATGATCTATTAGAACAAGACCTTTGATATCCTGTTTTTGATTAACGATAAATTTCATAAGTTTGTTTATAGAGAGGCTGTCAAGGCCTGCGCCAGGTTCATCAATAAATAGTATGCGCTCACTTAGTGAGCGTGACAGGAAATGCTGAGTGATCTTTAAGCGTTTTAACTCGCCACCTGACAATGTGCTCGTTTTTCGATTAAGCGATAGATGAGCTAAACCAATATTATCTAGAATTTTTCGTGCATTTTTTAACCTGGCGATGCAATCAAGGTTTTTAGGTAGCTCCTTTATGTTTAAATCATATATCTCTGAAATCGACAAAGAATTCCACAGGTATTTGTTGACGGTGGGGGAAAATAGTTTGCCCTCGCACTTTGGACAATCAATTATCAAAGCAGATTCATAGCCACGCTGGAATTTAATGGTGCCTGTACCATCGCATTCTTCACATGAAGCAGGGTAACCTGCGGAAGGTAAGAAATTCCGATAATCTTGACCGTGGTTCTTTGAGTAGAATTCTGCCAGAGGCTTACTCAAACCAAGGTAACTTGAAACCGTACTTCTAATATTCCCCCTTATTGGAGATTGATCTATAAAAATAACCTTCGAATCTGTGTTTGATAGATAACGCGCGAGAGAGGATTTTCCGGACCCGGAGGGACCAACCAAAGCTGTAACAGTATTTTTCGGAAGCCTAAGGTTTATGCTCTCAATGTTGTTTATTTTTATGGAGTTATACTCACTGAATGCCTGAGGAGGCATATACTCACTAAGCTGTATTTTTTCGTGTGTAGGCGCGTGATTGGCATAGATAAAGCCGCCGAGTTTTCCTGGCTCAGGGCCTACCCAAACAACCTTATCGCAATGTTGCAGGAAGAACTCGTTGTGCTCAATAAGAACTATAGTATTATTTCGTTTCTTAATTTCATGAGCTTGTTTGATGATCGGCATAAAGTCATTTGGATGAATGCCCGCTGAAATTTCATCAAGAACAACAAGTATGCCATGGATGCTTGAGGCGCACATCTTTGCAAAGTTCAGTTTTTGAAGTTCACCGCCTGAAAGGCTTGGAATGGAACGCCCCAGATGTAGATAATCTAAACCTGCCTCTATTAAAGCTTCCAGGAGTGATTTTAGAGGTGACCCGTGGTATTCATTTAGTGGTGCGAGAGTTTTATTAATAAAACTTACGGGCTTAGTTAAAAATTCCGAAAAGGTTAGGCTTCCTAGATGAATATTGTTTCCTATTTCTGGTTCGACTTTGGAACCAAAGCATTTTTCACAAATGTGACTATCTAGAAAGCCATCTAATGAAAGATGGTCAGATTTATTGTTTGAAGTATGTAGCCGGTCAAGATAAATCGCTAAGCCTTCGTAATTTAAGGAGCGAATCCTTCGTTTGCCGTTGGCTTGAAAAGATACCTTCATCTTCTCGCTAGAAATGTCATAAATAAGTTTATTTTGTTCGAATAGGCTTAGTTTCTTAAAAGGTAGGTTTGTCGGGATTCTTTCTTTATTTGCATAATCTATTAGTAAAGAGTATAGCTTGTTTGAGCCTTTGGATTGCCAAGGTAGGAATGGGTTCTCTAAGATTGATTTGTTATAGTCTATCGATTTCCGGAGAGAATAAGTGCTCGTATGTCCTAGTCCGTTACAGTTTCTGCATTGATTAAGGGGATTTGTAATTTTTAGTTTTCGCGGGCATGGCAATCCATTGCGATCAAGGGCGAAGAAGGTAATTTTTGATGCTAGGCTTAGGTAGCTATAAATCGTAGAGCGCGGGTTGGTGTTCTGGTTAATTTGCTGTAGCCCGACAGCAGGTATAATGCCGCTTGAAGATTCAATTCTATAATTGGGGTTAGCAGCGTAGCCACTTTGGATCGCCTCAAACTCATCTCGGCAAAATTTGTATAGTGTATCAAAAGCCAGCGAAGATTTTCCTCCACCACTTACACCTGTAATGCCTACCATCGTACCGTATTGTAGCTCTAAAGAAACATGTTTTAGATTATTGGTTGATACTCCCGTTAACGTAAGAGTGTTCCGCATAATTATAAATTCCTTGAAAAAATGCCATCTTTTCCACACCAAGGACATTGTAGGTTTTTCGGGATCGGCTCTCTCTGGAAATCCATTTCATTAAGTCTGAATTCTATCCGAGTATTGTTATTTGTGAGATCTTCGTAGGCCCCTATTAATACTTTTATCGAATCTATTGTGGTAATAGACGCAGAAAGGCTTGTTAATGGGCCAAAGCTACCAATTTTTCGGTTTCTTCGATTCAGTTTTTTGACTCCAAAAATATCATCCTGATTTTGTGCCTGCATGTGTATCTCGAAACACTTTGCACAGGCTGTTAGTCCTGGAATTATTGTTTGTCCTACTAATGTTAGGTGCAGGTTGTAACCACCACCTACAATATGCGGGATGCCGTTCGCCATGCAGTAACGGGCTACGATATCGGTTGTAATATCGACGTTTGGAAAATCGGCGCAGTTAATTATTAGGTCAGCACTTGGGGGAATCTCTGAGAAAAAATGGTAATCGATTTTCGTGTCGAAAATTTCAACGTTCTCTGCGCCAAGGGTTAGTAGCCTTTCATTTGTTACTGAAGTCTTTGTTTTAGCTACCTGATAATTAAAGAAATTTTGACGGTGGAGGTTTGAGGGCTCTACAATATCATCGTCGACAAGTTGAAAGTTTTTTACTCCAGCTCTAGCTAACCCTTCAGCAACCCAAGTGCCGACAGCGCCCATGCCGACTATCATTACTTTTGAAGTACTTAAATTAGCTAAAGCCTCAATGACTAGGGATTTTCTTGGGAGATAATCTTCGATTAACCCAATAAGTCTCCCAAAACGTTTCTCGACAGTTGGTAAGTATGAAGCATCAGAATTTATGAGAATTTTTTTGGAGTTAAGAAACCCACAAAAATCTTTTAATGTCTCTCCTTCTATGTCTTTATGCGAGTCACATATTTCTCTCAGATTCCTGTCGCCGGTGAACTGAAGTAGTAGTTCTTCCATTCCTTCGTAATTGATGGCGACTTTTGTAGAGTCACGGGTGTTCGTTTTGAAAAACTCAATAGTGTTTCCGACGGAAACTAGAGCAACAGAACCTCGGAGCTTTAAATAATCAGAGTATTCCACAGACATTGCACTTCTCATTCTTCTGCATTGCAAACCAGGTCATGGTGCCATGGTTGATGAGGTATTCGCCCCGTTTGGATAGTTTTGGTAGGTTTTTGTCCTTTTTTATAATAAAAGAAATGATGCTGATGGACGCATGGCTACTTGAGAATAAAGATTGGGCGTAGCTGCCGCCAATACTTTGAAAGGAATCTTCTGCGATTGGGTTAGGCCTGCTTTTAGTGTTAATCTGGTCGCTAGCATATGTTGGCTTCCAATCTTTAAGGGCTTCTCTGAAGGTGTTGGAACAGCAGTCTATACAAGGCGTAATTCCGGGTATGATGAATTCGCCGGTACTCATATGGTGTGCATCAAATCCACCGGCCACGTACAGCGGCAGTTGTTTTGGCCAAAGATATCGCCCAAGCTTTGTGGAAGTGTGACCAATATAAGGCTCATCTGCTGTATTGATTACAAGATCCGTGTCTTCATCTATAAGTGCATCTAGATTTGTGGTTGGGGTGAGCAGTGATCTGCTTGTTGTGATACGAATTTCAGGGTTTATCTGCTCAAGGTGTTCTTTTAGGGCGGTTACCTTGGGTACCCCAATATTAAGGCGTGTCGCAAATGAATGGCGTTCTATTGAGCCTTCGGAAAGCTCTTTAGGATCGATGATTTGTATCGCTCCCAATCCGGCTCTTGTTAACTGTGTCGCGATATTTGATCCTACCGCTCCAGCTCCAATGATGGTTAACTTGGTGTTGAGTAACTTATTTTGTGCTTCGTAGCCTGTTACGTGATCAAAGAAGTTATCAAAAAAATTAATCTGTCTTAGGTATCGATCAATTAAATGGTTGTTTATGGGAGGTGGGGTTTTAGTGATTTCTTCAATTACGTTTTTTTGTGCAAGAAACGTGAAAAGATTGATGGCTTCCACTTCATCGAAAGTGTAGCCAAGTTCATTCAACTCCTCTTGTACAGGTGCAACTCCAGAAAGACGTCGTAATACTTCGGTGACCTGTCTGTCAGCAGTGATTGATATCTTTTCTCGTGTGTTTATTTTATAAAATTGGATTTTTGTCCGCTCTTCGACTCTATCGTCAATATAAATGTCGATAGAGTCTTTTATGCGGAACCTTTTGTCTAGAATAGAGGTCATGCTGGATTATTAATATTGTATTACTCCTGCGTTAACCTCCAGGTAACGATCCCATTCTGCAAGGCTATTCTCATCGGAGTTGGCTTCGTTCCGAGTGCAAACTCTTGTGCAGCAGTCGCTCCGGCCTCCTGAACAGCCATCGCTATAGTGAGCTGCTTGTGTTTTCTCTGTGATCTCTTCGAACTGCAAACTAACCTGCGCCATGTTAACTCCGTTTCCATTGGTTTTAGTCAGCGACTTTGAACGATGAGTTTGCCCCACACATGTCGTTCTTTGCAACCCGTTTCCTCATTGTTGAATACGCGGCGCGGCCACTCCACAACCCCGGATGTTGGTTCCTTTCAAGCTGATGATTGGGACGTTTCCTCAACGAGAATCAGTACACAGCTGAGGGCCACCCCCAGGGGTGCGCTGTATAGTGGAAATGGGCTCTAGAGAGGTACCGAGTTAGCGAGGATTCTGAACATTTTGGTTGGTGGACCTTCCTGGCGGCGGGTGGCGAAAGGGGCCTTTTAAACCGAGCTGGTATACATCTGCCTAACCTATTCGAGTAGTCAATCCTCGGGATTCAGTGTGATGGTGGTCCGTTCATTTCAACTTTTTCTCAAAAGCCTGTAGGTCCTCTTCCCGCCAGCGAGTAGTCCCGGGAGAGAGCTTAACGGGTTGAGGGAACCTCCCTTCTTTTACCCAGCGCCAAATCGTCGCACGGGAAACCTTGTAGCGCATACTGACTTCGATGACGTTGTAAAACATGGCTATACCTCCTTTTCGAATGCGGGACTAAACACCAACCCCTCTTTAATGGCAGGTCCGGAGTTCGCGCGTGGGCGAAATATGCAGCAAGATATCGTGATTCGATTACGCTAATGCGTATGTCGAGTCGCAGTCGCTGTAGGCAAGGGTCGATCATATCTTGAACGGTGTCAGAAAAAGTGGTAGGATTTCTGACATTCGTTTAGAGGTGAGTACCATGTCCGTTGCAGAGTCTGTTCAGAGTCAGATCGCCAAAGTTCCGCAAGGTGAACCTTTTACCAACAGCCGTTTTCTGCGGTTGGGGTCGCGCGCTGCTGTCGACAAAGCCCTGTCCAGGCTCGTAGAAGGAGGCGCTATCCAGCGGGTCGCACGGGGTGTTTTCGTCCGCCCCAAAAAAAGCCGGTTTGTCGGCAATGTCATGCCGGATGTTTCACGCGTGGTCGAGGTGATCGCGAGGGACCATGGAGAGACCGTTCAGGTCCATGGGGCGGAAGCGGCTCGCCGCTTCAAGCTCAGTACTCAGATGCCAACGACGCCGGTCTACTACACCAATGGACCTACACGTGAAATTCGCATCGGAAACCTTAAGGTGAAGCTCATGCACACCAGCAGTCAGAGGAAGCTTCAGCATGCAGGCAAAAAGCCGGGTTTGGCCCTCTCCGCGCTTTGGTATCTGGGTAAAAACAATATCAGCACCGAGGTAGTGAAGCGGATCCAGGAAGGGCTGAGCGAAGAAGAGTTCGAGACGCTGCTTTCCTCACGTATGCCGGCGTGGATGAGCGAGGCGTTCAGGCAATATGAGACAGGGCGTGCCCATGGCTGAGCAGGTGTTTCTCGAACTGTCCCCAGAAGAACAAAGCGATATCCTTCAAACTGTTGCGCCTCAACTGGCTCGCGGAGCCTCGGTGCTGGAGAAGGATATATGGGTCTGCTGGACCTTGCAGGCTCTATTCTCCATGCCCGGCGCACACCCCATGGCTTTCAAGGGAGGTACATCGCTCTCTAAGGTTTACGGTGTGATTGATCGCTTTTCCGAGGACGTAGATGTCACGCTGGATTACCGAGCCTTCGAGGAGGGCTTTGATCCTTTCGCGGAGGGGGTGAGTCGGACCAAAACCAAGCAGTTCAGCGACCGACTGAAAAGTTATGTCTTGGCCTATGCGAACGAAGTGGTCGTCCCGTACCTTGAAAGTGAGCTGGCCAAATTGCCAACGGCTGAGCAACATACCGTTGAATTGGACGATGGCGGTGAAAAAATCTGGGTCACTTACCCATCGGTTGTAGAGGGTACGGGCGAATACATCCGTTCCCAGGTACTCATTGAGCTGGGTGGCAGGAACGTTATCGATCCCAACGAAATTCATACGGTCTCTCCGTACATTGCCGAGTTAACGCAAGGCTTGGTCTATCCGAGCAGTGAAGTCGTGGTTCTATCTCCGGAACGGACGTTTTGGGAGAAAGCCACGCTCATACATGTCGAGTGCAACAGGGGCAAGCTCAGGGAAAGTGCTGAAAGGCTTTCCAGGCATTGGTACGACTTGGTCATGCTTGCAGAGCATCCTGCCGGCCAGTCAGCGGTCAAAAACCGGGAGCTGTTTGAGGAGGTTGTCCGCCATAAGAAAGTGTTCTTCCATACGGGCTACGCGAACTATGACGCTTGCCTAGATGGCCGGCTGAAGCTCTTGCCAGAGACGGAAACTCTGGAGAGCTTGCGGGCTGACTACGAGAAAATGGTGGGTGCGGGGATGATGTACTCAGCACCTCCGAGCTTCGAGGCCATTGTCGAGGCAATCCGGAACCTTGAAAGCCGTGTAAATGCTCGATGAGGGCTATTGTGCCTGTCGCGTGATTTATTAGCCCGCTGGAAGGGTGATTACGTTATCTAGCAGAGCGGTGCTTCGGGTGGGTATCGCTGGGGAACTACGAAGAAGCAGGTGGTGCAAACCTGGGAGTACATGCGCCATGAACTCGTTGGCCTATGACAGAAAACTCTGTCGGCCAGGTTTCCCTGCTGCCTAATGTCGCCATGGCGGGTGATCCACTTCTGGCGGTGGCAATAACTTGAATGAAAAAAAGGGTGTGGCGAGTCAGCTTGCCGGTCAGGAAATGAGTCCGGGTATTGGGAGTGCCATACTCCCTTAGACTCTCGTCACTCCAGAGCAGTAACTCGCTAGGGGAACACCCCATGCTCCATTTGGCCCACCAATCGTCGCACTTTTCCAATGCCAGCCTTAGTCCCCATCAGCGAGATCGGCGGATGGTTGCCAAGACCGCGAACTGACGAGGACATCCATTGGCCTGCGGCGGCTCGGTCATTCTCGAACAATTCCAGAATCTCCTGGTAGGCAATTTCTCTTAATTGTTCAGTGGTCATTTCTTCTGTCATGTCAGCTGCTCTTTTCACGATGATCTAGGTCCAGTTTTTCACATCTCGGCTTTGCTGCAAGCAAAAAAATCGACTCATCTGAGTCAAATTACGCTATTTCCGCAATTTGACTCGCCACAGAGTGCTTGCCAGTCCGGAAAATGGGTTTACGTTAATTTTCTGGAGGTTGCACCGATGGGATTAAAAACAGTAAAGGTCAAAATTGAAAATCTGGTCATCTCACCAAGCTTGTCCCCCGAATATCGGCGGATGCTTCTGGGGCTGACGTATCGGGTATCATCATTTGCCCAGATACCGGAGCCATTGCTCCTGGATTACATCATGGCTCACCCGCCAATTGGTAAAAAAGTTGGGGATCAGTTTCACGTTGTCGCCAATATCCGGACGCTTGCCCTCAAACCGTTTCTTCCTGGGGATACCCGAATTCGCGTGATCGAGGATGACCACGCTGATCGACTGGATATCGTAGCGGCCTCGGCATACCGTGAGTTGATTAACCTGATAATTTCCGGAATGACGAATCAGCAGTATCAGTACGCAGTGGTGGCGCTCTGGGAATTGTTTTTGAAGCATCACCAGAACAAACAGTTGCCTGTAACGCTCAAAACTGAACTGGCTCCTATCGTGGGGCTGAGACGCCAGGCGTTATCTGAGATAGCAATAAGGAAAGGGAAGGCCGGTTCAGCATTTGGTGGAGGTAGTGAAAGTGAGCGATAAAAGCCTGAGCGATATCCTTGAACAGCTGATCGATCCGCCATATGGAATGCTTGGTATTCAGCGCGTTGCAGAGGTACTGAGCGAGGTTCTTCAGCGGGCTTGGTTGATCAAAGCCGAAGTGGAACCGGAAGGTCGGGGAAAACCAGAGTTTCTGGATTTGACTCCTGAGCTCAGAAAGCTCTGCGGCGAAATTTCAACTCAATCTGATGGCTCTGGTCGGTGGGTCGAAAAAGACGGTGCAGTAAAACATTTTAAGACGAGTAACCCAATTTACTCTGCAATGTTTGAGCTATCAAAATCAACGAAACCACTTTCAGGTGGGCGTCTCCAGCTAGTGGCGCATGGCTTGGTTGCGGCCCACATGGGGGTGCCCATAACAGATGGTCGCGCAGAAATGCCAAAAGTGAACATCCAGGATGCATTTCGAGAACTGCGCCGTCTGGGTAGCCCTCTGCTCGATTCTGTTGTGTTTGAATTGCCGAGCCGTTGGGGCTGTTACCAGTCGTTAAAGACGGTTGAACAGTCGGGAAATCCGGACTTTAGTCACAAGGAGCTGGAGGGGCTTGGAAAAATCCGCCGACTTCTCGGTTTGTCCCTCGGGCTGGAGGTGCCATTAGAAGTCTCGACTAGACGCTCATCGGGCGCGCAAGTTGAGGGCCTGGAGCGCGGTGCAGAAGTTTCTCCCGACCAACTCGGTGATGTTGGAGGGGAAAAATTTTACCTGTTTGAGGCATCACTATCAGACCCGGCGTATATAGAAAAAGGACAGCGGGAAGGTCTTGCTCCGAAAGATGTGGTATCGGAAGTTCCGCAATTGAAGCCCTCCGGACATTCCAACCCTAGACGTGGAGGATCTCAACAACACGCAACCTACAAAGCGCGATACATTAAAAACCAGATGCGCAGGGCCGCTCAGCCGTTGACTGGACGTTGGGATCGGTTAACAGAATTTGATATTGCCTCGTCTATTTCCATGTTGTCCTGGCCAGGCGCAGGACAAAATCCGGGCACAATCGCGGCAGGCTTGGTTCTGCTCTCCAGCCGACCACTGACCGCAGTTTTGAAAACGCGTCTATTCGATCGCGCTAGTCAGCTCCCAAAGCATCCATCTGAAAATTTCATGGCTATTTGTTTTGAAAACGCCTTTATTCAGGTATCTGTGCCGGTGCCAGAGCGTTCTCGTCAGTTACGGATGGAATGGTATGCCAATCTGGTTCCTGCTGATGATCAGCTTAGGCTGCCCATTGTCAGGGTGCTGTGGGATTTGTTGGTTGAATATCTTGGCTCGTCGGGCACCGGGGAGCATGGTTACCTGTTTCCACAATCTGAAATAGACGATATCAAAAAAAGCGCTGAAAGCATTATTGCGGACGTACGATTAGAAGACGGTGCAAGGCTGACTGAAACTCGGCTTCAGCGCTGCCTCTATAATGAGATTGCGGATGTCTTGGGTGATACAGCGGATGCCGTTTTTATCACAGGCAACCAGCCGTCGGTAGGAACCCACGTTGGTATTCATTATTACTGTGTTTCCGAAGCCGATCTGCAGAATCGGTACTTAGGCGCCCTACGCGGAATGGTACCAGAAGGGCTACAGGAGTTAATGGTGCCGGTTAGGGGCTGCTTCAGCCGTGATCACTTTATTGGCAGTCCTATGTGCCCAACACTTGAATGGCTACGGGCCGTCGTCAGCGAACTCCGTGCAAAGTTGGCAGAATCCAAGCGTATGGCCTTGGATGCTGATCACCTTATTGAGCTCCATAACCGCTACACGTTGTATGTCGTGATGTTTATGGCCATGGCAACCGGGTACCGTAGTGTCCAGGCTCCGCTCTCTCGCGGCACTGATTATGATCCCCTATCGGGTATGCTCGTGGTGGCCGACAAAACCGACAGCGCATTCAGCCACGCGAGACTGGTGCCTGTTCCAGACATCTTTTCTCGGCAGTTAGACCTATACAGCCAGCATAGAGAACGTGTGGCTGACCGGATGTGGGCGATTCTGGGTATTGAGGAAGCGCAGCATTTTCTGTTTTTCCTTTCCAAGGTGAGCAGGGCCAAAGCATCCCAAAAACTCGTCAGGGTTGTCCCTGTCACAAGCGAAAAATTGAAGTCCCTCTTGAAAGGCACTTGGGATCTTCCTCTCAATGTTAATCGTCATTACATGCGCAGCGAGCTTCGTCACCGGGGAGTTCATGGGGAGCTGGTCGATGCCTGGATGGGACACTGGTTGGACGGCCAGGAGCCCATGGGGCGCTATTCAACGCTCAGTCCCATTGATTTTGCAGCACAACTTGAACCGGTTCTCAGTGGAATCTTGGAGGAAATGGGGTGGTTGCCCGAGGAGGGATTGTCATGAGTCGACATGTCCCCGTTGAAGAGCGCGACCATGGTGATGAAATCCGCACCAAGAAGCGTCGACAAAAGGTCGAAAAGGAGCGGAGGTTTGTCGAGGATTACCTGGACGAAAACGCCCGAGATATTTTGTTGGGAGAGTGTCCGAGCCAGTTGTCGGAGCAGAGGATAGACGAGCTTTTTGCAGCCGTGACAAAGGACGTTTCCGGGTACAAGTTGAAAACTCGGCACAATTATCTCGCAGAATTGCTCCAACAGGCGGCGAGCGAGCACAATCTCGATTTGCCCAATCAGCAGCGGATGGTTGTGTTGCACGGCGAATCCGCGCCGGCAACACCGTCGGGCTTCGAGGAACTCGCGATTCTTCGCACTTGGGTTAATGGGTTCTGGGCTGACATTGAGAATCCGCGAAGTCGCGATATCGCCAAAGAGAAAAAGCTTGATGCCGGGCGCCTGATTTTCAGTTTTGTTGTATTTGGAGGGGTGCACAGCAAGAAAAAGCTGCGATGGTTGGTCGATGCGATTCCAAAGGGCGTTTTCAGTCGAGATGAGCTCACATGGATGGATATTGAGACCAATATGGGTTTGTGGCGTTGGTATCCAGACCCTGTATCGATGCTGTTACTGCAGCACTGGTACAGAACCCACGGTGCAGATCAGTGGCCGGCTGAGATGAACACGGATCTTGCCCGTCTGGTTTTCAATTATCTTCGATTCCTCGAATTGCTGCAGAAGGGAGAAACGAAGCCCAAGCATGTTTTTCGGCGGTTGACCGATGCCTCCGCTACTTTGGATGCGACGCGGATAGAGGGTGCTATTCATCATATTCAGCGTAGCATCGGTGCAATGGTGTCGTTACCGGCAGATGCGTGGGCACGATTACTGACCAAAAAGGTCCCACTTCGAAGACCAGAAAGGCTGGATGATGCTGAAACCCAACCGGTAACTGACTTGCAACCGCTGACTGGCAGCTGTGACTCGGATGTTTTCAATGGGGTGAGTGCTATTCGGAGAGTTTTGAATAAAGCTACTCCGAAAAGCAAGCTGGGCGCCGGTGACAAAACTTACCAAGAGCTAATAGCTATTGCTGGAGACAATTCATGGGCTCCTGTGGTGCGCACTCTGGCAAGCTGGGCCGCACACATGCGCCGTTATGGGGGGCGCCAGAAGCGCATCGTAACCAGCAGCATTAAGAAATACCTTTCCTCGATAGCGAACCCCCTTGCAGAGATACTTGCAGGTATCGAGGACTTGAACGCGTTGGGTGAGGATGAGTGGCACGAAGTTTATGATCGCCTGCTTGCTACAGCTTCCTCAGGAAAACAGCGATCGAGTCGAGCAATCTTTGCGGGCTGGTTCCATGATTATCTGGTCGAACATTTCGGGATGCCCGAGGTGGAAATTGAGGGGGCGACCGTCAACGGCGAGGTGGACGCAAATATACTGACCCCCGCCGAATACGTCCGAGCAAACAAAATGCTGGCATATTCCGGCGAAAGTCCCCGCCTTATTCGAATACGACAGAATGTCTTAACCCTCGGATTTCGTTGTGGGTTTCGTCGCACGGAAATTCAGAAAACTCTAATCAAAGACCTGCAGGGCTTATTAGACCCTTCATCTAAGCGCCCGGAGCTTTTAACCAGAGGCAACAAATTTGCCGGTCAGAAAAGCGACAGTGGCACTCGACGCTTGCCGTTGTGGGCCTTGCTGACAGATGGCGAGTTGGAAGAACTACGTGAATGGTATCGATACCGGCTCCGAGAACCCGGTACAAAGCCAACCGACTTGTTATTTTGCGCCCCACAGCGGGGGAATGAACTGATCCCTCAACGACAGCTATTTAGTCCTATCCAGGAGGCAATGCGAGCGGCATCTGGCACTGATACTCTGCGGTTTCATCATCTCCGCCATTCATGCGTCACGTTCACTGCAGTGCGGTTGTTCGAGCGGCATGCGGGTGAACTCATGAAGGATGAGTGGGCCTCGGACGATGATGGAAATATCGAGATGCCGCATTGGGGGCAGGACATTTTTTCAATTGCTAACCGTTCACCTGAGTGGGCGCCTACTCGTAAAAAGTTATGGTTTCTTGCTCTGCTCACCGGCCATGCCTCTCCAGGCCAGACGTTAGCAAGTTACACCCACCTGATGGACTACGTAATCCGGGTAAGGCAGGCCCAACGTCGACTACCAGCTTTGAGTACGCAAGCGCAGGCGAACCTTCTCGGCTCAAATCCAGAGTCAGTGGCAGTATTCCGAAGTCGGCAGAACCTGAAAGACAAACCAACTGCCAGTGAGCTGGCCGCTGTTGCCAATCGGCGATGGCCTGGTGGTGTTTGCCAAACGGCAGGGAAGGATTTGATTAAATTTAAAGCTCCAGATTCAAAGGCTCTCCCTGAACGGCTGGCCGTCGAACCGTACACGGCATTTTTGATCTATGGTGCGCTGCTCCAATTCAATCGGCTGGTTGCCGACGGCTACGACAGAGAAAGGGCCGTTTCTAGAGTGGCGGAAAGATTTGATATGGCAGCCGGGGCTATTGAGGCGTGGCTTGAGCAGGGCAAATACCTAATGAATCAACATGCTCGTGATGGGAGCCGTGTAACAAAGTATACGCGCAACCTTATCAAGGACGCGAAACAGGTTCGCTTCAAGGATGGTGTCGGTGGCGTTGTAATGCCGGAGCTTCCTGAGTGCCCGACACCGCCTACGGCCAAGGCAGCGCATGGACTCGTAGAAGATATTTTCGAGCATGTGCGCTGTTGGCTTCGGGCAGAGCCTGAATCAGCATCTCATGCCTTGCAGACCGTGAATGACGCTATCACGAGCAGTAATACGCAGATATTGTTCACCCGTGATGAGGATAAGCTGATTTATCGAGAATTTATTGAGCAAGCGGGCCTAATGCATTTGATAAAAGTGCGGATTAAAGGCCCACAGCGCGTGGTGCCGGATCGGGAATTAAAGGCGTATTGGTCTCAGCGGTTTAATGTTCCCAAAGCGCGGGTAGTGATCATTTCGCAGGCATCGAAGGGGGATCGCTTCCCGTATGGGAGTGCTCAGATCGAGATAAGGCCGGAGCTGAAGCTCGGCAAGGGAGCCTCCCAGAACACAATGAAGGCCGTCAAATTTGCGATTTTTATGCTGATGCTGTCGTGTGCAGGGGAGTAGATTGAAGGCTCGGCTGTCGGGGGGAGGGCTTGAAGCTGGCCATCCTTGGCCAGCGAGTTCAGTTCCTTACGATCGGGAAAGCCCCATCGTGTCTATCGGGTTCGTTCCAACGCGTTGTTGGGCTGTTCATATAGAACTTTGCTGATGTCATCAGATTTGACTGGAGATCAGCAGCAATGAGGTGAGATGCCTGGACAACCATTGCTGAGGGATGTAATGGCTTCTGGCTTCCAATTCGATACATCGATGCGATGATGAACTGGATCATACGCACCGCCTCGGGATGAACCTGGCCTAGCCATTGGAGCTGGGGCGCAAGCAGCCCCAAAGTCTTAAGAACAACCTTTAGGTACTCGACTGGCTCACTGGCAGGTAGTTCAATCCGACCCAGCCCATGTAGCAGAGCTGCGATGGCAGCAAGCCATCGCTCTTCGTCGGAGTACCCGCGACAGGCATCGAATGATCGCGTAGCTACTTCCAGGCTATGCCGAGCCAAACAGCCCGGCTGTCGGAGGCCTGCTTCTTGCATCGCGCCATTCAAGAAGCGTAGCCCAACCGATGGTCGACCCAGCACTCGCCGAACAAAATCAGCTAACGGTTGCACCGGGCACGCGTCGATGAACAGTTCAATATCGACCACCAGATCTGGGTGGACCAGTTTCGACTCAGGCAGATGCAGCAGTGTGTCAGGCGTTTCCAGTAGAATGACAGTGTCTGAGCGCGACACGGCATTCCCCCGCTCACCCTCCCAGAGCACCAGCTGAACAGCACAGTCTGGGATTTCTGTGAGCTGGAGATCCCGGTGAGGTTGGAACATCACGACCTGATACTGCTCGAAAGAGTTTTCGATGGTCAGTTCCAACACCGGCAGGTCCTCCCCGTTCGGGATTTCCGTCAGGTGGGTAATGGTCCCGATGAAGATTTCTGGCTTGGTCTTCCAAGTGGTGTTGACGACAATGCTCATGCGAAGTCCTCCTGTGCAGAATGCAGAAGACGTTCCAGGTTGTTGAGCAGTTGCGGCAGAGGGTCCTGAAGGGCCTCGTCGTCCATCAGCCACATCTCATTTTCCACCCAGTGAGTGAGCGCAGCGAGATTAGAGCATTCGTCCCCTTCGCCAAGCACCGCGACGAGGTGAGTTCCGTCAGGAATTTGCATCGAAAATGCGAGCGCACTGGCCAAACGACTTGCGAAAGACTTTCGGCTGATAGAAAACAGTTGAGAATGGTTCATGAGTCACCTTCCTTCTTGGGATCAGTTTTGGCGTTGAATTCGTTAATGAGCAGGCGCTCGAACGCACTGCCATCGCGGCGGGTCAGATTTGGCACGTAGCGGCTATACACGCGGAAAAGCATTTCCGTTGTGGTATGACCCATTTGCCTTGCGATCCATTCCGGGTTCTCACCGGCGGCTAGCCATAGGGTCGCTGCGGTGTGACGGGTCTGATAAGGCCGGCGTTTACGCAACTCAAGATGGCGGAGCAGCGGGTACCAAACCCTTTTCGTGACGTTGTTATGGTTAAGCGGCCCGCCTGTTCTGGTACAAAAGACGAATTCATTTCCGCCAGTAGCTTTTTTCTGGTCCTCAAGTGCGTCGACGACCAGTTGAGACATCTCAACGTGACGGTAGCTACCATCGGTTTTCGTCTGCTCGATTTCACCCTTCACCAGGGCCTGGCGAACCAGAATCTGCCGGCGCTTGAAATCGACACAATCCCAGGGCAAACCATCGATCTCGCCGGTCCGAAGACCGGTAAAGAAGCGAACGGTGTAGTAATTCCTGAAATCTTCTCGAACCGTGTCCAGAATCAGCCGAACTTCTTCCAGAGAGAACGGTTCCACATCCGAGCGGGGCACCTTCAGTGATTTGATCCCCTGATAGGGTGAGGTAAACTCATACCGGTTGGCTGCCTCTCCCAGAATCATGCGCAATGGCGTCATGATGCGGTTGATACGGCTGGCGGAAAGTGGCTTTTTGCTCCGGGTCTGAACTTTGGCGAGGGACGCCCGGAACGAAAGAATTTCCTGCCTGGTGATGTGGCCAACCTCCGACTCTCCAAATTCCGGAATCAGATAGTTCTCCAGCGTTCCCTCAATCGTTGCGATGTAGGAGCGGCGCCACTGAATCCTCATTTCGTCCAGCCATGTTTGTGAAAATTCACTGAACAGCGGCGTGTCATGAGCCGCCCGAGCGCGCTGCAATTCAGCTTGCCGGGTAAATTCCTGCGCCTTGGGGCTGTCGGGGAAATACTTGTGGTACTCGAAAGTCCCCAAAGTGATTTCCGCCTCAACCTTTGCGAGGATTTTTTCCAACTGCTTCCGATTTTTGGGTACGTCTGAGAGCGCTGTTTGCTCCCGGCAGCGTTTCCCACGGTAGCGGAAGTCGAAGTACAGTTTTCCGGTTTCGGGTCGCGCGACGATCTTACCCACGGCACACACCTCCCCGAGCCATTGGCACGGCAAAGGCAACATTGGTGGCATGATCAAACATGTCTTGCTCAACCTTCTCCCAGATATAAAGAATTTTTCGCCCTCCGAACGGGCGGATGTAGTGAACGCCCTCAAGCAAAACACTGTCTTTCAAGCGTTCGCGAATGGTGCGAGCATCGTATTTGATGCGCTGCGCGAGCTCCTCGGTAGTCAGATACTCCTGTGACATAACTTTTCACCTCTGCTATCGTTTAGTGCTGGAGGGCATACCGCATTACTAGCGTCTCAAAATGTCCTCCTGTAGACCATTATGCACGCATAAAGACCTTTTGCAAGTCTTTTTGATCTCCTGCGAGTTAATTTGTTCTTTGGTGGGCCAAATGATTAAGTGCCATCTGTCGAAGCTGATGGGCGAGAAGAAGCTCAAAATTGTTGATGTGGCGAGGGAAACAGGGGTGAACCGGGGGACGATTACCCGGCTTTATCACGAAACAGCGAGTCGTGTGGAGCTTGAGACGATAGACGCGTTATGTCGGTTCTTGGGATGCGAAGTGGGGGAGCTGTTCGAATTTGTGGAGGACTCCTAAAAGGGCGTCCTCAAACAATGGAGCATGTGAGTTCGTGATTGGGTGCTCGCCCGGTTGGCTATGCTGTAGAAAGTGTTGTTGATAGTGAATTGGTGAGCCTGAGTAGCGCATGTTCGAGCAATTCCACTGCGTTATCGACTTCCTTCTCCGTGGTCTCAAAACCAAGGCTGAATCGTATGGCAGATTCAGCCTCTTCCGTCGTTAAGCCGATGGCTTTCAGCACGTGAGACGGTTCAGGAATGCCTGAGGTACAGGCTGAGCCAGTTGAAGCAGCTAGCCTCGGTTGTAGTGCGCCCAGAATGTCTTGTGCATTCAAGCCTTCAAATCCAATTGATATGTTGCCCGGATGGCGATTTTCCAGCTCCGCTCCAAACAGTCTTGCGGAATAAGGTAGAGCCAGGAGCTTATTCAAAAATCTGTCCCGAAGGGTACGGAGTTCTTCGCGTTTATGGGACGCTTCGGGTGAGCTTACATAATCACTTGCTGAGGCCAGTCCAACGCATAGTGGGGTTGGTAGAGTGCCAGGGCGAATACCTTTCTGTTGGCCGCCGCCGTATACTAGAGGTTCGATTTCCTCTTGAAGTTCACGGTTTATGTAGAGTGCACCTATGCCTTTTGGACCATACATTTTGTGACCGGATAGGCTGAGCATGTCTACATGAGACGCGAAGTCTGCCACAGAGATGGCTAGGGGAGCTTGGGCCGCGTCGCAGTGAAAAATGGAACCGTGTTTTCGCACAACCTCTGACAGCTTTTGGATGTTTTGTATCGTGCCAATCTCATTGTTAACGGCCATGATTGAGACCAACAGTACGTCGTCATCCATCAAGCGCTCTAGCTCGGAAACGACGATGTGGCCTTTGTGGTCAACCGGAATGATATCAACGACGAAGCCGTATTGATCTTGAAGCGCGCGCCCAGCCGACAAAACGCACTTGTGCTCAATTGCACTTAGCAAAATTCTTGTTTTTGATGACCCTCTCAGTCCAGCACGCCTGCCCAGCCCAAGGATAGCTAGGTTATTCGACTCTGTAGCTCCAGAAGTAAAAAAGATTTCGTCGCTATCTGAACCGATTAGTTCAGCTACGCGCTGAGCTGCAGCTTCAACTGCAGTGGCAGAGCGCCAGCCAAGTGCATGGTCTGAGGAGTGGGGATTAGCGAAGGCTTCTGAAAAATGTGGCCGCATTTCTTTCAAAACATGATCAGCAACCGGGGTTGTTGACTGATAGTCAAAATACATAGCCGTGATCCTGACAATTAAAAATGGCGCAAGCGAAGCTTTCTCGTACAAAAATCTGGCATGATCAAGCGTTCTGGATGAAGCTTCCAGGCTGAAATTGACCATAGCATAGGGGACGTATTACAGTCACCTGGACGGATCATCCAGGAGAGCAGTACATGGCGCGTGGGCCACTTTATAATCAGGACTATAAACCCCAATTTTCAGGACACGAGACTTTTCCGCTTAGGTATGGGTGGCTAAAAAAGTGCTTTGATCGCGTGGCTCAGACAGAAGATGAGCCTGCCAATAAGGCCCTGTGTTGGGGGGATGACGCTATCGCGGTTTTTGGGGTTGGCAAAAATATGGTGGCGTCAATTCGGCATTGGGCTACGGTTGCCGGTGTCATCGAAGAGCCTGTGGGTACAAATAAAGTTACCACAACTGTGCTAGGCAAGCTGCTTTTTGGTCCTGATGGAGTTGATCCTTATCTAGAAAGTCCGAACTCTCTGTGGTTGATTCATTGGAAGTTGGCAACGGATTGGAAGAAAAAAACGACGTGGTATTGGGCCTTTAGTAACTATTCAGCCGTGACATTTGAGCGCGACAAGTTCATCGAAAGGCTGCAGAGTGAATGGCCTTCATCAGCTAAAGCCACGATAAAGAATGATGTTGCTTGCTTTCTGAACACTTATGCAGGTCAGCCCATTTCGGGGAAAGGTGGAAGAGACGATTCTCTTGAAAGTCCCCTTGCAGAGCTTGGCTTAATAAAGCACGTTTCTCGGCGTGACGAATACAGATTTGTACGCGGCCAAAAAAATACTTTGGGTGATGGCGTCTTTATTTGTGCACTACTAGAGTTCTGGCAGGAATTCTCTCCCGCTTCTTCAACGCTTTCATTCGAGGCAATCGCTCACGAACCCGGATCTCCTGGAAGGATTTTTCTACTTGATGAGAACGATGTCGCCGACCGGTTGTTTAGGCTTGATGCCCTTACTGACAATGATCTCCGTTGGTCGGAAACTGCAGGCTTGAAGCAAGTTATTCGAAACCCGGACCTGGAGTTCGGTAGTGCACTTGATTTCGTTCGAAATGACTTTAAAAGCGCAGATGATAGAGAGGCCGCATAGTGTCTTTGATTGATCGAGTCAGCATTGCCCGGCGTTTCCAGAAATCAATGCAAATCGACACGGATCTTGGTAGCAAAGAAGCCTTAAACGGCTTTATCTGCCCTCAGTCTTCAGCTGATGTTCTTGTCTCGATGGCTCGGCATACCTCGGAAACTGGGCAGGGTGCATTCACCTGGACAGGGCCATACGGTAGCGGAAAATCAAGCCTAGCCATTGCTCTTAGTGCTTTGCTTGATGGAAACGCTGAATTGAAGGAGCAAGCGGCCTCCGTATTCGGAAACCGACTCACCCGAACGATACGAAACGCCTTTCCGACTGGCGAGCGCGGATGGCGAATCCTGCCGGTCGTGGGGAGGCGAGGCGATCCGGTCCATGTTTTGGGTGAAGCGCTAGAAAAGGCGGGGTATGTTTCTTCACGTCCGGGACTAAACTGGACGGAAGACAGCATTTTGGAAAGTCTCGTCTCTCTGGCTAACAGCGATGCCTCTGAGCATGGCGGTCTCCTATTGTTTGTCGACGAGATGGGGAAATTCCTAGAAGCTGCTGCTCAGGATGGATCTGATGTTTATCTTTTTCAGCGAATAGCCGAAGCTGCATCGCGGAGTAACGGTCGACTTCTTTTCGTAGGCGTCCTACATCAAGCGTTTGACGAATATGCCCACCGGCTTTCACATGAACTGCGAAATGAGTGGTCGAAGATTCAAGGACGTTTTGTTGATCTGCCTGTTAACACGATGGGCGAAGAACAGATTGACTTAATTGCTCGTGCAATTGAGGTAGATGGAGGTAAGCCGAAGTCCGGAACTCAGGTCCAAACTGTTGCGAACATTGCGCGTAAGGGGCACCCAGAGAGCGCGGGGCGATTGGCCGAGATGCTTGCTAGCTGTTGGCCTCTACACCCTGTTGTGGCTTGCCTTTTAGGTCCTATTTCTCGACGGAGATTTGGGCAAAATCAACGTAGCATTTTCGGCTTCCTCAACTCTTCGGAGCCCAATGGATTTCAAGATTTTCTCCGCTTGGCTAATGAATCGGATGTCTACACACCGGATAAGCTATGGGACTATCTGCGCGCCAATCTTGAGCCTTCGATTCTGGCATCTCCAGATGGTCATCGATGGGCGATTGCAGCCGAAGCTTTAGACCGCTGTGAAGGTAGCGGTGGGGATGATTTCTTAGTTAAGCTCCTAAAAAACATAGCACTTATAGATCTGTTCAAGGAACGATCCGGGCTAGTGCCAAGTTCTGAGCTACTTCTAACCTGCTTCCCTGATCTCAGCGAAGACTCTTTGAAAGATGCGCTCGCACTCCTGGATAAATGGTCGCTAACTATATTCAAGAAGTTTCAGGGTGCCCATGCCATCTTTGCTGGCAGTGATTTTAATATCGATCAGGCCCTCGGCATTGCGCTGGACGATATTGCAGAACTGGATTACGAGGATCTTGAATCATTGGCTGGTTTGCAGCCTGTTCTCGCCAAGCGACATTATCACAAGACTGGCGCCATGCGATGGTTCAATATGAACATTGCACCTGCAAAGGATGTGTTGGGAGTAGCTAAGCGGTTTAAACCAAAGGGCGGTGTTATTGGGGCGTTCCTGCTCGTCGTTCCTACGAAAGGGGAAGATGAAGAACGGATCCACGATCTTTGCCAAGAAGCGGCCGAGTTGAGTGAAGAATGGGACATCGTTGCGGGCTACTCACCGCAAGCCTGGTCCATCGTGGTGCTGGCAAAGGAGTTGTTGGCGCTCCACAAAGTTAGTAATGATCACCCCGAGCTTGCCGGTGATCCGGTAGCGAGGCGTGAAGTTTCGGCAAGAATTGCCGAAATGCAGGCGCAGCTGGAAATGGAATTGAGTAAGTTTGTTGCCGAAGCTACATGGTGCCGAAAAGGGGAGTTACCGAAGCAATACAGTCAGACTGGCTTAAATGGCTTGGCATCCGACCTCGCGGCCAGGCGTTTTAGTCGGTCTCCAACACTACACAACGAGCTTCTGAATCGTCAAAAGCCCTCAGGCAGCGCTATAGCCGGCCAAAATAGGCTTCTCAAACGTATGATAATGCACGAAGCCGAGCCTTGCTTGGGCATTGAAGGCTTCCCGGTAGAAGGCGGTCTGTATGCTTCGCTTCTACGAGCCACCGGTATTCATGCTGAAACCGAAAATGGTTGGCGTTTCGTTACACCACCTGAGGATGACAAGGAGCACAACCTAGCTCCGGCTTGGAATGCCGCAATTAAGTATATTAAAGATCGCAAGGATCGGCCCGTAACAGTTGCTGAAATATTCGATAATTGTTGGGCGAAAAAGCCGTTCGGTATTAAGCCGGGACTGATGCCCGTACTATCCGTTGCGTTCATTCTGAGTCAACGAGATCACCTCGCTGTATACAGGCAAGGTTTATTCCGGGCCATATTCGATGATGTGGACGTGGATTACCTTGCAAAGGACGCTGAGACGATCCAATTACGCTGGATGGATATCGATAGGGTTTCGCGCAGCTTGCTCTCAGAAATGGTCGATCTCGTGCGGGAGCTTGACGGAAAAAATGAACTCATCCATCTCCAACCCATCGACGTTGCGCGGGGGTTAGTTGCTATTTATGAAAAACTCCCAAACTGGACGAAGCGAACCATGCGACTGTCCTCTAGGGCCGTTCAGGTTCGAGATATGTTCAAGCGTGCGAACGATCCGAATAAGTTTTTATTCGATGATATTCCAGCGTTTGTAGATCCGCAGAGTGCGGATATATCAGAGCAATTTGATGTTCACAATGTCGTTTCTGTCGTGCGCGAGGGGCTTCAAGAATTGGTGCAAGCATACCCAGCGATGGTAAATCGACTTAGGGACATGCTTCTTGCTGAGTTGCAAGTCCCCAATCTCTCACCTCAATCGCTTGTTGAATTACGCGATCGCGCGGAGAACGTGAAGGAACTTGCTGGTGATTTCCGTTTGGACGCATTTGTGGGGCGGCTTGCAGAATTTGAAGGCAGCGACCAAGGCTTCGAATCTATTGCCAGCCTTGCAGCAAACAAACCGCCGAGAGATTGGGTTGATCCGGATATGGATCGAGCGTCAATAGAGCTCGCGTCTATGGCGCAAAAGTTCCTCAAAGCAGAAACCTTCACAAGGATAAAAGGCCGGCCTGAGAAGCGGCATGCAATGGCAGTACTTGTTGGTAAAGATGGAAGGCCAACACCACTTCTGCAAGAGTTTGAAGTTACTGACTCCGACCGGGAAGAGATTGAGCATCTCGTTGATAGGGTCACGGAAACCTTGGATGGGGCTGGAACGATGAACAAAAATATTGTTCTCGCTGCGTTAGCACAACTGAGTGCGCGATACATCGAAGATCCTAAGTTAAAGAAGTCCAATTCAGAAAACGGTGAGGTCGCATAGCGATATGGCAACCAAAGAAAGGCATGTTTTAGGTTTGTCCGGGGGGAGGGATAGTGCTGCCCTAGCTGTGTACATGCGGCAACACCATCCTGAAATCGATATCGAGTATTTCTTTACCGATACTGGTAAAGAGTTGCCCGAGGTATATGAGTATCTTGGTCGCCTTGAAGGGTTTCTTGGTAAGCCAATCCAACGTTTGAATCCCGATCGCGATTTCGATTTTTGGTTGAAGCAGTACAATGACTTTTTGCCTTCAGCCCAAACAAGATGGTGCACGCGTCAGCTGAAGCTTCGACCTTTCGAGCAATGGGTTCGCCCTATGCTGGATGAGGGAATGACCATATACAGTTACGTCGCTATTCGCGGGGATGAGGAATATCGCGAGGGTTACGCGTCGAAAGACGATAACCTCATTGTAAAGCTCCCGTTCAAAGACGCTGGTATCGATAAGGCAGATGTCTTGGATATTCTAGAGGGAGCTGGCTTGGGGTTACCGAAATATTATGAGTGGCGTACTCGAAGTGGCTGTACGTTCTGTTTTTATCAGCAGAAGATTGAATGGGTTCGCTTGATGGAGCGCCACCCAGAAGCGTTTGAAGAAGCCAAGGCCTACGAAAAAAATGCTGTTGAACACGGCTCACCGTTTACTTGGAGCCAAGGAGAGTCTCTGGAAGAGTTGGAGAAGCCTGCTCGGGTCCAACAGATTAAAGAAGATCATGAGGAGCGTCTGGCTAGGCAGAAGAAAAAAACTCAGTCAAACCCCCTTCGAAGTGATAGTGAACCTTTGGATATTGACGATCTTTATGGCAAGGCAAAGGTCTGCCTTGCCTGTCATAAGTAATTTAACTTTTAGAAGAAGTTAGAGGTAGCCTTTTGAAGCTTATCGACAGGGACTTGGTGCTGTTAAGGAGAGATTTTGGCTTTTGAATCGCTAATAGATTTTGCTGACGAGGCCGCGCGAGAGATTGGTCAATACATGCTCCAAGTTACTCTGCGGCCAGAGCAGTTAGTGGCGGAGGAGTACCCTGTGGCCGATTTAAATTGGGACTCTGTTAAATATGGCCCAGATGAAGTCCAGCGGGTGCCAGACGATAAGCGTGGAATTTATGCCTTTGCGATATGCCATAATAATTCAGTTCTTCCTCCTTATGGGTACATTCTATATATTGGTATAGCAGGAAGGAGGTCGAACCGATCTCTTCGCGAGCGCTATAAAGACTACCTCAACGAAAAAAAGGTCATTAAAAGAGAAAGAATCGCAAGGATGATAGGTAATTGGCACAATGTGTTGAGATTCTTTTATGCTCCGATACCCGATGATATGACATCAGAGGAATTGGAAGATCTAGAGAAAAGACTAAATAATGCGTTTCTTCCACCTTTCTCGGAAGGTGATCTGGATGCTGATGTCAAGAGGAAGAGAAGGGCTTTTAGATGAGTAAGTCAAAAAAAAATGAGATTACTCTCCCTGCCCTTCGAGGTGTAATGGGGAACTGGGTTTATTATTCATGTCTGATGCGGTTAGATGAGATTGCTGAACGAGTCAGGTTCGCCGACGAAGTGCATTCAAATAAGCTTTTGTCAGATATGATTCAGCGCCAATTAAAAAGAGGTCGTGGCGACCAGATTGCAGATTATCTAGAAACTCAGGAAGAGCGGTTTTTTAACTCGCTGGTGGTTGCGACATATGGGGGGGAGCCTAATTGGCATGGGTTGTCCGATGTTCGGAGTAAAGGTAAAAAAGATCTTCGCAATTTAGGTGAGGATACTATTTCCTCTATAGGCTTTTTAACTCTAAGAGGGGACGAAAATTTATTTGCTCTTGATGGGCAGCACAGACTTGCGGGTATAAAAAAAGCTATTAAAGGCAATATCGAACAAGATCCTTATGACGAGCTTTCCGTAATATTCGTCGCTCACAAGGATACATCCAAAGGCTTGCAGAGAACTAGGCGATTGTTTACCACGCTTAATAAAACAGCGAGGCCTGTGTCTAAGGGCGATATTATAGCTCTTGATGAAGACGATGTAATGGCAATATGTGTGCGATGGCTAATCGAGAATACGGACCTTTTTTCTGGAAACAGGATTGCATTTGTTGCATCCAACAATATGCCAAAAACAAACATTCGAAGCTTGACCACAATCGGCAATCTATATGACCTGCTTACAATATTTTTCACTAACTCTAAGCATGAGTTGAAAAAGTCTAAAGGGGATCTTCAAAGAGCTAGGCCTGATGATCAAGTTTTAAACCTTTATTTTAAGTATGCAAAGAAAATATTTAGTGAATTTAGAGATAAATTTCCAGAGCTCGAAGAGTTCTTCGCCGCTCAAGAAACCGAAAATGTTGTTGTCAAACATAGGGGTTCGCATGGTGGGAGTGCGCTATTTCGACCTATAGGGCTAGAGGTTTTTTCTCAGATAATTGCGAAGCTCACAAAAGATTATAGTCTTGAAGATGCAGTTGATCTCGTCTCTAGATTGCCGCGAGAACTCACAAGCGCACCTTTTGTTGGATTGATGTGGGAGCCGAATACAGAAACAATATCCAACTCACACAAAGTCACGCTAAGAGAGACTCTTTTGTATATGCTAAATGCATCAAAATATTCTGAGCAAAAGCTGCTTGAGAGATATCGGAGGGAGACTGGTGATGATCAAGCAGTGCTGCCTGACAAAGTTGTATAGGAAGTGGCGATAAGGAATGGGGAGGGGGCAGAGTTTGAATACCATTGTAGGTTAATTTTTGTTCCCTGAGTCCATCCAGCTGCATAGGCAAAAAGGCTGCGTTAGGTGAAGCGTTAGCGCATATTTCAGGGTACAGTTTTCTAAAAAGTAGTCGAATTCCTCGCCATATGCCCCTTCAATCGCAAGGTACTCATGAGACTTGAAGTTTTGGCAGTGCCTTTTGATTAATGCTTGGATGTAAATTGTTGCCGATCGGCTTGCGTGCAAGAGTAGATTGATTAATTCGGAAATTATGTATGTGTCGTCAGGATCTATGAAATCATTCATTAATGGAAATGCGCCATGTGCGATATGGTTTCTTAAGTTTCTGACAAGATGTAGGCCATAGCTATGGCTCTCCTTTGTAACTCCTTTTAGTCCACTAGTGTCAAGCTTGTACTGGTCAATGTATTTCACAAAATAGAAGTTCAAGTTGCCGATAATATGCAGAAAGCTATTCGGCAGTTCGGAGGTCGTTAGTTGGTCTACCAGAAAGGCAGACTGTACACTTGGCTTTCTGAGCCTCTTGAAATTAAGATCTTTGTGATTATTTCTGGCAAACTCGATGTATGATGAGGAACAAAACCTGTATGTCTCTTCCAAAGCATAACATATGTAAATGAAACGTGTAAGGGCTGTAGAGTATTTCGTGAAGATCTTCGTATCAATGTCGTAACGGTCTGCCGCAGTGCCACACCACAAAGCATCTTCTCCAGCATACTTCCATGCATTTATCTTCACACTTTCCAATTGACCCGCGAGTCTAAGCCAGTTGCCAATGACAAGGGTGTGCACTTCACGGGGACCGTCTGAGCCGGAGTATATATTTGAGTTGTCAAGGTACGTGCAGAACATGGCCATTTCGTAGAGATGGTCGGATAAGGGACGTAAAGAACTACAAATGGGGCACTTGGAAGTTTTCTGCACAGATTGTTTCTTCGGGTCCATCGTTTTATTAGCGTGAACGTTGAATTATATATGCTAGCTCAGCTATCTCTTCTTCGGATGCAAAGGGAACCTGTGCAAGAATCACATGGCCTTCCCCAGAAAGCTTAGCTGCTAGATGCCCGCGGCCAAGCAGTCGTTCTGCGCCAGGCTCATCCAGCACAAGCATAGAGTTTTTCTTGTCCGCCATCTTCAAAACTAGCCGGTTTGTAAGGTTCGCTCTTAACTGCATTGGCAGAGCGTCTTTATCCGGTCGTTGCGTGATAAGCACGAGGTTGATTCCAGCTGCTCTGGCCTTTACGCCTAGACGGCTCGCATTAAGATCAACGGCATCTCTGTATTCGTTGATCATCATCCAATCTGCCAATTCGTCGTGGAACAGCCAAATCCTTGGCAGTTGTTCGGAGGGCGGAACCTTTCGATTGTAATTATCCAGTTTAGTCACACCTGCCTCAGCCAATAGACGGTTTCTGCGTTCCATTTCGGCCACAAGCTCTTCTAGCGCATGGATTGCTTCGTCTTGTTCGGTAATGAGGTCGCCATCAAGGTGCGGCATGTTGCGAAGCCAAGGAAAGTCTATCCCGGCTTTAGGGTCAATCATGCGAATACGGGCCTTGTTGGGGGAGTTGGTTGCACAAATGTCCAATAAAAGTGACTGGACTAGTACACCCTTACCGCTGCCAGTTTCACCCGCGATTAAGGTATGGGGACCGTGCGGCTGGAGTCCTCCGAACTCGTTGCCAACATTAAGGTATAGCAACTCACCATCAGACTCTTTAGCACCGAGAAGCAAGCTGGTATTCGATTCAGGTGCAGTTGGCGGGAGTTCTCTTCTTCGCCAGAGATCCCTCAGCCGCAGTATCGCCCTATGTGGTCGCTTGACCATAATGATGACCTCCATCGGAGCGGCCATCACGTTAATAACATCAACGGCGTGGGAGGTTAGCAATTCTTGGCGTTTTTTCTCGACCTTAGGAATCGTAAGATCGTCGGATCCTCTGAAGCGTATAAGCGCAGCGTTGGGTGTTAGCCTCGCTCCGAGAAGTTCGGCCGTCATGTCGTAACCGCGCAAAGCCCGCTGTAAAGCTTTTACAGTTGTGTCGAGCCAAGCTTTTGTTTCCTCATCTTCGTCCTCTGAAGCGCTGCCACCACTTACCCATTCTGCAAGTTGACGAGAAGGCCACATTTCCAACAATTGATCAGAGGTATCAGAATTGGCGGCTTCTGGCTCCTGAGCTTGCTGGGGCTGTTCGGGCTCTTCGAATGAACTGGAGCTCGGTGTATCGGGCTCGCCTGACGTTTCCGATTCAAAGTTGCTTTCGGGTTCACTAGTGCCGTTTTCAGGTTTTGTAGGCTGAGCAGGTGTGTCGGATTCTGAGGTGGTTGGTGCGGTTTCTGTCGATGCCTTTCTGGACATTAAGGCATCATCCCAAATCTCAGAGTCAGTATCGCCTTCTGTATCAGGAGCCTTGTTGATTTCGGCGAAAGCCCGGAACATTTCCGCAACGCTGGCCTTGTCAAAGACTTGCTGAGAACAGTGCGGCATTCCCTTTAAAGGAGTGGCACCGCCGGCATCAACATATTCGTCATTGTCGTGGACGAAAACATGAGAAAAGCCTGCGAGCTGTATCGGTACTCCGTCAAGCCTCACCTCATCTGACCATCTATGCAGATCCCAACCATTCATAGATGCAGGGTCAAAGGGGTCCATGCCCTCAATCATGAAATCACCGATGCGATTAAGCCATATGTCGCGATCTATGCGCGTGTGCTTCGGCTCAATGGCTCGTCCCAGGCGCGCGACTGTCTCCTCTAGTTGCTTTGCGGATTTTTTTGCCTGCGCCCGGTAACCGCCGGAGGTAACGAACTTTGCTTCTGATATGGCCACCTTTAGAACCGGCTTGCCATCGATGATGCGCGGTGCGATCGCCATAATATCGGCTATTTGCTCCTCACGCTGGCCAAACCAGGAAGCAAAATCATCCAGAAAATACCAACCTATTGGTTGATTCCGGCCGCCAAGGCTACGTTGAATTTTTTCCATCGATAACACGATACCAAGCAGTTCATTCGCATAGTGGCCATATCGAGCTGCACGCATTACGACTTGTCCGGACAATGTATTCGCTTGGTCAATCAGCTTATCAATGACAGCCTCATTGCCTTTCGTAATTGATGGATCGATCCTATCTAGGCGCTCTTTGAGAAGCACTCGCAGAAGCTTCGGCTTCGATGTTGTCGATACAACGATGTTCCGATCCATGCGCCGATCTCGTATGTGGCGAATAACCCGAACACCGTTATTGCTGAGTAGGCGCCGATCCACGAGCTCATCGAAGTTCACTACCCATTCACCGATTTTATGGGTTTGAGTGAAGATGTTGCCGATATCGCCATCGCGGAAATTTACCTCCCGGGCAGGTATAACATCACCTGGAAGAGCATTATCTCCGTTAAGAAATTCGTTGATGAGGTTAAGGTAATTTTGACCGGCTCGGGGTTGAACTGGGCAGGCCAAATAGACTGAAGTTGATGTATCCGCCAAGTTAATTGGTCGACGTCGCGACCACCTCGCGGGCACATGTGTAGTCATCTCGGGGTTTCTGTCCCCCGGAGCCCTTTTCCAAACCAATTGGGCGTTTCTGGCCACGACATCTTGCAGCGCTACAAGATCTGCGGCTCGATCAGAATCGTCATCCGGAATCTTGGCCGCATCCAAGAATCCAACCCGCAATCGAGATAGGAAGTTCCTCGCCGCCTCGCTGGCCATAACGGAGCCAGATTCTTCGCTTACAGATACATTCTGTTGCTCATATATTCGTCTGATACGTTTAGGCTCTGAGTGGGTAAGCAAAAGATCACATTGGAGCTGATTCTCTTGCTCAACCTTGCTGGAGAGTTCCGAAGCGAGGGCGCTCGGCAAGGCTTTGGATTCAGCGTTGTAAAGAACCACAGAGAAGTTACTGCGTTCGTGAGGCAGCAACTTTAGATATTGTTCTCCGACATCACTAAAGGCTTTTGCGGCAACACCTGGTTCAATATCGAGTGCATCATCACTGTGTTGAGACTTTCTTAGTGGTGGCTCAGCCAGTGTGTAATCAAACGATGTATCTGCAGCAGAAAGCAGTTGCGTTTGGTCGTGATCAAACCCAATGCAAACTTCTGGATAATAGTTTGTGCGGAGTTCCGTTTGGATTTGAGAGAAGAGGAGATCCGCGCGAAAAATATCATTCTCTTCAGCATCCAAAACATCGTTCACTAGTTTGGCTGCCTGATGTGCCTTTACGCTAATCTCAGCGAGACGTAATGGATGCCAGGGGGCAATGATCGCAGCGAGGTTGCCTGCGCCTACATTGGCGACGCCCAGCCGCAGAACTTCCTTGCATAACTTTTCGCGGGCAAGATCGTTGTTTGCCCTGTATAGAAGTGAGGCAAGTAACTCATTGTAAGCTTCAGCTTGCGTGATAAAGGCTTTTGATCCGATGCCAGCGCCTTCTTGCGTAACCCATGCACGGATTGCTGTCGAATATGCGGTTAAGAAACTATTGAAACGTGTCTGTATCTCCTCAACACTGACTAGCCCCAATAGGTTCGATAATTCAGTTAACTGTTCTCGAAAATATGCACTTCGATCGCCGCTACTACTATTCGGGGCAACAAGCTTACCCGTGTTTGAGTTTGAGACATCGCGAATTGTGTTGATGTCGTTTAAATCGATCCGCTGTATGCTTCCCTTGGCGCTCACTGATTGCCTGGTGATATCCGCCGTGGGTAACAAAGCATATTGTTCCGTCTCGTTTGCGACGCTCAAAAGGTCTTCAGGCAGTGCTGTCGCAATAGCGTCGACCGGCATTTCCCAATGAAACACCAGTTTTGTATTAGCGCCTTCAGGATCAAGGACAACTTCGAATTTAATTGAGCGAGCTTCTTTAGAGCCGGAATTAGATTTGGCGAGATCTGATTCGACGCGTGGAAAGTAAAACTCCTCTAGCTTTCCGAAATCAACTTCAACTTTTTCTCCCAGGATTGCTTCCAGGCCGCGGTATCGGAATGCGAAGTAGCGTGCGACTTTGGGATTTTTCGTACGCCAAAAACTCTTCTCTCTACTGCTAGGGATACGAACGGTTAGTTTCTTCTCTTTCAGTTCCTCGTCATTAACCCGACGACGTAAGCTGTCCAATGTTTCAATTAGTCCCACTAAGAAATCTTGGTAGGTTTGTGGGTTACGATAAACATAGCGCTCCCACTTGCCAGACAGTTTTTTGTCTCTAGCCAGGTGCTCCCGATGCGTCTCGAAAAAGGCCTGTAGGTCTTCTGAGGGATCTTTCGGGAAAGAACTCGCAAGAAGCTCACGCTCCTCCTCTTCAAGCAGGTCATCGAATTCGTCGTCAAAGAATTTAATTGTTTCTTCACCGAGGGGCTGAGAGGAGCTTTTATTTACACCTTCAAAAAGCTCAGAGATCGATCTCCAATCTAAATTCACCAAGCTTTCCTGTGAGGGTGACCAGCTATCAATTCGTAAGTCAGAATCGAGGAATGCTTTAATCACCTCTTGTTCTGATGCTTCGAGGCGATCAGAAATTTCTTCAAAATTAGTGCGGAGATGCTCGCGAGGAATTGGCTCGCCTTTTTCCGTTTCTTGTACCAGCAGAGGGCGGACTTTAGTGTGGAGGCCTCTGAATATCTTGCTCCATTCACCAGTGTTGTCTCGCTTTTTCTCCGGGATGCGGTCAAAGTAGCCCGAAAACTTGGGCAGTTTCAGGCTAGGCAGCGCGTTATCAACAGCCTTTTGCAGGGG
The DNA here is from genome assembly GCF_041690615.1 of Marinobacter sp. Classification (GTDB taxonomy): domain Bacteria; phylum Pseudomonadota; class Gammaproteobacteria; order Pseudomonadales; family Oleiphilaceae; genus Marinobacter. Next base: position 85,004 of record NZ_JAWLGY010000003.1, read on the forward strand.
GAGGCCATCCGCGGTGATTCCGCGAGCAATCGAAAGCACGAAATCTGCAAACGTTTCAATTGTGCGAGCAGCGTGAGATTGATTCGCTGCCTTCAGGGCGGTAATTAGATGTTCCCTTTTGGTTTCATCTAGATAGGCAGAGGTTAATCCTGCCTGATCGATCCAGGCTGCGTAGCGACTTCGAAGCGTATCAGTCTCGATCTTGGTGACCTTCTCAACACTTTTGTCGTTGCGTTGGAGCTCTTCTTGCGAGGCAGCAAAGAGAACAGCTCGGAATTCATTCGGCAGCCGACAGTGGCGCCAGTGAGTAATGGACTGGTTACTTCTCGCAGAATCGGGAAGGTCGTCGTTTGGGTCGAATAGATTAGCTATCCGGACCAAGACAGTTGATGCGGTGGTGGGCTCGGATAGCACCGACTGTGCGATAGAGCGAATGATTGAAGGTTCCAATCCGAGCATACAAAAACGCATCGAACCATCCGCCTCTTGGTCGAGCTGAGCCCGAATGAAATCTTGAGCGACGGCCGAGATTAGTTCGTTTCGTGTCATTTGTTGCTCCTAAAAGGGTTCTCGACATAGGCGCAATCATCAGAGAGGCGGCGTAGCAACCCCAGAGTCCTTAAGCGTTGTTCCAAGCGTTGGGTATTTTGTAAAAAAGCATTTTGATCGGTAGGCAGTGTTCCGAAAGCTCTTTCTGCCTCATTCGGGCCGATTATTAACCGGAATTTTTCATAGAGTTTGGAAAGAAAGCGGTGATATTCCTCTCGTCCCTCGTCCACAACGCACATGACAAGAGCTTTAAGTAGAGAATCATCGGGTGAGTACCAGGTTCCAGACCCTCTACGCGATACTGCCAACCCAATTTGTTTCGCCCATTCCAGGTGGACCTTTCCAACGTGTTGTTGGTGACGGCTTTCTGCGTATTCCCTTAAGGCTTCAAATATAGTCTCTGGGTCACCGGAAGGGATGCCGTCGGCAGGCTGCCAATCGTATCGCTGAGCGAGATATTCCCGCACTGCGTCAGCAGGATCTCTTGCCTGCAAAGCCTCATGCCATCGCTCATCGTTTTTAGCTGCCTCGATATAAGCGCGCACAGCCCTTGTGGGTAGCATTCTGTTCGCCCCGAAGTTCTCTTTTGAAAGTTCGAACAGTGTTGTTCTCTTTGGAGAAGCTATCTCCAGAACGAACTTCGGTTCGCTGGAATCTCCAACTTCCTCATTCGCTCTTCTAAGCATGTAAATGAGCATGTGAAGAGATGAGAGGCGCATCAAAGGATCAAGTAGGGCCTCACCTGTGAGATCTAAATTAAGTAGCGTCAGCCAAGTCTGAGAAAGATCGCCGTACTCCCTTCGTTTGGCGAAAGGTAGATACCCGATCGTGCTTGATACGGGATTCGAGTCGATTCTGTATCCTTCAGGGAGTAAGGCTCGAACGACACGGTTCCATGTTTCGTCGTGGCGTAGCAGTTTTTGAGAAATTAGATTAGCGAGAAGCTCGCCGTTGCCACTGCGATTGAGCATGAGGTAAAGAAGTTCGCCGCTCCTAGCAAAGAAGCGCCTGTCTGGGCTGTTATTGGCGTTTGCAGGCAAGTCAGCGTAAAGGCAGTTCGGGCCATAAGGAAAAAGAAAGCGTGACGTCCATCTGCGCTTCCGATGTGGCTCGACTGCAGTTGTTTGAAAAAGCTCAACCACTCGGGAGAGACGAGCAAACGAGCCAAAACGATCTTGGAGATACCTGAAGTCGTCGTCAGAAGAAAACGCTTTGAACCATTCCTTCCATCGCTCCGGGTCGGTTTGATAGCTGTCTTCGACAAACCGAAGGTGTGGGTTGTTAAAGATTAGCTGCCTGAGAGGAAGGAGTCGTGGAATGTGGTACGTAAAGGCTTCATGAGCATCCTCTCCCCAGTGTTCCTTCAGAGCCTTTGCCTGCTCCTGGCGGGATTGAAATATTGCTAGGAACTCTAAAAATACGAGCCAGGGCGTTTGGTCGTTGTACAGGCGATGGCCCCATATAGCTTCATCAACCCACACATTGACATCTTTTCTGTATTTCGCCGGAGCCTCAAGGCGTGCCTTCATGAGTCTAGCCTTATTCGAATATTTTCGGGGTGCACTCGCCCTTCGTTATCTACAGTAAGAGCCTCTAAGTTTATCTCGTCGCGAGTTGGTTCTTCGCCAATCAACCCGTCTAAGCGGGTTATGAGTCTGAGCTTGAAGTCCAAAAAATCTTCGTTGCATTGCCGAGAAAAGCTGGCGGGCAAGCTCCCACTTGCTACTCTCACCAAGTACTCGAAATGGGTAAGCTGAAGGGTTAGAGTGTCAATAATGCCGTCGCCATCTGCCGCAGGATCAACTATCTGCATGCAAGGCGTTGCGTCATCTTTATCTAAAACAAAGCTAAGATATGGATCTCTTCTGTGCCTCGATGTCGGCAAATCGTAGTTTAGAAGGGAAGCAATTCTGCCGCGGCCATCTCCGCCAGAGGAGGCAAGATAGAGCTTGGTCCCTTCATCAATCATCATCCCGCAAAATGTTCTATTGAGTCCGCGGACCAACAGTTCTTCTGTTCGGGACGTGTCACCATCGTCTTTCAAGCCCTCAACAAACTCTAAAAATTGGCCAGAAGCCTGGTAGACGGTCAAGCGCCAGGGATCTAGGGGGCTGGTGGAGGGAAGTGAGAAAAAAAGCCTTTGTCTCTGCCGTGAAAGCGCCTGCATAAATTCTTCTATATCGTCGCGGGCTCCTTCCAGATAGTCCTGCAAATATCGTTTGTAGGCTGCAGCTCCATAATAGATGTCATTGGATACGAATTGGGTGTACGCATCTGAGCCACTATATGGTCCGTAAATCAATAGGTTATCAAATTTGTTGTCGGTTTCGCGCCCAATGCCGAAGGCTTCGAGGATGTTGAAAACTTGGTATTGTTGTCTCTGCCGCTCAGGAAGGTTCATGCCGAAGACGTTGGCATAAGGGTTGGTTAAGCGATAATCCTCTTTTTCTGCGCGATTCTTGGCCGAGCGGCATGTTAAGAGAATGCGGCCACTCTGCCGGTCCCCTAGAAGAATATTGACGCTAAGAAGTAGAAGGTCACGGATTGGCACGTGCATGCGGTTGGCCCGAGCCAGAGTCATCAACTCTCCAAGTCTTTTGCGAAATACCGCTCCGTCACCGCTTTTACGGATTCGTTCGCGATTTAGCCGAATTGGGCAAGTTGTCGAACCGTCGTCACCTAATAAGTCACAGCCTTCGCAGTTTGACCATTGGGGGTGCTCAACAATTTGTTCTATGATTTCGTGGAAGTGATTTGAAGCGTCTAGGCGGCTGAGATTAAAAAGGTAGAGGTTCAATGACTCGTCTTCAATTCGCTCCTCTACCAGCATATCCTCCACAGTCTTGAATATCCGATGCTCTTGCTCCCCTTGGTTATCTGACCAATCACGCCAGCTTGCGAGAAGTTGGCCATCGTTAGCAGCGACAAGATATACATTCTCAGCAGATGCGTCTGTTACCGCACCTGCAAGCCCGCTGAGGACATTTGTTTTCTCATCCTGAGTAAGCTCGCTCAAGTCTTTCACGATGATCAGTGTTTTTCTAGATACAGGGAGCGTTAACGAAACGACCTTTTCGCCTGCATTCCAATGACCTGGGTCACCACCAAAAGCAATCCAAATTTGCCGACAATGGAACGTTTTGCCATCGCCTGCAGTCCCCGTAAGAACGACGTTCCGGGGCTCGGCAGATTCAAAATTTTCCTTAACCTCTTCCAGCTTCGCAGGACTGATGTGAATCACGGGATCAATTTCATGACGCTCGATTTCCGCCTGGATCAGCTCGTCGTACATGTTGTCCCCAGCCGGGATTGGACCGTAATGGCGAAGGAAGGAAATCAGGCCATTTGATTGGCTCATCGCTGCGGACTCCCTGTGCGGCAGTAGTTGCTGAGATAGAAAGCTGACGATGTGATGTGGAACTGAGGCGATTGGAGATGCGAAAGTGATTGGATAATTGTCTTATTTTTAACGATCACTTCATTCTCTCCCTGACAGCAATGCTAGGGTTCAACCCTTACGCAAAATTACAGCTATTCCAAAATCAAGACGTTAGTGATGAATACGTTAAAAGTCCAGAGCTTCAGCTCTCTTCATTGCGCTAGTTGGTGAATGGTGGCCCGGGTATGTGAAGGCATTGCCTTCTGTGACTCTAGCTTGCGACCAAGGTCCATCGATCTGTAATCGTGAAATCTAGTTTTAAAGGACGTGAAGGGGGGCAATTCGCTGATCGAGAAAGCTGATGGAGCGAGCGAGATTCTGGCGACTCGGATCGTCAGTGTTTTGTGTCCAGACTGGGATGATACGTTCTTCGTGCAATGGTCAAAGTTTTCAGCTCTCGAAATGTCGACCTAAAGTCGTGGACACACAGTGGACACAATTTGGACACATGCTCAATTTCGTGTGCCAGACAAGGCAATTATGAAAGCAGGGCAGAGGTCATTACCCTTTTCGAAGCTTGAGCGATTGCAGTTTCGCGAAACAACTATAGAAGGTAAGATTGAGGAGCTTAACGTGTTGATTCGCCATGAAAATGGCCCGCCCGTCAGGATTCGAACCTGAGACCTTCGCCTCCGGAGGGCGACGCTCTATCCAGCTGAGCTACGGGCGGATTTCAACAAGTTTGGCATGTTTGACCGTTGCCTTCGGTTCCGGATTTTTTCTTCGACCCTTGCCTCCGGAGGGCAGCGCTCTATCCAGCTGAGCTACGGGCGGATTCAAATTCACCGGTTGCCGGTGATTTCGAGTGCGCAATCTTACGTGGGCAGACGGAATCTGTCCAGCCCTCCCTGAGCCTCTCTTTTGATGTCAGTTGCCGGTCTTTGCCTATACTTGATAAAAGGCAATTTGGCGTTCGTGGATGAGTGAGCTTCCGATGATCGAACGGCTGGCAGACAATGACGGTATCCGCTACCGGCTGACCCCCAACCGGTCCATCAGCTGGCCCGGCCTGGTGCGGGTGTGGCTGGGACTGTCGGTGGTGACCGGTTGCGTGGTGGCCGGCTGGACCCTGGCGGGGGTCTGGATGGTCATTCCCTTTGCCGGACTGGAGCTCACAGCCGTCGGGGCCGGCCTGTGGTATACCGCCCGCAAATGTGCCCGCCAGGAAGTGATCACTTTCGGACCTTCCACCATTGTCCTGGAAAAGGGCCACCAGCGCCGGGAGCACCACTGGCAATGGCCACGCCCGGCGGTGAGGATCCAGCTGGACCCGGAACCCCATCCCTGGATGCGTGAGCAGGTGTGGCTTTGTTCCGGGGGCGAGGAAATTCCCCTGGCTGACTTCCTGAATCCCCGGGAGTCGCGGGAGCTGGTCACCGTCCTGCAAAGTCAGGGGTTGCCTGTCAGCCGGCGAGCCCGGGAGTTTGTGGGAATCTGGTTCTGACCTACAAACGCACTTCCGGCGTCAGACTGATCACGGTGGTACCATCGCCCACGGTCACTTCACCATCCTGGATATTGACCTGCAGGTTCATGGTGCGGTCGGCCAGTTCAGCCAGGGCGGCGGTATCGTCCTGCGCCAACGCGATGACCGACAGGTTTTCGTGTCGCTCCAGGCGGTTGTGGTGTTTATCCCACCACACCGGCAGTGCCCGCCCGCCGTAACCATAGATCGTCACCCTGTCTGCCCGGTTGCAGGCCTTGCGTACGCGGTCCTCCTCGGGCAGGCCTACCTCTACCCAGTGTTCGATGTGCCCGGTCAGGTCCTTCTGCCATAAGTCTGGCTCGTCATCAGTGCTGAGACCACGGGTGAACTCCAGGGCATCGTTGGCGTGCAGGGCAAAGGCCAGCAATCGCACCATCATGCGCTCGTCTGTCTCGGAAGGATGCCGGGCGATGGTGACGTGATGGTCGGCGTAGTAGTGGCGATCCATGTCGGCGATGTTAAGGGTCGCTTTGAACACGGTGGCTTTCAGGGCCATGGTTGCTCCGTGGTTTGTCCATGGGGAGGAGGCAAGTGTAGCGGATTTTGCTGACCCGCTGTTGTGTGATTTTTTGTACAGAACCGATTAAACGGGTTGCAATCACGCCTGCGAATAACAATAATTATCACTAAGTTTGATTGGGACGAGAGATTTCTCCTATGTACGTCTGCCTCTGCACTGGTGTTACCGACCGTGAAATCCGTGAAGCTGCGGAGAACGGTGTCAGTTCCATGCGTCAGCTTGGCAAGGAGCTTGGTGTCGGGCGCCAGTGTGGGCGTTGCGCCTGTACCGCCAGGGAAATTCTGCGTGAGTCCCGCTCTTCTGATTACCTGGCCCTGGCCAACCTGCTCGCCCAGCCCGCCTGACCGGGAAACCATCCCGGCCAGCGCCGCTGTCAATGACCTCTGTCAAACGTAAACCATTCTCTTGCGCGATTTTTTCTTGGCGGATTACGGTCTATCCTTGAGGCATCTGCTGTAGCAACGCAGCGGTTCAGTTGAGATGCGACGCCCGGTCAGACGGTCGTCAGCCTGAATGAGAGACAACCAGAGGAGGCCCTGGCCGTGAAAGGTGACAAGAAGGTTATCCAGTTTCTGAACAAGGTGCTGGCCAATGAGCTGACCGCCATTAACCAGTACTTCCTGCATTCGCGCATGTACAAGGACTGGGGCATCACCAAGTTGGCGGACAAGGAGTACGAAGAGTCCATTGACGAGATGAAGCATGCCGACCAGCTCATTGAGCGCATTCTGTTCCTGGAAGGCCTGCCGAATCTGCAGGACCTGAACAAGCTGCTGATTGGTGAGAATGTCCAGGAAATGATCGAGTGTGACCTCAAGCTGGAGATGACTGCCCACTCTGATCTCAAGGAAGCCATCCTCTATTGCGAGGATGTGAAGGACTACTCCAGCCGTGAGCTGTTCCGCAGCATCCTCGACAGTGAGGAAGAACATATCGACTGGCTGGAAACCCAACTGGAAATGATCGGCCAGATGGGTATTCAGAATTACATTCAGCTGCAGTCCGGCGCCGCGGAATAATCGCGGCCCTGCACTGAATCCGGGCATGGCCGGCCGGCCATGCCCTTGTCCGGGACCCGGCCCTGTTAAGGCCGGGTTTCTTTTTGGTCATTTTTCCGTTCGGAACTGCAGTTGTCATCGGCAAATGGCTAGAATGGGCCCGGTTGTTGCCTGATACCGGGGTGTAACCCCAATGGACGCCCCGAACCTGATACCGCAGACCAACCGGGAGAATCTTTGCCATGGACCTGTCCTGCTTTAAAGCCTATGACCTGCGTGGCCGCGTGCCGGACCAGCTTAATCCGAACCTGGCCGAGCGCATTGGCCGTGCCTATGTGGAAGTGACCGGTGCCCGCAAGGTGATTGTCGGCTACGACATCCGGCTGTCCAGCCCTGAAATCGCGGATGCGTTGAGTTCCGGGCTGATGGCCGCTGGCGCCGATGTGTTCGATATCGGGCTGGGTGGTACCGAGCACGTCTATTTCGCCACCAGTCATTTCGGCATGGACGGGGGCATCATGGTAACGGCCAGCCACAACCCCCGGGACCATAATGGTATGAAAATGGTGGGTCCGGAGTCCCGGCCCATCAGCTCCGATAACGGCCTCAACGATATCCGCGACCGGGTTCCGGAACCCTTTGAAGACGCCCCCCGACAGGGTAAATATGAAACCCTGGAAGTCATGGCCCCTTATGTGGACCACCTGCTCGGGTACATCGATGCAACCGCGCTAAAACCCATGAAAATCGTGGTCAACGCCGGCAATGGCGGGGCCGGGCTGGTGATCGATGCCCTCGAACAACACCTGCCTTTCGAGTTTATCAAGGTCCATCATGAGCCGGACGGCCATTTCCCGAACGGGGTGCCCAACCCGATCCTGCCGGAAAACCGCGCCGCGACGGCGGAGGCGGTACTGGAGCACCAGGCGGCTATGGGCATTGCCTGGGATGGTGACTTTGACCGCTGTTTCTTCTTTGACGAAACCGGTCGTTTCATTGAGGGCTATTACATTGTCGGCCTGCTGGCGGATCAGTTCCTGCGCAAGACCGGCGGTGGCAAGGTCATCCACGACCCGCGCCTGACCTGGAATACTCTGGACCTGGTCCGGGCCGCCGGCGGTGAGCCGGTGGAAAGCAAGACCGGCCACGCCTTTATCAAGCAGCGGATGCGGGACGAAGACGCCGTATATGGTGGCGAGATGAGTGCCCACCACTATTTCCGGGACTTCGCCTACTGCGACAGTGGCATGATCCCCTGGCTGCTGGTGGCCGAGCGCCTGTGCCAGTCCGGGCAGACCCTGTCGTCACTGATTGATGCCCGGATCGAGGCCTACCCGGCCAGTGGCGAGATCAACCGGACCATCGATAATCCACCCAGGGTTATCAAGGCCATCGAGGAAACCTACGGTGCCAAGGCCAATGCAATCAGTCATGTCGATGGCCTCAGTGTGGAGTTCGATGACTGGCGCTTCAACCTGCGCATGTCCAACACCGAGCCGGTGGTTCGACTAAACGTGGAGTCACGGGGCGACAAGGCCCTGATGGAAGAGAAAACCGCTGAGTTACTGAACGAGATGGAGCGGCTTAACCAGGCCTGATGGCCGGGTGAGGTCTATGCGGCATAGGTATACGGCACAGGCACGACCAGCTGGTCGTCCCTGTGCGTTTGTCAGCCGCAAAACCGGAAGTTACAGCCAGTCGTTCAGCATGATGCCGATACCGATACGGTGCATCCGCTCGTTGTAGTCGATCAGACTCTCGCCGTAGCCGTTGTAATACTGCACGAAGCCCTTGAGGGTGTCGCCCATGGGGAAGCTGTAACCCAGCTCTACCGAGGTGCGATTATCGTCTGACCGCAGGTTGTTCATCAGTTTGGTGGACAGGACGTGGTCATCGTTCCATTTGTAGACAGCAATGTACTCCGCATAGCCGAGGTACTCCTCGATATCCGGGTTGTCGTCATCGCTGTCCTTTTCCGGCAGGCGATACCAGGGGTTCACCATGAACAGCCAGCGATTGTAGGTATAGGAGACGCTGCCCTTGATGCGGTTCCAGCTGCGGGAGCGGGGTTCGGACTGCCCGTTGGATTGGTGGACCAGGCCAATGGCAGCTGTATTCAGCTCTCCCGGGCCGAAATCCCAGCCTAGACGCTGCCGCAGGAAGATTTCCGGTTCGTAGTTGGTCTCCCGGAAAGGAGCAGACTCCTTGGTGTTGAATACCTGCCAGAACGATTTCTGGGTATAGCCGAACCAGAGCGTCGTACGTTCGTCGAGCACGCCGGTCAGCAACGGCACCCTGAAGCTGATCTGATACTTGGCCTCTTCGTTATACAGGTTGGCGTCGTAGTCCGATACCCCCAGCCGTGGGCTAACGGGGTTCTGGTTGGGGCTTTCCACATAGGTGTAGGGCAGGATATAGGTGGGCTGATAAGGGACGAAACCGCCGATCAGTGAACCGATCAGGCGCTCCTTGGCCTCATATTCCTCGATTTCCTGCTCCATCGCCCGGTCGTCCGAGCTCTGTTCTCCGGACTGCTCGACCTCCTCGCCAACCTCGTCCGCGAGTGCCTCCACTTCTTCCCGGGTGATCTCCTCGTCCGTGTCGTCCTGCGCCTGGGCGCCCGCCTGTAGCGGTATCAACACGCCGGCGCAGACGGTCAGGATCAGTGGGTTCCATACTCTCATAGGCGGTCCTTTTGTGGTCAACAGGCCATGATGGGCTAACTGGCGTGACATCATCATTGCAGAAGCATTAACCGCTGCTCACCCCGGCAGGCTTTGCCAGGTCTGGGCAATGGCATAGGCCCACACGCCCAGCAGTGTCAACGCCAGCAGGCCGAAGAGAATCTTTTGCCGGCGGCTCTGGCCAGCTTCTGCCGAGGCGACCCATCGAAGGTACATCAGCCCCAGGAACGAAAGGAAAACAACCAGGCTGGCGCCAGCGGGAATCAGCAGCCAGGCCGGATCAACCTGTCCGCCACCACTGGCCTGGCCAAGCATCGCCATGGACCCGACCAGTATCGCCAGGGCAATGAATTCCGCAGCCAGCAGCGGCTTGCGCCAGGGGTGGGTATTCTGTGAAGGTTTGCCGGTCATTGCGTCCTCGGCCGGTGGGTGAAACAGGAACTGCCCTATCTTAGCGGTTTGTTGGTTTTTTTGCCCGGCTCCACCCGCTATAATGCGCCCACATACAATTGGGGAGCCTTCGGATCCGTCAACACCCCTGGTTCCCGGAATGCTCTGATGAGAGGTGCATTGTGAAAATGATGAGAGTCCTGGCGGCCGCACTGGTTGCATTCGGTCTGACGGCGGCAAGCGCTGTTGCAAGTGTTGAAGATCAGATCCGTGAGCGTATCGCCCCGGTGGGCAAGGTCTGCCTGCAGGGTGAGGAGTGCGGTTCCGCTGCCGCGGCTTCATCGGAGGAATCAAGTGACGGCCCCCGCGCCGGTGACGTGGTATACGAGTCCGCCTGCACCGCCTGCCATGCTACCGGCGCGGCGGGTGCCCCCATTCTGGGTGATGCGGATGCCTGGAGCGACCGAATCGACAAGGGCATGGAGACTCTCGTGGACCACGCCATCAATGGCTTCCAGGGCATGCCTGCCAAAGGCGGATGCAGCAGCTGTTCCGATGAGGAAATCGAAGCTGCGGTAGAGCATATGGTAGACGCGGTTAATTGATGCAGAAAGGCCGGCTCGCGTTTGGCGGGCCGGCCTTTTCTTCTCTTCCCCTGTCCTGCAACTCGTCAGCTACCCAGGTCCCCCAGGAGAGCGCTGAGAGTCGCCTTGCCTTTCTGCTGATTGGCTTCCTGATCCAGGTCACCGGTTCCTTCCCATTTCACGTCGCCCTCCGGCAGTTCGTCCAGGAAGCGGCTGGGTATGGTCTCCAGCTTTTCGCCATACTGGCGGCGTTGCGCCGCGAAAGTCAGTGTCAGGGTCTCCCGGGCCCGGGTAATGCCCACGTACATCAGTCGCCGTTCTTCCTCGATATTGCCTTCCTCGATACTGGAGCGGTGAGGCAGGATTTCCTCTTCCAGGCCCATGATGAACACGTGTGGGAACTCCAGACCCTTTGAGGCATGCAGGGTCAGCAGTTGCACCTTGTCGCTGTCGTCCTCTTCTTCCTGCTGCTCCATCAGGTCTCTGAGTATCAGTCGGCTGATGGCGTCTTCAATGGTGGTCTCGTTGGCGGTGCCCTTGTCGTCGTCCAGCATGCGCTGGATGGAATCCACCAGGTACCAGATGTTCTCCATCCGGCGTTCTGCCTGCTTGGGGCTGCTGGCGTGCTGGTGCAGCCACTCTTCATACTCGATATCGGTGAACAGTTGCTTGAGTACCGGCACCGGGTCTTCTTCATGAAGGCGACGACAGGTGCCTTCCACCCAGTGGCGAAAACGGCGCAGCCGGTCCAGGCCCTTCTCGGTAACATGGGTCTCCACGCCCATTTCGTCCAGGGCCCGGTGCAGGCTGATGTCCCGGGCGCGGGAGTAGTGGCTCAGTTGTTCCAGGGTGCGGGGGCCGATTTCCCGCCGGGGTACGTTGACCACCCGCAGGAAGGCGGCGTCATCGTCCGGGTTGATCAGCAGGCGCAGGTAGGCCATGGCGTCCCGTATCTCGTTCTTCGAGAAAAACGACTGGCCACCGGAAATCCGGTAGGGAATCTGGAAGGCCTGCAGTTTCATTTCCAGCAGCCGGGCCTGGTGGTTACCGCGGTAGAGCACGGCAAAGTCCCGGAACTGCAGACCCTTCTTGAGCTTCTGGTCAATGATCTCTGATGCTATCCGGTGGGACTCGGCGTCCTCGTTGCGGCAACGCACAATGCGCAGTTCATCACCGATGGTGTGGTCGCTCCACAGGGCCTTCTCAAATACGTGGGGGTTGTTGGCGATCACTTCATTGGCGCAACGCAGGATACGGGCGGTGGACCGGTAGTTCTGTTCCAGCTTGACGATCTTCAGGCTGGGGAAATCCGCTTTCAGCTGCACCAGGTTCTCCGGCCGGGCCCCCCGCCAGGCATAGATGGACTGGTCATCGTCCCCCACCACGGTAAACGCCGCCCGTTCCGCCACCAGCAGTTTGACCAGTTCGTACTGGCACAGGTTGGTGTCCTGGTATTCATCCACCAGCATATAGCGGATCTTGCGGCGCCACTTGGCCAGGGCTTCCGGCACGGTGCGGAATAACTGTACCGGCAGCAGGATCAGGTCATCGAAGTCCACCGCATTATAGGCCTTGAGGTACTGCTGGTAGCGCTTGTAGATCAGGGCAATGCGCTGTTCCCGCTCGTCGGCTGCCCGGCTCCAGGCGTCCTCCGGGCCCTTCATGTCATTCTTCCAGGCGGAGATGGTGTGCTGGATGTCCGACAGTTCATCACCGGCGTCGGCGCTGGCTTCCCGCAGCATCAAGTCCTGCAGCAGGGCCTTGGCGTCTTCTGCGTCGAAGATGGAAAAGCCCGGGTGGTAGCCCAGGTGGGCCAGCTCCTCACGGATGATGTGCATGCCCAGGTTATGGAAGGTGGAGACTGTAAGCCCCCGGGTCTGCTTGCGGTCTACCAGCTTGCCCACGCGTTCTTTCATCTCCCGCGCGGCCTTGTTGGTGAAGGTCACTGCGGCAATGTGTCGCCCCGGGATGCCGGCCTGCTCGATCAGGTAGGCGATCTTGCGGGTAATCACGCTGGTCTTGCCACTACCGGCCCCCGCGAGTACCAGCAGGGGGCCGTCGATGTAATGCACGGCTTCGCGTTGACGGGGGTTAAGTTGTGACACAGTTCACCTGATGCGGGATTCGGCAGAAAGGAGCATTCTACCTGAGACCAAATTCTGTATCTTCATTGGCTATCAGCTATCTTGGTAAGGTGTTTCTGGGGCCGACCTGTACGTTCGCAATCTTGTTGAAACGATACGGGATCTCCACGGATCACCTTCTGGCAGTCATATCATCCGGCCCATGGTGGGCGGGGTAACAAGAGCATCTGAATCTGTCATGCAGTCCGATAACCTGCGCATCCTGGTCCTGACCGGGGAACAGACCGACTTTCTGCGGTACGGGGCCATGCTCCATGGCCATGGTGACTTTGTTCCCGAACTGACCTGGTGCCCCGACCCGGATGATGTCGGTGATCTGCTGATCAACGCCCATTTCGACGTGCTGTTATGGGAGCCCACCTTTCACGCAGGCTCCGAGGGTGGCTTTCTCCAGTACCTGGCAGTGGCCGGCAATGAAAAGCCGGTGATCGCCATTGGCGGGGGGCTCGAAGATGAGCTGGCAGAGGGGCTTCTGGCCGGCGGTGCGGCAGATTACCTCTGCAAGGGCCGCGTGGACCGCTGGTCACTGGCCCGGGCCGTGCGTTGTGTCTGGTTCCGTCAACAACTGGAAGACAGCGCCGGCGGCCAGCTGGGGCGGGAAGTAGCCAGTGGCTTTATCAACCGCAACCTGTTCTTCGACCGTCTGCAGCAGGCGATTCTCCGGGCCGAGCGGGGCAATCACCGACTGGCGCTGATTCACATCAACCTGGACGACTTCCGTACCGTTAATGAATCCCTGGGTTACCGACAGGGTGATGAGCTGGTGCTCCGGCTGGCCGAGCGGCTGCGTCAGGTCATGCGCCGGGTGGACTCGCTGATGCGCATTGGCGGTGACGAGCTGGCGGTGATCGCCGAAAATGTGGATGACTCCCTGGATCTCTCCCAGATCGTCCGCAAACTGGTGTCAGCCATGAGCGACCCGGTCACCGTGGCCGGTAACCGGGTGGGTGTGACCGCCAGCCTCGGCGTGGCTACTTTCCCCGAAGCCGGCGATACTCCGGAAACCCTGTTGCGCCGGGCCAACCGTGCCATGTTCGAGGCCAAACGCGACTCCGGCACCAGCTACCGCTTCTATAACCGCCAGCTTCACATCTCCGCCGGTCACCAGCTAAAACTGGAGGGGGACCTGCGTAATGCCCTGCGGTCTGGCGAACTGGAGCTCTACTACCAGCCCCGCATCGACCTGGTTACCGGCGAGGTGAGGGGGGTGGAGTGCCTGATTCGCTGGAATCATCCCACCCGGGGGCTGGTCATGCCCGATGAGTTCATTCCGGCGGCGGAGCGCAGTGGCCTGATTGTGCCCATCGGCTACTGGGTGATCGAGCAGGCCTGCGCCCGGCTGCAGGAGTCGGCGGACCTGGGCTTCCCGGGGCTGGTGTTTGCGGTCAACCTGTCGTTCCGGCAGTTCCATGACCGCAAAATGACAGAAACCATCTTCCGCATTATCTTCAACGCCAACGTGGACACCAGCCTGCTGGAGCTGGAACTTACCGAAACCGCCATGATGCACGACCCGGACTATGCCCAGCGCTGTCTGCGGGAACTGAGTCAGCTGGGTATCAGCTTTGCCCTGGATGACTTTGGCACCGGCTATTCCTCCCTTACCAACCTGCAACACCTGCCCATCTCCCTGGTCAAGATCGACAAGTCCTTCGTTCAGGCCCTGGGTGAAACCGGCGACTCGGAGCACATCATCCGGGCCATTATCAGCCTGGCCCACAGCCTGCAGATGAGCGTGGTGGCGGAGGGTGTGGAAACCGAAGGACAGCTGGCCTTCCTTCGTGACCAGCACTGCGACGAAGTGCAGGGATACTACTATGCCCGCCCCATGCCCTGGCCGGCACTGCTGGATTTCCTGCAGGACCGCAATCGCCTGGCTTGCCTGCCGGAGTAAGGCCCTGTACCTTTTGCGGTCTGATGAAATCCGGCCGCCCTGAATCCGACAGGCGGCTGGTGACGAATGGCCCGTCGTCCCGCGGGCAGGATTTTCCCTTTCAGGTAACACAGCATGATCAGTATTCCAGGCCGGATTGCCGAAGAACTCGGTGTTCGCGAACAACAGGTTAACGCCACCATTGCCCTGCTTGACGAGGGCGCCACCGTGCCCTTCATTGCCCGCTACCGGAAAGAAGTGACCGGCGCCCTGGACGACAGCCAGTTGCGAACCCTGGAGGAGCGGCTACGCTATCTGCGGGAGCTGGAAGAGCGGCGGGAGACCATCCTCAAGAGCATCGATGAGCAGGGCAAGCTGACGGATGAACTCCGCGCAGCCATCGATGAGGCTGACACCAAGAACCGCCTGGAAGACCTGTACCTGCCCTACAAGCCCAAGCGCCGTACTAAGGCCCAGATTGCCCGTGAGGCAGGACTGGAGCCATTGGCGGACAGCCTCTATGAGAACCCGGGCCAGGATCCGGAATCACTGGCGGCGGAATACCTTAACCCCGAAGCCGGTGTCGAAGACGCCAAGTCTGCCCTGGAAGGCGCCCGTAATATTCTTATGGAACGCTTTGCCGAGGATGCGGAACTGCTCGGTCGTCTGCGGGATTACCTGTGGAATGAGGGGCAGCTGAAAGTTACCGTGATTGAAGGCAAGGAAAACGAGGGCGCCAAGTTCCGGGACTACTTTGATCATCAGGAGCCCCTGAAAAAAATGCCATCCCACCGGGCGCTGGCGATCCTGCGGGGCCGTAACGAGGGTATTCTCACCTACGCCATCACCGTGGAAGGCGAGAGCGATGACCGCCGCGTGCCTCACCCGGCGGAGGCGAAGGTTACCGCGCACTGGCGCATCCGTGACCAGGGGCGCCCGGCGGATCGCTGGCTGGCGGAAGTGGTGCGCTGGACCTGGCGGGTCAAGCTCTCCACCCAGCTGGAAACGGACCTGATGGCCCAGGTGCGTGAAGGCGCCGAAGCCGAGGCCATCCAGGTCTTTGCGAACAACCTCAAGGACCTGCTCCTGCTGGCCCCCGCCGGCCCCCGGCCGACGCTTGGCCTGGATCCGGGGCTGCGTACCGGGGTAAAAGTCGCGATTATCGACGGAACCGGCCAGGTGGCCGGCTACGGCGCCATCTACCCCCACGCCCCGAAGAACCAGTGGGACCAGTCCATAGAGCAGCTGGCGAAGTGGTGCCGGGAACACAGAATCGAACTGGTGGCCATCGGCAATGGTACCGCGTCCCGGGAAACCGAAAGGCTGGTGGCCGACCTGTGCAAGCGCTACCCGGAGTTCAAGCTTAACCGCATTGTTGTGAGCGAATCCGGCGCGTCCATTTATTCAGCCTCTGAATTTGCCTCGCGGGAACTGCCGGACCTGGACGTAACCATTCGCGGTGCTGTCTCTATCGCCCGCCGGCTGCAGGACCCGCTGGCGGAATTGGTCAAGATTGAACCCAAGTCCATCGGCGTCGGCCAGTACCAGCACGATGTCTCCCAGGTGCAACTCGCCCGCAGCCTTGACGCGGTGGTTGAGGATTGTGTCAATGGGGTGGGCGTTGATCTCAATACCGCCTCGGCACCCTTGCTGGCAAGGGTATCCGGTCTCAACCCCGGCACCGCCGAGAACATCATAGAGTTCCGCAGCCGCAACGGTGGCTTCCGCAGTCGTAAGCAGTTGCTGGAAGTGCCCAGGCTGGGGCCGAAGACCTTTGAACAGGCCGCCGGCTTCCTGCGAATCAGCCAGGGAGAGAACCCCCTGGACCGTTCCGCCGTACATCCCGAGGCTTACGGTGTGGTGGAAGCCATCGCCGGGAAGAGTGGCCGCAAGGTGGCGGACCTGATCGGCGATGTCAGTTTTTTGCGCAGCCTGAATCCGGAAGACTACGTAACCGACCAGTTCGGGGTGCCCACCATCCGGGATATCATCGCCGAGCTGGAAAAGCCGGGGCGCGACCCCCGGCCGGAGTTCCGTTTTGCCAGCTTCCAGGAAGGGGTGGAAACCCTCAATGACCTGAAGCCCGGCATGACCCTTGAAGGTACGGTGACCAACGTCACCAATTTCGGGGCGTTCGTGGATATCGGTGTGCATCAGGACGGCCTGGTTCATATCTCGGCCCTGTCCCATGAGTTTGTTAAGGACCCCCGTGAGGTGGTCAAGGCCGGCGATATCGTCAAGGTCAAAGTGATGGAAGTGGACATTCCCCGCAAGCGTATTGGCCTGTCCATGCGCCTGGATGACAAGCCCGGCGAGAGCAACCGGCCGGGGCGGGGACAGGGCGAACGCCGCAAGCCCGCCCAGGCACGCGAGGGTTCCGGTGGCGGCGGGCGTGGCGGTCAGTCGCAACAACCCCGGGGTGCCATGGCTGGGGCCCTGGCCGAGGCACTGGCCTCAGCCCGCAAGGACAAGCGTTAATCCAACGACGGCAGGCGGCGTTGCAGTCGCCTGCCCGTGCTAAAGTCGTCCGTAGCGGCAAGGCTTCCGCTCGCCGGGTGATCAGAGGAGTCAAACATGGGTGCATCGCGCCACGGGCTGTTCGCTCAGCTCAATGCCAGTGACTGGGACGGGTTCCTGAAAGGGGCCGAGAAAGAGGGGCTGCGGGTTGATCGCAACGGGTTCATTGCTCAGACCCCGCATCCGAAGGCACTGGGTTCGGCGCTGACCCATCCGCGCATCACCACCGATTATTCGGAATCCCTGCTGGAACTGATCACCCCGGTGTGTCGCAGCACCGAGGAAATGCTTGCGTCCTTGCGGGATATTCACTGGTTTGTGCACCAGCACCTGGAAGACGAAGTGCTCTGGTCCGCCAGCATGCCCTGTGAGCTGGATGGTGACCCGAGTATTCCGATCGCGGAATACGGCCGTTCCCATATTGGTCAGCTCAAGCATGTGTACCGCCAGGGTCTGGCGGTACGCTACGGACGGATGATGCAGAGCATTGCCGGCGCCCATTACAACCTGTCTCTGCCGGACAGCTTCTGGCAGAAATGGCAGCAGTTGCTGGCCGACGGGCAGTCCCTGCAGGATTTCAAATCCGACCAGTATTTCTGGCTGATCCGCAATTTCCGCCGCCGCAGCTGGCTGCTGATGCTGCTGTTCGGTGCCTCTCCCGCGCTGGACGCCAGCTTTGTTCGCGGCGTCAGTCACCAGCTCACACCTTTCAGTGACGACACCTTCTATGGCCGTAATGCCACTTCCCTGCGCATGGGGGATCTGGGCTATCACAACAACGCCCAGTCGTCCCTGAATATCTGTTTCAATGAGCTGAAAACCTACACCGAGACCCTCGACCGGGCGATTCACACCACCTGGCCTCCCTATGAGGAAATCGGCACCCGTCGTGGCGATCAGTTCATCCAGATCAACACCAGCATTCTGCAGATCGAGAACGAGTACTACAGCGCCGTGCGGCCGAAGCGGACCACCGAGCGGGGCGAGAAGCCCATCCAGGCACTGGAACGTCGCGGCGTGGAGTACATCGAGGTGCGCTGCCTGGATCTTGATCCATTCTCCCCTCTGGGTCTGAACGCACCGCAGGTGGACTTCCTGGACCTGTTCCTGCTGGGTTGCCTGCTGCAGGACAGTCCGCGAATTGGCGATGCCGAGTGTGATCGCCTGGACGACAACTACAAGGACGTGGTCAATGAAGGTCGTGATCCCCGGCTCCAGCTGACCCGTTGCGATCGCAGTATTGCCCTTGGTGATGCCTCGCGGGAGGCCCTGGATGAACTGAACGGCCTGGCGGAGCAGCTGGACCAGTGGCAGGGCGGTACCCGCTACCGGGAAGCCCTGGCGGTGCAGCGGCAGAAGCTGGATGATCCGTTATTGCTGCCCTCAGCCCGGGTGCTTGCAGCCATGGAAGATACCGGTCGCGGTCACCGGGAGTGGACCCTGGAGATGTCCCGGGAGCACCAGCGCAGCCTGCAGGAAGCCGTACCTGACGAGCAGGTACGTGCAGACTTCGAGCGCATGACACGGGAATCGCTGGACGAGCAGGCGGCTATGGAAAAAGCCGACAGCGGCACGTTCGGAGAATTTCTCGAGAACTATCTGGCCAGCTGACAGTCACAGGCGGGTAAATGGTCCCTGTACCTGGCCAGCTGGCTGAGCGCTGTCTGGATCAGCGCTGTATGACGAAGGTGCTGAACAGCACATTGACGATCTGTTCGTCGGTCCGCTGTTGTTCCAGGACCTGGTTCAGTCGGGTACGGGCTTCCTCCCGGACGGCCTGCTGGCCTTCAGGGGACGACAGGGTTTCCAGGTCGGTCTGTTCGCCAAAAAGCATGACCAGTTCATGGCGTAGCCGGGGCATGTGGGTTTCAATGGCCGCCCGGGCGGTTTCCGAATTCACCCGGAGAGTAACATCGGCCTTCAGGTATTTGAGTCGCTCGGACGGTTCCCCCACGTGGGTGACGAATGAGGGCTTCATTTCCACGTAATCGGTAAAGGTCGGGGCCTCCTCACTGGTCTCGTCAGCCTCAGGCTCGTCCTCGGCAGTAACCGGGAGGGGCAGTGCGACAACCAGGATGAGGCTGATCCAGAAGGCAAGGTATCGATTCATCATCGGTTTTCTTGTTTCACGTTGGCAAATGGTCTGGTCCGCAGAATAGCAGGACCCGGTGATGGATGCAGCCATCGCGGGTCGGACGGCCCCAGACCGCGACAGAAGGTTGTTCGACAGATGCGCAGACTGGTTTTTCTCTTTGCTTTCCTGGTACCGGCCGCCTTGCTGGCGGTGGCATTCTACATGGAATACGTCATGGGCCTGGAGCCCTGCCCGCTGTGCTGGCTGCAGCGGTTTGCGTTCATGGGCGTTGCCGCGGTGGGGCTGCTGGCGGTCGTGCATAATCCGGGACACATCGGCGGTCGCATCTATGGCTTTCTGCTGGCGCTGACGGCGGGTATCGGGGCAGGGCTGGCGGGTCGTCAGCTGTGGCTGCAAAGTTTGCCGGAAGACCAGGTGCCCGCCTGCGGCACCTCGGTTGACTATATGCTGGAGGTGTTTCCGCTGATGGAAGTGCTGGCCATGGCGGTCAAGGGCACCGGCGACTGTGCCAAGGTGGTCTGGACCTTCCTGGGTCTGAGCATACCCGGGTGGACCGCCGTATTCTTCACCCTGATCATACTGGCCGGGCTGGCGGTCCTGTTTGGCCTCATCCGGCCGTCTGCCCGTAACTGACAGGGCGTTCCCCGGTACCATGTAGAGCCGTATATGCCGTGTTTTTGGTGCTTGCCCGGCTGCGCGCAATTAGGGTAACTTGGTTCTCACTGCTGACTGCGACAAACCTTATCCGCCCGGGAGGCACCATGTTAGAGAACTGCCGTAATGCGAAGGAGCGCTGGGGAGGCGTCCACCAGTTGATTGACCGCTGGCTGAAAGAGCGTCAGGAGTTGTTGGTGCACTATTGTGACCTCTCCGACACCGCCCGGGACACTGCATCAGAGAACCTCGGTAAGAAGCTGGAGCGGCTCTGTCAGATCCTGGTGGACTACACGTCAGCGGGCCACTTCGAGATCTACGAACAGCTGATTCAGGAGGCCAGGGAGTTTGACGACGGCGGTATCGAACTGGCCGGTCGTATCTACCCCCGCATCAGTGAGACCACCGAGGTGGTACTGGACTTCAACGAACGCATCGATGGCAAGCGCCCGGCCGAGTCAGAAATGGATGACCTGATGGCGGAGCTGTCCCGACTGGGTGAAGCCCTGGAAACCCGCTTCGAGCTGGAAGACTTCCTGATCGAGCAACTGCACAACGTCCACGCCGACAAGGTGCCATCATCGGCGTGAGTTTGGCTGCTTGCCGTTGAAGGGAAGTCTGTCCGGTGCGGCCGGGTCAGCATCACGGGCACAGAAAACGAATTGCACAACCAGAAAGGGCGACTCCGTGGAGTCGCCCTTTCTGGTTTCAGGTGATGACCGTCGGATTAATCCTCCGGGTTCACTTCCAGCAGTTCCACATCGAATACCAGGGTTTCATTGGGACCGATGCTCATGTTGCCGCCGGGACCGTAGGCCAGGTCGGACGGAATGTAGAGCTTGAAGCGGCTGCCCTCGCTCATCAGTTGCAGGCCTTCGGTCCAGCCATCAATGACCTGGTTCAGGCGGAAACTGACCGGCTCTCCACGTTCGCGGGAGCTGTCAAACACTTCCCCGGAGAGCAGCTCACCGGTGTAGTGCACTTTGACCTCGTCGTCCGGACCGGGCTTCTCGCCGTCACCTTCCTCGATCACTTCATACTGCAGGCCGGACTCGGTGGTGGTGACCTCGTCACGTTCGCCGTTCTCCGCCAGGAACTGTTCACCAGCCTCCCGGTTTGTGGTGGCAGCCTGTTCCATGTCCTGCTGCTGCCGGGTCTGCATCTCCTGCTGATAGGCCAGCATGGCGTCCTGGATTTCCTCGCGGCTGAGGCGGGGAGACCCGTCCTCTGCGTGGCCGTGGCGGAAGCCTTCGATAAACTGTTCCAGCTCCAGTTCGGGCAGGTCGTTTTTCATGCGCTCGGCAAACACCATGCCCATGCCGTAACTGACTTTCTCGCTGTTGGTTTCCAGCGGTGCCTCGGTAACTTCCGGACTCTGGGTGCCGGCAGTACAACCGGCGAGCACGCCGGCAACGGAAAGGGCGATCAGCGTTTTCTTCATGGTTATTCCTGTCACGATAATGAGTTGTTCGTGGGCAAAGACCAAAGGTAACTGCTTTAACGCCGTGATACCACTGACGGAGTCGTCATTTTCGCCCGGGTGACTCAGCTTCCGGACTGGGGCAGCTGGGGTTCCAGCGCAAAAGGCGCGGAATAGGGCGCGGTCAGGTCTTCCCCGGCGGGGTCCGGTGGCACCGGATCCAGCATCCGTGTGTTCTGGCCGGGCTCGATCGCCAGGGTATTCCAGCTGCCGCTCTGGGGCGGCTTGTCGGCATAATGCCAGCTGCCTTCGGCGTCCTGCCATTTGAAGACGATTTCCGGGCCGGGGGGCGTTACCGGTGCAGGAACCAGGGCCTCAAAGGAGGGGATGGCCGTGGATTCCCGGGTTTGCTCCGGGTCACTGCCAGCGTTTTGTGGCGCCTTGACGCCGAAAATCAGCAGTGCCACCAGCAGGCCCAGAGCCGGGAAGGCGAGACGGATCAGCCAGCGGGTCATGGCTCCGGGCCTCCCCCGTTGTGATGGCCGCCAGAGCCCTCCGGCGACGAAATCAGGTTGATGAGCTTTGCCAGATGTCTGATCATGGGCTCCGATTTTTCGTTGAGGCTGCCTTCGATGGCCGGGGCGGCCACGCGGAGGTTCTGTTCTGCCAGCAAGGCTGTCTCTGTCACCGGGCTTGCCGGGGCTGAGTCAGCGAGTGCCAGCCATGCCCGGTACAGCTCTATCCGCTCGGCTTCGAGCTCGGCCCTGGCCAGGGATTGCCGTAGCGGTGCGAGCAGGTTATCGGATTTATCCAGGGATTTCTTAAGGGATCGTACGGACTCCGTCACCGTTGCGCGCCATCGGCGCAGTGTGTCGGGTTCGTCGCCGGAATAGTCGCGGCCCTCGCTGGCCAGCCAGCCGGCACAGAGCAGGCGGGTGACGGACCAGCCCTGTTGCTGCAGGTCCAGGCACAACTGGCTTGCCCCGGGCTGCTGCCAGAGGGTCAGTGAAAAGCGCCACAGGGGCGTATCCGTCTCGGGTGTGTAGCCTGGTTCCTGCGCTGGCATGAAACGTCCGTTAACCGGTCCCCGGTTCATTCACGAATTTTACCCCGGGAGCGTTATAATCCCGCAATGATTACGATAAGCAATCTCAGTTTACAACGCGGTGGTGTCTGGTTGCTAGATTCCACCAGCGTCACCATTCAGCCGGGACAGCGGGTCGCCATTGTCGGCGCCAACGGCGCGGGCAAGTCCAGCCTGTTCCAGCTGTTGCTGGGTCAGCTCTCCGCCGAGCAGGGCGCAGTTGCACTCCCCGGCGGGTGTCGCATTGCCCACATGGCCCAGGAGGTGGAAGCCTCGGGGCGCAGCGCCCGGGAGTTCGTGCTGGACGGCGATACCCGTCTGCGGGAACTGGAGGCGGCACTGGCAAAGGCGGAGGCTGAAGGTAACGACCATGCCATGGCCCACATCCATGGCGAACTGGATGTTCACGAGGCCTGGTCGGCACCCCGCCGGGCGGAAGCGCTGATTCGGGGGCTGGGATTTGCCGAAGGCGATGCGGATCGGCCGGTGTCCTCCTTTTCCGGTGGCTGGCGTATCCGGCTGAACCTGGCCCAGGCCCTGATGAAGCCTTCGGACCTGTTGTTGCTGGACGAGCCCACGAACCACCTGGACCTGGATGCCTGCCTGTGGCTGGAGAACTGGCTCTCCCGGTACCCGGGCACGTTACTGTTCATCTCCCACGACCGGGATTTCATGGACCGGGTTGCCACCCATATCATCCATTTCGACCGCAAGAAACTGGTGCAATACACCGGCAACTACTCCGCCTTTGAGCATCAGCGCAGTGAACGGCTGGCCCAGCAACAGGCCAACTACGAGAAACAGCAGGCCCGCGTCGCCGAGATCCAGCGCTTTATCGACCGCTTCAAGGCCAAGGCCACCAAGGCCCGGCAGGCCCAAAGCCGGGTCAAGGCGCTGGAACGGATGGAGCAGATTGCGCCGGCCCACATTGATTCGCCGTTCAGCTTTACCTTCCCGGTGGCAGAGAAGGTGTCGAACCCGCTGTTGTCGATCCGTAACGGCAAGGCCGGTCATGGCGACACCGTCGTGTTGTCAGGGCTGAACGTCACACTGTTGCCCGGTAGCCGCATTGGTCTGCTGGGCCCCAACGGCGCCGGCAAATCCACGCTGATGGATGCCCTGCGGGGTGAAGCCACCCTGCTGGCGGGAGAGCGCACCACCGGTGAGCACCTGGCCATTGGCTATTTCGCCCAGCACCAGCTGGAGTCCCTGGACCTGGACGCCAGTCCGTTCCTGCACCTCCAGCGGCTGTCGCCGAAGGCGTCGGAACAGAGCATTCGCAACTTCCTGGGGGGCTTCGACTTCCATGGTGATGAGGCCCTCTCGGCCATCCGTTCCTTCTCCGGCGGCGAAAAAGCCCGGGTGGCGCTAGCGGTGATTGCCTGGCAGAAGCCCAACCTGCTGCTTCTGGATGAGCCTACCAACCACCTGGACCTGGAGATGCGCCAGGCCCTGACCATGGCCCTGCAGAACTTTGACGGCGCGATGGTGGTGGTCTCCCACGACCGGCACCTGCTGCGCAACACCGTGGACGAGTTCTGGCTGGTCAGTGACGGCGCGGTCGCGCCCTATGAGGGCGACCTGGAAGACTACGAGCGCTGGCTGGCTGATCGGCGCCGGGATGATGACGAGCCTCCGCGTCGGGACAGCCAGGCTGCCGTTTCCAGTCAGGGGACGGGGCTCACGGCGGAACAGCGCAAGGTACAGAAGCGGGAGCAGGCAGAGCTGCGCAAACAGCTGAGCCCCTGGAAGAAGCAGCTGACCCAGGCGGAGAAAGCCATGGAGGCGGCCCAGGCGAAACTGGCCGAGCTGGAGGACGTGTTATCAGACCCATCCCTGTACGATGCAGCCAGCAAGGAGCGTCTCAAGGCCCTGCTGGCGGACCAGGCAAGCGCACGTTCAGCGCTGGAAGAAGCTGAGGTCACCTGGCTGGAAACCAGTGAGAAGCTGGAAGAGCTGGAGGCGCAGTTGGAAGCCTGATCCGCGGGGGCTGGCCAGAGGGGTGGTCCGGCGAGGCCGGTCGCGGGTGCACACAGGCTTGCTAGCGGGTCTGGATCTCCAGCGAGAAGTCCTGCCGGGCCAGGTACTCCTTCTCGTTCTCCAGATCCGCCAGGGTCAACGGCCGCTGGCTGAGCCAGTCTTCGTCAAAGGTCAGTTGCAGGCGCCGGTTCGAGGCCCTGGCCGTAAGGGCTGGCGGTGACTCGTAGTTGCGGGCATGTTGCAACAGCACTCCCAGCCTCAGCAGCACGCAAAGACGCTTGAGACGCTGTGCGTCGGCAGGCTCGAACCCGTCAAAGATGGACGGGGTAAACTTGCGTCGGTGGCCCCGTACCAGCGTGGCCAGCTCCTGCTGGAACTGCTGGGTAAAGCCCGGCAGGTCTGAATAACGCAGCAGGTAGGCACCATGTTTGTGGTACTGGCTGTGGGCAATGGTCAGGCCGATCTCGTGCAGCCGGCTGGCCCACCGCAACAGCTCCTCATCCCCAAGGGTATTGATGTTCCAGTCCCGGCAGACGCATCGCCACAGGGCGATGGACGAGGCTTCCACCGCCTCGCCATGGCGCTGGTCCAGGTGATAGCGCTCCTGCAGCGCAGTGATGGTGCGCTCGCGGACATCCTCGTGCTGGATGCGCCCCTGGATGTCGTACAGCAGCCCTTCCCGCAGGGCTCCATCGGCGTAGGTCATCTGTTCGATGCCCAGGGACTCGAAGGCAGCCAGCAGAATGGCAAAGCCGGCCGGGAAAATGCTCTGCCGGTCAGTACGCACCCCCAGGTCTGCCAGCCGCCGTACATGGCCCATATCGATCAGGCGGCGACGTAGCTCCCGCATGCTCTTGAGATCGATGGTGCCGTCTGTGATTCGCAGGCTGGCCAGTACACTGGCGACGGCCTTGATGGAGCCGGATGAGCCCACGGCACTGTGCCAGCCCAGCTCCCGGTAACGGGAGCGGATATTGAGCAGCTCCTGGGAGGCATGGGTGACGGCCTGGTCCATTACCCGGCGGGTGATCTTGCCGTCAGGGAAATAGCGGTTGCGGAAGGACACGCACCCCATATGCAGGCTTTCCAGCGCCTGGGTCTCGAAGCGCTCACCGATGATGAATTCGGTGCTGCCACCGCCAATATCCACCACCAGTCGGCGACCGGTATCATCAGACAGGGTATGGGAAACGCCCAGGTAGATCAGGCGGGCCTCTTCCCGGCCGGCGATGATCTCCACCGGGTAGCCGAGCACTTCTTCGGCGCGGGCGAGGAACTCCTGGGTATTACGGGCAACCCTCAGGGCGTTGGTGCCAACAATCTGCACCGCTTCCGGGGGCATGCCGCTGATGCGCTGGGCAAAGCGGCTGAGGCAGGCAAGGGCGCGTTGCTGGGCTTCTTCGGTCAGGTTGTTGTCGGCGTCCAGGCCAGCCCCCAGCTGGACCTTTTCGCCCATTTTCTCCAGGGTCCGGATTTCCCCGTGAACCTGGCGGGCTACCACCATATGAAAACTGTTGGAGCCCATGTCGATGGCCGCAAGCAGCTCGGGCGGGTTGGCATTGTCTGAAGCCGTCACGTGTCTTGAAATCCTCTTGCCAGCCTTTATAGTGAGGCGCCTGCGCCGCTGCCGGTACTATAAGCGAATTGACTCGGACCTGTCAGTACCGGATACGCCTTGCAATAGCGGAGACTACTGCCTGTCGGCGCTTCACAGGTGGAAGCCAAATCGCGTAAAGTAACGTATAGTCGCTTTTCAAAAGGCACCCTATTTTGTTCGCGGCGGTGATTGCACCGTCAAAGATCCAGTTCACCGGACGCCACTGCCCTCAAGGGTCGCGGCCTCGGGTGACAGAAGCAGGAAACAGCAATGAGCGGAAACATCGTAAACGTAACCGACGATTCCTTTGAGCAGGACGTACTGAATTCCGACACCCCCGTGCTGGTGGACTACTGGGCAGAGTGGTGCGGTCCGTGCAAGATGATTGCACCGGTACTGGAAGAAATTGCCGAGGAATACGAAGGCAAGCTCAAGGTCTGCAAGCTGAACATCGACGAAAACGAACAGACCCCACCCAAGTTCAATATCCGCGGCATTCCCACCCTGATGCTGTTCAAGAACGGCAACGTGGACGCCACCAAGGTGGGCGCGCTGTCCAAGTCCCAGCTGGCCGCCTTCCTGGACAGCAACCTCTAAGCAGGTGATGTCCAAAGCCGCCCCTGAACCTGGCCATCAAACGCAAGCCAGGGTCACGGGCGGTTTTTTATTGCCATGATCAGCGACCGGCCTCCCGTTATCATCGGCCTGCTTCTCGCAGGCGGCAAAGGCACCCGCATGGGCGGCCAGGACAAAGGCATGCTCCCCTGGCAGGGCCAGCCCATGGCCCGTTGGGTCTTCAGGGCCCTCGCCACGGTAACCCCCGAAGTCTTTATCAGCGCTAACCGCTCCCTGGGTGACTACGAACAGCTGGCCCCGGGCCACGTCCTCCAGGATCCGCGAAACTTCTGTCACCAGGGCCCCCTGGCCGGGCTGCTTGCCGGGCTCAGGGCTGCCGCCCGCGAAGGTGCCACCGCTGTCCTGGTCTGCCCCTGTGACACCCCCGGCATCACCCCGGCTACCCTCGATGCCCTGGTCATCGCCTGGGAATCCCGACCTGACCGCCCGGTGATCGCCGAAAGTGAGGGCAGGACCCACCCCCTGCATGGGGTCTACCCTGTCAACCTGATGGTCCCTCTCCAGCAATGGCTGGAGTCCGGTAACCGACGGGTCATGGGATTTGCAAAGTCGGCTGGTGCAGTGGTCGTGGACTGCCCGGAAGCCGGCGAGGTCTTCAGAAACCGCAATAAACCAGACGATCTGTTGTAGTGTTTGAAGCCACTCAACGCTGTTTGAATCGGTACCCGGGTGGGGGAGCTTTTCTTCCGGAAAAAGAGCTCGCTTTGCTCAGACACCTTTTTCCTGCAGAAAAGCTCCCCCACCCGGGTACCAGCCACCTGAAGATCCAGCCACCTGACGCAGGCGATGAGGTCATTCCTCCCAGCGCCCACCGACGTGCAAATCCGACTCTTTCTGCTCCACCCAGTGCTCTCCGGATACGGTCAGCTCCTTCTTCCAGAAAGGCGCACTGGTCTTGAGCACGTCCATCAGGAACTGACAGGCAGCAAAGGCGTCTCCCCGGTGGGCGCTGGCCACGCCTACAAAGACAATCTGGTCTGAGAGCCGCAAGGTGCCCACCCGGTGGATTACCTTTACCCGGCGAATATCCCACCGCTCCCGGGCCTGACGGATCAGATCACTGATCACCTGTTCCGTCATGCCGGGGTAGTGTTCCAGGTACAACCCGGTTACACCCTGCAGGTCGCCACTGTCCCGCACCAGCCCGGTAAAGGTCGCAATCGCGCCAGTGCCCGCGCCGCTGTCCCGCAAGCTTTCATACTCGGCTGCCGGATCGAAGTCCGTTTGACCAACGCGTACCTCTTCCATGGCTAGCCTCCGGTGACCGGCGGGAAAAAGGCCACTTCATCTCCGGGCTTCACCGGAGTGGCAGGCCTGGCCATGGCCTGGTTGACCGCAATCATCACCGGCTGGTCTCCGTTCAGCTGCGCCCAGGGGCCGCCCCGGTCCGACAGCTGCTCCAGCAGGTCGCCGGCGGTCTGGCCGGCTTCGCAGGGCAGGGTTTCCTGGTCCGTGCCCAGTTCCTCCCGCAGGCGGGCGAAAAAACGAACGGTCAGGGTCTGGTCACTCATGGTCATTATCCAAGCAGTTCACTGAAAGCGTAGTAGAGAACACGGTCGCCTGCCGCCAGGGTTGTATCCTCCGGCACCACTGCCAGGCCATCCCCCCAGCAGGCGGAGCTCAGCACGCCGGAGCTCTGGTTCGGGTAGGCAGCAACCTCCGTCAGGTCACCATTGGCCTGCTTGCGGGCCCGCAGGAACTCCCGCCGGACCGAAGGCCTGTCCACCGAAAACGCCGCCGGCAGGTGTTCGCCCAGCGGATGGTAGCGGCGGTTGCCCTGACAGTGACGGATATAGGGCAGGCCAGCCACCAGAAAAGTGACCAGTACCGCCGCCGGATTGCCGGGCAGGCCCAGTACCGGGGTGCCGTCCAGGGAACCGAAGGCCAGCGGTTTGCCGGGTTTGATGGCCAGGCGCCACAGGGAAAGCTCACCGGTTTCTTCCAGCACCACCCGCACATGGTCTTCCTCGCCGACGGAGACGCCACCGCTGGTAATGATGAGATCCGCTTCGGCGGCGGCGCCAACGAGGGTCGACCGGGTATCCTCCCGGTTGTCCCTGAGGGTTTCGCAGCGAACAATATGGCAACCGACAGCCTGCAGCAGGCCCGTCAGGGTATAGCGATTGGTGTTGTAGATCTGTCCGGCCTGCAGTGGCTGGCCCGGGTCCACCAGCTCGTCGCCAGTGGAAAACACAGCCACTCGCAGAGGTTGCAGAACCTCGACAGAGCCAATGCCCATGGAGCCCAGCAGCCCCATTTCCTGGGGTCGTATGGGTGTACCGGCTGACAGGGCAATGTCCCCGCTACGCAGATCCTGGCCCTGACGCCGGATATTCTGGCCATCCTCAACCGTTGCGGTTATGGCGATGCCGCCGTCCCGCGCGCCGGTTCGTTCCTGCATCACTACCGCATCGGCCCCCGCCGGAATCTCCGAGCCAGTGAAAATGCGCACCGCAGTGCCAGGCTCCAGGGTGCCGGGTGGTTGTCCGGCAGCGACCCTGGCCGACACCGGCAAAGGTTCCCCGGACGCGGCGTCAGCCACCCGCACGGCATAGCCATCCACAGCACTGTTGTCCGCGGGCGGGACATCTGCCGGTACCCGGATATCCTCCGCCAGAATCCGCCCAAGGGTCTGCTCCAGCGGAAGCTTCTCTGTACGGTCCACCACCTGCGCCCGGGACAGCAAGTGTTCCAGGGCGTCATCCAGTGAGGTCAGGTTGGAACCAGCCATCATGCTTGCGCCTTGTCGCCGATCACTTCGTCCAGGCGATGCACCGGGCGGTCTGGCTTGCGTTGAACCAGGGCCGCGAAGTTGCAAGGCCCGTGGCGACTGTCCAGCTGGGTACTGAGTATGCCCTCCCAGCCAGTGCGACAGGCGCCGGTGGAGCCGGGCAGGCAGAAGATAACGGTATGATTGGCCAGGCCCCCAAAGGCGCGGGACTGGATGGTGGAGGTACCGATATCCAGTTGCGACAGGCGGCGGAACTCTTCGCCGAAGCCGTCGATGGTCTTGTCCAGCAGCGGACCAACCGCTTCCGGGGTGCTGTCCCGCTCGTGGAAGCCGGTGCCACCGGTGATGATGATGCCGTGAATGGCCGGATCAGCAATCCAGCGGGACATCAAGGCCCGCACCAGGTAAATGTCGTCCGGGAGGATGCGACGGGCAGCCAGCTGGTGGCCGGTGGCCACTAACTGGTCTTCCAGATACTGCCCGGAGGTGTCTTCCTCCGGCCCGCGGGTGTCGGAAACGGTCAACAGGGCGATGTTCAGGGGCACCAGTTCACCGGTGGGTTTGCTGCTCATGGCAATCTCCGCAGTAGTAAGGCTTTGATGATTCCAGTATCCGCATTGGTCCGGGTTATTGGAAGGGAATACCCCAACAGATATAGGTAGTGTCGCGCAGGAAATCAGGGCAGGGCGCAAAACCAGTGCAAAAATGGGGCAGTAATACTTGACACAGGTGCAGCGGGTAGTCGATTATCCTGTTTGCCTGGCGAACGGTTGTTCTCCCTGTCCCTGGCCTCTGTACTTTTCCGGACTCCATCACTACCGGTTGCTCCATCTGGCCAGCACCAACTTTTTACCGTTTATCTGATCAACCCGTTCAGGGGCATCCCTGTCATATCAACGATCGCTTACTTCCATTCCTGATAATCCAACAAACTATGAATCTTACTGAACTCAAGCAGAAGTCTGTGCCCGAATTGCTCGACATCGCGCAGGAAATGGGCCTGGAAAACCTTGCCCGTTCGCGCAAACAGGATGTCATCTTCACCATTCTGAAGAAACACGCCAAAAGCGGCGAAGACATCTATGGTGATGGCGTACTGGAGATTCTGCAGGACGGCTTCGGCTTCCTCCGTTCCGCCGATGCCTCCTACCTGGCCGGGCCCGATGATATCTATGTCTCGCCCAGCCAGATCCGCCGTTTCAACCTGCGTACCGGCGATACGGTCTCCGGCAAGATCCGCCCGCCGAAGGATGGTGAGCGCTATTTCGCGCTGCTCAAGGTTAACGAGATCAACTTTGACAAGCCGGACAACGCCCGTAACAAGATTCTGTTTGAGAACCTGACGCCGCTGTTCCCGGATGAGCGCCTGGTGCTTGAAGCCGGCAACGGCAGCACAGAGGATCTGTCTTCCCGGGTGCTGGACCTGGTGGCGCCCATCGGCAAGGGCCAGCGCGGCCTGATCGTATCCCCGCCCAAGGCCGGTAAGACCCTGTTGATGCAGGGCATCGCCCAGGCGATCACCCGTAACAACCCCGAGTGCCATGTGATGGTGCTGCTCATCGATGAGCGTCCGGAGGAAGTGACGGAGATGCAGCGCACCGTGCGTGGCGAGGTCATCGCGTCCACCTTTGACGAGCCGCCGGCCCGTCACGTCCAGGTGGCGGAAATGGTGATCGAGAAGGCCAAGCGCCTGGTGGAGCACAAGAAGGATGTGGTCATCCTGCTGGACTCCATTACCCGGCTGGCGAGGGCCTACAACACGGTTATCCCGTCGTCTGGCAAGGTTCTCACCGGTGGTGTGGACGCCCACGCCCTGGAAAAACCCAAGCGTTTCTTCGGTGCGGCCCGGAATGTGGAAGAGGGCGGCAGCCTGACCATTCTGGCAACGGCCCTGGTGGATACCGGCTCCAAGATGGACGAGGTTATCTACGAGGAGTTCAAGGGTACCGGTAACATGGAGATACACCTGGACCGCAAGATTGCGGAGAAGCGGGTCTATCCGGCCATGAATATCCGGCGCTCCGGTACTCGCCGCGAGGATCTGCTGATGACTGAGGCGGACATCCAGCGGGTCTGGATTCTGCGCAAGTTGCTGCACTCCATGGACGACGATACCGCGGCCATCGAGTTCCTGCTGGACAAGCTCAGGGATACGAAGACCAATGACGAGTTCTTCCAGTCTATGAAGCGTCGCTAACACCCGCTGTTCCGGTGAGGTTTTCTTTGCGCACAGGCCCTTGGGAAAGGGTCAGCATCGTGAAGCCCCTCACCGGACGCGCCATGAATACCTCCCTGTAGGCTCGTGTTGCCGTCCCTGGCAACACTTAACGGTCCGGTGAGGGGCTTCACGATACTGCCCTGCGGATCCTTTGCGCGCATCGTATTGCAATCCATATTTCGGCCATGACGTAACAGATCAGGCACTGGTTCGTACCTGAGTAAAGAGGTCGGACTAGCTCAGTTTTGAAAGCCTACAATATCTGTACCGGTCAGCGTGGAGTCTGAAGAACGGGGTGGGGAGGGTCTTTACCAGACCGTTAAATGTTGCCAGGGACGGCAACATGAGCCTACAAGGACGTATTCATGGCGCGTCTGGTAAAGACCCTCCCCGCCCCGTTCCTGCCACCAACACTGGCAGGCCGGGGCGGACAGGTGGATGTTCGGGCACAGAGCGAGTAACCAAACGGAGACCGGCATGAAATACAACGACCTGCGAGACTTTCTCGCCCAGCTGGAAAAAATGGGTGAGCTCAAGCGTATTTCGGTTGAAGTGGACCCCCATCTGGAAATGACCGAAATCTGCGACCGCACCCTGCGGGCGGGCGGGCCTGCGTTGTTGTTCGAGAGCCCGAAAGGTTACGACATGCCGGTACTGGGTAACCTGTTCGGAACACCAAAACGGGTCGCCATGGGCATGGGGCAAGACAACGTCACCGCCCTGCGGGACATCGGCAAGCTGCTCGCCTACCTGAAGGAACCGGATCCCCCCAAGGGCTTCCGGGATGCCATCGAAAAGCTACCCCTGTTCAGACAGGTCATGCGCATGAGTCCGAAAGTGCTGCGCTCGGCTCCCTGCCAGGAAGTAGTGCTTGAGAAGGACGATGTGGACCTGGGCAGGATACCCGTTCAGCATTGCTGGCCGGGGGATGCCGGGCCGCTGGTGACCTGGCCGCTGGTGATCACCCGTGGCCCCCACAAGGAACGCCAGAATCTGGGCATCTATCGCCAGCAGGTGATCGGCAGGAACCGGCTGATCATGCGCTGGCTCAGTCACCGTGGAGGTGCGCTGGATTTCCAGGAGTGGCAGCGGGCCAATCCGGGCAAGCCCTTTCCTGTCGCGGTGGCTCTCGGAGCCGACCCGGCCACTATTCTCGGCGCGGTAACACCGGTGCCGGATACCCTCTCAGAGTATGCCTTTGCCGGGCTGCTCAGGGGCGGTCGCACCGAACTGGTCAAGGCCGGGCTCAGTGACTTGCAGGTGCCCGCCAGTGCCGAGATCGTGCTGGAAGGTTTTATCTACCCGGACGATACCGCGCCGGAAGGGCCCTTCGGTGACCACACCGGTTATTACAATGAGGTGGACCAGTTCCCGGTGTTTACCGTGGAGCGCATCACTCACCGCAAGGATCCCATCTACCACAGCACCTACACCGGCCGCCCGCCGGATGAGCCGGCAATCCTGGGTGTGGCCCTGAACGAGGTGTTCATCCCCATCCTGCAGAA
Organism: Marinobacter sp.; assembly: GCF_041690615.1. Classification (GTDB taxonomy): domain Bacteria; phylum Pseudomonadota; class Gammaproteobacteria; order Pseudomonadales; family Oleiphilaceae; genus Marinobacter. Next base: position 118,108 of record NZ_JAWLGY010000003.1, read on the forward strand.
GCAGTTCCCGGAGATTGTCGACTTCTACCTGCCGCCGGAAGGCTGTTCCTATCGCCTGGCCGTAGTAACCATGAAGAAGCAGTATCCCGGCCACGCCAAGCGGGTGATGATGGGGGTCTGGTCGTTCCTGCGGCAGTTCATGTACACCAAGTTCGTCATCGTGACTGACGATGATGTGAACGCCCGGGACTGGAACGACGTCATATGGGCCATGACCACACGTATGGACCCGGTCCGTGATACCACCATGGTGGAGAACACTCCCATCGATTACCTGGACTTCGCCTCACCGGTGTCTGGCCTGGGCTCCAAGATGGGCATGGACGCCACCAGCAAGTGGCCGGGGGAAACCGACCGGGAGTGGGGAGTTCCGATCACCATGTCTGATGACGTCAAGCGTCGCGTCGATGAGAAATGGGACAGCCTGGGCATTGAAACCCCGGCTCCCCGCCCCGAGTAATATGGCCACTGAATACCGGGTCGTCCGGTTGCGGCCGTCCGGGCTGAACTACACTGTGGCTTCCGGTAACGATCTGCTCACGGCCGCCGCGGCAGCCGGCATCGCCGTACCGTCAGCATGCCGTAACGGTGTCTGCGAAATCTGTGAGGCCCGCCTGTTGGCAGGGGCGGCCATCAATACCCGGAATCAACAAATGATCACGATGGGTGAGCGACTGATGCTGTGTCGCACCGAAGCGCTCACCGATCTGGAACTGGAGATAACCGCCGTTATGGGCGCAGGACAGAATTCACCGAAAGTGTTTCAGGCCCGGGTCGTGGAGGTGCGGTCCATCAGTCACGATGTCTACCGGGTCGAGCTGAAAGTGAACCGGCGGCGGGAGCTGGCTTTCCATGCCGGGCAGTACCTTTCGGTAAATCTGCCGGATGCCGAACCCTGTTATTTTTCCATTGCCAGTAGCCCGTCGGCGGAGAATATTGAGCTTCATATCCAGGCAACGCCCGAGTGGGTATCCGCCCAGAAAGTGATTGACGCGCTCATGTCAGGCGGTGAAGTAACCCTGGAAATGCCCCACGGTAAGGCCTGCCTCGCGGCAGCGCCCCGCAAGCCTTTACTGATGGTGGCGGCCGGCACCGGCTTCGCCCAGATGAAAAGCATGGTGGATTATCTGCGGGAAACCGGGTTCGATCAGCCGGTGACCTTGTACTGGGGCGTCCGCCGGCCGGAAGATATGTACCTGCGGTCCCTGGCGGAGAGCTGGGACAGGGAATGGCCGCCTTTTCGTTTCGTGCCAGTGGTCGGTGATGATGAGGACAACGACTGGAGTGGTCACCACGACCAGCTGGTGGACGCGGTACTGGCGTCCGGTTATGACTGGGGCAACGTGCAGGTAATGGCCAGTGGCTCGCCGGTCATGGTGTATACCCTGATGGATGCCCTGGTGGAAGCCGGCCTGCCGGAAAGCGAGTTTTACTCCGATGTGCTGGAGTATGCGCCACGGAATTGAGGCCACGTCATCTGCGGCCTTTCGCCAAGTGCCCTTCGACGAGCTCCATTTGACAAGCGCCCTTCGACAAGCTCAGGGCGAGCGGAAGGAACGAGAGATATCCTTACCACGATACTCATATCTCGTCCTGAAGGTACCTGTTATCTCATCGTGAAGGTACCTGTTATCTCATCGTGAAGGCACCTGTGGGCAGCTCTTTGGGGCTCAATCTCCTTTGCCCGATCGCCCTGAGCTTGTCGAAGGGCGATTTAAGAAGGACCCGCGGCCGGAAAATTCCATCACTCCCGGGTGCGGCTGAAGATGGCCACCTGCGTTGGTGGCCCGAACTCCCGGTCTTCCTCACCAATACCGCTGAAGCGTACCTGATAGCCACACTGCCTTGCCGTTGTGGTACACCACTTGCGGAACTTGTCGCGATTCCATTCAAACCGGTGGTCCGGGTCCCGGAGTGCCCCGGGGCGCAGGCCATACAGCGGGTTATACTCGGCATTGGGGGTGGTCAGGATCAGCCAGCCCGGACGGAAGTGTTCGAACACCGCCCGCTGGACCTCGGAGAGTCGCCCCGGGTTCACATGCTCGATGGTCTCCACCATCGCAGCGGCGTCAAAACCCGTGAGGTTGAGGCCAGGGTCCATGTAGCTGCCCTGCAGCAGGGTCACCCGGGATTCACCAGCGGCCACTTCTGCCAGCATCGCCCTTGCCTGGCGCAGTGAAAGCCCTGACTGCTCCAGACCGGTCATGTTGGTATAGACCGGCTCCCGGATCAGGCGGCGCAGCAACGAACCACTACCGCAGCCAAGGTCCAGCACACTGCGCGCCCCGGAGCCACGGATCAGCGTGGCTACCCGGTCCAGGCGCTCCTCGTGAAGGGAGCTGGACTGGGTATCCATCAGGTTGCTGACCCCGGCACCGGGTGACGCTGATCGTTCAGGTGGCTGGCCAGGGCGACGCCGGTTTCGCTCATGGTGAGGAAGGCGTCGTCGGCGCCAGCCTCCCGGATTTTCTCGGCTTCATCGGCATAACCGGTATGGGCGATTACATAACCGGTAAAGCCTTTCTTGCGCAACATGCGGGCGGCAATGACCTTGCCCTCGATATCGTTCATGGCAAGTATGACCGCTTCCAGGTGTGGCATGTGCAGGCCTTCCCAGAAGGTGGTGTCTTCCGCGTCTGCGAAAACCACATTGCGCCCCTCATCCGAATGTTTCTGGGCCTTGGCGGGGTCCGAGTCCAGTCCCATCAGCGTGGGTTCCTCCTCACATAACCGGTCATAGGCGGCCGTACCGGTGCGTCCCATTCCCATCACCAGTACCCGGGTATCCCCGAGTGAGATGGGTTGTTCATCCGGATGATGTTTGCGGCTTTCCAGCGGGGCCAGCCGGTGGGCCAGTCGCTCATAGAGCGGGTGGGCCAACCGGTTAAGCGGCGCCGAAAGCAGGAACGACAGGGAGACCGCGATTGCCAGCGGAATCAGCCATTCAGGCAGGGCCACACTGGCGACGATAAGGCCGAATTCGCTGTAGTTGGTCAGCGAAAGACTGGTCAGGAAGCTGCTGCGGGCACGGAGGCGGAACAGCAACAACAGGAAAAAGAACAGGATACCTTTCAGGGGCAGGACCAGGGCAGTGACCAGGGCGAAGATCAGGGCATTGCTGTCCGGCAGGCCCCCGATGCCGATCTGAAGGAAGAAGCCGACCAGGAAGATCTCCTTCACGCTCCACAGGGACTTTGACAGTTCCTGGGAGCGGGGGTGATTGGCCAGCATGGCGCCGAAAATCAAAGCGCCCAGCTCTGAGCTCAGGCCCACCGCCTCGAAGCCAAGGCCGCCGATCACCAGTGCCAGCAACAGGCCCAGCAGCACCAGCAGCTCATCATGGCCACTGGCATCCAGCAGGCGGTAAAGGAGAGGCCTCAGCAGGGGCAGGCCGAAGATCAGCAGGGCCCACTGTGACGGGGTCTTGCCGGCGGCCAGGCTCATGACCACCAGCGCGATCAGGTCCTGCATGATCAGGATGCCGATGGCCACCCGGCCATGGAACGCCCGCAGCTCCCGCTTGCTTTCCAGTACCTTGGCGGCAAGCACGGTGCTGGAAAAGGACAGGGCCACGGCCAGCAGCAGGGCGGTGGTCCAGTCGAGTTCCGCCAGGTAGTGGATGCCGGGGGTAAACACCAGGCAGGTGATGCCGAAGTGCAGCAGGCTGCCGCCGATCACCTCCGGGCTGACCACGGATTTGAGCTTCAGTTTGAGGCCAACGGTGAAAAGCAGCAGAAGCACACCCAGGTGGGCGATGTGGGACAGGGCGTCGGTGTTCTCGACCACCAATGGGGTAAAGCCGGACAGCCCACTGAGCACGAAACCCGCTGCCAGGTAACCCACCAGGGGCGGAAGGCCCACTCCCTTGACCAGCAGGCCCAGGGTAAAGGCGAAGGTGATCCAGATGGCTTCGGACATGGAGCGAGTTCCTCGTAAACAGCAGGGGGCCGATTGTAACGCAAAAAAAAGCCCGGCAGCTTATGTGCAGCCGGGCTTTCAATAGCGGCGGTGCCGGATCAGCCGTTTTCCCGGGCGATGGCCCGCCAGGCGATATCCTTGCGATAGAAAACACCGTTCCAGGTAATCCGGTCCGCCAGCTGGTAGGCGCGCTGCCGGGCTTCGGTCACCGTATTACCCAGGGCGGTGGCGCAGAGTACACGACCGCCGTTGGTCAGCACCTGTTCGCCCTGCAGCCGGGTGCCGGCGTGGAAGACTTTCTCGCCCTCGGTTTCCCCTTTCGGGAGACCGGCAATGACATCGCCCTTGTCATAGTCTCCCGGGTAGCCACCGGCGGCCAGTACAATACCGACCGAGGCGCGGTCATCCCAGAGTGAGTCACACTGGTCGAGGCTGCCGTCGATGGCGGCGTTACACAACTCCACCAGGTCCGACTGCATGCGCAGCATGATGGGCTGGGTCTCCGGGTCGCCAAACCGGCAGTTGAACTCGATGACCTTCGGTGCGCCGTCGTTATCGATCATCAGGCCGGCGTAGAGGAAGCCCTTGTAGGGGTGGCCCTCGGCCGACATGCCGCGCACGGTGGGGTAGATGACTTCATCCATGATGCGCTGATGAACAGCGTCTGTTACCACCGGGGCGGGAGAATAGGCGCCCATGCCGCCGGTATTGGGCCCGGTATCACCGTCGCCCACCCGCTTGTGGTCCTGGGAGGTGGCCATGGGCAGCACATGCTCACCGTCCACCATCACGATAAAGCTGGCCTCTTCGCCTTCCAGGAATTCCTCGATGACTACCCGGCTGCCGGCATCGCCAAAGGCATTGCCGGCCAGCATGTCGCGGATAGCGGCTTCCGCCTCCTCCAGCGTCATGGCGACGATCACGCCCTTGCCGGCGGCAAGGCCATCGGCCTTCACCACGATCGGTGCGCCCTGTTTGCGCACGTAGGTGAGCGCTTCGTCCACATCGGTGAAATTGCCATAGGCGGCAGTGGGGATGTCATGCCGGGCCAGGAAGTCCTTGGTAAAGGCCTTGGAGCCCTCCAGCTGCGCCGCGCCCTGAGTGGGACCGAACACCCGCAGGTTGCGGGACTCGAACTTGTCCACAATACCGGCCACCAGGGGCGCTTCCGGACCGACAATGGTCAGGCCTACGTCGTGGGTCGCGGCAAAGTCCGCCAGGGCGTCAAGGTCCATTACGTCGATGGAGACATTTTCCAGCCGTGGTTCCAGCGCGGTGCCGGCATTTCCCGGTGCCACGAAGACCCGGTCCGCCAGGGGTGAGCGGGCCGCCTTCCAGGCCAGGGCGTGCTCGCGGCCGCCGCTGCCGATAATCAGGATGTTCATGTTGTTGTTCTCCTTAGTGGCGGAAGTGCCGCATGCCGGTGAAGACCATGGCGATGCCATGCTCGTTGGCAGCGTCGATCACCTCCTGGTCGCGCATGGAGCCGCCTGGCTGGATAACCGCGGTTATCCCCGCTTCGGCGGCGGCATCGATGCCGTCCCGGAACGGGAAGAAGGCGTCGGACGCCATCACCGAGCCCTTTACTTCCAGGTTTTCGTCGGCCGCCTTGATGCCGGCGATCTTCGCGCTGTATACCCGGCTCATCTGCCCGGCGCCAATGCCGATGGTACGGCCGGCGCGGGCGTAGACGATGGCATTGGATTTCACATACTTGGCCACTTCCCAGGCGAACAGCATGTCGTTGAGTTCGTCCTCGGTGGGCTGGCGCTCTGTGACGACCTTGACGTCATCCATGGAGACCATGCCCAGGTCCCGGTCCTGCACCAGCAGGCCACCGGTGACCCGCTTGTAGTCCAGGGCCTTCGCGCGCTCGCCGTCAAATTCGCCACAGGCCAGCAGGCGTACGTTCTTCTTGGCGGCCACCAGTTCGATGGCTTCGGGGCTGACGGTAGGGGCGATAATCACTTCCACGAACTGGCGGTCAATGATTGCCTGTGCCGTTTCGCCGTCCAGTTCACGGTTGAAGGCAATGATGCCACCGAAGGCGGAGGTGGGGTCGGTGGCGAAGGCCAGGTCATAGGCCTGGCGGATATCGGCACCAATGGCCACGCCGCAGGGGTTGGCGTGCTTGACGATCACACAGGCCGGATCGGCGAAGGGCTTGACGCATTCCAGGGCAGCATCGGTATCGGCCACGTTGTTGTAGCTCAGCTCCTTGCCCTGTAACTGTTTTGCGGTGGCAACGCAGGCTTCCCTCGGCTGGCGCTCGGCATAGAAGGCAGCCCGCTGGTGCGGGTTCTCGCCATAACGCATATCCTGGACCTTCACATACTGGGCGTTGAAGGTACGGGGGAAGTCCGCATTGTCGTTATCCGGGGTACGACCGCCCAGGTAGTTGGCGATAGCGCCGTCGTAGCCAGCGGTGTGTTCAAAGGCCTTCACTGCCAGGTCGAAGCGGGTGCTGTAGGTCAGCTCTCCGTCGTTCTCGTCCAGTTCCCTCAGAACCCGGTTGTAGTCCGATGCGTTGACCACGATGGCCACATCGTTGTGGTTCTTGGCAGCGGCGCGGACCATGGTGGGGCCGCCGATGTCGATGTTCTCGATGGCAGTGGCCAGGTCGCAGTCCGGGTTGGCCACGGTTTCTTCAAAGGGATAGAGGTTAACGACCACCATGTCGATGGGAGAGATGCCATGGTCTGTCATCACCTGGTCGTCAATGCCGCGACGGCCAAGGATGCCGCCGTGGATCTTCGGATGCAGTGTCTTGACCCGGCCGTCCATCATTTCCGGGAAGCCGGTATGGTCGCTCACTTCAGTCACCGGTACCTGGTTTTCCTTCAGCAGGCGGAAGGTGCCACCAGTGGACAGCAGCTCAACACCGCGCTGGGTCAGCTTGCGGCCGAATTCCACGATGCCGGTCTTGTCGGACACACTGATCAGGGCCCGGCGAACGGGAGTGTTTGACGGATTTGCCATTTTCGATGCCTTTTTGAAACAGGAAAGGCCTCGCGAAACAACTCCGGGAGGCCTTGGGAGAATCCGGTGATTATAGCAGACCGTACTGCTTGAGTTTCTTGCGGAGCGTTCCGCGGTTCAGTCCAAGCATGGTGGAAGCCTTGGTCTGGTTGTTGCGGGTGTACTTCATGACCTGCTCCAGCAGGGGGGCTTCCACTTCCGACAGCACCAGTTGGTAGACGTCGGTTACCGGGGCGCCGTCCAGTTGGGCCAGGTAGTTCTTCAGGGCCACCTCAACGCTGTCCCGCAGGGTGACAGAGTTGCCTGTGCTGCTGACGGTCTGAAGGGTGGGCTGGTCGTCGTTAGCGGGACGAGCCATGGAATCGTGTGCCAGTGTTTCAGCGGTCATGCTGCGAATACCTCTCCATTTCGTAAGGCTGCAAAATACTGTTGGATACTGTCGGACTGCGCCTGGGCGCAGTCCAGTGCATTGAAACGCTTGCGGAACTGTTTGCCGGCATCGTGGGCCTGCAGGTACCAGCCCACGTGCTTGCGGGCGATGCGAACGCCCATAGGCTCCCCGTAGAACTGATGGAGCGACTGCAGGTGATCCAGCAGAATTGACTCCACCTCGTCCAGGGACGGCGGCGCCATGGTTTTGCCGGTTTCCAGGAAGTGGCGGATCTCCCGGAAAATCCAGGGGCTGCCCTGGGCGCCGCGGCCAATCAGCAGGCCATCGGCACCGGTGTGTTCCAGCACCGTCTTTGCCCGTTGTGGCGTGGTGATATCCCCGTTGGCGAACACCGGTATGGCCACCGCTTCCTTGACCCGGGCAATGGTGTCGTACTCGGCCTCGCCCCGATAGGCGTCGGCCCGGGTGCGGCCGTGTACGGCAAGGGCCTGGATGCCCGCATCTTCCGCCAGGCGGGCGATGGTGACGGCATTGCGGTTGTCCCGGTCCCAGCCGGTACGCATTTTCAGGGTGACGGGCACATCCACTGCCTGTACCACGGCGTGGAGTATGTCCCTTACCAGCGCCTCGTCCTTCATCAGCGCCGAGCCGGCCGCCTTGTTGCAGACCTTCTTGGCCGGGCAGCCCATGTTGATGTCGATGATCTGGGCGCCCTGATCAGCGTTCATGCGGGCGGCATTGGCCAGCATGTCCGGGTCACCGCCGGCAATCTGCACGGAACGGGGCTCGGGTTCACCGCTGTGATCCAGCCGCAGGCGCGACTTACGGGTGTGCCACAGGGACGGATCCGCAATCACCATTTCAGACACTGCCAGACCCGCGCCCAGGCGCCGGCAAAGTTGCCGGAAGGGGCGGTCTGTCACGCCGGCCATAGGCGCGACCACCAGGGAATTGGGCAAGGTATAGGGCCCGATTTTCACCGTGGGAAGCATACGTCTGAGTCCGTCTTCGGGTTCCTGTACTGTCTCTGAATCTACCATACCTGATTGCCTGGCTCCCGGATGGGACGTCAGTCAGAAAAGGATGCCGGATTCAGGGGGCGACAATGATACCGCTGGGGGTGAGGGTATTGAAGGCCGGAACAGGGGAAAAAGTTGATTATTTTTCACCCTGTCTGGTTGACTTTCATCCGGCGGGCTGTCCACCGGGTGGCGTAGCCCGGATGGCTCAGGACTCTCCGCTGCGGTTAACGAAACGGAGGTTATAGTTGACGGCATCGCGGCCCGGGTCACGGATACTGATGGCGATGCGTACCGGAGTGCCTGAGGGCATGGATTCCATCCCGGCACCTTCGCCGGCCAGGTAATCTTCCGGCGGAAAAACACTCTGGGCTACCACGTCGCCGTTCAGGTTCGAAAAGGTGAGGGCGATGGCGGGGAAGGGCTGTTCGAACTCCGCCTGATTGATGATCACCGCATCCACCAGCAAGGCGGAGCGGTCGTCCGGATCCGTGCGCACTACCAGTTTGCGGCTCTGGATCCGGTCCATGGCGACCAGTGGCGCCAGCTCGCAACCGGCGTACTCGCAGGCTTTTTCATACCATGGGCGCAGCTCCGGGATGACCGAGAGCCGGTCAAACTGGAACCAGGCCACCTGGGAGACCAGTCCGCCCAGCAGCGCCAGGATCACCAGCGTCCACAGCCAGCCCCGAAGGCCTGAGCCCGAGCGTGAGCCAACGGATACCGGTTCCCTGGACAGCCGGTCGTAGGGAGAGGCGTCATCCAGCGGCGGAAAGCTACCGCCGGTGATGCGGTCCCGGGGTTGTTCCGTGTAGGCTGGTTCGTCCTGCAGCTCTACCTCGGCCACCATTCCCTCGATTTCCAGATCGTCTGTGGAGGCCGGGGCGCCCGGTTCCCGGGCAGTAAGGCTATCGCCGGATTCCTCCGGCTCGATGGTTGGTTCCTGGCGGTGGATTTCCCGGTCGGGCGTGGCTTTCGGATCAGCCGTGCCGGTGGCAGGCCGGGCCTGCTGGTGCCGCTGTGAAGTGCTGTCCGGCAGCTCTTCCTGCAACATGGCTTCTGCCCAGCTCTCGTCCACGTCCTCCATGTCGTCATCATCAACATCGCCGCCCTGCTCGGCGCCCGGCTCAATGCTGCGAAAGCTGTCGCTCAGCTCGTCATCGGCGAAGCGGGAATCCTGTCCGGCGTAGGGGCCCTCGGCGGCGTCTTCTTCCGGGTTGTCCTGGAAAATCAGGTCGTCATCCGGGTCGGTGGCGCTGAACTGGTCATGGCCCGCATCCTGCGCGGCGCTACCGGATGACTTGCCCGCCGGGGAGTCCGCGTGACTGCGGGCGTCGAATACCTCCATGCAGTGACCACAACGGACCTTGCCATCGGCAATGTTGAGCTGTTCACCGGTCACCCGGAAGCGGGTGTCGCAGTGAGGGCAGCGGGTCAGCAGGCTGGAAGTATCGGCCATCCTAAAATCCTGTAAAGGTCCAAGACTCTCAGCAGTTTAGCGGCAGTATTCCGCTTCGTCATCCACCAATACGGCGACCTGTGAGGCGTATCCATTCTTCGCGCTGTTCCGGTTCGTCCATGACAAACCAGGGCTCATAGGCGCGCATCACGTCACGGGCCTGCTGGGCAAGTATGCCGGACAGCACCAGGTGGCCACCGGGGCGTACTTTGCCAGCAAGGGTTGGGGCCAGCTCAACCAGCGGACCGGCCAGTATGTTGGCCAGCAGGATATCGGCCCGGGTAGCGGGTTCATCACCGGGCAGGTAGAGGTCAAGCCGGTCGTCACCGACATCGTTGCGACGGGCGTTGTCACGACTGGCTTCCAGGGCCTGGGGGTCGGTGTCCACGCCAATGGCATGCTCGGCGCCCAGCAACAGGGCGGCCAGTGCCAGAATGCCGGAACCGCAGCCGTAATCCATCACCTGACGGCCTTCCACGTCCGTGGCGTCGAGCCATTCCAGGCACAGGGCGGTGGTGGGGTGGGTGCCGGTACCGAAGGCAAGGCCCGGGTCCAGCAGCAGGTTTGCCCCCTCGGGATCCGGGGCGGCGTGCCAGCTGGGGACGATCCACAGACGCTGGCCAAACCTCAGGGGCTTGAAGTCGTCCATCCAGGCCCGCTCCCAGTCCTTGTCTTCCACCAGGGTGACCTCGATCTCCGGCAGATCCTGCTGGGTCTGCTGGTGCCAGGCGTCGCGGATCGCGGAACAGATCTGCCCGATGTCCCGGTCGGCATCGAATAGCCCGGTTACCCGGGTATCGCCCCAGAGAGGCGTCGTACCGGGATCCGGTTCGAAGATGGGCTGGTCGGCGGCGTCTTCCATGGTGACTGCGTCGGCGCCCATCTCCATAAGTAGGTCTTCCAGCTGATCTGCGGTATCAGGATCAGCCGGAATCTGCAGTTGGATCCAGGGCATATCAGTCCCGTATCAGCTTTTCGAGGTAGTGGATGGTGAAATCCACGCTCTTGAAGCCGCCATCCCGCACCAGGTTGCGATGCAGAGGCTGGTTGGTCTTGATGCCTTCCACCACCAGTTCGTCCAGGGCATTCTTCATGCGCCGCCTGGCGATTTCCCGGTCGTCACCCCAGGTGATCAGCTTGGCCACCAGGGAGTCGTAGTAGGGGGGGACCGTGTAGCCACTGTAGAGGTGGGAATCGACACGGATACCGTTGCCGCCGGGTGCATGGAAATGCCGCACCTTGCCCGGACTGGGCACGAAGGTTTTCGGGTCTTCGGCGTTGATCCTGCATTCCATTGCGTGGCCGGACACCCGGATATCGTCCTGGCTGTACTGCAGCGGCATGCCGCTGGCGATGCGCAGCTGTTCACGGACGATGTCCACACCGGTGACCATTTCCGAGACCGGGTGCTCGACCTGGACCCGGGTGTTCATCTCTATGAAATAGAAGGCGCCGTCCTGGTACAGGAACTCGAAGGTGCCGGCACCGACGTAGCCGATTTCCTTGCAGGCGTCGACGCAGGCCTTGAGGGTTTTCTGGCGGGCCTCTTCGTCGATGTTGGGGGCCGGTGCTTCCTCGATCACCTTCTGGTGGCGGCGCTGCATGGAGCAGTCCCGGTCACCCAGGTGAATGACGTTGCCATGGGTGTCGGCCAGTACCTGCACTTCCACATGGCGCGGCCGTTCCAGGTACTTTTCCAGGTAAACGGTGGGATCCCCAAAGGCGTTCTTGGCTTCCGTCTGGGTGACCTGGATTCCCTTGAGCAGCGCCGCCTCGGAGTGAACGACCTGCATGCCGCGACCACCGCCGCCAGAGGCCGCCTTGATAATCACCGGATAGCCGATCTTGCGGGCGATGCGCAGGGTGCGTTCGTCGTCGTTATTGATGGGGCCGTCAGAGCCCGGCACAGTGGGGACGCCCGCTTTCACCATGGCTTCGATGGCGGATACCTTGTTGCCCATCAGGCGGATGGTCTCGGCCCGCGGGCCGATAAAGGTAAACCCGCTCTTTTCCACCTGCTCGGCAAAATCGGCGTTTTCCGCCAGGAAGCCATAGCCCGGGTGGATGCCCACACTGTCGGTGACCTCAGCGGCACTGATGATGGCGGGAATATTGAGGTAGCTTTCGGTGGCGCTGTTGGGGCCGATGCACACGGACTCGTCCGCCAGGCGTACATGCATCAGGTCGCGGTCGACCTGCGAGTGTACGGCAACCGTGCGGATGCCGAGCTCCTTGCAGGCCCTGAGCACCCGCAGGGCGATCTCGCCGCGATTGGCGATCAGAACTTTATCAATCATGGCCATGATCTTTTGTCACCTGTTGCTCAGGAAATGATAACCAGCGGCTGGTCGAACTCGACCGGCTGACCGTTCTCCACCAGGATCTCGGTGACCGTACCGCTCTTGTCGGCTTCAATCTGGTTCATCATCTTCATGGCTTCGACGATACAGATAACCTCGCCGGCCTTGACCGTCTGGCCCACTTCCACAAAGGAGGGGGCGCTGGGGGACGGGGCCCGGTAGAAGGTGCCTACCATGGGAGATTTGACAGCATGACCGGAGGGCACTTCCGGCTCGGCCGGGGCCGCAGTCTCGGCAGCCGGTGCCGGGGCGGACGCCTGGGGCTGGGGTGCGTGCATGGGCTGGGGGGCGTAGGTGACGCTGGGCTGTTCGCGGCGCCGGGAGATGCGAACTGAGTCGTCCCCTTCCTGAATCTCCAGCTCCTCGACGTCGGATTCCTCAAGGAGTTCGATCAGCTTCTTGATTTTGCGAATGTCCATGGTAGTTCAGTCCCGTCTATCGGTGTCAGTTTGAGTTGATTCTTCGCAGGGCCGCCTGGAGGGCCAGGTCATAGCCGTGGCTGCCCAGGCCGCAGATAACGCCATCGGCGATATCGGAAAACCAGGAGTGGTGGCGGAAGGGTTCCCGGGCGTGCACGTTGGACAAATGCACTTCTATAAAGGGAACACCGGATGCCAGCACTGCATCCCGCAGGGCCACGCTGGTGTGGGTGAATGCCGCCGGGTTGATGATCAGATAGTCGATGCCCTCGGATCGGGCCTCGTGCAGGCGCTCGATCAGTTCGTACTCGGCGTTGGACTGCAGGTGCAGCAGGTGATGGCCCTGATCGGCCGCTGCACTGTGCAGGCGGTCGTTGATGTCCTGAAGGGTTTCATGGCCGTAGACGTCTGGCTCGCGGACGCCGAGCATGTTCAGGTTCGGTCCGTGGAGGACGAGGATAGTGGCCATGACGCATCGTGCCTTGCTGGGTTTCTGTGAAAATAGCGTATTTTAACGGATTTTGCGCCCATGATGCGTTTTGAAAGCCGCCGGTTCAACAGTTTTTAACAAACGACCGTATGAATTCGTGGTGCAGTTCAGAGTTTGTCGCATCGGATGGCAATTCTCGACGTTTGCGGCTGTTCCGTCCATAAGACCATGGTTTCATGGACGGAATGCGGAAGTTTCAGATTGCTGCCTGTTTTGGCGATAGAGGTGTCAGGCGGACGGGTCTTCGGTGCCGATGACGCAGTTGCGTCCGGCGTTCTTGGCCCGGTACAGGGCCTGGTCGGCCCGCTCGCACATGGCCGAGGCCGGCTCGCCCTGCCAGCGGGCCACGCCGCAGCTGAAGGTGACGTGGAATTCCCGGTCACCGGCGTTCTGGGTAAGCTCGGCGAAGCGCTCGCGGATATCGTTGAGTACCGCCCGGGCGTCGCTTTCCCGTGTATCCGGCAGAATCACTGCGAACTCCTCTCCGCCGTAGCGACCGATATGGTCTGTCTTGCGCAGCCGCTGTTTGAGGAACATGGACAGTGCCCGCAGGATACGGTCACCGATCGGGTGACCGAAGGTATCGTTCACCTTCTTGAAATAGTCCACGTCGATCATGGCGAAACACAGTGGCTGACCTTTCTGGCTGGCACGCACCATCTCCTGCTCCAGCAGGTACAGGGTATGGGTGTGGTTGAACAGGCCGGTGAGGCTGTCGCGGATCATCAGTGCCAGCAGGGAGCGGGCCCGGCGGCCCCGGTTGTGGATGGTGGCCACCAGGTGTTTCGGATCAATGGGTTTGGTGAGGAAATCATCACCCCCCAGGCTCATGGCGTGTAGCTGCTTCTGCACATCATCTTCTGCAGACAGGTAAATGATAGGCACGCTGTGGAACCGGTCCTGTTGCCGGATGACCCGGGCGATCTCCATGCCGGTGCAGCCGGGCATGTACATGTCGAGGATGATGATCTCCGGATTGAACTCATCCAGGGCCATAATGATCTGCATCGGATCGGTAATGATATGGGCCTTCATTCCCGCCTTGTTCAGCACCGTCTCCATGAACTTGGCCTGGGCCCGGGAGTCGTCCAGAACCAGTACCCGGTAAGGCTCGATGGCACTGTTGTGGGTATAGGTCTCGATTTTCTCGATCAGCTGTCCGGGGTCCACCGCCGGGTGGAAGAACTCCTCGCCACCGCAGCGTGAGGCGCGCAGGCGGGTCTCGATGGTGCCGTCGTCCTCGCTGACAAAGATGATGGGTATCGGCGTTTCATGGCGCTGCTGCAGGGTTTCCACCGTGCTCATGCCCGTGTCGGCCCCACCGCCGAAGCGAATGTCCATCAGGATGGTTTCCGGTTTGTGCAGGGCGCAGGCGTCCATCAGCTCCGCGGCAGAGGCAAAGGCCTCGGCGCGGAAGCCGAAAAACTCCAGCTGCCGTACCAGTCGCGTCGCCAGTTCATGGCTGGCCAGGGCAATATAGACCGGGGTCTTGCGGTAGACCCGGGGAGGCTCGGCGCTCTGGCGGTCAGCCTTGCGCTGGGTGCTCTGTTCCAGGGAGATAATCGCTTCCCGCAGGGCTTCCAGGGCTGGCTGGCCAGGGGCTTCGCCCTGGGGCCAGTGAGGCAAGGCAGCCAGGATACCCCTGCCGGCGTCCACGTAGGTGGTCATCTCGAACCGGCTGGCATAGCGTGCGAGCTTGTCGGCGGCGGCTTCCAGGTCTCCGCGGAAAGGAGCAGCGTCCTGTGGATCGGCGTGGATCTTCTGCCAGGTATCCAGGACCACCCGGGCCTGGTTGGTGACGCGGCGGGCAAAATGCTGGCGCAGTTTTTCTTTCTGGGACTCGTCAGTCATGTTTCCGGTAGGTCCTGTCCTGTTTTTATCAGCGCATTGGAACCGGTGTCCGGCACCCGGGGGAAGCCAGGCCGGTTCCAGTCTGCCTTTCATCGTGGATTGCAGGATGACTTTGTTGCTGCAGTCTATAGTGTTTGTAACAGAAGGCGCAGGCGGCGAACTGTAAATCTTTGTGAACCTGAGACATGGGCACGTTTCGGTGCGTCACGCCGGCCCGACACACTCCAGAACAAGGGTGAGGCACGGATGCGGCAGAGACAGAACAACGCCGGCACCAGCCGGGTTATCACATTGCGGACCCTGTTGCTGATCTTCACGGGTGCCCTGGTGCTGTTGCTGCTGATGGCCAGTATGCTGATCAGCTTTGACCGCTTTCGCAGCTATGTGGCAGAGGAACTGGAAGGTCGCACCCGCGACGCGGCAACGGCCGTGGGTCTGTCCCTTTCCAATGCGATTGATGCCGGTGATGAAGTGGCAGTGGCATCACTGATTGATTCGGTCTTCGACAGCGGCGACTACCTGGTCATCGAGTTTATTGACCATGACGATCGCATGGTCGCAGGGCGTGTCCGTTCCCTCGCCGACCTCGGCGTGCCGGGCTGGTTCGTGGCCATGGTGGATCTGCCCAGGCCTGTGGGGACAGCATCGGTGATGCAGGGCTGGCGCTGGCTGGGCCAGGTGCGGGTGGTCGGACACCCGGGTAACGCCTATCGCGACCTGTGGTGGGTCACTGTGTGGCTTACCCTGGCTTCCGTGCTTATTGGTGTGATTGCCATTATTGCCCTGTATCTGTTGCTCGGACGTTTGCTCCGGCCACTGCGGGCACTGGAGCAACAGGCCGAAGCCATCGGCCGACGGGACTTCCGTCGTCGTACCGGAGTGCGGTCGACCCGGGAGCTGAACCAGGTCACCCGGGCCATGAACCAGATGACCGACGACCTTGAGCAGCTGTTCTCTGGCCAGGCTGCCCTGATCGCCCACCTGCGCAAGCTCAACAATGAGGATGCCCTGACCGGCCTGGCCAGCCGCAATGCCTTTGACCAGCAACTGGCAGTGGAAGTGGTCAGCGAGGAGGGGCGCCGCCCCGGGGCATTGATACTGCTGCAGGTCAGTCGCTTTGCGGACTTTAACCAGTACGCCGGCCGGCTGGAGGCGGACTCCCTGCTGGTTCGTCTGGCGGAAGAGCTGCAGGGCTTTGTGAGCCGGCACGCAGGGAGTTTCGCCGGGCGGCGCAGCGGGGCTGAGTTTGCGGTGTTTGTTCCCGGTGGGGCCCCTGCCGATGCGCAGATCTGGGGACGGGAGCTGGTGGATGATATGCAGTCCATCTGCGCCGAGTTTGCCGGCAAGGACGCCGACCCCGTGGCCGATATGGTGGTCCATGCCGGGGTTGCCGGTGTCACCGACGGCCTCTCGGTACGGAGCCTGTTCGAGGCTGCTGACGGTGCCCTGCGGCGTGCCCAGCTCGAGGGTGTCAGCAATTGCGAGCTGGCCGACAGCGGTGCCGATGTCCATCATGGCGCCGAAGACTGGCGCCGGCTTCTTGAGCACGCTCTGGACCAGCAGAATCTATGGCTCTGGGAGCAGCCTGTGGTGGGGGCGGACGACACCACGGTGCTTTACCATCAGGTGCTCTCACGGCTGCTGGTTGAACGCACCTGGGTAAGGGGTAATGTGTACGCCCCGCTTGCAGAACGGTTTGGCCTGATGGCGCGGCTCGACCTCATGGTGCTGGAACGCACCCTGAAGCGTCTGCGGGATGAGCCCATGGTTACACTGGGCATGTCCCTGGGGACCTCCTCCGTGGTTTCCCCCGGGTTTGCCGAGCAGGCGCTGGAACTGGCGCGGGAGGCTGGCGTGGATATGCAGCGCTTGTGGATCGGCTTTCCGGAGCAGGCGCTTCACTATCATCGGCGCCAGACCCAGGCGCTGGTGGTGCAGTTGCGCCGTACCGGTGCCCGGCTGCTGGTCGACCGTTTCGGGGTGGGGGGTATTCCCTTCAGCTACCTCAGGAATCTGTCGATCCAGGCGCTTCGTATTGACACCAGCTTTGTACACGGCATTGACCGGCAGGACGACAACCGTTTCTATCTCGAATCCATGATCACCATCGCCCATGGTCGCGGCGTGCAGGTGCTGGCGTCCGGGGTGGAAACGGAGGCCGAATGGCGTACCCTGAAGTCCGCTGGTGTGGACGGGGCCGCCGGTTATCACCTGGGCCGGCCCGGGCCCGTGGGTGACCCTCCGGTGGGTGGGGGCGACGCCACTGATTGAGTCCGGGCAGGGACGAGGGTGGCTAACTATCTGCCGGCATTGCAAAAACCTGACAAATCATTCATCTTTGAGCCCGGGCTTCTGGTTCATCGGCACAGGACAGTGACTATGTTAAACCGACTCAAATCCCTCTTTTCCGGCAGCGGATCAGGTTTTCAGGGCTCATCTGCGGCGGCGGGCAGGGGGCGCTCCATCGGCAAGATCGTGGCCATCGTTGTGGTGGTTTACCTGCTCGTCACCATCATTCTGGGCATGATCTGGAGCAGCGAGCCGGACACCTTCTCGGTCCGGGAGCACACCCGCACGGTTGCCAGCGAAATGGGTCGGGAGCCGGTAACCGGTTTTGCCACTGCGGCCACCATGATCCGCGTGGCCGAAACCCTGCTGGAAAAACCCGGTGGCTATATTTCCAACGATATCTTCCCGCCCGGTCTGTGGATGGACAACATGCCGGCATGGGAATACGGTGTGCTGGTGCAGTTGCGGGACCTCTCCCGGGCCATGCGGCAGAATATCAGCCGGTCCCAGAGCCAGTCGTCGGAAGACCCGGACCTGACCGTTGCCGAGCCGCAGTTTCACTTCGACAGCGAAAGCTGGGCGTTGCCTTCCACAGAAGGTGAGTACCGTCGTGGTATCCGCGCCCTGGAAAGCTACCTGAACCGGCTGTCTGACCCTGAGCGGCCGCAAGCCCAGTTCTATGCCCGTGCCGACAATCTCAACAACTGGCTGGCAGATCTGGAAACCCGTCTGGGCAGCCTGTCACGGACACTGAGTGAAAGCGTCGGCAAACCTGAAGTCACCGAAGCGCTGGCTGGCATCCAGGATATTGACCCGTTGGAGGAAGAAGAACCCACCAGTGATGTGAAAACTCCCTGGATGGAGATCGACGACGTCTTCTACGAGGCACGCGGGACCTCATGGGCCCTGTTGCATATCTTCCGGGCTATCGAGGTGGATTTCCGCAAGGTGCTGGCGGACAAGAATGCTCAGGCGAGCGTTCGGCAGGTTATAATCGAGCTGGAAGAGTCCCAGGCACAAATGTGGAGCCCCGTTATCCTCAACGGTAGCGGCTTCGGCATACTCGCGAACCACTCACTTACCATGGCCGCTTACCTGGCCCGGGCCAATTCCGCCGTTTCCGACTTGCGACAGCTGCTGTCCCAGGGCTGATCCCTGCCGTTTACCCACAAAAAACCGGGCCTCTCGAAGCCCGGTTTTTTGTCCCAGGACGGAATTACTTGCCCTGGTAGTTGGCCACGGATTCCTCGATGGCCTTGCGGGCGGCTTCCGCGTTGTCCCAGTTCTGAACCTTGACCCACTTGCCAGGCTCGAGGGTCTTGTAGTTCTCGAAAAAGTGCTGGATCTGGTCCCGCAGCAACTGGGGTACATCGTCGATATCCTTGACGTCGGTGTACGCCTTGGTGAGCTTGTCATGGGGTACCGCCACCAGCTTGGCATCGCCACCGGCCTCGTCTTCCATGTTCAGCACGCCGACCGGGCGGCAGCGGATGACAGAACCGGGCTGAACCGGGTAGGGGGTGATAACCAGCACATCCAGGGGGTCGCCATCGTCCGCCAGGGTGTGGGGGATAAAGCCGTAGTTGGCCGGGTAGAACATCGGGGCGGTCATGAAGCGGTCCACCATGACAGCGCCCATGTCCTTGTCGATCTCGTATTTCACCGGGGAACTGTTGGCCGGAATCTCAATGGCCACGTAGATGTCTTCGGGCGGGTTCTTGCCGGCGGGGATATGATCAAAGTTCATGTCGGATCCTTCTCTGCGAAATTGGGATGTTCAGACTGCGGTGAAAAAGTGCGCGACATTATACGGGCATCGGGGCGCAACCGAAACACAACCAAGGTCGGGAGGCTGCGATGTCTCAGACACCGTCGCGCTTGATGGTCTTCACCCCGTCCGGGGAGCCCAGCAGCAGCACGTCGGCCGGGCGCCGGGCAAACAGGCCGTTGGTGACGACGCCGACGATCTGGTTCAGCCGTTCTTCAGCATCAATGGGACGGGACAGATCCATGTTGTGGATATCGATAATGATATTGCCATTGTCGGTGGTGACGCCCTCCCGGTAGACCGGGTCGCCGCCGAGCCTTACGATCTGGCGGCCTACATGGCTACGGGCCATGGGGATGACCTCCACCGGCAATGGAAAGGCACCCAGGATATCCACCCGCTTGGATTCATCAGCAATACATATGAAGGTCCTGGCAACCGCTGCAACAATCTTCTCCCGGGTAAGGGCCGCACCGCCGCCCTTGATCAGCTCCAGGTTGTCGTTGGTCTCGTCGGCACCATCAACGTAGAACTCCAGCTCGCTCACAGTGTTGAGGTCGTAAACCGGAATGCCGTGCTGTCTGAGGCGCTCAGCGGTAGCCTCGGAGCTGGCCACGGCGCCGTCAAAATCGTTGCGGACCTCGGCCAGGTAATCAATGAAGAAGTTGGCGGTACTGCCGGTGCCCACGCCGATCACGCTGTCCCGGTCCAGCCTTGGTGCGACATAGTCCAGGGCAGCCCGGGCCACCGCTTGCTTGAGTTCATCCTGTGTCATGCCTGGTCTCCGGTTGGTGGCAAATGTCTGAGTTGGAGCAGCGCCGGGGCAGGCGCAGGGACGCTATTATAGCCCTGCGAAGCTGCCGGGTTATAGACGCGGGTGGTGCAAACTTCCTACACTGTACGTTTGCCCCGACGCCGGGGCCGCCTATTTACGCCTCCCAACTGACCGGACAGAACGCACCATGCCGCAACGCTACATCAAAAAGATTCTTGATGCGCGGGTTTACGATGTGGCCATCGAATCCCCGCTGACCGAAGCCCGCAGTCTCAGCAAGCGTCTGGGCAACCAGATTCTGCTCAAGCGTGAGGATCTGCAACCGGTATTCTCCTTCAAGATTCGTGGTGCCTATAACCGGATTGCACAGCTGTCCGACGCCCAGAAAGCCAAGGGCGTTATCTGCGCCTCGGCTGGCAACCATGCCCAGGGCGTGGCGCTGGCGGCTAAAAAACTGGGTATAAAGGCCGTGATTGTCATGCCGCAGACCACGCCGGACATCAAGGTAAAGTCAGTGCGGGACCGGGGTGCAAAGGTGGTACTCAGGGGCGACGCCTTTGACGAGGCCGCGGCCCACGCCCAGGAACTGATTGCCAAGCACGGCTATACCTACATCCCCCCCTATGACGATCCGGATGTCATCGCCGGCCAGGGTACGGTGGCAATGGAGATGATGTGGCAGTTCTCCCATAACCTCCATGCGGTCTTCATCCCGGTGGGCGGCGGTGGGCTGATTGCCGGCATGGCGGCCTACATCAAGTATCTGCGCCCCGAAATCAAGGTGATCGGCGTGGAGCCGGACGATTCCAACTGTCTGCAGGCTGCACTTGCCGCCGGCGAACGGGTGATACTCGATGAAGTAGGCATCTTTGCCGACGGCGTGGCGGTGAAACAGATTGGCGAGGCGCCCTGGGAGATCTGCAAGGATAATGTGGACGAGGTGATCACCGTGTCTACCGATGAGATCTGCGCGGCCATCAAGGATATCTTCGAGGATACCCGCTCCATCAGTGAGCCTGCCGGAGCCCTGTCTGTGGCGGGCATCAAGAAGTACGTGGAGCGGGAGCAGCTCGAAGGCGAGAACCTGGCCGGTATCCTGAGTGGCGCCAACATGAACTTTGATCGCCTGCGTTACATTTCCGAACGCACTGAGGTGGGGGAGAAACGTGAGGCTATCCTGGCGGTTACCATTCCCGAGCGCCCCGGAGCCTTCAAGACCTTCATCAATGCCCTGCACAAGCGCAGCATCACCGAGTTCAATTACCGGTATTCCGATGCCGAAGCCGCCCGCATCTTTGTGGGTATCCAGGTGCAGGCCGGTGGTCACGGTCGGGAAGAGCTGGTCCAGAGCCTGCGGGAAGACGGTTATCAGGTGGTGGACCTGACCGACAGTGACCTGGCCAAGCAGCACATTCGCCACATGGTGGGTGGCCACGCTCCCAGGGTGGACAACGAGAAGGTATTCCAGTTCGAGTTTCCGGAACGCCCCGGTGCCCTGCTGAAATTCCTGATGTCGCTGGGCACCCGGTGGAATATCTCCATGTTCCACTACCGCAACCATGGCGCCGCCTACAGCAGGGTGCTGATGGGGGCCCAGGTGCGGGAGGGCGAACTGGAGGATTTCGAGGCGATGCTGGACCGGGTCGGGTTCCGTTATACCAATGAGACGGATAACGAGGCTTACCGCCTGTTTCTGGGTGCGGGCAACGGCCATTAACCGTTGTTTAGTCGCGCCTGGAGCTGGGTGAAACGGACTGGTTACTTTTTGCAATAACCTGTGCTGCAACATTTACAAACTGTAATTTATAAAAATTGTAAAATTCAGGATACGTGTTACTCTTTTGTCAATTCTCGGAGTTGTCGGCAGGCGCCTGTTTTTGCGGAGAAAGCAGGCGTTTAAAACAACAAGAACAGTCGCTGGATTGGGCGGTTAGCTCATTAGTGGAGGAGTGGCAATGAGGCGTAAGCCGGACATGATTCGTACGGTGGTTCTGTTATTCGTGATAGGACTGGCGGCGACCGGGCTGACGTCTTTCGAGGTTTCCGACGAGAAACCCCGGGCCATCCCCGCTGAAATCAGCGCCCAGGGCCAGTGGCTCAACGGTAAGCGCAGCGAAGGCTGATTACCTCACGCTTTTTATCCGGTCCTGTAGATCCTGCGGTCTGTCACCACCGCATCCAGTGGTATATCCCAGGGTTCCACCGGTAGTCTCTCCACCTTTTGCAGTTCGTGTGCCAGCCCGATCAGGGCGGGTCGCAGCCTTGGGCGTATCCGCGTGAACGCAAAGGTGCGGTCGTAGAAGCCGCCCCCCATCCCCAGGCGACCACCTTCCTCATCAAACCCCACCAGGGGCATAAGAACCACATCCAGCGACCAGGCCGGGCGAATTCGGCGGCAATGGAAGACCGGCTCAGGTATGCCAAAGCGATTGGGTGTCATGGGCGTGCCGGCATCGTAGCGGCAGAAGGTCAACTGGCCGGAATGGATGGGGTGCAGAACCGGCAGGTAAAAGTGCATGCCTCGGCGCTGGCTTTGGGCCATGAACAGGCCAGGGTCTATTTCGCCATCGTTGGGCAGGTGCAGGGCGATGTGCCGGGCACTCATTACCCTGGGGTGCTTGCGCAAGGTGTTGGCCAGGCCAATGGCGGCCTCTTTCTGCTGCTGCGGGTTCAGTTCCCGGCGAGTCTGGCGCAGATGCCTGCGCAGGGCCTTGCGGTCCCGGGCGGTGTCTGGTTCGAAATCTGAGAGATTCTGGAAGGTGTGTGTCACGTCAACGGCAGGGTTGAATGAAATAAGCTTCCCGGGCTGCCGTTATCGGATGTGGCCCTTGAACCCAGAGTTCAAGGTGGTGGCCGCTGTGACATATTAGGCTTTCCCCTTCGCGGGGGACTTGCTCACAATGCCCTGAAGTAGCCACCTGGGTGTTGCGCATCGGCTCGAGGACGTATCCGACCAGCGAACAGCCCAGGAAGTTGACCTCATTATACGGGTACAGGCCGGGGCGGATGCAACCGTTTACGGTTTAATTTCTGTTATCCGGGTTATTGGCAGAATCTGTTGCAGACGGGCTCCCGCCCAGGGCGCTGTCCAGCTTCTCCTCCATGGACCTGAGCAGTTCGTCGGCGGCGCCGGACATGCTGGAATCTTCCAGCAGCTCGTGGGTGATGTTGAGAGCGGCCATCACGGCGATACGCTCGGTGCCCAGAACCTTCCCGGTGGTGCGAATTTCCCGCATCTTGCTGTCCAGGTGGCGGGCAGCCCGGCGCAGGGCGTCCTGCTGGTCTTCGGGGCAGGCGACCAGGTAGTCCTTGTCGAGAATGCTGACTTCAACCGTGGTAGGGGACTTCGACATCAGTGATGCTCCAGGGCCCGAAGGCGGCCAATCATGGCTTCTATGCGGTTCTTGGCCAGGTCATTGCGCTGGATAAGCTGCGCCCGTTCCCGGTTCCATTCATCCTGAAGCTCACGCATGGCTGCGTTATCCTGCTCCAGCTTGCGACAGCGCTCAATAAGGCGGTCCAGCTTGTCCGCCATGGCCTGCAAATCTGACTGTTCCATAGACATTCCGCTACGTGAGGGGGCATTTGTACACCGGTGGCCCCTTTCGGTCTGGCACTTCGTTCACTGGCGCTTTCACACCATACTCGCTCAACTATAAGTGGGCTATGGAAACGGGTCAATTTGCCAGTCTGTCATCTTGCTGTGACGCCCGTCGCAACCCTGGTCAGGAGTTGCTGGCCGCCGGTCAGCCGGCGCCCCAGCCAGAAGGCCGGTTGCCGAGTCGCCAGGCCTTCAGGGCCGGTACGGTACCGACCAGTAGTCCTGCCAGGGGCACGGAGAGCAGCAGCAGGCTCTCCACCCCGGTGAGTGCTCTCAGGTTGATGGCCAGACCGAAGCTGTCCAGAAGCCAGGGTGCGACAGCCAGCAGCATCAGGTACCAGAGTCCGGTGGCCAGCACCGTGGCGGTGACGGCAAGTCCGGTACACTCCAGCAGGTAAAGGCTGGCAATGAGGGAAGGGGAAGCCCCATTGGCCCTCAGTACAGCGATTTCCTGGTGGCGATGGGTCTGCAGGGTCAGCAATACGGTTACCAGGCCGGCCAGGCTGATGGCCACCACGAAGGCAGTGATGCCCAGCAGAAGCAGCTCGAACTGCCCCAGTACCTGCCATAGCTGGGCCAGTGCAACTCCAGGCAGAATGGCGGACAAGGGCTCCCCGGCATACTGGTTGATATCTCTCTGCACCTGGAAAGTGAGAATCTGTCGCTTGATTCCGGCCAGCGCGGCGGTAATGGTTTCAGGCGTCAGTTCCCGGTCGCGTGCGGCGTCTGCTGAGAGGGTGCGACCGGGGGCGGGTACACCGGCCTCCCACCCGATATGGATGGCCTCCAGCCCCTCAAGGCTTACGTACACGCCCCGGTCCACGGGGGTTCCGGTCGGGGCAAGTACACCGCTTACCCGGAAAGGGTGCTGATCATGTTTCACGAAGCTGGTGCGGCCGCCCCCGTGAGACAGTACGATCTCGTCTCCGGTCCGGTGATCCAGGGTACGCGCCACCTGGGAACCCAGCACCACATCGAAGACGTCGCTGAACCACCGGCCTTTCGCCAGTTGCAACGGCTGGTCGTCTCCGTACTGGTAGTGCTCGAGGAAGCGACTGTCCGTGCCCACCACGCGATGGCCCCGGTAACTGTCCCCCAGAGACAGGGGGATTAACCAGTCGATCCGTTCATCTCCCTCCAGTTCCTCGAACGAGTTCCAGTCCAGATTGTTTGTGGCGTGCCCGATATGGAACACGCTATACAGCAGCAGGTTCAGCTCGCCGCTGCGGGCGCCGATAATCAGGTCGGTGCCTGAGACCGCGCTATTGAAAGACTGGCGCACCTCCGTGCGAAGGTACTGGACCCCTAACAGCAGGGACACGCTGAGGGTCAGGGTCAGGGTGACCAGCAGCAGTATGCGACGGCGATGCCAGAGGCTGGCCGTGGCCAGTGACAGGGCCAGGGATAGCTTCATGGGTTCACCTCCACGTCTGTCAGCAACTCCAGGTGGTTGCTGAAGTGGCTGGCCAGGGCCGGGTCGTGACTGACGAACACAACACTGGATCCGGTACGGGCGGCCTGCTCGAGCAACAGCGCCACGAACCGGTCCCGGTTTTCCACATCCAGGGCCGAGGTGGGCTCATCGGCCAGGATCAGTGGCGGCGCGCCGATCAGTGCCCGGGCTGCGGCTACCCGTTGTTGCTGGCCGGTGCTCAGTTCAGGAGCCTTGCGGGTGAGGGTTTCTGCGGGAAGCCCGAGCGCTGTCATCAGCTGGCGGGCTGCAGTTGCCGGATCACCGGCCTGTTGCCGGCGGCGTCCTGACAGCCGGCAGGGCAAGGTGACGTTGTCGAGGGCGGACAGGTAGGGCACCAGGTTAAACTGCTGGAAGATGACACCGGTGCGGTCGGCCCTCAGCCGGTCCCTGGCTCCGCCGGACAGTCGGGTCAGGTCCTGGCCATGAACCTGGATAGTGCCGAGGGTGGCCCGGTTCAGGCCGCTCAAAAGGCTCAGCAGGGTGGTCTTGCCGCTGCCACTGGGTCCGTGAATGAACAGATGCTCGCCGGCCGGCAGCGAGATGTCCGGAAACCCGAGCCGACCGGGTTGTCCGGGCCACTGCCAGCAAAGATTAGTGGTGTTGATGATCATCGGTGTCGGGAACCTGTTTTCCGTTCAATGGTCATGGGAAGCACAATGCCGCCGTGGCATGATACCCCGGCTGGCTGGCCGTTGAGATGGCCCGGTCTGTTTTTCGTTAATGGCAGGAGATTTTTCATGCAGAGGTCTTTCATAAGCGTCGCGCTGGCCTGGGTTGCGGCCCTGGTACTGTTGGCCGGTACGGGAGCGGCCCACGCCGAGTGGCGGGAACTGGACTGGCTCGAGCTTATGCCCGAGGAGGACCTGCGGCTGCTGGAGAGCCTGCCGGAAATCGAGCATGAGGGCGATGGCCCGGTGGAGCTCCCGGACGAGATCATGACCGGTAGGGTGGTGCCCGAGATGGACGGCGTTGAGGCCCGCATCCCCGGTTTCGTCGTGCCCCTCAAAACCGTGGGCAGTGAGCAGCGCATTGTCGAATTCTTCCTGGTGCCCTATTACGGCGCCTGTATTCATGTGCCACCCCCGCCGCCGAACCAGATTATCCATGTCACCTACAAGCCCGGTTTCACCCTTGGCGCGCTTTACGAACCTGTCTGGATTCAGGGCACCCTGAAGACCGAGTCTGTGGAAAATGACATTGCCGCGGCTTCCTACACACTGGTCAGCGAGAAGGTGGAGATGTACGAAATGGAAGACGCGGACAGCATGTTATAGGCCGGTTCTGTTCTGGACCGGCTCTTGCGAGCTATCGTGACAGTGTGAGAGCGGTTTCCCCCGCGTCCAGTTCGCTGTGCCCCTGACCGTTTGGTGTTATCCAGTCCACTGACAGGCTGTCAATGCCGGGGAAGCGCTCCATCAGCGGTACTGTCAGGGTGCCCGACAGCTCACTGCCGCAGTTGAGCCGCTGGGTGACTTCGAAGTCACTGTGACCGTTCTCTTTCGGGCTATCGCCGTGGTCGTGATCATGGTCGTGCCCGTGGTCATGGCCCGTTCCCCCCATCTGGTGAATGCTGCCGGCACTGACCGTGCAGTCATTAGCTGGCGTCTGGATCAGCGCATTGGTTTCCAGCCATTGATGGGCTTCGTGTCTGACCTTCTCCTGCTCAGGCCCCCGGGGCGCGTGTTCGAATCCGAGCAGGTTGGCAGCCGGTGAGCGCAGGATCAGCTCGGCGGTATTGTCTTCAATAGCCACCTGCAACTGGGCTGCTCCGTGGACATGGGCGCTCTGGCCATCCTGGCCGAAGCCGGTAACCGGCAGCAGTAGGGCGGCAACCGTGAAGGTGAAGTTTCTGGCGGTGGAAATACCCATGGAATCTGTCTCAAGTTGGAATGTTATAACATAATTTACTGATGCCTGAAGGCAGGTCAAGGAATTTTGCCAGGATGTGCCGCAGTCCTGGCGGAAATGGTAGGATTGGAAACCCACTCAGCGAACAGGTAAAGCGCTTTAATGACTGATAACGCAGCCTCAGGTTCCCACACCGACGATTTCGAAGGTTGGGCAAATCTGTTTACCCGGTGCCGGGCGTTCAGCCATCCCTCCGAACTTCATGGCGGCCTGTGCGGCCGGCTGGCGGCAGGTGCCCGTCTAAGTGAGCAGCAATGGCTGGAGGTGGTGTGTGAGCACGTTGGTATCGCCCCCGATGCGCTGGCCAGCGACGATGACCTGCCCCCGGAGTTGCCATCCTTTATGGATGATGCCTATCGACAGACCCTTGACCAGCTGCGTGCCACTGACATGGCGTTCCAGCCGCTGCTGCCGGAGGACGATTACGCCTTTGACCAGCGCTTGCAGGCCCTTTCTGCCTGGGTGCGGGGCTTTCTCGAGGGCATGGCCCTGACCGCCGGGCAGCGCCTCGGCGAAGCCCCCGACGAGATCCGTGAACTGATCGAGGACCTGGTGGCCATCAGTCAGGTGGAAGATGCCGACGATGGTGACGAGGCCTCTGAAGTCCAGCTTAATGACATTACCGAATACGTCCGCCTGGGAGTGATTTCCGTATTTACCGAGTTCAATCCCCCGGAGCAGACGCCCCCTTCTGCAGGTCAGACCCTGCACTGACAGCCCGTACCAGGAGACCCTATGAGTCCGTGGATTCCGATGAATGAACACGCCGAGCGCCGGCGCCGGCTGATGGAGCTGATGGCAAAGGACAGCATTGCCATCCTGCCCGCCGCCCCGGAGTGTACCCGCAACCGGGATGTGCTCTTTCCGTTCCGCCAGGACAGTGACTTCCAGTATCTGACCGGTTTCGGTGAGCCCGAGGCGGTGGTGGTGCTGATCCCGGGTCGTGAGCATGGCGAATCGGTGCTGTTCTGCCGGGAACGCAATCCGGAGAAGGAGAAGTGGGACGGCTCGATAACCGGTCCCGATGGCGCTATCGAACATTACGGTCTGGACGATGCCTTTCCTATTGCTGACATCGATGACATCCTGCCGGGCATGATCGAGGGCCGCAGCCGGGTGTACTATCCCCTGGGGCGGGACCAGGCCTTCGATGCCCGGGTTATGGACTGGATCAAGCAGATCCGCAGCAAGGTGCGGGCAGGGGCCCAGCCTCCGGGCGAATTCGTGGCACTGGAGCACCTGCTCCACGACCTGCGCCTGTACAAGAGTGCCAACGAACTCAAGGTCATGGCCAGGGCCGGCCAGATCAGTGCAGAAGCCCACTGCCGGGCCATGAAGCGCGCCCGCAGGGGCGGATACGAATACCAGCTGGAAGCGGAGCTGATCCATACCTTTATGGAACACGGCGCCCGTAACACCGCCTATCCGTCCATTGTCGGAAGCGGCGCCAATGGCTGCGTGCTCCACTACATCGAGAACAGCGCTCCCCTGAAGGAAGGCGACCTGGTGCTGATCGACGCCGGCTGTGAACTGGACTGCTACGCCTCGGACATCACCCGGACCTTCCCGGTGAGCGGCACCTTCAGCGAGCCCCAGCGTGCGCTCTATGAAGTGGTGCTGGAAGCCCAGTATGCCGCCATTGATGCGGTTCGCCCGGGCAACCACTGGAACATGCCCCATGAAGCGGCCCTGGAGGTTCTGACCCAGGGACTCATCGACCTGGGCATTCTCGGGGGAACCCTGGCAGACGCCCTGGAAAAGGAAGCCTACCGGCCGTTCTTCATGCACCGTACCGGCCACTGGCTGGGAATGGATGTGCATGACGTGGGTGATTACAAGGTGGGTGATGCCTGGCGGGTACTGGAGCCAGGCATGGTACTTACCGTGGAGCCCGGGCTGTATGTTGCGCCGGACAATATGGATGTCGATCCCCGGTGGCGCGGCATCGGTATCCGTATCGAGGACGATGTCGCTGTCACCAGGGATGGCTGCCGCGTACTCACCGACGCGGTGCCCAAGAACATCGCCGAAGTGGAAGCCCTGATGGCAGAGGCCTGACGGCGTCGTGTCGGACAGGTGGCACAGTGACAGGAGCTGGTCCGGAATCCCATGCAGACCTTTGATACAGACATACTGATTGCCGGTGGCGGACTGGCCGGTGCCACCCTGGCCCTGGCCATTGCGCGGCTGATCCCGGATTACCGTGTGACCGTGGTGGAAGCTTTCCCGTTGGCGGAAAAACCGGCCCCGGCGGACTACCAGCCCAGTTACGATGCCCGCTCCACGGCACTTTCCTGGGGCTCCCGACAGATCTTCGAACGCCTTGGCCTGTGGTCGGCCATTGAGAAGCAGGCAGCAGCGATCCGTCATATCCATGTATCGGAACGGGGTCGCCTGGGTGTGACCCGGCTGGCGGCCCAGGATCACCACCAGCCAGCGTTGGGCTATGTGGCGGACAACCGCTGGCTTGGCCTCTGTCTGATGGACGCCCTGCGTGCGCAGTCGTCGATCCGGTGGCTGGCACCGGCCCGGGCGACCTCGGTGATTCCCCGGGAGGGTGGTGTTCAGGTTATGGTCCGACAGGGTAGCGAAGGCGACGAAGGGAGGGAGGAAACCCTCAGTGCCCGCTGCCTGGTGGTCGCCGATGGCGGTCGCTCCGGTCTGCGGGAGGGCCTGGGCATTGAGGTAACCCGGCAAGACTACGATCAGTTTGCCCTGATCGCCAATGTCAGCACCGAACTTCCTCACCAGGGCACTGCCTGGGAGCGCTTCACCGATCGGGGGCCCATGGCACTGTTACCCCAGGTGGGCGGCCCCGAACCGGGTCATCGCTCTGCACTGGTGTGGACGCTCTCCCCGGCTGAGCTGGAAGAAGTTCTCGCACTGGATGACGCCGCCCGCTGCCAGCGCCTGCAGGCGGCCTTCGGCTGGCGGCTGGGTCGTTTTACCCGCTTCGGCGAGACTCACCATTATCCCCTGTCGCTGACCCTGGCCCGGGAAACCGTACGCCCCGGTGTCGCGCTGGTGGGTAACGCTGCCCATTCCCTGCACCCGGTGGCCGGCCAGGGCTTCAACCTGGCCCTGCGCGGTTTGATGGCGCTGGTGGCGGCTTTCCGCCATGCCAGTCAGACTGGCCTCTCCCCGGGTGACTTACAGGTCCTGGCCCGATACCGGCAGGCCCATGAAAGTGATCAGCGCCAGACAGTCGGCTTTTCGGACACCCTGGTGCGCCTGTTCGGTGGTGAGTATCCGGCGCCTGGCTATGCCCGCAGTGCCGGCCTGGCCGGGCTGGATATGGTGCCTGGTGCCAAGCGCTGGTTTGCCCGCCAGGCCATGGGGCTGGGTACCGGTAGCAAGGCCGTCGACCGCAGGGAGGAGCACTGGCAATGAGCCATTTCGATATTGTGGTGGCCGGTGGTGGAATGACCGGCAGTGCGCTGGCCCTTGGTGCTGTCAGTCAGGGCTGGCGGGTGGCTCTGGTGGAAACCGCACCGTTGTCTGCCCTCATAGCGCGTCCGGCTGATGCCTTGGACGTGGACGGTTTCGAGCCCCGGGTCAGC
This sequence comes from Marinobacter sp., assembly GCF_041690615.1. Lineage (GTDB taxonomy): Bacteria > Pseudomonadota > Gammaproteobacteria > Pseudomonadales > Oleiphilaceae > Marinobacter. The sequence goes on from NZ_JAWLGY010000003.1 coordinate 148,369, forward strand.
GCTATCTCGGTAGCCAGCCAGCGCCTGCTGGAACAGCTGGGGGCCTGGCAACGGGCCACCGAGACCCGGCACTGCCCCTACACGGCCATGGATGTGTGGGATGGTGAGGCCATTGGCCGTATCCGTTTCGAGGCAGATGAACTGGGCGCTCCGTCACTGGGTACCATTATCGAGAACCGGAACCTGGTCCGGGGGCTGTTCCAGCAGGTGGAAGCGTCTGAGCTGACCTGTTTTGACGGCCAGTCGGTCACCGGCATGACCAATGCCGATGGAAGCTGGCAGCTGACCCTGTCCGGCGGTGAGCAGCTGACGGCAGCTTTGGTGGTGGGCGCCGACGGCGCCCATTCCAGAATCCGTCAATGGGCGGGGCTGCCCACACGGGAGTGGGATTATGACCAGGAAGCCATCGTCTGTACCGTGCGGACCGAACGGCGCCATGAAAGCACCGCCTGGCAGCGCTTCACTGCGACGGGCCCGCTGGCGTTCCTGCCCCTGCAAAGCGATAACGTAAACGATAGCGGTCACTTCTGCTCCATCGTCTGGTCCCAGGATACGGACCGGGCACGGGAGCTGCTGTCCCTGGATGACGAAGCCTTCTGTGCAGCATTGGGCCGGGCCCTGGAGGGACGGCTGGGTGCGGTGGAGGCGGCCTCGAAACGTCACGCCTTTCCCCTGCGCCAGCGCCACAGCAAGCAGTATGTGCAACCAGGGCTCGCCCTGATCGGGGATGCTGCCCATACCATCCACCCCCTGGCGGGGCAGGGTGCCAACCTGGGGTACGGCGATGTGATTGCGCTGCTGGGGGAGCTGGAGCGGGCCATGGATCGACAGGAATCCCCGGGGGATCTGATGATGCTGCAACGCTACCAGCGCCGTCGCAAGGGTGAGAACCTGGCGATGATGGCGGCCATGGAGGGTTTCAAACAGCTCTTCGCCCGGGACGAACTGCCGCTTCGCTGGCTGCGCAGCACCGGCATGCGCTGGCTGGACCGGGCCGCGCCCCTCAAGAACCAGGTTGCCGCCCGGGCCATGGGGCTCTGAGTCAGGGTGGCGGACAAGGGTGGCTTCCGCAAAGGGTGCGAATTGCCTTGCAGGCCTCATTAATCGCGATCGGGCGGCCGACAATCAGATCGCTGTAGGTGAAGGTTTCGGTCAGGCGGATGATCACCAGCGCCAGGCTGTCGGTTTCCAGCTCTGGCCTGATTGTGCCCTTGTCGATTTCTTCCGTCAGCAGCTGTTTCATGGCGTTCAGTCGACGCTCCTGCAAAAAGCGCGTGGAGGTGAGTACCTGCAGGGCAAACTGCGGATCATCGCTGATAAACTGTCGCAGGGGCTGTGAATTGATGACTGCCGTCATGGTGAAGCGGCAGATATTGGCAATGTAGTCTGCCCCGGTGCCCTTGGCCTTTTCGCGGGCCTCCTGCAAGGTGGGCTCGTAGACGGACCACATGATTTCCGCCATCAGCAGTTCCTTGGTGCCGACCCAGCGAAACAGGGTGGTGCGACCGATACCGACGCTTTCGGCCAGGTCGTTGAGGCTGATGCGCTCACCCCGCAACCAGCGGCGGCGGGCTTCCTTCAGGACATCCAGCGGTGTGGCACGCTGGCTGGGGCGCTCCACGAACTGACTCAGCGGTGTATTCTGCTGTCTGGTCATCGGATCCTCCCTGAAGTCGCTTCGGCAAGGAGCGTGCGAGGGTTCCAGGGAATCGGGCGCCAGCTCCCTGGACGCCCGGGCGGGTTTTCTGTGCCCCGGCTGTCAGTTGACGGCCGGGGGCTGTCGGGGGCCCAGGGCCCCCACTCGATCAGTGGCTTTGATGGTCCGGGTCAGTCGTCGAACCCCATCTCTTCTTTCATCTTCTGGTCAATCCAGATACGGGAGTAGATGGGGCCGGGACGAACCGCACCCACCCTGAGCTCACCGTGATAGTTCTTCACCCAGGGCCACCAGGCGCTGTAGGCCGTCGGAGTGGGCAGGAAAACGTGGGGCACGTTTTCTTCCAGAACGTAAACGTTCAGGTCTTTCAGGATTTCCTTCTGGGCTTCCAGGTCCCGCTCGCGGATGGCCTTGTTCAGCTGCTCGTCCACGTGGCTGTCGGAGTGCCGGTCCGGGTTCCAGGTCTGACCCGCCAGGTAGGACTTGCGCAGCACCTGCAGGGGGTTACCCGCGCCATTGGTAATCATGTAACCGGGCGCCTGGTTCTCGTGGCCCATCATGGACCGGTAGGCCCCGTACTCCATGGACTGGATCTCCATCTTGACGCCCACTGCCGAATAGTAGGCTTCCATCAGGTTGACCAGGTCCATGTGATAGGGGTTGCCGGAAAACACCTGCACCTTGAACGTCAGACCGTCTTCGTAACCGGCTTCCTTGAGCAGTTCCATGGCACGTTCGGGGTTGTAGTCGAACAGCTCCCTTCCTGCCTCATCCAGTTCGTCGATGGGGGTGTAGTAGCCTTCCTGGGTGGTTGAGATGGGGTATTCGAGCAGTTCGCCCCGGCCGTCCAGCAGCCCCTCAAGAATGGCCCCCTGGTCCACGGCCAGGTTCAGGGCCCGGCGAACCCGTACATCATCGAAGGGAGGGATGTCGTTGCGCAGGGCCATATAGTGCCCGGCGGACTCCAGGGCCTCACGCCAGATCAGATCAGGGGCGCCTTTCTTCAGTTCGTCCACGAACTGCCAGCGCACACCTTCCATAATGTCCACCCGACCTGAGCGCAGAGCCGCAATGGCGCTGGCCTCGTCCTTGATGATGCGGTAGGTGACCTTGTCGTTCAGGGGCAGGTCGTAGGTTTCGCCGTCAATTTCGACGGTATCCCAGTGATCAGGGTTGCGCTCGTAGACCTGACGACTGCCCCGCTCCACATCGGCCAGCCTGTAGGCGCCGGTGCCGGTGGCATTACGCCAGTCACCACGGCCCTCGGAATCCAGGGCGTGCCACTCCGGCGGGGCGATGGCGTCGAAATAACCCCAGGCCATGCGGTAGTGCCAGTTGGAGTGCCAGTGGTTGAGGTGTGCCACCACAGTACGCTCGTCCTGTGCCTCCCATTTGTCGACAAAATCATAGAATTCCGGAATGCGGCGCTCCGCAGCCCAGATCTGCTCAAAGTGATTGACCACGTCATCGGCCACCAGCTTGCGCTTCTCCATCAGGCCTTCCCGGGCCGGCCAGTAGACGTCGTCCCGCAGGTGGAAAACGATACGCAGCGGGTCTTCCAGAATTTCCCAGCTTTCGGCCAGGTCCCCTTCGAGCTGCTCGTAGGGAATGAAGGCCTGGTTGGTAAAGGCGTTAACATCCTTGCCCCGGGGACCATAGTCCAGGTTGCCCCGGAGCAGGTGGTCCATGAACAGGCCGTCATGGCTGTTTTTCCAGTTCCAGGTCTGGGGGTCCCAGGTGACTGCGTCCAGCGTGCGGTACATGGTCACCACGTTCAGCTCGCCACCGAGCTGGACCTCTTCCGCAGCCAGTGGGGGCACCACCAGCGCTGCGGACAAGGCGCCAGCCAGAAGCAGCCGTTTGCCAGTGTGAATCGCTTTCATTGTTGTTGTCTCCTCGAAGGTTCGAGCGATTTTGCGGCCCTGATTCAGGCGCCTGACGGACCCTGATGGTCACGGGGCACCCTGCCGCTCTCCTGTTGCCTTCCGTCACAGGACGGTCGGTTACGTTGATCTTCTGTTGGTTCGTCCGGCTATCAGCCCACGGCCAGCAACCGGTCAGTCATCACATCCTCTGCGCGCACGTCTGATACCTCCGGATCATAGAGGTGGCAGGCCACCTTGTGCCCGCCGTCGCCGGTCTCCCTGAGCCGGGGCTTTACCGTGCGGCAGGCCTCGTGGGCATACTGGCAGCGGGTGTGGAAGGTGCAGCCGGTGGGTGGGTTCAGGGGGCTGGGGATCTCGCCATCCAGTGACGGGTCGAACTCGCGACTGGCTTCCGCGTCCGGATCCGGCACCGGAATGGCCGACAGCAACGCCCGGGTGTAGGGGTGGCGTGGGTTGTCATAGAGTTCGTCGCGGGAGGTCTCCTCCACCACGTGCCCCAGGTACATCACCATGATGCGGTCGCAGATGTGTTTCACCACCGCCAGGTCGTGGGCAATGAAGAGGTAGGTCAGCCCGAATTCGTCCTGCAGGTCTTCCAGCAGGTTGATAACCTGGGCCTGAATGGACACATCCAGGGCCGACACCGGTTCATCGCAGATGATCAGGTCCGGCTCCGCCGCCAGGGCCCGGGCAATGCCAATGCGTTGGCGCTGGCCGCCGGAGAACTGGTGGGGGTAGCGGTCCGCCATGTTCGGGTTCAGGCCGACCCGCTCCAACAGGCCGTGGACTCTCTCCTTGTAGGCCTGCTTGTCCTGGTGGAGCCGGTGTATCAGCAGGGGTTCGCCGATAATATCCATGACCCGCATGCGCGGGTCCAGGGCACCGAAGGGGTCCTGGTAGACCATCTGCACCTTGCGGCGATATTTGCGAAGTGCTTTCTGGTCCAGGACAGTCAGGTCGGTGCCGTCAAGGATAACCCTGCCTTCGGTGGGCTCGACCATTCGCAATACCCCCAGCCCGGTGGTGGACTTTCCACATCCGCTTTCTCCCACCACCCCCAGGGTCTCGCCGCGCCGCACCTGGAAGGAAACTCCGTCCACCGCCTTCACTGTGCCGGTAACTTTATGGCCCAGCAGTCCGCCATAGAGCGGAAAATGAATCTTCAGGTTTTCCACTTCCAGCAGAATGTCGTTGTCAGACATGGGGCTGCACCTCCGTGACGTCGACCCAGCAGGCCTTCCAGTGATCTCCGGAGACCTGTGTCAGGGGCGGGCGATCCTGGCGACACTGGTCTTTTGCGTAGGGGCAGCGGGGGTGGAAGGGACAACCCTTCGGCAGGTTGGCAAGGTCAGGTGGCTGTCCCGTGATGGGTATCAGTCGCCCGCCCTTGGGCTGGTCCAGCCGCGGAATCGATGCCATCAGGCCCAGGGTGTAGGGGTGGCGGGGGCTTTTGAAGATCTCCCGGGCGGTGCCCTGTTCCACAACCCTGCCGGCGTACATGACGTTGATACGCTCGGCGTAGCGGGCGACCACGCCCAGGTCATGGGTAATAAGGATCATCGAGGCGTTATTGCGCCGGGTCAGGTCCTTGAGCAGTTCCAGAATCTGTGCCTGTACGGTTACGTCCAGAGCTGTGGTGGGTTCATCTGCGATGATCAGTCTGGGGTCACAGGCCAGCCCCATGGCAATCATTACCCGCTGGCGCATGCCACCGGAAAGCTGGTGGGGGTACGCCTGCAAGCGGCTTTCCGGGTCGGGTATGCGCACCTGCCTCAACAGTTCAACACAGCGTGCCTTCAGGGACTTCCGGTCGCCCTTGCCGTGGGTCACCATGGGCTCGGATAGCTGCCGGCCCACGGTCAGAACCGGGTTCATGGACGTCATGGGCTCCTGGAAGATCATGGCGATGTCGCCGCCCCGCAACTGCCGGATCTCCTCATCGTTCATGGCCAGAACGTCGCGACCATCAAACAGGATTTCTCCGTCGGTAATTTCCCCCGGGGGGCTGGGAATCAGCCGCAGGATCGACATGGCGGTCACGCTCTTGCCGGAGCCGCTCTCACCGACAATGGCCAGGGTTTCCCCCTTGCGCACATCGAAACTGACGCCGTCCACGGCTGTCACTGTCTTGCCGTCCTGGCGGAAGCAGGTTCTGAGATTATTGACCCGGAGCAGAGTGTCCGGACGGACTTCGGATTCCGGGATCTGGGCAAGTGGTTCAGCGAGCACGATTGCTGTCTCCGTTTTCCGGGCCGGTACCACACTGGCCCGACCGGTTATTGTTATTGGCCAGGTGTGCCATCTACGGCATCGGCTTCCGGTTGACCCGGGCCATATAGCGACCCGTGCCACCCCGCATCCTGGGGTCCAGAAGATCGCGCAGGGCATCGCCGAACATGTTGATACCGAAAACGGCGATGGCCAGTGCCACCCCTGGCATGATGGCCAGCCAGGGAGCGACAAACATATAGCTGCGACCGTCGAGACTCAGCATGCCACCCCAGCTGGGGGCGGGCGGGGGAATGCCGAGACCGAGGAAGCTGAGCCCGGATTCCGCCAGAATGACCGCCGCCAGGCGGGTGGTGAACAGAACGATAATGGGCGGCATGACATTGGGCAGGATGTGTCGCCACAGGATCCACAAGGTGGATGCACCCATGGACTTGGCGGCATGGACGTAGATGTTTTCCTTGGTACTCAGTACTGCCCCGCGAACAATCCGCGAGCCGGAGATGCCGAACAGCAGGCCCAGTATCAGAATGACCTGCCAGGTGCCGGGGCCGATGACGGATACCGCAACAATCAGGATGATCAGGTCCGGGAAGCACATCCAGCCATCCACCAGGCGCTGGGTAGTCATGTCGGTGCGTCCGCCCAGGTACCCACTCACCAGGCCAATCACCACGGAAATTACGATGGACAGTGTGGTGGCCGCGAAGGCAACGATGACGGATAGCTGGGCACCATGAACAATGCGGGCAAACACATCCCTTCCCAGGTGGTCAGTGCCCAGCCAGTGCTCCGCCGATGGCGGCTTGAGGCGATCAAGGGGGGCGATGGCGTTGTAACCTTCCGGAGCAATCACACTGGCAAACAGGCCCGTGAGCAGCAGGATGATACATATCAGCGCCCCAAAGGCCCCCATGGGTCGCTCGGTGACGAGGCGGTAGAAGAATTCCACATGCCGGTTGCGGTACCGCAGGGGTACCCGGATGGGGACGGCTGACTCGTCGGCCATGGCCCGGCCGGGTTCCACCGGCGCCCGGGGATCCTTGCCTTCGGCGCCCTTGCGGCTGAAGGCGCTCTGTTGCGGAGAAATCTGATCAACTGTCATAGCGCACCTTCGGATCCAGCAGGCCGTAGCACATATCCACCAGCAGATTGACCAGCATCACCACCACTCCGGTGATCAGGAAAATCCCGGTGATAATGGGGTAGTCACGGGTATTCACGGACTGGAGTAGCAACTCGCCCAGCCCGGGCAGGCGGAAGATCTGTTCGATAATCACGGTGCCGCCAAACAGGATGGGGACCAGGATGCCGATCAGGGTGATCACCGGAATGAGCGCATTCTTGACCGCATGGCGAATGACCACGGTCCGTTCGGGCAGGCCCTTGGCCCAGGCAGTGCGGATATAGTCCTGCCGCAGTACTTCCAGCATCATGGTGCGGGTCATGCGCATGACCACCGCGGAGAGGGAGGCACCAAGCACCAGGCTGGGCAACAGCAGAACCTTGAGGTTTTCAATGGGGTCTTCGAAGAAGGGCACGATGTCATTGGGGGGCGACCAGCCCCACCACATGGAGGGCAGGATAACCACCATGGTACCGAGCCAGAAATTGGGTATGGCCAGGGCAACAATGGAAAAGGTCCGCCCGACGTTGTCCCCCAGGGTTTCCTGTCGCACGGCCGAATAGATGCCGATGGGGATGGCAATGGTCAGGGCGATGATCAGCGAGAATATCCCGAGCTGCAGGGTGACCGGCATGCGGTCGCCGATTTCCCGGGTGACCGGTGTATTGCGCCACAGTGAATCACCGAGATCGCCCTGCAGCGCATTGCCGGCCCAGCTGAGGTATTGCATATAGATGGGTTTGTCCAGGCCCAGGGCCTGCTCCAGCTCCGCCCGTGTGTCATGGCCGGTGGAGGCATAGTCGTTTTCGGTGAGCATCAGGTCCAGCACATCGCCGGGAATCAGCCTGACCACGCCGAATACAATGATGCTGGCGACAATCAGGGTGGGAATCAGCGCCAGCAGGCGCCTCAAAAGGTAGGTTCCCATAGGCCGTCTCTGCTTTGTTGTTATCGTTATCGTCCGGTTTCAGGCCCCTTGTTGTTGATTATCGGGTGGTGCCATTCCGGAACATTGACCCTTTCAGGTATAGCAGCAGAACGATTTGTTGCAAAGTTCCATTGTTGAAAAAAACATCAAAAAGTTTCACAGGATGATGGAGACGCTTGGGAGGCGAATGATCCCTCCAGCTTCGTCTTGCCGGGTACCGCATGTATAATAATAAAAATTATCATTATCTTTTACATCGGTGCTCACCATGACCATTCCTGCCTTGGCACCCCTGTTTGTAGGGGATTTCGCACATTACCGTGACGTGCTGGTATTACCCGGCCAGGATCAGCGCCCGGGCATTCCCGCTCAGGAGCTTGTCACCGCTGACGGGCTGCAGTGGGTGCTGTCCGAATACAGACGGTCCCAGCCAGGGGATGACGAGCGGGCGCTGCTCTCGCTCTGGTCCCGCTACTACTTTGTCAAGCTGACCGTGCCGGTGGTGGGCGCCAACCTGATGCTGGGGCGTGAGCTGACCGTGGGACTTGATGGCATTGAAGTAATTCTGGGGGAGGGAGGCGTGCCGGAAGCCTTCCGGCTGCCTGATGAAGGGCGTCCCTTCCGGACCCCTCCGGCGGACGGGTTTGAGCGCTTCCGTAACCTGCTGGAGGAGAACTTCGCCCCACTGATTGACGGCTGGTGTCGACAGGTCAAGGTGTCCCGACGGGTGCTGTGGAACAACGCCGCCAACTATTTTGAATGGCTGATCCGGACCCTTGAGTCCACGAAGGTTCCGCAGTCGATGCTGGCGGACGGGCAACAGGTGGTGGAGGCCCCCCGTTACCCGGATGGCCGGCCAAACCCCATGGCCAGTCCGGTGCGGTATGTGGAGCAGGGCGGGGGGGACGAGCCACTAAGACAGCGCCGGCATTGCTGCATCCGGTACCGACTGCCGGACCTGCCGCTGTGTCGTAACTGCCCGCATATTGACCGGCCCCCGAAGGGGGCGCTGCTACCCGGGGACGATTAACCTGCCATCCTTACCGTTTTGGTGAAAGCGGAAGGCTGTGTCTGTGGTCTCGCCTGCCAGAAGAGTCTTCGAAGCTTGTTAGTTAATGATGTTTCAAATAAAAATCATTCGCATTACAATGTGAGCGATTGTTAACTCACCAAAAAATGATGGAGACCTTCGATGTATCGAAATTCCAACCCCGGCTTTCGCCGAAAAGCCCTGGTTACTGCAATCATGTGCGCAGCCCTGCCTGGAGTGGCAGCGGCCCAGGAAAATGAGCCGAAGGCGCTGGAAGCCCTGGAAGTTACCGCAAGCCGTGGCCAGGCAGCCTCGGAAACTACGGACAGTTACATCAGCGGAGCAAGCACAACCTCGATGAAGATGGCCCTTTCTCACCGGGAAGTTCCCCAGGCCGTCACAGTTGTCACCCGTGAACAGATGGATGACTTCGCCCAGAACGATATTAACGATGTTCTGGAAGGCACCACCGGGGTCACCGTAGAGTCGGTGGAAACAGACCGCACCTACTACACCTCACGGGGTTTTGACATCAATAACTTCCAGTACGACGGCGTGGGTATGCCGGCCGTCTACGATAATGTGCAGGGTGAGCTGGACACCGCCTTCTTTGACCGCGTGGAAGTGGTCCGGGGCGCCAATGGCCTGATGACCGGTTCCGGCAACCCGGCCGCGACCGTCAACTTTATCCGCAAGCGCCCCACTGCCGACACCAATGCCTCTGTGTCAGTGACCGGGGGTTCCTGGGACAAGAAACGCATTGTCGGTGATGTTTCCGGTGCGGTATCCGAATCCGGTGCGGTACGTGGTCGCGTGGTGGCCGGTTACGAAGATAAGAATTCGTATATTGACCGTTACAGCAATGAAAAGCAGATGTTCTACGGGGTGCTGGAAGCAGACCTTACCGATACCACGTTGCTGACCCTGGGGCATGCCATTCAGACCTCTGACACGGACAGCCCGTTGTGGGGCGCGCTGCCCTTGTTTTACACCGATGGCTCCGCTACGGATTTCGCACGCTCGACCAGCACTGCCTCCGACTGGTCATACTGGGATAACACCCAGCACAACAGCTTTGTGGAGTTGCAGCAGGAGCTTGCCGGTGGCTGGAGAGCCACGGGTACGGTGTTCCGGCTGAAGAACGAGAGTGAGTCTGAGCTTTTCTACCAGTTCGGAACCCCGGATCGTCAAACGGGTCAGGGGCTGTTGGCCTATCCGAGCCAGTACGACCTGGACGTAGAGCAATGGGTCGTGGATGCCTATGCAACCGGTCCGTTTACCCTGGCTGACCGGACACACGAACTGGTGGTTGGGGCCAGCTGGTCGCGCTCAGAGACAGAAGATGAGTCACGGTTTGACTACAACTACACCCAGGGCGTCTTCGTTCCGCTCCCGCCGCTTGACCAGTGGGATGGTAACTTCGCGAAGCCTGACCTGGTCTACGCTCCATCGGGCTCCGACTGGACCGACCGCGAAACGGCAACCTACGCGGCAGCCCGCTGGTCGCTCACAGATCAACTGACGGCAATCACCGGCCTTCGCCTGACCTGGCTGGATAACAAGGGTGAAAGTTACGGCGCCAGCAAAGAAAGCAGTTACAACGCCGTGGAGACGCCCTACGCCGGCCTGATCTACGACATCAACGACGATCACTCTGTCTATGCGAGTTACACCGAGATTTTCACGCCCCAGACAGAAGTGGATATCAACCGGGACCGCCTGGACCCGATTGATGGCGTCAATTACGAGCTGGGCCTGAAAAGCGAGTTTCAGGACGACCGCGTAAACACCACACTTGCCCTGTTCCAGACCGAGCAGCAGAACGTGGCCGAAGCGGCCGGTACCTTCCCGGGCAGCGCCGACTCCTACTACACCGCAGTGGATGGCCTGACCAGCCGGGGTGTCGAGGCGGAAGTGGTTGGTGACCTCACCGACCGTATCCAGCTTTTTGCGGGTTACACCTACGTGGACATCGAGGACAAGGATGGCAATGGCGCCAGGTCCTTTGTGCCGGAGCACCTGGCCCAGGTGCGGGCCACCTGGAAAGTGCCGGCTGTTGATGGCCTGAAGCTGGGCAGCAAAGTGCGCTGGCAGTCCGGGATCACGCAGGAGCAGGGTGTTGCGACTACCGGCCCGAATGCCGGCGAAACAATCGTTACCAGGCAAGGCAGCTACGCGGTTCTGGACCTGATGGCAAGCTATGACTTTGCCAGCGACTGGAATGCGACTCTGAACGTGAACAATGTAACCGATGAGAAGTACATCGAAAGCCTGAAAAAGTTCGGTGCTTCGGCTCAGGGCTTCTACGGTGAGCCGGCGAACGCCAGTCTGACCGTTTCCTGGACGTACTGAACCGGTAAGGGGGTGGCCGGCGGCGCCGGTCACCCCAGATCCCACCCCCAAGTTCTCCCTGCCTCAGCTTCGACCGTGGCGGCTTAATCCCCACAGGAAGTACAAACCGCCCACCAGGGCCGCCAGAAGCCCGGCCGGTAGCTGGTTGGGATAGACCAGAACCCGGGCCAGGTAATCGGCCAGGGAGAGCAGGAGCCCGCCCGCCAGGACCGCGATCAGCAATTGCCGGCCCACCGTCTGCTGCCCCAGTACCCGGGCCAGGTGGGGAGCGATCAGCCCGACGAAACTCAGTGGTCCGATGACCACCGTGGAAGCCGCGGTCAGCACCGCCGCCAGCACCAGCAGCAGAAGCCGCGTGCGGGGAACCTGCAGCCCCAGGGAAGAGGCAGACGTATCGCCCAGCGGCAGCAGCGTGAGTGGCCGCAGAGCAAGAAGTAACAGGGCGCCGAGGCCGACCACCAGCGCCAGTAAGCCGAAGGCTTCGGATTCCGAGACCAGCCAGGTGGAGCCGTACATCCAGTTGAGCAGGCGCGACGCCACCGTGCCGCCGGAGGCCATCACCAGTCTCAGGCCGGCGTCCATGAAGACATACAGTGCCAGCCCGCCAAGCAACAACTGATTGCCGGCAAAATGGTGTTTCCTGGCCAGCAGCATCAGCAGGCCGAGGGCACCGGCGGCACCGGCGGTGGCAGCAGCCAGCTGGCCCGCGCGGCCAATCTCCAGGCCGGTCAGAACCAGCACCACCATCACCAGCGCCGCGCCACCGCTGATACCCAGCAATTCCGGGCTCCCCATGGGGTTGCCGGTCATCCGCTGGATCAGTGTGCCGGCCATGCCCAGTGCCATTCCGGCCAGGATCGCAGCCATCAGTCGGGGGCCACGCCATACCCAGGCGTCTGTCCATTGTGCCAGGGGCGTCCAGTTCCAGCCCTCAAGGCCCGGGGACCACCCCATGGAGAGAATCATGGTCAGGACCAGCAGCGAGCACAGTAATCCGGCCACCAGCAACGGGTTGCGGCGACGGGGCAGAAAGCCGGCCGGGCTGGTGTCCTGGCCGGGCATATGATGGGTGTTACGGATCCCCTGCAGGGCCAGAAGAATGACCGGCCCGCCAATCAGTGCGGTGGTTGTGCCGGTGGGGACCAGTGAGCCGCCATCCCAGGTGGTAGCCCAGTGGGCCAGGGTGTCGGCCAGTAAAAGCAGGCCCCCGCCGACCAGGGTGCTCCAGAGCAGCCGTTCGGTCAGGGTTCTGGCGCCCAGCAAGCGCGCCAGCACCGGTGCCGCCAGCCCCACAAAGGCCACCACGCCAACCCGGCTGACCACCACGGAGCTCATGATGACCACCAGAAACAGGGCAACAGCGCGAAGCAGTGATACCTTCGCGCCCAGAGAGCTCGCCGATGCCTGGCCGAGTTGCAGCAGTTGCAACGGGCGCATCAGGGCGACCATGAGTACGGCGATAATCAGTACTCGGGGTAACAGATCAAGGAAGGGTGCCCAGTTGTTCTGCACCAGTGAGCCCGCGCCCCAGATGAACAGGTTGCCGAGCCATTCGCCCTTGAGCAGCAGAAACGCCATGTTGATGGCGCCGAGAAAGAAGGTCACCACCAGTCCGGCCAGTATCACGGTGACCGGTGAGAAGCCCAGCCGCCAGGTGAGCAGAATCACCAGGCCGATGGCCAGCAGGCCTCCGGCCACCGCCGCAAGGTCCGGGCTGAAGGCCAGCAACCCCGGGGCGAACAGAGTGGCTACGGTTACGCCGAACTGCCCCCCGGCTTCCACCCCCAGGGTAGTGGGCGAGGCCAGGGGGTTGCCGAGCACCTGCTGGGTGACGGCGCCGGCCAGGCCCAGTGCGCAGCCGATCAGTATCGCCATGGACACCCTCGGGGCCCAGCTGAAGTGGGCCAGAACAGAAGCATACTGACTGCCATCAAAGGTCCAGAACGCGGCCACAAGCTGTGACGGTTGCAACTGGGTGAACCAGGGCACGGCGCTGGCGGTAAGGGCGGCCAGCCAGAGAACGGCAACGGCAACCGGTAGCCTGGCGGGAATTTCCGGGTGATGCCGAGCGGGCAGGGGGGACTCAGCGGACATTGTCGCTGCCCCCTTCAATCAGGGCGTCGGTGAGGGCGACCGCCAGGCGTTTGACGGGGTAGACGCCGCCAAAGGGCCAGGTGGCGGGAACCCGGTAAATTTCATGGTTTCGCACCGCCGGCAGGTAGGTCCAGAACGGGCTGCTGGCCAGGCTGTCGGCCAGCCCGGGCACCAGGGGATCGATAACCACGACACGACTGTTACGGGTATCGGCCACGGCTTCCAGCCCCGTGGAGGCAAACCCCCAGAAGTTGCCCGCATCCTGCCAGGCGTTGCTGAGACCAAGGCTGTCCAGGGTTTTCTGGTACAGGCCATCGGGGGTGTAGATGCGAATGTGGCGGTCATCCAGAAAGTTCAGCAGGGCCACCGGCTTGTCGGTCAGGCCGGCCTGCTCCAGTCGTTCCCGCTGTTGCCCGAGCGTCTGCTCAATATCCGCCAGTACTGATTCGGCCCGGTCTTCCCGGCCGGTCATCTGGCCAAGGGTGAGCAACATCTCCCGGGCCCTCTCAAACGGCTGCGAGTCCTGTGTATAAACGCTGATCACGTAGGTCGGGGCAATCCTCTCCAGAAGCCTGGCCGCCGGCGCCATTTCAGTGCTGGTAACAATCAGGTCTGGTTTCAGTTCGGCAATGGCCTCCAGGCTGGGGGCGACCCGGGTGCCGACATTGGCAACATCGCCGGGGAGTGCCGGTTCCTGAACCCAGGTGCTGTAGCCTGCCTTGTCGGCTACTCCGACCGGGGTGATGCCCAGCAACAGCAGGGTCTCGGTAGCAGCCCAGTTCAGCGCGACAATGCGTTCGGGGGGCTCGTTGAGCGTCAGCGTGCCGCCCTCGTGGGTCCAGGTCTGCGCCATTCCCGGGGCGGTAAAGGCCAGCAGGCAGGCGCCAAGCACCACTACTCTCAGGCTAGTGAACATAGGAAACCCACTGGCCGGGTGCCCGTTCCATCACCCCCATGGGTACACTGTAAATGGATTCCAGGATCTGGCTGTCCATGATGTCGGCCGGTGCGCCATCCGCCACCACGTCGCCGCCCTTCAGGGCCACCAGGCGGTCGCAGAAACGGGAGGCGAGATCCACATCGTGCAGTACCACTATCACCGTCAGTTCCCGCTGCTCGGCCAGGCGTTGCACCAGGCGAAGGGTTTCCACCTGGTGCTTCACGTCCAGGGCAGAGATGGGTTCATCCAGCAGCAGACAGCGGGTCTGCTGGGCCAGCAACATGGCAATCCAGGCGCGCTGGCGTTCCCCACCGGACAGGGTATCCACGGAGCGGTGCGCGAAGGATTCGAGATCCGTGTCGGCGATGGCCTGGTCAATCAGCGAGTGGTCTTTGTCGCTGTAACGCCCCAGAGGACCCCGCCAGGGATAACGGCCCAGGGCCACCAGCTCCCGTACTGTCAGGCCATCGGTGCCGGGTGGATGCTGGGGCAGGTAGCCGACAATGCGGGCAAAGGCGCGGGCCCCCAGGCTGCTGGCGGGGTGGCCTTCCAGCATTATGTCGCCGGTGCTGGCCGGGATCTGTCGGGCAAGTGTTTTCAGCAAGGTGGACTTGCCCGAACCATTGTGGCCGAGCAGGGCGGTTACCTGGCCCTCGTTAAAGGCCAGGTTGATTTGCCGGAGAATGGTGGTATCACCGAAGCGGACGGCAAGATTCCGGATATCAAAAAACGCAGGCATTCAGATTCCCCTGTTCGTGTGGCAGGCAGCATAATCTAAATGCGAATACCTATCAATAATATGCTGGTGTCCGGTGAACAGCCTCAGGCCTGTCCGGTCTGCACTCGCCATTGCGCGGCATAGGCCCCGCCATTGCTGATAAGGCTGGCGTGGTCGCCCTGTTCGATAATCCGGCCGTTCTCGACCACGGCAATGGTGTCTGCATCCACAATGGTGGACAGCCGGTGGGCGATCATGATGACCGTACGGTTATGGCCAATGCGCCTGAGCGAGCGTTGAATGGCGGCCTCGGTTTCGTTATCCACGGCACTGGTTGCTTCGTCCAGCACCAGGATGGGCGGATCCTTCAGCAACGCCCGGGCCAGGGACAGCCGCTGGCGCTGGCCTCCCGAGAGACGAATACCCCGCTCACCCACCGGCGTATCCAGACCTTCCGGCAGGGCGTTAATGAAAGACCAGGCCTCCGCGGTGCGGGCGGCCTCCATGATCTCCGCTTCGGTGGCGTCGGGTTTGCCGTAGGCCAGGTTGTCGCGGATGCTGCCCTCGAACAGGTACACATCCTGGCTGACCAGGCCGATGGCGTCCCGCAGGGATTTCAGGCTGACGTCGCGGACGGGCTGGCCGTCGATACGGATTACACCGTGGGCAGGATCGTAGAACCTCAGCAACAGCTTGATCAACGTGGACTTTCCGGAGCCGGTGGCGCCTACCAGTGCCAGCGTGTTGCCTGCGGGAACGTCCAGGGTAATGCCCTGGATGCCGGCACCACTGCCCGCGTAGCGAAAGCTCACCTGATCGAACGAGACCCTGCCGCGAACCGGTGCTGCCAGTGGTGTCCCGGCTTCATCCCGGACATACACCGGTTCGGCGAGCAGGTCCAGGATTCGTCGGGTGCTGGCCATGGCCCTTTCGAACAGATCAATGACCTCAGCCAGCCCGGTCAGTGGCCATAGCAGGCGCTGCGTGAGGAACACCAGCACGCCATAGGCCCCTACGTTCAGGTTGCCTTGCAGGGCCATCATGCCGCCCACAGTGAACGTGGCCAGGAAGCCGGCCAGTATCGCCATGCGAATCACCGGAATGAACGCAGAACTGATGCGAATGGCGCGGCGGTTGGCTTCTACGTAGGCTTCGCTGGCCTCCTTCAGACGCGTGGCTTCCCGCTGTTCCGCAGTGAAGCTCTTGATGGTGGCGATGCCACCCAGGTTGTTGGCCAGGCGACTGGACAGATCCCCCACCTTTTCCCGCACATCGGCGTACAGGGGGCCAGCCTTGCGCTGGAAGTAGAAGGCGCCCCAGATGATCAGGGGAATGGGTGTGAAGGCCAGCAGGGCAATCAGTGGTGACAGCACGAAGAACACGGCGCCCACCGCCACCACCGTGACGCCCACCTGGATCATGGCATTGGCGCCGCCGTCCAGGAACCGTTCCAGCTGGTTCACGTCGTCGTTCATGGTGGCCACCAGCTGCCCGGAGCTGGTGGCTTCGAAGAAACTCATATCCAGGCGCTGGGCGTGCTCGTAGGCATCCTGGCGAAGATCCGATTGCAGGCGCTGGGCCAGGTTGCGCCAGAGAACCTGGAACAGGTACTCAAACAGTGATTCGCCAGCCCAGATAAAGAAAGTGAGCACCGCCAGGATGGTGATCTGCTCCTGCGCCGTTTCAAACCCCAGTCCGGCAACAAAGCTTTCTTCCTGGTTCACCACCACATCGATGGCAACACCAATAAGAATCTCCGGGGCAATGTCGAAGAGCTTGTTGATGATGGAACAGGTGGTGGCTGCGATGATCTGGCGGCGATAGCCCCGCGCGTATCGGAGCAGGCGGCCGAGGGCGGCGAAGCTGCTGGTGTGCCGGGCGCCAGTGGTCATGGTCCGCTTCCTTTTTTTGCTGTCTGGGTTCCAGGGGCGGGAAGGGTAGCGGATTCTTCAGTCTTTTAAAACAGAATGATTTTCAGTTACACCCCGTGGCCCTCCGGCCCTGTCGCGCTTCGCCCCGGATTTCTGGCTGCGCCAGTGCAAGGGCATGGCCTGTTCCCTGACCGGGTAATGGGGTTCCCCAAGCAGGTGGTTGACGATCACGGCGGAGCGCCAGCTCATCAGGCTGAGCTGGGAATCGGCGATGCCGTGGCTGAGCCGGCCCTGGTTCACGGTATAGATCGCCCGGTTGTCTGGACCGTCCCAGTCCAGGTTGAAGGCCTTGCCAATGCATGGCTGGCCCCGGGAGTCTCGCTTCAGGTTGCGCTCCAGTGGCTCGAGGCAGGGGGGCAGGCCATGCTCGAATCCGGTGCACAGCAACAGCTGGTCCGCCTGGTGTTCCTCGAACTGATCGTCCAGCCGGTTGCGGGTAAGAAGGGTCATGGGCGTACCATCGGTAACGGCATAGAGGGTGCGGCCAGGGAGCAGTTCCGGTACTGGGCGGCCGGGATGCTCAAGGGGGTACTCATAGAGGCGCTGATACAGGGCTTTGAGGGTATCCGGGGAGATGCCGTCAGAGGCCAGCTTCTGGTAGCGAACCAGCTCCCGGCGGCGCTGCTCCGGCAGGCCATGGAAGGTGCTCACATACCCCGGCGTGAAATACAGGTTGGTGAACGGCGTTTCGTCCAGGGGCTCGAAGTTGGGGCGCCGGGACAGCCAGCGGATGCTGGCGGGTTCTCCCCAGAGCCCGTCCATAAGGCCAAGCAGAACTTCGGCACCGGACTGGCCACCACCTATGATGGCGACGTCCTGACCGCTGAAATCCCGGGGCTGATCCATCAGGTGAATGCAGTGCAGGCGGCTGTCTCCGCTCACGGATTCGCACGCGGGCGGCAAATGGGGCCGGATGCCGGTGCCAATGCAGAGGTTGCGGCTGAATACCGGCGGTCGTTCCTGGCGGAACTCCAGCCGGAAGAGACCATCCTCGAAGCGGACGGATTCCACGGCCTGGCCAAAGTGGAGGTCGGGCAACTGGTTGGCGACCCAGCCCAGGTAATGGGCGAATTCCCGTCGGCTGATGGCAGGCATCCCGGCACTCAGAAAAGGATACAGCCGGCCCTGTTGTACCAGGTAGTTAAGGAAGCTGTGGGGGTTGCAGGGATCGGCCCCGGTTACCAGGTCCTTCAGAAAGGATGTCTGCAGTCGTGCACCGGGCAGCTGCATCCCGGGGTGCCAGTCGAACGCGGGTTTCTGGTCGAAAAAGGCGGCACGGGTGTGGGGGTGCTGATCCAGCAGCGCCGCCACGCTCAGGTTGAACGGGCCGATACCGATACCGGCAAGGTCCAGAATGTCCTTACTCATGGCAAATCTCCGGAGTCTGGTGGTAGCAGGGATTCAATGGATTGGGCAGTTCCGGCCCCAGGGCGGGCGTGGGCCGGGCGGCATCATCGCCATAGCCCATGCGGAATCGCACCCGGTTGAGGCAGACCCGCTCCATGGTTGGTCGCAGCAGATCGAAGCGCGCAAAGGCCGGGGCCAGCTCCGGGTGCTGCCGTTGATAGCGGCTCAGGCACTGGTAAAGCAGCTGATAGAAACGGGCTTCCGGGAAACCGAGCGCCTCCTCCAACAGCGGAGATAGAAATCGCAGGCCGGTAACCAGGTGACCGGTATACAGGTCGTGGAGCAGGTGTGCCGCCGGCAGTCGCGGCAGCTGGTCCGCCAGGGCTGCCGGCACGCCGGCCTGGATAGGGCAGCCGCCGTCTTCCAGGCGCAGGTCGCCGTGGAAATCCTTGATGACCACCCGCTGCGGACGGTACTGGCGGAAGATCACGCCCAGGTTCTGGCCATGGGCCACAAGGCCGACGCCGTACCGGCAAAGCAGGTGATAAAGGGGCAGGGTGACCCGCTCGAACAGTTGTGTCAGCCATCGCTCCACAGGCCAGTCGGAACGCCGGACCATCTCCGCCACCAGCGGCCTGCCAGCGCCGTCACATTGCATCAGCACCGCGAAGATCCAACCCTGCTCGCCCTCGTTCAGCTTCCCGGCAAGGCTCTGCCGCCATACGGCTCCCAGCATTTCCCGGTAGCGGTAGGGCGTGCCGGTGACCTGCTGCTGATGCGGGTGGGGCAGGTGCAGCCCGCCCAGCTCCCGCTGCACGGTCAGGCCTTTTTCCGCCAACAGCGAGTCCCATTGGGCAACGTCCTCCAGCCACCGGGAAAGCGCTGGCGCCAAGGCCATGGGCTCCGGCGGAATGCCCCGGTAGCAGGAGGTGTTCAGAATGGTCAGCGACAGTTTCAGGTCACACCGCTCGGGTTCGTCCAGGTTGGACAGGGTACGAATGGACTGCTGGGGCAGGTACGACTCGCCCGATTCGCCCAGATCCACCAGGGTGCCAGCCTGCAGCATCGGGGCGTACTGGGTCTGGATAAACT
Organism: Marinobacter sp.; assembly: GCF_041690615.1. Lineage (GTDB taxonomy): Bacteria > Pseudomonadota > Gammaproteobacteria > Pseudomonadales > Oleiphilaceae > Marinobacter. Next base: position 167,699 of record NZ_JAWLGY010000003.1, read on the forward strand.
GTTGCCACTGCCAGGGGTGCACCGGTAGTAGCTGCCAGTCTGCGGAGTGGAGATAAGGCGCCAGGTGCTCGCTTTCTGCAGGGGTCAGGCACTGCTCCGGTGCCGGATCTCCGCAGGTACGGATACCGGTTGCCCGGTGTGCCGCCAGCCAGCGAAGGTGGAGCGGCTGGCCGGCCTCGGGGCTGTATTTGTGCAGTGCCTCCTGCCCCCAGCCCAGGCGACCACGGTTGGCCAGTACCTTGGGGTGACCGCCCAGCAGTCCTTCCAGCCGGGTAGCCGGCAGCTCCAGAAGTTGCGCGGCACTCATCCGGCCCAGGGTTTGCTGGCGCAGAAGGTCGCCGGCCAGGGTGCTGTTGAGCTCCTCGATAAAGTTCCCCAGGGTGATGTCTGTCATGGCGAAGGCGGCCTGGCAATCGAGCACCATCTGGATGGCGTCATGGAATGGAAAGCCGTCCCTGCGGATGGACTCCGGTCGTATCCGGAGATAGTCCCAGGGCGTGCGCCGGGCCTCGAAATGGTAGGTGTGTGCTCCGGTGTCCAGCCGGTAGCGCCCGGCTCCGCTGAGGGTGCTACCGTCACGGACCGGTTTCAGCAGGCCTTCCCAGGCGCACTCGGCCAGGGTGCGGGCCATCAGGCGCTGGTTGACGATCTGCCAGTTGGCGGTGGGTTCCATCATGTACGTCCCTGTCGTTTTTTACAGTCGGGTGTCCGAGAAGAAGCGCTCCCGGGGATTGCAGAGCAGGACTGCGCGTTTGTGGGGAAAGTCGAACTCGCCGTGGTGCTCCCAGGTGGTGGTTCGGGTGTATCGCAGCATGGCCCTGTTGTCGGCCCGGGGTTCGCCCCAGAGCCTGTGGGTGCGGGGTTCCGCCAGGAACAGGAAGTGGCTGACGGCATTGAGCCAGTGAATGGTCTGCCCCTCCCCCAGGAACCGGCGCTCACCGATCAGCACGTGCATGCCCTGATCATGGGGGCGGGCATCGCAATAGGGCCCCAGCCGGTCTTCGGGCACGTAGTAGGTCTCGAAATAGCCCACGGCTTCACCGTCAGCTTCAAGAATCAGTGGCAGCGCGTGAGGGTCGGCCCGGCGCTCCTCGAGCATGGCATCGAGGCGCTCACGGCCCCAGGGGTATTCCCAGAAGCGAGCAGCCCGGGGGTCGTTCTGCCAGCAGTGAAAGCGTTCGCCATCCTCCGCCACGGTGGCCCGGCGCAGGGTGACGGTTTTGCCCAGCGCCGGCACCAGTCTCCGGTAAAGGACCTGGTCGCCCACGGCCGGACGCCGGGGGTGACTCACCTGGCCGCTGGTGACCCATTGCTCGGGCATCACCGGCCACAGGCCCGGGTCGAGCCAGTGCTCGCGGATCTGGTAAAAAGCAACCCGGGGTATGGACCTGCTCCCACCAGTGTTCCGCCAGGCCGGGTGAGCGGTATCGAACCCATCGCTGACGGCGCCGGCGAGCTCGAGCTCTTCGACACCGGATTGGGCGAACAGCGCGTCCAGGAGCTGGTGGCCGGTTACCGGATCAGGTGCCGGGCCTTCCCAGGTCACAATGCGCATCCCCTGGCTCGATGGCGCTACCCGGCACTGCCAGGTTCGGTCTTCCTGGGTCAGGCGGAACTGTCGGTTATCGGACGAGGATGTCAGTTCAATGGGCGAAAATGGCTGCGTCATGGGTTTTCCTTTCCCTGGTGTGGGCCTGCCGGATGGTGACCAGCGGATTAGGCATTGGGTGGTAGATGGCCTCGAGGTCCTCGAGGGTGTTCTCATTCAGGGCTCGGAGGGAGCACAGAAAGTTGTTCTTGGCGTGGAGCGTGGGACTGTCCAGCAGGTAGTGGAGTGCACCGGGGTCCGCCGGCGATTCCGCCAGACGCTGCTGAAGCCACTGGCGAAGTTGCTGCCACAGGGTCTGTTCCGGGCATAGCCCTGCTGCGGCCAGTGAAGTGATCACATTGAAAGTGCTGTTGATAAACAGGTAATAGCAGAACAGTGGTACGGCCAGGGTATCCGGTAACTCGTTATCACTGTCTGCAATAGTGGCCTTCAGCGCCGGACCGAAACGCTGATGGGCCAGGGCCGAGAACCCGGTGCCCTGGCAGTCACGGAACCAGGCGGCCACTGGCTGGAAGTCGTCGTCCAGTTTCAGGATCAGATTTTGCTGATGGGCGCCGAACAGCAGGCCGAGGTTGCCCTGGGCGTCCAGCAAGGGTTTCACAACGTGTTCCAGATAGGCGTGGAACCAGGCCCGGGCCCCGGCCTCACCAGCGTGCCGGGCTTGCAGGCAGGTGCCCAGGCGGGAAAGGCCCGTGGCCGGGTCGTCCTGGAGCAGACTGGCCAGCAGTTCGCAATGATCGGCATCGGCGCCCTGAAACGGGTTGGTCCGGAACACCAGCGTGGTTTCCGCAAGGGGCTGGCCCGCCGGGCTGCGGATAGCGGCGGCAACAGGCTCGGCCAGCACGGTGAACCCCGGGTGCCTGGCCTGCCATCGGGCCGCCGGCGGGGTTCGTATCAGATCGGCCAGTGCCGGTCCACGCACCGCTTCCTTTGGTTGCAGGTGACGCAGTGAGTTGGTGATACGCACAGACAGGGAAAACTTCAGCATCCAGTCTGCCTCGTCCGACCAGATCCCCCGCAGGGAGGAAGTGGCCTGCCAGGGTACGGCCCCCAGTCCCAGACTGCGCAACTGGCCGTTTGCCTGAAGTGCTTTCAAGTCCGGGTGCGCCTGCCAGTGGCGGTGCTGGAACGGATGGCAGGGGATAACCCGGTGGCCGTTCGCCCGGGCTTCCGCGGCGGCTGCCCTTATCGGCGCCGATTCGTGCCGGAGCAGGGCATCGACGGCCCGGTCCAGGGTCGAGTCCGTGGACTCATGGCACTGCAGGCTTGCGGCCTCCACCGAATACCAGATCAGCGGGAACTCGCCGGCGTACTCCGGCGCAAAAGCCGATGCCTCTTCCTGGCTCATATTGCCCCGGTCCTTGGGGCAGGGGTGGATGGAGTGGCCATTCACCAGGGCCTGTTCGGAATCGATGAATCGCCGGGGCAGGATGTCGTCCGGGCTCACGCACTCAGTCCGATAAGCACGGGCCACCTGCAGGTTCTCTTCGCTGCGTTGAACCCGGTAGCGGAAACTCTCGCGAGTGACCCGGGAAGACAGGCCCCGCAGTGACGGCAGGGTCAGGGTCCAGGCGACCGCCTCACGGAACGGAATGGGCTGTGGGCCTTCACCATCGTCGAGCAACAGGCCGGCTCCCAGCATGTGGCGGCCACCCAGGCTGCGGAAATGGCAGGGGACATGCAGGCTGCTACAGGATTCCGGGTGACTGAAAACGAACTCGCGCTGACGTGGGTGCCAGCTCCAGCCCCCGGTTTCCCGGATCAGGGCATTGAAATAGGCGTTGATGGAAGGGTCGAACTTTACCCCGGATTGCGTCATGACCAGCTCCTTGTCCGCTTGGCATTGCGAAGTATCCTGCAATAAATGATAATGATTCGCAATACGTTTTGTGTGGCGACAGGTTAACAGGGAGCTGAAATGACGTTGCGGGGAAGGGAAGCCTGGGGTCCGGTGCTCATGATGGGTCTGTTGCAATCAGCCCCTCCGCTACGGGGGAGCCCCCGGTGTCGCCGGCTCCCGTGGACAAGTCTGGTCGCCTGCCCTGGGGAGACGGTTGGCCGCTCTACATTATGGCCTTGCTGGTTACCTGTTGGGTGGGGGCATTGCAGTTTGTTCTGGGGCCGGTGTTGACGGGAATGGCGGCGGTATCCGCCGAGACCGGTTCCTCCCTCACGGCTGCAGCCCTGGTGTTGGCGTCACTGGTTGGTCTGGTGTTCGGGCCGCTGGTTCACGCCCGGTGCCGGGGTGTGGTTCTGATGTCCATCTGGGGAGCTGCCCTGCTGGTGGCCGGGGTGGTACTGGGCTCGGCGGACTCGATAGCAGGGGTGTATCTCGGAGTGGGACTGCTGGCGCTGGGGGCTGCGGTGCTGAGCCCCTGGTATGGCAGCCGCCTGCGCCAGTGCCAGCCAGGGGCCCAGGGTGAGGTGGCCGGGCGCCTCACCAGTATCCACACCCTGGGGTATATCGCCGGAACCCTGTGTGGGGGATGGTTGCTGGAAAGTATGGCGCAGAGTGCCCTGACGCCGTTCGTTCTGCCCGCGCCGGCTTTGATTCTGCTGGCGTTATTGGCGGGGCGGGTCACTGACAGGGGTCGTACAACCGGCTGACCAGCACCGGTACGGCGGTTTCCACCCTCAGAATCCGCCGGCCCAGGTGTATGCCCTGGCACCCGGCTTCCACCAGCTTGTCCACCTCGTAGGGAATGAATCCGCCTTCCGGGCCGATACACAGGGTAGCGGGCTGGTTCAGGTTGACGGGGCAGGGGTTGCTGGTACCCGGGTGTGCCACCAGCCCGGGGCGGTCGGCGAGCACTGCCGGTAACTCGTCCTCCACAAATGGTTTGAATCGCTGGCGGATATGCACCCGGGGCATGGCGGTGTCCATGGCCTGTTCCAGGCCCAGGGTGAGATTCTCCCGCAGGTGCTCCGGTTGCAGCCAGGGCGTTTGCCAGAAGCTTTTTTCCACCTTGTAGCTGTTGATCAGCCAGATGTCCTTGATGCCCAGGGAGGCCACCGTCTGCAGTACCCGCCGGAACATCTTGGGCCGGGGCATGGCCAGTATCAGGGTGAGCGGAAGGGGGGCGGGTGCGTTCCGGTCGAGGAGCAGGTCAAGCTCGGCGGCCTCGTCAGTCAGGCGCGTGACGGTGCCGGTGCCCATGGGGCCATCTTCCAGACCTACGGGCAGGGAATCGCCTTCGCCGGCCCGGAGCACCGTAACCAGGTGATCCCGTCGCCGCCCGGTCAGCCTCGCGGAGTGCTCGCCGGTCAGATCACCGGCGGACAGCAGGGCCAGGTTCATACGTCGTCAGGGTAGCCGTCATCCGGCCGGTGACGAACGGCCAGGTAGCCAAAGAGAATGCCAATCTCGAACAGCAGCCACATGGGCACCGCCAGCAGCGTCTGGGAGATCAGGTCCGGCGGGGTAAGCAGCATGCCGATCACAAAGCAGCCCACCACCACATAGGGGCGCTTGGCGGCCAGGTCCTGGGGTGTGGTGGCACCTGAGAGAATCATGAGGATGGTGGCAATGGGAATCTCGAAGGCGACGCCAAAGGCGAAGAACATTTTCAGCACAAAGTTCAGGTAGCTGGTGATATCCGGCAGCTCCACGATGCCTTCCGGACCGATGGCGGTAAAGAAGCCGAACACCAGCGGAAACACGACGTAGTAGGCGAACACTGCCCCCAGGTAGAACAGCAGGATCGACGAGAACAGGATGGGAAAGGCCAGTTTTTTCTCGTGGGCATACAAGCCCGGGGCGATAAAGGCCCACAGCTGGTAGAGAATGATCGGGATCGCCACGAAGACGGACAGCACCAGCGCCAGCTTCATGGGCGCGAAGAAGGTTGCGGTGATATCGGTGGCAATCATGCTCTGACCCACCGGCAACAGCTCCATCAGCGGGCCGGCCATGATCAGGTAGAGCTCGTTACGGAACGGAAACAGCACCGCAAAGCACAGCAGCACTGCGAGGACCATCTTCAACAGACGGTTGCGCAGCTCCAGCAGGTGTTCGATCAGGGGCATTTCCTGCTGTTCTTCAGGTGGCAGCTGCCCCGGAGAGGCTGAACTCATGAATGGCGTTCCGGTTTGTCGTTCGGTGTATCCACATTGCCGGCGTCAGCACCGTCGTTGTTTCGGGACGGTGGTGCAGGGGTTTGCTGATCCTTTCGGATCATGGCATGGGGGTCGTGACCCCCTTCAGGGGGCTGCCAGTCCCGGGTCTGGTGGGGGCTGTCTGCGGAAGACGCATCGGTTTCACCGGAACCGGCGGCGTCATCGGCGGGCTGCTCTGCCTGTGAAGCGGATGCGTCGCCTGCCATTTTGCGCTTCGCCGGCGCGGGACGGGGCTTGCGGGTGTCCTTGTCCGAGAGAATCATGTTCTCGTATTCCTTCGCCTCGTCCAGGGCACCCCGCACGCTTTTCTCCACGTCTTCCAGGCCGATATCGCCGGCCTTGCGGAGCTCCTTGCGCAGTTCATCAGCCTTGAGCTGGCGGTCCAGTTCGGAGGTGAACTGGCTCACCATACGGCGGGCACTGCCAACCCACCGGCCTGCCGTACGGGCAGCCACGGGCAAACGCTCCGGCCCCAGTACCAGCAAGGCGATGATGGCGCAGATCACCAGCTCAATAAAGCCGATATCGAACATGCAGCGACGGCTCAGCTATGGGTTTTTTCGTCGGTTTTCTCGGCGCTGGCGCTGTAGGCCTTGGACTCCTCATCTTTTTCAAGGGAGTCGGTCTTGTCCGTCTGGCCGTCGTCGTCATCGTTCATGGACTTCTTGAAGCCCCGGATGGCACCACCAAGGTCGGTGCCGATATTGCGCAGCTTCTTGGTTCCGAACAACAGAATCACGATGCCCAGAACAATCAGAAGTTGCCAGATACTAATACCCATCTCTCAGGACCCCTTTGGTTAACTTGCCTGACTTCAATTGTACGCCAACGGCGCATGTAACCGAACACCCCTGAAGGAGTACTCCAGTGACCTGTTTGGCCGTATAACGGACAGACAGGGTGCCCACCGGGTTACTGCCCCCGGCTGGCTTTCTCTTCCAGTCCCGACAGATCAAAGCGTCGGCTCAATTCTTTAAGGATATCATCCGGTCCAAGCCCAAACCGTGACAGCATGACCAGTGTATGGAACCAGAGGTCAGCGGTTTCGTAGACCAGGTCATCGGTCTTGCCGGAGTGCTCGGCATCCTTGGCGGCGATCAGTGTTTCGGTGCACTCCTCACCCACCTTCTCCAGAATCTTGTTGAGCCCCTTGGCGTGGAGGCTGGCCACGTAAGAGCTGTCAGGATCAGCGGCCTTGCGGGCTTCGAGTACCCGGTTGAGCTGTTCCAGTACATCATTCATGGCTGTGGCCCCCTGTTCCGTAAATGCTGTCCGGATCCTTGAGAACCGGGTCGGTGGCGACCCACTGGCCGTCCTCCAGCACCCGGTAGAAGCAACTGCGCCGTCCAGTATGACAGGCAATGCCACCGCGTTGTTCCACTTTCAGCAGGATCACGTCCTCGTCGCAGTCCAGGCGGATTTCCCGGACTTTCTGTTCATGTCCGGAGCTCTCGCCCTTGCGCCAGAGCTTGCCCCGGGAGCGGGACCAGTAGATCGCCTGCTGTTCCCGGGCCGTGAGTTCCAGTGATTCCCGGTTCATCCAGGCCATCATCAGGATATCGCCGGTATCGGCATCCTGGGCGATGGCGGGTACCAGGCCGTCGTCGTTCCAGCGGATGGTATCAAGCCAGTCGGTGCCGGATACGCTATTGGTTGAATCTTGCATTTTCATGACGTCTGTAAAGGTAAGTTTGCCGGTGACGGATGTATTCAGCGGCGGCCACCCCTGGCCACCAGCCAGATGGCGCCGGCCGCCATGGCCCAGCCATACCAGGGCATGTCCCGGGCGATTGGCTCCAGCTGCCCTTCGGCGCCCAGCCAGGCACCGGCCACCAGCACAGCGGCCGCCACCAGGCGGCGCCAGCGGCGGTCACTTCGACGGGCGCGGGCCTTTTCGGCGGCGCGGATCTCCTGCCGGATGGGCAGTCCGCTGCCCGCGTTTCGCAACTGGACCAGGGTATCGTGGACCAGCTGGGGCATCTCCGGCGACTGCTCCAACCAGGAAGGCAACCGGGACTGCAGGGTATGAAACAGGCCGGTGGGGCCGATGCGCCGGCGCATCCAGTTCTCCAGGAAGGGCTGTGCGGTGCTCCACAGGTCCAGTTCCGGGTACAGCTGGCGACCCAGCCCCTCCACATTCAGCAGGGTTTTCTGCAGGAGAACCAGCTGGGGCTGAACCTCCATATTGAAGCGCCGGGCGGTCTGGAACAAGCGCAGCAGGAAGTGGCCGAAGGAAATGTCTTTCAGGGGCCGTTCGAAAATGGGTTCGCACACGGTGCGGATGGCCGCCTCGAACTCATTGACCCGGGTTTCGGGGGGCACCCAGCCGGACTGGATATGCAGCTCCGCCACCTGGCGGTAGTCCCGCCGGAAGAAGGCCAGCAGGTTGCGGGCCAGGTAGCTGAGGTCATCGGGCGCCAGGGTGCCGACAATACCGAAGTCGATGGCGATATAACGGGGATCGGCGGGGTTGCTGGCGTCCACGAAGATGTTGCCCGGGTGCATGTCCGCGTGGAAGAAACTGTCCCGGAAGACCTGGGTGAAGAAAATCTCCACACCTTTTTCCGCCAGTACTTTCATGTCTACCCCGGCAGCACGCAGGGCTGTCACGTCGGCGATGGGAATGCCGCTGATGCGCTCCATCACCAGCACCCGTTTGGTGGTGTGGTCCCAGTCGATGGTGGGAATGTAGATCAGCGGTGAACCCTCGAAGTTGCGGCGCAACTGGCTGGCGTTGGCGGCCTCCCGCTGCAGGTCCAGCTCGTCATAGATGGTAGTTCTGTAGTCTTCCACCACGTCCACCGGATGCAGGCGGCGCCCTTCCGACCAGTATTTCTCAAGCAGCCGGGCCATCATGAACATCAGGGCCAGGTCCTGGTGGATCACACGCTCGATGCCGGGGCGGATCACCTTGACCACCACCCGGCGACCGTCGGGCATGGTGGCCGCATGGACCTGGGCTACCGAGGCCGAGGCCATGGGATCCCGGGAAAACTCGGCGAACAGCACATCCACCGGCTGGCCCAGGGAGTCCTCGATGATCGTGCGGGCAGTGTTACTGGAGAAGGGCGGCACGTTGTCCTGCAGGCGCCGCAGGGATTCCGCCATGTCGTCCGGCAGCAGGTCACGGCGGGTGGAGAGGATCTGGCCAAACTTGACGAACACCGGGCCCAGCTCCTCCAGTGCCAGTCGCAGGCGATCACCCCGGTTGTGCTGGCGCTTGGGGAACAGGTGCCACGGAGCAAAGAGGAAAAACAGTTTCAGCGGGGCGGGCAGCTCGGCGATGGGCAGGAAAGTGTCCAGCCGGTACTTGCAGAAAACCCAGGCGATGCGGAACAGGCGTTGCAGTCGAGTCACGGTGTCTCCGTTCCGGATGGATCAGGGTTGGGCCGGCCCACGCCTTCCAGGCGGCCGATGCGCGCTTCCAGGCGCTCGGTAGCCAGGCTCAGCTGGTCGATGCCCTCGAAGGCAGGCTCCAGTTCCCGCCGGCCCGGCAGGGTGCCGGTTTCCTCGTGGATGTATTCCTCGACGCTGGCGCTGATCGAGGCCATGGCCTCGCGGCTCCAGCGCACCCCGTTGCGGATTCTCTGGCCGATGAAGTGGGCAGCGATATCTCCGGTGTAACCGGCCAGTGCTGCCTCCCAGTCCGGGTCCAGTTTCGCCAGCGCCTGCTGGAATTGCTGGGCAAGGCCAGTGTCACCCGCCACCGTCAGGCGTCCGTCATGGATGGCTTCGTCATCTCCCAGGGTCAGGGCCGCGAGCGCCAGCGGACGGCCACGGATCACCAGCGCCGGGTCGTCCGGCAGAAGCCCGGACACGGTGACGCCGCGGGAAGTACCCTGCAGGCAGATGGCCATGTTCACCGGTTCACTGACCTGGAAGCAGACCGGTCCGGCCAGCGCCCGGAGCAGGTCGCGGCGACCTGCCGGATCCAGCTCAAGGGCCCGGTTCAGGGCCAGTTCCAGCGTGCCAGTGATGGCCGCATGCAGGGTGGGAATCCGTGACATCAGGGCTTGGTTCCCACGTGCAGTGCCACGATACCGCCGGTCATGTTGTAGTAGCGGCAGTTGACCAGCCCGGCATCTTCCATCATGCCCTTGAGGGTCTCCTGGTCCGGGTGCATGCGGATGGACTCCGCCAGGTAACGGTAGCTCTCGGCGTCACCGGCAAACAGCTGGCCCATCAGTGGCAGGGCACTGAAGGAATAGGTGTCGTAGGCCTTGCTGAGCAGCGGGTTGGTGGGCCTGGAGAATTCCAGCACCATCACCTTGCCGCCGGGCCTGAGCACCCGGGCCATGTCCCGCAGGGCCTGGTCCTTGTCGGTGACATTGCGCAGGCCGAAGGCGATGCTCACCACGTTGAAAGTGTTGTCCGGGAAGGGCAGGTGCTCAGCGTCCGCCTGGACGTACTCGATATTGCCGGCGTAGCCCCGGTCAGTGAGCCGGTCCCGGCCGACCTGGAGCATGGACGCGTTGATGTCTGCCAGCACTACCCTGCCGGAGGGGCCCACCAGGTCGGAGAACTTCATGGTCAGGTCGCCGGTACCTCCGGCGATGTCCAGCACCTGCTGGCCGGGCCGAACACCGCTGAGCTCAATGGTAAACCGTTTCCACAGCCGGTGGATGCCCATGGACATCAGGTCGTTCATCAGGTCGTACTTGCCCGCCACCGAATGGAACACGTTGGCCACCTGGCTGGCCTTCTGGCTCTTCGGCACCTGCCGGAAACCGAAGTGGGTGGTCTCGTCCTGCACGCCGTTATCCCGGGTGGGATTATCCTGGGCGGGGGCTGACTGCTGTTCGCTCATGGGGGCATCCTGTGAAATCGGGCCGTTGGTAGCCTGCTCCCACGCCACTGCGTGCGGCCGGGAGGGAGTCTTACGGGCCCCTATTCTAGGGAACCTCCGGGCAAGTCTAAAGTTTTTTGGCCGCCAATGGGTGAACCGGTACTGGCCTGCAGCCGCCGGGGACCATAAACTTGGGCCAAATCAACTTCCGGAGGTTTTCCTGCCATGTCATCCATCGATGTTCGCCGTGCCCATTCCCTGGACCAGGCCCATGCCCGCGAAGCGGCAGAAACCCTGGCCCGGGACCTGTCCCGCAAGTTCGACGTGGACTATGAATGGGACGGAGACCTGATGCGTTTCCGTCGCTCCGGCGTCAAGGGACACCTGGATATCTCACCCAGCGAGCTGCATGTGCACCTGGAGCTTGGCATGATGCTGCGACCTTTCAAGGGACGCATCGAGGAGGAAATCCATAATCAGCTGGATACCATTATCGGCTGAGATCAGTTGGCGGAGAGACCGGTACTGCCGGAGCACACCGGATCTCCCGGGGCGGGAATGAGCGCGCGATCGTCCAGGGTGATGAAGTGACTCGGCGACGCCGTCTCCAGAACGGTCATGGTCTCGCAGGCCCGGGCGCTGTCCAGCATGGCCGCCTTGTCCAGGATGCGGTCGGTGCCGGGAATCAGGAAGCAGCCATGGCTTACATGCCGGTAGATATCGGTAGGGGTCTGTTCCATCCACGCCAGAACGTCTTCCAGGTTGCGGACGATGGTGAGCTGGTCGCGGGTGGAGGAGAACAGCTTGCCTAGCAGCTGCTTCTTGCGGGGATTCATGCGGCCGAAAAAGGTCTGCCCGTAAACCGACGACGGCGCGCTGTTGATCAGCCGGATCAGCCAGGGCCACATGCCGTGGCTCACCGGCTCCAGCATCATGGTCACCAGGGCATGGGTTCTCCCCTGGGGCAGGGCCGGAGCCTCCAGCAGTAATTCCACATCACGGAACAGGTCCGGGCGCCGGCTGGCCGCCTCCAGGATCACGGCCCCGCCCCGGGAATGGCCGTGAATCCTTACATGCCGGGTTGTGGGAAGGTTGGCCAGCGCCTGGTTCAGCAGTTCGGCGTCATAGGCGACGGTGCCTTCCACCTCGTCGATGGGAGCCTGCCAGGGCGCATCCTCCGGGGTTACACCGTTCACGGGGATGTGATAGTTGCTGCAGGTCAGCAGGATCAGCTCGGTGGTAGGCGCATCGTAGGCCTGGGTAAAGTAGCAGTGGTTTTCCAGGTAGCCATGGACGCCGATCACCGTATGGGTAGCCTCGCCGCTGTGATTTCGCACAGAAACAGCCCCCATGCCCACCCGATACACCTGCCCGGAGAACATCTCCGAGTAGGCGATCTCGATGGGCTTGATCAGCTTGCGAGCATGGCTGGCCTTCATGACGGTTACCTCCGGGACCTGACGGTGCCCCTGATCCGAGTATACGACCGGATTACGGTCAATGTGCAGTGCCTTTAGGGCTTGTTAATGTCCGCAACCGGCACAGGCCTGCCACTCCGGGTCGAAATCTGTCGTTATGGTCACTGAGGGGTGCCTGGTTGGCTCAGGTTGTCAGGTTGTCAGGTTGTCAGGTTGTCAGGTTGAGAGTGGAGCAGATTTCCTGCCTCTGTCACAATGCCAAAGATCGGTCTGGGCAGGCTTGTGCCAGACCAATGTCAAAATGTCAGATCTCCATCACACCGATCCAGACCGCCAGGGCCGAACACTTTGAGTGATGCTGCCAACGACAGGGAACCGCTGCGATTGCTGCCGATGGACGCGGCATGGCTGAACCTCGAAAGCCCCCAGAACCCGCTCACCATCACTGTACTGATGCGGGTCTCCGACCTTACCCTGTCTGAGTTGCGCGCCTTCGTGCAGCGCTACTGGCTGCCCTGGGAGCGTTTCCGCATGCGTCCGGTACAGCGGAGTTGCGGCTGGTGCTGGGAGTGGGACCGGCAGTTTGACCTGGCCAATCACCTGTTCCATGTGCCGGAATCCATGGATGAGTCGCGCCTGCAGCAGTGGGTGTCTGCCCGGCTCAACCAGTCCCTGCGACAGGACCGGCCCCGCTGGGGGTTCTGGCTGGTGCCCAACGCTGAGGGTGGAAGCGCGCTGCTGTTCCGTATCCACCACTGCTACGGCGATGGCATCTCGCTGCTGGATGTTTTCGACAGTATCTGCACCCGCTCACCGGAAGAACGGCCGCAAAGCTACGGCAACGAAGAACGGCATACCGCTCGACGCTGGCCGAGGGTGATGCAGGCGTGCCGGGAAGCCTTCGCGTCCGGGCTGCAGGGTGGCGGGACACAAAGCGTCGCCGGCGAGGGAATGGCCCGACCGGCCCCGGCCGGGATGAATACCGACGATATCCCTGCCCATCAGCCCGGAGTCTTCGAACAGGGCCTGATGACCAGCCTGCGGGCTATCAACGAGATGACCGGGATGCTCACCGAGCCCGAGGACACCCCATCGGACCTCAAGCGCTCATTGCTGGGGCGGCGCCACTGTCGCTGGTCGGGCCCGGTACCGGTGCGTAGCTTCCTGACTCTGGCCAGGCGCTCCGGCTGCAGCATCAACGATGTACTGCTCAGTTGTGTGGCCGCGGCCATGCGCGATGCCATGGGGGTGTCCGGCAGTGCCCTCAATCAGTCCGTGGTCCACGCGGCGGTGCCGGTGGATATACGCCGGGCCCTCCCTGAAGCCCTGCGGCCGGTCAGGCATATGCCCGGTAACTACTTCGGCACCATCTTCGTGCCCATGCCGGTGGACGGCGGCTTCGCCCTGGAGCGGCTCTGGCGTATCAAGCATGAAACCCGGCGCCTCAAGCGCAGCTGGCAGCCGCTGATGGGCTGGGGGCTCAGTGGCCTGGCCTCGTTGCTGCCGGCCTCATTGCGACAGCCCATCTCCGATCTGTTTTTCCGCAAGGCCAGTGCGGTGGTTTCCAACGTGCCCGGCACCCGTGAGCCCCGCTACCTGGCCGGCCACAAGATCACCGAACAGATGTTCTGGGTGCCCCAGGCGGGGGAGATCGGCCTGGGTGTGAGCATTGTCAGTTACGCCGGCAATGTACAGTTTGGTGTGGTGGCCGATGAAGCCATCGTACCCGATCCGGATCGCTTCCTGGCCCGTTGCGTCAGGGAACTGGACGAGCTGGGGGAGGCTCTGCTGTAATCGGATAATACCCATAACAACAACACAGGCATTCCCATGCATGCCACCGCTTTCGCCAGGCCACGCACCGAAGGTGCGCCGGTTGTCACCGCCAGTACCTCGGCCCGGGACCCGCTCATGGCCGTTGCCGAGCTGAGACAGGCCCTGCACTCGCCCACGCTGGGGGCGGTACTCTTCTTCTGTTCCGCTGAATACGACCTCGACCGACTGGCCGGGGCCATGGCCGATGGCTTTCGCGGCGTTACCCTGTCTGGTTGCACCTCCGCTGGTGAAATCACGCCACAGGGGTATGACCGGGGCTCCATTGCTGCCATTGGTTTTGACCGTCACTGGTTTTCGGTGGAAGCCGCCCTGATCGAAGGGCTGGAAGACTTTGACCTGCCCCGGGCCCAGCACCTGGTGGATGACCTGCTCCATCGCTGCCGGCAATCGGACCTGGCGCCGGTGCGGGACAATACCTTTGCGGTGACCTTGCTGGATGGTCTTTCCAGCCGGGAGGAGCTGGTGCTGTCGTCCCTCAACGCGGCCCTTGGCGCCATCCCCCAGTTTGGTGGTTCCGCCGGCGATGATGAACGCCTGGCCAACACCCATGTGTTCCATGATGGTCGCTTCCATACCTCCGCTGCCACCGTGCTACTGGTGAACACGCCGCTGAGCTTCCAGGTTTTCACTACCCACCACCTGACCCCGACAGACCGCAAGCTCGTAGTGACGGCGGCGGATTGCCAGACCCGTACCGTTCACGAGCTGAATGCCGAGCCCGCAGCGGTTGCCTACGCCCGGGCCGCAGGGGTGTCACCGGATCAGCTGTGCCGGGAGGTGTTCGCCCTCAAGCCCATGGCGGTGCGTATCGGGGAACGCTACTTTGCCCGGTCGGTGCAGCGGGTCAACGACGACCAGAGCCTGACCTTCTACTGCGCCGTCGAAACCGGCATTGTGCTCACGCCCATGATCCCGGGCTCGCTGCGAGATGATCTGCGCCAGCGTCTGGAGGAGGCCGAGGCAACGGTGGGCAAGCCCATGGTGACCATCGGCTGCGACTGTTTTCTCCGTCGACTGGAGGCAGAGCAGGTCGGCGAGGCGGCTGAGGTGTCGGCGTTCCTGCAACAGCATCGGGTGCTGGGCTTCAGTACCTATGGCGAACAGTTTGACGGCGTGCACCTGAACCAGACCTTCACCGGTGTGGTTATCGGCCAGCCATGATGGCCTCCCGCTCCCCTGACACGGTCCCTGCCGGGGCCAGGATCCGCGAGCTGGAAACGGAAAACGCCCGCCTGCGCAAGATCCGCGACGCCCTGATTGCCCATGTGGAGTCGGGCTCCGGCCGGGCGCCGGACCCCTATGGCGTATTCGAGCACTCGGTGATGCTGGCGGAACAGGTTCGTGAGCGCACCGAGGCCCTGAATCAGCTGATGGATGACCTGCGGGAGAGCAACAGCGCGCTGGAGCAGGCCCGGGCCGAAGCCGAACAGGCCAACCATTCCAAGTCCCGCTTCCTTGCGGCGGTCAGCCATGACCTGCTGCAGCCCCTGAATGCCGCCCGCCTGTTCATCGGTGCCCTGGAAGAAGAGGGCTTGGAGGGCAGGGCAGCGGGCCTGGTGCGCTCGCTGGGCTCGTCCCTGGAGGCGGTGGACCATCTGCTGGGCACCCTGGTGGACATTTCCCGGCTGGATGCCGGGGTCATCGAGCCTGATCTGTCCAGCTTTGACATTGTTGACCTGCTGGACAACCTGGCCCGGGAGTTCGGGCAGCTGGCGGCGGCCAAGGGGCTGGATTTCCGGTATGTGGCGTCGCCGGCCCCGGTGGTGACGGACTCGCGACTGCTGGCGCGGGTACTCCGCAATTTTTTCAGTAACGCGCTGCGTTATACCGATACCGGCGGCATCCTGCTGGGTTGCCGGCGTCGGGACCGCCAGCTGGAGATACAGGTGTGGGATACGGGGCCGGGTATCGAGGCCCATCAGCTGGCGGACATTTTCCGGGAGTTTCGACGGGCCCGGCCCGGGGACGCCCCGCCGGATACCGGCCTGGGCCTGGGTCTGGCCATTGTGGATCGCATTGCCACTCTGCTGGACCATCCGGTGACCGTGGTGTCCCGTCCCGGAAAGGGCTCCCGCTTCGCCATTGCCGTGCCACTGGTCGCCGGCGACTAACTAGTCGGTCGTCCGGGTCCTGCGGTGCTCCAGCCATTCCCCGGCCGCCAGTATGGCCTGCACCCGGTTATTGACGCCAAGCTTCCCAAGAATCGCTGAAACGTGGGTCTTTACCGTGGTCTCGGTGATGCTCAGGGCCCAGGCGATCTGTTTGTTGCTCTCCCCCATGGCCATGCGTTCCAGTACCCGCAACTGGCGATCCGTCAGGCGATTGAGGGCCTCTTCGGAAATCTGCGGCGTATGGCGCTGGGGCGACTCCGTCGACGTGCTGCCCCGGATGATGTCGGGCGGCAGGTAGATATTGCCATCCAGCACCTGGCGCAGGGCCTGCCGCATCCGCTCCCGCGGCGCCGACTTGGTGATGAAACCCATGGCGCCGGCATTGATGGCCTGCAGGATCAGCTGCTTGTCTTCTTCGGCGGAGATGATCACCACCGGGGCGTCGGGTGCTGCGGTACTCACCTGGGCCAGTCCTTCCAGCCCGTGCACCCCGGGCAGGTTCAGGTCCAGCAGCACCAGGTCGGGCACCGGTCCTTCGGTAAGGCGGTCAAGGGCCGCCGGCAGGGTGCTGGCCTCGGCCAGTTGTGCGCCAGGCAGCTCTGTGGAGATGACCAGTGCCATCGCCTCCCGGAACAGGGGATGGTCATCCACGATAAGGATGTTCGGTGACGGGTTCATCAGAGAGCCCTTTCCTGTCGTTTTTATCGTTATTGGCGGTGTCGGATCTCGGGCTTAACCGACCATTCACCGGAAGAATACCCTGAATCGCCGCAGGCTGGCAGCCCCGGGGGTGTCTGTACCAAGGATCTACGACCAAAGAAGGAGGCCGGACAAGGCGAAGGCACCATACCCGGACGCCCCCGTCGGGACTAAGGTGAAGACTGGCATATCGAATCACAACAACAAGGTGACAGCCATGATTTATGCACAACCCGGCAGGGACGGCTCTGTCGTCTCCTACAAGCAGCAGTATGAAAACTACATTGGCGGCGAATGGGTCGCTCCGGTGAAGGGCCAGTACTTCGACAACATCACCCCCGTCACTGGCGAGGCTTTCTGCCGCATTCCCCGCTCAACCGCTGAAGATATCGACCTGGCCCTGGACGCTGCCCACAAGGCCGCGCCGGCCTGGGGCAAGACCTCGGTGCAGGAGCGCTCCAATATCCTGCTGAAAATTGCCGATCGCATGGAGCAGAACCTGGAATTGCTGGCCGTGGCCGAAACCTGGGACAACGGCAAGGCCGTCCGTGAGACCCTGAACGCTGACATCCCCCTGGCGGTGGACCATTTCCGCTATTTCGCCGGCTGCATCCGCGCCCAGGAGGGCAACCTGGGCGAGATTGACGCCAACACCGTGGCCTATCATTTCCACGAACCCCTGGGCGTAGTGGGCCAGATCATTCCCTGGAACTTTCCCATCCTGATGGCCACCTGGAAACTGGCGCCCTGCCTGGCCGCCGGTAACTGCACGGTACTCAAGCCCGCCGAGCAGACTCCGGCGTCTATCCTGGTGCTGATGGAGCTGATCGGTGACCTGCTGCCGCCTGGCGTACTCAACGTGGTCAACGGCTACGGCGCCGAGGCAGGCCAGGCGCTGGCGTCAAGTCAGCGGATCGCCAAGATCGCCTTCACCGGCTCGACTCCGGTGGGCGCGCATATCATGAAGTGCGCCGCAGAGAACATCATCCCCTCCACGGTGGAGCTGGGCGGCAAGTCCCCCAACATCTACTTCTCCGACATCATGCAGGCGGAGCCGGACTTTATCGACAAGGCGGCGGAAGGCCTGGTGCTCGCGTTCTTCAACCAGGGGGAGGTGTGCACCTGTCCTTCCCGGGCGCTGATCCAGGAAGACATCTACGACGAGTTCATCGCCCGGGTGATCGAACGCACCAAAACCATCAAGCGTGGCAATCCCCTGGATACCGACGTACAGGTGGGTGCCCAGGCCAGCAAGGAGCAGTTTGACAAGATCTTGTCCTACCTGGCCATCGGCCGGGAAGAGGGCGCCCAGGTACTGATCGGCGGCGACCGGGAAGACCTGGGAGTGGAGTTCAACAGCGGCTTCTACATCCAGCCCACGCTGCTCAAGGGTGAGAACAGCATGCGGGTGTTCCAGGAGGAAATCTTCGGGCCGGTGGTGGGCGTCACCACTTTCAAGGATGAGGCGGAAGCCCTGGCCATCGCCAACGATACCGAGTTCGGTCTTGGCGCCGGCGTGTGGACCCGCGACACCAACCGTGCCTACCGCATGGGCCGTGGAATCCAGGCCGGCCGGGTGTGGATGAACTGCTACCACGCCTATCCCGCCCATGCCGCCTTCGGGGGCTACAAGAAATCCGGTGTCGGCCGTGAAACCCACAAGATGGTGCTGGAACACTACCAGCAGACCAAGAACATGCTGGTCAGCTACGACATCAACCCGCTGGGCTTTTTCTGACAGCCTGACCATTTGACGAACCACCTCGGGCAGGGCGCGATGGCCTGTCCGGTGGTACTCCCCTGGCCGACCGGGTACTGTGCGAACGCAGGGTACCGGGTATCGGCCTTTTTTTGATGGCCTCCCGTCAGGGTTGTAGTTGCCTCCACTGATCCCAAAGACTAAAAGTATGCGTATGGACGCATGGCACACCATTGGAGGAGGTAAGGTATGAGCGACACCAGGATCGAAAAAGACAGCCTGGGTGAGGTCACGGTGCCGGCAAACGCACTGTGGGGCGCCCAGACCCAGAGGGCCGTCGACAATTTTCCGGTGAGCGGCCAACCCATGCCCTCCGGCTTCATCGAAGCCGTAGTGCTGGTCAAGAAAGCGGCGGCGGAAGCCAACCATCGCCTGAACCTGCTGGACGGTGACCGTTACGCGGCCATTACCTCCGCCTGTGACCGGGTGCTGCAGGGTGGCCTGGAGGACCAGTTCCCGGTGGACCGCTACCAGACCGGTTCCGGCACCAGTACCAACATGAACGTGAATGAGGTGCTGGCGCGGCTGGCCAGCACTGAGCAGTTGGAGGTTAACCCCAACGACCACGTCAACATGAGCCAGAGCTCCAACGACGTGATTCCTACCGCCATCCACGTGAGTGCTGTTCGGGCACTGCAGGCAGGGGTACTGCCGGCACTGACTCATCTGCAGGGCATTATCTACGAGCGGGAGAACCTGCTGCTCGGCCAGGTTAAGACTGGCCGCACCCACCTGATGGATGCCATGCCGGTCACCCTCGGCCAGGAACTGCGAACCTGGCGTGAGCAGCTGGAGGGGGTCGGCCGCCGCCTGGAGCAAAGCAGTGAGGAATTGCTGGCCATTCCCCAGGGTGGCACGGCCGTGGGCACCGGGGTAAATGCCGACACCCGTTTCGCCGGCGAGTTTGCGAAAGTCATGTATCAGCTCACGGGACAGCGTTTCCGCGAGATGGAGCACAAGTTTGTCGGCCAGAGCGCCATTGATGGCCCTGTTAACTTGTCCGCCCAGTTCCGGGGTATGGCCATCGTACTGATGAAGATCGCCAACGACCTGCGCTGGATGAACAGCGGGCCCATCCACGGGCTGGCAGAAATCAGCCTGCCGGCGCTGCAGCCAGGCAGTTCCATCATGCCGGGCAAGGTCAATCCGGTGATTCCCGAGTCTGTGGCCATGGCCTCGGCACAGGTCATGGGGCTGGACAGCGCCGTGGCCATCGCCGGGCAGTCGGGTAACTTCCAGTTGAACGTCATGCTGCCGCTGGTGGGGGCCAACCTGCTGGATATGGGCAGCCTGCTGGCAAACAGTGCCCGCTTGCTGGGCGACAAGGCAATCGCAGGCTTTACCGTCAACGACGCTACCCTGGACGAGGCGGTGGGCCGGAACCCCGTGCTGGTCACCGCTCTGAACCCGGAAATCGGTTATTCAAGAGCAGCGGAAATCGCCAAGGAAGCATACGCCAGCGGCCGTTCCATCATTGATGTGGCCGAGGAAAAAAGCGGCCTGAGCCGCGACCGGCTCGAAAAGTTGCTGAATCCGATCGCACTGACCCGGGGCGGCATCGGCAACTGACACCGGAGGCTCACCGATCCATGATCACAGTCTGGCTGCTGTTATTGCTGGTCCTTGCCAACGGTGCCCCGGTGGTGGCGGCCAGGCTGTTGCATCACCGTTTCTCGGCACCCGTGGATGGCGGGCTGCGTCTGCGGGACGGCCAGCCACTGCTGGGGCGGAGCAAGACCTGGCGGGGCCTGGTGGCCGGGCTGCTGGCCTGTGCGCTGGCGGCGCCGGTGATGGGTCTGAGTGTGGCGTTCGGAATCAGCTTTGCTGCCCTGGCCCTGGGGGGCGACCTGCTCAGCAGTTTTATCAAGCGCCGTATGGCGATGGAACCCAGCGCCCGGGCGTCCGGGCTTGATCAGTTGCCGGAGTCGGTGTTGCCGGTGGGCTGGGCCTGGTGGCAACTGGATTTCCCGGTATGGCAGGCCATGGGTGTTGTGCTGCTGTTCGTTACCGCCAATATGGTGTTCTCGCCATTGCTGTACCAGCTGGGGATCCGCAAACAGCCCCATTGAGGAGCCGGCGCGACAAGGTCAGTCCGGCCCCCGGGTCAGTGTGTGAATGGTCACTTCCGGCGGACAGTTCAGGCGCACATTAACCACCGAGGTTCCCGAGCCGGGTGACGTGTAGCCCTGCATGCCGTTATGGCGCCAGTAGCCCCGCCCCAGCGCCCTGGGGCAGTCAGCGTCCAGGGTGACCGGCAGGCCTCCGGGCAGGCAGATCTGGCCACCGTGGGTGTGCCCGCACAGGAAAAGGTCGTAGCCGGCATGGGCAGCCTCCCGCCAGATTTCCGGGGTATGACTTAACAGCAGCGATACGGCACCTTCCGGGATGTCATCCCCGGCCCGCTGCAGGTTGTGGACCTTGTAGAAATGGGCGTCGTCCACCCCGGCGATGTAGAGCGCCTGGTCGCCCCGCTCAATGGCGTGGTGCTCATTCAGCAGCAGTCGGTAACCCATGTCTTCCAGGGCGGGCACCATGCGAATGCTGTCATGGTTGCCCAGCACCGCAAGGGCGTCGCCCCGGATGGCTTCGCGAAGCCGTGCCATGCCCTCCAGCGCAGCGTCCACCGGGCCCCAGGTCAGTTTCCTGTAATCTCCGGTCAATACGCAGAGGTCATACTCAAGGGGTTCAATCTGGCGGATGACCGCTTCCAGGTTGGCCGGGTCCATGTCCACATGGAGATCCGTGAGGTGGAGAATGCGGAAGCCGTCAAAGGCTTCCGGCAGGGAGGTGATGGGAAAGCGGTGCTCTACCGTGCGCAGCCGGCGGCTGTTGCCCTGCCCCCGCTTCAGCAGACCGGAAAGCTTCAGGCAGGTGCGGATAAAGCCGTGGGCGCTGTAGAGATTTTCCAGGTGAAAGGAACGGTGGTCACGGCCGGTGACCCGCTGCTCGGATTCTGTTTCAATGCTCAGGCGCTGCCGGGCGTGAACCGCCCCCAGCCTGAGGCTGAGCCGGTAGCGCAGCCAGTCGTCATCGTTGGGTACGGGAGCCTGTGCAGTCATGTTCGTGGATCCGGAGCCGTTGTTGTCAGGGGCCACAAAACAGTATGGTCCCTCAGGTCCGACCCGTAAACACGACATACCCTTATGTGTCTGTCATGTCATCCCAGTATCAGCCGGAGGTAATGCATTGTGAGTGAGAAGGCCTCGTTCCGGGAGGTGTTTGCGATTTTCCTGCGGCTGGGCCTGACCTCTTTTGGTGGCCCGGCGGCACATATCGGGTATTTCCACGATGAGTTTGTCCGTCGCCGCCGCTGGCTGAGCGAAAGCGCCTACGGCGAAGTGGTGGCGCTGTGTCAGCTGCTGCCCGGGCCGGCTTCCAGCCAGACCGGACTGGCCATCGGCTTTCTGCGGGGCCACTACCGGGGGGCACTGGCCGCCTGGCTTGCGTTCACGCTACCCTCTGCCATGGTGATGGCGCTGTTCGCGTTCGGGCTGACTCTCTGGCCGGATGCGGCTGAAGGGGGCTGGGTGACCGGGCTGAAGCTCTTCGTGGTTGCCGTGGTGGGGCATGCCGTGTGGCAGATGGGCCGCAACCTCTGCCCTGATGCCCTGCGTCAGGGCCTGGCCCTGATGGTCGCGGTGATTCTGCTGCTGGCCGGTTCCGCACTGATGCAGCTGTTCGCCCTGGTACTGGCCGGGCTGGCCGCTTTCATCATGCGGGTGCCGCCGGGCAAGGGCGCTGAATCACTGTCGTTACCGGTCCAGGGCCGGCGCCCCATGGCGTTTGCCGTGGCATTCGCGCTGTTGTTACTGGCGTCTTTTCTGCCTGCCGAGGCCGGATCGATGCGGTGGCTCGCAGCCGAGATGTACCGCTCCGGCGCCCTGGTCTTCGGCGGAGGTCACGTAGTGCTGCCCTGGTTGCAGGAAGGATTTGTGGCTTCCGGCCAGGTACCCGCGGATACGTTTCTGGCAGGGTACGGCGTGGCCCAGGCTGTTCCGGGCCCCCTGTTCAGCTTTTCGGCGTTCCTGGGGGGTGTTTCCGGCGGCGTGCCCGGCGCGGTGCTGGCCCTGCTGGCCGTGTTCCTGCCGGGGGTACTGCTGGTATTTGCCGGTCTGCCCCTGTGGCAGTGGCTGAGGCGCCACGAACGGGCCCGGTCAGCCCTTGCCGGGGTCAATGCCGGAGTGGTGGGGTTGCTGCTGGCGACCCTCTATGATCCGGTCTGGACCTCCGCCGTAAATTCTCCTGCTGGGCTCGCTTTCGTACTGGCTGCCTGGTGGGCGCTGGCCGTCGCACGGTTGCCGGTCTGGGTACTGGCGCCCGGTAGCGCGGCCCTCGGGGCACTGGTGTTCTGACTGGCTTGAATAGCGTGTTCTGTCGGATCCCGGATGTGGGCTGGGCGTCACTCGGGGGTGCGACCGGTTCACAACCCCGCTGGCGCAGTTGGAAATCACCGTATAAAGTTTACACAATGGGCCCTGTGAATCGTCAGCCGGCCTGCCCGGGGTGAACCTTCCCCCGGATCGGCTGTCCACAATGCCTGAAAATGGAGGAAACAGGCGATGAGTATGACCTGCAGTGTTTCCGGGATGACCATTCCCCGGGACCGGTTCCCGGCCCCGACCCATGACCTCGAGCCTGGTGGCAAGGGTCTGCAGAAAGCGGTGCTGGCGGGTGGTTGTTTCTGGTGTGTGGAGGCTGTGTTCCTGACCCTGGATGGGGTGCACCGGGTGACATCCGGCTATTCGGGCGGCGAGGCGCACACGGCCAACTACGACGCCGTATGCTCCGGTCAGACAGGTCATGCCGAAGCTGTGGAAATCGAGTACGACCCGGCCGTCATCAGCTATGGTGAGTTGCTGAGGGTGTTCTTCTCGGTGGCCCACGACCCCACCCAGTTAAACCGTCAGGGCAATGACCGGGGCCCGCAGTACCGCTCGGCTGTTTTCTATGAAACGCCCGAGCAGCGGCGGGTTGTGGAAGATTATATCCGCCAGATTGACGAAGCCGGGGTTTTTCCGGACCCTGTGGTGACCAGCCTCGAGCCGCTGCGGGATTTCCACACGGCGGAGGAGTATCATCAGAACTTTGCCGGCAAGCATCCCCGGCAGCCTTACATCATGGCGGTTGCCGAGCCCAAGCTGAAGAAGGTCAGGGAAGTGTATCCGGACAGGCTGAAAACCGTCTGACCGGTTCCTTGAGTCAGCCTGGCTGGCAACGGCCCCGTTCCGGAGGTTTGTCGATGACCAAATCCGCAGCAGGCTATGACCTGACACCGCTCCCGGCTGACGAGATTGATCGGCTGGCAGCTGATCTGAGCCCGGAGGAACGCACGGTCCTGCTGGACCATGGCACCGAGCGTCCCTACTGTGGCACCCTGCTGGATAACAAGCAGGACGGCGTCTACCACTGTCGCCTGTGTGACCTGCCCCTGTTCAGCTCGTCATCCAAGTTCGATTCAGGTACCGGCTGGCCCAGTTTTTTCGAGCCCTTCGACAAGGACCATATCCGGTACCTGGAAGACAACAGCCTGGGCATGACCCGCACCGAAATCCGCTGTCCCCGGTGTGACAGCCATTTGGGCCATGTCTTCCCCGATGGTCCGCCCCCCACAGGGCAACGTTACTGTATGAACTCGGTAGCCCTGACCTTTCGTACCGATTGACCTCTGTCCGGGAGCTTCCCGAACACCCTGCATCCTGACGTGCCGGTGATCCGGGCTTCTTCGGTGCCGGCCGTTTGCGCCGTGCCCGGTCCAGGGCGCTATAATCGGCGGCTTTGCCCGACCACTTCCCTGGAGCCCGGCCCCGCATGATTCGCCTCAGAGCCAACCCCCTTACCGAGTCCGCGACCCTGTTGCGGCGCATTGCCGTGATTCTTGGTTCGCTTGGCCTGACGGCGATTTACAGTCTCCTGGTACTGGGAAGGGCCGCCATACGGCGGCTTGACCGGCGTACCGTTGACGCCTACACCCGGGGCTGGTCCACCACCCTGTTGCGGATGGTCCGGGCCAACCTGACCGTAAGGGGCGAGGTGCCGGATTTCGGCGATGGCCGGCGCTATATCATCGTGAGCACCCACGCCAGCCATTACGATATCCCGATTACCTTCGTGTCCATGCCCGGGTCCATCCGTATGCTCGCCAAGAAGGAGCTGTTCCGGATCCCGTTGCTGGGGGGCGCCATGAAGGCGGCGGAATTCCCCTCCATAGACCGCCACAACCGCAACCGGGCGGTTCAGGACCTGGCCCGGGCGAGGGCGATGATGGAGAGCGGTATTGTGTTGTGGGCAGCACCGGAAGGAACCCGCTCCAGCGATGCCCGTCTGCAGCCATTCAAGAAGGGTTGTTTTCATCTGGCGCTGGATACCGAGGCGGTAGTCGTGCCCATGGCCATTCGGGGAGTACACCACGTGCTGCAGGCCCGCAGCTGGAAGATCAACCTGGGCCAGCCGGTGGAAGTGCGGGTGGGCTCCCCCATCGATACCTCCGGCATGACGAAGGAACAGCTGCCTGAGCTAATGGCCAGGGTGCGCGAGCAGATGGAAGAGCTGCTGGGGGACGGGGAGGCCCGGTAAACGGGGACCGCCCGTGGTCCGGAAGCGACCGGGAACGAACCCGTTACAGGACCGGCACGCCGGTGGCCCGGGCCGCACTGAACACGGTGCTGGCGAGGTAACCGGTATAGCCGATGTAGATCGCCACCAGCACCGCCCCTTCCCAGCGCAGCACCACGCGACGACCCCCGAATACCCCGTACCCCATCACAAACAGGCCCAGGGTGACGGCCATCATCACGGTCCAGTCCCGGTAAAGCACAACGCTTTCAGCCGCCATCGGCTCAATGGCGGCGGCCATGCCCACCACGGCCAGGGTGTTGAAGATGCCGGACCCCAGGATGTTGCCGAGAATCAGGTCATGCTCCTTCTTGCGCACCGACGCGATGCCGGCGGCCAGCTCGGGCAGGGAAGTGCCGATGGCCACGATGGTCAGCCCGATAATCAGGTCACTCACCCCAAGGGTCTGGGCCACATAGACCGCACCCCACACCAGCATTCTGGAACTCACCAGCAGCAGGACCAGGCCCACAACCACCCAGACAAGTGCCCGGTTCAGGGGCATGGGATGGGCTGCGAGTTCAGACTCCGTTTCGCCGCCCAGGGGGTCACCCTTGCCACGGATACCCTGCACGATGGACCACCCCATCACCACGGCAAACACCGCCAGCAGAACCCAGCCGTCCAGGCGGGTCAGGTTACCGTCCAGCAACTGCCAGCCAGCCAGCAGGGTTATGCCGATCAGGATGGGAAGTTCCTTGTGAAGAATCTGCGAGTGCACCTGGATCGGACTGATCAGTGCTACCAGCCCGACAATAAGGGCGATGTTGGTAATATTGGAGCCGTAGGCATTGCCCAGGGCCAGGCCAGGATTGCCATCCGTCGCGGCAATGGCGGAGACGGCCAGTTCCGGAGCCGAGGTTCCGAAACCGATCACCACCATGCCGATCAGCAGTGGCGACATTCCCAGGTGGGAGGCCGTTGCAGCAGCGCCATCCACAAAGCGATCCGCACTCCAGACCAGCAGGACCAGGCCGGCAACAATGGCGAGCAGGGCAAGCAGCATCCAATATCCCTCAGCAAGACGAAAGAACAGGCCAGTGACTGAACGGAGCGGAATGTCCGTTCGTATTCATGTGGGCGAGGACGTTACCGTAAAACCGTTTCAAAGGTAAGCACCCGGTAATCCCCTATGGCAGCAAAGGCGCTTTTACCTCAACATCCGACTAAAGTTGCGGTGACTGCGTACGTGATAATGCGCATTATGGTGCCGCAAAAAACACCAGAATTCCCGAGAGTCTGCCACTTTCAGGTTTGAATAGTTGGCATGCTCAGCATTTTGTTATCCCCGCCAAAACCGGGATAATGTCATACTTTCCGGGCAGTGCTGCTGATCGTGGCGGGCCCGACAGGTTCAATAACTCGCTAAGGTGACTAGCAAATGGCTGTAAGAAAGGCAGACGTAGTGCTGGTCGGCGGTGGCGTCATGAGCGCCACTCTCGGCATGATGCTCAGGCAACTGGATCCGTCCCTGGACATCGTCATGGTGGAGCGTCTTGATCACGTGGCCCATGAAAGTACTGACGGATGGAACAATGCGGGTACCGGTCACGCCGGCTACTGCGAACTTAACTACACCCCGGAAACCGACGATGGCGACGTGAGCATTGACCGCGCCCTGACCATCAACTCCTCCTTCGAGATTTCCCTGCAATTGTGGTCCTGGCTGGTGGAGCAGGGCATGCTGCCCGAACCGAAGAGCTTCATCAACCGCACGCCCCATATGAGCTTTGTCTGGGGTGACGATGGCGTGGCCTTCCTCAAGCGTCGCTATGAGAAGCTCAAGGCTCACCACCTGTTCCGGGAAATGGAGTACACCGAGTCCCCGGAAACCCTCCAGCAGTGGATGCCCCTGGTGGTGAAAAACCGTGATCCCATGCAGCGGGTGGCGGCCACCCGCATTGGTCACGGCGCGGACGTGGATTTCGGCTCGCTGACCCGCAGCATGGTCAAGTACCTGGAAGGCACACCCAATTTTGAGCTGATGCTGAGCTCCCCGGTGCAGGACCTGTACCGGAAAGAGGGTAAGGGCCTGTGGACGGTCCGGGTCAAGAACCAGAAAACCGGCACAACCCAGAAGATCAAGGCCGGTTTTGTGTTTCTGGGAGCCGGCGGTGGCGCCCTGCCCATGTTGCAGAAGTCAGACATCGATGAGTCGAAGGGTTACGGCGGCTTCCCGGTGAGTGGCCAGTGGCTGGTCTGCCAGAAGCAGGATATCGTGACCCAGCACCATGCCAAGGTATACGGCAAGGCCCCCATTGGCGCTCCGCCCATGTCCGTCCCCCATCTGGACACGCGGATTATCAACGGCGAGCCGGCCCTGCTGTTTGGTCCCTTCGCCGGTTTCACCACCCGTTTCCTCAAACAGGGGTCGGTATTTGACCTGTTTGGTTCGGTGAAGCCCACCAACCTCCGGCCGATGCTGTCGGTCAGTCGCAGTAACATGGACCTGACCCGCTACCTGATCGGCGAGGTTTTCCAGTCCCATGGCGATCGGGTGGCTTCCCTGCGGAATTTCTTCCCGGATGCCCGGGAGGAAGACTGGAAGCTGCAGAATGCCGGCCAGCGGGTGCAGATCATCAAGAAGACGAACGAGGGCGGTGGCAAGCTGGAGTTCGGCACCGAGATCGTGGCTGCAAAAGACGGCTCCCTGGCTGCCCTGTTGGGGGCCTCCCCGGGGGCATCCACCGCGGCCCACGCGATGCTGGATGTCATTCACCGCTGCTTTGGTGAGCGGGCCAACAGCCCGGAATGGCAGGAGCGCCTGCGGGAGCTTATCCCTTCCTACGGCCAATCCCTGGTGGACGATGAGGCCCTGCTGAACAAGGTGCGTGAGCGTACCCTGTCGACACTGGGCCTTAAAGAAGACGCCTGACAGGCGAACCCGCAAGGGCCTGCGTGACGACCGTTGCGCAGGCTCCTGGTGGCCGCGGCCTCCCCTCTATATTCGATCCCGGTCTGTTCAGGCCGTTTTAAGATGTAATTGATCTGATCCTGTCGCCTCTCCGTTAACCTCTTAAAAAACATGGGCTTGTCTGTCAAGTTGCCCGCATGGGCTGTGAGCTGTGAGAGTCGTTCACGAGTATACTCTTTAGAAATGTGAAATATCGCACACTGAAGGAGTGACTATGGCAAAGCGTGAACGCAAGTTTAATCCCGACAAGGGCTACGTGGCGTTGCTGGGCTGGAGTCTCAACGCCGTGGAAGCCGCCGAGTCCTTTGACCGCCAGTATGTGGTTGTAGCACCGGACTGGGCGGAACCCTACTGCAAGGAGCACGATATCCCCTACGTGCCCTGGAACTTCGAGCGCCTCAACGACCGCTCGGTGGAGATCGCCCAGACCCTGAAAGATATGGGCGTCAATGTGGCCATTCCCCTGTTCGAGGAAACCGTGGAATGGGCGGGTGCCGTCAACTCCGTGTTGCTGGATAACCCCCGCCTGTTCGGTCAGGCCATGCTGTTGCGGGACAAGGCACTGATGAAGCGTCGCGCCCAGCTTGGAGGCATCCGGGTGGGGATCTTCGAGGAAGCCCACGACCGGGAAGACGTGATCCGTTTTCTCAAACGGGTCAACCAGACCCTGCTCAAGCTGGATGGTGACCCCAACGATCCGATCCACCTGAAAGCCTTCGACAAGGCCGGCTGCCTGGGGCACCGGGTTATCCGCACCCCGGACGAGGTGGATACCATCCCCGATGAGGAATTTCCGGTGCTGATGGAGTCCCACCTGGACGGCTGGGAGTTTGCGGTGGAAGCCTGGATCCATAACGGCAAGATTCGCTTCCTGAATATCTCCGAGTACGTCACCCTGGGTTACTCGGTATTTGTGCCGGCAACGCCGGACCTGGAAAAATACCGTGCACAGATAACCGCCGAGATCGAGAAGCTCATCAAGACCTTTGATATCGACTTCGGCTTTGTGCACCCCGAGTACTTTGTGACCAGCGACGGCACCATGTACTTTGGTGAGGTGGCCTACCGTCCGCCGGGCTTCAAGGTGTTCGAGCTGCTGGAGCGGGCGTACGGCTTCAATGCCTACCAGGGCCTGATCCTGGCTTTCGACCCGAAGACCACCGAGGAGGAAATTACCGCATTCTTTCCGAAAGAAGTGGTGGATGCGAAAGGCTACGCAGGCTGCTTTGGCGTCTATCCCCGCCGCCGGGTAGTCAGCCGGCTGGAAATGCCGGAAGAAACGGAAGACCATGAGTACTTCGAGTCTCACGAGCTTACGCCGCCCATGGAAGAAACCGTTACCAAGCGGACCGCGTTTGGCACCCACTGGGGACTGATCTACTTTTTCGGTGATGATCCCTATCGTATGCGGGATTTGCTCAAACATCAGGAAGACCTGGACTTCTATGTATAATCGACCTGAAGTACTGGCTACGGGCTGCACGCCCTGAGGATTTCGGGTTTTGACTGAAGATAACGAACAGATACCCGGCGATGCCGCCAGGAAGCTTGCCGTCAGGGTGAAGCGTCTGGATGACGCTATTGAGCTGGTGGCGGCAAGCCCCGCGTTCGCCAGGCTGTCGAAAATGCCCCGCCTGCTGGACAGTGCCCGACAGGTACTGATGGTGGAGGGCGGTTGTGCCGAAGTGGAAGTCCGTGCCGAGGCCATCGAGCAGTGCGGGGTATTCGAAGGCTCGGACTGGGCCCACCCCCAGATCCTGATTCCCTCCCTGACCACCCATTCCCTGCGCAGCCCGCAGATGGAGACGGTGGTTGTCGAGGCCCTCAGCGAGCTGAGGTTGCTGGCGGTGGCGAAAGGGAATTACCTGCACCCCCATATCTCCACCGAGCAGGCGCACCACTACCTGGCCCAGGTTCTGGCCATCAACCTGGAACTGCTGTTCAGCACCCCGTCGGAAGCGGAGCGGGAACAGCAGGGCAAGCTGGCTACGATCAGCCGTAATGTGATCCGCCACCTGGCGGAGCGCATTGGCTATGAGCATGTTATTGATCAGCTCATTGACGAGATCTGGCGGGTGCTTAACCAGCGACCGATCCAGGTGGGGGACGTCCGCCAGATGGTCACCCAGATCGCGGTCTGCCGCGCCAACCCCGAGATCGACCTTGGCGGCAGCGGCCAGGGGGCAGACCGGCTGATCAGCAGCTTGTTCGGCCCCACCCAGGCCTGCCGGGAGGACCCTGGCGTTGAGGTCTACCAGGAACGCCTGCGCACCATGGATTCGGTGGCCCTGCAGAGCGAGGCCACCGGCTGCGCCCGAGCCATGCATGATACCGGCCTGGTCTCTCCCTACCATGCCGTACTGATCCGTTATCTGCTCAACACCAACCCCAGCTTCGTAGGTGAGGCTCTGGGGCTGTCCAGCACCGGGCGGGATTGCCTGCTGTGTTACCAGGACCTGGTGCATGCGCTGATCCACGAGGGTATCCATCCCCAGACCTGCCAGGGCGTGTATGGCCTGGCGCTGATGCTTGAGCGGGGCATTCTGTACCAGCCGCCGGTGGCTCCGGCGCTCTGGCGCCAGGTGTTGCTGCCGGTATCCCCCTGGTCCGAGGAACGCCTGCGCATGGCTTTCGGCCCGGCACCGGAACCCCATGCCTGGCTGATCCAGGGCGTTCTGTCCATGCTGGGCCAGCCGTTGGGCGTGGGGCAGGGCAACAACCCCACCTGCCAGTCGGCCCGGGCGCTGTCCATGTGGGCCTACAACGACCCGGACTACCTGCTGCAGATGGTGGCCTGGGCCGCCCGGGACGATGAAATCATCATGCACTTCGAAGGCAAGCCGGTATCTTCCCGGCTCAGCGAATCCGGCGTGGCGGCGGCTGTCAGCCTCGACCTCGATCCGGTGTCGCTGCTGGTCGTGCCTCACCTGGACCGCATCTACGCGGAGATGGGCCGCATGTGCGTTGGTCGTGAAGGGGACCCGCACCGCTGGGTGAACCCCGAATTCCATGGCTGGTGGTCCGGCCGGGGCTTTCGTATCAACGTGGACGTGGCCACCGGCCAGCTGGAAGATCTGGACGGATTCCTGCGTCACTTCTATGTCAGTTACCACCCCTACTACAACGGCAACCAGCCTCTCATCCATCCACAGCCGGCTGGTATCGCGGTGACCGACAGCGCCGCCCGGTTTATCGGCTGGCATGCCATTACCGTACTGCGGGTGGGGCTGGATCAGCAGGATGAGATGCGGGTCTACTTCTTCAACCCCAATAACGACAGCGGTCAGAACTGGGGCGACGATATCGTGGTGAGCACGTCGGGCAACGGGGAAAGGTTCGGGGAGGCGTCACTGCCCTTCGAGGAGTTTGCCTCGCGGCTGTATATCTTCCACTTTGATCCCCTGGAGCGGGGTAATCCGGATGCGGTTCCCGCCGGGGATGTACAGCGAATCAGCGATATGGTCTATCGCAGCTGGGGTGCTGACAGGACACCCTCGGGTGCCCTGCAGGCGGACAGCGGGCCAGGCTGACCCGCCGCGCCGCCGCAGGGTGTGTCAATCCGTCAGAAGTGCACCACTGAGCGGATGCTCTTGCCCTCGTGCATCAGGTCGAAGGCCTTGTTGATGTCTTCCAGCTGCATTTCGTGGGTAATGAAGACATCCAGCGGAATCTCCCCGGACTGGGCCTTGGCCACGTAGCCGGGCAGCTCGGTACGACCCTTTACGCCACCAAAGGCAGAGCCACGCCAGACCCGACCGGTCACCAGCTGGAACGGACGGGTGCTGATCTCCTCACCGGCACCGGCCACACCAATAATGGTGCTCTCGCCCCAGCCCTTGTGACAGGCTTCCAGTGCGGCCCGCATCAGCTTGACGTTACCCACACACTCAAAGGTGTAGTCGGCGCCACCGTCGGTCATGTCGATGATGACTTCCTGCAACGGCTTGTCGTAGTCATTGGGGTTCACCACGTCGGTGGCTCCCAACTGCTTTGCGATATCGAACTTGGACGGGTTGATGTCAATGGCAATGATGCGACCTGCCTTCGCCATGGTGGCGCCGATAATGGCCGCCAGGCCAATGCCGCCCAGCCCGAAGATGGCTACGGTGGCGCCCTCTTCAACTTTGGCCGTGTTCAACACCGCGCCGATACCGGTGGTCACACCACAGCCCAGCAGGCAGACCTTGTCCAGCGGCGCTTCTTTGGGGATTTTCGCCAGGGAGATTTCCGGCAGTACCGTGTATTCAGAGAACGTTGAGGTGCCCATGTAGTGATAGATGGGCTTGCCCTGATAGGAGAAGCGCGAGGTGCCATCCGGCATCACGCCCTTGCCCTGGGTGGCCCGCACCGCCCCGCACAGGTTGGTCTTGCCGGAGGTGCAGAACTTGCACTTGCCGCACTCGGCGGTATACAGCGGAATCACATGGTCGCCCACTTCAAGGCTGGTCACACCGGGGCCAACCTGCTCGACGATACCACCACCTTCGTGGCCCAGAATGGCGGGGAAGATGCCCTCCGGATCGGCGCCGGACAGGGTATAGGCGTCAGTGTGGCAGACGCCGGTGGCCACGATGCGCACCAGCACCTCGCCCTCTTTGGGGGGCTCCACATCCACTTCAACGATTTCCAGGGGTTTGTTTGCTTCGAACGCTACCGCGGCTCTGGATTTGATCACATCAGACTCCTCTTTCCGTCACTTTCGGGGGATACCGGCAAGGATAGAGGAGAAAGCGGTTTTTGTATCACCTGGAAGGGCAGTTTTTTGGTAAACAGGGGGTTGCCACCGGAGCAGGACGCCCCGGTGGCCAGGGGGTCACGCCAGGCGGAAGCCTGAAGAGGCCTGGTTGAGGGACTCGGAACAGTCCCCCAGTGCCCGGGCATGGTTTTCCAGCTGACCGCGTATGGTCCGGGATTCCAGGGCGCTGCCGTGGATATGCTCCACCTTCTGGGCAATCTCTTCCGTGGTGGTGGAGATACCCTCGACGGAGGACACCACCTGCTCCATGTCGCCAGCCAGGGACTGGATGGACTGGGTAATGCGTTCGATCACCGCCACCGCTTCGCCGGCGCTCTCTTCACCCGAGTTGGCCTGTTGCAGGCCCTGCTCCATCAGGGCGCCGATTTCCCGGGTCTCCCGGTTCAGGGCGTCCACGATATCGGCAATGCCGGCAGTGGCAGAGACGGTTTTCTCGGCCAGAGACCGGACCTCGTCGGCCACCACCGAGAAACCGCGGCCCGCTTCGCCGGCACGGGCTGCCTCGATGGCCGCATTCAGGGCCAGCAGGTTGGTCTGTTCGGCCAGGCCATTGATGGTGTCGACGATGGTGTTCACCTTCTCGCCGGTCCTGCTCAGGCTCTTCACCTGCTCATGGGTCTGGCGGATCTTGCCGGAGAGGTCCTGCATGATCTCGCCATTACTGCGTACCACGGTGGCGCCATGGCTGGCGGCCTCACTGGCCTGCTGGGTGGACTCGTTCACCGTATTGGTCAGCTTGGCGATATCGGAGGCGGTATGGGAGATCTCCTGTACCGCGGCGGCCGCCTGTTCTGTCTGTGCCTCCACCTGTTCGCTGTTGGCGCTCATCTGGCGCACCAGCTGTTGCAGCTCGTTCTGCAGACTGCTCAGGTCCCGGTTACCGTCCAGTACCTCGCGGATCACACCGGAAACGTCCTCGACCATCTGGTTGGAAGCGCCCCCCAGGGCGTTGAACTCATCATTGGGGTTTCGCCCGACCCGCAGGCGTTCACTCAGGTCGCCGGCGGCAACCCGCGAAAGCAGGGCTGCGGCATCCTTGAGGCGGCCGACCAGGGTGCGAGAGGCCTGGGTAAGGGTGACCACCAGAACCACCAGCACCACAACGGATACAATAATAACCAGCCAGGCGGAGGACTCCTTTGCCTGCTCTGCGCGGGCGGTGGTGCTGGCCACAAGGCCGGATTCCAGTGACTGGTTCTGGCGCTCGATCACACTCTCCAGGTCGCGCCCGGCGGTGGAAAGCTGCTGCTCGGTGTCCTGGATGGTATTGATCTGGCTCTCGGCCCGCTCAAACGCCTCGGCAAAGGTTTTTACCGCCAGGCCCAGGTCGTTATCCTCCCAGTTCATGTTGGCAATGATTTCCTGCATGCCGTCGATGGCCTGGTGGGTCTGTTCGGCGGATTCTGGCGTGAAGTTGTTCAGATAGTCCGAGTAGGTGGTCATGGCCAGTTCGATGTCTTCGTTCATGATCGAGATACTGATCTGGCGCAGACCTTCGTCCATGGCCTTGTTTAGCTCGCCGTGAATGCCCGATGAAGAGTCCAGGCCCAGCACCTGACGCTGCTCAAGCCACTGGCGGCGCAGTGCGACGTACCCGGACACCTGCTCGCGGATCTCGGCGGCTGTGGCCTGGATCTCCTCGTCGGAAATGGCCCTGGCCTGGGAGACCAGCTGATCCCCCTGGCTTTCAAGGGCGCCGAGCTGCTGTTCGTACTGAGCGACCTCGTCGGAGTCCAGGCCCGTGCTGAGGGTCTCAACCCGCAGCCGCTCGCCCCAGAGGGTGAGGGAGGCATTCTGGTACTGGTTGGCAGAGGACCGGTCCGCGTAGGAGTCCGATACCTGATCCAGCCCGCGCAGGGCAGCCAGAGCCACCAGAATCAGCCCGATCAGGGTCGCCGCAATCAACAAACCGAACTTCTGCCGCCACGACAGGGAAAGCATACGCGTCACAAGATGTACTCCAGATGCATTTGTTGTAAATGATGCTCACTATAATGAAGCGTAACGGCGGTAAGGATTATTTCTTGAAACAGTTTGGTTACGAAGTGTTTCCGGGGATAAGCCTGTCATTCTGATGCCGGGGCAAGGCGTTGATCCGGGGAGGCCAGAAACAAAAAAGCCCCGGACGTCCGGGGCTTTTCTGGGGTTGTTTGGTGGAGGCGGCGGGAATTGAACCCGCGTCCGCCAGTACTCTGCCTTGAGCTCTACATGTTTAGTGTCCTTCTATTCGTTTAACCTGATGCGACCCGAAGGTCAGGGTGCAAAAGGCGAGCTCTTTGAATCTTAGCCTTCAACCAGTGAGCTCTGGTTAAAGGAGCAGCCTGTTAGCTATGACGTCCTGAAATACCCGTTTACAGGCACCCGGGTCAGGACGACCAGCGGCTTACGCCGCCAGTGCGTAGTTGTCGTCGTTTGCGACTATTGCTTGCAGCTTTGGATTAACGAGATTGGCTGCCATCTCGACATGCACCCAAGGGTTCGCTACCGGCGTCGAAGCCATGTCGCCCCCTTGTATGATCAGTATATGGGGCCGCTTGATCAGACTTCAAGCCCTTTCCACAAAAGCCCGTCGGTAGTTACCGCAACCCCGGTGCCCGCCAGTTAGGTGTGCTCGCGCATGATGCGCTGCTTCTGGCGATTCCAGTCCCGTTCCTTCTCGGTGGCGCGCTTGTCGTACAGTTTCTTGCCTTTTACCAGGGCAATTTCGCACTTCACCTTGTTCTTTTTCCAGTACAGGGCCAGGGGCACGCAGGTATGGCCGGCCTGGTCTACCTTGCCCATCAGCCGCGCAATTTCCTTGGCATGCAGTAACAGCTTGCGGGTGCGCGTCGGGTCGGCAATCACATGGGTGGAAGCCGTATTCAGGGGCGTGATCTGCGCATTGAACAGAAACGCCTCACCGTCACGGAAAAGCACGTAGGCCTCGGTGATCTGGCCCTTGCCTTCCCGCAGGGATTTGACCTCCCAGCCCAGCAGTTGCACGCCGGCCTCGAGGCGTTCCTCGATGTGGTATTCGTGCCGGGCCTTTTTGTTGAGGGCTATGGTACCCCCGGAGTTTGCCGGTTTCTTCTTGCTCATGAAGTCTTTCCGTTGGATATTCGGTGTCTGACTATGGGGTCGATCCGGCTGCAGACAAGTGGCGAATTGTAACCCAGTTGGCGATATGGGGTCATCAGCCGGGCCCCGGACCGATGAATTCAGCTACAATCCCCTGTGCCTTCTCCGGCGACGTGACCTTTTGGTCGGGGGAGGTGAGTGACGTCGAAGTAGTCAACAAGGATCCCGATGCCAACACCACCAAAGACAACCCTGGGACTCTGGTCCGGCCGCAGCACCTTCTTCTGGGCGGCTGCCGCTGCCACCATCGGACTGGGCAATCTCTGGCATTTCCCGTGGCTGGCCAGCCAGTATGGCGGCGGCTATTTCGTTCTGTTGTACCTCTTCTTTCTGCTGGTTATCACCCTGCCGTTGCTGCTGGCTGAAGCCGCACTGGGCCGCCGGCATCGCCATAACCTGGTACTGGCCATGCGCAGTGAGACCCGGGACCGCTACCTGTCCCCCCGGTGGCGATGGCTGGGTCGGGTAAGTGTGCTGTCCGGCTTCCTGGTGTTATCGATCACCCTGGTGATTGGCTCCATCTGCCTGGCGTATGTGTTTTACGGGGCCTTTGGCCTGTTCGGCGGGGCAACGCCGCTGGCCATGACCCGCATGCTCGGCCAGTTGGTGGAAAGCCCCTATGACTATCGCGGGTTCATGGCCTGGCACCTGTTCTTCATTGTACTGGTGGGGGCGGTCGCCTTCCGGCAGCGACTGGTGGAGCGTGCGTTCCGGCTGGTCATGCCGGTGTTTCTGGCCTTGCTGGCAGGGCTGGTGTGGTGGAGCTGGGATCAGGGCGTCGGGTTAACGGCGCTGCAGTCCGTCGCCGGTTTCCGATGGGCTGATGTGGGCGGTGGCACGCTCTGGTTTGCCTTGTCCCACGCGTTTTACACCCTGGGCATCGGCCTGGGAATCTGGGCGGTGCTGGGCGCGCTGATGGCCCCCGGTTCTCCGTTCAAGCGTGCCGTATTCGGCGTTGCCCTGCTCGATACCGTGGTGGGTGTGCTGGCGGGCGTCGTCATTTACGGTATTGCCGAGTCGCTCAACGGATCCGGCGATGGCCGCGGATTTGGTTTGGTCTTCGTGGCCCTGCCGGTGGGCCTTGGCGCCCTGGAGCACCATCAGCTGGTGGCGACGGCAGTGTTTACGCTGATCGTGCTGGTGGCATGGACCTCGGCCCTGGTGCTGGCGGAGTCTGTTGTGAGCTGGCTGCGGGAATGGGTGTTCGCGCCCCGTCCGGTATCGGTGCTTCTGGTACTGGTGTGTGCGTGGCTGACGGGACTGGTTACCCTGTATTCCTTCAACATCTGGGCAGATGTCCAGGTGGCGGGGCTGACGCCTTTCCGGTGGATCGAGTTGCTCACCAGTGGTCTGCTGATACCGGCGGTCGCCGCGGCCCTGGCGGTGTTCCTGGGCTGGATGACGCCGGTGGGTTACCTCTCCGGACTGCTTGGTGACACCCGGGAGTGGCTGGTGACGATGTGGCGCTTCGCCCTGCGTTATCTGTTGCCGGTGGTCGTGATTGTGGTGGGCGTCGGCTACTCGGTGATGTCGCTGAAGCTGCTGTGCGACAACGGCGAGCTGGGCTGGTGTGCGCCGACCCCCAATGAACTTCGCGGCGAACCATCGGCAGAAGACGCGGTCGAAACCCCCAGGGGGCCTGGCAAGGCTGCTGAATTCTGATATCCGCAAGTGCCACGACTGCCGCAATCCCCGCCAAATCGGATATCATGGTTGAATCTGTCATCGAAAGAAGTCATTGAAGATTCCGAGGTTTCATGGCCCATCAGATCGATAAAAGCGCCCTGGTGATGCATTCCGCCGAGCGTATGTTTGCCCTGGTTGACGATATTGACCGCTACCCTGACTTTCTGCCCTGGTGCGCCGGTGCCCAGGTACACGAGCGCAGCGACGCGCGGGTTGTGGCTTCGCTGGAGGTCGCCAAGGGTGGTATGCGGCATCGCCTGACCACCCGCAATGAGCTGCTGTCACCGGAGCGCATCGACATGAAGCTGGTGGACGGGCCATTCCGCGACCTGGCAGGCCGCTGGCACTTCAAGCCGCTGGACACCAACGCCTGCAAGGTGACGCTGCAGCTGGACTTCGAGTTCTCTGGCTCCCTGTCGCGGATGACCTTCGGCCCGGTGTTCAGCCAGGCAGCGAACACCATGGTGGAAGCCTTCTGCCGCAGGGCCAATGAAATCTATACAGATGCACTGGTGAATCGCTGATGCACGTTGAAGTGGCTTATGCAACGCCGGACCGCCAGGAAATTGTTCCTGTTGAGGTGGAAGACGGGGCAACCATGCTGGAGGCCGTGCGCCGCTCCCGCATTGAGGAGCTGTTCCCCGGGCTGGATCCGGAGCAGACGGACATGGGCATCTTCGGTAAGGTGGTCAAGGCACCGGCGGACCATGTGCTGCGGGAGGGTGACCGTGTCGAGCTGTATCGACCGCTGAAAATTGATCCCAAGCAGGCCCGGATGAACCGGGCACGCAAGAAAAAGGACGAAGGCTGAGTGAGCCTCAGTAGGCCGGCAGGTCGTCCAGCAGTTGTTTTTCCATCCGGGTGAAGGTATCGCCGTCGTAGTGCACTATGACCTTCTGCTCGCGGATCTCGCCGCCGGACTCCTGAAAGGTGTAGGCATAGTACTCGACCGACGTATCTGCCGGGTTCAGCATCAGCGGGGTGCCGAGCACTGAGTGCACCTGGGAGCGCGACATGCCCGGCTCGAGCTGGCTGATATCTTCCTCGGTAATGATATTGCCCTGCTGGACATTGATCTTGTAGACGCCGGGGAACACACAGCCGGCAAGCAGGGTCAGCAGGAGTACGGGGGCAAGTCTGGTAAGCAGGTGCATCAGGGACAGATGTCCTTATTGGCTGGAAATGAAACGGTTTATGAGTCGCAATATGGCGCTATAATACCGGAAGCACTGAACACACCAAAGAGCGAACAGCATTATGTCATCTGAAAACGCCGAACTGCGCAAAGTGGGTCTGAAAGTTACGCTGCCCCGGGTAAAGATCTTCAATATCCTGGAAAATTCAGAAGAACACCACCTCAGCGCTGAAGACGTGTACAAGAAGCTGCTGGAGCAGGGTGATGACGTGGGGCTGGCGACGGTCTACCGCGTGCTGACCCAGTTCGAGGCCGCCGGGCTGGTGCTCCGCCACAACTTCGAGGGCGGACACGCCGTGTTCGAGATGGCCGGGGATGACCACCACGACCATATGGTGTGCACCCAGACCGGTGAAGTGATTGAGTTCGTCGACGAGGTGATCGAGGAACGACAGAAGAAGATTGCGAAAGAGCACGGCTATGAGATTGTTGATCACAGCCTGATTCTCTACGTCAAACCCGTACAGAAATCCTGATACCTTCCCTGACTCACTATCCCCGGCGAGCGGCTGTCCGTTGACGGCCGCTCGCGTCTGTAATGCCGTTCTCCGTCTGATTGCAAAAAACTGTGGGCAAAAAAAGAGCGCCGGGGCGGCGCTCGAAAAGCTCTCAGGTGAGAAGGGAATCTGTGAGAGCCGAAGGAAGATGCTTTCACCGCCTTGCCGCCAGCGGGGCAAGGCGCTTCATTCAGTGATGGGTTGCCTGGCCCTTGG
This sequence comes from Marinobacter sp., assembly GCF_041690615.1. Lineage (GTDB taxonomy): Bacteria > Pseudomonadota > Gammaproteobacteria > Pseudomonadales > Oleiphilaceae > Marinobacter. Next base: position 207,026 of record NZ_JAWLGY010000003.1, read on the forward strand.
TGTACATTTCCCGGGCGTGGGCCAGGGTTTGCTCGGTCATGTCCACGCCGCCCAGCATCCGCGCGACTTCACTGATTCGACCCTGGTCGTTAAGGGTCTCGATCTTCGAGAACGTGGCGTCCGCTTCTGTGAACTTGCTGACAAACAGATGCTGATGGCTCTGGGCAGCCACCTGGGGCAGGTGGGTCACACAGATGATCTGGCCGCTTTCGCCGAGGGACCGCAGCAGGCGCCCGACCACTTCCGCCGTTCCACCGCCAATGCCCACGTCCACCTCGTCGAACACCAGTGTGGGCGTGGTTGAGGTCTGGGCCACCACCACCTGGATCGCCAGGCTGATGCGGGACAGTTCGCCGCCCGAGGCCACCTTGCCCAACGGCCGTGCTGGCTGACCGGGGTTGGCACTGATCAGGAATTCGATTTCCTCATTGCCGGTAGCGCTGGGCTCGTCATCACTGGCGTCCAGCTGGGTAATGAACTGCATGGTGGGCATGCCCAGTTCGGTCAGTTCTGCGGCGACTCGCTGGTCGAGGGTGATTGCGCCTTCGCGGCGGGTTTCGGAAAGCTTGTCCGCGACTGTCTGGTAGGCCTTGCGATAGTTCTCCACATCGGCTTCCAGCTGTTCCAGGCTGCCTTCGCTGTCGTCCAGTTCAGCGAGTTCATCGCCCAGGCGCTGATGCAGCCCGGGGAGCTCTTCGGGCTGAACGCGGTGCTTGCGGGCCAGCTGGTAGATGGCGCTGAGGCGCTCTTCCACTTCCTGCAGGCGTTGCGGATCCGCATCGTAGTCTTCCACGAAGTGAACCAGGTTGCTGCCCGCTTCCGTTAACTGGATCTGCGCCTCGTTGAGCATCTGCAGGGTGTCAGCCAGGGCAGGGACTTCCACCGGTAGCTGTTCCAGCTGTGACAGCGCCTGGCGTACCAGGTCCGCAGCGCTGGTTTCATCTTCGGAACAGAGCATCGCCGCCTGGTGGCTGGCCTGGCGTACCGTCTCGGCGTGGCTGAGCTGTTCCTGTTCCTGCTCCAGGCTGGCCTGCTCCCCTTCCTCCAGTGCCAGGCGGTCCAGTTCTTCCACCTGATACCTCAGCAGTTGCAGCCGGGCCTCGGTTTCATCGGCATTCTGCTGACGGCTCAAAAGCCGGTCCCGGGCCTGGTGCCATTGTTTCCAGGCCAGGCGGGTCTTGATGGCCAGGTCTTCCGCGCCGGAAAACTCATCCAGCAGGCGGCGGTGGGTATCCTTTTTCAGCAGTGACTGGTGCTGGTGCTGGCTGTGGATATCCATTAGCGTGGCCCCCAGCTCCTTGAGCTGATTGAGGGGGCAGGGCTGGCCGTTGATATAGGCCCGTGAGCGGCCATCGCGACCGATCACTCGCCGCAGGATGCAGTCATGGCCGTCATCCAGGTCCTGGTCTTCCAGCCATTCCCGGGCTTCAGCGATACGGCTGATATCAAAGGTGGCGGTAATGTCGGCGCGCTTGGCGCCATGGCGCACAGCACTGGCATCGCCACGGCCTCCCATGGCCAGCCCCAGCGCATCCAGCACGATGGACTTGCCGGCGCCGGTTTCACCGGTCAGGGCGGTCATGCCCTTCTGGAATTGCAGTTCCACCCTTTCGGCGATGGCGTAGTTGGAAACCGTGAGTTGAGTCAGCATGCGGCGTCTCCCTGAGTCACGAATACTGTTGGCGTATACAGTAGCTGTTAATATATACAGCAAAAAGCCTGTATGCAAACCCAGTGGTTCAATTTCTGTGAAACAGGGACGGTTGAAAGCGTCCGTTTGGGCCCCATATCCGTTGGCAAGTTTTCACCAACATTGGGTATGGCGCGGCCAGCCGCGCACACAGACACAAGCGGGAGTAGCTGATGAGCGCTGACGAGAATCGCAACGAAAACGTCGATGAAGAACTGAAGGCGGAAGAGCGCGCCGGTGAGCCGGTGTCCGAACAGCAGGAGGGAGAAACCCAGGGTCCTGAAAACGATGTGGACTCCATGGAGGCCCGCATGCAGGAGCTTCAGGACCAGATGCTGCGGACCCAGGCGGAAATGCAGAACGTTCGTCGCCGCGCCGAGATCGATGTGGAAAAGGCCCACAAGTTTGCGCTGGAAAAGTTCGTCAAGGAGCTGCTGCCGGTGGCTGACAGCCTGGAAAAGGCGGTAGAGAGCACTGAGAACCAGCAGAGCAGTGACGAGCTGGTGGTTTCCATCCGTGAAGGCGTTGAAATGACCCTCGACCTGTTTATGAAGAGCCTGGGCAAGTTCAACGTGAAGCAGCTCAACCCGGTGGGCGAACCGTTTGACCCACAGGTTCACGAGGCGATGTCCATGGTGCCGGCGCCCGATGCTGAACCCAACTCGGTAGTGGCAGTGGTGCAGAAGGGTTACACCCTGAACGAGCGCCTGGTCCGCCCGGCCATGGTGGTGGTCGCCAAGGCCGAAGATGCGCCAAAAATCGACGAGCAGGCTTGAAAAGCCGGCGTCGGAGCCAATATAGGCAGGTAACAGTCAACAAGCCGGTATGTATGCCGGCAATGAATCAGAAGAACCGGATTGCAAGGCATTCGGACTGAACAGCTAACTGGAGTGATTTCATGAGCAAGATTATCGGTATCGACCTGGGTACGACCAACTCCTGTGTTGCCATCATGGATGGTGACAAGGTCAAGGTGATCGAGAACGCCGAAGGCGACCGCACAACACCGTCCATTATCGCCTACACCGACGACGGCGAGACCCTGGTCGGTCAGTCCGCGAAGCGCCAGGCGGTCACCAACCCCCATAACACCCTTTACGCCATCAAGCGTCTGATCGGTCGTCGTTTCGAAGACGACGTCGTCCAGAAAGACATCAAGATGGTGCCTTACAAGATTGCCAAGGCTGACAATGGCGACGCCTGGGTAGAGGTGAAGGGCGAGAAGATGGCACCGCCGCAGGTGTCCGCGGAAGTGCTCAAGAAGATGAAGAAGACCGCCGAGGACTACCTGGGCGAGAAAGTGACCGAGGCGGTGATCACCGTACCGGCCTACTTCAACGACAGCCAGCGCCAGGCCACCAAGGACGCGGGCAAGATCGCGGGCCTGGAAGTGAAGCGGATCATCAACGAGCCTACCGCTGCGGCCCTGGCCTACGGCATGGACAAGCAGAGCGGTGACCGCACCGTGGCCGTCTATGACCTGGGTGGTGGTACCTTTGACCTGTCCATCATCGAGATTGCCGATGTGGACGGTGAGCACCAGTTCGAAGTACTGGCGACCAACGGTGACACCTTCCTGGGTGGTGAAGACTTCGACCTGAAGGTCATTGAATACCTGGCGGACCAGTTCAAGAAGGACAGCGGTATCGACCTGCGAGGTGACTCCCTGGCCATGCAGCGCCTGAAAGAAGCCGGTGAGAAGGCCAAGATCGAGCTGTCCAGCAGCCAGCAGACCGACGTCAACCTGCCGTACATTACGGCTGATGCGTCCGGTCCCAAGCACATGAACGTCAAGCTGACCCGGGCCAAGCTCGAGTCACTGGTGGAAGAGCTGGTCGAGCGCAGCCTGGAGCCCTGTAAGGTGGCCCTGAAGGACGCCGGCCTGTCTGCCAATGAAGTGGACGAGGTTATCCTGGTGGGTGGCCAGACCCGTATGCCCATGGTTCAGGAGAAGGTGAAGAACTTCTTCGGCAAGGAAGCGCGGAAAGACGTCAACCCGGATGAAGCCGTGGCCATTGGTGCCGCCATCCAGGGCGCGGTGCTTTCCGGCGACGTGAAAGACGTGCTGCTGCTGGACGTGACCCCGCTGACCCTGGGTATCGAAACCATGGGTGGTGTGGCCACGCCGCTGATCGACAAGAACACCACGATCCCGACCAAGAAGTCCCAGACCTTCTCCACGGCCGAGGACAACCAGACTGCGGTCACCATCCACGTGGTGCAGGGTGAGCGCAAGCAGGCGTCCCAGAACAAGTCACTGGGCCGCTTCGACCTGGCGGACATCCCGCCGGCGCCCCGTGGCGTGCCGCAGATCGAGGTGACCTTCGATATCGACGCCAACGGTATCCTCAACGTGTCCGCCAAGGACAAGGCTACCGGCAAGGAGCAGTCCATCGTGATCAAGGCCTCTTCCGGCCTGAGCGATGACGAAATCGACAAGATGGTCAGCGACGCCGAGGCCAACGCCGAGGAAGATCGCAAGTTCGAGGAACTGGTCCAGGCCCGTAACCAGGGTGACGCCATGGTTCACACCGTGCGCAAGACCCTGAATGACGCCGGTGACAAGGTGACCGACAGCGAGAAGGAAAACATCGAAGCTGCCATCAAGGATCTTGAGGAAGCACTGGAAGGCTCGGACAAGGAAGACATCGAGGCCAAGACTCAGAAGCTGACCGAGGTTTCCGGCGAGCTGGCCCAGAAGATGTACGCCGACCAGGGCGAGCAGGCCCAGCAGGCCGGTGGTGAAGAGAAGGCCAGCGGCAGCGCCGATGACGCGGTGGACGCAGAGTTCGAAGAAGTCAAAGACGACGACAAGCGATAAGCAATATCGCGACAGCAGGCATGGCGCGGGGGTGAAGGCCCCCGCGTTTTCTGCGTTTGAGAGCATCGGGTTCTGGCAGGACAGGGCCCGTGTACCAGTGAGCACAGACAGGTTTTCAACAGGGTTTTTCCAGCATGGCCAAACGTGACTACTACGACGTTCTCGGCGTCACCCGGGATACGGACGAGAAGGATATCAAGCGGGCATATCGCAAGCTCGCGATGAAGTACCATCCGGACCGTAACCCGGACGACGCCGACGCCGAAGCCAGGTTCAAGGAGGCCACGGAAGCCTACGACGTCCTTATGGACCCCAACAAGCGGGCCGCCTACGACCAGTTCGGTCACGCCGGCGTGGATGGCCAGGCCGGTGGTGGCGGATTTGGCGGCGGTGGTGGCAGCTTCTCCGATATCTTCGGCGACGTGTTCGGCGACATCTTCGGTGGCGGGGGGCGGGGCCGCTCCAACCGGGGCGCCGATCTGCGCTACACCCTGGAGCTTGACCTGGAAGAAGCCGTCCATGGCACCACCGTCAAGATCCGGGTGCCGGGCCATGTGGAGTGTGACCTCTGTGAGGGCAGCGGTGCTGAAAAGGGCTCCCGTCCGGAAACCTGTGGCACCTGTAAGGGTATGGGTCAGGTTCGCATGCAGCAGGGTTTCTTTACCGTGCAGCAGGCCTGTCCCACCTGTCGTGGCAGTGGCCAGGTCATCAAGAATCCGTGCAAGAAATGCCACGGTGCCGGTCGCCTGCAGGAAGAGAAGACCCTCTCCGTCAAGGTGCCGCCCGGCGTGGACACCGGCGACCGTATCCGCCTCTCCGGCGAAGGGGAGATGGGCATTGAAGGCGGTCCTTCCGGTGACCTGTATGTGCAGATTTCCGTGCGAGAGCACTCCATCTTCACCCGGGATGGCCGTAACCTCTACTGTGAAGTGCCCATCAGCATTGTTGATGCGGCCCTCGGTGGCGAGCTGGAAGTCCCCACCCTGGATGGTCGCGTGAAGCTGAAGATTCCGCCGGAGACCCAGACCGGCAAGCTGTTCCGCCTGCGTAACAAGGGGGTGTCCCCGGTTCGCGGCGGTCCCGCCGGCGATCTGCTGTGCCGGGTGATCGTGGAAACCCCGGTCAACCTGACGAAGAAGCAGAAAGACCTGATGGAGCAGTTCCAGGAAACCCTGGACGGCAACAACGGCAACAATCACGGGCCCCGCAAGACCTCCTGGTTTGAGGGCGTGAAAAACTTCTTCGACGAAATGAAATTCTGAGGTCCGCCATGACACGGATAGCTGTAACCGGCGCTGCCGGGCGTATGGGCAAGGTTCTGATTGAAGCCATTGACGAGACCGACGACCTTACCCTGGGGGCTGCTATCGTGCACCCGGAGAGCTCGCTGGTGGGCGCCGATGCCGGCGAAATGGCCGGTATCGGCAAGAACGGCGTGGCCCTGGCCGGCAACGTGGCCGACGTGAAGGACGCCTTTGACATCCTGATCGATTTCACCTTCCCGGACCTGACCCTGGAGAACCTGGAGTTCTGCAGCCAGAACGGCAAGGCGGTCATCATCGGCACCACCGGTATGACCGATGCGGAGAAAGAGCAGGTGAAGGTGGCGGCAGACAAGACCCCGGTGGTCTTCGCGCCCAACATGAGTGTCGGCATCAATGTGATGCTCGACCTGCTGCACAAGGCCGCCTCGGTGCTGGGTGACGACTACGATGTGGAAATCATCGAAGCTCATCACCGCCACAAGAAGGATGCCCCCTCCGGCACCGCGCTGCGCCTCGGCGAGGTGGTGGCCGACGCCCTCGGGCGTGACCTGAAAGAGTGTGCCGTCTACGGTCGCGAAGGCTTCACCGGTGAGCGCCCGCAAAAGGAAATCGGCTTCGAGACCATCCGCGCCGGTGATGTGGTGGGGGACCATACCGTGCTTTTCGCCACCATGGGCGAACGCATCGAGATCACCCACAAGGCCAGCAGTCGCATGACCTTCGCCAAGGGCGCCGTCCGCGCCGCCCGCTGGCTGCAGGGCAAGCCGGCCGGACTCTATGACATGCAGGATGTTCTGGGTCTTAAAGACTGATTTTTTGCCACGGAATCCACGGAAGGACACGGAAGGAAAAGATGAAAGAATTCAGCCACTAAATCCACGAAAACCACGAAAGAAAACCAATGGCCAAAAAGCGGTCCTGTCAGAAAAGCTGTTTTTGTCTTTTGTTTCGTGGTTTTCGTGGATTTAGTGGCCAATAACGTCTTTATCTTTCTTTGTTTTTTTTCCGTGTTCTTCCGTGGATTCCGTGGCTAAAAAGGTCTTTCAGATGGACACAGATCGCCGAATTTCCTACAATAAGGCGATTTAACTGCACCAAGCGTAGCCAATGACAAAGCCCGCCCGGGGTCCGGACCAGTCCTGACGGCGGAACAAAAAAGCGGGACGGGGCAACACCCCCTCTCGCTTTTTTGCGACCTGAATTTGCGCTTGCGTTCCCGTTCGCCCAAACGAACCCGATTGAGGATACAAGCCTTGAGTACACCTGCCATCCTTGCACTCGCAGACGGAAGCCTGTTCCACGGCGTCGCCATTGGCGCCGAGGGAGAAACCAGCGGTGAGGTGGTGTTCAACACCGCCATGACCGGCTATCAGGAAATCCTCACGGATCCGTCCTACGCCCGACAGATTGTCACTCTGACCTATCCTCACATTGGCAATACCGGTATTAACGACGAAGACGTGGAATCCGACCACATCCAGTCGGCCGGGCTGATTATCCGCGACCTGCCGCTGATGGCCAGTAACTGGCGCAGCCAGAAAACCCTGTCCGAATACCTGATCGAAAACGGCAAGATCGGGATTGCCGGCATCGACACCCGTCGTCTTACCCGCATCCTGCGGGACAAGGGCTCGCAGAACGGTGCCATTGTTGCCGGCGAGCACGCCACGGACGACCACGCCCTGGAACTGGCCAAGGCCTTCCCGGGCCTGAAGGGCATGGACCTGGCGAAGGAAGTCTGCCGCAAGGATACCTGGACCTGGGACGAGACCGAATGGACCCTGGGCGAGGGTTACGGCAAGCGTACCGAAAGCCGCTTCAAGGTGGTGGCGTGGGATTACGGCGTCAAGAAGAACATCCTGCGCATGCTGGCCAGTCGCGGTTGCGAGTTGACCATCGTGCCCGCCCAGACCCCGGCCTCAGAGGTGCTGGCCATGAACCCGGACGGCATCTTCCTGTCCAACGGCCCCGGCGACCCCGAGCCCTGCGACTACGCCATTACCGCCATCCGCGAAGTGCTGGAAACGGACATCCCCGTATTCGGTATCTGCCTGGGCCACCAGTTGCTGGCGCTGGCCAGCGGTGCAAAGACCGTCAAGATGGGCCACGGCCACCATGGCGCCAACCACCCGGTGCAGAACCTGAAAGACGGCACGGTGATGATCACCAGCCAGAACCACGGCTTTGCCGTGGACGGAACGACGCTGCCGGACAACGTGGAGGCGACCCACAAGTCCCTGTTCGACGGCACGCTGCAGGGTATCCGGCGCACCGACAAGCCGGCGTTCAGCTTCCAGGGCCACCCGGAAGCCAGCCCGGGCCCCCACGACGTGGCCCCGCTGTTTGACGAATTTATCCGGCTGATGGAAGCCCGTACCGCGTAAGCGGCGATACCCGACACAGCGTTGCCGAAAGGCCCGACTATTACGAATTTTTGCTGACAGGTTGACTGAGAAATGCCAAAGCGGACCGACATCAAGAGCATCCTGATCCTGGGCGCAGGCCCCATTGTGATTGGCCAGGCGTGTGAGTTTGACTATTCCGGAGCCCAGGCCTGCAAGGCCCTGCGTGAAGAGGGCTACCGGGTCATCCTGGTGAACTCCAACCCGGCCACCATCATGACCGATCCGGCCATGGCGGATGCCACCTACATCGAACCGATCACCTGGAAAACCGTCGAGAAGATCATCGAGAAGGAGCAGCCGGACGCCCTGCTGCCCACCATGGGTGGCCAGACCGCACTGAATTGCGCCCTCGACCTGGAAAAACACGGCATCCTCGAGAAACACGGTGTGGAAATGATCGGCGCCAACGCCGACACCATCGACAAGGCCGAGGACCGGGACCGCTTCGACAAGGCCATGAAAAAGATTGGCCTGGAATGCCCCAAGGCGACCATTGCGCATTCCATGGAAGAAGCCTGGCGGGTGGCGGATGATATCGGTTTCCCCTGCATTATCCGTCCGTCCTTCACCATGGGCGGCTCCGGTGGCGGCATTGCCTATAACCGGGACGAGTTCGAGGAAATCTGCACCCGGGGTCTGGATCTGTCCCCCACCAACGAGCTGTTGATCGATGAATCGCTGATTGGCTGGAAAGAGTACGAGATGGAGGTCGTCCGGGACAGGAACGACAACTGCATCATCGTCTGCGCCATCGAGAACTTCGACGCCATGGGTGTGCACACCGGTGACTCCATCACCGTGGCACCGGCCCAGACCCTCACCGACAAGGAATACCAGATCATGCGGAACGCCTCGCTGGCGGTGCTGCGTGAAATCGGTGTGGAGACCGGCGGCTCCAACGTGCAGTTCGGGGTTAACCCGGACAACGGCCGCATGGTGGTGATCGAGATGAACCCGCGGGTATCCCGCTCTTCGGCGCTGGCCTCCAAGGCCACCGGCTTCCCTATTGCCAAGGTGGCGGCCAAGCTTGCGGTGGGCTACACCCTGGACGAGCTGCAGAATGACATCACCGGCGGTGTTACCCCGGCGTCCTTCGAGCCCAGTATCGACTATGTTGTCACCAAGATTCCCCGGTTTACCTTCGAGAAATTCCCCCAGGCCGATGCCCGCCTGACCACCCAGATGAAGTCCGTGGGTGAGGTGATGGCCATTGGTCGCACCTTCCAGGAGTCTGTCCAGAAGGCCATGCGCGGTCTGGAAGTGGGCTCCGAAGGCTTTGAGGAAAAGGTCGACCTGAACACCACCGAAGGCCGGGAGATCCTGATCAAGGAGCTGAACGTTCCCGGCGCCGATCGCCTGTGGTTTATCGGCGAAGCCTTCCGTGCCGGCATGACCGTGGACGAAGTGTTCCGCCACACCAAGGTGGATCCCTGGTACCTGGTGCAGATCGAGGACCTGATCCGCGAGGAAGCCGCGCTGAAAACCGCCGGCAAGTCCGATATTGACCGGGACACCCTGTTCCGTCTCAAGCGTAAGGGCTTCTCCGATGGCCGCCTGGCCAAGCTGTTGGGTATCTCCGAAGTGTCCCTGCGCAAACTGCGCCACGACTTTGATGTGCGCCCGGTGTACAAGCGGGTAGACACTTGCGCGGCCGAATTCGCTTCCGATACGGCCTACATGTACTCAACCTACGAGGAAGAGTGCGAAGCGGAGCCGTCCGACCGGGAAAAGATCGTGGTCATCGGTGGCGGCCCCAACCGGATCGGGCAGGGCATCGAGTTTGATTATTGCTGTGTGCACGCCGCCCTTGCCATGCGCGAGGATGGTTATGAAACCATCATGATCAACTGTAACCCGGAGACCGTTTCCACCGATTACGACACCAGTGACCGGCTCTATTTCGAGCCCATCACCCTGGAAGATGTGCTGGAAATCGTCTACAAGGAAAAGCCCAAGGGCGTCATTGTCCAGTACGGCGGCCAGACGCCGCTGAAACTGGCCCGTGGCCTGGAGGCCGCCGGTGTGCCGATCATCGGTACCAGCCCGGATGCCATCGACCGCGCGGAAGACCGTGAGCGGTTCCAGCAGATGATCAACCGTCTGGGCCTGAAGCAGCCGGAAAACGCCACCGTGCGCAGCCACGAGGAAGGCATTCTGGCCGCCCGGGACATCGGTTACCCGCTGGTGGTTCGTCCGTCCTACGTGCTGGGTGGCCGGGCCATGGAAATCGTCTATAACGAAGAAGAGCTGGTGCGCTACATGCGCGATGCGGTGCTGGTCTCCAATGACAGCCCGGTACTGCTGGATCACTTCCTTAATGCGGCTATTGAAATCGACATCGACGCTATCAGCGACGGTGAGGAAGTGGTGATCGGCGGCATCATGCAGCACATCGAGCAGGCCGGCGTGCACTCCGGTGACTCCGCCTGTTCACTGCCGCCCTACACCCTGCCCAAAGAGGTGCAGGATGAAATGCGCGAAGCCGTGCGCAAGATGGCCCTCGAGCTGGACGTCATCGGCCTGATGAACGTACAGCTGGCCTGGCAGGACGGTGAGATCTACGTGATCGAGGTGAACCCGCGGGCCTCCCGGACCGTTCCGTTCGTATCCAAGGCGGTAGGCGTGTCCCTGGCCAAGGTGGCCGCCCGCTGCATGGCCGGCACCACATTGAAGGAGCAGGGTTTCACACAGGAAATCGTGCCCACGCATTTCTCCGTGAAGGAGTCCGTGTTCCCGTTCAACAAGTTCCCGGCGGTCGACCCCATCCTGGGACCGGAAATGAAGTCCACCGGGGAAGTCATGGGCATTGGCGACAGCTTCGACGAAGCCTTCGCCAAGGCCGCCCTGGCGGCGGGTGAGCGTCTGCCTGCCAAGGGCACCGCGTTTATCTCCGTGCGGGAAGTGGACAAGTCCGGTGTGGTCAAGCTGGCCAGGGATCTGGTGGAAACCGGCTTCCGCCTGGTGGCCACCACCGGTACCGCGAAAGTGATCAGCGATGCAGGTCTTGAGGTTGAGCGGGTCAACAAGGTGGGCGAAGGCCGTCCGCACATTGTTGACGCCATCAAGAACGGCAAGGTGCAGCTGATCATCAATACCACCGAGGGCCGCAAGGCCATTGCGGACTCGGCGCAGATTCGCCAGTCGGCGCTGCAGCACAAGGTAACCTATACAACCACGCTGGCGGGGGGAGAAGCCTTCTGTCGCGCGATCAAATTCGGACCCGAGCGGACGGTACGCCGTCTGCAGGAACTGCACTCAGGAAAGTAACTATGACGACTCGAGTACCCATGACCATTGATGGTGAAGCACGCCTCCGGGAAGAGCTTCAGCAGCTCAAGTCCGTCGAGCGCCCCAAGGTCATCGAAGCCATCGCCGACGCCCGTGAGCACGGCGACCTCAAGGAAAACGCCGAGTATCACGCGGCTCGCGAGCAGCAGGGCTTCATCGAGGGGCGTATCCAGGAAATCGAGAGCAAGCTGTCCGCCGCCCAGGTGATTGATGTCACCACGATCCAGAACACCGGCAAGGTGATCTTCGGCACCACGGTGCACCTGCTGAACATGGAAACCGACGAACAGGTGGTCTACAAGATCGTTGGTGAAGACGAGGCGGACATCAAGGCAGGCAAGATCTCCATTTCATCACCCATCGCCCGCGCCCTGGTGGGCAAGAGCGAAGGCGAAGTCGTTGCCATCCGCGTGCCTTCGGGTACCGTGGAGTACGAAATCGAGGAAGTGGAACACATTTAATTGATTAGCCACGGAATCCACGGCAGTTCTTCTTTCCGTGTTCTTCCGTGGATTCCGTGGCAAAAAAATCAGTTACTCCTGTGACGCCCCGGCGACAGGGGCTTCACATTGCCGGAATCCTGCGGTGGCGGGTTTCCGGTTTTATCATGCAGCAGCATCCCCAGCTTTTCATCAATGCCTTCCAGTGCTGCCGCCACCCGTGACAGGGTATCGCTCAGTTCTCCGCTGGCACTGGCCGGCGCTGCGTGAGAGGCGGGGGGTTCGAAGTCCGCCGAGCTGGTGCTGGTAGGAATCTCCGGTGAGTTGCCAATGGCCGGCTCGTCCCCCAGCAGGTCCTTGCGGATTTCCTTCAGATCCCGGCGGTCCAGTACCTGCCGTTCATCCGAGAAAGCGCACATCATCAGGCCGTCACAGAGCTTGTTGATCACCCGGGGGATGCCACCACTCATGGTGAAGATGTCCTTGACCATGGCCTGGTCAAACAGGGGTGCGCCCTTGTGGCCGGCAACCAGCAACCGGTAGTCGATGTATTCCCCGGTTTCCTTCTCAGACAGACCCTCCAGGTGGAAGAACAGTTTCACCCGCTGGGAAAGCTGCTGGATCTTGCGGATATGATCCTTGAGCTCCGGCTGCCCCAGCAGAATTACCCGCATGGCCGGCCCGCCGAGACCTTCCAGGCCCGCCAGCATACGAATGTCCTCCAGGTTTTCCTTGCTCAGGTTCTGGGCTTCATCCACTGCCAGCACTACCGGTGTACCCCGGTCCGCCATCATCTGCAGATAATCCATGATAGCGAACAGCATGGTGACCTTGCTGTCCGTCTGGGCCTTGATGCCGGCCTGATGAATCAGCAGCCGGAAGAAGTCGTCGGACTTCAGGTTGGTGTAGGACACATGGAGCAGCTTAAGGTTGCCGTCCAGGCTGCGAATGGTCTTCTTCAGCAGCGTGGTCTTGCCAGAGCCGATCTCGCCGCTGATTACCACGAAACCTTCCGGGCTCCAGATGGCGGAATTCATGTACACGAACGCCCGGGAGTGTTGCTGACTCATATAGACAAAGTCGTCTTCCGGCGTCATGCGGAAAGGATGGCGGCGTAGTCCGAAGTGCTCAAGATACATGGTGCGCGTCCGTGTTGGGTCAGGCCAGGCGAATCATTTCGTTCTGGTGGAGCTTGATACGGTCCGGCTGGTAAGCCTCGTAGCTCTCGCTCACGGTGCCAAAGCTGAAGTCGTTCAGCAAGCGTTCAAGCCGACCGTAACATTTGTCCAGGTTGGTGTAATGACGGAAGCGGGAAAACCAGCTGGCATTATTGTACCGGGGCTGGTCCGGGTCGATCTCCCAGGGGTGCAGGTAGAACATCTGGGGTTGTGTATCATTGCTGCTGGCCAGGCGGAACAGGTGCCGGAACAGCGGATAGGGGAACTGGCGGAAATAGCCGCCGCCGGCCGCCGGTATGGTCAGCCGGAACAGTCGCGCGGTGGTGAGGGGGAACTCCCGCAGCGCAACACCATTACTGGTCTGGATGGTGTAGGGCGTTTTCGGAGAATCCGGGATGCCATAGCGATCATGGTGGATCGGGAAAATACTGGAATCCCAGGTGAAACCCAGCTCTGCCAGAATATCCAGGGCCCAGAGCGACTCACGGGTAATGGAGTAGCTGGCGGCCCGGTAACCGGTCACTGGCTGCTGGATGATGTCCTCCAGAATCTGCTTGGACTTGCGGGTCTCTTCGGCAAACACCGCCGGGGTCTGGTTGTAGACCAGCTGATGGCTGTAGCCGTGGGAGGCGATCTCGTGGCCATGGTCGGCCAGCTTGCGGATCAGCTCCGGATATCGCTCGGCCACCCAGCCCAACACGAAGAAGGTGCACTTGACCTGCTGCCGGTCAAACAGCTCCAGCAGGCGTTCGGTATTGCGTTCGACGCGAGAGGGGAGGGAGGTCCAGTCATCCTGGGATATCACGCTGGACAGCGCCGCGACGTGGAAATAGTCTTCCACGTCAACGCTCAGGGCGTGCAGGGTGGTGCCGCCACCCGGGCGCCGGTCTGTGACTGCTTTGGCTGATTCCGTCATAGGAGGCTCCGTTCTCCGTCTCCCTGAATACCAATCGTGAAATCTGTCCGGATTTCGTATCCGTTCAAATAGTAGCCTCAGCGTACCGTGATGTCACCGGTATTGCCCGCAACTTTGGAAACATTCTCGCGACGCGATGTAAAACGTTGTAAAATTCCGTTACAAATTGATACAGACCACCTTGAGATTGTCACAGTGGCGGCGCAGAATGAGTTGAAGGAAATCAAGCTTTCAAGCGTCGTCTGACAGATTCGATTGACAGCTGGCGCTCCAGGCCTTCACCGGGCGGGGCGCTGCGAATTTTATAGAGACGACAAGGATGTTCGGTGTGTCCTATATACGCATCAGAAAACACTATCTGCATCTCCCCTATCTGGTACTCGGTGCCCTGGAGTTCGCAGCGCTTTTCGGCACCTTCTACCTGCTGGGGTTTGTTCTGGACCAGCTGGGCGCAACAAAAGCCAACGTTGAGACCAGCGCCGGGGCAGCCTTTCTATTTGCTCTTGTCATGAGTTGCGGCACCCTGGCCATGGGGGTGTACTTCGCCATGGTGCGCGAGGGCTTCGCCTCCATGTTCTTCCGCACCCTGGTGGCCTTCTGCTTCCTGGGCGGCCTGGCGCTGACCATTCTCTACATGCTCCTCCCCAACGTCAGCCCGGGAAGTGACAAGCTGTTCTGGGCGGTTCTGATCGCCATTTTCCTGGTCACCCTGATCCGGCAGATCTTCCTGAAGGTGGTGGATTCTGACCAGCTTGCCCGTCGGGTGGTCATTTTCGGCGGTGGTGAGTTTGCTGAATCGCTGCTGACCGACTATGAAAGAAACCTGAGGGCATCGGGTATCCGCATCATGGGTTGTGTTCCCGACTCGGCTACGCCACGGGTCGATGCCAGGCACCACCTGCCGGCGCCTGTGGACTTCTACCAGTTCTGTCGCCAGAACCGGATATCCGAAATCGTGATTGCGCAGCAGGAGCGTCGCAAGAGTGAGGGCGGGCAGTTGCCGGTTGAGTCACTGATGGAGTGCAAGCTGCGGGGCATCGAGGTCACCGATGCGGTGGCTTTCTACGAGCGGGAGCTGAAAAAGGCGCGGCTCGAGCTGGTGCACCCTTCCTGGATCCTGTTTTCGGACGGCTTCAAGGCTTCCCGTTCCCGGGATCTGACCAAGCGGATCGTGGACCTGGTGATCAGCCTGACGCTGGCGGTGGTGATGGCACCGGTCATGCTTCTGACCGCCGTGGCCATTGTACTGGAAACCGGTTTTCCGGTTCTTTACAGCCAGGACCGGGTGGGTGCCCGGGGGCAGGTGTTCCGCATCTACAAGTTTCGCAGCATGCGTCAGGACGCTGAAAAAGACGGCAAGGCCCGCTGGGCGTCCCAGAACGACAGCCGGGTAACGCGGGTAGGCGCATTCATCCGCAACACCCGACTGGATGAGCTGCCCCAGCTGTGGAACGTGATCAAGGGGGAAATGAGCTTCGTCGGTCCGCGTCCGGAGCGGCCCGAGTTTGTTGAACAGCTCAAGGAACAGGTGCCTTTCTACAACACCCGGCATTACGTCAAGCCGGGACTCATGGGGTGGGCCCAGCTGAATTACCCCTACGGGGCGTCCATTGAGGATGCCCGGGGCAAGCTGGAGTACGACCTGTACTACTCGAAGAACCACAGCATCGTGATGGACTTTCTGATCATGATCCAGACCGTTGAGGTGGTGTTACTGGGCAAAGGGGTGCGATAAGCGATATGGACAGCAACAAGATAACAGCACTGAAAACCGCCATTCTGGTTCTGCTGGTCAGCGTTCTGACCGCCTGTGCAGGCATACCGGAAGGCGGCAATAACCCCCCGGCGGCAATGGCTGAACCGGAGGACTACCGCATTGGTGTGGGTGATACGGTTTCCATCCACGTGTGGCGCAACCCGGAGCTTTCGAAGTCAGTTGTGGTGAGGCCCGACGGCCGGATATCCATGCCCCTGATGGGTGACGTGGACGCCGAGGGCATGCGTCCCGAAGAGTTGGCGGATGAGATTACGGCCGGCCTCAGTGAAGATATTCGCAGCCCGGTGGTCACCGTGGTGGTGGACAGTCCGGTCAGCTCGGAATATCGCAACCGGGTGCGCATCACCGGCCAGGTGGGGCAGCCCATCTCGGTTCCCTACCGTCAGGGCATGACCGTGCTGGACCTGGTGCTGGAAGCTGGTGGCCTGACACCGTTCGCCGCCGGCAACCGCGCCGTTATGCACCGCCAGACCGGCGAGGAGTACAAGAGTTTCGACCTGGATGTGGAGGCGATCCTGGAAGACGGCGATATGCGCACCAACTACACCGTCCAGCCGGGTGATGTGGTCAGCGTGCCCCGCAAGTCACTGCTGCGTGGAGAACTCTGATGGACTGGCGGTACATTCTCGATATGATCAATGCGGTAAAGCTTGAGCTTTACCGTTATCGGGTGCTGGCCGCCATCATCTTCATGTGTGTGACGGCCGGCGTGCTCGGCCTGGGATATGTGACGCCCAAGTCCTACACCTCTGAAGCGCTGCTGTACGCGGACTCATCCAGCATCCTGCAGCCGCTGCTGCGGGGCAGCGCGGAGGTAACGCCCATCGACCGGATCAACGAAGCCCGGGAAATGGTCCAGAGTCGCTCTTATCTGGAGCAGGTGGCGTTTGATGCAGGCATGCTCAATGGTGGTGAGACGGACAACGAGAAAACCCAGGTAATCAGCAGGCTCAGGGATGCGCTGAACATGCGGGTCTCCAACCGTAATTTCCTTGAGCTGAGTTACCGCAGCGATAACCCGGACAGCTCTTTCCGCGTGCTGAGTTCGGCGCTGAACCGTTTCATGGAGCGGACCTCCAGTAAGAAACGGTCAGAAAGTCAGGGGGCCTACGAGTTCATTGATGCCCAGGTGAGCACCTACCGTCGCCAGCTGGAACAGGCCGAAGAACGCCTCAAGCAGTTCCGCTCCGAGAACCAGGACGGTACCACCTCCAATGTACAGTCCCGTATTGAACGCCTGCGCAGCGAAATCGAGAACCTGAAGCTGGCGATTCAGCAGAGCGAGTCCGAGGTGCTGCTGACCACCAAGCAGCTGGAAGACGAGCAGCCTTACCGCACCGTCAGCCGCGGTGGCGGTGGTGGAACTGAAGTCGACCGCAAGATCGCCCAGCTGGAAGACAATCTGGCCGACCTGCGGCTGAGTTATCACGACAGTCACCCGGACATCGTTTCGGTGTTGGGGCAACTGGAGGATCTGCGGGAACGCAAGGCCCGTGGTGACGTGGGGCGGCGCAGCGCAGGGTCCAGCGACGTGATAGAGAACCCTGTCTATGAGCAGCTGAAAATAAAACTGTCCGATGCCCAGACGCAGCTGGAGGTTCAGCGCAACCGGCTGGCTTCCCTGGAGGGGTTGCTCGAAGAGGCCTTTGAGCGGGCCGAGCGTGTCGCCGCCAACGAAGCGGAACTGTCTGAACTGACCCGGGATTACAACGTCACCAAAAACGTCTACGAAGACATGCTGGAACGGCGCGAGAAAGCCCGCCTGTCAATGACCCTGGACGTGGAAGGCCAGGGGGTCAGCTACCGCATCCAGGAGCCGGCCTCCTATCCGACCCGCTGGGACGGGTTGCAGTTACACCAGGTTGGCATGGCGGGGCCATTCCTGGGCGGCACCATGGTGCTTGGCCTGCTGGTGGCGCTGGTGATGTTCGACAACCGGGTGCGCTCCAGTCGCACGCTGTTGACCCAGTTGCCTGGTGATATCCCGGTGCTGGCGTCGATTCCCCATTATTCCAGTCGGTGGAAAGAGCGTCTGCTGCGCAAGGACACGCTTTTCATCCTGTTCCTGTTGGCGATCTTTATGGCGGGCTACCTGGCCATACTGGTATTCAGTATTCTGGGTGTTACGCCACAACAGATCATCAACACACTAACCGGCGTGTTCGCCGGTCAGGGCGGTTAGTTTCCATGGATAACAACAAACTCTATAACGCGCTGCTGAAAACCCAGGAACGGCAGAAGGCCGAACGGGCGGCCCAACCCCACCGGGCAGATGATGACGATCGCCTTGAGCAGGGCCGGGAGTCTGATGCCAATGGCTCGCGCCTGGAATCCGCCTTTCTCAAGGAAGCCTGGACGGAGCAGCGACAGGCCAGGCAGACGGACGCCGCGGGGCAGCCTTTCCATGAGGCACACCCCAACTGGACCATGGTGGATGAGTCGGCGGAAGAGCATCCGCCGTCGATCTATGATTCCTCCATTTCCCTGGACCTGATCAACAACCCGCGCCCCTGGTCCGTTGAGGACCTGCAGCACCGGAAGATTATCTATTCGGGCATGCCCAACAAGGCGATTCTGGATGCCTTCCGGGAAGTACGGATCAAGCTTCGGGACCGGGCCGGGGCAGTGAATTTCTCGGTGCTGGTGTCCTCCCTTGGCAAGACTGACAATTCGGCCCTGACCGCCTACAACCTGGCCGCCACGTTCGCCATGGACGCCCAGAGTTCCGCCCTGCTGGTGGACTGTAACCCCTGGGACAGCGACCTGGACCACCTGGTGTCATCCCCCATGAGCCTGGGTGTTACTGACTTCGTGGCAGACAAGTCCATCAAGGTAAAAGACATCATCTACCCCAGCGGCATCGACCGGCTCAGCGTGGTACCGCCGGGCACCCTGGCAAGTTCTGCGGTGGAGCTGTTTTCAGCCGTTCGCATGCGAGACCTGATGGGGGAGCTGAAAAGCCGCTACCCGGACCGCTTCCTGATCATCAATGCGCCGCCGCTGAAGGCCAGCACCGAAGCCCATATCCTGGTGCGCTATGCCAACCAGGTGGTGCTGGGCGTGCCGTTTGGCGAAGTGACGCCGGAGGAGATCGTCAGCTCGGTTGAAACCCTCGGGTCCGAGAAATTCTCCGGTCTGATTTTCCAGCAATGAGGTGGGCCATGGACGTAGCCTTTCGCAAGCCGTGTGCCGGCGTCGCTGTAGTGCCGGTAATGCTGGCCGTTGTTGTCCCTCCTGCTTCTCAGGCGGAGGAAATCAGCTATACCGCTACCACGACGGTTTTTACCGATCTTACCCACACAGAGCGGGACTCACGCACTGACACCCGTGGGGGAGCGGGTATCAGCGGCGATGTGGGGGCCAACTGGCTGTCCGGCCCCCACCGGCTTGATGCGCTCTACGGCGGCACCCTGGAAACCGAGCGTAGCAGCCTGGCCACCGGAGACCGGGACAACCTGTCGGTTCGCGGCTCTTCCCGTTACAACTACTTCGAGCCCGGCAGCCGCTTTGACTTCAACGCCGGGCACACCATCCGCTCGGTTCGCAATGACACCGGCTTTACCCTGGACGAATCCGCCTACGACACCCAGAACGCTGTTAACGCGGGCGCTGGTGTCATGTTTTACCCCGGTGAGCTGACCACCCTTCGCCTGGGTGGCCAGGCCGCCAAAACCTGGGCAGAGGACGATGTGCAGGACGGCGAATCCCAGAGCGTAGAAGCCAACCTGTCTCGTCAGGTCTCCGAGCGCAGTACCATGTTCCTGGTCGGCAGCCGGGCCTGGGAGCATGAAGAGAACACCGATATTACCCTGGACTCCGCCTCCGTGGGGCTGGATACCCGCCTCGAGAACGGCAGCTTCTCGGCCAGCGTCGGCGTCTCCCGGGCAGAGAGTGACGACTTCGAGAACGACGCCGTGATCGGTTCCATCGCCCGTCAGTGGCAGACCAGCCTGACCAGCACGCGCATCAGCTATGACCGCACACAGACCAGCACCCTGCTGGACCTGGCGCTGGCCCCCATTCCGGAGCTGGGTATCGAGGACGAGTTTTCAGTCCGGGTCCAGGGGGTGACGCTGAATGACACAGTCACCCTGGTTCACAGCACTCAGCGGCTGTGCGACCTGTGTACCCTGAATTTCATCGTTCGGGGCAGTGAAGAAGAGAACGTGCAGACCGGCGATGAAACCTGGGAGTACCTGGCGGGAGCGGGCCTGGGGCTGGCGGTCACCGAAGACAAAACCGTTGACCTGGATTACCGCTGGCAGGGCGATGCGCTGGAAGAGAGCAGCTCCATCGACGATGAACGGCATCAGTTTACAGTGACCTACCGTCACCAACTCACGGACCTGGCCTCCTGGGGCGCGGCCTTCGACACCGCCTTTACCCGGGGTCTGACCGACCAGGACCGTTACCAGGCCCGGGTGTTCTTCACCCTGGGCTGGGACGGAATGGAAAGGGCCTGGTAAAACCAGCCCCGCCACCGACAAGAACAGGGAAGACGCTGTGTTCGATAACAGACAGACCATCCGGTTGCCAGCGGATATGCCGCCGCAGCTGATTGTGGTGATCGACACTGAAGAGGAGTTCGACTGGAATGCCGAGCCGGACCCCGAGGCCACTGCGGTCACTGCCATGGACCACATCAACCGTGCCCAGGCCATCTTCAATGAGTACGGTATCGCGCCCTGCTATGTGGTGGATTATGCCATTGCCAGCCAGGCCCGCAGCGTTGCACCCCTGAAAGCCTTCCTGGATGCCGGCCAGTGTGAAATCGGTGCGCACCTTCACCCCTGGGTAAACCCACCGGTGGAAGAGTCCCTGTCCCGGTCCAATATGTATCCCGGCAACCTGCCGGAACCCCTCGAGCGACAGAAGCTCACGCGGCTTCGTGACACCATCGCCGAGAACTTCGGTGCCGCTCCGCGTATCTACAAGGCGGGCCGCTACGGCTACGGTCCCAACACGACCGCTATCCTTAACGACCTGGGGTTCGACATTGACCTGTCGGTATGCCCACCGCTGGACGCCCGTGGCGACGGCGGGCCGGACTACCGCTACTACGACGCCTGGCCCTTCTGGTATGGCCCGGCGGACAAGCGCATTCTGGAGCTGCCGGTCACCGGCGGATTCGTGGGCTGGGCCGGCAAGCTGTCACCACCGGTATTTGACCTGGCCATGGCCTTCCGCAAGCTGAAGGCACCGGGGGTGCTCTCACGGCTGGGTATGGTGGACCGGCTGATGCTTTCCCCGGAGGGATTCCCCACTGCCGAGCATATAAAGCTGACCCGGGACCTGTATCGCCGTGGTGTGCGCACCTTCACCTGGAGTTTCCACAGCCCCAGTGTGGTACCCGGCCACACCAGTTATGTGCAGAACGAACAGCAGTTGAAGGATTTTCTCGATTCGTTCCGCCGGTTTTTCGATTTCTTTTTTAACGAACTGGGTGGGCAGGCATCGACCCCCACCCGGCTCAAGTCGCATATGGAGAAGTTTGCATGAAAGTGCTTGGTATTTCGCCACTGGACAAGGACGCAACGGTCTCGGTTGTTGAAGACGGTGAGATCCTGTTCGCCGCCGGCGAGGAGCGGTTCTCCCGGGTCAAACAGCAGGACGGCTTTCCTCAGCTGGCCCTGGAAAAGGCCCTGGAATATACCGGCAGCAAGATGAGCGACTTTGACCAGGTCTGCTACCCGTTCCTGACCTGGGAGAATGAAGCCAAGCTCTTCAATCAGAACCTGGAAGACGAACGCCAGTTTATTCGCAACTTTGAGCCGGCGGACCTGAACCGGCAGATCAAGGAAGCGCTGACCAGGGTGCCGGATCGTAATGAGCCCATTCATGGTCTGGAGCACCCCAATGCAATCATGGAGAAGGGCTTTCTGCACAGTTCCTACTATTCCATGGCTGGGGCCCAGCGGCTGGCGTCCAACAACGCGGCACTCAAAGGGTCCCGCCATTGGGGTGAAGACGCTACCGAGTCCTTCCAGAAATGGGAACAGTCGCTGACCGAAGGCCTGCGGCAGATGGGCTGGGAAAAACCGGTCAAACGCATGGATCACCACCTGTCCCATGCCGCCAACAGTTACCTGGCCAGCGGATTCGAGCGGGCGCTGTGTATCACCCTGGATGGTTATGGCTCCGGCCTGGCAGGCTCCGCCAGCGAGGCCCGTGATGGCAAGATCCACCGGCTGCACGGCATCAGCTACCCCAACTCCCTGGGCACCCTCTACGAACATGTCACCTCCAGCCTGGGCTTCAAGCCAAGCCGGCATGAAGGCAAAATCGTTGGCCTTGCCTCCTATGGCGATCCGTCGATTCTGGGAGATATCCTCCTCAGCCGAATCCAGCAGGAACCGGGTGATTACCGGATCTACGAAGCGAATAACGTCTACTTTTCCCGTTACCTGGCGTCCAAGTTCCCGAAGATCGACGTGGCCGCCGCCTATCAGCATGCCCTGGAGGTGGTCGCCACCAATTACGTGCGTTACTGGGTCGAGAAAACCGGTATCGACACCATTGTGCTGTCCGGCGGTGTGACCGCCAACGTCAAGCTGAACCAGCGTATTTTCGAGATTGAAGGTGTTAACCACATCTTCGTCTACCCGAACATGGGTGACGGCGGCTGTGGTACCGGCGCGGCCCTCTACCACTGCTGGCCCGGTGGCGTTAAGGAGTCCATATCCAGCGCCTATTTCGGCCCCGACTACAGCGAAGCCGAAATCGCCGCCGCGCTGGAAGCCGAAGGCCTTGAATTCACCCGCCCCAACAACCTGGCGGCAGAGGTCGCGTCGCTGATCCATAACGGCGAAGTGGTGGCTCGGTTTGACGGTCGCATGGAATACGGCCCCCGGGCCCTGGGTAACCGCTCTATCCTTTACCACGCCCGTGAGCCGGAAGTGAATCAGTGGCTGAACAAGCGCCTGGGCCGCACCGAGTTCATGCCGTTTGCGCCGGTGACCCTCTATGAGGCCCGGGAGAAGTGCTACCACAATATCCGGGGTGCCGAGCACAGCGCCGAGTTCATGACCATTACCTTCGACTGCACCGAGTTTATGCGTGAGAACTGCCCGGCCGCGGTCCATGTGGATGGCACAGCCCGGCCCCAACTGGTACAGCGCGAGGTGAACCCGGGCTATTACGACATCCTCAAGGAATACGAGAAGATCAGCGGTATTCCCAGCCTGATCAATACCAGCTTTAACATGCACGAGGAGCCCATCGTCAACACGCCGCAGGACGCGGTACGGGCCTTTGTTCAGGGGGCACTGGATTACCTGGCTATCGGACCCTTCCTGGTCAAGCAGCCGAACCCGGCCCACTGATCTTAACCGGCGGGCGGAGCAGGACGCTGATGACGACAGGCAAGCTGGAAGTTAGCCAGCAGGCGGTAACCAACCCGGATCAATTGCGGGCAGAGTGGGAGGACCTGGAAAGCCGGTCCGCGCCCACCGTTTTTCTGTCCTGGCAGTGGCTGGGGCACTGGCTGGACGTGTACGAGCCGGATGCGCGGGTGCTGAGGGTGACCGACAACGGTCGGCTGATTGGCCTTGGCATGGTGGTCGCCTCAGACGAGCGACGCCACGGTCTACTTCGCTCCCGGTGTTTGCGCCTGCACCAGACCGGCAGCAAGGTGCTGGACCAGATCTGGATCGAGTACAACGGTTTTCTCGCGGAGCATGGCCGTGACCGGGACGTGTCCTCCGCCTGCCTGGAATTCCTGGAGGCACAGCGGGATACCTGGGATGAGTTCGTGGTAGGCGCCATTGATGCAGATGAGGCAGACTTCTACGCCCGCACCATGGGCCTGTTCAAACACGTCCGCTGGGAGGCGCCTTGTTATGGCGTGGACCTGGACCAGTTACGGCGCAGTGGCCGGCATTACCTGGACACCCTGTCCCGTAATACCCGGTACCAGATCAACAGGGCTCATCGCCTCTACGAAGAGCGCGGGCCAGTGGAGCTGATCCGGCCCGACAATGTGGACGAGGCGCTGGCGGTCTTTGACAGCATCGGCCCCCGTCACCTGGAGCGCTGGGGCAGTGGGCCGGACCAGAGCGGATTCGCCAACCCGGATTTTGTGCGCTTTCACCGCAGCCTGATCCGCAGCCAGTGGCCGGAAGGCGGGGTCGACCTGGTCTCGGTAAGGGCAGGGGACGATGTGATCGCCTCCTTTTACAACCTGCTGCACAACCAGGTGGTGTACTTCTATCTGGGTGGCATGATGACGGAAGCCGACAATAAACTGAAACCGGGGTTGCTGGGGCACAGCCTGTGTATCGAGGACTACCGGCAGCATGGCTTTCACTATTATGACTTTATGGGCGGAGACGAGCGTTACAAGTCCAACCTGGGGGAGTGTCACCGGCAACTGGTGCAGGTGGCCCTGCAGCGGCCCCGGTTCAAGCTGAAGCTCGAGAACGCCCTGCGGGAAGCCAAGCACCACTGGCTGGGGGAACCCGGAGCTGGTTATGGGCGCTGAGGAGACGTTCATGTCGAGAACAGACGATGTTGAAGTTGTCTCGACAGGCATTGAAGAAGCCCGGGCAGCGGGATGGGATGACTACGTGAGCCGGCACCCGGAGGGCACGGGTTATCACTACCTGGCCTGGCTGCAAAGTATTTCCGAGGCCTATGGGCACCGGCCCTGGTGCCTGGTGGCCCTGTCGCCAGGCGGTGACCTGGCGGGTGTGCTGCCTTTGTGTGAATTTCGCATCCCGTTGCTGGGGGCCCAGTGGGTGTCCCTGCCCTTTTGCGATCTGGGTGGCCCCCTGGCCAGCAGCCAAAAAGCGGCTGCCGCCCTGCGGGACAAGGCGGTCGAACTGACCCGGCAACGGGGCGGGAAAGGACTCAACCTGCGCCTGCCCGGAGAGCCAGTGGATGAGCGGGAAGAAAAGGCCCTGGCGAAGGTCAGCATGATCTGCGAACTGCCGGGGAGCAGCGATGCGCTCTTTAAAAGCTACAAACCCAAGTTGCGCAGCCAGATCCGCAAGGCCGAAAAGAACGGCCTGCGGGCGGAGGTCACCACCCGGGCGGACGCCATTGAGGCTTTCTATCGGGTGTTTTCCGTCAACATGCATCGATTGGGGTCGCCAGTGCACAGTCTGGACTGGTTCCATGCGCTGCAGCGTACTTATGGTGAGCGAATGCTGACAGGCCTGGTGTGGCATGGGGAAACGGTGGTGGGTGCCGGAATCGTGCTCCTTAATGGTACCCGCGCCAGTATCCCCTGGGCATCCACCTTGGCGGAATACAATCGACTGGCACCCAACATGTTGCTCTACTGGACCCTGCTGGCCCATGTCACCGATGGCGGATGCCACAGGTTCGACTTCGGCCGATCCACGCCCGGTGAAGGCACCTACCGATTCAAGAAACAGTGGGGTGCGGAACCCCACGAACTGAACTGGCTGGACCTGAAGCCCGATGGCCAACCCGAACAAGCCCGGAAGTCGCAACACCCCGGTGGCCTGCGTAACCTGCTGGAAGCGACCTGGCGGCGGCTACCGCTGCCTGTCGCCAACCTGATCGGCCCCGGGGTAAGGAAGTACGTCAGTCTATGAACACCTTGCTGTTGCTGATTACCCTGATATGCCTGTTTATTCCGGTGTATGTCTACGCCGGCTATCCGCTGGTGTTGTGGCTGCTCACCCTGGGCCGGGACAAGGTAACTCACCGGGTCGCGGAAACACGTCCCTCGGTCGCGTTGATCATCTCCTGCTACAACGAGGCAGCGGTCATCCGGGACAAGCTGGAAAACGCCCTGGCCCTGGATTACCCCCGCGACAGACTAAGAATACTGGTGGTGTCTGACGGCTCCGATGACGGTACCGACGACATCGTCAAGCAATACGCGGAGTCTGGCGTCGAACTGATCAGACAGGAGGGCCGCCTGGGCAAAACCATGGGCCTGAACCTGGCCATGGAGCAGGTGGATGCCGACGTTACCGTCTTCAGTGATGCCAACGCCATGTACGCCCCGGACGCTATCCATAAGCTGGTGCGCAACTTTGCCGACGAACATGTGGGTTATGTGGTGGGCGCAGCCCTTTATACCGACGGCGACTCCGGCGCCAGCGCGAAAAATGAGAACCTGTACTGGCGCTACGAGCTGGCCATCAAGTCCATGGAATCCCGCCTGCACTCGGTAGTCGGCGGCGACGGCGCCATCTACGCCATTCGCAGTCACCTGTGGCAACCGCTGGAACAAAAAGACATCAATGACTTCGTTAATCCACTGCAGATTATCGCGAAAGGCTACCGGGGTGTGTTCGAGCCAGAAGCCAAGTGCTTCGAGGAAACCGCCGGTGATTTTGGCCGCGAAATTGCCCGCAAGGAGCGCATCGTCAATCGCAGTATCCGGGGCCTGATGCGGGTAAAAACCACCATGAACCCGGCCAAGGTTGGCATCTTTGCCTGGCAGGTTATTTCGCACAAGCTGCTGCGCTGGCTCATTCCGCTGTTTCTTGCCATTGCCGTAACAGGTAGCGCTTTGCTGGCGATGCTTGGCTATGGCTTCTTCCAGTTGATCACCTTCGGCGCCCTGGCCATCCTGCTGCTCGCCTGGCTTGGACACCGGACCAGCGACAAGAACGAGCTACCTGAATGGATCTCGGTACCCTACTACTTCGTGATGGTGAATCTGTATTCCCTGAAGGGCATCCTGCGGGCGATGCGGGGGGAAACTCAGGTGACATGGTGCAGCGCCAGACCGGAAAGGGAGCAACACTGATGTCCAAGATCGCGCTGTTGTTCCTCATGGTATTTATGGGAGGGGTTGTCGCTACCTTCATGATCAGTGGCGCGGCTTCTTTTTACCTGTACCAGATAGTTTATTTCCTGAACCCTGATGATCGCTGGTGGTCGGCTCAAATTCCCGGAGTCAGCTATTCCTTTTTCGCTGCTCTACTGATGATCCTCTCACTGGCGATGGGATACCGGAAATATACAGAGCAGGCGCCTTGGAAACAGCAGCCCATATTCAAGTGGTTGCTTGCACTGCTTGCGGTTTATTACGTGGTGGGATTCTGGGCAATCAATCCAGAAGTTCATGACCGCTTTGTTTTCGACTTGACGAAGCTGATGGTCGTTATTCTCGTGGCTTACAAGTTAGTTCATACCCCTCGCCTATTGGACGTTGCGCTCTGGGCCTATCTGATTGGGGCTACTTATATTGGTTATCTCGCTACTGTGACCGGTCGCAACTCTGGCGATCGAGTAGAGGGGATCGGGCTGGTCGACTCCCCCGATGCTAATGGTGTGGCATCAGCGCTGGTACCCAGTGCTGTTTTACTCATGTACTACGCCTGGATGGGCAATTACAAAGTAAAAATGCTATGTGCGCTTTGTGGCGGACTGATTGCCAATGGACTGGTACTGATCAACAGTCGTGGTTCCTTTGTGGGCGTAGTAGCGAGCGCCGGGTTGTTTCTGATGTACATGATCTTCTCACGCCACCAGAAAAAAGGGCAGCGGGGTATGGCCTTGCTTATCATTATTGGCGGTATCAGCGGGGGGCTCTATGTTGCGGATGAGGGCTTCTGGGAGCGGATGAGCACGATTCAGAACACGGAAGAACAAGGGGCCGGTGGCTCGGGGCGGATTAATTTCTGGCTTGCCTCCATTGAGGTAGCACGGGATAACCCAGGTGGCCTGGGCGTACAGGGCTTCAATGCCGTTGCTTCCATTTACCTGCCTCCGGAACAGCTTGGAGGAACTGAATATAAAAGCGTTCATTCCATGTGGTTTCAGGGACTAACTGAGGTTGGTTGGTTTGGGCTCGCCCTATTCCTGATGGCACTATTGTCACTTTATCGATTGTCGAGGAAAGCCAAGCAATGGTTATTGTCTGTTGGCGACAATGCCTTCTACTTTAAATTGTTGGCGCTGGAATGTGCATTGCTTGGCTACATGGGCGCGGCGAGTTTCATCAACCAGTTCCGCGCTGTGATCCTTTACTGGATGATGATGCTGTTGGCAGTGGGCATAAACGTTTATTTCCTGCAGCGAGTGAACGTACAGTCGAAAGAGAAAAAAGTCGTTTTGAAACAGCCAGGCACTATAAAGGCCGCAGCCTATGCCAGGAGGGAGTCGGCCTGATGACAACATTGAGAGTTCTTCAGTTCATTACGCCCGCAGGCTTCTATGGCGCTGAGCGCTGGGTTCTGGCGCTGGCCAATAATATTGATACGGCTGATATGATTTGTGATCTTGCCGTGACCCGCGAGGGCGATAGTCAGGACCTGACGGTGGCCGAGGTTTATCCTGAGCTGGCAGGCAAAGTTCATTACCTGCCAATGTCGGGCCGGTTTGATTTTCGGGTGGTGCAGCAACTTTGCAACATCATCCATGAGCGCGGCATTGATGTCATCCACACCCATGGCTATAAGTCCGACATTCTGGGCCTGCTTGCTGCAAAAAAATCCGGTATTCGATGCGTGAGTACCCCGCATGGTTTTGCTGGCAAGGTAAATCTCAAGTTAGCTACTTTTATAAAAATCGGCACCCACATGCTCCGTTATTTTGACGCCATAGCGCCATTATCGGAAGAACTGGTAAACGACATGAAAAGAATGGGTGTGCCGACTAGGAAAACTCGTTTTATTCGAAATGGCGTAGATCTTACGGAAATCGATGCAGCCATCACTGGTCCGTTGCCGTCTGAGAGGCGCGAGTGGGGACTGACAGTCGGGTACATTGGCCAGATGATCCCCCGCAAAGGCGTGGCCGATCTTCTCAGCGTCTTTGATGCATTGTATCAGGAGAACCCGGGCCTGAAGCTGCAGTTACTAGGTGACGGCAGCCAGCGACGTGAACTGGAAAACCAGGCCGGGGAACAGGCCAGCGCCGGGGCGATCGAATTTCTTGGCTTCCGCGGCGACCGGCTGGAGTTATTAAGTGAATTCAGTCTGTTTGTAATGACCTCGTCTCTGGAAGGGATCCCTCGCTGCCTGATGGAGGCCATGGCCGTGGGCGTGCCAGTGGTCGCCTATGATATTCCCGGTGTCGACCGGTTGATAGAACATGGAAAGACTGGAATGCTCGCCCCTCATGGTGATAAAGCGGCTTTGATAGCCTGTTGCAGGCAGGTTCTGCAGAATCCTGAACTGGCTGCCAAACTGGCGGCCAACGGCCGTAAGCTTGTGGAAGAACATTATTCCGCTGCCCGTATGGCGCTTGAGTATAAGGCTCTGTTTACCGAACTGCTCGACGGCGGAAAGCTAGCTGATAGTTCACCACGGGAGACAGGATAACCATGTGTGGTCTGGCCGGATTTCTCCGCACACCATCAACGCCTGAGCGTGAAGCACACGAGAGTTGGCTACAGGCGATGGGCGAGGCGATTATCCATCGTGGCCCGGACGCTGGTGCGATATGGATGGATGATCACGCCGCTCTGGTGCACCGGCGCTTAAGCATCCTGGACCTGAGTGAGGCGGGCACACAGCCCATGGTGTCGGCTTCCGGGCGCTATGCCATTGCCTTCAACGGTGAGATCTACAATTACCGGGAGCTGAAAGAAGCGCTCACCCAGGATGGTTTCACCTTCCGTACACAGACTGATACCGAAGTTCTGCTGACGCTTTTTGAGCAGAGGGGAGTGGATTGCCTCAAGGCACTTAATGGCATGTTTGCCATTGCCATTTGGGATACTAGAGCCAGGCAGCTGTTTCTGGCCAGGGACCGGCTTGGTAAAAAGCCCCTGTACTATTACTGCAACAATTCCCAGTTCGCCTTTGCCTCCGAGATCAAGGCGCTGTTGCCCGCACCATTTATACGCACGCAGCCGCGCCCGGATGCGGTGAAGGATTTCTTCGCTTACCAATACGTACCAGACCCAAAAACCATCTACCGCAACATCTACAAATTACAGCCTGGTCATTGGCTGATCACCAACGGCGACGAAATCCGGGAGAAGCAGTACTGGGATGTGTCGTTTGCGTCCCCCAGTGGGGCCAGCCAGGAAGAACTGCAAGCGGGCCTGTACGAGCTTATTGACGATGCGGTTCGGCTGCGCTTGGTCAGTGATGTACCCCTGGGGGCGTTTCTTAGTGGTGGTGTGGACTCTAGCGCGGTGGTTGGCTTGATGGCCCAGCATGCCGATCACCCTGTCACTACCTGCTCAATCGGCTTCGATTCGAAACGATTCGATGAGGTGGTGTGGGCCAGAAAAGTAGCCGATCTGTTCAAAACAGACCATCACGAATTCACCGTGCGGGAAAACGTAGCCGGCAAAATTGCCGGTATTGCTCGCTATTTCGATGAGCCGTTCGCCGACCCCTCGTTTGTACCAACCTATTTTGTCTCGCAGCTAGCGCGGCAGAAGGTCACGGTGGCACTGGCCGGGGATGGCGGCGATGAGAACTTTGCTGGCTACAGCAAATATCGCATCGACCAGACCGAAAATCGACTTCGTAGCCTAATACCCGGGCCACTACGCCGCGGTTTGTTTCCGGGGTTAGGGGAGCTTGCAGGACGGATCAATAGCCCGGCAACCCGTAAGGCGCAGTCTTTACTGGGCACTCTGGCAATGGACCCGGATGAGGCGTTTTTCCGGACGAACTGCTTTTTCCGTCAGGAACTCTGGGATGAACTTGTGCGGGGTGACCTGAAGCGAGAGACAGCGGAGTATAACCCAGCCGATATTACCAAGGCCTACTATGCAAAAGCGGATACCAGCGATCACCTTGGGAAAGTTCTGTATACAGACATAAAGACCTACCTTCCTGGCGACATTCTGGTGAAAGTGGACCGAATGAGTATGGCCCATTCCCTGGAGACCCGAGCGCCATTGCTGGACTACCGGGTGGTTGAGTACGCCGCTAGCCTGCCTTCGGCTCTCAAACTTAATGGTAAGGAAAAGAAATACCTTTTGAAGAAAAGTTTTGAAGCGATGCTTCCACGCGATGTGCTGTACCGAAAAAAAATGGGATTTTCAGTACCGCTGGCGCAATGGTTGCGTCATGAAATTCGTGATCTTGCTGAAGGTATCTTTAACGACGACGAAGGGGGATTGTCGGAGTGTTTTGATATGCATAAGGTGCGTCAACTCTGGCGGAATCATCTGAACGGTCAGTCGCAGAATACCCAGGAGATCTGGAGTATGGTGGCTTTCGAACTCTGGTGGCGGAACTGGAATCAATAGCTTTTAAGAGACGGGAATAACATGAAGGAATATAAGCAGATTTTCATTATCGGCGCTCCCAGGTCGGGCACAACTTTTCTGGCAAGCCTCCTCGATAAAACCGCTTATGGTCAGCCAGTCGAGACTCATTTCATTACCAAATACTACAAGAAACTGGATAGCTATGGGGATATCTCAAATTTCGACAATTTCCGAAGTCTTGTGGAAGATATCTTAAACGAAAGGCCGGTTCAGCAGTGGGGGCTGTCTCTGAATGTTAAGGAATTTTACAGGTCCTTTTCTGAGGAGTTCGGTTATAAAGATATAGTAAATAAAATTCTATCGCTTCAGAAAAAGGACGGTAATCCCTATTCTTGGGGAGACAAAACACCTCATTACATCGGTGATCTGGAAATTCTTTTAGCGTTGTTCCCTCATGCCCGATATATCTACATTGTTCGTGATGGTCGTGATGTGGCTCTCTCTCTTTTAGAAAAAAGCTGGGGCCCCAGCAACGTTTATGAGTGTGCTAGATACTGGGCCAAACTAAATAACAAGACAGATTTGATAAATAAGTTGATGGATAATGGGCAGCTATACAGTTTGACCTATGAAAGCCTTCTTGATGAAACCAAAAGCCATATCCGTTCTATCTATGATTTTCTTGGTGAGCAGGTTTCAGAGCAAGAGGTCGACGATCTTTCCTCTTCTGTAAAAAACAAAAATTACGGAAAATGGAAGACAAAAATGAAGAAAGGAGATATCCGGACTTTCGAAGCGGAGGCTGGGGGTGAATTGAGTCGTCTTGGTTATGAAGTGAATTACCCCGGTGCAATAACACCATCATACAAAAAGATCGGTTATGCGATGCACTCCAAATTCCGACGCGCCTATTTCCTTTTCCATATAAATGTCATTGATGGTTTTAAGATTCGCTTCCTCGGGAAATCACCTTTTAATGAGTAGTTATTTGGATGCTGTCAATAGTTCTGCCTGTTTTTTATCTGGAACAAGGTGTTGCTGGGTCGGATATAAGAAGTAGCGGCAGTCCAGGGCCGTTTCCATTTAGACCTGGCAGAATTTGTATCAATGTTGACAATAATCAGTAGCGAGAGCTCGGCGATGTTAGAACGCAGCGATAAGAAAAAAAGCAGATGGCTTCATGCGCTGGCTGTCATCAGTCTTGTTTTTGCTCTTTTGCTTATGGGAGTCAACATCTATGGATTGACCCAGCCCATCCGGAAGCCGGGGCTGGGCGTGACTGATCACGATAAGCTTAGATTTATCCCCGAGCAGGTCTGGAGTTATGAAGATAGTCTCAGTGCTATTAACGCACTTGACGCTACTTTGCCAAGAAGTGAGTTCGCTTCGGCGGCCAATCGGGTTGTTAATCAAAGTCTTGTTCACGTTTCCTGGAACGAAGTAGATCCCCGTGAGTACCGACAGTTGGTGCCCTTTTGGGAAAACTATTTTCTGTGGGCTATCGGAAAGTTTTCCGGCCTGCCTCAGTTTGAGCGCTATCACTACTCGAACCACAAGAGAAATCTGGAGCGTGGCATCGGTATCTGCGGTGATGCCTCAACCATCCTTTCCAGCATAATGGACGATTACGGCATTCCCAATCGCATTATTTCGTTCCGTGGCCACGTTATTGTTGAATATGAACGAGAAAATGGCGAGTTTGAGCTTATAGATCCGGATTTCGGGGTGGAACTAGGGATGACGCTCGATGGTTTGTTGGAGAATCCGGAGACCGCTAAGGAAAAGTACTTGGCGGCGGGCTATAGCGAAAAAGAATCAGAAAATTTACGGAGAGTCTATCAGACTCGCTATTTTGTATTTGATGATACCTTCCATTTCATGAGTAAGCGCTACATCTTCGAAACAGTTAGCTATTGGATGAAATGGTTAATGCCAGCGTTGTTGATACTCGTATCAGTTGTCTACCTTGTCAGGCGCTCGACAAGGAAAGGGGCGGGGAAAGACCTCGCACATGCAAATTAAAAAATCTTCCCATTTAACTATGCTATTTGATATAGGGTCAAGATCTTCATGAGCATGACGCGGATTATGCACGTCACCTTCAACATGGGTATTGGCGGCACAGAACAAGTTATCCGTCAACTTGTTACGAATCTGCCACGTGCTGAGTTTGATAACCAGATTGTCTGCATAGATGGCTATATCGGTGAGCTTGGCCGGTTCGTGGAAAAGGCCGATATTTTGGTATCTGCCGTTAAGCGCCAGCCGGGTTTTGACTGGGCACTCATTCGCCGCCTACGCCAGAAAATAGTTACTGACAATGTCGACATTGTTCACTGTCACCAGTATACCCCGTGGATATATGGATGGTTTGCTAGTTTTGGTACGGGCGCGAGAGTGATCCTTACTGAGCATGGCCGTTTTTACCCAGATCGTTACCGCTACAAGGCTGCCTTGATCAATCCGCTAATTGCCCTGTCGACGCACCGTATTGTGGCTATATCTCATGCAACACGGGATGCCCTGGCTCGTTACGAGTTCATTCCAAAGTCAAAGATTCGTGTCATTTACAACGGCATTGGTGGGCTCGAATGTGCCAAAGAGGATGTTAGCCGGTTGAAGCAAAAATTGGGGATACCAGAAAATCACAGGGTGATGGGAACAGTGGCGCGTCTGGATCCAGTCAAAAATCAGGTCATGATGCTTGAAGCGTTCGCGCAGGTGTCCAAAAAGTATCCCCATAATTGGTTGCTCATGGTTGGCGATGGGCCAGATCGCCAAATGCTTGAGGATAAAGCAAAAGAACTAGCCATTGATGAGCGTACGATTTTCGTTGGTTTTATCGATCAGCCAGCACTTTATCTCGCTGCAATGGACCTGTTTCTCCTAACATCCAATACTGAGGGCACCTCAATGACGTTGTTGGAGGCTATGAGTCTTGGCATTCCCTCAGTCGTAACCGATGTGGGTGGTAATCCAGAGATCATAGAGCAGGGCAAAACGGGTCTGGTGACACCGATCGCCGACGTTGATAGTTTTGCCAGGTCGATTGAACAGTTAATCAAGCAACCGGAACTGATGACGCATCAAGGAGAGCGGGCCCAGCAGGTATTTTTTGAACGGTTTTCCGTTGCCTCAATGGTTGAGAACTATCGACGACTCTACCAGGAGCAGAATGCAGAAGAGGCCGCCAATGGGTAACACCGGTCAAGACAGTAAAGGCGCAGCAGCTTATGTCTAAGGTACGGCGAGCGGTTGTATTCTCGTCCATGGCGCAGTATGGAAAGCGTCTGATTGCCCTGGCATCCACGATGATTGTTGCCAGGCTGCTGACGCCGGATGAAATCGGGACTTACGCTATTGCCAGTGCTGTGGTGATGATACTGGGTGAATTTAAGCTCATGGGAGCGGGGGCCTACCTGGTTCGAGAAAAGGAGATTACGGACGAGGTCATTCGTCGTGCGTTGGGGCTGACCGTTCTCATCGCCTGGGGCTTGGGGTTGACCGTGCTCCTGCTGGGGCCCGTTGCTGCAAATTACTATGATCTTCAACCACTCGGCCTAATATTCGCAATATTAGCCATTCCTTTCTTTCTTGCGCCTTTCATGAGCATCACGATGGCTTTACTGGCGAGAGAGTTCAAGTTCAAGTCTGTCCTGAAAGCTCAGGTTATAAGCGCTCTGATCAGTTTATTGGCAACCATTCTGTTTATTCTGGCCGGCTTCAGTTATTACTCTCTGGCACTGGGCCAACTGACACGCGCCGTTGTACAGTTTGCCTTGATTGTCTTCCTGAGAGAATTTCCGAATTACTGGCGTCCGGTTTTTGCTCGTCTTGGGGAAATCGCCCGCTTCGGTATGTTTAACTCCGTCGCCAATCTCTTCAAAAACTCCGTGAAAGTATTGCCCGATATGGTAATCGGCAAGCTCGGAACCACCTCACAGGTAGCCATGTTCTCCCGTGGCCTCGGGTTTGTCGATTTCTTGTCAGGCTCGCTGCAGATGGGGGTTTCGCCAGTTGTATTGCCATACCTTTCGGAAGCCAGACGGGCGGGTGAAAACCTGACGAAGCCCTACACCCGCGCAACGGTATTGATTTGCGCGTTGGTCTGGCCAGTGCTTGCTGTTGCGTCCGTGGCAAGTCTTCCGGTTATCCGTTTATTTTTTGGTGACCAGTGGGATGCTGCAGCACCCTTGACTTCTGTGTTGGCCGTCTGGCTTATGCTCAGAGCAACTCACCATTTCGCTAACAACCTTCTGGTAGCCACCAACAACGAGGGCGTGATGGCAGCGAAAGAAACACTACTGTTCGGCACCATCTTTTTGCTCATCCTTGCGGCTTTCCCATACGGCTTACAGGCGGTCGCTAACGTGTTTCTGGTTTTGGGTGTTTTGGAAATCGGCCTCGTGTCCTGGTTACTGTCAAGAAGGCTTGGTCTCAAGGTCCGGGCGTTTTACCGAGCGCTGCTGCCGAACTTATTGATCACCTTGATCTGTGCCTTGGCAACGGCGCTGATTTCCCGTTACGTGGACTTTGAGGCCAGCAACGCCTGGAAACCGGTCGGAGTGATAGCGTTTTGCCTGCCTCTCGTCTGGCTGACTTCACTAGCAGTTTTCCGACACCCGCTGCTGACTGAAATCCTGAAGATGCTTGGTCTCGATCGTAAGCTGGGTCGGGGAAAAAGGTGACGAGGCGTCGGCAGTGTTATGTTGGATTTTTAGTTATCCTGTTGATAATAGTCTAGTATTCGAAAACTTTTGGGTACTTTACATAACAGGGAAGAGATAATAACTTCGCTATCATTGAAAAGGAAAGTCATGTCTCTGAAAGGAAATCTCAGGCGCCACCTTGCGAGGCTTTTACGACGCCTGGAGCAATCGGATGAAATTCGACTTCATACCAATAGCCAGGCCCACGACTACGACGTCATTCGCAGATTGGGGCTCTACCATCATTCCCCCTATGGTATCGATTCGTCGGTAATCCTTCACGAGAAAGCGCTTTCGGCACCGGTGTTTATTACCGGCCGGTTCCGCAGCGGTTCAACCCTGCTCTGGAATCTGTTTCGCAATCTGCCCGACCATGTAGCCTACTACGAACCTTTCAACGAACGCCGCTGGTTTGACCCCTCTCATCGGGGTGAACACACCGATGATACGCATCGAGGCGTAAGTGAGTACTGGTCTGAATATCAGGGAATGGACGGGCTTGCCTGTCTCTACAACGAAGACTGGATCAGATATCGCTTGTACATGGGAGAGACCAGTTTTGACCACGGCATGAAGCGATTCATCGACAGGCTGGCATCAGGTGCTGAGGGGCGGGCCGTTCTCCAATTCAACCGAATGGACTTTCGGCTGCCATGGTTGCGTGCCAATTACCCCGACGCTCCCATTATCCATGTTTACCGCAACCCCCGGGATCAATGGTGTTCGACATTACGTAACCCGAAGGGCTATCCGGCCTCGGCCCCCTCCAGCGAAGGATTTACCGATCATTTTTATCTGCGAACCTGGTTCCGTGACCTGGTAAGGCAGTTCCCGTTTCTAGCGGACTATGAACAGCACCATCGCTATTACCTTTTCTACCTGATTTGGAAGCTCTCCTACTGTTTTGGCGTGCACTATTCGAGTATCAGTGTCGGCATGGAGGCGCTGACAAAAGCCCCGTCGATGACCATGAAAGACATACTGGCGGCAATCGGAACCGATGTTGGTCTGGTACAGGAATCTGATGTTGCTTTCGTGGAGCCGGCGGAGCCCCGTTGGCAAAGCTATGCCAGCGAAAACTGGTTTGTTGACATCGAACGGGAGTGTGACGATGTAGTATGGGAGTTTCTGCAGGGAGTGGCTAGCTGATGCGAAAAATCCTTCTGGTGAGCGAGATCTTTCCCCCCAAGACTGGCGGAAGTGGACGCTGGTTCTGGGAGATCTACCGGCGTTTACCCAAACAGCATGTAGCCTGCCTGGTTGGACAACATCCTCAGGCAGGTCCCGTAGATAAGATCTTTCCTCATCCTGTTTTTCGGGCGGGCTTGGCAAGTCGAGAGTGGGGCTTACGATCCCGTTCCGGACTCAGGTTTTACTTTAGGACGTGGAGGGCTTTGGTAAAGCTCGTTAACCAGGAAGGAATCGGGCAGGTGCATTGTGGACGGGTACTGCCGGAGGGCTTAGCATCGTTACTGCTCAAACTTACCCATCGAATTCCCTACACCTGTTACGTACATGGAGAGGATGTTGAGACGGCACTGACCAGCCGGGAACTGGCGTTCTTAACTGGCCGAGTGATGCATCATGCCGAGCATATTATTGCGAACAGCCAAAACAGCAAGCGGATCTTGACTGAGAAGTGGGGAATGCCGGATCACAAGGTTACTGTAATGACACCAGGGGTGGATATAGAGAAATTCTGCCCCGACCCGGCAAGCTTTAGACCACCTCATTGGACTGGAAAGAGAGTCATTTTGACCGTCGGCCGTTTACAGAAGCGAAAGGGGCACGACATGATGATTCGTGCGCTGCCAGAGTTGATCAAAATATTCCCTGACATTCATTATTGTATCGTGGGCGACGGAGATGAACGCTGTAATCTGGAGACACTTTCGATAAACCTGGGCGTTGCTGAGCATGTTGAGTTTGCGGGTGAAATCGACGATCGGGAAATGGTTGTCCGTTATCGCCATTGTGAACTGTTCGCTCTGCCCAACCGACGCGTTGGCAACGATGATGAAGGATTTGGGATGGTACTTCTGGAGGCACAGGCGTGCGGGCGTTCCGTGTTGGCCGGCGACTCCGGCGGTACCTCAGAAACCATGGTTGAGGGTGAGACTGGTGTTGTTTGCGACTGCACTGCACCGGAACATATTGTTGCTAAATTGCGTTGGCTTTTGTCAGAGCCAGAGCTCTTAGTTAATATGGGTATAAAAGGGCGAGCCCACATGCAAGAGAACTTTTCCTGGTCGGCCCTGACCAGTCGCGCATTGACGATATTTCAATGATAAAGGCATGGAGTGCAAAGTGATCATTTCCCATAAGTATAAATTCATTTTTATTAAGACTGTAAAGACCGCCGGAACAAGCATCGAGGTCTTTCTGTCAAAAATTTGCGATGAAAATGATGTGGTAACTCCTGTTGAACCTGAGGAAAAGGGGCACATGCCGAGGAATTACAAAGGGGTATGGAATCCGATGAGGGAAATCACCAGTCAAGACCACCGTGGATACAAAAGAACTATTAAGGAGTTTCTTTCCCAAAGACGGTTTTATAATCACATCCCGGCGCGGGTATTAAGGCATCGTGTCCCACATGAAATCTGGAATGGATACTACAAGTTTTGTGTTGAAAGAAATCCCTGGGATAAGTCGATATCTCATTTCAATATGGTGAGAAAGCGTAAAGACGAGGCGATGACCTTTTCGGACTATTTAAGTAATGAAAAGTTATGTCATAACTGGCCTTTATATACCGACCTCGATGACAAAATTTTAGTTGATCGTATCGTTCCTTTCGAATCGTTAAACGAGGGACTTGGTGAGGTTTTTGAGAAATTATCCGTTCCCTATTCGGGTAAATTAAAAGAGACTGCGAAATCGAACTATCGCACAGATGTTGCCCCTTACCAGGAATTTTTTAATTACGATCAACGTTTGATAATTGAGAAGGCGTTCGAAAAAGAGATATCACACAATGGCTATGACTTTCTGGGAGGTTGATAAAATAAAGTGAATCGGGATTCCTTGGATGGGAGGTTCTGTTTTTGCTTTTGAGTGGTCGTGTGACATGATTTGAATAAAAGAGGACTCACAGTGAAGCCTAATTTTATCATTATAGGTGCCGCTAGATCTGGCACCACAAGTCTTTATCTTTACTTGGATCAGCACCCAGAAATCTATTTTTCACCTGTTAAGGAAATTAATTTTTTCTCCAATCCAAGGATATGGAAAAAAGGCTTTGGTTGGTATGAACGGCATTTTAATAGAGCAAAAAATGCGAAGGCCATAGGCGAAGCTTCAACGAGCTACACTGTGAGTCCGTTTCTTGAAAAGGCAGCGGAGCGAATCTCAGATTATAGGGCCGATGTAAAGCTTCTTTATATTGTGCGCGACCCTATAAGTCGTCTGATGTCGCATTACAGGAACGAGGTGCATCGGGGCGTTGAGAGAAGATCTTTTTCAGAGATGGTTCGCAATATTGAGCATGAAACTATCGGGTGGCAGGGAAGGTACAATTATCAGCTGGAGCAATTTTTGAAGTTTTTTGCTCGTGAACAAATTCTGGTGCTCTCCTTCGATGAACTTCATAAGTCGTCGAAGAACATCGTAAGAGATATTTTTGGATTTCTTGGCGTCGATGAAGACTTTCCTGTGAGTAATATACAGAAGGTATATAACGCTAGTTCTGGCCACCGCAGGCCATCAAATACAGGTGTTCGTATTCTCAAGTTCTATCGTCGCTATGTAGAGCAGACGCGTGCTCCTTTCATCGTTAAAAACCAATTTTTCAAGCTTTCAGAAATTGGCTCCGAAAAACAAAGTAAGCCTTCACTGACCGACTCCGACTACCAGATATTATTAGACTTTTATAAGGATGATACGGCGGAGCTTTCGAAAAAATTTGGTATCGACACCTCAGGCTGGCTACGTCGGTAGTTAACTGGATCACAGATTTGGTCGATTTACCCTTGAAAATCAATAGAAACATTGCGTTTCAAAAAGTTTCTATTCCATGATTGTTGTTACTCTGAAGATACCCTAAACTCGTTGTTCGATGTGTATAGCAATTAATTCATTATTATCGAAAAATGTGTCGCAATGAGGTGCATGATGAAAGGTTGGAAAGTTACATCCATTACGATGCTGCTTTTGGCAGGCTCCGGACCTTCTAACGCAAGTGAGCTTGTTTTCGACGCTGACTTTAACAATACTCCCGACTGGTCCAACGAAGAAGTCGCTCAGCGACTACGCTATCCTGGCGATACCTTGGATCCGAGCGCCGCCGCAAACATCCCCGGAAATTTCGACAGTTACTACACTTCTGAATGGTGGCATCCAAACGGTTCTTCCGGCAAAGCGCCTGTTCCCGGCAGCAAACCTGTCGCAAGCATAGATGGTTCACAGTCTCGACAGGCCGGCGGGAAGTCTTTCGTTGTTTATGACGAATCGTATGGCACACCCGGGGGATGGGGGGCCGACGCTCAGCTAGGCAAAGACCTGCCGGGAGTTTACGATGAATTATGGGTAGAGTTTTATATCAAGTTTCAACAAGATTGGGTTTGGATGGATGTCGAAAACGGAAGTGGGCAAACGATAACCAAGCTATTTCGTGCTCGGTATGTGCCTGAGAATTATAAAGAAGAGACTCGGTACGACTTTTTCGGAGTTGGCGGTAGAGCCAAAGCGCCAGTCTACATGCTCGACCTCAAGTCTTGGACAAAACCCGACTCTAGCATTGCTCGTCTCACACCTTTTATCCGGGGGTTTACGCCACAGGAATTAATTGGCGTGGACGAGCACTATTTTTTGAAAGAGTATGAGGAAGAAACATCAATATATCAGGGTAATAAGGACTCCCTTTCGTTTGCTGAAGTTTTTCAGACCGGCGATTGGGTGAAGGTGAATATCCGTATCAAAATGGATTCCGCTCCGGGCGCAGGTGACGGTGTGGAGGAGGTGTGGATCAACGATGTGCTCGAGAAAAAACGCACCGATATCCCTTTTCGAAGAGAGGGAGAAGGCCAGGGAGTTGGCTTCAACTGGATTAGTATAGGTGGTAATACTCACAACTATCCATATCCGGATGAGGCCCAACATGAGCAGTGGTATGCGGTAACAGACCTGAAAGTATGGAATGGTAAGCCGAGTACCGAAAGTGCTGAGGTAAAGCCTAATCCACCATCTGACCTTGATGTTCGATAATAATTGACGGAAGTCGATAAATAATAGGCATTGAAGTAGCAGGACGATTTTCGTTTATTTGCATCATAATAATTAAACGATAAGTGTCCTGTGATTGCTTTTGAAAAGTGACGAGTCAGAATTGGATAAGTTACGCTTTATTTTTCGATCCGCTTGTTCGCTACACTAAAGGCATTTAACCATTCAGACTTCATTTTAGGGAGGTTTTTCATTATATCGTCCCTCTGCTTCTGTAATTCATTGATTAATGAACTTATTTCTTCTCGTATGTTTTCGACAGAATTGTCTTGGATGTAATTCGCACCAAAGGTAAAGTAAGAACGGATGGCTTTCGTGTTAGACAGGAGCATTGGTTTTTTTGCTGCCAGAGATTCATAGGCACCGCAGTTCAGAGTGAATTCCTGGTTCGTCAAAACTATCGTAAAGTCACACTCATAAAGGTGATTGATATAACTTTGATTGCTGACGAATCCAAGAAGTTTAATATTATCTGGTAGTGCCTCTATTTCCGGATTCGTTAGGCCCTTTCTATAGTTCCCTGTTACTTCCAAGTGAATATCGGGGAAATCTCTAAACGCTTCAAACACCTCACGATAGGGTTCGTCGTCGGCGAAGGTGCAAATAAAAAAGGCACGATATATGTTGGCAGTGGATTCGTGTTCAGTAGAACCATCCGTCGTCAGAGTTGGTATTCTATCTGGCAATACGATTGTTTGCCTGGAATAATTCCTAATTAATAACTTAAGATACTTATTGGTCACAATGGTGTAGTCAGATCTTTTTAAGCTATAATTACTAAGGCAGCGAAATGCGATCCATTTGGGATTCCAAGAATCTTTGTGTTCAATCTTAAAGTTGGTGTGCCGGTCAATAATTGAGGTGAATTCCAAGGGCTTTTTAAGCGTACAGACTAGCGCTGCCAATATAATCGACGGGTTCTGCGCAAAAACATACCTAGGTTTTTCTTTAAGGAGAAGAGAAATAGTCTTGAAGCTCAGTTCCAGATATCGGAAGACCGTGCTTTTTTTTGATTCAAGTATAAACAATTTGGCGTTGAACTCCTTGCTCAATATAACTGTACGCCTTTGGTTTTCCCAAGAAATCCAGATTCGATTCGATGCTTGATCGGCTTTGCCTTTGTGTATGTCTCTATTCCGGGTGTGCATATCTTTGGTCCGATTTGGAAGAGATAGTCGAATCATAGCTGGATAGATTCAGATAATAATCCACGGTTTTGATTTTGCACAGCATGTCTAGAGTTGATCCAGCATCAACACCATTTTCAGGATTTCGGGAGATTACGTATTTCATCTGTTCCTGGGACCAAAGTTTGGAGTGCAGTGAGTCCACAATCTCATTAAGAACGTTGCTGTGGTAAAGGTGCTCATAGTTAAACCAACCCAGTTTGGGTCGGTTTCGGTTTAAAGCAATGGCTGCTCGTTCGATTACGATCCGCACTATTCTGGATAATTCCTGCAGCCATATCGGCCGTTTTGCTTTGGTAAGCGTCGCAGCCATTGGAAATTGTAGCAGATCAGGATTAAGTGTTTTTATTATTTTTTTACTGAGTGTATTATGGAGTCGGGATTTAAATGGCATTGAATAGGCCAAATCGAGTAAGTCAGGATGACTGAGTGGTGAGTAATATCCAAGTGCTCCTCGAGCCATGGACGGTTGTTTCATCATATACTGTCGACTAACATGATCGTAGTTAAACTTTTCAATTGCAAATGAAAAGTCCCCATACGAGCCAAGGTATTCTTTTAACGTTTCCTGAAGCTCTTCGTTGCACTTCGGCCTCGTTTCCTGGAAAAGTTGATGGCCTCCTTGACTGGTGAACCAGAATCTCTCAGGAGCCTTCAGGATGCCCTCCAGATCGCGGATTATTTTTTCCCTGGTTATCAGTTTTGGGTTGATCAGATGTAAAGAATTAATGATCTTCTGGCTACGGCTCCCCATACTGGGGAATCCATTATGGCCACCGATTCTCGCTCCAATAACGCCACTTGTAATCGGCAGCGCGTATGTGCTGGCGGCTATCCGACTGGATACATGCCATATTGGCCATAGGCAGTGGCCATTCATTTCGATTATCTCGTTGAGCAATTCGTTGTCAATTTTAAGGTTCTGGACGTCTCTGAAAAGGTGATCCTTTCGAACGCGTCCAGTGAGTTTTTTCGCGATTGTGGTTTCCCGGCTCGATAGGTCGCCGTGAGTATAGGCTGCTGTCACAGGCGAATTCCTGGGGGCAAGAAGCGTTCTTGAATCCCAGCCAGCAGACATCATTAAAACCATCGGCTCATAGTCGTTCAGTATTTCGGAAAGACGTTTCGAGAATAACCTAACGGCTTCGGGTTCGTTTGTGTGGGTATTTTCTGTCGGTTTTGGCGAATACAGTAACTTTGTCAGCTTAAGATTATAAGTATCGATTGAGATTTTTTCGTATGGAAGCGTTTTTTTTATATCATTAAAGAACGTATCGCTTTTCA
This sequence comes from Marinobacter sp., assembly GCF_041690615.1. Lineage (GTDB taxonomy): Bacteria > Pseudomonadota > Gammaproteobacteria > Pseudomonadales > Oleiphilaceae > Marinobacter. The sequence continues at coordinate 250,312 of NZ_JAWLGY010000003.1, forward strand.
ATGTGTAACCGAAGGATAGAAAGCATTGGATGGCGCTCCAATTTGGCCTGTCGTTAACTTTAACAAGATTGTCAAGACGGTTAGACAAAAGAATTGAGTTTTGGTCTTCTTTGTAAAAAAGGTATTCAGCACCCACCTCGTCGGCGACAATCTCCACTTCTTTTCTGTCAGGTCGGTATTGTATGGATGTGCCGTTGATCGGGCGAGAAGGGTCCAGTTGACGCCCGTCCTTTCTCTCGCCGAAAAAAATATGGAACCCGGCATTATCAGATTTCTCGTAGACGATATAGTGGCTGTTCGGTTTTTGCATGTCGACTTTAACATGCGTTACAGAAGGACTGTCTGGCTGAGTTGCCTTCGCTGGTTTGGATATTGTGACCAGAAATGAGTTTTGTCGTAGCATACATTTCCCGGATTTTGTGGCTGTCACTATGAGGCGGTTATGGTCGGAAACGTTCGGTTGGTCGTTCAGTCTACTGGGCTTTCATCCGTATAGTTGCATTGGCTAACGACCCTCCAGGCGAGCCGTCAACCATGCCTTTTCCTTTAAGAAGCTGAATTTACGAAGTCCGAAGGCAAGCCGACGAAAGAGAATTAAGGCGGACCTGAAGGGACTCAGGCGTGGCTGTTTTCCGAAATGACTATCCGTCAGATCCGCAGGGATTCCCAAGAGTTCGTATTCGCTTCGAGCCTGACCTTCGAGGTATGCGTGCGGCCCGGCATTTTGTAGCAGTATTACCTGTATTCTCGCCATTTCTCGCTCGCGGGATTTCAAAAGGTGACAGGTCACGTAATCCAGCCATTGTTTCCCGGATTGTTTGAACTCTTCAGTTCTGTTGGGAAACAGAGCCGCTCCCTGGAGTAAAAGCGCGGCTTTTCTCACATCTTGAGCGACCCACGTATCATTGGGAAATTCAAGTTTGGCCGGCTCATCAAGGAAGGGCTTCTCGTTTGTGTGGATCCAGTCAAGGTACAGCCTGAGACAGGCATGAACATATCTGAGTTGGTCATCGCACTGGCCAATAGCCAGCTTTATGGTCAGGTACCTGACGAGGCTCGCCAAGAACACCAGGTATGACCAGGAGGTTTCCGTATCGCTCAGGTTTCGTTCATCAAGATCGTCTGCCGGGTGGATTGTAGATTGGATCACGCTTTCAGCTTGCCCTAACCACTCTTGGTCCAGTGTTAGCCAGTACGCATCGAGAAGCGTATTGAGGTAGTTGCCCGTTCCGCGGTTTAACGCGTAGTACCGGTCCGGTGGTCTTTGGCCCCGCAACGTTGCTTTTAATTTGGGAAGTTCACGTCTTGTAGCCAGTTCCAGTTGCCCCAGAAAAGAATGATCACCTTCGCGCTGGACCACGATCCAGTTTGCTAGGTCGAGAACGGCCTGGCGTGAAGCCTCGCAGCCCGTAAGAAAGTAGTGGTACAGGAGTCCCGTGGTGTAGCAGTGCTGCTCTGCCGGTCCGCCCCCAGTTTGTCCAGGCGTCGAGCTGGTGTTGCTATACCGGGAGAAGGTGCGATGGGTGGCGGTATGTGCTGGCAGGTAATGGTCCGTATGCCAGAAGAGGCCGTGGTTGTACTCCGACCGGTCTTCATCGGTATGGTAGATGTCGATATCCCGGACATGAGCGGCAAGATCATCCATCAGTTCGTGCCATCGCTTGTCACCGGTTAATGCAAACTGACGAGCGAAGCCATAGATCGCATCATATTGGTTATTGTAGTGAGAGATATAGGGTGACTCCCCCTCAGCCTGATATAGCGTCTCGTGATCGGCAAAGATATCGCCGAAGTTGCGCCAGCCATACTCGTCGATGACTTCGCGTTTGGCAAAGAAGTTGCCGGGACCGTCCAGCCCCAGCTGAATAAGTTCCTCCAGTGGCCCGCGGGCCCCGTTCGCAGCGAACCACTGGAATGCCTGGCTTTCCTCGTACTGCTGCGCATCCAGCACCGGGACGGCCGGCGACAGTGTCCACGCAAGGGCACCCGGGGCGTCGCCGTAATGGAAATAGGCGGTCTGGGTTTTCCGCTCGCCGCCCTGCAGTTCGTATACCTCAGCGGCTTCGCCCGGAAACAGGCCAACGATCAGTCCGTTGTCTTGCACGCCGATGGAACTGGGGAAGTTTTGCCAGAAATGAGGAAGGGTAGCCTGAACGGTTGTTAAGGGGGTTGCGACGTTAATGACCGGATTGGCTCGATTTCCAGACATTTGGATATGGTCACCAATGCGAAGACGATACCCCCTGAACCTGGTGGTGACCTCGCCTTTTGCGTTGACGTGGTTAAGACTGTCCCAGTGTTCGCCCCCGCTCGAATCCTGGTAGAGCGTGCCGTGTTTGCTATCCAGCTCGACTGCAGGCATTCCTGGTTCAGGGATTATTCTTACCTGCTGGATGTCGGAAAGTTCAGCACGTATGTCCATTGACTTGAAATGTACGGAACCAGGGTCGCCGAGGTCCCACAACCCGCCGGGGTGAAGGGCCCGTTTCGGATTATGGAGACAGGTCTGAACTTCGATCGTTTTGCTGTTGTGGTAGAACGTGAGACGGCAGTGGAATCGGGCCAGGCGAATGTCGCCGTCGAGAAACCATCCCGTCTGTTGGCAGGTCAGACTGACAGAGCCGTGTTCTACGATCTCCCAGTCGGCATCGGTAACCGTCTGGCAGCGCCTTCCTTCTTTACTGGTCAAGGTGAGCCGGTGACTCGTAGAAATGCTGTTCTCGGTATGCACCCAGGTCGGCGAGTTTGCTGTCAGACTGAACCTGGTGGCGCCAGTATCAATAGCCAGGCCTTTGTGATCTCTCGTGTAGGTCAGTAAAGAGGCCGGCGAAGTCGGTGTTTCCCTTGAGCGGAGTTCAAGCGTTTGTTCCGCTCCGGGCTCAAGATCGCCAAGAAACTGTAACTTGAGCCAACGGACGCTACCGTCTGGCCAGCTCGCCGTCGGACTACTTTGGCAGATGATTTCTTCACAGCTCGCGGTATCCACCAGGATAACCTCTGCATCGGGCGAGAGATCCCCCTGCTTCAGCGGTATACCGAGCTGAAACGCTTCTCCTTCACGCCGGATCCCCTGTTCTTCCCTGAGGCGAATACTGATCGCTTCCATTGTGCTACCTACTGCCTGTTGTTAGTGCTTAACGATGTCATTGCGAACGATGAAGGTTCTTGCATCAAGTCATGTCTTTTCCGAGCATCAGAACAGACCCGGTCAACGGAAAGTCCGGAGAACATTCTTGAACTTTCCATTTTTGCCACGTGGAATCCTTGAGACTCGTTCAATGGAAACGGAGAGTTCCTCGCCAACTCTTTGGTGAAAGTTCTCTTTTATCCTGGCTTCCGCGACCTTTGAGTCAGCATCGTTAGTGACGATGTAGATCGAGCAGTGATCCGTTGCATCCTGCACTATCTGGGCTTCTGCCAATTCGCTGATTCCTTTGAATACATGGTCCAGACGCCCGACTCTGCGACCGTCGGGCAATTCAATATAGTCATCGACTCGACCATTAACCCTTGCCAGCGACTGGACGACCGTTGACGTGAGGTATTCCAGCGGCTCCGCCGTGTCGCCAACTTCATACCGTAGTAACGGCATTGCGTCGTTTGTCAGGGTGGTGGCCAGCAGACGGTGGTCTGTCGGTTCAGGGAGGACTTCTGCGATACCGATGACAGGGTTCAGTCGATAACGTTTATCTGCTTCCTGGCCGGCAAACAATACATACTCCGCAGTGCCATAGTAGTCGAATACCGGGCAACCGAAGACACTCTCAATCTTGTCCCGTTGCCAATCCGGCAAGGTTTCCGAGTTCGTTATGATGGCTGCGGGCGTGAAGCCGGGCCTCGTGTTGGTCATGAGGTAATAGTTGGCCAGGTCTGCGATGGCAGACGGATAGCCGATGAGTTCGGCTGGGCGGAAACGGTCCAGCTCCCTGGCATAGTCCGGAAATGTTGTGGAGTTCAGGTGATAGCTGGAGAATAGCCGTTGGTTTTCAGCCCGGTTAATCCTTGAGTAGGGCGGCCTGAGTCGGGAAGGAGGCTGGACCATCCTGCCAGCAAAAGTTGCCCGGGGAGCGCCAAACGGGACCCCGTGGACTTCTTCGTGTTCGACCACCAGCGCCATAGCAAGCTTGTAGGTATATTCGTTAACGTCCAGTTCAAGGGGCGAACCCGTGCTGCCGCTGGTGTGCTGTAGCATGAATCTCTCGCCCTTGCTTGACCGAAAGCTCTCCGGTTGCGCTTTCAGGGTGGCTTTGGTCAGTATGGGTAGCTTGGTGAGATCCTCGACACTGGTGAAATCATTTTCGTGTAAGCCGTGACTGGCAAAGAGTCGCTGATAGTAGGGGACGGTCTCGCGACAGTGTTTTACCATCTCGTGCAGACGCTCGGCCTGATGGGCCAGGGTTTGATCCGGCGTCCAATCCCTTGACTCCCTCGCCAATCGGAGAGCGTCTTTATAGATTCCCGAATAGCGTTTCCGGTATAGATGCTGACCGTACGCCGTAACTAGCAGGTTCTGCAGCCATACAGGGGAGGCGTTGTAGACGAGCTCCTTCGCAGACATGGTCAATTGGCTCCTGCGGCTTTGTCGGCAGGATGGGCATCGTACCGGTTTCGGATGACCCGCGCAGGATTGCCGGCGACAATATCGCCAACGCCGTAAATCCGGGTAACAACCGACCCTGATGCAATTATGGTCTTGGCAGGAGTTGGTGCCATTATCACCGCCTGGTTACCAATCCATGAATCGGCACCGATCTCAATTTTTTCGAAGGTTCCGCCCTGCTCCTGAATGGGAACATCAAGGTCATTAAACTGGTGCTGCCTGCTGCCGCTCAGAATATGTACGCCACTACCGATCAGTGTGTTTTTACCGATCGCACACATTCCGATATTGCATTGCGGACCGATATAGACGCCTTGAGCGATACTCGTATTCCGGTGGGACAGTATCGTAAGAAACCCGATGGAAATGTCATCGGAAGTGTCGGGGCAGGACAGGTGATAAAAGCTTGCCCTGAGGTAAACGCCTGCCTTGCCAGGAACAAGGCTCAGCCCCTGAGAGAAAGAAGCAAAGCAGCTGTCGCTTTTGCCGAGCATGCTTACCAGCCGAAAGAGCAGGTATAGCGGCAACGCCAGCAGGAGAAAGCCAGCCTTGGCCACTCGCTTGGCTAGTGTCCTGGCTGTCATGGCCGGCCAAGTCTTGTGTCTGAAGACAGGTTTGGTGATTGCACAGCCAAGTGCAAAGGGTTACAGCCACTTGGTATACGTGGCGCACTTGCGCACGCACTGATCAGGGTCGCGTCGGTTCTCAGCATGCCAGTTACTTCCAATTCCCTATGTACTGACGAAAATACTCTGCTCGGGAGTTACATAATGTCACATCCGAGGTGGTTGTTGCGAGTATTTGAGATCTTATCCAGAGGGTAGATTGCGAACTCCATCAGGAAGAACCGAATCACTCTATCGTGTGCCTGACCGGCTCGGAAAGGGTGCTCTCCGCTCCACTCGTGTCAATCACCCGGATCGAGAAAAACCAGGTTCCATCCTCGAGCCCACTGATCTCAGTGCTGGTGGCATCACCCGGGGCGCTGGTGCTCAGGTTCATATTGTCCTGCCTCTGACCGTAGAAGATTTCGTAATGGTCAATCTCGCCAAGGGACATTGAGCTACCATCTGTTCTCGTCAGCGGGGCAGTCCATGAGATGGTGACGCTGTTTACGGCTCTCGGCGGAGCCTCCGCAGTGGGACCCGAGGGCAAGGTTTCATCTACTTCCATACCCCTGCGATATTCCTCAAGGTTACTGATACCGTCACCATCCCGGTCGCTGCGTGCATCCTCGGGGTTAAGCGGGTCCAGCCTGTAGGCAAACTCCGCCCCATCCGGTATGCCGTCACCATCGCTGTCTGGATTGTTTGGGTCAGATCCAATCCAGAATTCATCAACGGCGCTGAGAAGGTCCTGGTCAGTGTCAGAGGTTGCATCGGATGGATCAGCAGGACTCAGTCCGTGAGACGTTTCCCAATTGTCGTAGATTCCATCCTGGTCGCGGTCCAGGGGTGGGTAGGCTGGACTGAAGCCACCCCCTTGTGTTGCATCGAAGAAGCCGACCCGGTAACCCAGCCCATAGGCGGCCTCTGCGTCGTCTCCTGCCACTATTCCGCCTCGTGATTCCCCTAGCGAAGCGATGGCTTCGCCGCCAATCACCCGGCGTTGGAAGTCAGGGCCTTCCCATGCGACGTTGAAATGGTCGCTGCCAGTACCTTCCTTATGGCGAATCTCAAAGTAATAGCGGTTGCCTCCTGCCAGATCAATCGTTCCGGATGATTGAGACCGGTACCGATCGTAATCGTCGGGGCGTGCGGCCTCCGGCACGAGGGCGATCATATTCAAGTTCTCTGGTCGCTCGTTGGTGCTGAGCAGGAACTGCGTCTCCTCGTCGCCGGTTGCATAAAACCGGTATGACCCGTCGGTGGGCGGAATTATGAACCCCCGTACCAGGGAGCCATAATTGTCGCCTCGGTTCTGCGGGCTTCTTAGTTCATTAAGCCTGATTCTCTCGTCGGGATCATCGGGGTAGGTCGCAAGGCTGGTCAGTCGGCTGACACCACTGCCGCCTACATTGTTCCAGTACCGTGCTTCGACCACGCCTGTTTCGCTGGACAAGGGCAGGGCGGCAGGGGGCGGCATTTCGCCAGGCTGCCAGGTCTGACACCCGCTAATCGATATCGATATCGTTAAAATGACTGTGAGGCTTCTGATATCCATTAGGCCGCCTGCATGACGTAATTTATGTTTGATCCTTCACGCCAAGTATCGTGGCGGGTCCCGGGATTCTCCACCGGGCACTTGTAATGTTTTTTTCTGATTTGGTTGCTGTTATAGCTGTTGGTTATTTATTTGGTGTAATTTATTTCGACAGGACTTTTATTGCTACGGGTTTATTAGTGTCGGTATCTTTCGATCATCGGGCGGATAAGAGACATCAGCTGTTGCCATTCCGGTGTTTGGCGGAGCAACAGCATCGCAAGAACTATCGTTGACACCGCAGCCATCAGGACAAAAACCGTACCGCGCACCATGAACTCCGCTAACGGCAGTTCCCATGACATGTCCAGGCTAATGGTCACCAGGGCACTCGCACTCGAGCCCAGGGCAGCAGGAAGGCAGAGCAGCAGAAGGTGTCCGGCGCTAAACCGTGTCTGTCTCTGGAGGATGACTAACAGTGCCGCAGTCGTCGCCACTGCGAGCCAGCCCCTCGCCCAGGCCATTGTGTTAAGGCTGTCTGTAGCGAACCAATACAAGGTGGCCAGTATTATCGTCGTAGAGGTCAGATCGAACCAGAACAGTCCCTTGACCTTGCCCTGCGCAATAACGGCGTCGCTGATCAGCGAGAACAGACAGAAGGTAAAGAAGAACAGTCCGAAAGGCTGCAACAGGGGCGCGAATTCTGTCCACTGGGTGCCCAATAGCACCCGCACTATGAGCTTTGAATAGAGCATGATGAATACGGTGATGGGCGTCAGCACAGTAATCATCAAGGCCAGGCTGAAACTGACCCGGTACGCAAGGTTCGTGCGGGATTCGCGGCTTTGGGCGATGGCGGCCAGCAGGGGTTCGCTCATGGGAATAATAGCGGACAATGCTGGCAGCAGGCTTACCTCTCTTACCAGGTTGTAGCCGCCGAGCGCGGTCGTGCCGAAAAAACGTGACACCAGCAGGTTGTCTACCTGAGAGCGGGTAAAACCAACAATCCCCCGCAAAAGGAGCCATTGAGAAAACCCCCATTGCTGCCGAAAACGGCTGAGTGTCCATCGGGGACGGTGATGGTCCACCCGGTAGGAGCCCACAGCGAGTACCGCCGCCGAGACGAGATTGCCGGCGATGATGGCCCAGTGGCTGGGGTCGATGAACGCAATGGTGATTACTGTCATGAATGACAGCCCCTTCTGCCAGAGCGTGAGCCGGAACAGGGGGCGGTAGTTGATCTCCCGTGCCAGGCGCATCATGCCTGGTGTTCTCAGTGCACGTATCGGCAGGGCTAAGGCGGCAACCGCCAGGGCCGCGGTCAGGGCAGGCTCATCGAACCATCGGGCCAGGGCGGGCGAACTCGCAATAACCAGTACCGCCAGGGAGGACTTGATCAGGATATCCATGCTCCAGGCGGTATCAAGATCTTCGTCATCGAGGCTTTCTTTCTGAACGATGTATTGCCTATTGCCGGTTTCCACCAGCAATTCGAAGAACTGTAAAGCAATGGTGACAAGCGCAACGATGCCGAAGTGCTCCGGCGCTAGCAGCCGGGCAAGGATGAGGGTGCTGATGATGCCCAGCCCCCGCTGAACAATCTGAATGCCGAAAAGCAGGCCAGCACTTTTGAGTACCTTCAGGCTGGCCGACATTTCAGCGGGCTGCGTCCAGGGTCAGGTTGTCCAGTGCTGTCCTCACCCGCTCGACAGCGCTGTCGCAGCTCCGTGGTGCACAAATACCCTGCACTGAAATGAGCGCAAACCGGTTCTCACCGGACAGTGTCGCGGGTATCTGCAGGAGCTTGGCTTTGGTGTAGCTTGTCGTGGTGTAGGTGCCTACCTGGAATAGCTCGGCGGTAACGACCTGACGGCGCTCAGTCAGGTGTTGGTAAATGCGAACGTTACTTCCGTAACCTGAATCCTGGTCGGTGCGGAACCAGTTGCCGGGTACTCGTGGCGGCAGGTAGGGGACCAATTTTCCCCCTCGTTCGGTGTTGCGGGTTTGGGCCAGGGAAATCCAGGTGGTCTGTCCTGCACTCCACACTTCCTGGCTCAACGTGTCCGGTAAGGTTATCTTCAGTGGCAAAGCCTCCGGGGCTGTCTTTACGAAACCGGGTACAGCCAGGGCCCAGGCTGGGCTGCCTGAGGCCCGTGAATGCGCCAGGCTGACACCCAGTGGCCCGACCAGGAACGCCGCAACAACCGCAACGAAACCCATTTTGAGCAAATGGGGAGGGGCGCCGTCCGGCGTCCCCTCGCGGCGTAGGACAGGTGCCAACCACATAATCGGAATGACAAAAGCCGCGTAGATAGCCCACCCGAAGGTCTCGTGGTCTGCTACCAGGCTACTTTCCATATCGCTTTGGTAGGCGATAACCACGAGGGCCGTTATACGCACCCAGTTCACCACCAAAGCAACGCTGGCGCCAACCGCGAGTGCAGCAAACCAGCCCCTCCAGCGAAAGTCATTGAGTATGGACATCATCATTGCCAACAGGAGGGAGATGGCAAAGTAGCGGATGCCGGAGCAACCATCAGCGATCACCAGGCGACCGTAGGGCAAGGTTATGTTGGCGCCTTCGATGAGTGCAGTGATGCCCATGCCAGCGACCAGCTTGGTAACCACTGCCGTCGCCAGAACAACAAGGTACGGCACCAGGTCCGACCATACCGGCAGGGACAATCCGAATAACAATACATAGGGCAGAAAGCGCAGCATCGCCTTTGCCCCCAGAAGCGCCCAGGCCAGAGCGAGCAGACCCGCAGGCAACATCAGGTAGGTAAGGGTGTCGATGCGTACCAGTTCCAGCAATGCCCAGGCGACAACTGTTGCGAGCAATGACAGGCTGCCGGGTACTGAGAAGCTACGTCGCGCCCGGTTTCCAAGTGGGGGCGGCGGGTGAATCAGCAGGAGCCCGATAAAGATGGCGAACGTGGGAAGCCCGTGGGCAAGCACCTGCTCCCATTTCAGCCATTCGCCGACCAACCGGAACCAGGTCGGCCAGAACAGCGCAATGGCTATGGCGGTTACTAGAAGATAGGGGCGTGCGAGAGGGAACTGATCCAGTGTTTTCCTTAACATTGCATGACCAACTGCGCTTCTGGGTGGTTGTGCTTTTTCTCAGGGTAGGCTAAGTAGCGTGACCGCCGAGGCTTTCATACTCTATCGGAAAATGCTGATTGGTGCTGCCTGTTTTGTTCGCTTTCGGCTTCCCAGGTAGGTCGCCCACTCGGAAAAATCGTTTGTTTTGCAGCTGTAAAAAACTTCGACAGACCGAAAAAAAACCGGGCTGGGAGGCCCGGTTTCAGTTATACGCCTGCTTTGCTGGCAGAAATCAGGCCTTACGACGCCGTGCTGCGCCCAGACCCAGAAGCCCCATTCCGAGAAGGGCCAGTGTGCCGGGTTCGGGGACACTGGCTTCACCTTTCCAGATCACGCCTGTCGCAAAGTTTTCGCTATTTGTTACCCAAAAGTTCAGTCGTCCATCGCCAGCAATCAGGAAGGGCTGGCCGACAAGTGCAATAACATCAATAACCTGCGTCCATGGTGCGTTGATTGAGTAATCTTCGGAATTGAACAGTGTTTTGCCCTTACTCTTGATCATCAGGGTGTCGTCGTAAGATACAAAGAGTGACGTGATGATGGCGTCAGTACCAGTCATGTTCAGGTCTTCTTCCCAGATTCGGTAACCTGCATCGTTTACAAACCAGCTAGCGGTATCCTGTATCCAGTCTGCACCGTCCAGGGCTGTTCCGGTTGGATCAACATAGGTGCCAACGGTTTGGTTGGAAAGGTCACAGCCTACGCACTGATCATCGAGGCTGGACATGAAGGGTATAGCGTGCGCCATGGTGGCTGTCATGCTGAGTAAGGCTGCGCCTAACATCAAATGTAACACTCTCATATGTTTTCCTTTCTTTGTTGTGCAGTCCGGCAAAATGATTATTAACACAGGGGCTGCTTACGCCACTGACTAGACCTTCTATTCAAAAATTAAGCCATGCAAGGAATAGTTATTTAATATCAATTATCTAAACTGGTCTGGCGGGCAGAGGCGGAGCGGAGGTTTGAGGGTGTGTATAATATGTCGACACAACGACTATGGCTGGGCGTATGTCGGAGCCTGTCATAACTAGAAACCGGAGGCCCGAGGGGCCTCCGGTTTCTAGTATGCTCGAACGGCTTTGGAGATTAAGCCCTGCGACGGCGGGCTGCGCCCAAGCCTACCAGACCAAGGCCGAGCAATGCGAGAGTGCCGGGCTCAGGGACGGAGGTCGGATCTTCGCTGGAGAAGCTGCCACCTTCGATGAAAATGGCAGAGTCGAGGATGGTGTCCCCGGCATCGGCAATGGCAATTTTCATACTGTAGGTAGTACCGCTTACAAGCCCGGAAATTGAGGCGAGCAGTTTGTCGGTGAATCCGTCGTACTCGATGTTATAGAAGGGCCCACCGTTAGATGGGTCGTTGTTGTTATAAACCGAACAGTTTGGACCGGTGCCCGTTCCCGAGCCTCCACAGTTAACATTATTGATGCTGACCGGCTGCCCGTCTGGCGCCAGTGCGATGTTGACGCCATCGACAAAAAAGGCGAATACGTCGTTGTAGCTCGAGTTTACATACTCGTTGTACTCTTCCGACGCGAACACGTAGTTAAAGAAAAGACTGTCTGTGTCGGATATAAAATCAAATTCCAATACAGCCGCGTGATAGGTTGACTGGGGGATCAGTGCGTTCAGGTCACTATCGCCCAGGCCACCGCCTGTACCGATATTACCCGTGGTGCCATCCGAATTATTGGGTCCCGGAGCCTCCAGGGCGCTTCCTGACGTCATGATCAGGCCATTATTAATGCCAATGGTGCTGGTGCCGTCAGAAAACAAGCCTGACTGGTTACTGCCCCCATAGTAGTTTACGTTCGAGATGGTGATTCCCGATCCAAGGATAGCGCCTGCCAGCACACTGCCATCGCTTGACGTCGAGTCGATCACCAGTGCCGATGCGGCCTGGCATGTCAGTGCCAGGGTGGTGCCTGCAATAAGCTTGTTTAGCTTTTTCATAGAATGCTCCTTTTTGATTTGTAGTCCTGTGGGCAGCTATGGACCGTCTTGACGATCCGGCTACCTGCATTCTTGCCAAGCAAGTTTCGGGCCTGAAAAAAAATAACGATATTTCAATAAGCTGCTATAGGGCGTGTTGTTATGTGTAAAGCTAGTCGACAAATCACATGATGTGAATAATGCGAACTGGGGCTTACGCTCGCCGGGAGGCTCAGTGATTGACACTTTATGCCTTAAGTGAATAGCGCTCAAAAAGAGGCATGTTATTCGTACACATAATCTCGGTACTGAAGGCAGGCTTATTCGAACATGACGTTGTTATAGATATATGGAGTGTTATCTAGTGTCGAATAAGTTTACAGCATATCGCAAGCTGGAAACTTGGATCTTATTTAACTTTTTGACAGTTAGGGAGTTTCTGTAGGTGGTATTCGTTATGCATGCAGCAAGAAGCGTTGGCGTGCTCGCTTGGAAGTCTGGCTGCCGGCGTTCACAATCATGGAGGAATTACCGATGAATACTATTTTCAAGAAAACGCTTCTCTCCTCTCTTGTCGTGCCCTTTGCGTTGGGGGTGCAATCTGCCAGCGCGGCTCTCATCACTGAGTGGGGGTACTCCGCCCAGAGTGAGTTTACCGATTGGACTGACACTGGCGGAACCGGCACGATCACACCGAGCAACGGTAACAGCACCCTGTCCTGGGGCGTTGGTACTGGTCCACAGTCTTCAATCTCGATCACTGACGTCGTTGCGGGCAGTGGCCTTGTGACAAATGGAGCAGCGGTAAACGGAGGGGTTTTCACCCACACCAACAATATTCTGCCCTCGCAGGGTACTGCCCTTGCCACGTTCGATCTGACTTCGCAGTTGACGCTGACCCCGTTTCTTCCGGCTGCCGGCGCTCCGCAAGCACTGGCGCCTATTACATTCGAGAGTTTCTTTATTGAAACCGGCAATAGCGCTGGAAACTGTATTCCCGAATCGGGTTCCGTCTGTGACGATATTTTCACCCTTGGCAACCTCCTGGCGATAGGTGGCATGCCTGATGGGGAGGGGGGCTTCGTGTTCGAGTCTCCGTCGTTTACGATTGCGGACTATGCCTACACCGTTTTCCTTCAGTTGGAGGGCCTGCAGACCCTGAGTCCAGAAGCCTGTACGGAAGCAGGTACAGTGTCGCCCTGTGTCGGTCTGATAACCGAGGAGGAAGCGGTCAATAGCTTCCAGACCACGTTCAGTATTGTTGCTACACAGGTCCCGGAGCCGGGTACCCTGGCTCTTCTGGGCATGGGTCTCGCAGGGCTTGGCCTGGCGCGCAGAAAGAAAGCCGCAAAGGCATGACGTTTTACTTGTCGCGATCTTTGTAACGCCTGAAAGGCCCCCGATGAGACGCCGGGGGCTTTTCAGTAGTGCGCCAGGCATGGCGCGTAGCGCCTTGACGGCGCTGTTCCGGTCCAGGTGGTGCTGGCCGGATGACTTGGGGGTGCAAGTCCCCTGTGGGCCCG
>NZ_JAWLGY010000004.1:0-258724 GCF_041690615.1 Marinobacter sp.
TGCGAATCTCACAGGATTCTACAGACGATGACGCAAAAGTCATGGCCGCTAATGGCGCCGTGAAAATATCCGCAACACCCTGTCATGGAGTGTTTATTTTTCCAAACGGCTAGTGTAGACTTCGCTCCCGCTAAGCCAGTGAGGGAAACCAACCTGGCACGGAGTACAGAGCAGCCAGTCACTATTCCGATATGACACCGCTGCCTGGTCGTATACTCCGGACGCAATTCGGGGCGTAGCGCAGTCTGGTAGCGCACCTGTATGGGGTGCAGGTGGTCGCAGGTTCAAATCCTGCCGTCCCGACCATATTTAACGATCAAGGGCATGCCTTCGGGTATGCCCTTTTTCGTTTCAGTATCCGGTTTTGGCCGTTCCTGAAAAGTGCCGGATTGAAGCTACTCATTGGTTACCGTCCGGGACTGGTCACACCCTTTAGCCTACCTGAAATGCCGCCATGGACCAGAAACCATTCGCTAATACCCATTTGCACGGCGCTGCATAACGATCAGTACAAACGCAATCATCAGGCCGGAAGCGCCGAACGCCAGTACAAACCCGCCCAGCTCCAGCAATACCCCGAAGAGCAACGGCGCCAGGAAATGGATCGCCCGGTTGGCCATCAGGCGCATACCAAGGGCACCAGAACGTTTCTCGCGGTCGACGGACTCCGCAAGAAGCACCATGGACAAGGGCTGGGTAAGCCCTGCGCCAATGCCCACCAGCACCGCCAGCAGGCCGATCAGGAGAATCTGTTCAGATAACCCGAGGAAGGTAATGCCCGCCGCCAGGGTGCCCAGTGCCAGCAGAACCGCGTTGCGGCGACCGCCCACCATGGCGATCATTGGCGCCATGAACGGCCGGATCAGCATGGAGACTGCCGCCCGCAGGCTCACCAGCACCCCGATAACGACCGGACTCATGGCCAGGCTTTCCAGGTAAACAGGCAGGTAACTGCCGTAGACCCCCAGTGCAAACATGCCCAGCACCGTCACCAGCACCGATAACTGAACACCCTGGTTGGTACGCATCAGCCCCCACTGAGCTCGAAAGCCCGTTTCTCTGCGGGTTACCTTCAGGCGTTCCCTGGCCTGCCCGGTGAGCCAGAAACCGGCCAAACCTGCCAGGAAGGCGAATACCGCCATTACCAGGAACACCTGACCGGTGCCCGGCCCTGAGTCCAGCAGGTAACCGGCTAGCAACGGGCCGACCACCTGGCCGCCGGACAGCCAGGTGGAATACCAGCCGAAGTACCGCTCCAGTGTGGGGCCAGTACCCAGGTTGGAGATAATGGTCTGGGCCGCCAGCACCATTTGCAGGTGTGCCAGTCCCACCAGCAACTGGCCCAATACCAGCCCCGGGTAGCCATACCAGAAATGCATGGACAGCAGGCCCGCCACCATCAGGCAGGCTCCGCTGATGAGCGTCACCCTGCCCCCATATCGGGTTACTACCCCACCAAGGGGAATGGCAAATAACAGGGGCAGCAGGTACTGGGTACTGAGCACGGCGCCCAGCACCAGCGGTGAGGCCCCGAGCCGAAGCCCGTAAACCGGCACTGCCACAATCAGCATGGAATAGACGACAAAGCACAGGGTCAGCGCCAGACAGACCACAAAGAAGTTCCGACCAGCATGGATGTCGGGTTGGGCAGATTCGGAAGGCGTGTCAGTCGTCAAGGCGCGGTCTTGTGGCGATGGTCAGGTGGAAAACGGCACATGGTACCCGGAGCCTCCGCTGACCGAAACCGGGCACGGACAAGAGCCGGGATTCGGACCCCCGACCCTCTCAGCCGGTTACTTCTCGTCGATATCGTCGTACCCGGTGACCATGGGCCGGATATGACTGGTCAGGGTATGTCCCATGGTGGTCATGTACACGTGGGCAATGATGAACACCAGCATGGCAAAGGCGGCGGCAGTATGGATCAGGGCAACCCATTCCAGCTCCAGCGCACCCGCCAGCATGGCGGGCCAATCCGCATAGAACAGGTACAGCAGCCCCGATACCCAGATCACCGGCGATATCACCAGCTTGAAAAACAGATAGGCCAGCCGTTGCAGCGGGTTATGCTTGGCCCGTGTGGTCTTGCGATAGGGATGCTCAGCCCCGGTGAAGGTACCGATCAGGTAGTAATGAATCACCGCAAACAGCCCGTTGCGGGTAGGAATATACTGGCGCCACTCACCAGTAGTGAAATGCCAGAAAATGGCAAACAGCCACAACACGATCAGGGCCCAGGCCGCCAGGGTGTGGGCCTGGGTGGCATCACCAAACCCCAGCACCGAGTAACTGCCGTGAATCTCGAAACCAGTGAACAGCAGCGTGAAGATCAGCAATGCCTGGCACCAGTGCCAGAAGCGTTCGAAGCGTTTATAGATCATGACCCTGCTCATGAGTGCTTCCTCCCCCTGAAGATAACCCTGGCCGCGATATGGGCCAGCACCCCCAACAGCGCCAGCACCACCACCAGCCAGCCAATCCGGTCCAGCCAGACGTTGCCGCTGTGGCCGGGCATGTAGATACCACCGATGCCCGCCAGGCGGCTTTCTGCACCATGGCAGGAACCACAGCTCAAGGCCTGCTCCGCCGGCGGCACCATGTGGGTGATGGGCCAGTACATTGTCGTTTCCACGAAGTCGTACTCACCGCTGAAGGGCCGGCCGGACATTTCACTGCCGGCCTGCAGCGCGTTCGGCCAGTTGAAATTGCTCCACAAGGAGGTGTCATCAGCACCGAACACATGGGTGACCAGCAAGGTATTGAGTTGGGTATCGAAGGGCTGCTTGCCCCGCATCAGTTTGAAGGGCCAGATGCGGGAAGCCGGGTCGTCGGGACTGCCGTCAATGCGGTTGATCTCCACGGGCTCATTGGCAAGATCCAGCTCATCCTCCAGCAGGGTATATTCCACCGTGCCGTCGAACCAGGCGTAGTGGGGCACCACGTTTTCCTCATGGTGGAAATCACCCTTGGTGCTGAGATAGCTTACGTGGCCGCTTTCGTCATACTCGGTAATGGGATTGCCGTCGTCGTCCAGCCGGCCGGCGGTTGACCAGTCCCACCACATCTTGGTGGGCACCCCGCCCCGGGCGAACTCGGGAACGTGGCAGGTCTGGCACGCCAGCTTGTCCACGTGGTCATTAAGCTTGGGTTTGTCGTGGGGGTCAAAGCCATGGCAGGACTCGCAACTGGCCCGGCTCAGGTCAGTATGACCGGGCACATCAATACCGACGGTGTCCTTTGCGGTGGCCTGGTAACGGCTGCCAGAGACATTGTGTCCCCAGGTGGAGTGACAATCGGCGCAGGCAAAGTCCAGCCCGTCCGGAGACATGTGCACATCCAGGGATCGCGGCGGATTGACCAGGGAGGAGTCCAGGTCCCCGTGTTTTACGCCGTCGCCGCCACCCCCATAGAAGTGACAGCTGCCGCAGTTCTGCCGGTCGCTGGCACCCACGTTCTGGGCAATGTGGGGCAAATCGGGGGGATTGACCATTTTTCCACTGCCACCGGGCCACTCCCGGGGCTTGTCGGTAGGCAGGCCGGCGAGGGTGGGAAACTTCCAGTAGTCGCCGGTGGTGTCGTGGCAGACCAGGCAGTCAACGGCGGAATCTTCCGATGGCGGTGGCTGGTTCATGTCCGTCCAGCCGTAGCCCACGTGGCAGGAGGTGCAGCGGGGTTCATTGGTCACCACCATACCGCAGAAGCTGTTGATCACGTTCCGCTTGCCCAGCTGCTGGCCGGTTTCCGGGTGGTCGTAGGTCCAGTTCCAGTGGGTGGTTTCGCGGATCTGATTGGCGGCTTCATTATGGCAGCCCAGACAGGCTTCGGTGACTTCCTGGGCACTGCTGAACGGGCCCTGCAGTGCCTCAAACTTGCTGTGATCTGCCGTCGGTGGTGATCGCTCCGCCCCGAGCGCTACGGAACTGACAGTCACCATCAGCCAGGCAAGCAGCTTGTAGCGCAAGCGCTTACCTGCCCTGGATTCGCGTATTTCCATGACTCCCTCCCCCAAGCTGGAAGCTCCCCGAACCGGGAAGTCCATGCCCGTTACGCACCACAGCGGCATGCTTATCATTTTTCCACCGCATCAATCTCTGACGTTGATGCGGGTCAACCTGTCTCTTAATGATAGACGTACTTTCGGTCAACGATGGTCAAGTACCACCAAAATGCAGCCGATTGAGCCGGAGAACCAGCCAGATCGTTACGGCCTGCAGAACCAGCGCAATAATCGTCAACGCCCAGTAGCCCGCACTGAATTGCTCGAGGGCCCCGAACCCGACCAGACCGGCATTGATAAAGAAGTGCACCATGACCGTGAGCGCCACCCCCGGGCAGACCAGCGCATAGGCACCGGCAGATTTCTCTGTCCCGGTCACGAAGCGGCCGAAATAGCCATACCGGGAGAGCACCACCCACCCCAGCAGGCCGAACACCAGCTGGGCACTGAGGAACGTGATCAGCATGGTCATGGCCTCTACCCCACCGGCCCCCGACTCGAAATGACCGTGCAGCCCATGAGTCTGCCGTAAAAGCGTAATGCTCAGAGTGGTCAGAATGGGTACGACAATCCACAAACTCGGAGCGGTGGATGGGTCAGCCCCCTGCTCAAGCATGGCGCGGAATCCAAGCACCACCTGTATCCCGCCAATAATAAACGCCAGCACCATAAAGAAGCTGGAAAGTACCAGGCTGAAGGCGACTGTCACCGTGTTCTGGCTCATCGCTGCGGGCGCTGCCAACCCCACGGCGATCATGGCGCTGGCGAAGGCAGGCATAAGCTGCCCCAGGTTGTTGTTGCGCACGCAGTCGAAACCACCACCCACCAGTACCCGGCCCCAGAAATCCCTCAGGAGCGCGAGCGCCCAGTAACCCACCAGCACAAAGGCAACCAGGGCCAGCGGGAACAGCCACTCAACCACCGACCAAAGCCCCGGCACAAAGGTCAGACCGAGGATAAACCCGACATTGATACTCATAGCGACCGTCAGTGGCCCTGCCAGCAACTGGGTTTCCGAGTTACTGTTGCGCAGCTCCTGGTAGGCCGGCGTGCTGCGAAACCGGGCGTACTGCCGCAGGTTCCAGACCAGGAGGTGGATGTGAAGGGCAGAAAATAGTGCAACACCTGTCCAGGCCCCCAGCACTGCAAGCTTGATCAACAGACCGCCGTCTGCCAATGCGGCAACGGCGTCCTCAAACAGCGGCACCGGGGCACCGGGATGTGGCAGCCAGAACATCAGCCACATAAAGAAAGAAACCGACAGCCCCCCCGCCCCGAGGGCCGCGAGGAAATAGGTGGGCACCCACCCGGAGTCGTCAACCCTGGATAATCGATAGAACATGTTACTTCCCCCTCTCTATTGACCCACCCTGTCAGGCCTTTGAAAGAACAATTACAACCGCCACAAGCACGCCACCCGCAAGCGCCACCAGACTGAACTTTCGATGCTCCTGCTCTGCCCGTGGCAGCAGGTGCGTGGCGCCCACGTAAACCAGCGCACCTGCCGACAAGGCCAGCAATGCCCCCAACGTCTGCTCACTGATACTGCTCACCATCGGCCAGGACACCAGCATGCCCAATGGCGTTGTTGCCGCAGCGGCCAGGAACGCCAGAGTCATGGCAGTACCCGGCCGGAACCCTCCCCGCACCAGCAACAGGTAGGTGATGATGCCTTCCGGGAATTCGTGGAGCACCATGCCGACGGTCGCCAGGTAACCAGTGAAGATGCTTACCGAAAACGAAATGGAGTAGATAAATCCGTCGATAAACGAATGAAAGCCGATCCCCAGCATGGGGATAAGGCCAATGACATAGTCCCTGGCGGACGGATCCTTCTCACAAACGAAAGCCGTTACGAACCGGTTGAACAGGTGCAGTCCCATGAACCCGGCCAGCAACCACGCCGGCGCCTGCGACTGCATGGAAAAGGACTTCGGGATCATGTGCAGAAAGGACGCACTGATCAGTACCCCGGCCGCAAAGCAGATGAAGTAGGACGTATTGCGTTGCCCCCACGCCTCAAAGCGCCGGATGGTGAATATTCCGGCAGAGGTGACCAGCGCAGCCAGCCCGGTTGTCATCAGCGTCAGCCAGAACGCACTGTTCATTCCATCCTCGGCTAGCCCGTATCGGGCGTACAGAAAGCGGGGACTCTGTGGGCCCCCGAGACCCGATGGCCTGGCCTGCTACAGCCCCCTGATAATTACAAACCTATCATTTATAACTCCAGTATAGAGACAAGTTTCCATGACGCCATTGTTGCTGGCTACCCGGGAGGTGCGACCGAGTGTCGCTGCGATTAACAGAATATATCATCCAGATATAACTATATATCTTTTACGAATATCCCACTCGCGTTAGTCTGAATCTGTCGAAAGGCAACCCAACACAAAAGGTGATTATCATGGAAACACAAGCAACTCCCCAAACCGGACTGCCCCGCATCAACGAGCCGGCACCGGACTTCAAGGCACTGACCACTGACGGCGAAAAGTCGCTGAGCGATTACAAAGGCAAGTGGCTGGTACTGTTCTCCCATCCGGCAGATTTCACCCCGGTCTGCACGACCGAGTTCATGGCCTTCGCCCAGGCAGCGCCGGAGTTCGCCAAGATGAACTGTGAACTGCTGGGTCTGTCCATTGACAGCATTCACTCTCACATTGCCTGGATGCGTAACATCAAGGAGAACTGGGGTGTGGAAATTCCCTTCCCCATTATTGAAGACCTGAAGATGGACGTAGCCAGGGCCTATGGCATGATCCACCCGAGCGCTGGTGACACCTCTGCCGTACGGGCCACCTTTATTATCGACCCGAATGGCATCTTGCGGGCGATGGTTTACTACCCCATGGCCAACGGCCGCTCCATCCCCGAGTTCCTGCGCCTGCTGGAAGCACTGCAGACCAGTGACGAACACGGCGTGGCCACACCGGAAGGCTGGAAGAAGGGCGATAAAGTCATCGTGCCCCCGGCCAAGACAGCGGCAGGCGCCAACGACCGGGTTGAATCTGGTGACTACGAGTGCAAGGACTTCTACTTCTGCACAAAGTCACTCTGATACAGCCTCAGGGCATCAGGCCCTGGCGAACAAACCGCTATCGCCCCCGGCGATAGCGGTTTTTTTGGTCACTGGCCCAATAAATCAAGGACCCAACTGCCATGAAAACTGCCCACGATCTGGTTGAGGCGGCAAGAACCGAGATCACGGAAATTCCCCTCAGCGTCTCTGAAGAGGCCATTCGACAGGCTGATCTGCTGATGGATGTTCGGGAACCGGATGAATACCACGCCGGCCACCTGCCAGGTGCCATCAACGTTCCGCGGGGTCTACTGGAGTTCAGACTGAGTAACGACCCGGCGCTGGAAGACCGTAGCCTGAACCTGGTGATCTACTGCAAGAACAGCGGCCGTTCAGCGCTTTCTGCCAAGGTCATGAAAGAAATGGGGTACATCCACGTACAGTCGATTGCCGGTGGTATAGAAGCCTGGGAGGCGGAGGGGAAGCCCCTGGTTAAACCGGAGCTGCCCGACTTTGACTGACCGCCCCTGGCTGGATCTGGTTGCGCCCCGATAACCGGGCGCAATGGTCCGCTTCAGCGCGCTGTCACCAGGTTTGCCAGGCGATCCCTGGCCTCCTGTCGCCGGCCTTTGTCTGCCAGTGCCCGTCCCGGACGATCCGGCGCTGACAGCGCCCGCTCAAGGTACTGCCGGGCACGCTCTTCCTCACCCTGCTCAATCAGGTAGTCGGCAAAGAAGAAGTTTGGGTCAATGCCGTCAGGATTGATGGACAACGCCTTTTGCAACAGCCGGCGGGCCTTGTCGTCATCGCCAAACCCGATGGGCCAGCCGGGCACCTGGTAGTAGAGGCTTCCGAGGGAGGTATAGGCGGAGCCGTCCAGCGCCCGGTCGTCGATGTCAATCGCTTGTTCAAGGTGCCGGCGGGCCTCTTTTACCAGGCCCAGAGCCCCCAGGCCGCCTTTCTCTCCGGCCCAGGTGCTGAGCACGATCGCGCGCCAGATCAACGCCTCGGCACGATCGGGATAACGGGCGGTGAGCGTTTCCGCCTGACCCGCCAGGGCCTCGAAGGCCTGTTCCTTGTCATCCTCCGGCACCTGGTACTGTATTTCAGCCCATCGTTGCTGAATAGCAGCCAGGTCGGTTTCCAGGTTATCGGCCCATACTGGCTGTACCAGTAACGAAGCCACCAACAGAATCATCCACTTCATGACTGAACTCCTGAGTCCAGAAAGCGCCGTATGACCGGCAGTTGTTTCAGCATGGCCCTGTCCACCAGTCGTGGCAGGACGCCGTTAATGGCGACGAACAGCTTTTCAGGCCAGCCCAGGAAGCACCGGCGCTGGTCCCGTTTCATGGCTGAAATCAACTGTGCAGCTACCTGGTCGGGTGGGTCCATGGCATTGCCCAGAGCCCGGTTGAGCTGGTTCACGGGTTCCGGGTTCATTGCGGTGGCCGTCGCCCGGGGCGCGAAATACAACACCTGCACCAGGCTGTCGGCCATTTCCCGCCGCAGGGCTTCGGTAAAGCCACGCAGACCGAACTTGGTGGCGCAATAGGCGGAGTAGCCGGGATAGCCGATGCTGCCGAAGGTGGAACCAACGAACACCAGGGCCCCACCATCCAGTGCTTTGAACACGGGTACGAAATGATGTGCCACGACCATGGCACTGCGAAGGTTGACCACCAGCTGGTCATCGATGTCCTCCACTGTTGCCTGCTCGACAGAGGCGAACCGGTTCTGACCTGCACAGTGGATAACGCCGTACAGATCTGGCCATTGTTCCGTCACGGCCTGTAATTGCCGGTCAAGGTCATTGGCGGCGAGATCAAGCTTTACCGCCGTTACGTCCCCCGGAAGCGTGACGCTCTCCGGGCGTCGGCTCGCCACCAGCAAGCGCGCCCCTTCCGCGAGCAGCTGCGGAATCAGCGCCTGTCCGATACCGCCGGTGCCCCCCAGCAGCAGGAAGCGACGGTCATGCAGTTGCATGGTCAGACTCCCGGGATGTTTTGTCAGTGGCCGGCATCGGTTGGAGGGGAATCCGGTGGAGCATGTCACCGTACAGGCGATAAACCACCCGGGCCGAGTCGATAATGGCCTGCTGGTCCCCCGGATCGGTGATACCGTTCATCAGGTCCTGGAAGAATTTAAAATGGTCCTGGTCCAGCTCCCCGTGGGAATAGAGGTAACTGAACGCCTTGTCAGGCAGGCCCAGATGCGCCTGGATCTGCCGGGCCAGGGGCGTAGCCAGCTCAATAGAGGTACCTTCAAGCACCTGCACCATGCCAAAGAAGGCGGCCGGGTTACCCCGGTCGATCTGGTGATAGAGGTAAGCCACCATCAGCTCGATGGACAGGTCCGGCTTGCTGGTGCGACGCTCTTCCCGGTCCTCGCCGCAGACCTGCAGGTCGTCGAGGATCCACTCGTGGTGGCCGTATTCCTCCTCGATGTATTCCACCAACGCCTTGCGCACGCCCTCAAGCTGCTCTGGCAGACGACCGCCGCAGGCCATCATCAGGGGGACCGTGTGTTTGACATGATGGAAGGCCTGGGTCAGGAACCAGGTATAACTTTCCAGGCTCACCTGCCCCTGCTGCACCGCCTGAATGACGGGTGCCTGGGTGACATGGGCGCGGGCCTCGGCGGTTTCCGCCTGCAGTTGTGCAAAGAATTCCATGGATGCTTCCTCTCTTGATTCCGGATATACGGGGAGACTGCCGGCCATCAGCACGGGCAGGTCGGATTGAATGCGATTCCTTACGGGCCGGCCGTTTGCAGTCAGGTAACCGGCGGCTATTGAGAGGGGGTGCTCAAGGCAATAAACCACCCCGAGCCGGGCATAGTCCGGCAAAGACTGATTGAGTTGGTGAAGGACAGGTTCCAGTTTCCCGGCCGGCTGGCCGGGAGGCAGGTGCACGAGGGCCGACAGACGGGGTTCGCCATCACCAAAGACCACTGCCTGCCGGGCGCCCAGTGCCTGAACCAGCCCGGCCTCCAGCCATTCCGGGCTGATATTGCGCCCGAAGCTTGTGATCAACAGGTTCTTCGAACGGCCATCCACCTGCAGAAAGCCGTCGCTGGTCAGTTGCCCCAGGTCGCCGGTGTCCAGCCATTCATCCGGTGCTTCCCCAGAACCAGTGTCCCCGAGATAGCCAAGGTGGGTATTGCCCCGGACGAGAATGTGGCGCCGCTCATCAACACGAACCTTCACATGGTCCAGGGGCCGGCCCCCAGAACCGATCCGGTCATCACCAGGTGTATTCAGGGCCACCACCGAGCCACATTCCGACAGGCCATAGCCTTCGTACAGGGGCAGACCAAGGGCCCGGCCACGGCTCAGCAGATCCGGGGCAACCTTCCCGCCTCCCACAGCGAGGAAACGGTAATGTTCGGTTTTCAGAAGCCCTGCATCGGCGGCCTGCACCAGCAAGCGGGCCAATTCCGGCACCAGGATCAGTGATTCCGGCTGCCAGCGGTTCAGCGCCCCAATCAGGCCCCGGGGGTCAACGCCACAGCTGCCGGTGAGACCGACCGTGACGAGGGGCTCTACCCGTACTGTCGCGCCCATCAGTAGCGGCAGATACACTCCAGCGATGTTCTCCAGCAGGGTTGCCAGGGGCAGGATGCACAGATGCTGTGCCGGACCGACGGGCGTCAGCCGTTCACGCAGGGCATCGACGGTTGCCAGTAACTGGGCCTGGGAAAGACAGACGCCCCTGGGAGTGCCAGTGCTACCGGAGGTAAAGGTGATTTTTGCGGTGTCTGGCGGCAGTGGAGCGCGAACCGGGTCATCCGGCAGGCGATTGATCCAGACACCCTGCCCCAGAGGCTCCCGACCCGGAGCTTCATCCGACCATAGCAGCGCCTGCAACCCGGCGGTGGTGACCAGGTGTTCCGTCTGGGCTTCGGAAAAGAATACCGGCACGGGTACGCAAACCACGCCAGCCAAAAGGCAGGCCAGGTCAGCCACCACCCAGGCCGGGGCGTTGTCGCCGCAAAGGCCAATGCGATGCAGCCCGCGCTGCTTCAGAACGTCAGCAAGGCCCTCAGCGGCCGCCAGCAGCTGCCCGTAGCTGAAATCGCATTCACCAGCTACCAGCGCCAGTCGATCCGGGTGGGCTTCAGCGGCCGCCTGCAAACGCTCAGGCAATGTAGCCATAACGACCCTCCGCACATCGGGATATCACAGCAGTCGGTTCCGCCCCGGAGACCAGCGCAACCTTGTCCATCAGCCCGCGAGAGCGCAGGCCGTCCAGGCCCTCGGGAACGTTCATGGCCATAACCCTGGGGTTGTGCTGGTAATAACATCCCCAGCCCTCCCCGCCGTCCGCCAGCCGTTCCGGCCTCGCGCAGCCAAGATCCGCCACCTGGATACCCATGCGCTGAAACCCGTTACGCAACTGGCCGGTACCCGTGCAGACCACCCAGTTCATCCTGTGCTGCTCGAGCCAGAGCGCCATGGCCGTAAACAACAGGCGACTGACTCCAGCTTCGATGCCAGCAAGGTGGGCAATTTCCATCACGCTGTCGCGACAACCGCCCGGTTCTGGCAACCCGCGTTCAATAGGTTGATCAAGGTAATCTTCAAGAAAGAGACGTTCTGATGCGGCCCGGCGCACACCGACGGCAGCCAGTAAGGTGCCATGGGCATTGACGAGGGCCATCAGCGGCAACGGCCGTAATTCAGGACGGGCCCCATAGGCCTGCAGGAATCGGCGCCGTATAAAATCAGTTACCCGCCAGGCGGATTCGGTAGCGCAGTGGACTTGGCACAACCAGTGGTGGCCACAACGCACTACAGGTACGACTGCGTCAGATACGAGGTTCAGGCTGGTGGGCATGATCAGAGGATCATTCATAGGCTATCTCCCTGTTACCGGGAAACATTAGGGCGCAAGCCTTAACCCCGCCTTAAAGGAAACCGGGGGTTTTCTTAAGCCGCCCTTAAGATTTCTGTGCCAGAATGTGCCGGTGAATCAGATAAGGATGGCTTTCCATGCGCATTCTCCTTGTGGAAGACGACCACATGCTGGCCAACACCATGCTCGCCATGTTGCGGGAGGACCAGCACACTGTGGACTGGCTGGATGACGGGCAGCAGGCGCTCAATGCCCTCAGGGACGAACATTTCGACCTGGCCATCCTGGACCTGACCCTGCCCCGGCTGGACGGACTGGATGTGCTGGCCCGCAGCCGCAGCGCCGGTGTGCAGACTCCGGTCATTATCCTGACCGCCCGCTCTGACCTGGGTGAGAAGCTGCAGGGCCTGGACGCCGGGGCGGACGACTATCTCACCAAGCCCTTCGCCATGGCCGAGCTAAAGGCCCGCATCCGTGCGGTAACCCGGCGGGGAACCGGGGCCTCGACCACGGGTATGACAGTGGGCGCATTACACCTGAACCCTGACTCGGGCCAACTGACCCTCGGCGACCAGGTGATCACCCTGCCCCGCAGCGAGTTGCAGATTCTTCATTACCTGATGCGGCACCCGGACCAGGTCGCAACCCGGCGCCGCCTGGAAGAACAGCTTTACGGCTGGGATCAGGGCGCGGAAAGCAACGCCCTGGAAGTGCATATCCACCACCTGCGGCGACGTCTGGGTAAAACCGTGATTCGTACCATCCGTGGCGTCGGCTACCTGCTGGACACCCGGGAGGCTCAACATTGCGTAACCGCCCAATGTCCCTGACCCGCACCCTGATTGCACTGGTCGCCTCGATTGTCATGCTGATTGCGGCGATTGCCGCTGTGTGGAGCTATATCGAAAGCAACCATGAACTGGAAGAGTTGTTCGACGCGGAGCTGGCCCAGAGCACACGGGTTATCCAGGGCCTGGTGCAGCATCTGTCCAGCACCGGCTCACCGGAGCAGCTGGCGGGCATTCTGCAACAAACCCTTCAGTTGCCTGAGGGAGCTCTGGATGAGGGAGACTATGACGAGGTGCTCCCGGACGGCACCGGCCACAAATACGAGAAGAAACTGGCCTTCGAGGTCTGGACCCCGGAAGGCGAGCCCCTGCTGGACACCCTCGCCGCCAACGACGGCCTGGCGCTGAAGCCCGGCTACGCCTGGGCCGAAGCGACGGGGTTTCAATGGCGCACGTTCACCTTGCAGGACCCACAGACCGGTTACTGGATACGCACCGCCCAGCGGGAAGACATTCGCCAGGAGCTCAGCCAGGAACTGGCCATGGGCAATATTTTCCCCCTGCTGATCGCCCTGCCCCTGCTGGTGCTGGCGGTCGCAGCTGCCATCCAGCTGGGTTTCCGGCCCTTGCGAAAGCTGGAGCAACCGGTAAGGCACATGGCCCCTGAACGGATACACCCCCTCAATACCCGACACGCCCCTCGGGAAGTGAGCGGCCTGGTGATGGCAGTCAATGGTTTGCTGGAGAGACTGGATGATGCCCTCGAGCGGGAACGGCGCTTTTCCGCCGACGCCGCCCATGAATTGCGGACTCCCCTGACCGCATTACGCCTGAACCTGGAAAAGCTGGAAGCCACGGACCCGGCAAAGTTTCGGGAACTGACGGCAGCCGTGGACCGAATGGGGCACCTGGTAGAACAGATGCTGTTACTGAGCCGGGTGGACGCCGGCGTGGGATTCAGCCCGGCGTATGTCAACCTTTCGGACATTGTTGCCCAGAGTATTGCCGATGTTTCTCCCCTGGCACTGCGCAAGGGCATCGAACCGTCCCTGGAAGACCCGATCGGCCAGGCCATGGTCAGTGGCCAGGCGGCCTTGCTCAACACATTGATGCGGTCCCTGCTGGCCAACGCCATACAATACAGCCCCGAAGATACCCGGATAGACACCCACCTTGCGGCCGATGGCGACGGCTTCCGCATACAGATCTGTGACCAGGGGCCCGGCATCCCTGCTGACCAGCGGGACAAAGCCCTGGGGCGCTTCGGGCGACTGGACCAGCGCCTGGGCTCGGGGGCCGGGCTCGGGCTGGCTATTTCCCGCCGGATTGCCGAGCTCCACGGTGGTGAGCTGACCCTTGCGGACCGGCCGGACGGCAAACCGGGACTTTGCGTCAACCTTTGGCTGCCAGTTCGCAAGCCGGGTTGAGCATGTTTCAGTGCTGATACCTTGCCTGCCGTTAGCGGCGCTTTTGCGGCCCGGGGTTGAAGCCTGCCGGAAGACAGGCTGTCGGATTAATGGCTCCAAACGAAAAGAGGCTCCCGCAGGAGCCTCCTTCAACCACACGGTTCGTCATTACAGGCGTGACTTGAATCCTTCCAGGTCCTTGGTGTGCTTCTCGTGCAGCTTCACAAACTCCTCATCATCGGCGGACGGCGTGATGCGCTTCTCCTTCGCTTCTTCCATCAAAGCCTTGCGGGCTTCAACCCAGCGATCCATATGATCGATCGCTTCCTGGCGGAGCTTTTCGTCCTCCTCGCTCCATTCACCGATTTCCTTCAGGTAGCGCACAGTACCTTCATGAAGGGGGATCGGCGAACTCTTCATGTAGCTGCGGGTAACGTCCAGGCTCATGCGGGTCGCCAGCGGGTGGCTGCCCTTGTAGTCGTCGTGGTTTTCGTGAATCCACTTGACCAGCGCGTAGACCGCATCGGCGTCCATATCCGGACGGGTGGCGTAAATGAAGTTGGACGTCAGGCCGTCCACACCAACGGCGGTTTTGACGCCGAACTGGATAGTCGCCGGGATCGACATCGGTGAATACTGCAGGAAACCTTCCCAGGCTTCTTTGTTGTCCCCGTCCATGTCCAGCCAGCGAATACCACCCGGAGCGCCCTCCATTTCGGAGAGCACGGAGCTGATCGGCGCACACCAGGCCACATCGGCCCTGCCCTCAACCACAGAGCGGCAGTTTTCGGCGTAGCTGCTGGCTGGTACGTATCTGAAAACGTCTTCAGCCTCGTCTTCACTCACGCCAAGAAACGCCGGCATGGCTTTGCGCACGGTTGTGGTCATAGCCGGCGAGAAGGCACCCTGGGCCACCCGCACGTCGCCGGCCTTCAGGTCTTCCATGGTCTCGATGTCAGAGTCGCCCGACACAACAAAGCCCCAGGGGGTATCATTGTGGTGCCAGACCATGCGCTGCGCGGATACAGGAGCCGTCATATAGCTATCGATACCTTCCAGCTGGTAGCGCATCTCGGCAGCCGTTACCGAGCTGAGGGCGATGTCCTGGCGCTCCACCAGTCGCCGATAGCGCTGCATTTCGCTATCCTCAGGAACCACTCGGGCAGCCTTGTCGGTCTGTTCCTGGTAGATGGCAGCCCAGCCATTGGTAGAGGCAAAGCTCCCTGTCTGGGTGCTGGGTGTACCGATCACCAGCAGGCGCGGCAGGTCGTCGTAGTCAGCGTGGGCAATACTGCTGGCACCGACGGTAACCGCTAGTGAAAGCAAGGCAGGGCGAAGGAAAGGAATCTTCATGGGCATTCTCCATATTGTGTTGTTTTTGTAGCATTTATCATGTCAGCAAACATGACCTGTCTTATCCTGACACTTGTCAGACTACCGGGATTTTTTCTCAACGGCAAAACAGGATGTGGCCCTCGCCACAACAATTTACAGAACTTTTTCAATTTACTGGATGTAACGCTACACTTTGCTGACATTTGTCAGGAAAAACAATAACGATGAAACCACTACATCCCGTATCGGATTCCGCTGAACCTGCCAGTGCCGGCGCCAGTGAGCTCCTGGAAGCCCGGGTTGCCGGCGTACGCAACCCCTCCCTGGCCGAGAAACGCCGGGAACAGATCTGTGACGCAGCCCTCGAACTGTTTCTGCAGAAAGGATTCGCGTCGACAACGATCCGCGATATCTGTGCCCGGTCGGGCGTCAACCAGGCCAGCATCTACGACTACATCTCCAACAAGAACGATATCCTGCGGCGGTTGCTGAACCGGCTCTGGTTCCGCTCCGGTGCACCGTCGCTGCCGGACTTGCTGGAACAACATCCCGAGAACAGCCTGCAAGAAAACGTGGCGTATTACCTGAAGGAATTCTGGAGCAAGCGTCGCAAGGGCACCCTGCTGGCCTACCGGACTGTGCCTCACCTCACCAAGGAAGATCGCAAGACCATGCGGGCACGGGACGAACAGCTCATCAGCCGCCTGGCGGAAAGCATCGAGGACCTGACTCAGCTTCCCGAAAATGATCCCCGTACGTTGGTAGTGGCCAACCTGGTGCTCTTCATGGCGAGCTTCGGCCCACTGAGGGACTGGCTGCACCAGGACCTGGACAACGACCTGGTAGCCGATACGGTGGCCGCAGCCATTGTGGCGATGATCGAGAACCTGGCCCGCTATAGTCCGGAGCAAACCGGAAAGCAGCCCGTACAGGACTGACCTGCGCCGGGAATATCGAAAGGAGTTTCAGTTACAGGCAGGCCTGACGCCCCAGGGAGGGCGGATACCGGCGCGCCAATTCGCACGCCGGTATCCGGGGGATCGTCAGTTCAGTAGCGGATTGGCCCGGTTTTCCTTCCAGACCCAACCAATCAGCAACACGGCCAGTGCCCCACTGATGATGGTTGTCCAGAAACCCGGGAAGCTGAAGGCAAAGCCCACCGCCAGCAATGGCAGTCGCAGCAGGTGCGGCACCTTGCCGGCGCCCAGCATCCACCCTTCCAGACCGCCGGAAATCATCATGATGCCCACGACGATAGATGGCAGCACATAGAGCAGCGGCGTCAGGTCACCCTGCAGCACCAGCGCCGGCTGGAACAGGAAGAACAGAGGGATGAAGTAGATCACCACACCCAGGCGCATGGCCGTAACCGAAGTCCGCATGGGTGGTGCACCTGCAATGGTGCCAGCCAGGAACGCCGCCGCACCTACCGGCGGTGTGATGGCCGACAACATGGCGTAGTAAACGATAAAGAAGTGTACTGCGATGGTGTTCAGGCCACCCACCTCGATAATCGCCGGCGCCAGGGTGACCGCCAGGAAGATATAAGCCACGATGGCCAGACCTGCCATACCCATGATGAAACACGCCAGTACACCGAACAGCAGTATCAGGTACAGGTTATCGCCACCCAGGCTTACCAGGCCGGAAGTCACTGACCCGGTCACACCGGTAATGGTCAGGGCGCTCACCACGAACGCAATAGGCAGGATGATGGCCGCTGTCTGGGTTACCAGAACCCCGATCTGCCGGAGGGCGTCAAACATGCGCCGCGGCGTCAAGCGGGTGTCCTTCTGCAGGAATGAGAGGCCAATCATCAGCAGACAGGCGTACCACGGAGTGTAATATTCCCACCGCATGTACAGCAGACCCCAGATCAGGAAGACCATTACCGACAGGTACGGCCAGCCCCGCTTGAGGACACTGCGCGCCGAAGGCAGCTGCTCTCTCGGCAAACCCTTCATGCCAGTGCGGGCCGCATAGGCGTCCACCTGCAGCAACAGACCGAAATAGAACAGCAGTGACGGCAGGATGGCTGCAATCATCACCGTGGCATAATCTACCCCGATGGTGATGGCCATTACGAAGGCAATGGCACCCATAACCGGCGGCATGACCGCACCACCCATGGACGCACAGGCTTCGATCGCACCGGCATAGTGGTTCGGATATCCCACCTTTTTCATGGTCGGAATGGTAATGGAGCCGGTGCCGGCGATATTGGAGAACACGGAGCCGGACAGGCTGCCCATAAAGCCACTGGCCACCACGGCCACCTTGGCCGGACCACCCCGGTAGCGACCGAAGCTGGCGTTAGCCAGGTCAATAAAGAAACCACCCGCCCCGGTAGCCAGCAGCACGCCGGCAAATACCAGGAAGCCGAGGATGATTTCCGCGACGATCTTGGTGGTAATACCCATCATGCCTTCTGCCCGGAAGACATGAGCTTCGATCATGTATTCGAACTGGTAAGGAATACCCATCAGCAGACCCGGCATGTAGTCGGCCACCAGCGGGTAAAGCCCCAGAATGACCACCACAAGCAGGAAGGGAATGCCACCGCTCCGACGGGCCAGTTCCATCATCAGCAGCCAGACCGCAACCCCCAGGTAGAGGTTGCTCCACCCTGCCTGCACCATGTCCCAGGCGTTGGTGGCGAAATAAAAACTGATGGCAATTACCACGATGGCAGCAATGACATCGTAGAACGGCACCTTCTTCTGGCCTCGCCTTGCCGGCAGAGCAATGAACGCCGCCGCCGAAAAAAGGCCGATAAAGACCCAGTAATATTCGCCTTCAAGGAGACGCTGACCGTTCCAGGTGAAGCCGAAGATATAAGCCAGACCACCGAACAGTCCGAGAACGCTGAGTACAACAAACGTAATACTCTGCCATGAGAACAGATGGCCGAGACGCGTCACTTCCGGCTCGGCTTCCGGAAGGGCCGATGGGGCCTGTTCCGGCGATGTCGATTGAGTCATAGGAGTCAGTTTCTTGTGTTAATTGTCTGGAGATAGTCTCAGAGGTGAACCGGGACGGGCAACCATTATCCGCCCCGGTGCAACCGGTGGTGTTACAGGCGGGTACGGAACCCTTCCAGTCCCTCGGTGTGCTTCTCGAAGATGGCCATGTACTCCTCGTCGTTCTGGTCAGGAGCGATGCGCTTGTCCCTTGCTTCCGCCATGGCGGCCGCGCGGGCTTCGATCCATGCATCCATCTTCTCGATAGCGGCCTGGTTCCAGGCGTCATCTTCTTCGGTCCATTCGCCGATTTCCTTCAGGTAACGAACCGTACCTTCATGGACCGGCAGAGGTGAAGTATCGAGGTAGTCCCGGAATACTTCAATGGACATACGGCTGGAAAGTGGATGCGAGCCCTTGTACTCGTCGTAGGCCTTGTGGAACCACTTGGCCATGTCGTAGGCGAACTCATCATCGGCATCTGCCGGCACCGAGTACAGGAAGTTGGAGGTGAGACCATCCACACCCTTGGCAGTGCTGACACCCATGTTGATGGTAACCGGTACGGTCATCGGGCGATGCGCCAGGTAGGCGTCCCAGGCTTCCGTGTTGTCCTGGTCCATATCGAGCCAGCGGATACCCCCTGGAGCTCCTTCCATCTCTGCCAGTACCGAGCTGACGGTGGCGCAGTAGGCCACATCCGCCTTGCCTTCAACCACAGAACGACAGTTCTCCACGTAGCTGCTGGCCGGCACGAAGGTGATCAGTTCTTCCGCCTCTTCCTCGGACAGGCCCAGGTACGCCGGAAGAGCCTTGCGAGCGGCCACGGTCATGGGTGGTGAGAACGCGCCCACCGCAACCCGGATACCGTCCTGCTTCAGGTCTTCCATGGACTCCAGGTCAGACTCGCCGGAGACCACGAAGCCCCAGGGGGTATCGTTATGGTGCCAGATCACCCGCTGGGCCACCGGCTTGATCCCGGCATAGGCGCCGACGCCTTCAGTCTGGGATCGGATTTCCGCCGAAGCAACAGAGCTGACCTGGATATCACGACGGTCGGTGAGGCGGCGATAACGCTGGGCTTCACTGTCTTCCGGAACAATACGGGCATTGGTGCCAGTCTGGTCTTTCAGCACCGGGGCCCAGCCATTGGTGGAAGCGAAACTACCGCTGGAGGTCCCAGGAGTACCGATAACCAGCAGTCGCGGCAGGTCATAGTCCTCAGCCTGGGCCACCGTGGCGGAGACACTCAGGGACACCGCGGCAGCCAGGGACAACAGGGAACGGGCGGGGGAAAAATTCGTCATTAACCAACCTCATTGATAGTTTTTAAACGTTATTATCCTGCGATAACAACAGGTAAGAATAATCCTGACAAGTGTCAGGCTAGAGTATCACTAAGGACCGGACGAATAAATCCTGCGAGCGGGTGCTCTTAAACGAAAAAAGCCGTCAGCGCTTGCCCAGCGCCAACGGCTTTTCCAGATGTGTGCCAAATCAGAGTCGTGAACGGAAGCCTTCCAGCCCCTCGGTGTGCTTCTCCATGATGGCCATGAAGTCATCGTTGTTGTGGCTGATTTCCACGCCTTCTTCCCTGGCTTCGGCAAGCGCCGCCTTGCGGGCCTCTATCCAGGCGTCCATTTTTTCGATGGCTTCGTTATTCCAGGCGTCATCCTCGTCAGTCCACACATCGATTTCCTTCAGATAGCGGACCGTGCCCTCGTGCACCGGGATCGGTGAGCGGTCGAGATATTCCCGGAAGATTTCCACATCCATGCGGGTTGCGAGGGCGTGGGTGCCCTTGTAATCGTCAAAGCTCTGGTGGAACCACTTTGCCAGGCTGTAGGCGAAGGACTCCTCCGCATCAGCCGGTACCGAATAAACAAAGTTGGATGCCAGGCCATCCACTCCCCTGGCAGTACTCACACCCATGGTGATGGTGGTGGGTACGACCATGGGGCGGTGTTCCAGGAAACCGGCCCAGGCTTCCTTGTCGTCGATATCCATATCCAGCCAGCGAATACCGCCGGGGGCACCCTCCATCTCCGAAAGCACGGAACTGATCGTGGCGCAGTAGGCAACGTCGGCCTTGCCTTCCACGACAGAACGACAGTTCTCTACGTAGCTGCTGGCTGGCACAAACTCCAGCTTTTCACTGGCCTCTTCCTCGGACATACCCAGGTAGGCAGGCAGAGCCTTCTGCACGGCGGTGGTCATGGGTGGTGAAAACGCACCTTGCGCAACGCGGACATCGCCTTTCTTCAGATCATCCATGGTTTCAATGTCTGAGTCGCCGGAAACCACGAAGCCCCAGGGCGTATCGTTATGATGCCAAACCATGCGCTGGGGTACGGGCTGCATGCCCGCATAGGCACCGATGCCCTCAATCTGAAAGCGCATTTCCGCTGAGGACACGGAACTCATGTTGATATCCCGCCGCTCGGTCAGCCGCTTGTAGCGTTGAGTTTCGCTGTCTTCCGGCACTATGCGGGAGTTGGTGCCCACCTGTTCCTTAAGGACCGGGGCCCAGCCATTGGTGGAAGCAAAGCTGCCGCTGGATGTGCCGGGCGTACCGATGACCAGTAACCGTGGCAGGTCATAATCCTCGGCCTGGACGAGACCCGCCGAAACGCCAAAGGCCATGGCGCAGGCAATGGAAAGCAATGAACGGGGGGTTCTGGATGACTTTGTCATGTGATCTCCGCTATTGATTGTTCTTGTATCGAGCTGGGGGCACAGTTCAATCACCACGCGCCCACCTCTCTCAAGCTAGAGGATCACTGTCAGACGGTCAACAAGTAATACACTATTACAACGGGTTTCAATGTGAACCAGTTGAGCCACGCCCATCACGCACTCTTCTTGCGGGCTTCCTTGATCACGTCGTAGGCGTGGCTGATCTCCCGGGTACGCTCTTCAGCCATTTCCCGCATACTTTCTGGCAGGCCGCGACCGGCGAGTTTGTCCGGGTGATTTTCGCTCATCAGCTTGCGATAGGCGCGTTTAAGCTCAGCGTCACTGGCAGAGGAACTCACTCCGAGGGTCTTGTAGGCGTCATCAATCTGCTGGCCGGTAGAGTAGCTTCCGGCGCCCGAAGCCCC
The DNA here is from genome assembly GCF_041690615.1 of Marinobacter sp. Lineage (GTDB taxonomy): Bacteria > Pseudomonadota > Gammaproteobacteria > Pseudomonadales > Oleiphilaceae > Marinobacter. The sequence continues at coordinate 21,463 of NZ_JAWLGY010000004.1, forward strand.
TGCCTGGGCGCCCCGCAACGTGGCTTCCAGCTGCTCCACCAGGCTTTCCGGCAGGCCCAGCCCCCGCGCAATGCGCACCAGCATCTCGTGCTCCGCGGGGTGCACCTCTCCATCGGCGGCCACCGCGGACACCTGGACCTGAAGGAACATCTGCAGTAATGCTGACTGGCCGGCACAGACCTGGCGGAACCGTTGCAGCTCCGCGTCCAGGTCAAAGTCCGCCGACTTGCCACGGTTGAAAGCCCCCTTGGCGCTCTCCCGCTGGGTTGCATTCAGGTGAAAGCGATCAAACATGGTCTCCGCCATGCGGATCTCGTCCCGGGTAACCACACCATCGGCCTTGCTCACAGCACCCATGACCGCAAACACAGACTCAACGAATCCGCTCTGCATGTCCTGGAGTCGCCCGACGACTTTCATTTTCAGTCGCCTGAAAAGGAACGCCCCCACGGCGGCGCCAATGATCAGTCCTGGCAGACGGCCAAACGCGTAGCCAATGGCGGCACCCAGTAATATGGCAAACAGCATGAATATCCTTCCCGGTAAAAAAGACTTTTCCGCACTATACCGGTTTTGTATCAATTTCTCCCGGCCACCGGTACACCGGTGGCTTCACATGCTCAATCGGCCGGGATACCATTCGCCTGTATTCATCCGAACCGGAACTCCATGACACTTCTTATCCTGTTTGCCGTTACTTCTATCGGCTTCTCTTTCCTCTGCTCCATTCTTGAAGCCTCATTGCTGTCAGTCACGCCAAGTTATATCGCCTCGCTGAGTAAAGACAGGCCAGAGCTATTCAAGCGACTGCGCAAGCTCAAGGATGAAATCGATGACCCCCTGTCGGCCATCCTGACCCTGAACACCATTGCCCATACCGCCGGCGCCACCGGAGTTGGGGCCCAGGTTGCCGTAATATTCGGCGAAGCCTGGCTCGGGGCCGCCTCGGCAGCAATGACCCTCGCAATACTGATACTGTCCGAAATCATCCCCAAAACCATCGGCGCCCGTTATTGGCGCAGTATCGCTCCGACATTACCGGCGACCCTGGGGTTCCTGATGAAGTCTCTGTTGCCCTTTGTCTGGTTATCCAAACAAATTACCCGCCGGCTCGCCCCCAGTGAAGATGACACGGACATTCGGGGTGAAATCAGCGCACTGGCTGAAATAGGTCGCGACCAACAGGCCCTTGATGAAGACGAACGCCGGATTATCCAGAACGTGCTGCGTTTTCACGAAATCAAGGTGAGCGCTGTAATGACGCCCCGCACCGTCTGCAAGGTGATCGCACCGGAGACGACCCTCGACCAGTTTCTGCAAAAGGTCAGGACGACACCTTTCTCGCGCTTTCCAGTGCTGGACGAAGACGGGGAAGCCCTTGGCTATATCCACAAGGCCGACGTTATCAACCTTGCACCAGATGCGGCGTTGATGGACAGCTTGCGGGACATCAAACGGGTCAAGGCCAACACCAATATCGAGTTCCTGTTTTCAGAAATGTTGCGGGAACGCCAGCATATGGCCATCGTGTATGACGAGCTGGGCACCTGGCTGGGCATCGTGACCCTTGAAGACATCCTGGAGACCCTGCTTGGTACCGAAATCATGGACGAAACCGACAACGTGTCCAACCTGCGCCGTTATGCCAAGCAGCGCTGGAGCCGCAAGTTACGCCAGCGCAGTCAGTGATCATGCGCTATGCCTCTGCTGACGCCCGGCGGTCTATTGCCAGCCGGGCCCGTTGACCAACCCGGCGGGCATCGGTGATGCTGGCATCCATCAGTGCTGCATTTTGTGAAAACAGCGCCTGCCAACCCGGGAACTGCAGCTGGTACTGATAGGTAAACCGAAACAGCTGCCCGGTTGTGCTTCCTTTGCCGTCAACCTGCCCCGAGGCCAGAGCAATACTGCTCACCACACCTACAGTATAAAGGCGCGCATCATAATCAGCCGCCACCATCAGCCTTTCCAGCCCTATTGTTCGACGCACCAGTTCGATCACGGGCGCATAATGGTCCAGAAGGGCAACCACGGCCGCCATCTGGGAGGCATTGCTGACGGCGAGGTTGAAATGTTCAAACGGCTCCGGTGCGACCGGCAACCCCAGTCGCTGCATATTGGCGGTAAAGGCTGTTCTGAACGGCGTCCTGTGGTTCATGATCACTCCTTTCACGTGCTTCATGGTTCCTTTCAAACTAGCCGGGCGGGAGGTCAGCGGCAACCTGCGGGTTGGGCGATAACGGTCTGGCGTTCAGGCACAAAAAAACCGGCCTGGAGTTGCGGGCCGGTTTTGGGGATGCGGGGACAAGCTGCTGCCGTTAACGGACCGGGGAGTTCAGCACGTCCAGCACATCTTCCAGCTCGGTGATCATCTGCCGGATCAGTTGCCTGTACTGGCTGGTGTCTTCCTTGATTTCCTCGCCGTTCAGCTTCTGCTTGGCGCCGCCAATGGTATAACCCTGATCGTACAGCAGGCTGCGGATCTGGCGAATGGTGATCACGTCTGCCCGTTGATAGTAGCGACGGTTGCCACGGCGCTTGACCGGCGATAACTGGGGAAACTCCTGCTCCCAGTAACGCAGCACATGAGCCTTTACCTGGCACAACTCCGCTACTTCGCCGATGGTGAAGTACCGTTTGCCGGGAATGACCGGCAGCTCGTTATTATGACTGGCTTCCAGCATAGGTCTCTACTTTCTGCTTGAGTTTCTGGCCTGGCCGGAAGGTCACCACACGACGTGCGCTGATGGGGATTTCCTCACCCGTTTTCGGGTTCCGTCCCGGACGTTGCTTCTTGTCCCGCAGGTCAAAGTTACCAAAACCTGACAACTTCACCTGCTCGTTATGGCTGAGTGCGTCTCTGATTTCGTCGAAAAAAGCCTCAACCATCTCCTTGGCTTCGCGTTTGTTCAGGCCCAGCTCCTCATACAGCCTTTCTGCCATTTCCGCTTTCGTCAAAGCCGCCATTATCAACTCCTCAGTGTCGCTCCCAGCTCGTTCTGCAGGGCCTGGATGACCCCATCGAACAGCTCATGCACTTCGTCATCATTGAGTGTGCGCTCGGGATGCTGCCAGAAGAGGCTCAGGGCCAGACTTCGCTTGCCTTCACCCAGCTTTTCACCTTCATAGACATCAAACGCACGCAACGCGGTCAGGCGCTCTCCGGCATTGTTACGGACAACCCGGTCAACGTCTGCAAACGCAATCTCATTTCCGATAATAATAGCCAAATCGCGGCGAACTTCAGGGTATTTTGAAAATTCTTTGAAATTAGGCACATATCCGGAAACGATCGGATTCAAGAATAGCTCAAACATCAGGATCGTGCCATCCAGATCCAGTTTTTTCTGCACTTGCGGATGCATGGTACCCAACCAGCCAACTGATTGATCCCCAAGGAACAGTTGCGCGGACTGGCCCGGATGCAGCGCGGGGTGCGCCCCTGCGGTGAAACGGACCTCCACCCCGAGCAGGCTGAACAGGGCTTCCAGCTCCCCTTTCACGTCGTAGAAATCCGCATTGCGACGGCCATTCGCCCAGTTCTCCGGCAGCTGATTACCAGTGACAATGCCAGCCAGCATGGGTTGCTGGTCAATCTGGTCGCCGTCCCTGACAAAACGAAGGCCGGTTTCGAAAAGCCGGATACGCGGCTGCTGACGCTTCTGATTGTACTCCAGGGTCTTGACCAGGCCACTCCAGAGCGTGGTCCGCATCACGGCAAGGTCCGCCGAGATGGGATTGGCAAGGGCAATACCGTCACGTACCGGGTCCAGGATTCCCTGTACCTTCGGATCCACAAAGCTGTACGTGATGGCTTCCTGGTAGCCATTGGCCACGAAGAAATCGCGTACCGCCGACAGCGGTCGCACCGCTTCTTCCCGTGGGCGCATGGCCAGGGACCCGAACGGCTCGGTCACGGGCAGGTTGTTGTAGCCGTAGATGCGACCGACTTCCTCAATCAGGTCTTCCTCGATGCTGATATCCGGGCGATAGCTCGGTACCCGCACGGTCCAGCGGTCCCCGGACTGATCAACAATGTCCAGGCCCAGGCGGGTCAGAATATCCTCTACCCGGGCAGTTTCGATGGTCATGCCCAGTACCCCTGCCAGGCGCTCGGCACGCAGGGTGACCTGTGGCGCATCCGGCAGATGTTCCTTGCTGGCCGCCTCGACAATTTCACCGGCCTCGCCGCCGGTGATTTCCAGCAGCAGTGCCGTGGCCCGCTCCATGGCAGTGCGGGCGAGTTCATAATCCACGCCCCGCTCAAAGCGGTGGGAGGCGTCGGTATGCAGGCCGTATTCCCGGGCCTTGCCAGCCAGGGCCACCGGCTCGAACCAGGCCGACTCCAGCACCAGGTCACGGGTTTTCTCGGTGACACCGGAATGCTCGCCACCCATCACACCGGCGATCGCGAGGGGTTTCCGGTGGTCGGCGATGACCAGGGTATCGGCGGTGAGCTTGACGGTCTGGCCATCCAGCAGCACCAGCTCCTCTTCCGGGCGGGCCATGCGTACCACGATACCACCGTCGATTTCCGCCCGGTCAAAGGCGTGGAGCGGCTGACCCAGCTCCAGCATCACATAGTTGGTGATATCCACCGCCGGGTCGATGGAACGTATGCCGCTGCGTCGCAGCTTTTCCACCATCCACAGAGGGGTGGCCACGGACAGGTCTACATTACGGATTATCCGCCCCAGGTAACGGGGGCAGGCAGCAGGCGCTTCCACGGCAACCTGTGGTTTTTCATCATGGCTGGCCGGCACCGGCACCAACCTCGGAGCCGTGACGGATTCACCGGTGAGTACACCGACTTCCCGCGCCAGGCCGCGCAGGGACAGACAGTCTGCCCGATTGGGGGTCAGGTCCACGTCAATGGTGATGTCGTTCAGACCCAAATAGTCGCTCAGGTCCTGCCCTGTCGGCGCGTCAGCGGGAAGCTCCATCAGCCCCCCATGGTCATCGGACAGACCGAGCTCCGATTCCGAGCACAGCATGCCGTTGGAGGGCTGACCGCGCAGCTTGGCTGCCTTTATCCTGAAGTTTCCCGGCAACACGGCGCCCACTACCGCGAAGGGCACCTTGAGGCCTTCACGAACGTTAGGGGCACCACAAACCACCTGGACCACCTCGTCGCCGCCGGCCACCTGGCAGACGCGCAGTTTGTCAGCATCCGGGTGCGGTGCCACAGAGCGCACTTCGCCTACGATTACCCCGGAGAACTCCCCTGCCACGGGCTCGAAACCGTCCACTTCCAGACCCGCCATGGTGATCTGGTCCATCAGTTCCTGGGTGCCAATCGCCGGATTGACCCACTCGCGCAGCCACTTTTCACTGAATTTCATGTTAAATGCCTTGTCCTGATGCGATCTGGAATTAACGGAACTGGCGCAGGAAGCGCAGGTCGTTGTCGAAGAACATCCGCAGGTCGTTGACCCCGTACCGGAGCATGGCCAGCCGCTCTACCCCGAGACCAAACGCAAAACCACGGTATTCCTCGGCATCGATGCCGCAGTACTCGAACACTTTCGGGTGCACCATGCCGCAACCCATAACCTCAAGCCACTTGATGGTGCCGTCGTCTTCCCGGCCCCACTCGATATCCACCTCGGCGGACGGCTCGGTAAACGGGAAGTACGAAGGACGGAACCGCACCTGCAGGTCCCGCTCGAAAAAGACCCGCAGGAATTCCTCAATGGTGCTCTTGAGGTCCGCAAAGCTCACATTCCGTTCAACCAGCAGCCCTTCGACCTGGTGGAACATGGGGGTATGGGTCATATCCGAGTCACAGCGATAGACCCGGCCGGGGCAGATCATCCGGAACGGAGGCTTGCCTGTTTCCATGGTACGGATCTGCACTGGCGAGGTGTGGGTACGGAGCAGCGTACCCGGATTGAAATAGAAGGTGTCGTGCATGGCGCGGGCCGGGTGATGGCCCGGAATATTCAGAGCTTCGAAGTTGTGGTAATCATCCTCGATCTCCGGCCCCTGCTCCACGGTATAACCGGCATTACCGAAGAACTGTTCAATACGTTGCAGGGTGCGGGTGACCGGGTGCAGCCCCCCCAGATCCTGGCCACGGCCCGGCAGTGTCACGTCGATGGACTCCCGGGCGAGCCGGTCGGCGATGGCGGCTTCTTCCAGGCTGGCACGGCGGGCATTGATGGCGTCTTCCACCTGGCCCTTGGCCTCATTGATCTTCTGGCCGGCGGATGGTCGCTCTTCCGGGCTCAGCTTGCCAAGGGTTTTCGCCTGCTGGGTAATCACCCCTTTCTTGCCCAGGTATTCCACACGGATTTGATCCAGTGCCTGCAAACTGTCCGCGTTCTTGACGGCAGTGAGCCCGTCCTGAACAAGTTGCTCCAGGTTTTCCATCAGTGCCTGCTCCAAAACAGAATATTGGGGCTATAAAACAAAAACAGGGGAAGAGCGCGCCCTTCCCCTGCCAGGGATAACTGCGGCTGCAGTTATCCATCGATCGATACTTCGCTCGAAGAGCTCAGCAATCAGAGCGCCGCTTTGGCCTTCTCCACAACAGCAGCAAACGCCTGCTGCTCGTTCATGGCCAGGTCGGCCAGAACCTTGCGATCGATCTCGACTTCAGCCTTCTTCAGACCAGCGATCAGACGGCTGTAGGACAGACCGTTGGCGCGGGCACCGGCGTTGATCCGGGAGATCCACAGGGCGCGGAATGCACGCTTGCGGTTACGACGGTCACGGTAGGCATACTGATGAGCCTTGATGACCGCCTGCTTGGCTACCCGAAAAACACGGCTACGGGCACCGTAGTAACCCTTGGCCTGCTTCAGAATCTTCTTGTGACGACGGCGTGCAATCACGCCACGCTTAACACGTGCCATAAACTATTTCCTTCTCCAGACCGGTTGATTAACTGGCGATCATACGCTTGATGGAAGCAACGTCCGACTTGGCAATCATCTTGGTGCCGCGCAGCTGACGCTTACGCTTCGGACTCTTCTTGGTCAGGATATGACTGGTGAAGGACTGCTTATGTTTGAAGCCGGTGGCGGTCTTCTTGAAGCGCTTGGCCGCCCCGCTCTTGGTTTTCATCTTGGACATTTCTTTAAACTCCGCATTCTGTTATTCAAGAAAATATAATGTGTTCCTGAACGACAAATCCCCCGCCAGCGCGGGGGACCTGACTGATGTTCGGGATCACTTCTTTTTACGGGGCGATACAACCATGGTCATCTGGCGGCCTTCCATCTTGGGCCGTTGCTCTACCTGGGCCAGCTCCTCAATATCCTTTTCGATGCGATTCATGAGTTGCATACCGATTTCCTGGTGTGCCATCTCACGGCCGCGAAAGCGGATAGTGATTTTGCCGCGATCCCCGTTTTCAAGGAAACGTATCAGGTTGCGTAGTTTGACCTGATAATCCCCTTCTTCCGTCCCTGGTCTGAATTTCACTTCTTTGATCTGGACCTGCTTCTGCTTTTTCTTGGCAGCAGCCTTGGCCTTCTTCTCTTCGAAGACCTTCTTGCCGTAGTCCATTATCTTACAGACGATCGGATCGGAATCCGTAACCTGAACAAGGTCCAGAGTGGCCTCTTCTGCCTGCTTCAGGGCATCTTCGATTGACACAATGCCAACCTGATTGCCTTCGGCATCAATGAGGCGCACTTCTGTAGCGTCAATGTTCTCGTTAATAGGTGCGCGTGGTGCGCGACCACCCCGATTCGCTCGCTGTTTGATAATCAGTTCTCCGTCTTGGTTCTGCCTTTGCGTGCGACCTCTGCTGCCAGCAGAGCCTCGAACGCTTCCGGCGTCATGGTTCCGAGATCTTCCCCTTTGCGGGTTCTCACCGCAACGGCGCCGTTCTCGACTTCCTTATCGCCGATAACGACCAGATACGGAACCTTGTTTAAAGTATGCTCGCGGATTTTAAAGCCGATCTTCTCGTTTCTCAAGTCGGCATTTACCCGATAACCCGCATCCTGCCACTTTTTCGCCAGATTCTCGCAATATTCCCCCTGGCGGTCGGTAATATTGAGGATCGCAACCTGGGTGGGTGCCAGCCAGGTGGGGAAGGCCCCTTCATATTCCTCGATCAGGATACCGATAAAGCGCTCAAAGGAACCCAGTACGGCCCGGTGCAGCATGACCGGTGTCCGCCGCTCTGAGTTGTCGGCCACATACTGGGCGCCAAGGCGGCCCGGCATGGAGAAATCCACCTGAATGGTACCACATTGCCATACCCGGCCAATGCAGTCTTTCAGGGAGAATTCAATCTTGGGCCCATAAAAGGCGCCCTCGCCCGGCAGCAACTCCCAGTCCACCCCTTCGCGATTGAGCGCCTGCTCAAGGGCGGCTTCTGCCTTGTCCCATACCTCGTCAGAACCGACGCGCTTCTCAGGTCGTGTGGAGAGCTTGTAAAGGATCTGGTCAAAGCCGAAGTCCGCATACACCTCGTGCAGCATGGCGATGAACGCAGACACTTCGTCCTGGATGGCATCTTCCTCACAGAAGATATGGGCGTCATCCTGGGTGAAGCCCCTCACCCGCATAATGCCGTGCAAAGCCCCCGATGCCTCATTACGATGGCAGGAGCCGAATTCCGCCAGCCTCAGGGGCAGGTCCTTGTAGCTCTTCAGGCCTTGGTTGAACACCTGGATATGACAGGGACAGTTCATGGGCTTGATGGCGAAGTCGTGTTTTTCCGACTCGGTGGTAAACATGTCGTCCTTGAACTTGTCCCAGTGACCGGACTTCTCCCACAGGGTGCGGGCCACCACCTGGGGAGTCTTGATCTCCTGGTAACCGTGGCGACGCTGCATTCCGCGCATATACTGCTCGACTTCCTGGTACAGGGCCCAACCGTCCGGGTGCCAGAACACCATGCCAGGCGCTTCTTCCTGCATGTGGAACAGGCCCAGTTTCTTGCCGATCTTGCGATGATCACGCTTCTCGGCCTCTTCCAGTCGCTGCAGGTAGGCCTTGAGCTCTTTCTTGTTGCCCCAGGCGGTACCGTAGACACGCTGCAACTGCTCGTTGCCGGTGTCCCCCCGCCAGTAGGCACCGGCCACCTTGGTCAGCTTGAAGGCCTTCAGCTTGCCGGTACTCGGCACGTGGGGGCCACGACACAGGTCGATAAAGTCGCCCTGGCGGTAAAATGACAAGTCTTCATCACCTGGAATGTCTTCGATGATGCGAACCTTGTACTCCTCCCCCATCTCGCGGAACAGTCTGATGGCTTCTTCCCGTGACAGGACGGAGCGGGCTACCGGAATATCCTGCTTCGCCAGTTCCTCCATGCGCTTCTCGATCCGCTCCAGGTCTTCGTTGGTGAAGGGGCGGTCGAACTTGAAATCGTAGTAGAAGCCGTTATCGATAACCGGTCCTATGGTGACCTGGGCCTCGGGGAACAGCTCCTTGACGGCCATCGCCAGCAGGTGCGCCGTGGAATGGCGGATAATATCAACGCCGTCTTCATCACGGTCGGTAACAATGGCCAGGTCGGCGTCCTGGTCAATCTCATAACTGGTATCCACCAGTTTGCCGTTCACACGGCCAGCAAGCGCAGCCTTGGCAAGGCCGGCACCAATGTCGGCGGCCACATCGTGAACAGTGACGGGATTGGGAAAACTGCGATGGCTGCCGTCAGGCAGGGTAACTACGGGCATGGAAAACTCCTGTCAGCGGTGATCCGTACGAAAGACCACGTGTTAGCGGGAGCCGCGCTACCAGTGCGGCTCAATCGCTGCGGAGTTTAACAGGATTTTTACTGGCCTGTCAGGTGACTGGCTCTGCCTCTGACGGGTTTTCCTTACGCCGTCGGCGCACCTGCAGCCATCCCAGCAGAGCCAGCAGCGAAACAGCCGGGATAAAGACCAGCTCGCGGGGCGGGCGTTCCTGGGGCACACGCACCGCGTCGATAGTCCAGCCGAAGTCCAGGCCGGCGTTCTGGGCCGGGCTGTCGAATTCAACGAAATCGACGGTATAGCGATCACCCTCCGGGCTGCCTTCAATACCCATATTCATAAGCCGCTCTGCTGGCGACTCACCGTCTGCCACCGGTAACTGCATCCAGGTGGAACGCTCATCTCCGGTCAGGGACATGCCCGAAGCCTGCAGCATCACGTATTCCGTGTCCGGATCTTCCGCCAGCACTCCGATCTGCTCGACAATTTCCGAACCCGGTCGCTCCACATACTCTGGATAGATACGGTCCCACCAGAAGCCTGGACGGAACAGGGTAAAGGCAATCAGGATCAGCAGCGCGGATTCCCACCGGTAGCTCCGGGTCAGCCAGTAACCCTGGGTGGCCGCCGAAAAGGCCAGAATGGCAATGACCGCAGTGACTATCGTAATGACCAGGTCCAGGGGGCCAGACAGCCCGATCAATAACAACTGGGTATTGAAGATGAACATGAATGGTAAAACGGCGGTACGGATATCATAGGCGAAGCCCTGAATACCCGTACGTATCGGATCAGCCCCGGATATCGCCGCGGCTGCATAGGCCGCCAGCCCCACGGGAGGTGTGTCGTCCGCCAGGATACCGAAATAGAACACGAACAGGTGCACGGCAATCAATGGCACCAGGAGGCCGTTTTCCGCCCCGAGAGTGACGATGACCGGCGCCATGAGGGTAGAAACCACGATGTAGTTGGCGGTCGTGGGCAACCCCATCCCCAGCAGCAGACTGATCAGCGCTGTGAAAAGAAGCATCAGCATCAGGTTGCCACCGGAAATGAACTCCACAAACTCGGTCATGACCAGGCCGACACCGGTGAGGGTCACTGTGCCGACCACAATACCGGCGGTTGCTGTGGCAACACCAATACCAACCATGTTGCGCCCCCCGGTGGCGAAGGCGTGCAGCAATTCTCGCCAGCCTTCCCGGATGGACCTGCCTATCCGGCCGTGCTTGCGGAAGAAAGCCAGCAACGGGCGCTGGGTCAGCACGATAAACACCATGAACATGGTGGCCCAGAATGCAGAAAGCTGGGGTGAAAAACGCTCCACGGTGAGGCACCAGACCAGCACAACCACCGGAAGCAGGTAGTAAAGGCCGGTTTTTACGGTGGCCCCGACTTCCGGCAGTTGGGTCATGTCCGTACTGCCGTCGTCCACCTCCAGGGGCGGAAATTTCGCGGCGTAGGCCACCAGCCCCATGTAAACCATCAGCAGCAGTGGGCCGAGCACCCATGCAGCCGCGTCACCCAGAAGGGCCTTGGTCCAGCCAATGCCGTAATAAACTGCAAAGCTGAGGATGATCAGTCCCAGCAGCAACACCACCCAGGTGAGCATCCGCTGGGCAAGGGTTGGCTTGTTCAGGCGTTCAATGCCCTTCATTCCCAGTTTGCAGGCTTCCAGGTGAACGATGTAAATCAGGGCCACATAGGATATCAGCGCTGGCAGGATAGCGTGCTTGATAACCTCAAGGTATGAAATACCCACGTACTCCACCATCAGGAAAGCCGCCGCTCCCATGATGGGCGGGGTCAGCTGGCCGTTGGTGGAGGCGGCAACCTCCACGGCGCCAGACTTGGTGGCCGGGAAGCCCACCCGCTTCATCAGCGGAATCGTGAAGGTTCCGGTGGTGACCACATTGGCGATGGACGAGCCGGAGATTACCCCCGACAGGCCGCTGGAGACCACAGCCGCCTTGGCAGGCCCCCCGCGCATATGACCCAGCAGTGCGTAGGCCACCTTGATAAAGTAATTACCGGCACCCGCTTTCTCGAGCAGCGCGCCGAACAGGACAAACAGGAACACAAACGTTGTGGAGACACCCAGGGCAACGCCGAATACACCCTCTGTACCCAGCCATTGATGGGATGCCAGCTTGTTAAGGCTGGCGCCCTTATGGGCAATCACGTCCGGCATCCAGGGACCGGCCAGGGAATAGGTAATGAAAACCGCCGCCACCACCGTCAGTGGCAGGCCCAGCGAACGTCGGGTGGCCTCCAGCAGTAGTACCAGGCCCCCAAGGGCCACGACCAGGTCCCGGGTGACCGGTGCCCCCGGCCGGTCAGAAAGCTGATCGTAGAACAGGAACAGGTAAGCCGCGGAAAAGGAGGCTGCGAACGCCAGTATCCAGTCAAACCAGGGAATATGCGTGTCGTGGCGCCCACGCATCATCGGAAATGCAGTGAACGCCAGGAAAGTCGCGAACGCCAGGTGGATGGAACGGGCCTCGGTGGAATTGAAAATACCGAAGTTGACGACGTATGGCAGGGGCGAGGCAATCCACAGCTGGAACAGCGACCAGACCAGCGGAACGATAAAGAGTAATACCGACGCCGGCCCGGTCAGCGCCCTGCCCCCGGTTTCCGTCTGCAGTACTTCGTGGATCTTCGAGACGTCAACGTTGTCGGGCGCGGAAGGATCGCGGTTGGTCATGGGGCCGGTTCCATCGGAATTTCACGGGTCAGACAAAAACCGCCGGAGGCAGAACCCCCGGCGGTACAGCATCAGGCACTCAGACTGATCACTCGATCAGACCGGCCTCGCGATAGTATTTCTCGGCACCCTTGTGCAGCGGGGCACTCAGGGCATCAGACACCATTTCTTCCTTCTTCAGATTACCAAAGGCCGGGTGCAGGCGCTTGAAGCTGTCGAAGTTCTCGAAGACAGCCTTGACCACCTCATACACCACATCCTCATCCACGTCGGAAGAGGTAACGAAGGTGGCAGCCACGCCGAAGGTGGTCACGTCTTCGTCATTACCCCGGTACATGCCGCCGGGGATGGTGGCAACACGGTAGTAGGGATTGTCATCCACCAGGGTTTTGGTCGCGTCGTTATCCACTGCCACAATGGTGCTGTCACAGGACGTGGTGGCTTCCTTGATGGCGCCGGACGGGTGACCCACGGTATAGAAGAACGCATCGATGTTGCCATCACACAGGGCCTGGGACTGCTCGGCAGCCTTCAGCTCGGCAGCCAGGGAGAACTTGTCCATATCCCAGCCCATTTCCTCCATCAATACCTCAGCCGTGGCCCGCTGGCCCGAGCCCGGGTTGCCCACGGAAACCCGCTTGCCTTCCAGGTCCTCGAAGGTCTTGATGCCGGAACCCTTGCTGGCCACCACGGTGAACGGTTCCGGGTGCAGGGAGAAGACGGCGCGCAGTTTCTCGTCCTTGCCCTCGTCTTCAAACTCACTGGTGCCATTATAGGCGTGGTACTGCCAGTCAGACTGGGCAACAGCCAGATCCAGTTCGCCCTGGCGGATGGCATTCAGGTTATAGACCGAGCCACCGGTGCTTTCCACGGAGCAACGAATACCGTGTTCCTTCCGGTCCATGTTGACCAGACGGCAGATAGCACCACCGGCGGGATAGTAAACGCCTGTCACGCCGCCGGTACCAATGGTCACGAAGCGCTGTTCCTGCGCGGACACCGACATGGAGCCTGCGGCCAGACCAACGGAGGCGGCCAGGGCCAGGGTGGAGGCTTTGAGTCGCAGTGCGGTTCGGATTGCCATAAACGATTCCTTCTTGATTCGTATTTTTTGGAGCAGACTCCGGGCAGCAAGGCCGCAAAGCACACAGCCACCGCCCGGGATCCGGCAGCGGGACGCAACAAAACGTCACATTCTCAGCTTTTCAGAACATAGCCCAGATCGGCCTCAAAATAAAGCCGCGGACCCGACTAACCATCTGAGTCTGCGACCTTTAATGGTGCGTTCTTCACTCGGCGAGGCTCTTGTGGACGATCTCGTAAACGTCCCGGGACAGGCCATCCTTGTCCCGAACCGACTCCAGCGCCTTGCGCATGCCTTCGCTGTAGACCTGGGCGAACTTGCGCCACCGGGTAAGCGGCGCGGCCAGCCGGGCGGCAATCTGGGGATTGCTGTCATCCAGCCGGCGGATGGTTTCTGCCAGGAACTGATAGCCGGAACCTGCCTGATCGTGGAAGTGCACCAGGTTCTGGCCGGCAAAGGCGCCGACGACCGAGCGGATCTTGTTGGGGTTCTTCCAGTCGAAGGCCTCATGCTCCAGCAGACGGCGAACCGATGGCAGGTCGCCGGCAACCGGGCTGGCAGCCTGAATGGAGAACCACTGCTCCACAACCTGAGGATCCTGATGCCACCGCTGGTAGAATGAGTCCAGGGCCCGCGTGCGCTCCGCCTCGAACGGAGAGTTCACCAACGCCCGCAAGGCGCCGGCCTGGTCGGTCATATTGGTGGCACTTTCAAACTGCTCAAGGGCCAGGGTGCGCGCCTCTTCGTCGCCGATATGCAGCAACCAGGACAGGGCCATGTTGCGAAGGCTGCGGCTGGCGACGTCTTCCGGTGTCACCTGGTAGGACTCTGCGGGCTCCTGGCGACGGTAGCAGGCCAGCAGTTCGTCCCGCAGGGCCGTCGCCAGTACGTTGAGCACCCGCTCCCGGGCGTGATGGATAATCTGAACGTCAGGTTTGTCCGACAGTTCGATCAGATAGGCCTCGGTGGGCAGCTGCAACATCTTCGCCACCAGCGCCTGATCTGCCTCAAGGTCATTCAGCAACGTACGGCTGGCCTCGATCAACCGGGTATCCACTTCAATTTCGGCATGCCCCGAGAGTTCGCGGATCACATCCGCGGCCAACCGCTGGCCAGCGTCCCAGCGGTTGAAGCCGTCGCTGTCGTGACTCATCAGGAACATCAGCTGGTCACGGGTCCACGGGTAGTTCACCCGCACCGGCGCCGAGAAGTTGCGCAGCAGGGATGGTACGGGCCGGCTGCCGATGCCACGGAACTCGAAGGTGTGGCTTTCTTCTGTCAGTTCCAGAACCCGCGTGGTATCCCCGGCAGATGACTCGTCAGCCAGCGTCAGGGAAAGATCGGCACCATCGTCACCCAGCAGGCCCAGGGCAAAGGGAATATGCTGGGGTTTCTTGCCGGCCTGGCCCGGCGTATCAGGGATGGACTGGCTCACTGTCAGGCGATAGGTCTGGCTGGCTGCGTCGTAGTCATCCTCCACTGTAAGCACCGGCGTACCTGCCTGCTCATACCACAGCCGGAACTGCCCCAGGTCACGCCCACTGGCGTCTTCCATCGCCTGCACAAAATCATCGGTAGTCACGGCCTGGCCGTCATGGCGCTCGAAGTAGAGATCGCTGCCCTTGCGGAACAGCTCCGGGCCCAACAGCGTATGGAGCATTCGCACCACTTCCGCACCCTTCTCATAGATGGTCAGGGTGTAGAAATTGGAGATCTCCATGTAGGAGGCCGGGCGTACCGGGTGGGCCATGGGACCGGAGTCTTCGGCAAACTGGGCGGTGCGCAGCAGCGTGACATCCTCGATCCGCTTGACCGTGGGCGACCCCATATCCGCCGAGAACTGCGAATCCCGGAATACGGTAAAGCCCTCCTTCAGGCTGAGCTGGAACCAGTCGCGACAGGTCACCCGGTTTCCGGACCAGTTATGGAAGTATTCGTGGGCCACGATGGCCTCGATGCGCTGGAAGGCCATGTCGGTTTCCGACTCGGGACGGGCCAGCACGCAGGACGAGTTGAAGATGTTCAGACCCTTGTTTTCCATAGCCCCCATATTGAAGTCATCCACCGCCACGATCATGAAGATGTCCAGGTCATACTCGCGGCCGTAGGTTTCCTCGTCCCAGCGCATTGAGCGCTTGAGGGAGTCCATGGCGTGGGCGGTTTTCTCCGCATTGCGGGGCTCAACGTAGATGCGCAGGTCGATCTTCCGCCCCGACATGGTCTGGAAGCTGTCGGTCTTTTCCACCAGGTCGCCGGCCACCAGGGCAAACAGGTAGCTGGGCTTGGGGAACGGGTCTTCCCAGGTCACAAAGTGACGGTCGTTATCCAGCTCACCGCTGTCGACAGGGTTACCGTTGGACAGCAGTACCGGGTAGGCGGTCTTGTCCGCCTCGATCCGGGTACGGAACCGGGCCATCACATCCGGCCGGTCTGGAAAGAAGGTGATGCACCGGAACCCTTCCGCTTCGCACTGGGTACAGAACATGCCTGAGGACTTGTAGAGCCCTTCCAGGCGGGTGTTGTTCTGGGGTTCGATCCAGGTGACCACCTGTAGCTCAAAGGTATCGGGTACCGCGGGCACAACAAGCAGGTCGCCCCGGTCTTCGTAGTCGTCCCCGGCCAGTTCACGGCCGTCAAGGTGGACAGACTCCAGCTTCAGGGAGTCGCCGTTGAGCTCCAGTGCACTGCCCTGCACCGGGGCCTCCGGGTTGCGCCGGATGCTGAGCGAGCTGTGTACGCGGGCGCCATCTTCGAACAGCTCGAAGCGCAGGTCTGCATGGTCCACCAGAAAGTCCGGCACCCGGTATTCACTGAGGTAAATGGTCTTCGGTTGACTTGTGCGCATGGTGTTACTCCGACAGAACCCGTACACGGACCTCATAGGCTGTGTACTTGCGAATATTGATAACGCCCGTGTCCAGCATCAGGTACTGCCCCTTGATGCCCTGTAACACGCCGGTTGCCACGGGCTCCTTGTCCAGATTATGAGTCTTGATCTTCTGCGGCCAGGTAACAACCGGGTAGTCCAGCTGCAAGACGGGGTCGTCTGCCACCTCGATGCTGCCCTGGCCGTGCTCCGCAGCCAGCCGCTCCAGGTCCGGGCGTACAAGATCCAGTAACCCTGCCCGCTCGGCCACCAGGTCCAGTGCCGGCGCCTCGCCCTTGAGCATGGTGCGCCAGTTGGTCCGGTCAGCCACATACTGCTTGCAGGCCACTTCCACCAACCCCGCCAGGTACCGGGTAGCCACCCGCACCATGGGTATCGCGGCAACGGCACCCTGGTCGATCCAGCGCGTGGGAACCTGGCTGGCCCGGGTAATGCCGACTTTCAGCCCCGAGGAGTTGGCCAGGTAGACCACGTGGCCAGTCATACAGTGGGTCTCGCCCCACTCCGGCTCGCGGCAGGTACCCAGATGATAATGGCACTTTTCGGGGCTCATGATGCAGGTATCACAGGCCGCCAGACGCTTGAAACAGGGATAGCAGTAGCCCTGGCTGAAGCTCTTGCTGGTCTTGCGGTTACAGTGGATACAACGGATCTCGCCAGTGCAGGCAATTTCGATGGTTTGGCCCAGCAGGTCGTTCAGGGGCAGTTCGCTGTCTCCTACCCGAAGCCGGTAGCTTACCGGCTGATCTGGCGCAGCCGGCATTTTCACGAGCCGGCCACTGGCCTCTTGCAATTGATTCAAGGGTACCTCAGCTGACAATACGGATGGTCTCGGGCCCGTCATCCTTGCCGGATGAGCCGGAACCACAGTTGTTGCGCTCGATATAACCCACCCGATCCGGTTCCGGGATATTGTGGGTCTGCTCGTAATGGATCACTGCCTCGAGGCAGGTGCGACGCTGCTCATCGGTTACCTTGCGACCATCAGGCCATTTACCCAGTTCAATCGCCCGGCGCAGGTTCTGATAGACCGTCGGATCGAGCCTTTGAATTAATTCCTCGTAAGTCATGAAAAAACTCCCGCAATGGGTTTGACAGCCTTAAACGAAAATGATTATCATTACTTCACCAAATGACGCGGTCGTTTCATTTGGTTCTCTCTCATCAGGAGCTTCCGAGCTCATTTCATGCCCCGCCACTGGCGGGGCTTTTTTATGCCGGCGCCCAGCCAACAGCGATCAGGCCGCGCGCCGCTGCCCTGGCGGCGGCACCAGCAGGGCCATCACCAGACCACCAAGGAAACCGCCCAGGTGAGCTTCATTGGCCATACGCCCAATGCCCAGCGCCTCCGGCAGGGGCGTGAATCCGATAATCATCCACACCAGCGCAAAGGTCACCAGCGCCGGGGGAAACTGAAAGCGGGGCTGACGCTGCTGGCTCAGCCAGCAGTACCCGAGCACACCATATACCACCCCGGAAAGCCCGCCGAACAGGGGACCAGACACCAGATACTGGAGCGTGTTGGAAGCCAGGCTGGTAACCAGGAACAGCGCCACGAACCGCCCCTTGCCGTCCATCCATTCCACCTGACTTCCCAAGAACCAGAGCATCACAGCGTTGAACAGGATGTGCATCACACTGAAATGGAGAAAGTCCGGCGTGATCAGGCGCCAGATCTGCCCTGACGCCAGGGTGTCTGCCAGGCCCGCCACGCGGCCCTGAAAGCTCTGCCAGTCATGGAAACGGGGATCCACGTACATTAGCAGGGCCGACACCAGGTTTTCTCCCAGGCCCGTTACCCAGGCTACCACCGCCGCGATCGCGATCATGGCGAATACCAGGGGTGCATGCCGGGGGGATGGCTGCCAACGGCCGCCACGCACCGGCGCTCGTCCGGCCTGGTTCACCCGCTCCCGTACATTGTCGTCGCCCATGTACTGCTCCAGCGCTGCCAGTACCGGCTCTGCCTGCTCCGGATGGGCCAGCCACAGCACCTGGCTGTCAGGCTCACGGGTGATCCGGTGCTGAACGCCCTGCTGGCCCAGCCAGGTGCTGAACCCGGCCAGGTCAACTTCCGGGGCCAGTTCCTTGATTCGATGCAAAGCCCTTACCTCGCCACGCTGTCTTCAGTCTGGAAGCTGCCGCTGAGCTCCGGCCGCTCCACATTCACGTAGACGAATTTTTCCGGCAGCAGTTCCTGTTCGCCATCCATGCGATAGGCCACAAGTTTGCCGTATTTCACCGCGCTGTAATCCAGGCAGGCTACATTGGGCTTCAATGGGGCCGGTTCGCCTTCCATCCAGTAGTGACCGACAAAAACCGGGCGTTCGCCAAGTGGATAGCGCAGGATTTCCCGCCGCTCTTTCTCCGACAGTTTGCGACGGGCTACCTCTTCCGGCAGCGGGTCCGGCTGGAACACGACGTCTCCGTACGTGCGGGGGTCATCGGCCCAGAACTTGGTGCGGAAAAACTTGCGGGTATAACCGTCACGCCCTGTAATGGACATGCCATCGGGTAATGGCAGGTCGGTGCCCCGCAGCAAGGTGTCCATGACCTGGCCGGCAAAGGACTCGATGGCCGCCGACGCATGGAGGAAATCCTCGTCGATACAGGGGCTACCCTGGGTTTCCAGGAACTGACGAATCAGCCGCTCATCCCAGCAGGCATGTACCGCCCGGAACTCATCCTCCTCAATGAACAGGGGAATGTCGTAGAACCACTCCAGGAACTCGTTCCACTCGTGGGGGTAATGGTCAAACTGCTCCAGGGTTTCCCGGATCAGCCGGTCATGGCGGGCATTGTGTTCCCGCAGGAAGGTCTTGCCGCTACCTGGCCGTGCGCGGGTGCAGTACCCCAGGGCGTTGTATTCGTGGTTGCCCATGACGATTCGCGCTGAACCATGCTCCACCATGTCGCGGACCAGGTGCAGGGCCTCGCGAATACGGGGACCCCGGTCGATGATATCGCCGATAAAGATGGCCTGCCGCTTCGGGTGCTGGTAGATACCGTTCAGCTTGCGATAGCCCATCTGGTCCAGCAGGTGTTCCAGGGTCCTGGCGCAGCCGTGTATATCCCCGATAATGTCATAGCCCCGTGAGGGCGAACGTACACTTGCCATGATCAACTCGCTGCTATCTCGCTGGCCCAACCGAGCTTTTCGCGGCAGGTGGCGTAAAAATTATGATCCTTCGGGTGTATCAGGCGGATCTTGAAGGGCTTTTTGGTGATTCGGATGATGTCTCCCGGGGCGCAGGCAATGTCCATCTGGCCGTCAAAGCTGATCTGGGGGTAGGTTTCGTTGGTGTCACCGATCACCAGCTTGATCTCACTCTTGCCATCAACCACGATCGGCCGGCTACTGAGGGTATGGGGGAACATGGGCACCAGCACGACCGCATCCAGCTTGGGGTGCATGATCGGACCGCCGGCAGAGAGGGAGTAGGCAGTGGACCCGGTGGGCGTGGACACGATCAGGCCATCGGAGCGCTGGCTGTAGACGAAATGACCGTCGATATAGAGATCAAAGCCGATCATCCGTGTGGACTTGCCCGGGTGCAACACCACGTCGTTCAGGGCGCTGCCAAAGCCCAGGGGCTGTCCGTCCCGCTCCAGGTTGCCATCCAGCAGGAAGCGGTTCTCCTCGATGTACTCCCCCTGCAGCACCTCACCCAGACGCTTTTCCAGGTCAGCCGGCGAAATGTCAGTGAGAAAGCCCAGACGCCCCCGGTTCACCCCCAGCAGCGGAATCTTGGACTTGGCGAGCTCCCGCGCGGCACCCAGAAGGCTGCCATCACCACCAACCACGATCACCAGGTCGCAGATTTCACCCATGAGCTTCTTGCTGGCAACCTGCAGGCCATGGCCCGGCAGCATGCCGGCGGTGTCCTGCTCGAGGATAACCTGGTAGTTCTCGCTGAGCAGATAACTGCGGAGGGCCCGCAGCGTCTCGACCACCTTGACGCTGCCCATGCGGCCGATAACTCCGATATTCCTGAATTGATCCATTAAAGCTCTCAGTCTGGTCAGTGGCGCGGGTGTTGCCCGACCATCTTAACGAATTACGCCACAATTCTGAAAAGGATTGTCCCGCCGGACGACAGGATCATGGAGACGCGTGCTTGTCACACCGGTCATGGACGCCCGGCTCGAAGTCCGCCGGCTGACCGATGCGCATCACCGGCTGACCACAGATCTCCCCGTCACGGCTGCCGGGAGCCCGGCATACTGGGTTCTCGTAGTGATCCAGCCAGCGGCGGTAGGCAGGCTCTGACAGCCCACATTTTTCGGCGGCATACCCGGTGGGGTTGTCGAAGTAACGGCGCAGGTCGTTGAATGGCAGGGTCAGATGCCCGACCCCGGCATGGTAGCCAACAAGGAACACTTTCTGGTCCTGCAACTGGCGAACGAGGCTGTCTTCGTCAGGCGCCTGTCTGCGGGCCTCGCCCAGGGCGGACTCCAGTTCCCGGTTAGTCCTGGACTGGCTGTCCAGCTCCCGCTGTTTGCGTTCAAGCTGCTCCCGCAGCAGGACCACTTCCGCCTGGGCGGCCTCCTCCAGGCCCGCCGGTCCCTCGGACACCAGCGTCTGTATCTCTTCCAGTTGCTTGCGCAGTTCACCCACCTGCTGGTCACGGCGCTCAAGACGCTTTTTCAGCTTGCCGGATTCCAGCTTTGCCCGCTCCAGCTGCCTTTCCAGCTCGGCCTTTTCTTCTTGCCAGGCCTGGCGCTCAAGGCGATGTTCGCGCTGCATGGCCGCCAGGGAATCCTGGTGGGCACTCTGCAAGGTCTTGATACGAAGGCGTTGCTCACGAATGATGTGAGCCAGACGATTACGCTGGGCGGTGGCCTCGCGGGCGGCGATGTCCGCATCGGGTTTGCCCAGAGCAGTACGCAGCACGGGGATCGGGTCATCACCACCCCGGGTTTTGCGCTTGTACTTGAGGTGGTTGGCCTCTACGGCCTTGCGGATTGACTGGAAGTGGTTCGAGCCCGGCGTCATGTCCGGGTCCCAGAGTTCGGAACGGAAGCGCTTCTCCGGGCAGAGGCTGCGACAGACCAGGCGGATCGGCCCCGCGCCCATGTCCGGTCCGGCAGAACCATTGCTGGCCAGGGACTCT
This sequence comes from Marinobacter sp., assembly GCF_041690615.1. Classification (GTDB taxonomy): domain Bacteria; phylum Pseudomonadota; class Gammaproteobacteria; order Pseudomonadales; family Oleiphilaceae; genus Marinobacter. The sequence goes on from NZ_JAWLGY010000004.1 coordinate 42,914, forward strand.
ACCGGAATGTTCCAGTGGCTGTCTGCCCTTCCTTCCTCGTCGAAATAAATGCGGAAGAACACCAACCCACGCACCAGAAGGTCATCACCCAACTGGACGAAGACAGCTCGCACATCGGTATCCGCAAGGTCTGACAACCCGACATAACCGTCGAGAAAGGCATCAAACTCGGTCGCCCGCATCTGCCGGGCCACGTCGATTCCATCCATCAGAAACACTGCAGCGTATCCGTCCTCCGATGGATCGGCTAAAGCCATTCAACGCCTCCACGAGCATTACCTGAGTTACCGACCATGCCGCAAACCAACCGGTCACAACCATACGCCTGGCACTTCAGTGTGCAGGTTGTGACGCATTTTAGCCAGAAGTGTCGTTCTGCGGCAGCACAGATCTGTGCGAATTTGTGACTAAGTGCCGCCCGGCAGGAGTATCACCCCTGCGGGCGGCATCCATCACACTGCAGCCGCGAGACGGCAGCCCTGGTCAATGGCGCGCTTGGCATCCAGTTCCGCCGCCACATCAGCCCCACCGATCAGGTGTACCGGCACCCCGGTCGCCTCAAGCTCCGCCTGCAGCTCCCGCAGGGGCTCCTGGCCGGCGCAGATTACAACGGTATCCACATTCAGCACCCGCTCCTCTTCGGATCCATCCCTGCCGGCCAGCGTCACATGAAGCCCCTCATCATCAATCCGACGGTAGGTAACGCCCGGTACCATGTGCACGCCTTTCATCTTGAGGGCCGATCGGTGAATCCAGCCGGTGGTCTTGCCCAGGCCTTTGCCGACCTTGGAAGCCTTACGCTGAAGCAGCCAGATTTCCCGGGCTGGCGGCGTCACGTCCGGGTCAACCCCTTCAACACCACCCCGGTGCTCGACGGACAGGTCCACGCCCCACTCTTTCATGAACGCATGCTTGTCCAGGGAGACCGACGTGCCCTGATGAACCAGGAACTCGGACACATCAAAGCCGATACCGCCGGCGCCTACGACAGCAACACGCTTACCGACGGGCTTTCGCTCAAGCAGGGCGTCGATGTAACCAATCACCTTCGGGTGGTCGATACCCTCAATTTCCGGGGTACGCGGCTTGATGCCTGTCGCCAGGATAACTTCGTCGAACCCGCCCTGTTTCAGCATTTCCACATCAGCGCGCACGCCCAGCCTGACATCGACACCCAGCTTGTCCAGCATGACCCGGTAGTAGCGCAGGGTCTCGTGGAACTCCTCCTTGCCCGGAATGCGCTTGGCCAGATTGAACTGACCACCAATCTCATCTGCGGAGTCAACCAGTGTCACCTGGTGACCACGCTGGGCCGCTGCCGTGGCAAAGGCCAGGCCGGCAGGGCCCGCGCCAACCACTGCGAGTTTCTTCGGTTGCACGACCGGTGTGTAGTTCAGCTCGGTTTCATAACAGGCACGGGGATTCACCAGACAACTGGTGAGTTTGCCGGAGAAGGTGTGATCCAGACAGGCCTGGTTACAGCCGATGCAGGTGTTGATCTCGTCAGCCCGATCTTCTGCAGCTTTCAGCACCAGGTCGGAGTCCGCCAGGAAAGGCCGTGCCATGGACACCATATCCGCTTCGCCGGAGGCGAGAATCTGCTCAGCCACGTCGGGCATATTGATGCGGTTGGTGGTCACCAGCGGAATCGACACTTCCCGCTTCATGCGGGCGGTCACCTCGGTAAACGCACCCCGGGGTACGGAAGTGGCAATGGTAGGCACACGGGCCTCGTGCCAGCCGATACCGGTATTGATAATGGTTGCACCGGCCTGCTCTATGGCCTTCCCCAGTTGAACCACCTCATCCCAGGTGCTGCCCTCTTCCACCAGGTCCAGCATGGACAGGCGGTAGATAATGATGAAATTCGGGCCGACCTTTTCCCGCACCCGGCGGACAATCTCGATGGGCAGACGGATACGGTTTTCGTAGCTGCCACCCCAGCGGTCAGAACGCTTGTTGGTACGTTCGACGATAAACTGGTTAATGAAGTAGCCCTCTGAACCCATGATCTCGACGCCGTCATAGCCCGCGCGCTGAGCCAGCACTGATGCCGTCACATAGTCGTCGATCTGCTTCTCGATGCCTGCATCGTCCAATTCGTTGGGTGTAAACGGATTGATCGGCGCCTGCACGGCTGAGGGTGCCACCAGCTTCGGATGGTAGGCGTAGCGACCGGCATGGAGGATCTGCATACAGATCTTGCCGTCGGCCTCATGGACCGCCTGGGTAATCACCTTATGCTGGTCGGACTCTTCTTCATTGGTCATCTTGGCCGCACCGGGGCCGACCGAGCCTTCAACATTGGGGCCAATGCCACCGGTCACAATCAGACCGGCACCACCCCGGGCACGCTCGGCATAAAATGCGGCGAGGCGCTCAAAACCATTGGGGCGCTCTTCCAGGCCAAGGTGCATGGAACCCATCAGGGTGCGGTTACGAAGGGTGGTAAACCCCAGGTCCAGGGGTTCAAGAAGATGCGGGTAGCGGGCTTTGCCCGGCTGTGCGGAGGTCGTCATTTCGGGTCTCTCTGTTTCTTTTAATGAAAGGGCCACCCCGCAGTTCGAGGGCCGGTGCCGGGGGTGTTTTTCCGGGACCTTCAAAAACAGGGACGTTTTTGAAGAGCCTCCAGGGATGGATTCACGGCGTGTCCTGGAAAAACACCCCCGGTGGCGGCCCCTGCCCCAAAACCTGCAGTCCTGAAGAAGACGAACTGCGGAGTTGACCTGCTGCGCCAATGCACGACTAAAGTAGAGATTTGCTCACAAGAGCTCAAGAGACGATGAAAGATTTTTGATAAAACAGGAAACGGACCGCTGCCCCACATCGAGCCCGGAACTAACCAAAAAAACCGAGATAAGAACTGGAAAACAAGGAGAGAAAAAATGGCGGAGCGGACGGGACTCGAACCCGCGACCCCCGGCGTGACAGGCCGGTATTCTAACCAGCTGAACTACCGCTCCGCGCTGTGTCGCCACCAACCTGAAACCGAAGGAGGAGATTCCAGTTGAGAAGTCTGCGTGACTGCTCTGTGACAACGAGGGCGCATTATAAAGATGGCGCCCGGCATGTCAACGCTTTTACCGAAAACTTTCGGAAATTAGTTCTCCCGCCCCGGCGGCGCTACCGGCAACGTGAAATAGAACACCGCACCTGCACCCTCAGGGCGCTCAAAACCAATCTCACCACCCTGGGCCTGAATCAGGGACCGGCACAGTGTCAGGCCAATACCCATACCCTCCTTCTTGGTGGTAAAAAACGGCAGGAACAGCTTCTGCTCTGCATCCTCGGGAAGGCCCTCACCATGGTCGCGAACATCAATCCGAACTGTCTGGTCATCCAGCATACGGGCAGCCACCGATACCGGCTCCCGTGAACCGGCACTACGAGTGGATTCCAGTGCGTTACGGATCAGATTCAGGGCCACCTGCTGCACCTGGATGGGATCGGCCACCACATCCGGCACATCCTCAGCCACCCGGATCTCCACACCGCCATCATTGTTACGGGCATCCACCTCCGCAAACTGGCGGGTTTCCTCCAGCAGCCCCCCCACTGAAAGCACCTCCTTGCCGACTGCCGGCTTCCGTACAAAGCCGCGTATGCGCCGCACCACTTCACTGGCGCGATGGGACTGTGCCTCGATTTTTTCCAGGGTCTGGGAGAGCAGTTCCGGGTCCGGCTCATCGGTCCGGAGCATGCGTAGAGTCACGCGGGCATAGTTGGTGATTGCGGTGAGGGGCTGATTCACCTCGTGGGCAAAACCGGCTGCCATCTCGCCCATCGTGGCCATGCGAGAGGCGTGGGCCAGCTGATCTCGCTGCTCCTGAACCAGGTTGCGGGCGTCTTCCAGGGCCTGTTCGCTTTCCAGTTCGGTCGTGATGTCCCGGAAGACCACCACGGCACCGGTGAGCTGACCACCCTCCTTCTTCGGCGTGGCACGATATTCCGCCGGGAAGGCGGAGCCGTCGGCACGGTAAAGGGTAACGTTGCGCTGGTGCTCGGCAATACCCTGGCTGCAGGTCGCCTGCACAGGTAGCAGGCCGGGGTCACCACCTTCTTCCGTTTCCGCGGTATCGGCGCCCTGCCAGAGCTCACCGGAGCAGGGGGCAGGCTGCCGAAAATGAAACTCGAAGAAGTTCTGACCAATCAGCTCTTCCACACTACAACCGCTGATCAGACCCGCCGCTGGATTGGCGAAAGCAATATTGCCCTCGGCGTCCAGGCCGTAGATGCCCTCACTGATGGCGTTGAGAATACGGGTCTGGTCACTCTCAAGCTCCCGGTTACGCTGCTGCAACGCACGCTCAAGGCGGATCACCCGTGCGTGGGTGCCCACCCGGGCAATGACTTCCTGGGCCTGGAAGGGCTTGGAGATATAGTCAGCACCACCAAGGGAGAAACCCCGCAACTTGGCGTCTACATCATCCAGGGCAGACAGGAACACCACAGCGGAATCCGCCGTGGCCGGGTCGGCCTTGAGGCGCTCACAGACCTGGTAACCGTCCAGGTCCGGCATCATGATATCCAGCAGTATGACTTCGGGATGGTGGCGCTGAGCCAGGCTCAGCGCCTTTTCACCGTCGTTGGCGATCAGCAGGCGATAGCCCCGGTCCTTCAGCGTTTCATAAAGGACCTTGAGGTTCTGGGCGTTATCGTCAACGAGTAGCACCGTGGGTTCGGTACTGGCCTGATCAGTCATAGGTTACTGCCGGTTGAAAAGGTACCGGGATGATGGGCGGTATTTCATCCGACGTCGATAAGGTCCTTTACGGACAACACCATGCGTACCAGGTGAGCCAGGGAGTGGGTGCCCATCTTGTGCATCACCCGGGAGCGGTGAATCTCCACGGTGCGCTGGCTGATATCCAGCTCGATGGCGATCACCTTGTTGGCCTGACCGGCGATCATCCGTTCCATGATTTCAGTTTCACGGGGAGTCAGCGTCTTGATCTTGCGAACAATTTCCTGCCGTTCACTGAGGGTTTTCCGCTGTTCCCGGTCCCGCTCGAGGGCGGACTCGATCTTTTCCAGCAGGGCCTCTTCCCGGTATGGCTTCTGGATAAAATCAACAGCCCCCTCCTTCATCGCGTCTACCGCCAGGGGCACGTCCCCGTGGCCGGTCACAAAGATGATGGGCAACAACGAGTGTCGGGCATTGAGCTTTTTCTGCAGCTCCATACCATCCATGCCCGGCATGCGGATATCCAGCACGATACAGCCAGCCATATCCTCCGAATAGTCGCCCAGAAAATCGGTGGCGCTGGGATAGGTTTTTACCTGCTTGCCGTCAGACTTCAGCAGAAGTTCCAGTGAATCGCGTACCGCCTCGTCGTCCTCGACCACATACACGGTTTGCTGGATGTCTGTCATTGTTGTCGCTCCTGTGATGGTTGGCCCTGACACGAAACCGGGCACCTGTCCGAACCGTCCTGCGGATCCGGGACGTATCCGGTAGTTTCCAAAAGGTTAATGGATCGTAGAGTCCTTTGCAGCCCCTGAGTGCGCTTCATGCTCCTGACGCTCATGCTCCCGCATGTCCGCCAGACGCTTTGCAATGGTGGCGAATACGGTGCCCCGCGGGTAGTTACCCTTGCGGTCGGCCCTGCCCGCAGGCTTGCCGAGAAGCAGCTCGATAGCCTCCTCGACGGTATTGACCGAATAAATATGGAACTGCCCTTCCCGGACAGCATTTACAACCCGACTGTCGAGCATCAGATTCTGCACATTGGTGGCGGGAATGATCACTCCCTGGGTTCCCGTGAGGCCCTTTATGACGCAGGTCTCGAAAAACCCTTCCACCTTCTCGTTGGCGCCACCGATGGGCTGGATCTCGCCAAACTGGTTCATCGACCCGGTGATGGCCAGGTCCTGGCGTACCGGAATATCAGAAAGGGCCGACACCAGGGCGCACAGCTCCGCCACCGAAGCGCTGTCACCGTCAACTTCACCATAGTTCTGCTCAAAGGTGAGACTGGCAGACAGGTGCATGGGATCCTTGCGGGCAAACCGCGACGACAGCCAGGCACTGAGTATCATCACCCCCTTCGAGTGGATATTGCCGCCAAGCTTGACGTCCCGCTCGATATCCATCACATCACCGTCACCGTAGTAGCAGGTTGCGGTGACCCGGTTGGACAGACCGAATTCGAAACCGCCGGTGGAAAGAACCGACAACGCATTGACCTGGCCGGTACGCCTGCCCTGGGTCGTTACCAGGGTCGACCCGTCACGAATGGCGTCGTAGAACTGGTCCCGTATCCGGCTGCTGCGGTATCGGGCACTGGTCAGGGCCTGCTCCACATGATCCGCATGGATCAGCCTGGCACCGGACTGGCGGGCCCAGTAGTCCGACTCCCGCAGCAGGTTGGCGATATCCGCCGCGTGCAGTGACAGCCTGGCCTGGTGCTCCGCCGTACGGGAGCTGTATTCGATAATCCTGGCCACCGCCTTGCGATCACAGTGCAGCAGGGACTTTTCATGCACCAGGCTGGCAATGAACTTGGCATACAACACCTGGCTTTCCGGAGTCCGCCGCATTTCGTTCTCGAAGTCGGCGGTTACCCGGAACAGTTCCGCAAACTCCGGATCGTATTCCTGTAGCAGCATCCAGGTTTCCCGGTCACCGAACAGGACGATCTTGACGTCCAGCGGAATCGCTTCCGGCTCCAGGGAGATGGTGCCGGACAGGGTCAGCTCCCGCTCCAGGGAATTGATCATAATGGATTTTCCACGCAAGGCCCGTTTGAGGCCATCCCACACGAAGGGCTGCTCAAGAACCTTGATGGCATCCATCAGCAGATAGCCACCGTTGGCCCGGTGCAGGCTACCCGGACGGATCAGGGAGTAGTCAGTGAATACAGTGCCCTTGAAAGTGACATTCTCCACGTAGCCAAACAGGTTGTGGTAGGTGGGATTGTCTTCCACCACCAAAGGCACCTCATCCGTTTTCTGGTGTACCAGAAGATTAACCAGGTAACGGCGGGGCATTTTCTTGTCCAGGGAGGCATAGGCAATGGCTGCCTGCTCCTCGTTGTCGTCCAGGAAGATGTCCAGGTTTTCCGCCAGGTCCTTGCGCACGGCCTCCAGATAGGCGACCACATCCGGCAGACTCTCGTAGCGGGCCGTCAGCTCATCGATCTGGTGCCCCGAAATCGATTCCAGGGTTTCCTGGTTCAGGGCCTGCTGCTTCTCGGCGTACTCCTGCTCCCAGTCGGCAATCTTGCGAACCGCCTGACGCAGTTTTTTCTCCAGCTTGTTGATGTCGTCTTCAAACTTGTCGCGCTGTGCTTCGGTCAGCTGTGCAAAGGTTTCCGCAGTGTGGGGCTCGTCACCGTTCATGGCGACCAGGCGGTAGCCACCAGGGGTGGTCAGGGTCAGGCTGACCTTTTTGCGTTTTGCCTGGTTAGCCACTTTCTCCAGTTCATCTTCCTGTTTCTTGCCATACTCATTCTTCAGCTGTTCGGCACGTTCAAGGAAGTTGTCGCTATCGAAGGTCTGGGGAATCATCTTCACCAGCCGGGACATGAGCTTTTCCATGTCCTGCTTGAGGTTTGCGCCCTCACCCGCCGGCAGTCGCAACATCCGGGGCACCCTGGGATCGTCGAAATTGGCGACGTAACACCAGTCGTGAATCCGGTGCTCTTCATCGGCGTGGTGTTCCAGGTAACGCAGCATCATGGTGCGCTTGCCAAGACCATTACGACCCACGGCGTAGACGTTATAGCCCCCGTGAGGCATGGATAGCGCAAAGCGGACCGCTTCCTGGGCCCGGTTCTGACCCACGATTTCAGCCAGGGGATCCAGCTGTCGGGTGGTCTTGAAGGGGAGGTCCTTGAGTACGCAAGCCTTGTAAAGCTGATTCAGGGGCAATGCCTTCAATGTAATGTCCTGTTGTTGCCGGTTGGGGTGTCAGGATATGGGCGGAATTTTCCGGCCCCGGAGAACCCGCCATTGTAGGACGTTGGCGAACGACTGTCGCGTTCCGTATAAGAACCGGGGCCGCCTGTGCAGGAACACACAGCTTTGATTAAAGTTTGACCAGAATCCGTCGATAAACCGATTGGAGGCAAAATCCGGAAGAGGCTGAAGCAGGCCGCATTCCGCTGTCGGCCCGGCACGCCGGGAACCTGGCAAGGAGAAGACTTGTGGACATTCTGAAAACGCTGACACATTCGCTTTCAGCGCTGGACCAGATGAAAAGAGCACCGGCAAAAGAGGTCGTGCGGGTAGAAGACGCCCGACCGGTACCGGCCGAAGCTGTTTCCGACCGCCGGATGCAACCGGACCGTCGTCGCCGCCAGTTACCCTTCAAGGGGCCGGACCGGCGGCACAAAGGCAGCCGGCGGAGCCCAAAACTGCTGAACCCGAGGACCCGCCAGCCCGCCGAACTGGAGGATCGCCGGGGCCGCAACATCAGCACCAACGCCTGACCATCAGCAGATGTGGCGCCAATGTAGGGACCGGCAACCAGTCGGGTAACCGCAGACGGTGATCAGAGCAGTCCCGCGTCCAGGCTGGCCGCCAGCGTCATGCCCAGTTCGCGACACTGATCCACAAACTCGTCCCGGAAATCACCCCGGCACAGCAGCGGCTCCTGTACCTGGCGCCAGCGCAGCCCAGTGGTAATACTCTCTATGGCGCGATGGGTGCCGGTACCATCGTGACCAGCACGGATATAAAAGGTAAAGGGCAACCCCTGGGTTTTCTCCAGGCAGGGGTAATAACTGCGATCGAAGAAGTCCTTGAGGGCGCCACTCATATAGCCCAGGTTCTCGGTGGTCCCCAGCAGGAGAGCGTCACACCAGAGTACGTCCTCAGGCCCCGCGTCAAGCGGAGCCAGCACCCGGACCTCCACATTTTCAATGTCCGGGTGACTGGCGCCCTCTGCGACCGCATCCCGCAACCTGCGAGTATTTTGCGAAGGGGCGTGGGCCACGATCAGCAGTTTTCTGGAGTCTTCCATAAGGCGCTCCTGGCCTGCCGGACAATCAGAGCAGTTCGTCGTTGGTTTCTTCCGCCGCTGCTTCGGCAGCAGCTTTCTCCTTGGGCACCGGCTTGGGCATCAGTTTCTCACGGATGCCTGTCTCGATCTCGGTCGCCACTTCAGGGTTTTCTTCAAGGAACTTGGCAGCATTGGCCTTGCCCTGCCCGATTTTGTCACCCTTATAGGCGTACCAGGCACCAGATTTGTCCACAAAGCCTTCTTTCACACCCATGTCGAGCACTTCGGCCATGTGATAGATGCCCTTGCCATACATGATCTGGAATTCAGCCTGCTTGAAGGGGGGCGATACCTTGTTCTTGACCACCTTCACCCGGGTCTCGTTACCCACCACTTCGTCGCCTTCTTTCACCGAGCCGATACGGCGGATATCCAGGCGGACAGAGGCGTAGAACTTGAGGGCGTTACCACCGGTGGTGGTTTCCGGACTGCCGAACATCACGCCGATCTTCATGCGGATCTGGTTGATGAAGACCAACAGACAGTTGGCGTGCTTGACGTTACCGGTCAGCTTGCGCAGTGCCTGTGACATAAGGCGCGCCTGCAGGCCAACGTGGCTGTCGCCCATCTCGCCCTCAATTTCCGCTTTCGGTGTCAGTGCCGCCACCGAGTCGACAATGATCACGTCAACGGCGTTGGAGCGGACCAGCATGTCGGCAATTTCCAGGGCCTGTTCACCGGTGTCCGGCTGGGAAACCAGCAGATCGTCCACGTTAACGCCCAGCTTTTCCGCATACACCGGGTCCAGGGCGTGCTCAGCATCGACAAACGCACAGGTCTTGCCCTGCTTCTGGGCCTCCGCCACCACCTGGAGGGTCAGTGTGGTCTTACCGGAACTCTCCGGACCGTAGATTTCCACAATCCGCCCATAAGGGAGCCCCCCGATGCCCAGCGCCACGTCCAGCCCCAGTGAACCGGTGGAAACCGCCGGGATGGCTTCCCGGGGATGGTCGCCCATTTTCATGACGGCGCCCTTGCCGAACTGGCGTTCGATCTGGCTCAGTGCGGCGTTCAGTGCTTTCTTGCGATTGTCTTCCATCGGTACAGATCCTCAATAAGTCCTGGCCATCTACCCGGGCCGGTTACTGTATACTTGAACAGTATTAAAACACAGTCGCGGCGGCAGACCAACCCCCTTCCAACAAGCCCGCCATAACAGACGACTAAAGCTTCTGAAGATAGTCAAATAACCCCTGCAGGGCATAGACCACGCTCTGGCGGCGCACCGCGTCCCGGTCGCCCTCGAAGTGACAGCGCTGGGCAACAATACCCGTGCCCGGCGCCCCCCAGGCGAACCAGACCGTGCCTACCGGCTTGTCCTCGCTGCCGCCTCCGGGGCCGGCAATACCGCTGGTGGCTATGGCGTAGTGGGCACCGCTGGCACGCACGGCACCTGCCACCATTTGTCGCACCACCGGCTCACTGACAGCGCCATGCTCCGCAAGCACCGCCGACGGAACCTGTAACAGGTCACATTTCATACTGTTGCTGTAAGTGACCAATCCGCCGAGAACATAGGCCGACGACCCGGCCCTGTCAGTGAGCGCCTTGACCAGCCAGCCACCGGTGCAGCTCTCGGCTGTCACGACGGTTTCCCCCCTCAGGGAGAGCAGGTCACCAAGCTGTTGAACCGTTTGTTGAAGGGTTGTTTCCCTGAGCATTCACACGCCTCCTCATTTCATCCGCTGGCCGTTTCTCTTACAATCCGGTGGGCCTGCCCGCACCGGCCCTGGTTCCCGCGTACGCAGACAGAACACTGGCCGGTAATCGTCCGATTCTACACGGGCAGTAACCAGACTCCAGACAGAGACCGCACAACTTTAACCGGACGTTTTCATGTCGGCAGCCCAGAAAGATTATTCCCAGCATACTCCCATGATCCGCCAGTACCTCAAGATCAAGGGCGAGCACCCCAATGAACTGCTGTTCTACCGCATGGGGGACTTCTACGAGCTGTTCTATGACGACGCCAAAAAGGCGGCTGAGCTCATCGACATCACCCTTACGGCCCGGGGCCAGTCCGGGGGCAGCCCCATCCCCATGGCCGGGGTACCTTACCATGCGGCCGAGAACTATATTGCCCGCCTGGTTCGCGCCGGCCAGTCCATCGCCATCTGTGAGCAGATCGGCGACCCGGCCACCGCGAAAGGTCCAGTCGAGCGCAAGGTCGTGCGCATTATTACCCCGGGCACCCTCAGCGACGAGGCGTTTCTGGAAGACCGCAGAGACAACCTGTTGCTGGCGATTCACCACAGCCGCGACGGCTTCGGCATTGCCACCCTGGACATTTCCAGCGGACGCTTTGCCGTTGCAGAGATTGAGGGGGTCGACGCCCTGCAGGAGGAAATCCAGCGAGTGAGCCCGGCGGAGGTACTGATCAGCGAGGACTTCCCCTACCAGGATGTGCTGGAAGGCCTCAATGGCATACGGCGCCAGGGACCCTGGCTGTTTGAGGGCGACACAGCACACCGGTTGCTGACCCAGCAACTGCAGGTTCGGGACCTGACCGGCTTCGGCTGCGAAGACCTGACCCTGGCCATCTGCGCCGCCGGCTGCCTGCTTCAGTATGCCCGTGAAACCCAGCGTACGGCCCTGCCCCATATCCGCAAGCTTACCCGGGAACGCCGGGAAGACGCGGTGGTACTGGACGCCACCAGCCGCCGTAACCTGGAAATCGACACCAACCTGCTGGGCGGCCACCAGCACACCCTGGCCTGGGTAATGGACCGCACCGCGACAGCGATGGGGGCCCGTCAGCTCCGGCGCTGGCTGAACCGGCCATTGCGGGACGCGGAACAGGTGCGCCAGCGTCAGCACGCCGTAGCCGCCCTGCTGGATGGCTTTCACTATGAGCCGGTCCACGAGCTGCTCAAACGGGTGGGTGATATCGAGCGCATTCTCGCACGAGTCGCCCTGCGCTCGGCCCGGCCCCGCGACCTGGCCCGGTTGCGGGACGCCTTCGCCGCCCTGCCAGACCTTCAGCAGGCGCTGACCCCGGTCAACTCCCACCATGTTGTCCGCCTGGCCACCACCATCAGCGAATACCCGGAACTGAGCGACCTGCTGGAGCGGGCGATTAACGACAACCCCCCGGTGGTTATCCGGGACGGGGGCGTGATCCGGGAGGGCTACGATGACGAACTCGATGAGCTCCGCAACATCAGCGAGAACGCCGGCCAGTACCTGCTGGACGTGGAAACCCGTGAACGGGAGCGTACCGGTATCAGCACCCTGAAGGTGGGCTATAACCGGGTTCACGGCTATTACATCGAGATCAGCCGGGCACAGTCTGACCAGGCCCCGGTGGACTACATCCGCCGCCAGACCCTGAAAAACGCCGAACGCTTTATCACACCAGAACTCAAGGAATTCGAGGACAAGGCCCTGAGTGCCAAGAGCCGCGCCCTGGCCCGGGAAAAGGGCCTTTACGACGAACTGCTGGAGCGTCTGGCCGAGCAGCTACCACCACTGCAGGACAGCGCCCAGGCCCTGGCGGAGCTGGATGTGCTGGCGAACTTCGCCGAGCGGGCCACCAGCCTGCGCCTGACCGCCCCTGAATTCCGCGAAGCACCCGGCCTGGATATCGACGCCGGCCGTCATCCGGTGGTGGAACAGCTGCTGGACGAGCCTTTTGTGCCCAACAATGTGCTGATGGACGATCAGCGCCGGATGCTGGTGATCACCGGCCCCAATATGGGCGGCAAGTCCACCTACATGCGCCAGACCGCCCTGATTGCCCTGCTGGCTTACTGCGGCAGCTTTGTTCCTGCTGACCGCGCCGTGCTCGGTCCGGTGGACCGCATTTTCACCCGGATGGGGTCCTCGGACGATATTGCCGGTGGCCGTTCCACCTTCATGGTGGAAATGACCGAAACCGCCAACATCCTCCACAATGCCACTGCCCACAGCCTCGTGCTGATGGACGAAGTGGGCCGGGGCACCAGTACCTTTGATGGCCTGTCACTGGCCTGGGCGACGGCCGAGCACCTGGCCCGGGAGATCGGCTGCTACACCCTGTTCGCCACCCACTATTTTGAGCTGACACAGCTGGCTGACCAGCTCGAGCATGCGGTCAACGTGCACCTGACTGCCACCGAGCACGAAGACAGCATCGTATTCCTGCATACTGTGCATGATGGCCCCGCCAGTCAGAGTTATGGCCTGCAGGTGGCGCAGCTGGCCGGTGTGCCCCACGGCGTGATCCAGCATGCCCGCCAGCAGTTGCAGCGCCTTGAAGGCGAAAGCAGCGGTCCGGTGAGCCTGGCAACGCAGCCGGCTACCGGCAAGCCCCAGCAGCCAGCGGTATCGGATGCGTTTCAGGGTGATATGTTCGCCAGCCTCGAACCCAGCGCTGCAGAGCGGGCACTCGAAGCCCTGGACCCGGACGACCTGACCCCGCGCCAGGCCCTGGAACAGCTCTATGAACTGCGCCGCATGCTGAAGAGCTGAGCGCACTGCTCATAAGGTTATAGCGCCGAGACGCTTGCGGGGCACGCGGCCGCTCCCTACAATATCCGGCGCCGATTATTAACGATCAGAATGAAGGGTGGTAGCAACGCCGCGAAGGTTCGCCCGGGGTAAAGGCGATTGCCGGAAACCACTCCACTGATGAGAAAGACCACCAGACCAGGAATCCGACTATGACCTTTGTGGTTACCGACAACTGCATCAAGTGCAAATACACGGACTGCGTTGAAGTATGTCCGGTTGACTGCTTTTACGAAGGCCCGAACTTTCTGGTAATCGACCCGGACGAGTGTATCGACTGCGCCCTGTGCGAACCGGAGTGCCCTGCCGAGGCGATCTTCTCGGAAGACGAGTTACCGGCAGGCCAGGAACCGTTCATCGAGATCAACGCTGACCTGGCCGGCAAGTGGCCCAACATCACCGAAAAGAAAGACCCGCTGCCGGACGCGGAAGAGTGGGATGGCAAGCCCGACAAGCTGCAATACCTGGAGCGCTGAGCGGACACAGGTATCTCACCGGTCTGCCGGATCCGACCAGTGACATGAGGGGAGCCTACGGGCTCCCCTCATGCATTGAGGCCAGGCCGTCAGTCATCGAAGTTGTGATCTTCCGCCGCCAGCGAGAGGCAAATGCTGCCCGGACCGAGATAGATGCTGCTGGTGATCCCCATCCGCGACAGTAACAGAGTGACACCATTCTCCTCACAGCAATGCCGCAGGCGATCAAGGCCCGGCAGTGCCTCGATTTCGTCCCGGGACATGCCGCAGGAAATCGATACAGTGGGAGTCAGCAGGCCGGCCCTGACACGACGTATCGCGTAGTCCATGACTTTCTCAACAGCGGCATCCATGGAACGGGTCTTTGCCACCGGCCGGGCGACCACACCCCGCCCCCAGATAATCGGTGTAATATTCAGGGCCTTGCCCAGAAACGCCACAACCGCCGACACGCTCTTGTCCCCCCGGCGCCTCGCCCGCTCACGGATATAGTGAAGGTCACGAGGCACCACGCAAGTCCACAGGTTGGCCGAGAATTTCTCCACCTCGTGGCGCAGCGCGTTCTTGCTGAGCCCCTTGCCCAGCAACCCGATCGTATACGCCGCCAGCAGACCCTGACCGGCGAACAGTTGACTGCTGTCGATGACCCGCATGGTGAAGTTTCCCTCAACCCCGGCATTTTCCCGGACACTGCGGGCCTGGGCCATGACCATGTTCATGGCTTCCGTGGCGTTGTTGTAGATCTGACTGCGGGTGCGGTCGACGGTCTCACAGATGGCCACGTCGTAACTGGGAACCACCTTTTCCAGAAACAGGTCCCGGATCTGCGCGGCCGAGAAGGCCTCGGTTTCAGCGTGGTGCCCCTTGTCCAGCAGCCCCTGGCGGTAAAAGTCCTCGGTGGTTTCGGGATTGTGGTCATCCACAAACGTCTGGCCGTCAATGCGGGCCGTCAGTGGCAGAATAAACAGACCGTGCTCGCGGATAAATTCGTGGGGAAGATCGCAGGCGGAATCTACGATAAGGCCGACTTTCATGGTTGCCTCCAGTTACGGGCCCCGTGCGAGTTTTCTGCGCATCTTCAGGGCCCGCTTTTGTTGTTATTGAGGGTGACTCATGCGGGACCATAGCGCACTCTGGCAGAAAATCGAACGGTCGATTGAAAAACTGCAGCAGCATCCCCGGGATTTAACAATGTATTACGCGGATTCGTCATCCGTCCGCCCAGGCGCCCGACCAGCGGTACAGGACAAGTGACAGCACTGCCGTTATACTGCCGCCCCTGCACCAACCGAGGTCAACATGACAAAAAACTTCGATGTGGTCATTGTCGGCGCAGGTGCCGCTGGCCTGATGTGCGCTGCTACTGCGGGTTATCGAGGCCGACGGGTCCTGGTCATCGACCGTGCCGCCATACCGGCCCGCAAGATTCTTATGTCCGGGGGTGGCCGCTGTAACTTCACCAACCTGAACAGTACACCAGCTAACTTCCTGTCCGATAACCCGCATTTCTGCATTTCCGCGCTCAAGCGCTATACACCGCAGGATTTCCTGGAACTGGTGGAGCGCCACGGAATCGAGCATGAAGAGAAGGCGGCTGGTCAGCTGTTCTGCCGGGACAGTGCCAGGGATATCCTCGACATGTTGCTCACGGAATGTGAGTGGGCCGGCACCAAACTGTGGCTGAAAACCACCGTAGACAGGGTGACCCGGACCGGAACAACCTATCGTCTTGGCACCAGCGGGGGCGAGGTGGAGTGCGAATCACTGGTTATTGCCACCGGCGGCCTCTCGATTCCCACCATGGGTGCCACCGGTTTTGGTTACGACATCGCCCGCCAGTTCGGACTGGCGATCCGCCCGACCCGCGCCGGACTGGTTCCGTTTACCCTGACTCCCGAACTGAAGCAGCAGCTGTCCCCCCTGGCTGGCATCAGCTGTCCGGTCGATGTTACCTGTAACGGTGAGCACTTCCGGGAGCCCATGCTGGTAACCCATCGTGGACTGAGTGGTCCGGCCATGTTGCAGATTTCCAGCTTCTGGCATCCCGGTGACCCAATCACCATTGACCTGCTACCGGGCCAGGCCCCCCTGCAGGCCCTGAACCAGCTCAAGTCGGAACGCCCGACCCTGACACTGGACCACTACCTTGCCCGCTCCCTGCCAAAACGCTTTGCCCGGGCCTTTGCGGAGCTGCAGGGCTGGACCGGGCCATTGCAGGGTTATCGCAACAGCGACCTCGAAGCAGTAGCCAATACCCTGTCAGACTGGACCCTGTACCCAGCAGGTACCGAAGGGTACCGGACTGCGGAAGTGACCCTCGGCGGCGTGGACACCCGTCAGCTGTCCTCGAAAACCATGGCAGCAACGGATGTGCCGGGGTTATTCTTCATTGGCGAGGTGGTGGATGTCACCGGCCATCTGGGTGGCCATAATTTCCAGTGGGCCTGGGCCTCCGGTGTTGCAGCCGGGAACATTGCCTGACGATTACCTCTGCCCCTGAAGGCGACGACAGTCACGCATCAGCAACCCCACCATCACTAAATGACCAAAATATGCACATGCGGCTATGTTCGCCCGTGCCAGCTCCCTCCTAGTATCGACTGCAGGCTGAATTTTCAGGCAGCCCACGCCCTGTGCCCTGCCTGTTTCAGCCCCTGTAAAGCGAATAACATGACAACAAGCCCTCACGCTCGCCCAACCGGGGAACAACCATGAAACTCGCAACACGCAAACTGATATTACCGATTAAAGCAGCCACCGCCCTCAGCCTGCTCCTGATTTCGGGCGCCACCCTGGCGGTTGGCAGCGGCGGAGACACCGGCAGCGACCCGACCTCCGGTTACGCCGCCTCCGGCAGCCTGTCAACCACCTCCTCAACCGAAGGCAACTGCACCGTTTATCGCCCCGGCAGTGTAACGGAGGGAACACCGCTGATCCTCTGGGGCAATGGCACCGGTGGCAGTCCTTCCACCTATGCCGAAGGTCTTGAACACTGGGCCTCCTGGGGGTTCGTGGTTGCGGCTGCGAACACCGCCAACGCCGGTTCCGGCGAGGAGATGCTCGACTGTATCGATACGGTACGCCAGTCCAGCTTCGGCAATAAGGTCGATTTCGACTCCATTGGCGCAGCAGGCCACTCCCAGGGAGGCGGCGGCACCATCATGTCTGCCCGGGACCGAAGGATTACCGCGACGGCGCCTTTCCAGCCCTACATCCTCGGCCTCGGTCATGACAGCAGCTCCCAGGACGAGCAACACGCACCCATGCTGCTGTTGTCCGGCAGCTCCGACACCCTGGCGGGCCCTCAACGCAACCAGCAACCGGTATTCGACCGGGTCAATGTTCCGGTTTTCTGGGCCACCCGCGACGGGGCCGGGCACTTCGAACCGGTCGGCAATTTCGGCGACTACCGGGGCATGAGTACCGCTTGGTGGCTGTTTCAGCTCAAAGGGGACAGCGATGCCGGCGAGCTGTTTAGCGGGCCCTGCACGGCCTGTGACCTGAACGGCTGGGAAGTCCAGATCAAGGGACTGTAACACCATCTTTCGGCACCCCCGGGGCGCCAGTCCGTTAACGGGCCGGCGCCTTTGCTGTTTCCGGAACGCGAATGATTTTTTGTTAAGGGGTTCCTGTTACCCGGGTGCGAATAACGGCACACTATCAACAACGGTTACAACAGCAGTACAAAAAGGCCATTGACAATCGCCACCAACAATAAAAGGGGCTCTTCACCATGGACTTCAACGCCAGAGTGATCCCGCTTCACCTCCATCCGCTGGGTTTTATCGAAGTGTTCACCCGTCACGGCGCAAGTCTCAACGACCTGCTCAGGGGCACGGGGATTTCGCCAGCCATGTTCGATATGCAGGATATCCGCATCAGTTATCTGCAGCAGCAGGCACTGGTACGCAACGGGATCCAGCACTGCCGAAAACCCGGCCTGGGCCTTATTACCGGCATGGAACTGGACTGGAGTTTCTGGGGCACCCTGGGATACACCATTCACTCCAGCCCCAGCCTCAAGGAGGCCGGCGAGGCATTCCGGCGCTACCTGGTCATCGCCCAACCCTATTACGCGCTGATGGTCTCACGCCCCACCACCTACATTGACTGCAACCGGCGGGTGGTCGACCCCCTTGAATACTCCGCCGACGAAGCCTACGACGAGGACGTCCGCCAGTTCACCCTTGAATTCCGGGTGGCCATGACGGCGCGCGTCTGGACCCTGTGCGGAAACCCCGAAGCCAGGGATACGGACGTGCATGTCACGCTGGATTATCCGGAGCCAGCCCACGTGGACCTATACAGTGAACTGCCCTGCAAGTCAGTCACCTTTGGCGCCGACAAGACCGCGATATCAGCCGACTACAGCTATGTTATCAAGCCTTTCCGGCCATACCGGCGCCGGGCCTGGCGCAAGCTTATCCAACAGTGCGAGCAGGAGCTGAACCAGGCGCCGGTGGATATTACCTTTACGGACCGGGTGCGTTGGCATATCCGCGCGCACTTCAATCCGAACATCGACCTGGAACAGGTGGCGCAGGGTATGCAAATGCCGCCCCGCTCCCTGACCCGGCGCCTGGCGGCGGAGAAAACCTCGTTCCGCAAGCTGCTGCACTCGGTACGCATGGAAATTGCCACCCACCAGTTGCGGTCATCGGCACTGAGCGTGGATGAAGTGGCAGAAATCGTCGGGTTCTCCTGTGCCTCCAGCCTGCGCCGGGCCATGAAAAAGTGGTCAGGCAACACCATATCCCACATTCGCGAACGTCATGGCGTTGAGGGACTGATGCCGTGAGCACGAAGATCCGGAAGCCCCGCCAGCCCGCCCCCTCCCGGAAGAACAGCCGGGCGGCCATCGTCGGGGCCGGCGCCGGCATGCTGGGGGTTGTCGCGGTCGTGATCTGGGCGGGCGGCAAGGCCCTGATTCCGGACCCGGCCGAGGCGCCTTTGCCGGATGCGGAGCTATCGTATCAGCCCTCACCGCCAGAGCCGGACAGGACGCCCGCCGAGCCGGAAGACCGGATTTTCTCGGAGTCTGCGCTGAACATGGAGGAGCCGGACCAGCCCGCCGGGAAAGTCACCGACGCTGATGACGAGCCTGACCTGAACATACCTTTCCAGATTGAACAGGTCGCCCATGCCCTTAGCCGGGTTGAGGTGGATGATGATGGCAATGTGGTCATCAACGAAGCCGCCCAGACCGTTCTGGAACAGGCCTTCATGGATGCGCGGGTCACCATGGACGAGCAGCAGCTGGAAGAACTGAAAGCCATGATTCAGGCTGGCCTTGAAGGGCCTGCAGGGGCACAGGCTGTTGAGGTGGCCGAAAAGTTCTACCGGTACAGCAACGCCTTCCGGGAAATTTCCGACACCCTGGCCACCCGCTCTGATCCTGACTCACTGCGCGGAGACTACGAGCAGATACAACGGCTCCGGCGCACCCACCTGGGACCGGAGCTGGCAGAAGAACTCTATGGGCGCGAAGAGCAGCTGACCCGTTATACCCTGGAAGTGATGGAAATCCAGGCCGATCCGAACCTGACGCCGGAG
Source organism: Marinobacter sp. (assembly GCF_041690615.1). Lineage (GTDB taxonomy): Bacteria > Pseudomonadota > Gammaproteobacteria > Pseudomonadales > Oleiphilaceae > Marinobacter. The sequence goes on from NZ_JAWLGY010000004.1 coordinate 62,435, forward strand.
CAGCGTCAAGAGAAACAGCGCGAAGTGGCATCGCGCTATCCGGAGGTTATGCCAGGCGGCGACAATGACGCTGACTCCGCCCGGGAGCAGGCCACCAACTGAACGACGGCTTCTCCCGTCAGACCGCCTCGCCAGTGTCAGGCTGCCCCTTACCCCTGCCTGGCGTCGACTTCGGCCCGATCACCAGGAGAACCGGCGTCAGCAGCAGGGTGAGGAACGTGGCGAACGCCAACCCACCGGCAATCGCACTGGACAGCTGAGTCCACCATTGGGTCGAGGGAGCGTTGATGCCCAGGGACGGAGTCAGTAGATCCACGTTCACCCCCAACACCATGGGCATCAGCCCGAGTATCGTGGTAATCGCCGTCAACAGTACCGGGCGCAGACGCAGGCACCCGGTTTCCAGTGCCGCCTCGACGGCCTCCAGTCCTTCAGAGCGGAGCTGATTGAACGTATCGATCAGGATGATGTTGTTGTTCACCACGATGCCCGCCAGGGCAATAATGCCCATGCCCACCATGACCACACCGAAGGACTGACCGTTCAGCAGCAACCCGAGCAGGACGCCGGCCGTCGACAATACGATAGCTGACAGTATCAGTAGCGTCTGGTACAAGGAATTGAACTGGGTGACGAGGATCAGAGTCATCAGCCCAATGGCCACCACGAAGGCCGACACCAGGAATGCCATCGCCCGGCGCTGCTCTTCGTCTTCACCCCCGAAGGTCACCGCCACCCGCTCCGGCGGTTCCGGCAACCGGTCCCGCAAGGCTTCGAGCTGGGCGTTGGCGTTGAACCCGGCCTGGACATCAGCTTTCACCGTGATGGCCCTCTCGCCATCCAGACGGGCTATGGTTCCGGTCTTCGGCGCTGGCTCCAGGGTTACAAACTGGGAGAGAGGCACCTGGCTCCTGGAGGTATTGAGGGTCTGCCGCTCGAACTGGTCCAGCTCCCGCCAGGAGCGGGGCACGCGTACTGCAATGTCCACTTCGTCCCGTACATCCGCCGGGCGATAGGTGGCCAGCACCAGGCCATTGGTGACCAGACGCACGGAGCTGCCAATGCTCGCCACATCGGTACCGAAGCGGGAGGCCGCCTCCCGGTCCACTTCCAGCCGCCACTCGATCCCCGGCAGGCTCCGGTTATCTTCCACATCCTCGAACCCCCCGACGTCGTCCATGGCCGAGCGCAGTCGGGTCACATAGCCGTCGAGCTTGTCGTAATCCTGGCTGGTCACCATAATTTCAACGGGCTTGCCGCCACCCGGGCCTTCCTCCTGCTGGCGGAACTCCAGCACAATACCGGGAATATCAGCGGTCAGCTCCCGGAAATCCGCAAGAATTTCTGACGCAGGCCGACGCTCGTTCCACTCTGTGAACCGGAACTGCAGGGTGCCGATCACATCCGGTGCCATCTGCTCTGCGGGACTGACCATCGACCTGGCATACAAAGACGACACCTCTGGTGACCCCGCCAGCCGACGTTCCACCTCCCGAACAATGGCATCGCGTTCATGAATGGACAGGTCTCCCCTGGCCCGCACATGGACCTGGGCGGATTCCGGCTCTACCTCCGGAAAAAACTCGACGCCATGGTTGAACGCGCTGTAGGCCCAGCCGATGGCACCCACGATCAGCAGCGCGCCAAACAGGGTAGTGCCGGGAAAGCGCAGCAAGGTAGCCAGTACCCGACGATAGCCCTGGACGAAGACACCCTCCCCGGAGGTATCCCGCTGACGACCGCCGCCGTTGACACCACCCATCACCGGCAGGAACACCAGGGCCATGGCCAGCGAGGCGGTCAGGCAGATAATGACGGTGATCGGGAGGTATTTCATGAACTCCCCCACCGTGTCAGGCCAGAACAGCAAGGGCACGAAAACCGCCAGGGTGGTCGCCGTTGAGGCGATGACCGGCCAGGCCATCCGGCTGGCCGCCTCTGCCCAGGCTTTGGGCGGAGGCATGCCCTCGGACAGGTTACGGTCCGCCAGTTCCGAGACCACGATGGCGCCGTCCACCAGCATGCCCGCCACCAGGATCAGGCTGAACAACACCACAATGTTCATGGTGTAACCCATGCCCCAGATCACCAGAATACCACTGAGAAACGCGCCGGGGATGGTAATGCCCACCAGGGCGGCCGAGCGGGGCCCCATGGCTGCAATGACTACGATCACAACCAGTACGATCGCGGTCAGTACGTTATTGAGCAGGTCTGAAAGAATCTCCCGGACGTCCTCGGACTGGTCCATGGTGTAGCGCACCTCCAGCCCCTCCGGCAGGCGGGGGGCCGCCGCATCCATCAGACCACGAACCCGGGCTACCGTCTCCAGAATATTGGCCCCGGCGCGCTTGGAAACCTCCAGCACGACAGCCGGCTCACCATTGATACGGGCAAATCCCGTGGGATCCTTGAAGGTACGCTGCAACAAGGCCACATCGCCAAAGGTCACTACCTGGTCGCCGCTGACCTTGACCGGCATGGCCATCACATCTTCCACGTTCTCGACCACACCCGGCACCTTGATGGCCATGCGCCCCTGGCCGTTATCCAGGCTCCCCGCGGCAACCAGCTGGTTGTTGCGTCGGACCAGGGTCGCCAGCTGGTCATAGTCCACCCCGTAACTCTCCAGTACCTGCGGGTTGACGACGATTTCCAGCAGGTCTTCCCGGTCACCGCCGATCTCCACCTCGAGCACTTCCGGGATCCCTTCGATGGCTTCCTGCAATTCCCGGGCAACGGTGATCAGCTCCCTCTCGGAAAGTGGCCCGGAAAGGCCTATGGAGAGAATAGGGAACAGGGAAACATTGATCTCATGGACCGACGGCTCATCCGCTTCGGTCGGCAACTCAGACTGGGCAGCGTCCACTTTCTCACGCACATCCTGCAGCGCCTGGTCCGGGTTGAAACCGGCATCAAACTCCAGTACAACGGCGGCATAGCCTTCGGCCGCGGTGCTGCGCATTTCCTTGATGCCCTCCAGCGAGCGCAGCTCCTGCTCCAGGGGCCGCACCAGGAGGCGTTCCGCATCCTCCGGACTGACGCCTTCAAGGGTCACCGAAACATACATGGTGGGGATAGTAATGTCCGGATTGGATTCCTTGGGAATCCCGTTGAATGCTGCGATGCCCCCCATGATCAGGAAACTCAGCAACAGCAGGGTGGTGCGGCTCCGGTCCATGGCCGCATGGATCAGTGTACGCATGGATCAGTCCTCCGACCCGGCGGTAACCGGCCGGACTTCCTGGCCCTGGGCGACAAAACCACCACCACGGGTGATCAGGTTTACCGGAAACTCGACCCCACTGACCCAGGCGCCCTCGGTACTCACGCTCAGCAGGTTGACCGGGCTGAAGGCGACCCGGTTATCGTCCGTCACGTGGAGAACACCGGGGCGCCCGTCCGGGGACAAACTGAGCAACGCCGGGGACAGGAACAGGGCCTGCGTGGCGGGCTGGCGGATCTCCAGGCTGGCGCTGCCGCCGGCGATGCGCAGCTGTCCGGGATTCTGCACCCGCGCCTCGATGCGGAAGCTTCGGGTCTCCTGGTCCGCTGCACTGGCCACGAAGGTCAGCTCCCCTTCCAGCTCGCGGCCGTCCAGCAGGGTTACGGTCACTGGTTGTCCGGGTGCCAGCTGTCCCGCCTGTTGCTGGGGCACGAAGCCCGACACTTTCAAGGGATCCACCTGGACAAGCTCGACCAGTGGCTCACCCGCCTGCACCAGGGTGCCAGTCTCGACGTACCGGGCATTCACGATGCCATCGAATGGCGCTTTGGGCTCCAGATAGGTCAGCGCCAGGCTGGCCTGGCGTAACTCCGCGCGAGCCGCTGCCAGTTCCGCCTCAAGTCTCAGCTTTTCGGACTCGGAAACCAGCCGGTCGGAGCGCAGGCGATCGGCGGCGGCCAGCTCTGCCTCCAGTTGGCGAACCCGGGCCCGGGCGCCGGCCACCGCGGCCGGCCGATCGTCCTCTGAAAGCACCAGCAGACGGTCGCCCTGTTTCACTGAATCACCGAGTTCCACACTCAGGTCCTCAACCTCTCCACCGAGGCGGGCATTGACCTGAAGCCGCCGCCACGCTTCCAGCTGTCCCTGAAGCCGGACCGCTGGAGCGAAAGTGGTCGCATGGCGGCGGTCCACCTCCACGGAAGGTAAATCCGCCGGGCTCTCCTGTCGGGATTCCGGTACCTCATCCTCGGCGGAACGAATGTCCCCTGTGGCCAGCCACACCACCAGTGCTACCAGCACCAGAACGGACAGACCGGCGGAACTCCATCTGATTTTCGACATACCCGCATCACTCCCTGAGATGGGAAGAGCCGCAAGAACGGCTTTTCTCCGAAAATTCAGGCATTTTTACAGAAACACAGGCGCCACTCAAACGAACGTTTGTTTACCACCACTGCTGCCGGGTTTCACAGCACTGGCCCGCAACTTGCTGCGCGCTTGCTAGATATGGGCGGGGCTGGTGTGTTCGCAGTCCCGCTGACCATGGCCAATATCCAGGGAGGTACAAGCAGACCATGGCACCTGCAATGCCCAATTCCGTCTCTCCTGCGCGGCCTCGTGCCGGGGATTACCTGATCGCCTCCAAACGCTGTGAGCTCCACAACCTGGAGCGCTTCCTGCAGATGGGAAAGCTGGTTCTGACCACCGGCAACCTGGTCCACAGACTTCAGCGGGAAAGAGGCGCCACCAACGTATTTCTTGGCTCGGGGGGAACACGGTTTTCCAGCGAACTGAGCTCCATGGTCCGTGACAGTGACCAGCAGCAAAGGGCTTTTGAGCAGGAACTGATGGAAATCCATGGCACACTGACCGGTCAGCCCACCAGTACCAGCCTGCTCAACTCCATTGCCGCCGCGCTTCACGGACTGGCATCCCTGCCAGATCTGCGGCGGGAGGTGCGCAGCCATTCCCTGCCTGCAGAAGCAGCGATTCATGCCTACGTCGAACGGATCGGGCACCTGCTCACCCTGGTGTTCGATGCGGCGGAGACGGTGGTGGATCCGGCAATCGCCAGCATGATGGTCGCCATGGTGAACCTGATGCAGGGCAAGGAAATGGCCGGGCAGGAACGTGCCTGGGGCTCGCTCGGATTCTCCCGGGGTCGGTTCAGTCACGCACTTTCCCGGCGCATGACGCACCTCATCGATGCACAGGAGCAGTCATTCACTGTGTTCACCCGGTTTGCCGACACCGACCTGTTGACGTTGTGGCGAAGCCACAACGGCGAACCTTGGTGGCAGGAAATCCGCCGGTTGCGGGGACTGGCCTGTTCGGTGAACCGGGACCGGTCACTGGATACCGGGCTGGCAGACAGCTGGTTTGCCCTCATGACCCGGCGGATCGACCAGCTCAAGGAACTTGAAGACCTGGTGGAAGATCACTTCCATCGCCGCTGTATCGAACGCTATACCGAGGCTCGCAATGCCCTCGCCCATGAGGAAAAACTCATGGAAAGCCTCGACGAGTCAGGCCGTGCACCGGACCCGGTACTGGTGGTCTGTACGGCGGGCGAAGCTGATAGCGAGAACGTTCTGCCGTCATCAGAAACCGGGCGCAGACTGGGCCGGTCCATCATGGACCTGGTGCAGCAGCAGGCCCGGCGCCTTGACCAGGTAAACCAGGAGCTGAACCAGGCCCGCGAGGCCCTCGAGGACCGCCGGGCCATTGAAAAGGCAGCCGCGATACTGATGCAGCACCAGCAGGTCTGCGAGAGCGAAGCCCACAAACAATTGCGCAGGCTGGCCATGGACCAGGGCCGCAAGCTGCCCGAGGTCGCCCGCTCCGTGCTGTCGATGACCGGGCTGTTGCGCTAGACCCTCTTTGGTAAATTCGCGGCCCGGCGCAGCCCTCACTAGGCAGCCGGCCCGGAGTTGAGTACCCCCTCAAGGTCAGACACGTCCACCAGGGGGTCATCCAGGTCCAGCAGCACTTCCGAGCGGGCCAGTGTCCAGGCACGGCCCGTGATATCGGTATTCACCGCCCTGTAATGGCTCACCGTGGTGTCTCCCAGCATCCTGCCAACGAAGGCGCTGCCCTTGGGCGACACCGTCTCCAGGGTTTCCCCGACGCGCAGCTGACCGTTCTCGTACATCAGCGCCATCCGCGCAGTGGTGCCGGTTCCGGTAGGGCTTCGGCAAATAACACCCGGATGGACATAGGTGGCAGAGCGGGAGCGATAGCCCCCGTCCACCGGTTCCAGCGGTCCCATGAAGTGGGCAAAGGGCAGCGGCCCCACATCACCCAGTTCCGGGTGCTGATCGGTGACCACCGGCCGGGCCGCCTCCACCAGCGCCAGTCCGAACTCGGCCATCCGCCCGGTTTCACCGGGCATCATGGCAAAGCCCAGGGATTCCGCGTCCACCAGAGCGAAATAGGCACCACTCCAGACCAGATCAAAACGGACCTCACCCCAGCCGGGAACATCCACTTTCATATTCTGCTCACAGACGAAGGCCGGTTCACTGCGGGTGGTCACCGACTGTACCCTGCCATCCCTGTTATGAGCAGTGACCCAGGCCAGGCCGGCGGGGGATTCCAGCACCAGTGTCTGCTCACCTTCTTCCAGGGGCACCACCCCGTTCTCGAGAATGGCGGCCGCCGTGCAGATGGTATTGGACCCCGAGTACAGCGGATAACCCATGGCTTCCATGATGATGTAGCCTGCCTGCGCCTGGGGATGGTCCGCAGGCACGATCAGGTCCACAGACATGTAGGGATCGCCATAGGGCTCATTCAGCAACCACCGGCGGAAGCCGTCGCCATGGCGTTGCAGGTAACGCATCTGTTCAAGCACCGAACCGCCGGGCAAGTGCCCGACGCCGCGGGTGATGATCCGCGACACATCCCCGCCCGACTGCATATCCACCAGTTCAATGGCACGGGTACGGTCATGGGGGGTGCGGCGGAAATCAGTCACCGGCATAGGCGGCTCCTTTTTCTTCCCAGAGACTGTCGGGCACCACGACCAACTTGCCAATATACTTCTTGGCCATGAACTCGGTCTGGGCCCGGTGAAAGTCGGAAAGCCGGAAAGTACGGTCCAGCAACGGCCGGACCTTCTTTTGTTCAATGTAGCCCAGCAGCCGCTGGAAATCTTTCCGGGTTCCCTGGGACGAGCCGTTGAGCTGTTGCTGTTTGAGATACATGGTGCGCAGGTCCAGCTGCACCACCGGGCCACCAATAGCGCCGGCCGTGGTGTAGCGTCCTTCCATTTTGAGGATGCGAAGCAGGTCATTGAACATGGGACCGGCCACCAGGTCGGCGACAACATCAACGGGCGCGCCACCGGTCACCGCCTCAGCCGCTTCTACCAGGTCGCCCTCGCCCCGGAAAATCACGTCCTCGGCACCGATATCTTTCAGCGCCCCGGCCTTTTCCGGCGTGGTAACGGCATAGGGAATGGCACCCCGGGCTCTGGCCAACTGGATGATGGCGGAGCCGACGCCGCCGGAAGCACCGGTCACCAGTACTCGTTCGCCAGCCTTGAGCGCCGCCCGCTCAAGCATATGCTCACCGGTCAGGTAGGCACAGCAGAAGGTTGCCAGCTCGGCATCGCTGAGGTCGGTGTCAATGGTATAGGCATTATCGGAAGGAACAGCCGTATATTCCGCATAACCACCATCCCGGCCGTGACCGATGTAGTCAATATCAGCGAGGCTGTCGTCGCCCGGGGGCCGGTTGTAGATGGAGAAGTCGACGATTACCCGCTGGCCAATCCGGTCGTCGGCAACGCCGGGGCCGACCGCGACGATCTCGCCAACGGTATCGGTGCCCTGAATCCGGGGAAAGCTGAGGGTCGACCTGCCCCGCCGCCAGGTAGAGACCGTCTCCGGGTCCGTGTCGGAGCCGTAGGCACCCTCCCGTACCCAGACGTCGGTGTTGTTCATGCCACAGGCACTGACGCGGATCAGAACCTCGCCCTCCGCGGGTTTCGGCACCGGGACCTCATCCCGGTAGACCAGTTTGTCCAGCCCGCCGTGCCCGGTGAGCTGTACCGCCTTCATGGTATCTGGAATGGTCATCCGCTCCTCCTCGTCATTGGATGAGTGACTAGGGAATCAGGATAGCCCGCCAGAGCCTGGCTGAAATTACCGGGCGATTACCCGGTAGACGGGCCGTAACGGAGGGATCTGCTTGAGCACCACCTGGATGACCGTCATCAACGGTACCGCCAGCAGCACACCGACCGGGCCCCATAACCAGCCCCAGAAAAAAATGGCTACGAAAATGATAACGGGATTGATCGCCATTCGAAAACCATGAATCCACGGTTCAATGAAGAAACCCACCAGTGACGTAAGTACGAGATAACCGAGGGGAGCCACGGTCATCAGCCACACCTCTTCCAGACTGGTTGCCGAGACCACAGCCAGGAGCGTGATGGTCAGGATGACGCCCAGGTAAGGAACGAACCGGGCAAGCCCGGCCACCAACCCCCACACGGCCGGGTCCGGCAGGCCAATCGCCCAGCACATCAGCCCGGTCGTTGTACCGATGACAAGATTACTGACACCGATAACGCCCAGGTACTGGGCAATCTGACTCTGGGAGTCCTGGACGATCACCAGTGCCCGCCGCCGCTGACCGGTGGGCAACTGCCGGATAAAGTTGTGGATAAGCCGGTCGCCACTGACCAGTAAAAAGTAGGTCAGGGCCAGGCTGAGGGCGAGTCCGACGATGCCCTTACGGGCCTTGGTCATCAACTGACTGCGCCAGGACTCGGTCTGCAGCACCACCGTAGTGGGCTGCTCCTGTGCCTCGTCCTCGGCCAGGTCCTCCACGGACTCCTCCACCTTGCGGGCGGACTCGGAGACCTTCTCCAGCTGGGTACGGAACGTACTCTGTCCTACGAGCAACCGGGAGACGCCCTCCGGCGCCTCCTCCGCCCATTCAAGTGCAGGGGTAACAACGGCCCAGCCCAGCCCGAGAATGCCGGCCAGCAGCGTTATCACCAGTACCAGCGAACTGACAAACCGGGGTATGCCGAAGCGCAGGGCACGGCTGACCATGGGTGCCAGCAGCAGGCTCGCGAGAATGGCCAGAATGATGGGGAGTACAATCTGGTGCGCGAGATACAGCGTGTAGAGCACGCCGAGGCCGAACAGACCATAAAGGGGGGTTGCCAGATCTCCCAGGGCTTTCCAGCGGGATTCGGGTAAGTCATTACCGGGCCGGGGCGAGGAACCGGGTTCATCCTTGTTCATGGGTACTCCCTGGATATGAGTGGGCAGGCGCGACTTTTTCTGAGCTCGCTAACCGGTTAGTCTAGACTGTCAAACAATAACAATGACAGGCCCTTGCCTATGCCGAAATTTCGCGCCGAACTCACGGAACATCTGCCGTTCCCGCGGGAACAGGTATTCCGCTTGCTGTCAGACCATAACCGGCTGGGGGACCTGATTGGTCTGCCGGTCAAACGCATCCGTGACAGCGACCAGGCTGACCCTAACGGAACCGGTTCAATCCGCTGGATCGGCATCGGCCCCGTGGGCATCGAAGAAACCATCATGACCTTTGAGCCCGATCACCTGATCGAGTATACCGTGACCAGCTTCAGCGCGTTTCGCAACCACCTGGGTCGCATCCGTCTCTCTGAAACCCCCGATGCCTTCACCCGGATGCATTACACGGTGGACTTTGATGAGGTCATCCCCTACTCCGGCCCGACGCTGCAGGCCGCCATGCAACGTGTGCTCAACCGCGGTGTGCGTCGACTGAGGGAAGTGCTCGCTGACACGGAATCTTGATTAATGTCAGTGGGGTTGACCTGACGCAATGCGAAGGACGAACTACCCCCGTAACCTCCCGGCCCATGTTTCGCTTCAGCCGAGGAGTATGAGATGGCAGCCGAGCCCATCGTCCTGTTTGATAACGGTCATCACAAGTGCCTGATGTTCGATTCACTGGTGACCGGGGAAGGCGTTCAGTCCAACCAGTTCCTGCTCGTGGACGGGACGCACGAAGCCCTGATCGACCCGGGCGGCGACCTGACCTACACCCCGCTGTCCGTGGCCGCATCACGATACATGAATATCCGCGAGATGGACTACGTGTTCGCGTCCCACCAGGACCCGGACATCATTGGTGCCATCGACCGCTGGATTGTCCATACCCGTGCGCAGATCGTCACCTCGAAGCTATGGGCCCGGTTCCTGCCCCACCTGGCATCCGGTTATGTGACCAACCAACTGGGCAGTAACGTGTTTGACCGGATTATCCCGATTCCGGACCGGGGTGCCCGGGTGAAATTCGGTGACAGCCATATTGAGTGCCTGCCGGCCCACTTCATGCATTCAGTGGGTAACCTGCAGTTCTATGACCCCGTATCGAAGATTCTCTTTTCCGGAGACCTGGGTGCCTCCATGGGCGCCACCGAGGACCACAAGCCGGTGACCGACTTCGATGCCCATATTCCCTTCATGAAGGGTTTCCACCGCCGCTACATCGGCTCCCGCAAGGTGTGTGAACTCTGGGCCAACATGGTGCGGGGCATGGACGTGTCCATGATCGTACCCCAGCACGGCAAGCGCTTCGAAGGGCCTGAGATGGTCAGCCGTTTCCTGAACTGGGTCTCGTCGGTGGACTGCGGCATAGACCTGATGACCCAGGAACACTATCGCCCACCCAGGGAGTTCGTTTAAACGGCCCCGTGACACAGGTCAGTGGTCCGGCGACGGGAGTGCGTGTACTATTCGCCTTTTCTGACGATCACAGGATTCCGAACCATGGGCAGAGCCTACCAGAACCGAAAAGACTCCATGGCCAAGACGGCCGCTGCGAAGACCCGCGTCTACAGCAAATACGGCCGTGAAATCTATGTCACCGCCAAGTCCGGTGGCCCCGACCCGGACGCCAACCTGGCGCTGCGCGGACTGATTGACCGGGCCAAAAAGGACCAGGTGCCTACCCACGTTATCGAAAAAGCGCTGGACAAGGCCCGCGGTGGTGCCGGTGAGGATTTCTCCGCTGCCCGTTACGAAGGCTTCGGCCCCGGCAACTGCATGGTGATCGTGGACTGCCTGACCGACAACCCCAACCGCACCTTCGGTGATGTACGGGTCTGCTTCACCAAGACCAAGTCCAAGATTGGCACCCCCGGCAGCGTCAGCCACATGTTCGACCACTGCGCCATTCTCGCGTTCAAGGGCGATGATGAAGAAGCGGCCCTGGAAGCCCTGATGGAAGCAGACGTGGATGTCACTGACATCGAGCAGGAAGACGGCCTGATCACGGTGTTTGCCCCCCACACCGAATACGCCAAGGCCAAGCAGGCCCTGACCGGTGCCTTCGAGGGACTGGAGCTCGAGGTGGACGACATTCAGTTCCTGCCCCAGACAACAACGCCGGTTCAGGGTGAGGATGTGGAGATGTTTGAAAAATTCCTGGACATGCTCAACGACCTGGATGACGTTCAGAACGTTTACCACAACGCCGAGCTTTCATAACTGCGGTTCTCACAGGTAGGCGTTTCCAGGGCTCACCGCCAGCACAGGTGTGCAGGCGGTGAAGTCAGGATGCGTCAGTCAGCAATATGAACCAGTTGCTTACCAAAGTTCTTCCCTTTCAGCATACCCTTGAACGCCTCAACGGCATTATCCAGGCCTTCCGCAACGGTCTCGCGGTACTTCAGCTCCCCTGAAGCCACCCGGTCCGCCAGGATTCCAGTGATCTCCTGGTGCTGGTCCTGCCACTCGGTAACCAGGAAGAAGCGGTGCTCGGGAACCGGATCCAGTGCCTTGAGCACGTGGAACGGGGTTTCCACCTTGGAGGGATCTTCGGCATTATAGGCAGAAACATAGCCGCAAATGGGCACCCGGGCGCCTTCGTTCAGTAATGGCGCCACAGCGCGGGTTACAGCGCCACCCACGTTTTCGAAGTAGATGTCGATGCCATCCGGGCAAGCAGCCTTGAGGTCCTCTTCCAGGTTGCCGGCCTTGTAGTCCACGCAGGCATCAAAACCCAGCTCCTCCACCACATAGCGGCACTTTTCAGGACCACCGGCAACACCCACTGCGCGGCAGCCTTCCTTCTTCGCGGTCTGACCGACCACCGTACCCACCGGGCCGGACGCGGCGGAAACCACCACCGTCTCACCGGCTTTCGGCTTGCCCACATACATCAGGCCGCAGTATCCGGTGCGCCCGGGCATGCCAGCCACGCCCAGGTAGGCCTGCAGCGGCACGCCCGGCTTCTCCTGGATCTTGTAGACCATATCTGCGGTGTCCGGGAACACGGAGTATTCCTGCCAGCCGGCATAACAGGTCACCAGGTCGCCCTCTTTGTACTTGTCAGACCGGGACTCGACGATGCGGGCCACGACCTCGCCCACAATGACTTCACCGATGCCAATGGGGTCCATATAACCCTTGGAGTCATTCATGCGCGGGCGCATGTACGGATCCAGTGAAAGCCACAGGGTCCTGGCCAGCACCTCGCCGTCTTTCAGGTCACGGACCGGCTTTTCGATCAGCGTCAGGTCGCCGTCCTGAATTTCCCCCTGGGGGCGCTGGTTCAGCACAATGGCGCGGTTGGTGTATTCACTCACTGTTGTGTTCTCCCTTTCCGGTTGCGTTATGAAACCGGATCAGGATGCAGCCAAAACCACTTCCGGTCAAATATCGTGTTTTTGATCGCTGAAGAGGGTGATAACCTCATCCACTCGCCGGGTGCATTCCGGTTAGTTCCGATGTGCCCTGCCCCATACTGAAAACCCGGGAATGCTGTCCGGGCGCCATACAGACAAAGGATACTGTCATGAGAAACCGGACATTACTTTCCTGGGCAGGTTACCGACACTGGCGGTTGCTGCTGCCAGCTCTGATCATTGCGTTCACCCTGACCGCCTGTGACTGGTCCGTCGCGTTCGGGGATGACCCCGACGAGGATGACAACGATGAGAACCTGTCCCCGGTAACCAGCCAGGTGACGGGCTTTGAACTGGGTGTCAGTGACCTGGATATGTCGTTGCCGGTCTACAGGGATGGGCTGGGCATGGAGGTGGTGGAGGAAGCCGAGACCGATACCAGTGTCCGGGTAACCCTCGCGTCACCGGTCAGTCCGTTCGACGCCACCCTGACACTGATCGAGTTCACCGATGGCCTTGGGCGAAACCTGCAGGATAACCCGGGCAAGATTGTGTTCTTTACCTCCGACGCCACCGCCCTGGCCAACCGGTTCGCCAATGCCGGAGGGGTGGTCACCCTGCCCCCCGAAAACCAGGGGGAGTTCGGCGTGGTGGGGTTCGGCCGGGACCCCGACCGGAATCTCATCGAAATTGCCGAGGCGTCGCCCACCGGAGCCACCTATCTCGCCGCAGTCGGCGTCGGCGCCAGTGATCTTGACGCAGCCCGGGAATTCTACGAAGAACGGGTCGGCCTGACCGAGCGCCGGTTCCTGAGTACAGAGCGGTATGACGAGTACATCATGGGTACGCCGGAAGATCGCCCCTCCCTGTCACTGGTGCTGATGCACTGGACCGACGATTCTGAACCACGCTATCGCTATAATGAAACCCGCGTGCAGCTGATTTCGGAAGACCCGGAGGAAGTCGTCGAACGCACGTGGTCAGAGGAAGACGGGCGAACCCAGGATCCGGATGGCAACCGGCTGATTATCGATGAGGAGCCCGGCGACCTTGCCGGCACCTCCGCGGCAAATGATGACTCCGGGGGCGCCAGCCTATGAAAGGGCGAGCGCCAGAGCCAGTACCAGCCCCAGCAGTGCAATCACCATATTGACCATCAGTCCCCAGGTGACCCGGTAACCGGAGGGAAATTCCGCCGCCGAGAGTGTGCGGAGTACCGCCAGGTACTGCCGTGAGGAATACACCGCGCAGAACGCTCCCAGCACAATAAACGCGATGCCCAGCCAGAAAGTCACAGACTCCCGGAACGGGTCCGACTGCTCCGGCGCCAGCACCTGCAGCAGAATGTGGGCCCGCTCCACCATAAAGCCGAATGCGATCAGCACCAGGCTGGTCCGGTTCCAGGCCAGCATGGTTCGCTCTGCGGCAAACAGGACGCGGGGGTCTTTCAGGTCAGACATCGCGTTGATTCCGTCAGATCAGCCGAAGTGGAAGAAGGCAACCTTGTTGCCATCCGCGTCACGGATGTAGGCACCGTAAAAACGGTCCGGAATCCGTTGCCCGGGCTCGCCGTCACAGGTGGCACCCAACTCGATCGCCTTGTGGTAGAGCTTGTCGACCAGCTCCTTGGAACCGGGATTGATCGCCACCATGTTGCCATTGCCCGGATGGTTGGGCTGCTGGTCATACGGCGTGCACACTGCCAGCATGGGCGCCCCCATACTCTTGCCAATAAACGCAATGCGTTCCATGTCCATGAGGATTTTCGCGCCCAGATCAGCCAGCAGGTCGGCATAGAACTGTTTGGCCCGGTTCATATCACTGACGCCGATTGTCACGTAACCTATCATATAGATCTGCCTTTTTAGTTGGTCTGTTTATAATGAGACGTCTATAAGTCCATGCAGGGATGCACATGATCTCGTTTCGAATGATTGCCGCCATTGTCGTCCTGATCCTGTTGGCAACAGGTCTTTATAACACGTTAAAACCACTTCCGGCAGGGCTGTCCCGATCCGCACCGGCAAGGGCACTGTACGACGCGCGACTGATTGCGGATGTCACCTGGCGCTCGGCCACGGGCGAACGTGAACAAAACCACGGTATTTTTGACGAGGTCTTCCGCCTGATCGGCCAGGCCCGGAAGCTGGTTGTACTGGACATGTTCCTGTTCAACGACAGCACCGGGGATGACGCCTTCGAACCCCTGGCTGACAAGCTCACTTCAGCGCTGGTACAACGCAAGCAGAAGATCCCCGACCTGATGGTGGTGGTTATCACAGACCCCCTGAATACGGTCTACGGCGGCCTGGAACAACCGCACTTCAAACGCCTGCGGGATGCCGGTATCACCCTGGTGGAAACTGACCTTCGTCCCCTGCGGGATTCCAACCCGGCCTGGTCCGCCCTCTGGCGCTGGTGCTGCCAGTGGTTTGGCAACAACCCGGAAGGCGGCTGGCTGCCCAATGCCTTCGGCGAGGGCAAGGTCACCCTGCGCAGCTACCTGGCGCTGCCCAACTTCAAGGCCAACCACCGCAAGACGCTGGTGATCGATGAAGGTGAGCGGCTTCGGGGCCTGATCACATCCGCCAATCCCCACGACGGCAGCAGCCTGCACTGGAACACCGCCATCACCTTTACCGGCCCGGCCGCACGGGACCTTCTGGCCACAGAAGAGGCGGTCATGAAACTGTCCGGGGTGCCGGTTCCTGCCTGGCCATTGCCAAAAGGCGACAGGCAGGAAGCGCCCGCTGAGCTGAGTGGCCAGATTCTCACCGAGTCAGCTATCCGTGACGCCGCCCTCGATGTGATAGGACAGGCCGGCCCCGGCGACCGCCTGGACATTGCCATGTTCTATCTGTCACACCGGGGTGCGGTAAAGGCATTGAAGGCGGCCCACCAGCGTGGCGCCCAGCTGCGGATTCTGCTGGACCGGAACCTTGATGCCTTCGGGCACGCCAAGAACGGCATTCCCAATCGTCAGGTGGCGTTTGAACTGAAACAGGCCGGTATCGATGTGCGCTGGTGCAACACCAGCGGAGAGCAGTGCCATAACAAGCTTCTGATGTTACGCCCCGACAACGGCGAAAAAACCCGTATGTTACTGGGCTCCGCCAACCTGACCCGCCGCAATATCGATGACTACAACCTGGAGACATCAATACTGGTTATTGGCCCGCAGCGGGCGGACGCCCTCTCGGCTACGGCCGAACTATTCGAGCGCCTCTGGCGGAACGGGCCCGGATCAACGCCCGTATTCAGCCTGCCCTACCCCGACAATGCGGACGAATCGCGACTGCAATACTGGCGTTACCGGTTTATGGAAGCCACCGGGCTCTCTACCTTCTGAACACCGGCCACTGCGCCCCGATGTTCAGCGATTGACCCAGCCCCCGCAGACCGGGAATACCTGGCCGACGAAACAGCTGGCGGCGTCGCTGCACAGGTAGGCGGCGAACTGGGCGTCTTCCCGGGCGCCCACAAGGCGCCCCAGGGGCACCTCCCGCTTCAGGCGCTCCTGGAAGCGGGGATTGGCCTGAACGTCCTTGGGAAAATAGGTGGGATTGTCCACGAAGTTCTGGGCAATCAGGTTAACCTGGATGTTCTCGGGCGCCAGCTCCACGCCTGCCGCCTGCACGTAGGACAACTGCGCGCCGCGCGCCGCACTGTAGGTGGACGTCCGCTTCATGCCCCGTAGTGCGGAGGCACTGCCCATAACCAGTATCCGGCCATGGCCCTGTTGCCGCATACCGGGCAGAACCGCCTGCACCAGGCGCGGCAACGGGTCGACCATAGCCGCAAAGGTATCACGCCATTCTCCGGCGGAAACATCACTGACCCGGCTGGACGGCGCCGGCACCGCAAGGTTGGCCAACACCACATCGATGGTGCCGGCCTCGGCGACAATCCGGGCGGGTGCTTCGGGGTCGCTGATGTCATCGTGGCTGGCAATAACCGTGGCACCTTGCTCTTCCAGCACCTCACACAGCACCGGTCCCATGAAATCACCGGCCTGGGTGACCAGGATTCGCTTGCCTTCCAGAGTGGTTTCAGACATGAACAGAACTCTCCTGACGTCATTGAATGAGGAATTACGTCAGGATAGTCGAGAACAGGCCGGGTAGTAAGAGCCCGGCCTGATCAGAAGGGCTGGCGGGCTGACATGCGTGAGAGCCCCCTCAGGAACCACTGCCCCTGACGGTTTCACCGCCGGGACCGCCGGCGACAGTCCGGCTGCCACAGTTGAGCAGGCCGGACTGCGCCAGCCACTCCTTGTCAGGATAATACTTGAACACCAGCTGGCCACCCTTGAGATTGTCCACCACCTGGTGAGTGATCTCCTGCCGGACCGCGGGACACCCCAGACTGCGACCGATACGGCCGTAGCTCTCAACCCAGGAAGGGTCCACGTAATCGGCACCATGGATCACAATGGCGCGTTGACGGGCCAGGTCGTTAAAGCCCGGCTCAAGACCATCCAGGCGCAGGGAATAACCGTGCTTGCCGCGATAACTTTCCGCCGCACGGAACAGCCCGATACTGGACTGGTAGCTGCCCTCGATATTGGAAAACTGCGTGGACTCGAGGTTACCGGAATTGCGACCGTGCGCCACAAGGTCCCGCATCAGCAGAGACTGCTTCTCCAGATCAAAGATCCACAGGCGTTGCTCGCTGGACGGCAGGGAGAAGTCGATAACCGCCAGGCGTTGCGGCGCAGTCACGCCGTTACGGATAGCACACTCGGTCGCATCGAGGGCATAACGAAGTACCTGCGGGTCCAGATTGGGGGCAGAACGGGCAAGGCCCGCAAACAGGTTTTCCGCCGGGGCCGCTGCTACACTGCCTGCAGGGGGCAACATAAAGGTGAAAAGACAAGCTGACATCAGCAGAGCGCGTTTAAGGCCTCTGGCTACCATTCACAATTCCTCGTATGTACATGGGGTTCGCGGGAACCACTTGCCGGGGCAGACCGGAAAACTCAACTGTACCGCCCGTTCTTACCCGGTATTGTGCGATAAAAACCCGCAAAAGTATGGGAAGCGGGTCGAATTGTACATATTTCATACAAAGAGCAACACCGTTTACATTAGGCAACGCGGCATCGTGTCCCCCGCTGAAGCATCGGCCATGCCCCAGGGCCGCTATGCCCGGGGCGGGCGCAATACCAGCATGTTGTGCCGATGGTCCCTGTTTGCGTTGTTGCTACTGGCAGCCCCGGCAACGGCCCAACCCCACCTAACAGAATGCCCGGACTGGCCACAGCCGCCGGAATTTGTCGCCAGAGTGGTCACGGAGCTGGACCAGCTGCAACCCCACGAACAACGCTGGCAAAGTCCCGTGCACTGGCAACAACTGCTTCGCGAGCTGGCCCGGTTTCGTGAAGACGGACTGAACCCCGGCTACTATCACCTACCGGAAATCGCCCTGATCGGTGGCAGGCAATCCGAAGACCGGCTTCCCGACCGGTGTCACGCCGGACTGGCTTCCCTGATGCTGGCCTGGGCTGTGAAGGACCTGAGCTTCGGGCGCCTGGACCCCGAAGCGCTGGGCCTGGTGTGGCATCGGCAGCATCGCCGACCAGAAGCCCACACCTTCGCCCGGCGCCTTCACCGGGCCTTTCAGTCTCAGGACGGGTTGAGGAAGGCCTTCAACGAGGCGCGCCCCTCCACCAGAGCCTACCGGAATCTTCGAAAAGCCTACGGCAAACGGCTCGCAACCCTCGCTGTGCAGTGGCCAACCATATCAGCTGGCGGGACCCTGCGCCCCGGAGATCGCAACGAACGGGTTAACGAGCTGAGCCGGCGCCTGATAGCCCAGGGTTATCTCCCGGGTAATGCCCCCTGGCCCGGAGGGCCGGGGGCTGATACGACCACCGCAGGGCACTTCCACGAGGCGATGGCCGCGGCAGTGGCCGACTTCCAGCGGGACCACGGCCTCACCCCGGACGGTCTGGTTGGCAAGAACACCCGGGCTGCCCTGAACCTGCCTCCAGCTGCCTGGACTGCCCGCGTCCGGGCTAACCTGGAACGGATACGCTGGTTTACGCCCTACCAACAGCCAGATCAGTTAGTGGTGGATATTGCCGGCGCGCGGGTTAGCCTGTTCCGCGCGGCTGAGGTGGTGTGGAACGGCCGCGCCCAGGTGGGGCGAGCAGAACGTAAAACTCCTGCGCTGACGTCCACAATCAGTCACGTGACAGTCAATCCCACGTGGACGATTCCGCCAACGATCTTTTACGAGGACACCCTGCCCGCCATTCAGGCCGACCCGGACTATCTGTATCGTAACCGGTTGACGGTGCTGGATCGCACCGGCACCCCCCTGGACCCGGAACAGGTGGACTGGAGCCGGCCGGGCAACCTGCTGTTGCGCCAGGCTGCCGGCGCCGGCAATGCCCTTGGGGAAGTAGTCATACGTTTTCCCAACCCCTTTGCGGTATACCTCCATGACACCCCCTCCCAACGGCTTTTCGGAACGCCGGAACGCTTTTACAGCTCCGGCTGTGTTCGCGTGGAGAATGCCATCAGCCTGACAGACGAACTGTTTCACCAGGGATCGGACGGCCTGCTCTGGCAACTGGAGCAGGCCCGTCGCTCCGGCGACACACGTAACGTTTCCCTACCCCGGGGCATCCCCCTGATCATGGCGTACTGGACGGCGGAGGCGGATGAATCCGGGCGCATTCGGTTCCGCCAGGACACCTACGAAGAAGACGAACAGGTTATCGATCTGCTGGAGGCCGAGGACCAGGTGATACCCTGAGTCATCAGCAGACGATTACCCGCCGACCACCGACGCCAGCTTGCGCCCCCACCAGGTGTCGGGGTCGGAACGCCAGGCAGCATGGTGCAGCCAGGCCAGGGTGTCACTGTCGCGGCACAGGTGGCTGAGCTCAGAGCGGCTGAGCACCCCAGGCCCTTCCGCCAGACAACGTTTCGCCACCCCACGGAGAGTCTCCTGCCGCAGTCGGCCCGGGTGGCTGCGGGCAAGGCTGCAATGCATGGCATTCACCTCCGGCAAGAGCACCGCCTCTTCAAACCGCGTTAGCTGGCCAAGCCGTGGCAAAAGGGCCTGCTCGTCGGCGGTGTCGGTCAAGACCGACGGAGGGCTGGTTTCCTCCGGAGTTCGCAAGATGCCCAGCCTCCGAAGCCCCAGCCCGGCCCAGACCCGGCTCAGCCAGACTGCGGTGGGCGCGGCCAGTATCAATGGAACGGCCACCGGCAGTGACCAGATAAAGAACAATGGATCCAGGTACCAGGCGAACGCGGACCAGCCCAGACCAGTCACCATACCCGGTGCCTGGGTGATGAGGGCATCCCGCCAGCGGGTCTCCTCGGTCCGGTTCTGCCCTGCCCAGCTCAGGGAGAGGTTCAGGAGCGCGCCCAGAACATAGGCAGAATGGGACAGCATCTTGATCGGTGCCAGCATAACCGAGATCAGCGTTTCCAGGATGACGCTCAACAGACTCCGCACAGTGCCGCCAAAATCCGTTAGCCGCCGGTGCACCAGCGCATCCAGCCAGGCAAGGAGCTTGGGTGCGAACAGCATGGCCACGGTGGTCAGTGCCAGGGTGATCGCCAGACCAGGGCGCCATTCCGGCCACAGGGGATAGAGCCCGGAGTGGTCTTCCGGAAAATAGTCAATGGGGAACAACGCCAGTTGCGCCGCCTCAACGGTTGTGAACACAAGGAACAACAACCACAGGGGAGAGGCAATATAGCCCATGATGCCGTTGAAAAACGCCATCCGGTGGGCAAACCGAAGCCCCGGCACGGTGAGCATGACCCACAGGTGCTGCAGATTGCCCTTGGCCCAGCGCCGGTCCCGGGAGAGTTCATCGGCAAGGCTGGGAGGCGACTCCTCATAGCTCACTGCCAGTGACGGCTCAAGCCAGACCTCGTAGCCTGCACGTCCCATCCATGCAGCTTCCACGAAGTCGTGACTGAGAATCGGCCCGCGAAACAGTCCGGCTCCGGGTAGCTTGCGCAGTCCGCAATGTTCCATGAACGCTTCGGTACGAATGATGGCGTTATGCCCCCAGAAGGCGGCGTCGCCCATCTGCACAGCCGCCAGCCCGGTGGCAAACAGGGGGGAGTAAAGGCGATTGGCGAACTGCTGGATACGGGCGAACAGCGAACAGCCTCTCACCACGCCCGGGTTGGTCTGAAGGATACCTACCCGCGGTTCCAGCTCCATCAGCCGGACCATGCGCACCAGGGTGTCACCGCCCATCAGGCTGTCTGCATCCAGCACGATGGTGTAACGACTGCGTCGGCCCCAGCGCCGGAAGAAATCAGCCACGTTGCCGCTTTTATAGTTCAGGTTCACTGTCCGGCGACGGTAGAACAGCCTGCCACTGGCGCCCAGTTCGTCGCACAGACTTTGCCAGGCCGCCTGCTCTTCAAGCCAGACCTCCGGATCGCGGCTGTCCGACAGGATATGGAACTCGAAGTGTTCCAGGTGACCGGTACGTTCCAGATCCCGGTAGATCGCCCGCAGGCCTCGCAGGGTGCGTTGCACCGGCTCATGGTAGATGGGCATCACAATAGCAGTGGACGCCAGCGGTGTGGCAGCCATTTCCGCCGGCGGGTGCCGCCGGGCCAGGGACCAGCGGTCGCCCCCTGTCAGTCGAACCATGAAACCCCAGACCGCCGTCCAGAAACCTACGGCGATCCAGGCGTACAGGATGGCGAAGAGAGACGCGAGCACAACCTCGACCCAGGTTCCGCCGTGGTAGGGCAGCACCCGCAGCATGAATACGGTGGCAATGAAGGTCTGCCCCAACACCAGTATGGCAAGCAGGATGCGGCGGGTGTTGGCCATCCAGCGCCAGCGTACTCCCGGCCTGACACTCACGGACCCGGCCTTGACGGCCGAAGGCTCACAGGGCTGGCCCATATCCGATACTCCCTCGCTGAATGGGCGGCCGCTGGAGGGGGACCTTCAGTTCGGGCAAATCAAAGTAGTCAGGCAGACGGTCAAACACCCGTGCAAGAATCCCGACGGGCAGAGGCTGGTCCTGGCAGTCCGGCGGCAGCTCTTGCCTCGTCTGTTCTTCCAGCACCTCAGCCAGGCAGGTGTCGATCAAGGCCAGGGCCCTCCGGCAGACTGCCGGAGAAGATGGAACCCCATAGTTCTGCAGGTAAAGAATAACCCGGTCGAGGGCATGCTGGCAGATAGCCTTCTCCATGATAGGTCTCCTGACGGGCATCGACGCCGGGTCGTTTAGTTTGCACGGATATCCAGCCCCGGCGGCAGTTCGTAGGTCCAGGTTTCTGTCAGCGGCTCCCCCTCCAGGGAAAGAAACCCCCGCAGGGCCATGGTCTCGCCCCCGGAAGGACGTGCGAGAATCGACAGGCGCCATTGCTGCTGAGGCTCGGAATACTCGACAAAATGCTCCAGCACTTCGGTATCTTCATTGGCGCTGACCTGACTGACCACATCAGCCCCGGAATCCACGTCATCCAGGGGGCCGCCCTCAAAATCCACCAGCACCCGGTAGGCCCCCTCCCGGTCCCCACCACCAATTCGATTGCCATCACCGAGAAAAGTGTTCACAGCATAGCCAAAGGGATGGCCACTGAGCCCGGCCGGGCCGAACTTCAGCTTATAGTCCAGGTCAACGGAGCTGCCCGCCTCTGGCGACTCCTCGGGCGACCAGAAGGCCACGATATTGTCATTGACCTCGGAGCGGGTGGGGATCTCCACCAGCACCACGTTGCCCGCCCCCCAGTCACCACGGGGCTCCACCCAGGCACTGGGACGGCGTTCGTAGCGAGCCTCAAGGTCCTGGAAATCGCGGAAATCCCGGTCCCGCTGTATCAACCCGAAGCCACGGGGGTTGTTGGCTCGCAGGTAGCTGATCTTCAGGGAGGCCGGGTTAATCAGCGGACGCCACAGCCATTCACCGCTATCGCCATCGGTAACCAGCAGTCCATCGGAGTCATGGATCTGGGGCCGCCATTCACCGGTCGGGCGCAGGGTGTTCTCACCGTAGTAGAACATGCTGGTGAGGGGGGCATAGCCCGGAAGGTCCACTTGCTCGCGGAAGAACAGACGGGCACGAACCTCCATCTCAAGCACATCACCGGGGGAAACCGTAAACTCATAGGCGCCGGTCAGGCTGGGTCCGTCGAGCAGCCCGTAAACCACTACTTCCTCATCCCCGGCTGCGGGTTCCTGCAGCCAGAACTCAATAAACGATGGAAATTCCTCGCCCCCGGGCTTACCGGTATCGATGGCGATCCCGCGGGCCGAGAGGCCAAAGCCGTCATCACGCCCCACGCCCCGGAAATAACTGCCGCCTGCGAAGGCCAGAAACTGGTTATTGATATCCGGCCCCTGGAGTGGATAAGTCAGGCGGAACCCGGCGAAGCCCAGGTCCGCCGGTATACGTTTGGCAAACTCCTCGCTCGGATAGGTGAACAGGTCCCGCGCGAACTGGACAGGTTCCACCTCACCGTTCCGGATCTCGTTGAGGGCTACCGGGTGGGTGAAGTACTTGCCGGCCGGCGTCAGCATTACCTGGAACCGGGAATCAGATTCACGCCAGAGGTTCTGGTCATCACGGAAACGGATTTCCTGGTAGCGGGAATATTCAATTTCCTTCAGGAAGTCGGGGATCTGGGGCGGAGCCTGCCAGGCTTCAGCTGCAAGCTGACGGGCTTTCCCGGCAACGTCATCAAAACCGAAGGCGTCAGCATCGGTGGCATGGGCCGAGGTGGCAGCAAGGACGGACGAAACAATCACTCCGGCAAAAAGACGCAGCATAGACAAGATCCCTGAAATACAAATCCCTTGGATGGCCTGCAGGCCCGTTCCTAGATTTGTAGTCCCCGTGGGCCCTTGCGGCAAGTGACGACTTTGTAAGCCACCTTTGTTTCGCAGCGGCTTGTCACGTCAGCGAGTGGCTCAGGGAGGGCTCAGAGTGTCCAGGTGATATCCAGCGAGATATCAGGCACATCGGTTGATGCCAGCCCGGGACCGACCACCTCCAGCAGGGTGCCGGCCCTCAGGCCGCCGGACAGGTGATCACTGCTCACCTGCCATAGCACTTCGCCTACCGTGGCGCGGCTGGTGAGCTCTTCCCCGGGAGCTTCGGTCCACCCTCTGAGCAGGGAAAAGTGCAAGCTGGTACGAACCTTCGTCGGCAGCCAGAGAAGCTGACTCGGGGTGGAACTGTCCAGCCGCACCCAGCCGCCCTGGCTACCCCGGAGTACCTGACCGCCGAAGCCATGCATCATTCCCGGGCCAACTTCCAGATAACGCCAGCCGGGCAGCTCGTCTGGCGTGAACTGATAAGCCCCGTGCAGATTCCAGTCCATTTGCAGCCAGTCCCGCTCCAGCCCGGCCGCCAGGTTATATCGCTGAAACGCACCGAGTCGCTCACCACAGGCCTCCTGCTCGGCACCATCCAGCAGGGCTGTACAGCCTTCAACAGAAAGGTTGAGGTCGCCCCGGGCATCAAGCCAGGGCAACTGCCCACCCAGGTGCCCATCCAGACGCAGCAGTGAATAGCTGCGCCGGGCCTCGCCGGTGAGATCGTCGTTTTCGAACCACTGAGTGCTGATATCCCGGGTTATGACCCGTGCGTCCAGGCCCGCCAGGCGGCCCTGATACAGGTTGCGGGAAAAGTCCAGCTCAAGGGTTTGCCGGTTGCCCCCTACCTGGCGAACATCATCGCCGGCAATGACCTCATCCTGGTATTCGTGATGGCGGCCGCTGAACGAGAGCCGATTACGCCCCAGGGGCACCTGCCAGTCAAGGCCGATATCCATGGTGGTATCCGCGGGCTGCTGTGATACGGACCAGTTGCCCTCAACGGTCAGGTCGCTGCCCAGCCAGGGCACCCGGCTTTCTTCGAAACCCACTCTCACACGGTCGGTCTGGTCGGCTGAATGGTCTTCACCTCGCAGGAAAAAGCGCTGCCCCGCCCAGTTCTCCCGGGCGGGTGCGGAGGAAAGGGGGATGGCCGCCGTTGCCATACCAGGGACCGTGACTCCGTCCCCCTGGGCGATACCAGACCGGGGCCCGGCCAGCTCAGGAGCTGGCCTGCCATGCTGCTCACGAATCCAGTGAAGGCTTTGCTGCAACAGACTGAGTGTACGCGCCGCCTGATTCCCGCTGCCTGTACCGGCCCAGGTGCCGGTTGCAGGTGCGAGGAGCAGTGTGGCCACGATCAGCGCCCGGAGCCGGCGCTTGCCGTATCTGTATGTCAGGCTCGCCATGAGGTGAATACGGGATGGTTGCAATAAGTGAAGGCATGCTACCTCCCGATTCGTCCCCGGATCCATGGTTTTGGTCGCAATTTTTCGCGTCGTTACAATTTTAATATTTCTTGTTTAACAGGGACTTCTGCAACTGTCTGAAACATCGACGTGAGGTTTGGGACCTGTCCTTTTGCTCGACAGGCAAAAGTTACATTCTGACACACAGCGTCAGGCGGACTTCTGCAACAGCACAACGTCCTTGCGGGGAACGGTCAACGACCATCCGAAATACCGGGCCAGCCAGGCAAAGGTCTCTTCCCGGTAGAAAACAATGTGGGTGGGGTCTCTCCGGTAATGCCAGTTGGCAAAACGGCTGTCGTCTGTCTGGAAGCAGGTCATGATGCCAAGCCAGCCTCCGGGGCGCAGCATCCGGTCGAGCTGGCGGAACACAGCCATGGGATGACGCAGGTGCTCCACCACTTCGGTACACGTCAGGAAATCCCATTGCCTGCCCAGCAGGGCCGCATCCGGATAGAACGCGGGGTCGTACAGGGCGACCCGGTGCCCCGACTCCTCCAACATGGAAGCCAGCGCCGGGCCGGGACCACAACCGAAGTCCAGACCTTGCTGGACCGGTGGCAGGCGCTCCAGCAATGGCCCGGCGAGCTTGTCGAGGAACCTCCGGTAGCCCGGATCGTCCAGCTGGTTGTCGTGCAGGGCATATACTGCACGCTCTTCCGGTTCCGTCAGCCAGCCTGCCGGGTCCATCAGGGTGGCCCCGCAATTGGGACACCGCCGATAATGCCGGTGGCCGACCACCACAAAATCCCTCAGCCCCTCACTATCACAGACACTGCAATGACTTCTGGCTAGCAGCTCGGTGTCATTCATAGGGAACCTCCGGTATCCGGCCCGATCAACTGTCAATCGGGCCGGATACCGTTCAACGTCGCTTGTTGGCCTCAAGCATGGCAGCCATCATCTCGTGCAGCTTGTTGATCGCCTTCAGCGGGCGGACCATAACCTTGAAGTCCCGGATACGACCGTTTTCATCCCACTCGATCATGTCGACACCGTTGATGACGATACCGTCAAGCTCGGTGCGGAACTCCAGAACCGCCGTGTTGCCGTCCACAATTTCCCGCAGGTACTCGAAGTGATCGTTGTTCAGTACGCCGAACGCAGCTGCCAGATAGGCCCTGGTAATGGCTTTTCCTTCCTGGGGGGTGTGCACCACCGGGGAATGGAACACGGCGTTGTCCGCCAGCAAATCATCCAGCCCCTCAGCGTTGCCACTCTGGGCCAGCTCATGCCAGGTCTTGAGGGTATCGATCATGAATATCTACTCCTTGTTGTGGTGAGTCACCGGGTTAGTATGCAGGGTCCGTCGCACCAGCCAGGGTCCGATGGCCTCGAAAAAAACGGTAGAGCCCACCACCACCGCCATCAGCGTGGCACTGAACTCGGGAAAACGTTCACCCGCCAGCAGCGCCATCCCCATGGCCACACCTGCCTGTGGCGTCAGCGCCATACCGACCCCGCGGGGCAGGCCTCCCTGCCGACTGGCAATCGCCCGGGCCCCCAGCCAGCCGCCCAGGTAGCGACCCAGCAACCGCAGCACAATATAGGCGGCGGTGATGCCCAGGGCGGTGCCGAGCATATTCAGGTCAAGGCTGGCGCCGGCCAGTACAAAGAAAAAGACCAGGAAGGGCCATTTCAGGTAATCAATTTCGTTGAAGGAACGCGTATGGTGATAAGCCAGATTTGCCACTATGGCACCCGCAATCATCGCTGCCAGCAGCTCCGAAACGTTCAGTAACGCGGCCCCGCCGGCCAGCAACAGGATCAGCGCCAGCGCTTCCACCAGCGTCGGCTCACCGGCTTCCAGGCGTCCGGTGAGCCAGGCCGCCGGTATCCCCACTATGACGCCAAGGGCAACCGCGCCCCCGAGTTCCCAAAGCGCCTCAAGCATGGCGTTCATGCCATCGCCGCTGGCATGCCAGCCCAGAAACGCCATGGCCAGCCCGAAAACAATTATGCCCCAGCCATCGTCCACGGCGACAGTGCTGAGCAGCAGCCGGCCGGCCCGGGTATGGCCGGCACGGAGCTCATGGATGGTTTCGCTGACCGCCGCCGGATCCGTCGCGACAGAAATAGCCGCCAGCGCCACTGCCAGGATCAGCGGAAACCCGAGCAGCCAGAGGCCCAGCCCCACCGTCACCCCGCTGGCAAGTACCACCGCCAGCGAAAATATCCCCACCACTGGTCCCAGGGTGCGCAGTCGGTCCCAGGTAAACTCGCCTCCCAGCAAAAACGCCACCATGACCAGGGCCAGCTGGATGAGTGGTTCCGCCAATGTGGTCAAGGGTCCCGCCGGCTGGCCCAGCCCCCATTGCTGTATGGCCGCGACAGCAACGCCGACAAGCACCAGCAGGGAAATACGCGGGACAGCGGTCCGGGCGGCTATGACATCCGCCAGTATGCTGACCGACAGGAGCCCGCCCAGTATTACCAGAACCAGTCCATAGTGGGCGGGGTCCAGCGCCAGTTCCATCCCGTGCCTCAGCCGCCCTGCGCCGGAGCAACCGGGGCGTCACTTTCGGTCTTCCGGTCCCTGGGGGCCCTGGGTGGAACCAGGCTGATCAGCTGCCAGTCGTTCTCCGGTTCCAGTTCCTCCCCCGCCATGACCGGATGGATCTTGTCCTTCTCGTTGATCACGAACAGGACCCTCGCCTCGCCATCGTGACGGGCCAGGAAATCATTGTATGTGAAGCTCTCGCTCAGTTGGGTGGTCTTGACGCTATACCCCCGGCTTACAAGGCTCGCCAGCTTGGGATAGGACAGCCCCCCGAACAGCCCCCGGGTCTGCTGGATTTTCTCGGCCGCCTGGTGACTGGCCTTCTGGTCCTGTTCACCTTCCGAGAGACTGTACACACTGTTGGGGCCGAACCAGTCCAGGAAGTGATAGGTGGCCAGGGAGTTGAGCTGCTTGTAGGGCGATATCACCAACAGCTTGCCCACGCCGGTCAGGTCCAGATGGGTGGAGGCATGCTCCGAAGTGGGATTGCCAAAGTACACCTTGAGACCGTCCATCCGGGCCTGGCGAACATTCTCCCAGTTGGTGTCGGTCAGGGTGACCGGTATCTCGTTCTTCTGCAGGGCCTTGGCGATGGCACGGGCCCCGCTGTTGGCCCCCAGAATAAGGAAGCCGAAGGCCGCG
Source organism: Marinobacter sp. (assembly GCF_041690615.1). Classification (GTDB taxonomy): domain Bacteria; phylum Pseudomonadota; class Gammaproteobacteria; order Pseudomonadales; family Oleiphilaceae; genus Marinobacter. Next base: position 90,454 of record NZ_JAWLGY010000004.1, read on the forward strand.
GGCTCCGCCACGCCCAGGGCCCGGGCAATGGGCCGGGCCGTCAGGCTCTGCAGGGTGACGGTGGCGATGATCAGCATGAACACCAGCGGCACCAGGGTGCCGGCATCTTCATACCCCTGGTTCTCCAGCTGAAACGCGAACAGGGCAGAAACCGCTGCTGCCACGATGCCACGGGGAGCAATCCAGCTGAGGAAAGCCTTCTCGCGCCAGTTCAGCGAAGTGCCGATGGCCGACAACAGGATACTGACCGGGCGGGCCACCAACATCAGGATCGCCAGCACCACGACCAGCCCCCAGCCCAGTTCAGCAATGGCGCCAAAGTCCACCCGTGCGGCCAGGATGATAAACAGGGCGGAAATAAGCAGAACGCTGAGGGACTCCTTGAACTCCAGGATGTCGTCGATGGGCACCATCTTCATGTTGGCCATCCAGATACCCATAACCGTCACTGTCAGCAGACCGGATTCGTGGGCGATCTCGTTGGACAGGGCATAGACCCCCAGCATGAAGGTCAGGGTACCGGCGTTGTGCAGATACTGGGGCAGCAGGTGTTTGCGCAGGGCCACGCCGTTGACCCAGCCGGCAACCGCGCCGAACACCAGGCCGACGGCCACGGTCTTGCCGAAGATATACACTGAGTGCCAGAACACATTGCCCTGGCCCCAGGAAATGATGGCCTCAAACACCAGTACCGCCAACAACGCGCCAACGGGGTCGATAATGATGCCTTCCCAGCGCAGGATATTGGCGAGGTTCTGTTTCGGGCGCACCGACCGCAGCAGAGGCGCTATGACCGTTGGCCCGGTCACGATGGAAATGGCACCGAACAGCAATGCCACCTCCCAGGACACATCCAGTATCCAGCGGGCCGCCAGGGTGCCAATCAGCGCCGTCACCACCGACCCGACCGGGATCAGGTTGCGCACCATCTTGCCGTGGCCCCTGATCTCTTCATATTTGAGGGTAAGGCTGCCCTCAAACAGGATCACCGCCACCGCCAGCGAGATCATGGGGAACAGCAGGTCACCGAACAGAGGCTCCGGCTGGAGCCAACCCAGCACCGGCCCGGCGGCAATGCCTCCGGCCAGCAGAAAAAGAATTGCCGGCATTCGTACCCGCCAGGCCAGCCACTGACAGAAAAGTGAGGCAATGCCAATACTGGCCAGAACGAGAACGATGCTTACGCTCATAGACACCCGGTTTCAATGCGGTCGAGGAAAGTCGGATTATGTCAGATCCGCCCGTACCGACGGCAGCCGGTACGCCCACAGGATACGTCAGAGGGGAAAAGCTGTACACGGCAAACCGACTTGCAGGTGCCGGAGCACACTCGGTTTTTCGTGACAGGAAGTGCGGACCGGGCAGTTGGGGGCTGGCGGACACCATCACAAAAAAGGCCGGCAAATGCCGGCCCGATGCGTCACGTCTGCCCTGGCTGACAGGTCAGGGCCCGCGACCTTTCATGGCATTGGCCACCAGTGAGATCACCAGAAGAATCAGGAAAATGAAGAACAGTACCTTTGCAATGCCCGCGGCTGTGCCGGCAATACCACCAAAGCCCAGAACACCTGCAATGATGGCGATGATCAGACAAACGACAGCCCAATAAAGCATCGTTCCCTCCTTAGGGTCGGCTTCCTTCACAAGGTGCCAACGCGATGTGAATTTGGATACTGCCCCTTAACCATTGACCTCAGTCCGGAAAAACTCAAGAAATCAGGCTCTTCCTGACCAACATTTAATAGTAATCATTTCCCTGCTCGCCTGCAGGGCCAGCATGGCGGCAATTCTGAGTCAATCCGGCGACGCGGTCACAGGAAGCACCTGGGTATTCTTGATCTCCCGCAGGGCAAAGTTGGAGTTCACCTGGGCGATACCCTGCAGAGTGAATATTTTTTCATTCAGGAAACGGTCATAGCTGGCCATATCCGGTACCACCACCCGCAGCACGAAATCCGCATTACCGGTCACTGCAAAGCACTGCAGCACCTCGGGATAGCTGCTGACCTCCCGCTCGATCTCAGCCGTGCTGTCGATGGTGTGACGCTGCAGGGACAGGTTCACCAGTACGCACAGACCCTGCCCCATGGATTCCGGGTTCAGGCGGGCGCTATATCCGGTAATCACGCCCCCTTCCTCCAGGGCGCGTACCCGGCGCCAGCAAGCCGCTGGTGACAGGCCAACCTGCTCGGCCAGCTGCTGGTTGCTGATACGTCCGTCCTGTTGCAGCTCGGTGAGGATACGGCGGTCAAGTTTATCCAGATCCACCTGTTTCATTTGGTAACACCTGATTTTTATCAAAGGATATTTCTCATTATTGTCATTGATCAAAGATCCTTGCGCAATCCACCATCGCCACTGCCTAAAAAGCAAGCACATTTAACGCCTTCCCCTCTAGAATTTTGTTCATAAAATCAACAAAAGGAGGGCGCCATGTCCGCCGATATCCGTCAGTCCGATATTCCGCAACTGGACGACTACAAACTCGAAGACCGCTACCTGCGGGAATCCGGTCGCGTATTTCTCACCGGCACCCAGGCCCTGGTACGCATTCCCCTGATGCAGGCCGCAATGGACCGCAAGCAGGGCCTGAACACCGCCGGCATGGTCAGCGGGTACCGGGGCTCGCCCCTGGGCGCCTACGACCAGGCCCTGTGGCAGGCGAACGACCTGCTGGAACAGAACCGGATCGATTTCGTACCCGCCATCAACGAAGACCTGGCCGCCACTATCATGCTGGGTACCCAGCAGGTGGAAACCGACGATGACCGCCAGGTGGATGGCGTGTTTGGCCTCTGGTACGGCAAGGGCCCGGGCGTTGACCGGGCCGGTGACGCCCTCAAGCACGGCACCACCTACGGCAGCTCGCCCCATGGCGGTGTGCTGGTGGTGGCCGGCGATGACCACGGTTGCGTGTCCTCCTCGATGCCGCACCAGTCGGACGTGGCGTTCATGAGCTTCTTCATGCCCACCATCAACCCGGCCAACATTGCCGAATATCTGGAGTTCGGCCTCTGGGGCTATGCCCTGTCCCGCTATAGCGGATGCTGGGTGGGGTTCAAGGCCATCTCCGAAACCGTGGAAAGCGCCGCCTCGGTGGAACTGCCACCCATGCCCGAGTACGTCACCCCGGATGACTTCACACCACCGGCGGACGGCCTGCACTACCGCTGGCCGGACCTGCCCGGGCCGCAGCTGGAAACCCGTATCGAGCATAAACTGGCTGCGGTACAGGCCTTTGCCCGGGCCAACCCCATCGATCGCTGTCTCTATAACAACCGGGAAGCCCGCTTCGGCATCGTTACCACTGGCAAGGGCCACCTGGACCTGCTGGAGGCCCTCGACCTGCTGGGCATCGACGAAGACAAGGCCTATGACATGGGCCTGGATATCTACAAGATCGGCATGGTCTGGCCCCTTGAGCGCAGGGGCGTGCTGGACTTCGTCCACGGTAAGCAGGAAGTACTGGTCATCGAGGAAAAACGCGGCATCATCGAAAGCCAGATCAAGGAATACATGTCCGAGCCGGACCGCCCCGGCGAGGTGCTGATCACCGGCAAGCAGGACGAACTGGGCCGGCCGCTGATTCCCTACGTGGGGGAACTGAGCCCGAAACTCGTAGCCGGCTTCCTGGCTGCCCGTCTGGGCCGGTTCTTCAGTGTTGATTTCAGCGAGAAACTGGCGCAAATCAACACCATGACCACCGCCCAGGACCCGGGTGGCGTCAAGCGATTGCCCTATTTCTGCTCCGGCTGCCCCCACAACACCTCCACCAAAGTGCCGGAAGGCAGCAAGGCCCTGGCCGGTATCGGCTGCCACTTTATGGCCTCCTGGATGGGTCGCAACACCGAATCCCTCATCCAGATGGGGGGTGAGGGCGTCAACTGGATCGGCAAGAGTCGTTACACCGGCAACCCCCACGTGTTCCAGAATCTGGGGGAAGGCACCTACTTCCACTCCGGCTCCATGGCCATTCGCCAGGCAGTGGCCGCCGGCATCAATATCACCTACAAGATCCTGTTCAACGACGCCGTGGCAATGACCGGCGGCCAGCCGGTGGACGGTCAGATCACCGTGGATGCCATTGCCCAGCAGGTCACTGCCGAGGGCGCCAGACGCGTTGTTGTACTCAGCGACGAGCCCGAAAAATACAACGACCACAAGGACCGTTTCCCGAAGGACGTCACCTTCCACGACCGTAGTGAACTGGACCAGGTACAACGGGAATTACGGGAAATCCCCGGCTGTACCGTACTGATCTACGACCAGACCTGCGCCGCCGAGAAGCGCCGTCGCCGCAAGCGCAAGCAGTTCCCGGACCCGGCAAAGCGGGCATTCATCAACCACCACGTGTGTGAAGGCTGCGGTGACTGTTCCGTGCAGTCCAACTGCCTCTCCGTCGTCCCCCGCCAGACCGAGCTGGGTCGCAAGCGCAAGATCGACCAGTCCTCCTGCAACAAGGACTACTCCTGTGTGAACGGTTTCTGCCCCAGCTTTGTCACCATCGAGGGTGGCCAGCTACGCAAGAGCCGCGGCATGGACACCGGCTCGGTGCTGACCCGCAAGCTGGCCGATATCCCGGCGCCAGAGCTGCCCGCCATGAACGGCTCCTATGACCTTCTGGTGGGCGGTGTCGGCGGCACCGGCGTGGTTACCGTGGGCCAGCTCATCACGATGGCCGCCCACCTGGAATCAAAGGGCGCCTCGGTGCTGGACTTCATGGGCTTCGCTCAGAAAGGCGGCACGGTACTGAGCTATGTACGCATGGCGCCGTCCCCGGACCGGCTGCACCAGGTGCGCATCAGCAACGGCCAGGCCGACGCGGTGATCGCCTGCGATCTGGTGGTGGCCAGCTCCCAGAAGGCACTGACGGTGCTGAGACCGAACCATACCCGCATTGTCGCCAACGAGGCGGAACTGCCCACCGCCGACTACGTGCTCTACCGGGACGCGGACATGCAGGCAGACAAGCGCCTGGATATCCTGCGTAACGCGGTGGGCGACGACCACTTCGCCCGCCTGGATGCCAACGGCATTGCTGACAAACTGATGGGCGACACCGTATTTTCCAACGTCATGATGCTGGGCTTTGCCTGGCAGAATGGGCTCCTGCCCCTGTCCGAAGCAGCCCTGATGAAAGCCATCGAACTCAACGGCGTGGCCATTGACCGCAACAAGGAAGCCTTTGCCTGGGGTCGCCTGGCAGCAGTCAACCCTCAGGCGATCACCGACCTGCTGACAGAGAGCCAGCCGCAAGCGGTGGAAGTGAAAGCGGAACCCACCCTCGACCAGCTGATCGACACCCGCTACAACCACCTGGTGGCCTATCAGAACCGCCGCTGGGCCGATCAGTACCGGACGGCGCTTGCAGGGGTCCGCAAGGCCGAGGAAGCCCTTGGCCAAAACAATGGCCTGCTCACCCGGGCGGTGGCCCAGCAGCTCTATCGCTTCATGGCCTACAAGGACGAATACGAAGTGGCCCGGCTGTTTGCCGAAACCGATTTCATGAAAGAAGTGAATGACACCTTCGAAGGCGACTTCCAGGTCCACTTCCACCTGGCTCCTCCCATCATGAACCGGGGCACCGACGCCCAGGGCCGCCCGAGGAAACGCAAGTTCGGCCCCTGGATGTTCCGCGCCTTCAAGGTGCTGGCCAAACTCCGCAGTCTGCGCGGCACCCCCATCGACCCGTTCCGCTACTCCGCGGACCGGAAGCTGGACCGGGCTCTGCTGAAGGAATACCAGGCACTCGTTAGCCGCATTCAGAAAGAGCTCAACGCGAACAACTACGACACCTTCCTGCAACTGGCGGAACTGCCCGCCCACGTGCGTGGCTACGGCCCGGTGCGTGAACAGGCCGCCGAGGCGATCCGGGAGAAACAGGAACAGCTCTACAAGGCCCTGGACACTGGCCGCCCCACCCTGATCCGCACCCAGCAGGCCGCAGAGAAGGAGGCAGGCCATGTTTGAGACCCTCAAGCCCCTGCCCCAGGACCCGATCCTGCAACTGATGCAGACTTTCCGGGACGACCCGCGCCCGGACAAGGTGGACCTGGGCATCGGCGTCTACAAGGACGACGCTGGCAACACCCCGATCATGGCCGCCGTACAGGAAGCCGAACGGCGCCTGCTGGCCGGTGAAACCACCAAAAGCTACGTTGGGCCTGCCGGCTCCGCGAGCTATAACGACGCCATGGCCCGCCTGATCCTTGGGGCGAATAATACCCTGATCCGGGATGGCCGCACATCGGTTGTCCAGACCCCCGGTGGCTGTGGCGCCCTGCGCATGGCGGCGGAATTCCTGCGCCTGTGCAACCCGGCCACCACCGTCTGGGTCAGCACCCCCACCTGGGCCAACCACCTGCCCCTGCTGGGCGGCGCCGGTCTGACCATCCGCGAATATCCCTACCTGAATCGCGATACGTTACAGGTAGACTTCGCCGCCATGCTGGAAAGCCTGGAAGGGGCAGGGACCGGCGACGTGTTACTGCTCCACGGCTGCTGCCACAACCCCTCCGGCGCCGACCTGGACCTTGAGCAATGGAAGGAGGTTACCAACCTTATCCAACGCAAGGGCCTGCTGCCCTTTGTGGACATGGCCTACCAGGGCCTCGGCGAAGGCCTGGACCAGGACGCTGCCGGACTCCGTCACCTGGCAAGCCAGGTACCGGAAATGCTGGTAGCGGCCTCCTGCTCGAAGAATTTCGGCCTGTACCGGGAACGCACCGGCGCCCTGATGCTGATCTCCGAAACTGCGAGCATAAACCAGGCCGCCACCAGCCAGTTGCTGAGCGTCATACGCTCCCACTACTCGATGCCCCCGGCCCACGGCGCCGCCATCGTGGAAACCATACTGGAAGACGCGAACCTGAACCGGCAATGGCAGGACGAACTGAACAGCATGTGCGAACGCATCCTCCACCTGCGCCAGGCCTTCGCCGAATCCCTGACCCCGGCGGGTGACTTCAGCTTCATCGCCCACCAGCGCGGCATGTTCTCGTTCCTCGGGATAACACCTGAAAAGGTCCGGGCACTACGGGAAGACCACGGCATCTACATGCTGGACTCCAGCCGGGTGAACGTGGCGGGGCTTAACGACAAGGTGCTGCCGCGAGTGGCGGAAGCTATCAGGAGTGTTCTGTAGCACTTTGGGGCAACGATAAGCACTACGGAGATCAACTGCGAAGTTCGCAGCGGCAAGGTGGGATGGTTTTCCGGGACCTTCAAAAACATGGACGTTTTTGAAGAGCCTCCATGGATGGATTCACGGCGTGTCCCGGAAAGCCATGCCGGCTTGACGCCTCCCGCACAATCCAGAAACTCGTGGGCCGAAGCCGGACGGAACCCGCAACTGGCTCTGCGAAGAAATATAACGATCCGACAAAAACAAGTAAGCGGAGAACCCAATGACCCAAAACACCCAACCACACCAGCAGGCCAACAACCTCTGGTCCTCCAGAATGGCCTTCATCCTCGCCGCGGCAGGCTCCGCCGTCGGCCTGGGTAACATCTGGAAATTCCCCTACATCACCGGCGAAAACGGCGGCGGCGCCTTCGTACTCATCTACCTGGCGTGCATCTTCCTCATTGGCGTACCCGTCCTCATCGCCGAAACCATGATCGGCCGCCGTGGCGGCCAGAGCCCCATTGCTACCATGCGCACCCTCACCCAGACCGAGGGCACCGCCAGGGGCTGGCGGGCCATCGGCTGGAACGGCGTTATTGCCTCCTTCCTGGTGCTCTCCTTCTACGCCGTCATCGGCGGCTGGGCCCTGGTCTATATCGGCAAGGCTGCCGCCGGCCTGTTCACCGGCGCTGACGCCGAAGCCATCGGCGGCCAGTTCGGCACCCTGTTATCCAATCCCTGGGAACTGCTACTGTGGCACTCCCTGTTCATGGCCATCGTCGTCTTCATCGTCGGGCGCGGCATCCGTTCCGGCCTGGAAAAAGCCGTCAACATGCTCATGCCGCTGCTGTTCATACTGCTGGTCGTCATGGTCCTCTACGCCATGACTAGTGGCAGTTTCGGCCAGGCCGTCAGCTTCATGTTCGCTCCGGATTTCAGCAAACTCACCACCGCCGGCGTACTGACCGCCCTGGGCCACGCAGCCTTCACTCTCAGTATCGGCATCGGCGTACTCATGGCCTATGGTTCCTACCTGCCGAAGCACGTCAACATCACCCGCACCGCCATCACCATTGGCGTGCTGGATACCAGCGTCGCCCTGCTCGCTGGCCTGGCCATCTTCCCGCTGGTATTCGCCAACGGCCTCGAGCCCGGCGCCGGGCCCGGCCTGATCTTCGTCACCCTGCCACTGGCCTTCGGGCAGATGAGTGGCGGCGCCATCTTCGGCACCGTCTTCTTCGCCTTGCTGCTGGTGGCCGCCATCACCTCCGCCATATCCATGCTGGAACCGGTGGTGGAATGGCTGGAAGAACACAAGGGCATCAGCCGCGCCAGAAGCGCACTGGGCGGTGGCATTGCGATCTGGTTTATAGGAATCGGAACAGTGCTTTCGTTCAACGTCTGGGAAGGTGTCCACCCGCTGGGCTTTATCGCCTTCTTTGAAGGCAAGACCGTCTTTGACCTGCTGGACTTCCTGGTATCGAACCTGATGATGCCCCTGGGCGGGCTGGCCATTGCCCTGTTCGCAGGCTGGGCCATGAAGCGGGAAGGACTGGCCGAGGATATTGGCCTGCAGGGAACCACCTACAAGGCCTTTATGTTCATACTGCGTTTTCTGACCCCGGCCGGTATTGCGATCGTATTCCTTTACAACCTCATCTGACCCGATGAGTGACGCTTGAGGCTACTCCCGGTGGCCTTTTGCCGGCCCCGCCGATTCCAGGTTTGCGGTGGGGCCGGCCTTTTACCATCCTGGGATCCGGTCAGTTACTCGCCATCGGACAGACTAAAGCGACCACCCTGCTCGTTCAGGCTGATCATCCGTGTCTTGCTGATGCGGTGACGGTAGATCTCCCGCAGGTACTTGATCGCTTTCTTGACGTTCTCCCGGCTCAGGCGGATGTCATTGATAGACACAAAGTTATTCTGGTCATGGCACATCTCCCGGTATTTCTTCTCGTACATGGGCTTGATGGCATACCAGTTGGTGTCCAGGATCTTGGCGGGATTTTCAAACTCGTTGAGCATGCTGTCCACCAGTTCCTCGTCCAGCTCCGGTGAGCGGATGAAGTCCAGCATGGCCTCATCCAGGCTGTCGTGGTAGCGAGTCTGGTCGTTGGCAAAGCAGCGCTTGATGTACGCGACAATCAGCGTGAGGAAGTCATCACTCAGACACGGGCTCTTCACCACCAGGGTGGTAAGGGACAGGTTGGCGGAAGCGCCAATCACCAACGCATAACGTTTTAGCGTGGTGTTCGGGAAGAGCGCGTTCAGATGCGTCTTCAGCCTGTTCAGGTCCATGTAGGACAGCTTGTAGTCCTTGGGCAATGAAACGATGGACACGATGGACGAGCAGTTCTTGAAGAAATGCAGGTCCTTCAGGTGTGTCGCATCGTAGCCGGACTCCTTGTACTTCTTCAGGGCGTCCCGATAGCGGGCCGCCTCGATGGGCAGCAGACTCACCCCCTCAATGGCCTCGGTCACCTTGTTGAAATGCGGCAGGTCGATGGACCGGAAGAACAGGTCATCGATATCCAGACGGGAGTCCTCGTTGATGCTGCGGAACTCGGTGGCGTGGGCATCGGTAGGCACCACCGACTCGGCGTAGGCTACCGCAACCGGACCGGCCAGGCTCATGAACAGGTCGTTCGCGTCCAGGCGAATGGTCTCACCAATGTCCACACCGGCACGACGGAAATAGTCCTCATCGTAGTCGGTCGTTACCGCCTGGGCAGTAAGGATGTTGAAAATCTGCTGGGAAATGTACTGGTTGGCGTACTTCTCCATCGCATTCACATCCACGTCCCGGATCTTGCCTTCATCCTGCTGCTCTGCGTAACGCATGATGTCGTTGGAGATGAGCATCATGGCGTTCCACGGCCGGATGCGATGCATCATGTCGGCGTCGCGGGTCTCATCGGCGTCGAAATTGTAGGAGAAGTCCCACTCCTCCGCCAGGTACTTGCACAGCAGGCGGCCAGCGTTGATATGCAGTGCCTCGGACATTTCCACCCGGTTATCCTGGATGTTGGGCAGGATGCATATGCCACTGGTAAAAATGGGCTCAAACACAAACGAGTGGTCGCGGTTCTCCAGCTCCCGGTCCTCCAGTTTCGGATCGAACGTCTTGCGCATGTAGGAATACTGCTGGGCAAGGCCGAACTCCGACGCCATGCCAGAACCGGTACCACCGCCGGCACTGAAGATGTAGAAGTACAACCGGGACTGGTTGGCCTTGATACCGCAGGAATCGATCAGATAGGAGTGGATGAACTTCCAGTCTTCGTTAGAGAAATGATCGGTGTCCTTGTTGAGGATAATACGCGCCAGGTACTGCCCCAGAATCGGCGCGTTACCCGCACCACCGGCATGGACCTCGGACAGGTCCATGATCTTCATCTTGTTGTAGTCTTCCAGGAAGGTACTCTCGTCCGCCCGCCGTGAGAAGCGAATACGACCCTCGATATCCTTGTCCAGGTCACCCAGCATCACCATTGGCTCTATCAGGAAAACGGGTTTGACGCTGTTGGAGGCAGGCAGGTTCAGGCTCTGGCGGATCCAGCGCAGCGGGCCGATCTCTTTTTCCCGGCTGCGGCGCTCTTCATTGTCCAGTTCCTGCAGGTAATAGGAACGGGCACTGTGAACCAGTTCAGCCACATCCAGCGCGATATTGGAGCCGCAACGCCCAAGTCCGATCAAACAGACCGAAGGGAAAAACTGCTGCTTACGCTCTTCTTTCTGGTTGTCCGAGAAGACTCTTGGGAACACCGACTCCCTGAGATGGTCCAGGTTGGACAGAATCTGGTCCAGATCCCGCTCCGTGAAATACATATAGGATTCAGGCGCTTCCTGTTCAGGCGCCCTGGCAGCTGCGGGTTTTCGGGCGGACTTCCCGGCGGTCGATGCTTTCCCTCCGGATCGGCTCCTCGACCTGCTGTTGCTCGCCGTCGCCGCTTTGCGGATGACTCTGGGTTCTGACGCTACGGCGTTGGCTTCCTGGTCGTCGTTCTTTTCAGGGGTATCGATGCTCTGATCTGCATCCGAGGGGCGATGACTGCTCATGACTGTTCGTCCGTCCAGACTTGCAAAGGTTATCCGAAATTTAATGTACAAGATAACAACGGTTCACAGAATAGCCAGAGCAAATATGCGTTTAACCCCCGATAGTTACAATTTTAAACAGTTCGGTCAGCCCGGCCCGGTTTATTCAAGGCGGCTCGTGGCCCTACCGGGGAACTGCACTCGCCGCCCTTCTCGCCTGCAGGGTTTTGACCCAGGGTACCTCGAACAAGGGTGCAAACAGTGATGTTTTCGCCAGTAACCAGCCGGTCAGCACACTCAGTACTACCACGACAAGGGCCGACGACAGGTAGAACCCGATGTACCACATCCCCGCCTCGGGTGAAGGCTGCAACCCCAGCCGGGCGAGCACCGCCAGAAGATAGAACTGAACGATTCGGTGCAGCACGTAAACCTGCAGCGAGTGTCGACCAACAAAGGCCCAGCCGCGACCTGCAACCCCCTGTCTGGTTGCCAGCCACCCCGCCATCATCAGTACCGAGCTGATGCCCCAGACACTGAGCAGAAAGGTGACCGGCCCGACAGCCGCGAACCCGGAGTGATAGACACCCCAGCTGATGACGACAAAACCGGTCAGCATCAGGGGCCAGAAGCGGGTCACCCGCAACAGGGTGCCCTCGATAAATTCGAGACTGAATACGCCCATCACGATAAAGGGAAACAGTAACAATACCCGTTCCGGAAACGGCAGGCTTCGCCAGTTTCCATCAGCCGAAAGCAGGCTGTATATCACCACGCTGACCGCAAGGATGACCCCCAGCGGAACCCGACGAAGCACCATCAGCAGGGTGACCGCGATCAGGAGCGCATAGATGAACCAGAGCGTCTGGGGCGGTTCGATGAATATCCGCACCAGGGGCGCCAGGCTGACCGACTCGCCATTGAGCAACGCCTGGGGAACCGTCGTGGTAAAAAAGACCAGGGCGGACCAGAGCACGAACAGGTAGACGAAATTGGCGAACTTGAAGACAAACCTCTCCCCGGATGGCTGACGAAAGACCCCTCTCAGAAACAGTCCGGCCAGAAAGAAAAACAGCGGCATGCGCAGGAAGATCAGTGCCTCATTGATTGGAACGAGGGGGCCAACCACGTGCCAGAACACCACCAGGCTGATACTGACTCCCTTGGCGATATCGATCCAGTCTGCCCTGCCCTGCCTGCGCGGTAGCGCCGGTAAATCTCCCGGCGAACATCGGCACTGGTCAACCAGACTTGCTGACATGGTCACGCCTCCCCTGTCCTTTTCCATTGATAAGCTCCGTGATCCGCTAACCTTCGCCTGGCGCCTGAAAGGAATCGTTATTCAGCTTTATATGAATAAACAACAATCACTGACGCAATTACCTACATATCTATCAGAACAACACAAGAACATTTAACAGACAATCAAACAAGGCCATAACCGGGCCAGATAACCAGATCGATAATAATTTAAACCGACCAGAAAGCACATACATTAAAATACCATGAAATTTTCCTGTACAACTTGTTTATGTTTCCTGAATTTTTCATTAAAAACAGTTTGTTAAATAATATTAATACCGTTAAATTATGCACCGTAAAGCATGCCCACATGCTGTGCAACGTTGAAATATATGCCTAATTCCGGTGCACCAGATAACACCCCCAACAATTATACCTACATCATATACATGTCTTTTCTTCGGTAAAGTCTTTTAGAATCCGCAAACCACACCTGATCGGATTCCGGGCCGTCGTTATGGCGTATTTAATGCTTGATCGCTGAAGCCTCGCCAGCGATGTGTACCACCCGGTTTCTGACTGGCCATCCAGGGAATTTCACGGAGGGATTTATGGGACGTCACCAGAAGGAGCAAAAGGCTGCTGTACTGCCGCCTTCGTCCGGAACCACAGCATCAATACGCCTTCATCGCTCCAACATTCTCGCCTTCTTCCGGGCCTTCGACAGTCTGCTGGTCATCTGCGTGCTCTGGGGGGTACTGCAGTTCTGGGCCACACCCTGGAGTCACACCTACACGTGGCTAGGGGTGCTCGCGATCATTGCCTTTGTTTTCTTCGCTGAAAGCAATGAGGTCTACCACCTCTGGCAAGGTTTCTCCACACCGGCGCTGGCCCATCGGCTGACGCTGGCCTGGATAGGCACCGCGATGGTCCTGGGTACCTTCGCCGTCGCAATGGAATTGCTGGCCAGCATCAATATACGGGCGGTGGCTCTGTGGCTTACGCTGACACCCATCACTATTATTTCCTGCCATGCCTTACGCCGGCTCTTGCTGGCCCGTTTACGCAAGCAGTCGGCCCAGCGTCGCGTCGGTATTGTCGGCGCAACCTCCCTGAGTCAACGGCTGACAGCCGCTATTCAGAACCTGCCCTGGATGGGCTACCAGATTGCCGGCTACTACGACGACCGCATTCTTACCGACGACCGAAGCCGCCGCCTGGGCGATGACCAGGTCAGGGTCGATGGCAACCTTGAGCAGCTCAAGCAGGCAGCCCGTAATGGTGAAATCGACATGGTATTCATTACTCTGCCGATGGCGGCCGAGCGCCGGGTCCGGGAACTGGTCCAGGATCTGGCAGACACAACCGTTTCCGCCTACCTGATTCCGGATGTGTTCAGCTTCGACCTGTTGCACTCACGCCTTACCGGCATTCAGGGGATTCCGGCGGTAAGTATCTATGACTCTCCGCTGGCGGACCAGGCCTGGACCAAGCGGGCTTTCGACCTGTTGGCCAGCCTTGCCATACTCGCCATCGTTGCCATCCCCATGATTGCCATCGCAATCGGTGTGAAAATGGATTCCAGGGGTCCGGTGTTTTTCAAACAAACCCGTTACGGTGTCCGCGGCGAGAAGATCAAGGTGTGGAAATTCCGCTCGATGAAAGTCTGCGAAGACGGTGAAAAAGTACCGCAGGCGACCCGGGATGACCCCCGGATCACCCCCTTCGGTGCCATGCTCCGCCGTACCTCACTGGACGAGCTGCCACAGCTGTTCAACGTACTGGGTGGCAACATGTCACTCATCGGCCCCAGGCCCCACGCCGTGGCTCACAACGAGTTCTACCGCAACCATATCCAGGGCTATATGCTTCGCCACAAGGTAAAACCGGGAATCACCGGGCTGGCGCAGGTAAATGGCTTCAGGGGAGAGACGGAAACCATGGACAAGATGGTGGGGCGCATCGCCTACGACCTGGAATACATTCGCAACTGGTCACTGTGGCTGGACATCAAGATTCTCTGGTGGACCGCTTTCCGCGGGTTTGTCGGGCAACAAGCCTATTGATCTTCCACACCTGACAATTACCCACCATGGCACTGTACGTATTGACGACACAGCGCGGCTGAGCACTGCTGGGCGTAAAACTTCATGAGTCCGCCCTACCCATCCCATCGACCTGCCCGGAAGCCCTGGAATTACCTACGGGCTTCCGACCATCTGGCTTTCTGAACCAACCTCAGCAGCTTCCTCCACAGATCTCCCGCACCCAGCAGGATTCCGGGAGTCAGTGTCGCTGCCGCGAGCAGTAGTCGAGCCGGCAGGTAACCGTTCTCATCCCTGGCTCGCCGGAAGCAGGTCCGGGCGGCCTCCAGGTTACCGTCCGCCGCGTAGCGACTGCCAATGACACACATGTCCTTTGCCAGGTCCCGGCTGGGGGGACGGAACAGCGCACCCTGCTCCCCGAACTGCTCCAGCGGATCCGGCCGCCCCGCCAGCCGCTCCCGGTGGCAATAGAGCGCGAAATCCGAGAGGTGACGTTGCAACATCAGGCGGCCCGGGTCAGCGGCCACCGAACCGGGCACCTTGGCGAATTTCCGGTAGAGCACATCTTCCAGTACCAGGAAGTGACAGTGGTGACTCATCCGACACCAGAGATCCCGGTCCTGGGCGCAGACGAAAAACGGACGGTACCCACCAACCTGGTCGAACACTGTTTTGCGGAACATCACTTCACCGTGATGAAACGGGTTCCAGTCAATAATGGTTTCACGGGCATCGCCGTCAAAGGCCTGTTTTACCAGGTGGGGAGGCCTTGTGCTTTGCAGGGTTACCACCTCCGATCGACAGCCGACCACCCCCACCTCCGGGCGTTGATCCAGTATTTCTGCCTGCCGCGCCAGACGCTGTGGAAGAGACAAGTCACCACTGCCGTGAATGGCAATGTAGGCCCCCCGGGCTTCGGCGATAGCTTTATTCAGCGCGCCAACCAGCCCGCGGTTGGGGCCGGCGATTACCCGCGTTGCAGCATCTTCGTGGGCCCTCAAGCGCTCCAGGGTGTTGTCGGTGGAACCATCATCCACGAGCAGGATCTCGTAGTCGTCCAGGCTCTGCTGCTTAAGGCTGGCAACGGATTCGTCCACCATCCCGGCCCGGTTATAGAACACCGACACCACTGACACCCTGACCATAACTGCCTCCTTATCCTATTGGCCCATTCCAGATGCCGGCTCCGGGGTAACCCCGGGGATGCTGTCATCCACGGAAGGCAAACGCAGTGCCTCGGCCCTGATATGAGCTGGAACAATCTCCCCCGCCGGCGACACGTAGCAGACTTCTGCCGCCATGGTGTACCCGGTTCGCTCGCGCACAATACGACGTGCCAACCCTATGAGACTGAGAATGTCGGTCGCCCGGGCGGCCTCATGATTGACGATGAAGTTGGCATGCAGCGGCGAAATCATGGCCCCGCCCACACGCATGCCTTTCAGGCCGCACTGTTCGATTACAGCGCCTGGCGGCCCGTACTGGGCATACATGGCCGGGTTACTGACGAACACTGAACCGCAATTGGGCATCTTGCGAGGAAACTTGCGTCGCCGCTGCCCCAGAATGGCCAGCATTTCCCTGCGGACCAGGACGGGTGAATCAGCGGCCGAAAAGCGAAAGCGCGCACCCACGATGATCTCCCCCAGTCCCTGGAAGACTGACTGGCGGTAACGGAATCCACATTCCTCCCGGGTTCGGACCCGCCTTTCACCGCCAGCCGTTACCGACGTCACATCAATCACATGATCACCAATGCCCTTGCGCTGGCTGCCTCCGTTCATGCAGACGAGTCCACCAAGCGTACCGGGTATACCACAGGTATGTTCCGCACCGGACAGTCCGGCACGGGCCAGACGCCGGGCGAAGGCGGGAACCCAGATGCCCGCCTCGCTCCAGACCCGGGCACCCTCGATCCGGAAGCCACCAAGACGGGCACCGATATGAATCGCAAGCACTTCCAGCCCCTCATCGGCGAACAGCAGGTTAGTGGATGACCCCAGCACCACATAGGGAAGCCCATGGCGGGACACATAGGTCATCACCCGCTGCAACTCCGACACAGAGCCCGGCGCCACCACCAGAGGCGCCGTCCCTCCGACCCGCCAGCGGCTGACCCGGGCGAGGGAGATGTTCCGGTGGACGCCACCGGGCACCAGGGAGTTCAGATCCTGCTCCAGACCAGGCGTTAGCCATGGCAAGGATCCCCTGTTGCCAGTATTCTCTGGCGTGTTACCCCGACCCCTTTCAGCAATTCCTTCCATTGATGACGACACCTCCAGTTGTGGCCGATATAAGTAAGGCAGGCATGGACAAACCGGATCAGACCGGCAAAAAGGCCCGGCCTTCAACTGAATCCAACTATACCTGCACTACCCTCTTTGATCGGACTCACCCGCATGACGATTAATTAACCGACTAGGCGCCAAACGGTAATTCCCGGCGGGTGGTCATGGCTTTCAAAATTCGCTGCCATCCGGTACCGTTTGCCCAAGTGAAATCAGTATCCTGGCGGTCGCGCAACACGCATGCGCGGAGGCTTGCCAGGAGCTCCGGCAAACCTGCAAGCAGCATGAATCGTGCAATGCCGCAAGCGCCTGACGAGCTTTCCGAAGAGCCTCGCAGGATGTAAAGGACTCTCACAAAGGGCACACGGATGCATTATTCTTTCCCCTTCCCTGCTTCTCCTGTTCATGCCGTTACCGGCCCCAGGCGTCCGGTCACCCTGGCGTTGGCTATGGGCCTGATAGCAGCCTCAGGAACCGCACTGGCACAGGACACCGAACAACCCGACCGCTTCCGTTTCAATGCCGGCGTTGGTCATACCTGGGACAGCAACTATGACCGGGTGCCCGAGGATGATCCGGAACAGATCACGACGGCCAGCGCAGGCGTTCGCATCAACCAGGAACTCAGCCGGCAGCGCTTCAAGTTCAGTGCCGGCGCCACCCGCCACGAGCACGATGAGCGGGACAACTTCGACACCACCACCTGGGGTGGCGGCGCCGCCTGGAAGGGAGCGATTGGCAACGCCTTCAAACCACACCTGTCATGGGCCCGCCGCGAGCGCCTGGTTGACCGGGCCGAGTTCGAAGACAAGGACGTGGTCACCGAGGAGGAAACCACTGGCGGCCTTGTCATCGCTCCCGGCAACAACTGGTCGTTCCCCCTGACTGCGCGAAGGCTGGACCAGGAGCACTCCAATGACAGCCAGGAAGCGCTGGATTATACCGACGAAGAAGTCTCGGCAGGCACCCGCTATACCAGCGCCCGGGGCTCGAGCATTGGCCTGAAAGTGATCAGTGGCCAGAGGGAATACCCCAACCAGAACCTGGCCCGACCGGAGGATATCCCTGAACAGGGAGACCTGGATTTCGACTACACCACCGTGGAATTCGAAACCAACTGGGTGGTCAGCCCCGAAACCCAGCTTGAGGCCCGCCTGGGTATGTTCGACCGGGACGGCGAAGCCAACGACGGCACCGGTGGCTATGCCCTGCTCGAGGGCCGCTGGGCCGCCACATCGAAGACCGATGTAGCCACCGGCTTTGAGTACACTGAACCGGCCATCGGTGAAACCTCCGACAGCGCCTCCGAGATTCAGCGGTTCTACCTGGACCTGGAGTGGCAGGCTACGCCCAAGATTCTGCTGGGCACCGGCTATGCCTGGCTGCACTACGAATTCGACGCTAATCCGCAGTGGGACGCCCGCAGTGAGCGCATTCACAAGTTCACACCGCTGACCGCCCGCTACCAGGCAACCGACGTCCTGGAGGTCAGCCTCCGCACGGTCTGGCTGGATCGCAGTTCCCCCCTTGACGAGCGGGAGTTCGACGCTGGCATCGTTTCACTGGGCCTGGACCTGACCCTCTGAGCCGTATTCAGGGGTGGCGATTTCCCGGCCACCCCCGCCTTCCCCATGCCGATGGGGCCCCGGCGTCCCGCCTACACACCGGCGGTCGATCGCTCACGGACACAACGAACGAGAAAACGACCGATATCAACGGTATACCGCCTCGCGAGTCTTCTTGGCTCCAGGCTCAGCCGGTACAGCCACTCGAGTCTCAGGGTCCGAACCATCTCCGGTGCCCGGGGCTTTTCCCCCGCCAGGAAGTCCAGCAGTGCCCCCACGCCTATAAACAGCCGGGCTTGCAGCTCAGGCGCGTTCTCGAGAATCCATGTTTCCTGGCGCGGATTGCCGGTGGCAACCAGTACAATATCCGCGCCACTGGCGTTGATGGTGGAGACGACCCGACGATTGTCAGCCGATTCCCCATAGCCATCCAGAACACCGGCCACCGGAACGCCACGTTCCGACAGTACCTGACCGGCCCGCTCAGCCACGCCTGGGCCGGCACCCAGAAGGAACACGGCCGGTATCTGACGCTCGCGACCGGTTTGCTGGTGGTGTTCAACCAGGGCTTCAAGCAGCGCCGGCACAAAGTCAGTGCCATTGAGATTGTCAGGATAACGGCGCCGGTGGATCAGGAAACTGGCGATATCCATCCCCACGCCGTCATTGACCAGTACCACGTCCGGCTCCCGGAGCCGAGTGCGGAGGTGGCCGCAGTGATTGACAAAGTTGGTGTTCACAAAGAACAGCATGCGCTGCCGACCCGCTTCCAGGTCCCGGATGAGGGCCGCCTTTAACTGCTCCGTTCTCAACGCGGCCACGGGATAACCCGCCAGCGGCAGGGTCGACCAGATGGATGCCTCAGAGGAAGTCATTTCGGAACCTCCGTGTCGGGAAAGGCTGACGGTTCCAGTATCCGGTCCGTCACCTCCCCCCAGCTCAGGTGACGTCGGGAGGGTTCCCGGGGGGCGTTCAGCGCCCGGGTTATGGCCTGCTCAACAGAAACTCCATCTCCCGGTGTGTACCCGAACCGACTGGCATAGTCGCCTGTCACTGCGTGAGGACACACAGCCGGCACCCCAAAGAAGTCATACTGGATCAGTTTCATGGAGGTATCGGCCAGGTAGCCCGGTACCGACTCTGAACGGTAGGGTGCTATGCCGATGTCCGCATGACGGATGTACCGCACGGTTTCGTCATGGGGCATTTCATCGTACACCGTCACGTTGGGACCGTAGGAGGGGTGATGGGGTTGCCCGCATCCGATGATATGGAAATGCACGTTCGGAAAACGGTGGGAAGCTTCGGCAAAGAAACCGGGATCAAACAGCATGGAACCCACCGAGACCGCGTTCAGGGCATCCCGATAAGGAGAACCGGCCGACGGTTTTGCCAGGTTGTGGTCGATACCATGGGGTACAAGTACCACATTGTCCCGCGAAGGTATCTCTGGCAGCAGGGCCCGGGAGGGTACGCGGATGGTTGTCATAGCAGGCGCCGCACGCCGGAATGCCGCCTTGACATAATCGGCTACCTCAATCGTGTCGAGATCGTCCGAGGCTATATAGATAGTCTTCACCCGGGGGTTGAGACGCCGTGCGAGCTCAAAGAACACCGGCGCGACACCACTTTCGAACACCACCACGTCAGCCTGCGCCAGCCAGTCCCTGAGCACCTTGCTTGCCAGCGCAATGTAGCCCCGGTACATGAGGTTCTCCAGGGGCCTCAGTGCAGGCCGGCGGGTATTGAATGGATGAACCGGGGTTTTCCAGAGATAACATTCCACGCCATCCCGGGTTTCGATCCGGTTGGCATGACGGTCCAGGGACAGCCTTGGGTCACCTGTCCGACGGGACAGCAGGCTGTAGCGAAGGGAGAAGAACCGGGTCGGTCCCCGTTTCGCCAGTTCCCGTGCGATAAAGTGAATGTTCGCCTTGCGTGGAGAACGATAGTCGTGGGCTGAAAGCACCAGGTACCGCAGACCGTTTCCGATCCGGCCCTGACCTGTGATCCGGCTGTCTGTCGCACAATCCGCCGGAGTATCGCTGTCTCCCCGACGCAAAACCTGTCCCATTGCTGATTCCATAGCGTTCCGTTCCTTCCTTATTCCACCGCCAGGTCTTCCGGCGGCTCCGGGCACCGGCCATTCTTCACGTCAGCGCAGGACCAGTCCGTGAAGAAGGGTTCCAGCACGGACATTTGTGGACGATCCTGGCCATCGTCCGGATGAACCGTAAGAAAATAGTCGCCCCACCAGGCTCCGGCCGCCCAGTAAGCCCAGCCCCGCCAGGTCGCAGGATCATTGCTGAGCTGTAGAATCCGCTCCAGGGATGCCAGGCACTCTTCCTTCGGTGGCGAACCGAATTCGCCCAACAAAAGCTGCTGGCCGTTTTCATCAGCCCAGCGGGAAATCTTTTTGAACATGCCGTCGAAATGTTCTGGCTGGAGGCAGTCCTGACGGGTACCGGAATAACCCTCGTTGAGGTACTGATGAACCTCCAGCGCGCTTCGGTCCAGGGGATCCTCCAGCCCGGCAAAGGCCTCAGCATTGGTCGTACCTGTACGCACCTTGAACCATTCGTGGACACCACTCCAGCGCCCTCCGGATACCACAATCAGGTGCTCAGAGCCTTGCTCCCGAAGCGCTGACAGCGTCTCCTGTGCCGTTTTCGCCCAGTCGGCGATGTCCATGCGGAAGGGCTCATTCATCAACCCCAGGGCTACGTGGTCCGGATCGTCCAGCTCCCGGGCAAGGCGCTGCCAGACATTAGTCAGGTCGCCGGTGGAGACACGCCCTTCCCCCAGCACCTCTCCGTGCCATGCCGCGTAGTTATGCAGGTCGACCAGCAGACACTGGCCATTATTGCGGGCGCGGCTGACCGCCTTTCGGATCTGGGCCAGTTCCGGGCCATCCAGCTCGCCTCGCAGCTCCCGCTGGATCCGCTCCCAGCGGATCGGCAAACGAATCAGATTCGCGCCCTTTGCAGCGAAATACTCGAAGTCGCCGGGTGACGGATAGGTGTAATGGCGAAACATCTCACCGGGCAACTGCCGACTGTTGAATTCGGCGCCGGAAAGGTTAACGCCCCGCAGGGGCGCTTCACCCAGGCACACGGCCGACGCGCCGGAAGCCATGACAAGGCCGGCAACACCGACCATCACTACGCGCCATAATGTTCGTCCGTAGCGGATCTTGCGGGCCGGGGCCAGGGAGCCGGATTGAGTCATGAAGGTTCTCCCAGAGAGTCATAGAGCTGAATGTAGCGATCGGCAATCCGTGGCCAGTTGTAATGACGGGCGAAGGTTATGGCCCATGACCGCCTGTCCTCGTAGGCCGTCTGGCCCTCGTCGTGTAACCGCTGCAGCCGGTCAGCGAGCGCCCGCGGATCACCTGCCCCGCCGGAGACCCCCACCTCAGCGGCATCGGTCAGCTTGCGAAAGGGAGGAATATCGCTGAGTATCGGGGTCAACCCCGCGCTCATGGCCTCGATCGCCGCCAGTCCGAACCCTTCGTGTCGTGACAGGCAAAGAAACCAGGCCGCCTGCCCCATCAGTTCCGCCAGCCGCTCATCGGACGGGCTGGCTTCTATCGTCACGGCCCCGTCGGTCAGCTGGCGCCGGAGGGTTTCCTGATTCAGGGATTCAATACTGAAGTCGTACTCGCGCCCGGCAATAATCAGTCGCCAGCGGGCATCCCTGCCCCGGAGAACCTTCAGCAGGTCCAGGGCTTCCAGCAAGCCCTTGTTGGACGACCAGCGTCCGAAATAGATCAGGGTCCGATTCAGCTCCCGGCTTGCCTGATCAGCATACTTGTCGGTATTCACACCATTTTCGATCACTTCCAGGCGACTGTCGGGAATGATCTCGCGGAACCGGCGTCCGTCGTTCTCACTGGTGGCAACCACCTTGTCATAGGCCCGCGACGACATCCGGGTAATCGTGTTAAACCAGATTTCCTTGAGTCGGCTGGCGAATTCGGTATGGAAGAAACCTCCATGGGTCGACACCACCAGCGGGCGACGATGGGCCAGCCGGGTCAGTGCCAGGTAATCGAAGAAAAAATCCACTCCGTGCACGTGGATCACATCCGCTTCAAGGATTGCCGTAAACACTGACGGACACAACGGGTAGCGACTGGAGCCCCGGTAGGGCAGGCGCAGAACCGGCACGTCGCCTATTACATCCTTACGCGGCAAACGTTCATCGGAATTGCGGAACAGCCGGTCCAGGGTTACCACAGACGCGGACTGTCCGCTGGCAAGCTGGCAGGAAGCAATATTCCTGACCACGTCCTCCATACCGCCAACAGATGGATAGTATTGCCGAATGACATGAACCACATTGACGCTCATGCGTCAGCCTCCCTGCGATGAATGGTCATACGATCACCCCAGCCGGACCATCCCGCCCGCAGGTGTCTGGGGACGGGCAACCGGGCCGGGTCCGCCAGGACGGTTCCGAACAGGAACCAGAGCAACGCGGACGTCTTCATGGCAAACAGGGACGTGCCGCTGATGGTCAGAATCAGTGAGATGTACACCGCAATGAAGCACCGGAACCGGGCTGCCCGCTCATCCGGCACCGACATCAGCCAGATCACCAGCCAGAAGCCCAGCGCCAGCACAATGCCAAAGGTCGACAGCACATAGGCATAACCCTGATCCGGGAACCAGGCACCGCTGTCTGCCCCCAATAGCATGCGGGCGTCAAAACTCAATAACCCCCAGGCGCTACTGACCAGTCGGCCCACGAAGGTGTCGCTGTAACCAATGGAACCAAGCAGCCCGAGAGCCACCAGTCCGCCGATAATGACGAACGGCATAATCGCCGGCACGTAAAGCAGCCACCCCCTGAACAACAGGCGGAGCACCACCAGAAGGCCCACAGACAGCAAGGCAAACCGTGAATCCGCCAGCACCATCATCACCACACCGGCACTGCAGAACAGCCACATCAGGGATTTTTCCGACCTATCCTTGCTCAGGCCCCAGGCCACCACCAGAGTCGCGAAATTACCCAGTGACACGGGTTCAAGAAAAACCGAGGAAACCCGGTGATTGTCGAGCAACCAGGGTAGCAGAGTGCGCCCCATATCCTGCGGCCGGATACCGTTCATCTGCAGGCGGCTTTCCCGTTCATACTCGGTAATGGGCTGAAGGTTACCGATATTGACGTAGTAGCCAAAGATATCCAGGAAGCTGGTAAAGCTGTCGATGGCGAACAGCTCGTAGAGCCCGACAGCTATGACCACCCCGACAGCAATCTTGACGATACGATCCGCCAGGCGGACGTCACCGACGTTCCGGCCCAGCCAGAAGAACCACATGGGAATAAGCACATCCCGGAAACCCTTCATGTCCAGGCCTCCCTTGAACAGGGCCAGCAGACACAGGGTGGCACCGGTGAGGGACACCAGGATCACCACCCCGGGCAGTAGCCTCGGCAGCAACAGCGGCAGACAGGCCAGCATCAGCATGGCCTCTGCCAGTCCCACCATGGCGCGGGTGGCCGGAAAAAAATGCGTATTGATAAGGCACAGCACCACCTGATAAAGCACCGCCCCCACCACAATCGCTATGGTCAGGGGTCTCAGAACCAGGTGCTGGGCCGGGGTTTCTGCTGGCATGGTCCTTCCCGCCTCGGGCACCTGACCGGTGCCCCGTTAACAACCCCGGTACCTTCCAGACGACCGGGCCGGACTTGTCAATGAGAGAGGGCCACACCAGTGACCGCCACTCCCAGGTCTCTCAGCCGGTGGCTGGCCTTGTCGAGGCTTCTCAGGGAGGTGTGATTCTCCCGGGCCACCATCAGCGCCGCGCCGGAACGGGCAGCAACCAGCTGGGCGTCCAGGTTGTCACCCAGAACCGGGGTATTGATAATCACCGCGTCAAACTTGGCCACCAGCTGGGTAATCAGGTTCTGGTAGCGCTTGTGAGCGAGCAACTCCTGGGGGTTGGGGGCCACGGTGCCACCATTGAGCAGCCAAAGGGTGTCCAGCGGCGGGCAATGCCGGGGTATCGCCGAGGAGCGCCCCGCCAGGGCATCAGACAAACCCCTCAGGTTGGGCAGCCCAAACCATTCGTGCAGGCTGGGGTCCCTCAGGTTGCCATCGATCAGCAACGTCCGGGCGCCGGTCTGGGCGATTACCACGGCCAGGTTCGTAGCCAGGTCCCGGATACCGGCCTCACTGTCCACTCCGACAACTGCCAGCACCTTGTTTTGTGTCTGGTTGAAGTACCGGAGCATAAGTTCGCTGCGCAGACTCCGTAGCGCTTCCACCCGCGGATGCGATGGCTGATAGGCCGCGATCAGCCTGGAGTGCAGGCTGACCTCGCTCGCGGGCCTCGCCACCACCGGATAGGCGAACTGCTCCGCAAGAACCGCCTTTACGTCTTCTGCGGTAACCAGCCCCAGCGACTGCGCTGCCTCACCGAAGCGGATGCCTTTCTGCTTCTGCAGAATCAGGATCCGGTCCAGGTCATCACTGTGAATCAGCCCCTTCTGGACCATCAGCCGCCCCATCAGGTCGGTCTGGTCCGGAATGTGGGTGTTATCCCTGAACAGGGGGAGCGCTACTTCACTCATAGGGTCCGTGCCTCACGTTGGCGCCAGCTGCCCGGCGTGTCCGGCAAATAGGCCAGTACCGGCAGGCCAAGGGTTTCTTCGATATCGAACCGGCTTCTGACCCGCCGATTGGCCAGCTCGAGAATCAGTGAAATTGCCACGCCAAGCAGCAGCCCGAGAGCCGTGGCGATTACCAGGTTGAGCTTTACATTGGGGGACGTGGGCATACCCGGTGGTACGGCTTCATTGAGCACCGTGACATTGGTTTCCGCCAGCCGGCTTTCCAGGGTATTGGCCTGGGCCCGGCCGGACGCTGCGTTATAGGCTTCCTGGGCCATCTGCACTTCCTGCTGCAGTAACTCCAGCTCATCACGCTGCTCCTTCAGGGCCAGAACCCGTTGTTTCTGTTCATCGAAAGCCTGCTGCAGTTCTTCCAGACGGCTCCGGGATACGTTCGCCGTGGATTCGAGGCTATTGGCGGCAATACTGCGCTCCCTGGCAAGGCTATCCCGCAGCGATTGCACCCTTGACGCCTGACGCCGGTACTCAGGATGCTGCTCCCCGTAACGGTTCGACATATCGTTGAGCTCTGCCTCGGCGTCAGCGAGCTGGGACCTGAGGTTCTGAATCGCCGCATTATCCGGAACACTGATGGCGCGCTCACCGCCACCCTGGCGAAGCTGGTCCTGGGTGCTCTGGTCCTGGGCATCAACCAGGCGGGAGGAAAGTTCCGCGAGGCGGGCGTTCTCCAGGTCCAGCTGTTCATTCAGCCCGACAATGCCGTGTTTACGCTGAAAATCTGACAGCTTGCCCCGGGCTTCCCGGAGGTTGGTTCGCAACAGTTTCAGCTGCTCCTGATACCAGGTGGAGAAGCGCCGTGCCGGATCGGTGCGCAGCTCGATACTGGTATCGATGTAGGCGACCGCCACACTGTTGACAACGCCGGCAGCCAACTCCGGATCCTCTCCGCTCAGAGAGATGGTCATGACGTTGTTGTCCTTCTCGGTGCCGATACTCAGGTTCCGGCGCACGTGTCCTGCCAGCCATGCCGCGGGCCGTGCCTCGCCATCGCCTTCGTGGGCCTCACTCGCACGGTCATCAACCAGTGCCCGGATCTCTTCCGGAAGGTAGTCGTACACCCGACCTGCCACTTTCCGGCTGCGGACGATCTCCGCCTGGGTCGCCATATAGCCTGAACGGGCAGGTGCCAGTTCGCCGGTCATCCGGTCCTGCACCTGGCCCTCCATGATCAGCTCGGTGGAGGCCACATAGGTGCGGGGTAACAACAGGGACACCACCGCCATGACGCCGACGCAGACCACCACCAGCAAAGCGGTAATCCACCACCGGGCCAACAGGATTCTGAACAGACTGCTCAGGCTCATGCCTTTCTCCCTGAAAGCGGAATCAGAACAGGCTTTCCTTCACGAACAGGACATCGCCGTCACGGATGGTGTCGGACATATCCACCTTCAGTGTCTTGACCTCTCCATCCGGCTGCTTGCGATAAAGCACCACCCCCCTGCTGCTGGCGCGGGGATTGAAACCGCCGCTGACAGAAAGTGCCTGCATCACGTTCAGCGGCCGGTCGAGTGTATAGGTGCCCGGCTTCTGGACCTGCCCGTGCACATAGAACTGCTCCGCCTTGGGAACAAACAGTGTGTCGCCATTGCGCACCCGGACCGGTGGCTGGCCACCTGCTTTCTGATCGAGCAGTTCAGAGAGGTAGAACTGATGGCGTTCCTGCTGGCCGTCGTCGCCATCACGGATCAGGACAAGGCGTTCACCGCCACTGGAGTCGATCCCCCCTGCCAGTGCCAGTGCCTCCGTCAGCGTCGTCGAGCCTTCCAGGGCGATCCTGCCAGGCTGATTGACATGACCCAATACCGACACAGTGCTGCTGCGGTATTCCTCGACCACCACATTGACGTTGGCGTTGCGAAGGTAGCCTCCGTTTTCCAGGCGGCTCTCCAGCAGCCGGCTCACCTCCGGTGGGGTCTTGCCCCGGACATCCACGCGACCGATCAGGGCCATGGTGATGGTCCCGTCCGCAGCGACCTCGGTATCTGTGTTCATATCCTCCTGACCGTAGACGGAGATACTGACCCGGTCTCCGACACCAATCTGGTAGGCCTCCTGGGCGGAAGCGGTACCGGCGGCAAGCAGGCACATGACCAGAAGAATGACTGTATTACGGAAAGTATTGCTCTGTATCATCCCAATCCATCCCTTGTTGGAGCGTCAGCATGTCAGGAAAACCCGCAGGCTCTGCCTGAACTGTCCATGCAATTGCTGGGCCTGTGGGAACAGCGCCCGGGCGAGGTTTGACTGTTTATGTATCAGGCGTCCGGAATGCGTTATCTGCATGGCTCCGGGGGCACCATTTCGACGCGTATTATGCGCACCTCTTCACAGCAGCATCAACGTGTCGCCATGGTTGATACATAGCAATAAATGACGCGTAATCCACTGTATTATCAGGATTTTCAAGAATACCGAAAGAACATGACAGTGAGGTTATGAGATCGTCATAACGGCTGCGGGGCCGTCGTGATCCCTGCCCGCAAAAGTCGCCATCTGGAGCAGACAGGGTTTTACAGAACAATTCAGAATGGAGAGGCTATTACCGGGCAACGAGGGGCACGGACCGGGGCGATCACCGATGCCCCGGCCGGAAACGGGGTCAGTGGGCAGAGTGGTCCGTTTTCGACGACATGGCGTCCATTGCCTGAACCTGCAGGACGATCTCCATGGGCTCCATGCCCTGGAACTGCAGAGTCAGGGGTATTTCTTCCCCCTCCTTGAGGGGACGATTCAGCTGTTCCAGCATCAGGTGAAAGCTGTGGGGCTTGAGCACCACGGTTTCTCCGGCGGGAACGGTAAGTCCGTCGGCGAGAGGCTGCATCTTCATCAGGCCATCGCGCATGACGGTTTCATGGATGGAAACCTGCTCTGCCGCCGGCGTTTCACCGGCCACCAGGGTAACAGGCTCGCCACCATGGTTGTGAATGGTCATATAGCCAACACCAACCGGCGTCCCCGGCGGCGTTGGCCGGGACCACGGATGTTCAATGGCGATATCGCCCTGTCGGTAATCCTCAGCCAGAACCGGCAGGGAGAGGGTCGCCAGCGTAGAAAAAGCCGTCAGGCCGAGTGCAGGAAGAGAGACTTTTCTCAGCGTCATGGGTATCGGTTTCCGGTGGTTGAAAATGCCATAAAGCTGACAGTCTTTCCGTAACCTCCACCAAATACAACCCCGGTGCATGCGATATATTGCCGCGCCCCTGTTCAGGCCACGCGCACCAGGGCAGTGCGCTGCTCCGGCTCAGGAGCGGATATGGCGGTACCTGGCTTCCAGGCAGCTGTAAATACCAAACGCCACCAGGCCAGCAGCAACGATTCCGAGCAACCACTGCCCGTAGGGCGACCCTGCCAGCCAGTCCAGTGCTTCACCAGTGCCCTGAACCTCACGGGAATCCAGCCGTATCGCCGAATGGATCAGCATGCCCCCCACAATGCACCAGACTAGGCCCCGCGCCACCAGGCCAAAGCGACACAGATGCCGGGCCCAGGTTTCATGGTTGGCCGGGAAAGTCATGTAACGCTCGAACCTTGCGGTCCACCCCTTGAACATATGGGCCACACCAATACCCGCCAACAGCGCACCCGCTGCCACCATCGCCAGCGTGGCAGGGCCTTCGTCGATTTCCGAAAGCGGACCACCGCTGCCACCGTTTCCAGCGGCCATCATCAGTGTGACGGCCCAGTAAGCAAGAAAGCCATGGGTCACGGCGCTGAGCAGATGTCCGCCCCGAATCACCAGTGCCTTGGTGTCCCGGCCATGGTGGTCGGCGTCGGTGAGACCCTGGATTGCCCTCCAGAGGGAGAATCCGACAAGGCCAGCGACCATCAACAATAGCAGGATCCGCCCGAAGGGCTGCTCCAGAATCTCTACGAGTGCCCCTCGCGCACTGGTTGTCTGCCCTCCGCCCATGCCCGCTGCAGACATCAGGGCCAGCAGGCCAACAACCAGGTAGAGAATTCCACGGGATGCGTAGCCTGCCCGGGCGACAATCTGAATGCTGTTTTCCATGGTGTTTCTGCTTCCCTGTACTAGCGGTTCCGAACCAGGCAAGGGAATGACACTCGCCTGCCTATCCTCACTGTAGCGGTTCAGTGTGGCCGCACCCCAGCGCAGAACATGAAATTCCCGTTACACCAGCAGATTTGCGGAACCGGTTATGACAAGGGAAAATACCCTGCTTGTTATTATTAGCAGCCAAACAACAGCAGGCAGCCACCAGCTGCCCCCCGAACAGGATTGCCCCATGTCCAGACAGGTTCCCCAGGTCGACCCCGAAGGGTTGCTGGAATACTCCGTTGTGTTCAATGACCGCTCCCTCAACCACATGTCTGCTGTATTCCAACAGGTGATGCAGGATATTTCGGGCACACTCAAACGAGCCTATAACGCCGAGGGCGCGGTCGTCGTGCCTGGCGGGGGCAGTTTTGGTATGGAGGCCGTCGCCCGTCAGTTCGCCCACGACCGCCGGTGCCTGGTCATCCGTAACGGCTGGTTCAGCTATCGCTGGTCCCAGATTTTCGAGATGGGACGAATCCCGTCGTCCGCATCGGTGCTCAGGGCCAGCCCCGTAACCTCGGATCACCAGGCGGCCTGGTCTCCCGCCCCCGTGGACGAGGTCGTTCGCCAGATTCGGCAGGAAAAGCCTGAGGTGGTCTTCGCCCCCCACGTGGAAACTGCATCAGGGATGGTTTTGCCGGACGACTACCTGAAGGCGGTGGGCGAGGCGGTATCCAGCGTGGGCGGCCTGTTTGTACTGGACTGCGTGGCCTCCGGCGCGCTCTGGGTCGACATGAAGGCCTGTGGCGTGGATGTGCTGATTACTGCGCCCCAGAAAGGCTGGAGCGCATCACCCTGCGCTGCCCTGATCGCCCTGAGCGGCCGGGCACTCGAGAAGCTGGAAGCGACCACCAGCAGCAGTTTTGCCGCGGACCTCAAGAAATGGCGCAATATCATGCAGGCCTATGAGGACGGCGGCCACGCTTACCACGCCACCATGCCCACGGATACCCTGGCAATCCTGCGGGACGCCATGGCCGAAACTGAGAATACCGGCTTTGGCGCATTGAAAGAGCGACAATGGCAGCTTGGCCAACAGGTGCGGGCACTCTTCGCCGACGCCGGGTTCCGCAGTGTTGCGGCGGATGGGTTCGAAGCACCGGGGGTGGTGGTGTTACACACCGAGAACCCGGATATCCACAACACCCGCCTGTTCCGGGAGCAGGGTCTGCAAACGGCTGCCGGCGTGCCCCTGATGTGTGACGAACCGGAAAACTTCCTGACCTTCCGGGTCGGCCTGTTTGGCCTGGAAAAGCTCAACAATATCGATCGAACGGTGAATAACCTGCGCCAGGCCCTGGCTGCCATTGGAGAAGAGGCCTGCTGAACCTGACCCAGCGCGGGCGGCGCCCGGGGCGCTATTTACCGGGCATACGCCCGGTTCGCTCCAGGCGCCGGGTGACCATGGCGTGGTACGTCCTCGCCAGTACTGGCCGGATCAGGGGCAATCCGATCAGCCACGCCAGGGGTTTGAGCACCGGCGCCCGGGACATCAACAGGATATAGGCGTCCAGCTCCCGGTGAATGTTACCCCTGCTGTCCTGGACATGCAGTTCCTGCAGCGCGTCATCCGGGTGAATACCCAGGGATTGCAGCTCCTCGTCCCGGCCGGTGATATCCACCCATTCCACGTTCCCGGCAGCTCGCCCTGCCAACTTCTCGTATTGCCGGCGATCACGGATACAACTTGGACATGAGCCATCATAGAAGACCCGGAGTGTTTCTGATGTAGCTGCCATAACGCCTCCTCTGATTATTGGGGGCCTGTCAGAGCATGTGGGGCATCCAGGCCCTGTTTCAATGGAAACCTTGCCAACACCTGGTAACGGGAACCCTCCGGGCTGGTGTTACTCAGGAAAAGGCTCACATGTTGCACTAGCAACTCCGGGGCGGAACGGCCCCTGTACTGCGCCAGGAAGTCGCGGGCAGACCCTGCCTGATGGCGCCCAAACCTGGCCAGCGTGATATGGGGCCGGAAATGACGCCCCTCCACCCCGAAACCCTGCTCGACCAGGCGAAGGGATACCCATTCATGCAACCCGATAACCGGCGCTTCCGGCTCCACGCCCACCCACAGGTTCCGGGGCCGGTCCGGATCTCCGAAACACCCCACCCCGGTCGGAGTGATACAAAAGTCTTCTGGTTCAGGGCCCTCCATCGCCCGGAACAGCGCCGGGACCTGTTCCGGCTGAACCTGCCCCAGAAAGCACAGGGTCAGGTGCATCTGATCCTGCCTTTGCCAGCGTGCTCCCTCGACATCTGCACGCCAGCCCAGCAGGACTTCGCTCGTTTGCTGCGGCAACTCGAGCCCGACGAAGAGTCGTGGCATGCCTCACTCCTGTTCGGGGTTGGCCCGTGGGTATCAGCGATGCCGGCGCCGGGGTGGAAAGCGCCACCAACTGGCGGCGACCAGCAAGCCAAACCCGGTGTATAACGCGATAAACACCCAGGCCGGGGCATCGTAATAGAGCACCTGCTGCAGCCAGTACTCAATAAAACTGCCTTCAAAGCCAGACTGTCCGGCCTGGCGGCGTAACCAGACCTCGAGGGTGGTGAGCGGGCAGATGACGCCCAGCCAAGCCTGGGCGACCACCACGGCAATCGCTGCCACGTGCGCCAGCCGGAACCATAGGTGATTCACCCAGGGCCAGCCACGCCGGTTGCCGACCAGCACAAGGACCAGCCCCAGCACAACGAAAAGCACCACACCCACATGCACCGTTAGCACGGCAACCGCCAGCCACTGCCAGATCATCCGCGAACCTCGCACTGACTGACCTGATCGAGGTCGAGATTGCCGCCGGTAATAACCAGAAGGTCACCGCCCGGCGACCCCGGCTCAACGGCACTCTCAAGTAAGGCAGCGAGGCCGACAGCGGCGCCCGGCTCCACAAACAGCCGGGCCTCGGTCAGCAACATCCGGGTGGCTTCCCGGATGGCGGCCTCGCTGACAGTCACCATCCGGTCTACCACCTGCCGGGATGCCCGCCAGGTATGCTCGCCAACCACAGCTGGCGCCAAGCTCGCCGCCCATGTGGAGACGTTATCCAGGCTGGCAGCAGGATCATTGCATTGCCACGCATGCCCCATGGTGGCGGCCCCCGCCGGTTCCACCCCGACAAGGTCCACGTCCGGCCGACAGGCCTTCACGGCCAGCCCCAGACCGGAAATCAGGCCGCCACCACCCACCGGACAGAGAATGCGCCGCATATCCGGGCACTGATCCAGCAGTTCAAGTCCCAAGGTGCCCTGGCCGGCCATCACTCGCAGGTCGTTGTAGGGGTGAACGAGAGTCAGCCCGCGGCTTGCCACAAGCTGATGACAAAGCTCCACCGCCTGCTGGATGCAGCCATGGACAATCACCTTGGCACCCAGGGCCCGGGTCCGGCGAATCTTCAGTTCGCTGGAACCCTCCGGCATGACCACGGTCAACGGTGTTGAGGTCCGGGCAGCCGCCCAGGCCAGGGCGATGGCGTGGTTTCCCGCTGAGACGGTCACCAGCCCACCGGCGAGCTCCCGCTCCGATGCGGTCAACATCCAGTTGAGGGCACCCCTGGGCTTGAAACTTCCGGTGCGTTGCAGGTTCTCGCACTTCAGGCTAACAGTGTGCCCTGCTGCCTCGTCCAGATCTTCGGACTGCCAGACCGGCGTCCGGGTCACTTTGCCCTGCAGTCGCTCAGCGGCCTGGCGAATGGTATGGAGGTCCGGGAGTTCTGACGCTTCCATATGCACCTCTGGTTCTACTTCCTGAAAAACCTCGGATTACGTTCGACAAAATCCCCGATCCAGCGTTCCAGGAACGAGGCCTTTTCAGGGTTCCGGAGATAACGCCAGCCCAGAAGGGAAATGACCAGTGCACCCAGCGCATCCACCACCAGGTCCCACATGGTATCCGTCAGGCCGGAAGGATCCCCCAGCATCGGCTTTTGCATGTTCGTGCCGAACAGCGAATCCATGGTGAACTCGAAAATTTCCCACAGGGCGCCAATACCCAGGGCAAAGAGGAACGCAAAGAGCGCCACAAAGCCGGGCTTCATGTGCACCTCGATCCGTTCCAGCTCGTTCATGATATGAACCAGCAGGAATCCCAGGATGCCCAGCAACACACCGGAACTGGTGTGCAGGGCAATATCCCACCACCAGAACCGGGTGTAATAGTCTCTGACCTCTCCAAGAAACAGCGAGGCGAATACGAAGCCGATGGCCAGTAACTGCAATTCCGGGGGAATATGTATACGAAACCGTCTTTCCAGCAGCACCGGCAGGAAGGTCACCACAATAATCAGGGCGGTGAAGAAACCGGTAAACCAGCGCCCTGCCCAGAGTGCGACCACCACCTCCAGAAGAAGGACAAACTGCAGGAAAAACGTGATTCTCTGATGGGTTATGCGAATACGCACTGCCTAGCGAAGCTCCGGTTCTGTCAGATCATAGGGTTCATGGAGGGGTGGACGCCGTTCCCGGCACTCCATGCGTTCGTACAGAGGCAGGCTATCACATTCGCGGGCATCACCCGGGTAACGGCCATCCACGGGCATCCCGGTGCCGCAACCACTCACCCCCAGTAACCATAGAGCCACCAAGCCGGGCCGGGCCATCACAGGGTCAGTACGAACCCAACCGCGACCGCCAGCAGGAGCAGCAGAAACCAGCGGGCATAGAATTCACCAGCGTCGTTCAGCGGCGGAATCCGCCGACCATCCTCCAGGGAGGCACCTTCGTACTCCGCGATGAGGCGCCGGGCCTCCAGGTAATCGTCGTCATCCACCTGCACATTGGTAAAGCCGGCGGCACCGATTTCTCCAAGGCCGCCCTGGAGGTAGTGGCCGCCAACATGGGCACTGATACCGTGGGCCCCCAGCAGACCGGCGATGATATGAGCCTCGGTGAGGTCTCGTGCATTGTAGGCTATCTGCATCATCCGTCTCCCCTGGTGGGTGCGGGAAAGCCCGGAGCGAAAAACCGGCTCCGGGTATCTTTCAGTGTAGTCACTCCCGTGAGTGCCTGCCGTTGTATTTACGGATTCATCATCCGGAGGGATCTTCTTTTACCCGGTTCGCGAATCCTTGCCATAGGGAACTATACTGCGGGACAACTTCCTCCATACGATTCAAAGGACCTCCTGCCATGGGAATACTCGTACTCGGACTGATTGTTTTTCTCGGCATCCACTCCCTGTCTATCGTGAATGAGCCCCTGCGTAACCGGATGGTGCAGTCGATGGGTGAAGGGGCGTTCAAGGGTATCTATTCCCTGATCGCCGTTGCTGGCCTGGTACTGATCGTTTGGGGATACGGCGCTGCACGACTGGAACCGGTGATGCTTTACAACCCGCCTGCCTGGCTTCGGCACCTGGCAATGCTGTTGCTGGTACCGGTCTTTCCATTGCTGTTCGCTGCCTATTTTCCGGGCCGGATCAGCCGCACCCTGAAGCATCCCATGCTGGTCGCGGTAAAGCTCTGGGCAGTCGCTCACCTGCTGGCCAATGGCATGGTCCACGACGTTCTCCTGTTCGGCGCCTTCCTGGCCTGGGCAGTGGTCGACCGGATCTCCCTCAAGCGTCGCGCTCCACGGGACATCCCCACCCTGCCGGCAAAGCCCTTCAATGACCTGATTGCCGTGGTGGGTGGCCTGGCGGTGTATGTGGTATTCGTTCTCTGGGCGCACCAGTGGTTGTTCGGTGTTGCCCCGGTGTAGCCGGCACACGACGGGCTGCCAGTCACCTGCGACTTTCTGTCACGTGCCCGCCAGCGGCAAAAGATGACGACGAAGGGATTCCGGGCTTAACTGTAGTCACAGGCACCAATAAAAAGTGTCAGACGGCAGGAGTAATACCATGAAAATCGGAATCCCCCGGGAGGTGTATCCCGACGAACGGCGGGTGGCGGCAACGCCGCCATCAGTACAAAAACTCATCAAACTCGGATACGAGGTGGTCATAGAGGCTGGCGCCGGTGAGGCAGCGGACTACAGTGACGAGAGCTACCAGGACGCCGGCGCAGCGATTGCGGTGGACACCCTGTCCCTGTGGCGGGAATCAGACTTCATTCTCAAGGTCCGGGCGCCCACCGACCACCCCGGCACCCACAAACACGAACTGGACATGATGCGCGAGGGTGCACACCTGGCCGGCTATATCTGGCCAGCCCAGAATCCCCAGCTACTGGAAAAACTGGCCGAAAAACAGGTCAACGCCTTCGCCATCGATGCCCTGCCCCGGATCAGCCGCGCCCAGAAGATGGACGCCCTCAGTGCCATGGCCAATATTGCCGGCTACCGCGCGGTGATCGAGGCTGCCAATCAGTTCGGTCGTTTTTTTACTGGCCAGGTCACCGCCGCAGGCAAGGTGCCACCGGCGAAGGTCATGGTGATCGGCGCCGGCGTGGCGGGCCTGGCGGCCATCGGCACGGCAAACAGCATGGGGGCGGTGGTACGGGCCTTCGACACACGGCTGGAAGTGAAGGAACAGGTGGAGAGCATGGGTGCCGAGTTCCTGGAACTGGACTTCGGCGATGAAGAAGGCAGCGGCACCGGCGGCTACGCCAAGCAGATGAGTGATGAGTTCATAAAGGCGGAAATGGCCCTGTTCGCAGAACAGGCCAGGGAGGTGGATATCATCATTACTACCGCCCTGATTCCCGGCAAACCAGCGCCGAAGCTGATTACAGCCGAAATGGTGAAGTCCATGAAACCCGGCAGTGTGATTGTGGACCTCGCCTCCGAACGGGGCGGTAACTGTGAGCTGACCGAACCCGGCAAGGTGGTGGAAAAGCACGGCGTACGCCTGATCGGTTACACCGACCTGCCCAGCCGCATGGCCAAGGTGGCCAGCGACCTCTACGCCACCAACCTGGTTCACCTGATGACCGAGCTGACTCCGGAAAAGGATGGGCAGCCCCTGGTCAATATGGAGGACGCGGTGATTCGCGGAGTGACCGTGGTCCATCAGGGAGACGTCACCTGGCCACCGCCCCAGCCGGAAGCGCCCACCAGCACGGCACCGCCTCCCGGAACGGAAGAGCCCTCGCCAGCCTCGGCCACCACAAGAGGCCCTTCACCAGCGAAACGACTCACTGGAAAAGTGGTACTGCTGGCAGTAACAGCCCTGGCGCTATATGGCGTGGGGGCCTATGCCCCGGAAAGCTTCCTGCGGCATTTCACCGTGTTTGTGCTGGCCTGCTTTATTGGCTGGCAGGTGATCTGGAACGTTACCCCGTCACTGCACACTCCCCTGATGAGCGTCACCAACGCCATCAGCGGCATCATTGTGATCGGTGCCCTGCTGCACCTGGCCCAGGCCGAGCATGCGGCTGTGGGCATTCTGTCCTTTGTGGCGGTGCTGATCGCCATGATTAATGTGTCCGGTGGGTTCCGGGTGACCCACCGCATGCTCAAGATGTTCCATCGATAGGAGACGCAAATCATGAGTAGTGGACTGATCAGCGTCGCCTATGTGGTGGCCAGCATTCTCTTTATCCTCAGTCTTGGGGGCCTCGCCCACCAGGAATCGGCACGACGGGGCAACTGGTACGGCGTAGCCGGCATCGTTATCGCCCTCGCGGCCACCATGGCAGGGTTCGACGCGGCTGATCTGACGTGGGTGATTGCCGCCATGGTCATCGGCGCGGCCATCGGGCTGCCTATCGCCAACAAGGTGGAAATGACCCAGATGCCCCAGCTGGTTGCCCTGCTCCACAGTTTCGTGGGCCTGGCCGCTGTGCTGGTGGGATTTGCCAGCTATATCGATCCGCTGGTGATCATGGTGGGAGCCGAACACACCATCAAGCTGGTGGAAATCTTTGTGGGCATCTTTATCGGGGCCGTCACCTTCACTGGCTCACTGGTGGCCTGCGGCAAGCTGGATGGACGAATCGACAGCAAGGCCCTCACCCTGCCCGGGCGCCACTGGATGAACCTGGTTGCCGTGATCGTGTGTGTACTCCTTGGGGCGGCGTTCCTGGGCAGCGAAAGCATGGCCCTGAGCATTGCCATACTGGCGCTGATGGCGGTGATAGCAGCGGTACTGGGTGTGCATCTGATCATGGCCATTGGCGGCGCTGACATGCCGGTGGTGGTCTCCATGCTCAACAGCTACTCCGGGTGGGCCGCGGCCGCTATCGGCTTCATGCTGGGCAACGACCTGCTGATTGTTACCGGTGCCCTGGTGGGCAGCAGTGGTGCCATCCTCAGCTATATCATGTGCCGGGCCATGAACCGTTCGTTTATCAGCGTGATCCTGGGCGGCTTTGGCCAGACGTCCTCCAGCAGTGCATCGGGGGGTGAGGACCAGACGGTGCAGGAAATTTCGGTGGAGGAACTGGCGGAGGAGCTGCGCAATGCAGATTCGGTGATTATCGTGCCCGGCTACGGCATGGCCGTGGCCCAGGCCCAGAACGGCATAAGTGAGATCACCAAATTGTTGCGAGACCGGGGTGTAGAGGTGCGCTTTGGCATTCACCCGGTGGCGGGCCGGCTACCCGGTCACATGAACGTGCTGCTGGCCGAAGCCCATGTGCCCTACGATATCGTGCTGGAAATGGACGAGATCAATGAGGACTTCCCCAAAACCGACGTGGTCCTGGTGATCGGCGCCAATGACACGGTCAACCCGGCCGCCGCCGAAGACCCGGGCAGTCCCATTGCCGGCATGCCGGTGCTGGAAGTCTGGAAAGCCCGACAGGTGGTGATCCTCAAGCGCGGGATGGCCACCGGCTACTCCGGTGTGGAGAATCCATTATTCTTCAAGGAAAACAGCCACATGTTGTTCGGCGATGCCAAGGATTCGGTGGACCGGTTGCTCGGTGCCCTGAGATAGGACCAGAACCTGACGAGCCGCCCCGGCATTCCCCGTCGGGGCGGGTCCAGGTCACCTGAGTGTAAAGACTCCGCAAAACCGGCAATACGCGCCTGACAGCAGCAGCCAGTGCAGGTACAGTTTCAGGGACAGCTAGTGAGCAGGACTGCAGCCATGCCCAAGCCCCACCAGATCCCGGTCAGACCAACCCCCTGCGTGACCCGGAACATCCTTTTACTGGTACTGGCGCTAGTGCTGACCGGCTGTGCCTCCTCGCCGCAGGTGGCAGATCGCCAACAGTCCCCTGTCCCGGTCTACGGCGCACCGGTGGAAAGCGATAATGAACGGGTCAGCAAGCTTCAGGACGTGCTCGACCGATACGAGGGTACCCCCTATCGCTACGGTGGAACCACGCCCCGGGGGTTCGACTGCTCCGGTTTTATCGGCCAGGCCTACCAGGAAGCGTTCGGCATGGAGGTGCCCCGAACCACTTCCGCCATGCTCTCCCACGGTACACCTGTATCGCCGCAGGAGCTGGAACCCGGAGATGTGGTGTTCTTCAACATACGCGGCAAGGAACAGCACGCGGGTATCTTCATCGGTGGCGATGACTTCATCCATGCGTCCACCTCGGTAGGCGTCACCCGGTCCTCCCTTAATGGCTATTACTGGCGGGACCGCTTCACCCAGGCCCGGCGGTTCGACTGAGCCCAAACAGCTGCGGGTAGCGACGCAGCACCAGGATCACCACCAGGTCATACACTGCGTGCCACACCATCACCAGCTGGATACTGTCGGTAACAGCATAGGCAACCCCGAACACGGCCCCCAATGCCGTCGCCACCAGGAAATAGGCCCGAGACAGGGCATGGGCCAGCCCGAACACGACGGCCCCCGCCAGAATGCCTGATGCAGTGCCCAGATGCTCCCCGATCCAACCCTGGATCACAGCCCGGAACAACAACTCTTCCCCCACCCCGGCCAGCACGGCCAGCCCAATCAGAACGGGCCACGACTGGGAACGCACAAAGCGATGCAGGTCGCGGATATGTGTCTGCAAGCTATCTGATGACAACACATCCGTGACCGAGAGGAGCAACAGCAGCCCATAGGTCAGCAGGCCACCGGCGACGCCCCAGGCAAGATAGCCGGAAACCGGCAAACCGCCAGTAGCAACCGGGATATCAAACAGCCAGAGGGGAATCAGCCCCAATAGCACAATGCCGGCCTGGAACAGCAGCCCCACCGCCGGAGTGAATCCACGTCTTCGCTTTGCTGCCATCGGTTACTGCCTTATTCATATATCGTATAAAAACGCTTGCGGGATCGCGATCATGCATTACCGGAAAGACCTGCTCCCGGAGAAACCTGGCCATCACGAAACTGATCAGAAAATAGACACTCCCGCAGTTTCCGCTAGTATTTAGTCAACAGGCACACAACCAGGGGAGCGTGAGCCATGAACTTGCCAATATCCATCCGCCAACTTTGCCTGCTACTGATGCTGGGACTGACCTGGCTGCCAACTTCAGCCGTCGGGCAATCGGCAGAGGAGCTACTCAGGGAAATCAACGAGCGCAAGGAACGGATCAATCAGTTCCGGGCGCTGCTCAATGACCCGGACCAGACCACCCGGCTGGCGGCACTGGACGTGATGCTCAAATCGGAGGATCCCGCCATGAAGGAGATCGCCTACGGCGCCGGCTTCAGCAGTGCCGATGATGCCATGCGGGCCCTGGCGCTTAAAGGTAAGTTTCGTGAGCTCACCGTTCTGCCGCTCACTCTGAGCCCCGAAGATGACCCAACTGAGAACGAGAAGAAAATTCTTCAGCAGTGGGCTGACATCTACCGTTTCCAGTTGAGCGATTTTGATGACTCTACCGGTAGCTTCACCTTCAGGGGGGGGGACTCCTCAGGCAGGGGGCAGGTGAGCGGCACAGGTATGGAATTCGAAAGCGGGTATTGTCGAGGCCAGTTCACTCTCGGCGATGGTGCGTCACTGGTTGGGGAACTGCGGTGCCAGTCCGGCTACCAGGGGCGTTACATCGCAACGGCACGGTTACAATAGCGGCTCACAGGGGAGGCACCCGTAAAGCCCCCAGCCCGACAGCGTTTTCGTCGCCCCAATGGGAATGAATTCGCAACATCACCTGCTGGGCCCGCACCGGCGCAAACCGGACAGTACGGGTTGGTTCGTTCTGAAAGTAGGTACCCGTATACACGGGCATCCAGCCGCCGTCGGCGGTTGTCCTGATCAGCACCTCGAAATCCCTTGGCAAACGTTCTGACGGCGCCACTCCTTCGCCCACCAGTTCAACCCGGTCAATGGCTACGGCCCGGTCGCCCGCCAGGTCCACAATAACTTCCAGGGGAAACTCTCCTGCCCGCGCCAGCCAGGGTGCCTTGCCACTCCCCAACAGGTTTGTCGCCCGATGATCGCCGTCCAGCGGTGCGCTGGACCAGCTCAGAACTTCAGTAACAAGGTTGCCTGACCCGGCCGGGCCAGCCTCCTGAGGTTGCTCGCTGGCAGGCCCACGCTTCGCAGCGGCCAGTCCGAAGAACGGTCTGAGGGTTTCCAGGGTACGGTCAAACCGCAAAGCACGCCCATCACCGGTGTCCGGGTCTACGGACATCAGGAGCCCGACAGGCAGGCTCCCCAGCGTTACCAGGCTACCACTCAGCCCCTTGAACAACTGATCCTGTTCGCCAACAGGACTGACGCGGATATAGAGGATCCCAACATCGGAAATCAGCACATGTCTCCGGCTGACACTACCATCGGGGTTTACAGAAACCACCTGAGCGGAACCGGCCGAGGCAAGATGGCTGTCAAGGCTCACCACCTGGTCAATGGCGGTGCCACACTCCGACGTAATCCCTCCGGTAACCCGCAGAACAGCCAGGTCATAGCCGAACACCTGCAGAAGGTCTCCGTCGCCCCGGGATCGCCCATCGCCGGTACCGACCAACGTCGAGAAAAGACTGTCTCCAACAACGTGGGCCGGCGTAACGGCGTAGCACTCCCCCAGCCGCCCCATCAGCACCGCCTGGCCCTGCTCTCCGGCATCGATAAAGGCCTGGTCGGGGCCGGCCGCGGCGGCCGAGGTGGCCAGGGCCAGCCACAACAGCAGGGCAGAAACCGGGGCCGCAGGCAACCTGTTCTCAGCCATTCTGCCCCTCCCGATTGTGCGTTCCGATATCACGGCATTTCGTGTAGATTTCGAGGGCGGCAAACAGAAGTGCCCCCGCGGCTGCAAGAAATGCAAGCAGCGGATCGTACAGGAAGCGGGCCCAGCGATGGGCATGGACCTGGTACCCCGTGCTCCCCAGGCGTTGAACCTGGACATAGCTGGCCGCCCCGTGGGCGATCAATTGCATGGCGTTGACGGCTTCGGTAAACCGCTCCTGATTGGCGGGCTCTACCCTGATAAACCCTTCCACGACTGCCTGCTCGGGCTCATTTCCGCCAGCATCGTTCCAGAACCGGATGCGGTCACCCGGGTCCAGCGTTGTATTCCCGGCAACGTAGCGGGTATTCCTGATCCACTGTTGCTCCAGCACGTTGATGCTGCCGGACAATAAAATGCTGTCGACCCGGGAGGTGACGTCATCACCCACTGTCAGCAAGCCTCGGAAGGGCAGGATCAGGGGGGTAAGCTCCGGCTCAAAGATCACCACGGCCCAATTGCCAAGTTGTGCCTGTACCGGTTCCGGGGCATCGAGTGTGCCAACCGGACCTTCCGGATTCTGAAGTTTGATACGCAGGGCCTGGATGCCGTGTCGCTGGACCGTCACTTCGGTGCCCCTGCCGATATTCAGGAACGTGTCCTCCGGCATCAGTATGGCCTCATCCCCGGAAGCCAGCGGATCCGACATCAACCGGCCGCCACCCACGAGCCACTGCGAGAAAACCTCATCGGATGTCACCAGTGACAGGGTTTCCGTGACAGCCTGCACCGTGAAAATATTGTCCCGCTTTTCGATCAGGGCCCCCAGTGCCGCAAGAAGTAAAACGGTCGCCAACAAGGCAGGTATCAAAGGGATATCCCGCCAGAAAGCACTCAAAACCTCCCTCAGCCTGCGAAATGCCTCACCAGGCGCGCTTCGGGCATCCGAGACCGCAGGGGCATCATCCTTCGCCATTACAAGGTTCCGTTTCCGGGCAGGTGAACCACCAGGGTGGTCGCCGGCATCATGCGATCAAACCGACGCCTCATGATCCGGACTTCGAGTAAGCCGTCCTCCGACGTTTCCATCAGCGGCACCGTACAAACCGTGTCATAGCCGGTTCGGCGGCCCGCTGTGATGGCCTGGCAGGCAATTGTTTGCGGACCCGCAACAAGATTGGTCAATACAGCGAACGTATCGGAACGACCCGAATTGACCAGGATATCCAGGGTAGATGGCCTGTCAGCGTCAGTGCCTCTCGCTGCCACCAGTAACGGCCCGTCCGGTACTTGCTGACAATCTCCCTCGTAGCCCAGTATCGCCAGGTCCCGCGCATCGTAACGGGCAAGCTGCTCCCGATAACGGCTCTGGTACTGCAGGGGCACCAGTGAGGCATCAGCCCCTTTGGGCCAGGTGAAGGTATTTTCGGACCAGTAAAGGCCATCCCGGGAAATAACCCGGACGCAGATATCATTGCTGGACCGGGCAGCCGAGGCGTAAAGTGCCAGTGCGTCACTGGCCGTCGCCGATCCCGCGAGCACCCCCGCCACAACCCGACCACTGACCGAGGCCTCCTCAGTAAAACTTTCCTCAAGCCCATTACCCTTGAGCCGGGCCACTACATCCTGCGCTGCCGTCAGGGAAGGCAACAAAACCAAGGCCACCAAAACCGGCAACCCGTAGCGAATGGTCATAGCATCAATCCTTTTACCCAGGATTATGCGGCCTGCCTGTACAACCCGGCCCAGCATCAAACCACGGTCATGTCCATAAATATAGCAGGTCAATGAATGTAGTAGTCCGTTAATACCCCCGGCTCAGACAGCCCTGCTAGCCTGACCAGGTTGGTGCTGCATGCACGACAACCATCAGTCAGGGTCCTGAATAATCACAAGGAGAAGACCATGAGCGGGAAAAAGATTCTGATGATTACCGGTGATTTCACCGAGGACTACGAAACCATGGTGCCTTTCCAGGCACTGCAGGCAGTTGGCCATAGGGTAGAGGCGGTCTGCCCTGACAAGAAGGCCGGTGACACCGTAGCGACCGCTATCCATGACTTCGAGGGCGACCAGACCTATACCGAGAAGCCGGGCCACCGCTTCGCGCTGACCGCAGATTTCGATTCCGTTGACCCTGCCAGCTACGATGCCCTGGTGATTCCGGGGGGCCGGGCGCCGGAATACCTGCGCCTGAATGACCGGGTCCTGCAAATGGTGCGGCACTTCTTTGATGCGGAAAAACCGGTGGCGGCCATATGCCATGGTGCCCAGATACTGGCGGCCGCAGGCGTACTCAAGGGCCGCAAGTGCTCAGCCTACCCGGCCTGCCAGCCGGAGGTGGAACTTGCAGGCGGCCATTTTGCCGGCCTCGAGGTGAACGAGGCGGTCACCGATGCTAATCTGGTTACAGCACCGGCATGGCCCGCACACCCGGCCTGGCTGGCCCAGTTCTTCAGACTGCTGGACCGCTGAACGCCACGCAGATTGAGGGCCGGCCACCGGCCCTCAATCGCTTCCGGGAGACAGACCCATGTGCAAACTGTTTATCAATGCCGATCCGGATCTCTGGGTCAGCCGCACCCATTCCCTGCGCATTGATGGCATGGCCACCAGCATTCGTATGGAAAACACTTTCTGGACAGTGCTGGCGGAACTGGCCGAGCGGGATGGCATGAACGTTCCGCAGCTGATCACCCGCCTGTACCATGAATCCATTGATGCGGGGCATGATCTGGGCAACTTCACCTCGTTCCTCAGGGTCTGCGCCATGCGCTACCTGGCCCTGCAGCTCAGTGGCGACGTGCCGGCTGACAAGCGGGTACCCATTGCGTCCCTGGATGCGAAGCGGATTCTCGACCGGGAGCCAAAGCCGCCCACTCTCGAGGCCGCTGGTGGAACGGCGACACACTGAGAGCCCGAGAGATCAACCCAGCCCGCTGATGGCCAGGTGCAGCGCGATACCCGCCATCATCAACCCGATGAGGCCATCGATGACGCGCCAGGCCATCGGCCTGGACAGCAGCGGGGCAAGCGCCGAACCACCCCAGGCCAGGCCCCCGAACCAGAGGATAGACGCGCTGCTGGCACCAGCGACAAACGTTGTGGCACTTTCCTGCTGGGCGCCGATAGCCGGGATCAGCAGCAGCGTATCCAGGTACACCTGGGGATTGAGCAAGGTGACCGCCA
Source organism: Marinobacter sp. (assembly GCF_041690615.1). GTDB lineage: Bacteria > Pseudomonadota > Gammaproteobacteria > Pseudomonadales > Oleiphilaceae > Marinobacter. The sequence continues at coordinate 134,616 of NZ_JAWLGY010000004.1, forward strand.
GGGTGGTGAGCAACACGCCTTTCAGGCTTCGCGCCCCGGCCATGCCGGCTTCGAGCCGTTCCCGGCCCCGGGTGGCCCGAACGAACGCCTGCACCGCCAGCCATCCCAGGAAAGCCACGCCGAGCCAGCGCAGCACCTCCAGTGCCTCGGGCACCGCCATCAGCGCTGCGCTGACCCCGAGCATCCCGGCACTGAACAGCATCACATCCGATATCATGCAAACCCCGGCGGACCACCAGTGGTGCTCGCGCCGGATCGCCTGGCTCAGCACATAGGCATTCTGGGCACCAATGGCGATGATGATGCCGCCGCAGACCAGTAATCCAGTGAGGTAACTTTCCAGCACGTTTGCCCCGATGAGTCTCTGTAAAGGCCGACAGGATACCCCGTCGGACCGGCAGGGCAAGCCCGCGTTTGTTACACTCGACCCTCAATTCTGATGAGGGTTACCATGGCAACGTTGCTACGCCTGTCCAATGCAGTGGAGCTGGCCGACTGGGAAGTGGAGATCACCCAGATCCGTGCCCAGGGTGCTGGTGGCCAGAACGTCAACAAGGTGGCCAGCGCGGTTCACCTGCGTTTCGATATCAACCGCTCCACCCTGCCGCCCTTCTACAAGGAGCGACTGCTGGCACTGTCTGATCACCACATCACCAAGGACGGGGTGATCATTATCAAGGCCCAGTCCTTCCGCACCTATGAACTGAACCGGCAGGACGCCCTGGACCGGCTGCAGGTGCTGATCAGGGATGCGGTGAAAGTTCAGAAAAAACGCCGGCCCACGCGCCCTACCCGCTCATCACAACGAAAGCGGGTGGACAAGAAGACCCAGCGGGGAAAGACCAAGGCCCTTCGGGGCAAGGTATTGTGATCATGGCAGAACCTGTTCGGTTGCCGGCATCCAGCCAGACGACAATGAGTCAGCTCCCTGAAACAATGCTTAATCAAACCGGAGGACAAGTCATGTCCAGCAACGAAGTTGCCGTGGTGATCGGCGCAGGCGATGCCACGGGGGGCGCCATAGCCCGCCGCTTCGCCCGTGAGGGTTACACGGTCTGCGTCACGCGGCGTAAAGCCGAAGCCCTCGCTCCCCTGACCGGGTCCATCCAGGCAGAGGGTGGCACCGCCCATGCTTTCGGCTGTGATGCCCGGGAAGAGGACGCCATGGTCCGCCTGTTCGATGACGTAGAGAACAATATCGGACCGGTGGCGGTCACCGTGTTTAATATCGGTGCCAATGTGCGCTTTCCCATTACCGAAACTACCGCCCGGGTCTACCGGAAAGTTTGGGAGATGGCCGCCTTTGCCGGCTTTCTCACAGGCCGGGAAGCGGCCCGGGTCATGCTGCCCCGCCAGCGTGGCACCATCATTTTTACCGGCGCTACCGCCTCGCTGCGGGGCAGCAGCGGCTTTTCTGCCTTTGCCGGCGCAAAATTCGCATTGCGGGCACTCGCCCAAAGCATGGCCCGGGAACTGGGCCCCCAGGGCATCCACGTAGCCCACAGCATTATTGACGGCGCCATCGATACCGACTTTATCCGCAGCAATTTTCCCGACCGATACGCCCTCAAGGAAAGGGATGGCATCCTGAATCCTGACCACATCGCCGAGCAGTATGTACAGCTCCATCGCCAGCCCCGGGACGCCTGGACCCACGAACTGGACCTCCGCCCCTGGATGGAAACCTTCTGAACGATTCAAAGAACGGAGAGGAACCATGCGCAAGACTGTAGAGTTTTACTTTGACGTAGGCAGCCCCGCCAGCTACCTGGCCTGGAGCCAACTGCCTGACCTGGTTAGCCGCCACGACGCCGAGCTGGTGTGGAAGCCCATGCTGCTCGGTGGTGTGTTTCAGGCCACAGGCAACCAGTCTCCGGCGACCATTGAGGCCAAGGGGCGCTATTCCCGCATGGATATGCAACGCTTCGCCCGCCGTTATGGTGTGACCCTCAACCAGAACCCGTACTTCCCGGTCAATACGCTTCAATTGATGCGTGGCGCCGTGGCTTACCTTGATACACCGCGATTCAGTGACTATCTGACTGCCGTCTTCAAGGGCATGTGGGTCGATGAACAGAATATGGGCGAGCCAGAGGTTGTGGCACGGGTGCTTTCCGCCGCCGGGTTCAACCCCGACGACGTCATGGCCCGGATCGGCGATCCGGCGGTGAAGGACCGTCTCAAGGCGATAACCACCGAAGCGGTGGAACGGGGCGTGTTCGGGGCGCCAACCCTTTTCGTGGGCGGCGACATGTATTTCGGGCAAGACAGGCTCTGGATGGTGGAAGAAACCCTCTCCTGAGCAGGAATCCGCCCCCGGGCTGCGCGGGATTGTGAATGGCGCTCAGCGCAACTGCGAGTCCTTGCTGCCCCGCCGGTTGAACAGACTCACTTCCGCCTGCTCCTTATCACGCTCACCCTGGCACCGAACGCACAGGCGAACGCCGGGCAGCGCCTGGCGACGGGCTTCGGGTATGGGCTCGCCGCACTCGTCACAATGGGTCAGGCTTTCGCCTTGCGGGAGGTTAGCGCGAGCCCGTTCGAGGGCATCGTCAACGGTGCTGTCGATTTGGTCCTGCACGGCACCGTCCTTTGACCAGCCACCTGCCATATCAGTCCTCCTTCCGGCCGGGCGGCATCACCACCCATTCCGGGTCTTCAAACTCGCCGATGGGCGTAATGTCCACGAAAGGCGCCGCGCTACGGATAATCTCTGCGATTTCCGGGTTATGCTGCCCTTCCATGGCATCCCGCTGGGCCTTGCTTTCCCAGCTGGCAATGGCGATCAGGGTGTCCGGATCACCGATCTTGCGATGCAGCTCAGTACCCCGGGCACCCGGAGCCTGCTGAATGAGCTCACTGGCCCGTACCCAGGCATCTGCGTATTCCTCGGCGGTGTGACCTTCCCTGATGCGAACCTCGAAAATAAATTTCACACGTCCTCCCGGTCAGTCCTCATAGATCATCTTGCGGGTCATGCCGCCATCTACCACGATGTTCTGGCCGGTGACAAACCCCGCCTTGTCGGAAATGAGGAAGGCCACGGTAGCCGCGACATCGTCGGCCGTGCCAACCCGGCCCACGGGGTGCTGTTCGTGATCACGCTCCGACAGCGGCTCCGGAATTTCGTTAGCGCCGGCCTGTTCTGCCCGCACGTCGATCCAGCCGGGGCTGATACAGTTCACCCGGATCTCCGGCCCCAGGCTGACGGCGAGCGCATGGGTCAGCGCTACAAGGCCTCCCTTGGTGGCGGCGTAGGCCTCAGTGTCAGGTTCGGACTGGAGGGCCCTGGTAGAAGCAATATTGACGATGGTTCCCCTGGTGTCCCGGAGAGGCCTCGTACCATACTTCGCCATGAGAAATGGCCCGGTGAGATTGACATCCAGTCTTCTTTGCCAGACCGTCAGATCTAGATCTTCCACCGGCCCGGTCTCCGGCTCGGCAAGACCAGCATTATTGATCAGAGCATCGAGGCGGCCACCCCAGGACAGGGTCTGGGTTACCGCACGCGCCACCTGCGCCTCCACCGAGACGTCTGCCTCAACGAAGTACAGATTCTCACTGTCAGGCTGCTGCGCCAGGAAATCGCGGGCTGCGCCACTGTCCACATCGCATATGACGACGCGCCAGCCCTTCCCCAGCAGGTGCCGGGTGATACCTCGGCCGATGCCCCGGGCCCCGCCCGTGACCAGAGCGACCTTTTTATCCTGACTCAATATTCCCCCTTACCGGATTGCCGATCCGCCATGATCGTTAACCGTAACGCCTGACAGCCCACCCCGCCAGATCACACGGAGAGGCGGGCAATCATCTACACGGAGACCACCGGCGGGTGTGTCAGTAGGTAATACCATGACGGTCAAAGATCTCGTGGACCTCGCGGGCTTCTTCCGGCGGCATCATGACCCGGATAACCTGTGCTTCCTCGTCGATATAGATCAGGTCCTGGGGAATGTCACTTCCGATCAGGTCTTCCCGTGTATTGCGGGCCTGTTCAATGCTCTGGTACTTTCCGTTAACAGCTTTGCTCATAACCCATTCTCCTTTTGCGTGGGGGTACCCCCTGAGAATAGTTGGCTCTGAGATACCTGTAAAACGGCGACAGGATCAACGCTCACGGCTGAACGGGAATGGCCCGCTCCACGCGGCCCCTGGCACTGTCGGTCAGCAGATAAACCGCGCCGTCGGGTCCGGTCCGGACATCGCGGATACGTTCGTTCAGTTCGGTAAAGAGCCTTTCTTTCTCTGTGGCGCCATTGTCGTTCAGTTCAACCCGGTGAACCGCCCGTGACACCAGGCCGCCCACCAGTATGTCTCCCCGCCAGTCAGGAAACCGGTCCCCGTTATAAATTGTCATGCCGGAGGGTGCGATGGACGGCGTCCAGTGCAGCAAGGGAGGCTCTGTGCCGGGGTAATCGGTAAAGGGCGTCACCCGTGCCCAGGTGTAATCCAGGCCATGGGTTGCGACCGGCCAGCCGTAATTGGTACCCGCCTGGACATGATTGATCTCATCGCCCCCGCGGGGCCCATGCTCGTGGGCAATTACCTGCCCCCCGTCCGGGTCGACCACCAGCCCCTGAATATTGCGATGGCCATAACTGAAAATTTCCGGAAGTGCCTCCGGTTCGTTCACATAGGGATTATCGGCGGGCACCGAGCCGTCGGGGTTCAGGCGTACTATGGTGCCGATATGGCTGGTCAGCCTCTGGGCCTCCTCCCGGTAATCAAAGCCGTCACCCAGGGCCAGCAACAGGGTGCCATCCTCCAGCCAGGCCATTCGCCCGCCATAATGCGCGGCCCCGACCTTGGCGGGGCTGACGCGAAACAGTTCGTCGACGTCCCCCAGCCTACCTGTCTCCAGCCGCCCACGGGCCAGACAGGTATGGTTGGCCTGCTCGGTGCCGCAGGCATAGCTCAGGTAAACAAGGCGGCTCTCGGCGAAATCCCGGGCCGGCAGTACGTCAAAGAGCCCGGCCTGGGCCTGGTTGAATACCTCTGGCAAACCGGCGACGGGCTCTGGAAGCAGCTCACCGTCCCGGGTAATGATCCGCAACCGTCCCGGACGCTCGGTAACCAGCATCCGGCCATCTGGCAGGAATGCCAGGGACCAGGGGTGTTCAAGCCCGGAAACCACCGTCTCCAGCTGATAGCCGGGCCCCGACTGAGCCCGGGCCTGGTCAAACGGCAGCCCCGCCAGAGTAGCGAGCAGGACCGCAGCGACAGCGCCTGCCCCCCCGTTGCGACGGGCATCGGTGGGCGCTGCCATAACAGCGAACAGCCAGCCGGCAATGGCCGCAGTCACCAGCATGGCCAGCATTCCCTCCGAAGCACGGGTCGCGGCGATCAGCGTGGGGGGCGGTGCCAGTGCATCCACTATTGTAAAGGTGGCCCAGAGCCCGACCGCCGCCGCCAGTGCGCAAACCAGTCTGCGCCAGGACTCCAGCACATGGCGGGTCAGGGCCATGGCCACCACCTGGGAGACCAGAAAGCCAACACCAAACATGGCCAGGTAGACCGGCCCAAACATGGCCAGGTCCTCCAGCGTGGTAACAAACCAGGCGCCGGCACCAATTTCAACACCCAGCCCACGCAGGGCCATGAGGTTGATCTGCGTCTGCACGACCGAGCCCAGCAGGGCGCCGATCACCAGGGCGATGGCAAAGGCCAGAACCACTTTCGACCAGGGTCGCCGGTTGCTCATAGATCCTCGCTGTCAGGTATTTTGGTATGCTCAGGTTGCTGGCCGGGGTCTGCACGACACAACGTCGCGAAGGCGCCCGGGTTGTCGATTCCAGTGTAGTTTAAGGATGCAACAGTGGAGCTCACTTTCCTCGGCACCTCTGCCGGCACACCCACACGGGCCCGCAACGTTACTGGCCTGGCACTGCAACATGGCGGCCCCAGGCATTGGTACCTGGTTGACTGCGGCGAGGGTACCCAGCATCAGTTGCTGAGAACCCGCCTGTCCGTTATGCAACTGCAGGCGATCTTTATCACCCACGTCCATGGCGATCACACATTCGGCCTGCCCGGGCTCCTCTCCAGTGCGTCCATGAATGGGCGAACGACACCGCTGCCGATCATCGGTCCACCCCAGCTGCGGGACTTCCTCGAAATTACCCTGGCCAGTACCGATTCCAGGCTGGGTTTTGAACTGCAGTTTATCGACGCCGAGGCCGACAACTTCCAGTGGCATGACGAAGCTATAGGGGTGACCAGCATTCCCCTGTCTCATCGTGTTCCCTGCCGCGCCTTCCGCTTCGAGGAGCTGAGGGTTGAGCGCAAGTTGCTGACCAGCAAACTGGAGGCTGATGGCGTGCCCGCCGGCCCGGAATGGGGGCGCATCCAGAAGGGAGAGGACGTCACCCTGCCCGATGGCCGTTTCATTCTCAGCGATGACTATACTGAAATCCCGCGTCCGCCGAGACGAGTGGTGATCGCCGGTGACAACGATTCCCCCGAACTGCTGGCCGGGGCCTGCAGGGATGCCCACCTGCTGGTCCACGAAGCCACCTACACCCGGAACGTCGCGGAGCGGGTCGGCCCCTGGCCCCAGCACAGCTCCGCCGAACAGGTGGCACGGTTTGCCCAGGCAATCAGGCTACCCCACCTGGTACTGACCCACTTCAGTTCCCGATACCAGCTTCAGGCCGGTCGGGGACCGGTAATCGACGAAGTGGCCGACGAGGCCCGTGCGTTCTTTGATGGTAACCTGGTGCTGGCCCGGGATTTCATGGGACTTCGCCTGAACCGGGATCTCTCCCTGGAGGCACTGGATGCGTAAATATACCCACAAATGAAAATAACAGTAGCTTTTCCCGGGGAAGGTGCGTAGATTGGGCAACGTAGGAAAGAGTTAGCAAAGCAGTTCATCAATAAGACGCCCTGTCAGTAATTGTAGTGTACGTCCTGTTTTTGATCCAGCGCGTTTCTTTTCCGCACAATGCTGACCAGCCCAACAATGGTCCCTGGCGGCGCATTAATCAGATTGATTTCAGGATATTAAAAGATATGTCTACAGTTACCGGTACCGTCAAGTTCTTCAACGAATCCAAGGGCTTCGGCTTTATCACTCGTGAAGGCGGCCCCGACGTATTCGTTCACTTCAGCGCTATTCAGAGCAGCGGTTTCAAGACCCTGGCAGAAGGCCAGCAGGTTGAGTTCACCGTTACTCAGGGCCAGAAAGGCCCGCAGGCGGAAAACGTTGTTGCCCTGTAAATAACAGGCCACAACACGCAAAAAAGGCAGCTTCGGCTGCCTTTTTTAATGCCCGGAATTTATTCCTGACAGCTTGTCGGGGCAGGCCTCGCAGGCTCCGCTTGCCCTACCCGAAGTAATGCCGCAATATCCCCAAAACCAGTACCGCCGCCATCAACGGAATGATCCACCGGGAAATCCGGCTTTCATTGATCGCATCCCCCTTCGACGCATGCTTTTCAAGCAGCGGCACCAGAAGGAACAGGGCGGCGAACAGTACCACCAGTATGATAAATAATGTCGTCATGTCGTCTACTATGGTGGGTCCGCCAGCAGGTTTCAACTTCCGGTAGCGGTCCGGTTACCCGCTCGAATCAGCACCAAGGGCGTCCACCAGTGCCGCCATGAACCTTGCCGCCTCGCCGCCGGTGGCTGCCCGGTGATCAAAGGTCACTGACAGCGGCATGATACGGCGCACCGCGGGTTTGCCTCTGTGTGGCACCACCTTCTCCCGGATCTTGCCCGCCCCCACGATAGCCACCTGTGGCGGACTGACAACAGGGTTGGCATATTGCCCTGTCATGGTGCCGAAGTTGGACAGGGTAATGGTGGCGCCCTGCATCTCCCGGGGCGGAATCTTGCGGGTTGCCACCGCCTCCCGGAGGTTTTCCAGCCCCTGGCGCAGGTCTTCCATGGAGCGGTGATTGACATCCCGCAGCACCGGCACAAAAAGTCCGTCGGGTGTATCGACGGCAATGCCGATATGCACCTCGTCCAGCAGGCGTCGGCTCAGGTTATCCCCATCGAACCAGCAATTAAGTGCCGGTGAGGCCTCGCAGGCCCGGGCGACGCCCTGTACCAGGCGCATGGTTATGTCGGAGCCCTTTTCCCAGTCGTGAACGTCCGCATCCTCAAAGATCGAGACCGCCACTACCTGGGCATGGGAAAGGGCCATGTTCTTCGCCATGGTGCGCCTTGGACCTCGCAGCGCCTCCGCCTCTCCCAGCTGCTTCTGGTGGCTGGCCTGGCGGTGTACGTCGTCGTTGGTGATGAGGCCACCGGGGCCGCTGCCCTTGATATTTTCCAGGCTGATACCCAGCCTCTCGGCCAGTGCCCGCACCCCCGGGGTAGCGCGGTTGGCCCGGGCGCGTTTGCTGGAAGGCGCAGCGCCTATGATGAACGAGTCCGGCTCGCCCTCATTATCTTTCGAGCCTGAGGATTTGAGCTCGCCTACTACCGTGCCGCTGTCTTCCCCTTCGCCTTCGAAGGCCAACAGCGGCTCACCGGTGTGGATGATATCCCCGGCTTCGCCAAACAGCTTGGCGATGGTGCCAGCGTCCGGCGAAGGGACTTCCACGATGGCCTTGGCGGTCTCGACACTTACCAGCACCTGATCCACTGCAACAGTGTCGCCAACCTTCACATGCCACTCGACGATCTCGGCCTCCGGCAGGCCCTCACCCAGATCGGGCAATCTGAAATACTTCATGATGACTCTCCCTGATCAGAGCGCAATGATCTGCTCTACCGCTGCCACGATGTCATCCACCTGCGGCAGGTAGTGCTGCTCGTTGCGGTAATAGGGCATTACCGTGTCATATCCGGTTACCCTTACCACCGGGGCCTGAAGGTCCAGGAAGGCGCCTTCGGCAATGGATGCGGCCACCTCGGCACCTACACCACCATTACGACAGGCCTCGTGGACGATCACCGCCCGGCCGGTCTTGGCAACAGAGCACAGCAGGGTCTCCCGGTCCAGGGGACTGATGGTGGCCACATCGATCACCTCTGCCAAGACGCCCTGCTCCGCCAGCCGGTCTGCGGCGTGAAGGGTTTCCATGATCGATGCCCCCCAACTGATCAGGGTAACGTCGTCGCCTTCCCGAAGGGTGAAACAGGTATCCAGGGGCAGCGCCTGACCATTGTCCATTACCGTCTGGGTCACGGCCCGATAGATGCGCTTTGGTTCCAGGAAGATCACCGGGTCCGGGTTACGGATGGCAGCCAGCAACAGGCCATAGGCACGCTGGGGCGAGCTGGGGATCACTACCCGCAGACCCGGAATATGGGCAAAAAGCGCCTCGGTGCTTTCGCTGTGGTGCTCCGGGGCATGGATGCCACCGCCAAACGGAGCCCGGTATACCAACGGACAATGGAGCCGTCCACGGGTGCGGTTACGCATACGGGCCGCGTGACTGATGATCTGCTCACAGCCGGCGTAGATAAACCCCATGAACTGGAATTCCGCCACCGGCTTTAGCCCCTGGGTAGCCATGCCCACCGCAGTGCCGGCAATCAGGTTCTCGGCCAGCGGAGTGTCCATCACCCGCTTGTAGCCAAAGCGCTCCTTCAGGCCTACCGTGGCCCGGAACACCCCACCATTGGTGGCGATATCCTCTCCGAGAACCACCACCGAATCATCATTGGCCATTTCCCGGGCGAGGGCCAGGTTGACTGCTTCCACCAGGGTGACCTTGTGGGCAACCGGCGCCCCCTCCCCGTGCCGGATGGCATTCTCTGCAGACGCATTCATGACCTTACTCCTTCTGCCTTGCGGGCAAGCCGCTCGCGCTGGCCGGCGAGGGCAGCAGGCAATGTCTCGAACAGGTAATCCACCATGGCAACAGGCGGCTCCGGCGCTTTTTCAAGGTAGACATGAACAGCCTTATCCACCTTGTCCCGGCAGCGAGCCTGGAGCTCTTTCTCCTTGTCTGCGTCCCAGTGTCCGGCCTGGTGAAGGTAACTCTGCAGGCGCTTGATACCATCCTTGTCCCAGGCACTGCGCAACTCGTCCGCACTGCGGTAGCGGGTGGCGTCATCGGCGGTGGTATGGTCTCCCAGGCGATAGGTGACGGCTTCGATGACGGTAGCACCCTTGCCGCCATGGGCCCGCTCCAGGGCGTTATCCACGGCCTCAGTGACCGCCAGGTAGTCGTTACCGTCCACGATATGGCCGGGTAATCCACCGCTGATGGCCTTCTGGGCAATGGTTTCGCTGCCGGTCTGAAGGCCACGGGGCGTGGAAATGGCCCACTGATTGTTGGCCACCACAAAAACCACCGGAAGGTGCCAGGCCCCTGCAAGGTTGACGCTCTCCAGGAAGCCCCCCTTGGAGGTGGCGCCGTCACCCAGGGTGACGACCACCGCACGCTTCTCATCGCGAATGCGCATGGCCGCCGCTACGCCGACGGCGTGGCAGCACTGGGTGGCAATGGGCACCGAGATGGGCAGGTCCTGGGGACAGAGTTCCCAGCCTGCACTGCCACGCTCGTCCCCGCCCCAGTACAGCAGCATATTCACCATGGGCACCCCCCTCAGCAGCTGCGTTGCCTGGTCCCTGTAATAGGGTACGAATACATCGCGCCGGTGCATGCTCTGACCGATGGCGGTGCCGATAACTTCGTGGCCAAGTACCGACGGGTAGGTGCCACATTTACCGGTTCGTTGCAGGGCGATGATTTTCTGGTCCAGGGTGCGTGCGAGCACCATATTGCGGTAGGCATCCAGCAGACGATCCTTATCGGCGGCCAGGGCTGGCAGCTCGCCCAGCGGCTCACCGTTATCGTCCAGGTAGCGGACATAGTCCACCGTAAATTCATAACGGTCTCTCATTCCCTTCTCCTCACACCGCGACATCCACGTTCCGGCCGGCATCTTCATCGCCCTTCCGGAACACCAGGCTTGTGGCCTGTTCGGTCACGCTGACTGTTGGTGGGTCCCCGTGGATCTCACGGGCCTGTTCCTATTTTTCTAGTCGATGGTCAGGGATTGTTCAATGGAAACGAGACACAGTTCTCGCTACCGGACAGAAGATGAGACGTTATACCCTATCGTCTTGTTAATGGCAGGGAATGGCTCCAGAATTCATGGCAGTAGCAAACTACCTGTCGTCTGTCCGTCGCTCCTGCACCGACACGACGGGCCATGTTCAACAGGACACAAGGACTGAATCCTATGATCCGAAGATTCCCAACCTGCTTTCTTCTGATAGCCCTTGCGCTTTTGTCTCTGTCAGCCCGTGCCCTGGAGCCCGGCGACGATGCCGAGGTCTTCACCAGTGACGGCGGTGTCTCGGTAACCCTGCTGCCGATGGCGGATGGCAACCAGGCACTGGTCAGACTGAACGGTGTTGACCACGCCCTCGATGGCGTCGTCATGCTGGCCAGGATCGAACAGCGTCCGAACGACGAACGCGCCTACCGGGCGGAGATTGATGGCAAGATGCGTTCACTGGTCGTGTTTGCGCGGTCTTACTGGGCGCCCACAGATTACACAGCCTATATTCCCGGCCGTGAGGAGCCCTACGCCCTTATGGCCGATGAAGAGGGCAGCGCCAGGGTGGACAAGGTGGCGCTGATGGCGGAATACGAGCAACAGACGGAGCAGGGAGTTCAGGCAGCGCTGGCCCGGTTTGATCGTGATAAGGCTCTTGAACGCCACAAGGACGCCCTCAGGGCGGTCGATGCATCCGCCAGCAAGGTGTGTGGCACCGAGGTAACCACCCGGGTGAACTGGAAGGGGCTGGACAACGAACAGCTCAACAGTCTCAGCATCTCCGGCTACTGCGGCCAGGTGGCTGCGGAGATGGAACACCTCTGTCGCAAGGAGGCCGATTTCAAGCAGAAGGTAGCCGAGGTATCGGGAATTGATTGCGGGTTCGGTGACACCCTGGACCTGAGACGGGAGGCCGGCAAGCTGGTCTTCCGAACCCGCGAAGACGCCCGGAACCAGCGTGAGGCCATTACGGGTTTCCTGCGAAACCTCTGATCCGCAGTGATAGCCGGGCTGCAGGTGTCTTCACCTGCAACCCTGATTTTTTGTCACGGTGCGACCGTTGCCAGTACGGTGGGGTTGTCCGACAGGGGCAAGGCAACAATCACTCCTTCACCGGATGACGGATACACGCCGGTCAGCCGGGTGATATTCACCTGATGCGACACCAGGACCGCAGGCAGCCCCGGCTCCAGGGTATTGACCAGGGCAATGGTCTGTCGTGTCTGCATGGCGCCGTCCCCCCGCCCCGCGAAAAAGGAATTCAGGGCCGGCCACTCGGTGACGTCACCCACATCCATTTCCGTCGCCGTATCCATGCTTCGACACCACTGACTGGAATAAACCCTTGCCTCATTGATGCCATGCCTTGCCAGCAGGCCTTTCCAGCTTCGTGCCTGCTCAAGCCCGCGGTTATTGAGGTTGCGCTGGGTTGAGCAGTCATCAAGGTCGAAATTTTCCGGGTCGCCCGTACCCGGTGCCAGTGCATGGCGCAGGATCAGGAAAGCCCTGCCCTCACGCAGGGCCTTCCATGCCTCTTCGTCCGCGGAACTGGCAGGGGCCAGCAACGACAGACACAACGACAGGAAAAAGCCAGCGGCCAGGCGGCTCGGTTTCATGGTGTGGACCTCCAGGATGGACCATTGTTGTTATCTACCCTCACCGAAACCCAACGGACCACCGGCTACCATTGCCTGACTCAGGGGGTTACACTCCCGCCAGAATCCCAACCGGAACCGTTGCCATATGCCTATCTGGGTCGATGCCGATGCCTGCCCCGTCCCCATCCGTGAGATTCTGTGCCGGGCGGCCACCCGTTGGCAGATCAATACCACGTTCATCGCCAATCATGTTATCAGGTTGCCCCCGAGCCCGTGGATTCACGCCCGGCAGGTCGCCCATGGCTTTGATGTCGCTGACCAGGAAATTGTCGATCAACTGAGCACCGGCGACCTGGTCATCACCCAGGATATACCGCTCGCCGCCGAGGCCATCGACAAGGGGGCTGACGTGTTCAACCCCAGGGGGCAGGCCTTCACCCGGGAGAACATCCGCCAGCGGCTGGCTATGCGGAATTTCATGGAAGAGATGCGCAGCGCGGGCCAGGTCACTGGAGGACCGGCGGCATTCGGCCAGCAGGATCGCAAGGGATTTGCCGATCAGCTTGACCGCTGGCTCCAGAAGAACCACCGCAGGCCCTGACCACATACGTATGGCAAGCTAATGGCGGGGCGGTTACGGGGCAGAGAGGGCAAGGCGTACCCGACAAGAACGGGAGGCCAGCACCCGGTCAGAATTGAACGAGGTGTCCGGCGCTGACCCCAGTTCGATGATCGGTCAGATCAACTGTTTTCAATCCGGAAACCGACCACAAGGCTCACCTGGTAGTGACCGACCTTGCCGTTCTCTATGTGACCGCGGGTTTCCGTCACTTCGAACCACTCCATATTACGGATACTCTTGGCGCACTCCGCCAGGGCGTTGTCGATGGCTTCCTCAATACTGGTTCTTGAAGAACCCACCACTTCGGTCTTCTTGTACACGTGATGATCTGACATGGAATAAACCTCCTGTCGGCTTCCGCGTGATTAATGCCCGTACCGGGGCATTGCGAGTGTGACTCACTCTGTCAGTGTAGTCGGGACCGCAGAACTTCAACGGCGCAGAAGGGTTACGTATACTTAAGCCCTGCTGGTTCACCCCCACCAACCCGATGCGGCAATCAGGGTTACCGCCAGAATAAGGACCAGAGCCGTCCCGGCAAGCTTGATGCCTTCTTTCACTTCCTGTTCAAACATAGGCTGTACCCCCGAACCTGGTGGCTGACGTCATGGCCCGTGGCTGAGAAGCAGCCTGAACCAGGCACCACTTTAATAGCACTGATTCTCATTTGCAAAATAATCCGTCGTTTTGCAGGTTTCGTATACTTTGACTCGGGGGGCACCAACCTGAACAAAACGTAATACTGGAACCCTGGTGAGGCCCCGTACCGTTGATAAGATCATGAATGAACAGCGAAGCCGCATGCCAAAAGGAGGCTCCCATGCCAAGCATCAAATCCCTGGCCGCAACCCTTGCAACTGCGATTGTGCCCTTCGCTTTGGCAGCGGAAACCATCCACGAGTCGGAACAGGCGAGCTTCAGCGTTGAGACCGTCGCCTCTGGCCTTGAGCATCCCTGGGCCATTGCTTTCCTGCCGGACGGCAGCCAGTTGGTCACCGAGCGGGCCGGTCGGCTCCGGGTGATCCGTGATGGCAAACTGGAGAAAGACCCGGTCGCTGGCGTGCCCGAAGTCGCGGCCCGGGGCCAGGGCGGACTTCTGGACATACTGTTGCACCCTGAATTTGAACAGAACCGGCTCCTTTTCCTCAGCTACGCCCACGCCAACGATGCGGGCATGACAACCCGGGTGGCACGAGCCGAGCTGAACGACAATAACCTTGAGAATCTTGAGGTCATATTCGAGGCCGAACCCCGCTCAGACACAACCCGGCATTTTGCCGGGCGAATGGTGATTCCCGACGATGGCTACCTCTATGTAACTGTGGGAGACCGCGGCGAAATGGACCGCGCGCAGGAATTCGGCGACGATGCCGGTGCCGTTCACCGGATCACCATTGATGGGAATACGCCGGACGACAACCCGTTTGCCGACCGCGACGATGCCAGGAAAACCCTGTTCACCAAGGGCAATCGCAATATCCAGGGAATGACGCTGCATCCGGAGACCGGGGAAATCTGGAGCCACGAGCACGGCCCCAGGGGTGGAGACGAAGTCAACGTCATTGAAGCCGGCACCAACTATGGCTGGCCCGAGATCACCTACGGCATCAACTACAGCGGCACCCCTATTACCGACCAGACCCACAAGGAGGGCATGGCCCAGCCACTGCATTACTGGGACCCTTCCATCGCACCCTCCGGCATGGCCTTCTATACCGGGGAGGATTTTCCAGACTGGCAGGGGGATCTATTCGTAGGCGCGCTCAAGATGCAGAAGCTGGTACGCCTGGAACTGGATGGCCGGGAGGTTACCGGAGAAGAGGACCTGCTCACTGACCTGAACAAACGCATCAGGGCAGTCACCATGGGCGCAGACGGGCACCTCTGGCTATTGACTGACGCCGGCAACGGAGAAGTACTGAAGCTGGTGCCAACAGAGCGCTGAGCTGCCCCTGCCGACACCGCCGGGACAACCCGACCCGGCCGGGATCAGTGGGGGTCGTTGGTTCTTTCCGTCTTCTCGTACTGCGGCAACTCATCGGTAATCGCAAACCAGTCCGCCTTGGAGCCAGTAAATACGTGTGCCGCGGGACCTTTGCCCAAGGGCTCATTAATGACACCAACCCTGAGTCGCAGAATGCCGGGAATGGCGTCTACCCGGCTGTACAGCTGACTGCCACACCGACTGCAGAAGGCCCGGTACTTTCCCGGCCGGGACTCAAACTCGGTGATACGCTCCTCTCCCCCGGTAAAGCGGAAACGCACCCGCTGCACTGGAGCGCTGGCTGAAAACGCGCTGCCATGGGCCCGACGGCACTGGCTGCAGTGGCAAAGGGCGATGGGCCCCAGGGGACCGTTGTACTCGAAGGTTACATCGCCACACAGGCAGTGCCCAGTCAGCATACTTTCCAGCTCCTTGATTGAACGCCATGAAATACGCCTTGACCGACGCATTCTAGCAACCTCTGCCAGCCAAGGCAGCCCGGCATCAGTCGCCAATTTTCCCGGTCGCGTAACCCGGGACCCACACTCTGTAACGGTCGGTCACAAAAGTGCTTTAATTCCGATACCCTGCTGTCATTTTTTAACGTTATGTATAGGGCGAGAACATAGTCGCCGCACAGAAATTAAGCTAAGGTTAGATAATCGATACCCACCACCATGACGGACCTTCCTGCCATGCGGCTTCAGAAACTGACAAAAACCGGACTGAGCTCCCTGGCCCGCGCACTGGGAGCAAGCCTTGTCGCAACCATGCTGCTGGCGGGCACCGTAACAGCAGCCCCGGCTGACGGACTGGACAGGCGCGTCTGGGGCAGCGAAATACGGGGTTTCGCGGAAGAGTCACTGAACGACCTCAACGGCCTGAGCGTCGCGGCGATCCCCATGGATGGCCCGGGCATCGAACAGTACATCAATGCTGACGCGGTCATGAGCCCCGGCTCCATCATGAAAGTGCTGACCACCTACGCCGCCCTGGAAATTCTCGGCCCCAACTACCGCTGGACCACCAGTTTTCTCACTGATGGCACCTTCGAGGGAGATACCCTCAAGGGCAACCTCTACGTCCGCTTTGGCGGCGACCCGAAGCTGACCATCGAGCGGCTCTGGACCGTGATCCATGAGATCCGATCCCTCGGGGTCACGACCATCGAGGGGGACATCGTGCTGGATGACGACGTCTTCCTGCTGCCAGACGGCCTGCCCCGTTTCAACGACAATGGTAACAATCCCCATCGTCCCTTCCTGGTGGAGCCGTCGCCGGTACTGCTCAACATGAACCTGGTGCATTTCCAGGTACGGGCCGACGAGCGGGGCACCCGCGCCTGGGCCACCCCCGCCCTGCCCTCAATCAACATAGACAACCGCATTACCTCCGTTGAGGGCGGCTCCTGCCCCGGCCGCCGACAGGTTGACTGGAAACCGGTATTCGGCCAGGCCGGCCAGGTCACGGTCAGGGTAGAAGGCGAGTTGCCCGAGGGATGTCGAACCACCACCTACCTGTCGCTGCTTCCCCACGACCATTACAGCGGCGAAATACTCATGTCACTGTGGCGTGAGCTTGGCGGTACCATTACCGGCAACTGGCGCACTGGTGCTGTCCCGGCTGATACCCGGCTGGTCACCAGCACCACCTCCCCGGACCTGGTGACCATGGTCCGCGATATCAACAAATGGAGCAGCAACGTCATGGCCCGCCAGCTGTTGCTGACTATCGGCGCCAACAATCGCCATGTGGCAGACAACGATGACCGGGTTTCCGGGATCCGGGCCATTTATGACTGGCTGGAAGACAAGGGCATTGATACCCAGGGCATGGTGATTGACAACGGCAGCGGTTTGTCCCGGCATGCCCGTATGAGCGCGAGGCAGATGTCCGGCATCCTTGCCCGAGCATGGGCAAGCCCCTATGGCCCGGACCTGATGACATCCATGCCACTAACCGCGATGGATGGTACCATGGCCAGACGTCTGCGCAACCTTGGCATGGAAGGCATGGGGCGGATCAAGACCGGTCTGCTGCAGGATGTCCGGTCCGTGGCCGGCTTTACCCGGGACGACAACAACACCACCTGGGCCGTGGTCGGTATCGTCAATCACTCGCCGGCCTGGAACGGCCAGACGCTGCTGGACAAGGTACTGTACTCACTGCACCGAAATCCGCCCACAGGCACTGCCCTGTCCCAGGCAGAAACGCGGTAGCTCTGACACTCTCAAAAAAGCCCCGGTCTGATTATCAGTACCGGGGCTTTTTTGTGGGCAAGTGTCATGTTTCGCCAGGCGGATCAGACCGTCAGGTAGCCACCATCGACATTGACGCAGGTGCCTGTGGTGTAGCTGGATGCCTCGGAGACCAGATAGAGAACGGTGCCGGCCATCTCGTCCGGGTGGGCCATACGATGCATGGGAATATGCTCCATGGCCCGCTCACGAATACTGTCATTGGTGGTCAGTGCGCTGGCAAACCTGGTGTCGGTCAGCCCCGGCAACAGTGCATTGACCCGAATATTATCCGGCCCCAGTTCGCGTGCGTAGGCCCGGGTCATGGCGATCACCGCCGACTTGGTGATGGAATAGATACCCTGCATGAAGCCCGGGGTGACGCCGTTGACCGACGCCACATTCACAATGGCTCCCGGCTGTCCCTTTTCCTTCATCAGCCTGGCCGCTTCGGCGCACATGAAGAAATAACCGCGGATATTCACATCCACCGTCTTCTGGAAGGCGCCCAGATCCGTCTCTTCAATCTTGCCAAAGTAGGGATTGGTGGCCGCATTGTTTACCAGGATATCCAGCTTGCCGTGGGTATCACGGATATGCTGCCAGATGGCTTCCACCTGTTTCATCTCGCCGATATGGCAAGCGACCGCTTCAGCGCTGCCGCCGTTATCACGGATACTGCTGGCCACAGCCTCACAGCCATCAATCTTGCGGCTGCTGACAATAACATGGGCGCCGTTCTCCGCCAGCAGGCGGGCAACGCTCTCGCCGATACCCCGACTGGCACCGGTAACCAGGGCAACCTTGCCATCAAGGTCAAACAGGTTGTTCTTGCTCATGGTTTACTCTCCTTTCAGTCAATCGTTCTTCCATCAACGGAAGGTCACCAGCTGCTGCCCTTCCGCCTCCAGGTGACTGTAGTTATTGAACACCGCCAGACTGCGTCTGGACCCGGAGTACAGCACCCGGGTAACACTGGTATTGGCAATGACCTCGTTCAGGGCCAGCGCCTTGCTGTCGCTGAGCCCCAGCAGGTTCTGCATGATCACGGCGATGGGGCCACCGGAAGTGGACACGAAAACGTCACCACCATCGGCCCAGCCAATCAGCTCATCCAGCGCCTCATTGACCCGCGCCTTGAACTGCAGCCAGGTTTCCGGGTACTCCTCGTCGTGGTCACGGCTCACCCACCGTTGCACCGCTTGGGTGAACGTCTGCTGGAAGGCCCTGGCGGGGTGTCCGGTGGCAGCCAGGTCCGCCTGCATCCGCGCCCGATCCGCCCATTCAGGCCGAAAGCTGAATACCACTGAGGTATGATCAAACTCGTTAAAGCCGGTCGCCACCTGCATGTCAGGAAACGGTGCCCGGTAGCCGCTGGCAATGGCCTCCACGGTCTCCCGGTGACGTTGCATATCGCCGCCAATCACCACGTCCGGATGGACCCGCCCCGCCAGCCAGCGCCCGAGCACCCGGGCCTGCTCCCAGCCGGTCTCTGACAACTGGTCATAATTGTCATCCCCGAAACTCGCCTGGCCATGCCGGATCAGATAGAGGGTAGCCATAGCTCAGGCCCCTGCCATTCGTTTGATCCAGCGCCGGCTTTCCCGGTGCATGATGTAGTCGAACGCCCAGGGCGCGTGCCGCTTGAGAATCCAGAGTCGCTTTTCCTTCTGGTGGGGCAGTACCCAGAAATCGCCCTGCCGGACAGCCCGGGCGATGTCTTCCGCTACATCTTCGGCACTCACAGTGGAGCGTTTCATCAAACCGTTGATGTTCTGCTGGATACCAGGCAGGTCCGAGCGCATGCCGCTGGCCAGGTTGGTGCGGAAAAACGACGGGCACACGCAACAGATCCTGATGCCGGCGTCCCGCAGTTCCAGGCTGAGGGTTTCAGACAGGGCAATCACTCCCGCCTTGGACACATTGTAACTACCCATCATGGGTGCCAGCATGAGTCCCGCCATGGACGCCACATTGACGAAGGTCCCGCTGCCCTGTTTTTTGAACAGCGGTGTGAACACCTTGCAGCCACGCACCACGCCGAGCAGGTTGATATCCAGAATCCACTCCCAGTCGGCGATGGTGGAGTCCTCGATGGACCCGGCGGTGGCAACCCCCGCATTGTTAACCACCACATCGACACCGCCCCAGCGTTGCTCAAGTTCTGCCCGTGCCTTTTCAAGGTCGGTAAGCCGGCGTACATCACAGGGCAGGAACAGTCCCTCGCCACCAGCGGCGCGGATCTCGTCCTCGGTGACCATGCCGTCTTCGGGATTGACGTCGCTTATGCATACCTTCGCCCCCTGACGGGCGTAATGCAGCGCCAGGGCCCTGCCCAGGCCGCTTGCACCACCGGTAATAAAGATTCTCTGGGACATTGTTCGAAATCCACTCAAATTTATCGTAACGGGCCAGTCTAGGAGCAAGCACAGTATTACGCGACTGAATTGTTCTAATCCGTTACCATTACCGCCGTTAATTCATTAACGAGATAATGCTCCCATGGCCTCAAACCGGCTAGATCTTAACCTGCTTCATGTGTTCGATACCATTTACCGGGAGGGCAGCCTGACCCGGGCGGCCCGGGCCCTGAACCTGACCCAGCCGGCGGTCAGCCATTCCCTCGCGCGCCTGCGGGAACACTTCGACGATCCGCTGTTCTCCCGACAGGGCAACCGGATGGTGCCGACGCCCCTGGCACGGCGTTTCGTTGAATCCATGCGCCCGGGACTGAACCAGATTCACAGTGCCGTGAACCAGTTCCACGCCTTCGACCCGTCCAGCCATCGCAAGACCTTTGCCCTGGCCCTGCGGGACGTACTGGAATCGACGTTCCTGCCGCAACTGGTCACCCGTCTGAACGACTACCCGGAGATCGAAATCAACAGCCAGCGGGTGGCTCGCCGTGACATGGAAAGCCTTCTGGCAGCGGGCCGGCTCGATTTCGCGGTGGATGTGCTGCTACCGATCAGCGACCAGACGGCCCATGAACAGCTACGCAAGGATCGGCGGGTGGTTATTGCCAGGAAGGGGCACCCTCTGGAAGGCCAGGACCTGACCATGGAAAGCTACCTGTCAGCACAGCACATCCTGGTGTCATCGCGAAACGAAGGACCGGGCATTGAGGATTTCGAGCTTTCCCGCATGGGACTGCAGCGGCAGATCCGGCTGCGCTGCCAGCATTACTACGCCGCCTGCCAAGTGGTGGAAAGCTCGGACCTGCTGCTGACCATGCCTGAAGGCTATGCCCGCCAGATGGCAGCCCGCTCGGACACCTGCATTCTTAACCCGCCACCCGGGCTACCGGACGTCGACATCCACCTGTACTGGCACCGGGCTTATGAAAAGGAACCCGCCCTGCTCTGGCTCAGGGAACGGTTCCATGCCGTGGCGGATGATCAGGCGGGCACCTGAAGCAGGCCGGGGCCGGCTTCAGAACACACCGACCACCCACAGGAAACCGGCGAACCCGGCCCCGGTGAGCGCCAGGGCCAAGGTAACCACTCCAAACCCCCACCATACGGCCGCACCATCGGACACCGCGACGTCATGGGCCCTGACCGTCCGGTAAAACGCCCACGGCCCCAGCAAAAACGCACCAAAAACGGCAAATACCAGCCCCAGGCAAACGCCGGTAAAGGTCCACGTGGCCAATGCCGAGGCGCGGTCGTTAAGGTTGTCAGTGACCTGGTGACCTTGCAGGAACTTCCGGCAGAAGAGCCAGATCAGGCCGTAGAGCACACCAACAAAGACGATGCCGCCAACCAGGGTGATCACACGATAGAGCATGGAGGTCAGCCCTCCGGGCCGATAGCCGGAAAAACCGGCTCTGGCAGGGTTTCAAAACCGGGCCTGGCGAACAGGTAGCCCTGGAACAGGTGGATTCCCCGGCCACGGAGCCAGGCGTACTCCTCAACGGTTTCAACGCCTTCCGCAACGATCCGTCCGCCAAGCTGAGTCATCATGGTCACGATACCATTGACAACCGCCTGCTTGTTTGGCTCCCGGTCGATATCGCGGATCAGGCCCATATCCAGCTTGAGGAGGTCGGGCGGGCTCGCTGTCATCAGGTTGTAGCGGGAGAAACCCGCACCAAAATCGTCGATCGCTGTGCTGAAACCCATACCCTGGTATGCCTTGATGATGGAAACCAGGTGGTCCACCGATGACAGGTCTTCGCCCTCGGTCAGTTCGAAAATGATTTTGCGGGTGTCGAAATTGTAAGTCCGGGCGGCCGCCAGGGTGGTCCGGATGCAATATTCTGCCTGGTACACGGCATTGGGCATGAAGTTGATGCTCAGCATCGAATCCATTCCCAGGCGGGAGGCCAGCTTGACGGCCTTGACCCGGCAGATCTGGTCAAAGGAATAGCGGTTCTGGTCATTTACCTGGGACAGAACGCTCCAGGCGCTTTCACCGGAGGTGCCCCGCACCAGGGCCTCATAGGCATAGACACTCTCGTTGGACACATCAACAATGGGCTGAAAGGCGAACGAAAACTGGAAATCCAGGCCCTCACCGCAGGCGCACTGGCCGCAATGGGACTCATCAAATAAAACTTCTGGCCGCTCCACGCATGCTCCTTCCAGGCTGTTGAGTTGGGAAACCCGGCTCTTGTATGACCGCTTTCCGCACAGACACACCGATTCACTATAGACACCCTTTGAGGGTCCGTAAATGCATTAAAAGACTGACGAATCCCGCCCGCATGACTACACTGGTCCAGAGGCAAACAGTACGGGCCGGAGCCATGGTCCGTGCTACTCAAGCGTACCTGTAACCTGGTGCTGCTTCTGCAAACACTTGTAAATTCGCAGCCCTTGGAGTGTTTATCTATGCCCCAGCCCCTGCGCATCGCCGTAACGCCCGGCGACGGAATTGGCCCGGAAGTCGTGACCGAGGCGGTTCACTGCCTGGAACGACTGAGGGAGAAACACCAGCTCCCCCTGGAGTGGACTCGGTTCCCCTGGCCCTCCCACGCCTGGCACGAGCAAAACAATGAGGTAATGCCGGCCGATGCGCTGGAACAGCTGGCGCACTACGACGCCATATTGCTGGGCGCCCTGGGCGACCCGGGCCCGGTGGATGACCCGGACCGGTACCTGCTTTCAGACAGCGTCTCTCTCGCCCCCCTGCTGGAAATGCGCAAGGGCTTTGACCAGTGGGTGTGTGAGCGGCCAGCGCGACTGTTACCCGGGGCCAGGCAGTATCTGGCCGACGATCGGGCCCGGGACATCGACATGCTGGTCATCCGCGAGAACAGTGAAGGGGAGTACGTCGGCCAGGGTGGCCGGCTGCGCCAGGGCACCGAGCACGAAGTGGCCACCCAGTTGGAGGTCTTCACCCGCCGGGGCACGGAACGCATCATCCGCTACGGTTTCGAGCAGGCCCGCCTTCGGGCTGAAACGAGAAGGGCTGAGGGCCGGGCCCGGGAGTTCCACGGTCACCATGGTCAGACCAGCGAGAGCCAGGTCTGTGTAATCACCAAGCGAAACGCCCTGCGCTACTGGGGTGACATGTACACCGAGGTCTTTGAGGAGGTTGCCCGGGATTACCCGGATGTGGCCACCCACCACGAACTGATTGATGCCGCCTGCATGAAGTTTGTCCAGGCGCCCTGGGCGTTTGATGTGGTCGTGGCCAGCAACCTTCAGGGCGATATTCTCACCGACCTGGCGGCAGTACTCTCCGGCGGTATGGGTGTCGCGCCGTCCTGTAACCTGAACCCTGACAATCCGGCCATGCCTTCGATGTTCGAGCCTACCCACGGCAGCGCACCGGATATTGCCGGCCAGGGCCTGGCCGACCCCACCGCCATGCTGTTCACTACCGCCCGCATGCTGGAATGGCTGGGGCGTCGTGAACCGGCACTGGCCAGAGCCGGCCAGGAGCTGTTTGACGCCGTCGCCGCAGACCTGGCCGAGAACGGAGGCAGTCAACGGGATACCCGGGCCATTGGCGATTCAGTGCTGGCCAGGCTGAGGTAACCAAAGGGTGCAACTTGCTGCGGGTCCGTGGCAGAATCCCCACCCATTGATCCGCCGGGCCGTGTGGATGTCCTCCGGGACATCACCGGTGCCGGTCCCACGGCGAACAGGAACTTGAGGTTTTGATGGGCAACCCTGCAGTTATTGGCCTGACCGGCGGCATAGGAAGCGGAAAATCGACAGTGGCAAAGATGTTCGGCGCACTGGGTGTGCACTGGGTCGACGCCGATATCGTGGCCCGGGAAGTAGTGGAGCCGGGCACCCCGGCACTGGAGCAGATCGCCAAGCACTTTGGCGACGAGATTCTTCAAGCTGATGGCCGGCTCGACAGGGCCGCCCTGCGCACTATCGTATTCAGGGACCCGAACGAACGGGAGTGGCTGGAAGCCCTGCTTCATCCGACCATCCGGGATGAGCTGGCCCGCCAGCTGCAGCCTGACAATTACGAGCTGCCTTACGTGTTACTGGTATCTCCACTGCTGCTCGAGACGGATCAGCATACGCTGGCGAAGCAAGCAATCGTCGTGGACGTGCCGGAGGAGACCCAGATCGAGCGCACCATGAGCCGCGACAGTAACGACCGCGACCAGGTGGAGCGGATTATCGCTGCCCAGATGCCCCGGGAACACCGGCTGGCGCGGGCTGATTACATTATCCATAACGACCGCCCGCTCGCCGAGGTGGAGCAGCAGGTGCAGGAACTGCACCGTCAACTCCTGGATAGCTGTCGGGGTTAGACACAGGTGCACCTTCGATCCATCTGCTTGCAATACCTGCTGCCGGTACTGGCCTTTACCCTGGCTATTGGCCCGGGCACGGCACCGGCCCAGACCGCCGCCGATATCCTTTCACCAGAGACACTGCCGGCCGATTTCTACACTTTTACTCCGGATGAGTTCTGGCGGGAGCCCCGGGACTCCTACTGGATGAGCTTCTCCAACTGGGTTATCCGCCAGGAACACGCTCAATCCGAACGCATTCAGGCGCTGGGCGCCTGGGCGGACCGTACACTCTCCGGTAACCCCCGCGCCCTGCCCGGCAACGAAAGTTACCTGAGGCTGGGACTGGCAGCCGAATCCGAAACCGGCAAACTGGCAAGCATTGAGCCGGAAGCCCGGTTCCGGCTTGACCTGCCCACCGCCGAGGAACAGCTCAGGGTGGTCCTGGAGAGCGAGAGTGACGAGCTGATCCCCCTCGGCGAGCGCCGGCGCAGCCGCCAGCTTACCGACGACCAGCGCTCCGACAGCGATGCCACCGGGGCCCTGCGCTATCTGTCGGTAATCTCGGACACCATCAATCTGAGCAACGACATCGGCGCCCGTCTGCGATTTCCACCGGATGCTTTCTGGCGGGCCACGGCAAGGGGCGACTGGCAACTTTCCGACTGGCGCCTGGGTGCCCGTCAGCGGGTCTACTATTTCCATCAGGACGGGTGGGGCGCATCCACCTGGCTGGGATTCGGCAAGGACATCGGTGGCGGCTGGACCTTTCTGGCCAGCTCAGAGGCTGTCTGGGTGCACGATGAACGCCAGTTCGACCTGGCCCAGATCCTGGATTTTCACAAGCGGATCAATAATCGTTCAGAACTGAACCCCCGGCTGGGCGTACTCGGTGAAAACCAGCCAAACTGGCGACATACCGGCTACTTCGCCGACCTTACCTGGCGCTACCGCCTCTACCAGGACTGGTTGTACGGTGAAGTTATCCCGTCAGTGGAGTTTCAGCGGGATAACGACTTCAAGGAACATACCGCCCTCCTTGTGAGGCTGGAGATGTTCTTTTCCGGCAGTATTCTGTCTCGCTGACGATTTGCACAAACCCGGGAGCAACCGTGCCACGCCACCCCACCCGACCCGCCGACGAGGCACTCACACTGACTCCGGTCGCCATTACCCGATCCTGTTTCCGGGACAAGTTCGGTGTTCCCCGCCAGCCCGGCCTGACCCGACACGCCTGGGCAGAACTGGTGATCTGTCAGCCCTACAACCGGGAAGACGCTTTTCGTGGCCTGGAAACCTGCAGTCACCTTTGGCTGACCTTCCAGTTTCACGAGGCCGTGCGTGCAGAGTGGCGCCCCGTCGTACGTCCGCCAAGGCTGGGTGGTAACCGCAAGATCGGCGTCTTCGCCAGTCGTTCGCCCTTTCGTCCCAACAGCCTGGGGCTGTCAGTGGTTCGCAACGAAGGTCTGACCCGGCGGGACGGCGAGCTGATCCTACGGATCCGCGACCACGACCTGATTGACGGCACCCCTGTCCTCGACATCAAGCCCTATCTTCCCTTTGCCGATGCCATACCCGATGCCCGCGTTGGCTGGGCGGGTGAAACCGCGCCAGATCGCCTTCCGGTCCACTTCTCCGACGAAGCCGTGGCACAACTTGCTGCCCTTCCGGTGGAGCGCTACCCTGATCTGAAAGGGTTGATCGAAGATGTGACCTGCTACGACCCCAGGCCCTCGTTCCGCCGGGGCCGGCAGGACGAAGACCGGATTTACGGAGCACATCTATATGACCTGAATGTCCGATTCAGGTTTGACGCGGTCGGTGTTGTTATATTGACAGTCTGTTAGACTGCCCAACGGAATTCTGTATCACAGGGAACATGCGCCTTGTCTGCATCCAGAGTGATTGCTGCCCTGACCCGAACGCTCGGTGTCCGGCCGCTGGCCGCACGCCTGCTGGTCTATGTATTGCTTTTCAGCCTGGTGGTCTCGCTGGTGGCCACCGGATTGCAGCTGGCCGGTGAAACCAGCCGCCGCGTTGACGAGATTCGTAACCTCCAGCAGAAAACCGCCGAGATCATCGAAGGTAACCTCAGCCAGCAGCTATGGCTGATGAACTTCAACGAGGTGGAAAAAACCCTGAACGACCTTCTGGCCTTCGAGGTTATCCAGCACGCCGAGATCACCACTACCAACGGCCAGCAGTTCAGCATCGGCGACTACCCGGAAGGGGACATCATCAGCTACGAACATCCCTTGCGCATCACTGGCTCCCAAATAATGGGTACACCCGCCCTCGGCCGCCTGATCCTGAACTCCTCCGCTGACCAGGTCCAGGCTGCAGTACGGGACCGTGCACTCATCCTGCTGCTGTTCCAGTCCATCGTGGTCATGCTGGGTACTCTGGGCCTGTTGCTGATCGTTCGATTCATGCTCTCCCGCCATCTGGAGACTATGGCCGCCTATACCACGCGGCTCAACCTGGACGCACTGATCGAGCCACTTCGCCTTCAGCGCAAACCACCGGCGCGCCCGGACGAACTCAGCGAGATGGAACAGGCCCTGAACCAGATGCGGGAACGCCTGCTGGAGGAAACCCGGGATCTGCGCCAGACCAGCCGGCAATCCATGGACGAACGGGACGAGGCTGTTCGCGCCAACCATGCCAAGAACCTGTTCCTGGCCAACCTCAGCCACGAGTTGCGGATTCCCCTGCAGTCGGTGCTGGGCTATGCCAGCCTGCTCCAGGATACCCGCCTCGATCAGGAACAGCGTGACTATGTGGGCACGCTGCTCAATGCAGCCGAGGGGCTGTCGGCTATCATCAACGACCTGCTGGACATTTCCAGCATTGAGGCCGGCAAGCTGGAGCTGGATGAAATCCCGTTTGACCTGCGCGAAACCCTCAACGACCTGGTCAGCATGCTCGGTCCACGGGCCCGCGAGAAGGGCCTGGCGCTGGAACTCAGGGTGGATGACAACCTGCCAGGCCAGGTAATGGGTGACCCCATCCGCATCCGGCAAATCCTGCTGAACCTGACCTCCAATGCTATCCTGTACACCGACTCCGGCCATGTGCTGATCAGCGCCGAGCTTCTCGGCCGCAAGGGAAGCCGTGCCCAGCTGCGCCTATCGGTGGAAGATACCGGCACCGGCATCAGTGCCGACAACCTGCCACTGATCTTCGAGCCCTACGTACAGTTTGACGCCCGTGCCCGACGCCAGCTTCCGGGCGCCGGCCTCGGACTGACCATCTGCCGTCAGCTGGTGAGCCTGATGGACGGCCACCTGGACGTGGAAAGCGCCCCCGGTGAGGGCTCCACCTTCTGGGTAGAGCTCTCTCTGGCGGAAACCCGCCAGGGCCAGCCCAGAAGCCGCACCAGTCTCGGGCACGTCCGCGACCGGCACATTCTGGTGGTGGATTCCTATGCCCTGTCCCGCAAGATTACGCTGGAAATGCTGTCACGGCTGGAGGTGGACATCGAGGCGGTCCGGTCAGGGGCCGAAGTTCTCACCGCCCTGGTCACTGCCGAAGAAGCAGGAACCCCCTTCGACGCCATAATCCTCGACGGTTTCGTGCCGGATATGGAGAGTGATCTGCTATGCCGCAAGATCCGGGAGAATCCGGCCTGGCGGGAAACCCGGGTTTTCATCCTGTCCGCCAACCCCCAGCGCGGTGATGGCGAGCATTTCCGTGACGCCGGTGCCGACGCCTTCCTCAGCAAGGCCCTGCGGGAATCCCGCCTGGCCCCCATGCTCAACCAGCTGTTTGAGGACAAGGACCGGGGCCAGCGGCGATTCCTGACCCGCTTCTCGCTGCAGGCACCCATGGCGCCCCTGCCCGTTCCGGCCCCGCTGCCCTGTGGCCCGATGCGGGTGTTGCTGGCGGAGGACAACCCGGTGAACCGCGCCCTGACCCAACGGCTGCTGGAAAAACTGGGGTGCCGGGTGACCACCGCGACCGACGGCCAGGAAGCCCTCCAGACCTGGCAGAGCGGAACATTTGACCTCCTGTTGATGGACTGTGTAATGCCCCATATGGACGGCTATGAAGCCACCAGGCAACTGCGGGAGCAGGAGGCCAGCACCGGGGCCGGCCACACCCCCGTAATTGCCCTGACTGCCAGTGCCATGGAACAGGACGAGGAACGCAGCCGCCAGGCAGGCATGGATATGTTCGTTGCCAAGCCGGTGAACATCGACATGCTGAGGGCAGTTCTGGAACAATACTGTACGGAATACCAACCTGAAACTGCGCGAGAAACCTGATGTATGTAGATTGCCCCACCTGCAAAACACCCGTCGAATGGAGTGACAGTAACCCGCACCGCCCTTTCTGCTCTGACCGCTGCCGCCTCATTGACCTGGGCGCCTGGGCCAGCGAGGACTACCGTATCCCCTCCCAGCAGCCTGTTTCAGAAGACGACCTGCTCGAGTCACTGCACCAGCAGGATGCCGACAAGCCACACTGAACTCCTTATTGCTGAACGGACTTTAAGTTGAGCAGCACTGGCAGCGCCGGTAGTATGCTGGGGCGTTACCGAGATTCCGATAAAAATGCTCCAACCAACTTTCAGAGGTATCCCATCATGCTGTTCAGGACTTCTGCCATTGCCCTGCCTGTCATGCTTTCACTGGCAGCTGCACCGGCCCTTGCTGCGGACGCGGACTTCAGCCTGACCAATGAATCCGTCAAAGGCCAGATGAACTTCTTCGACTCCCGCTCGGACATCCAGGCAGGCGCAGGCTACACCTATCACGAAGGCAGCCGTCACCTGATCAATGGCGACTTCCATGCCCAGGGCCGCACGGCACTCGGCAACCTGCCCACCACGGCCGGTATCGGTTTCCGTGGCGTCGCCTGGGACGACGATGACGACCTGGACGGAGGCGCAGTTGGCATTGGCGGTTTCGCTACCGTGAACATTCCCGATGTGCCCGGCCTGTCATTTACCGGCAGCGCTCACTATGCCCCCAGCATCCTGTCGTTCGGTGACTCGGATGACCTGACCAACCTGGAATTGCGAGCCAGCTATCGCGTCATCCGCAACGCGGATGTATTTGCCGGTTACCGGTACATCAACACTGATCTGGATGACAGCAACGGCGATATCAACCTGGATGAAGGTGTACTCGCCGGCATCAAGATCTTCTTCTGATACAAACCTGAACAGAATTGTCTTCGTAGTCACTGGTACACTCCCGAGGACCGGAACCAGCTACGAGGATTCGAATGTCTGCAGGTTTAAGAAGTCTGATGTTGTTTGTGCCCCTGTTGGCGACCGCGCTCTGGGGCACACTTTACTCTCCTCCCCCCCTGGAATTGCCCGGGCCGGACGATGATATCGAGCTGGTCACCCTGCCCGGCCTCCCGGACTGGGTTCTGGACCCGCTGCCCAATTTCGACCTGTACCAGGACGTGACCGAGAAAAAGGCCGCCTTTTTTTCGTACCTGTACAGCCGTACTGTACTGGTAAACAGTCGTATCCTGCTGGAGCGACAGCACCTGCGTCATCTGCAGGCCAAAGCGTCCCTTGATGACAGTGACAAGGAATGGCTTGCTGCCCAGGCGGAGCGTCTGAGAGTGGATGAAGATAACGGCAGCGACGAAATGTTCCGGTTGCTGCTCCGGCGGCTGGATACCGTGCCGCCGTCGCTGGTACTGGCCCAGGCCGCCAACGAATCGGCCTGGGGCACCTCGCGGTTTGCCCGAGAAGGCAACAACCTGTTTGGTCAGTGGTGTTTTTCCCCCGGCTGCGGGCTGGTTCCCCTCAACCGCCCGGAGGGGGCCAGCCACGAAGTGGCCCGCTTTCGCTCGGCGTACCATTCGGTCCGCGCCTATGTCCAGAATCTCAATCGCCATCCCAGTTACAAGGCTCTGCGGGACCTTCGGGCAAGCGCCCGCGAGCAGGGCAAACACCCTACCGGAGTGCAGCTGGCAGCTGGACTGGGGCACTATTCAGAACGGGGAGAAGCGTATATCCAGGAAATCCGTGGCATGATCCGTCAAAACAACCTGACATGGTACGACCAGAAGTACCGGGACACCATCGGCAAACGGGACAACATCGAAGGGTTACTGGAGCTGGCCAGGGCACCAGAGGCGCAACTGCAGCCAGACTATGAGCCGGAACCGGACACGGCATCGGCGGATTGAGCAGGCGCCCCGTCACCGGGGCGCCGTGATGTCAGGCCTTGTGAGGGGCCCCCAGGTATTCCCGGGACTGCATTTCCAGCAGGCGGGACTCGGTCCGCTCGAATTCGAATCCAAGGCGCCCCCCGGCATAGAGCTCGGTGATCGGCGCCTCGGCCGAGATGATCACCTTCACATTGCGGTCGTAGAACTCGTCAATCATATTGATGAAACGACGAGCCTGGTCGTCCTTGTCACGTCCCAGCACAGGCACATTCGAGACAATAATGGTCTGGAATTCCCGCGCCAACTCAATGTAATCGTTCTGGCTGCGGGGCCCGTCGCAGAGCTCCCGGAACTCGAACCACACCACATCATCAGCATGGGCCCGTGCCTGCAATTTGCGGCCATTCACTTCCAGGTTCAGGGAGTGACTGCCGGCTTCCACTGCCAGGCCGTCAAAGCTCCTTTTCAGGCTGATGTCCGCCTGTTCATCCAGGGGTGAGTGATAGAGCTCCGCCTGTTCCAGGGTCCGCAAACGGTAATCCACGCCGCCGTCCACGTTGACCACATCCGTGTACTTCTTCACCAGATCAATGGCAGGCAGGAAGCGGGCCCGTTGCAGGCCATCGCGGTAAAGTCCGTCAGGCTGGATATTGGAGGTGCAGACCAGGGTCACACCCCGACCGAACAGACCATCCATCAGGGTGGCCAGGATCATGGCATCACCAATGTCAGAAACAAAAAACTCGTCAAAGCAGATCACCCGGGCCTCTTCGGCAAACCGGGACGCCACCTTCTCAAGGGGATTCTTTTCCCCCTTCAGCTGCTTGAGTTCGTTATGAACCCGCTGCATGAACCGGTGAAAATGCACCCGCATCTTTCGCTCGAAAGGCAGCGACTCGTAGAAGGTATCCATCAGGTAGGTCTTGCCACGCCCCACGCCACCCCAGAAGTAGAGCCCCTTGACCGGCTCCTCGCGCTTCTTTCGCACTTTCAGGGTGAACTTCTTCAATGGCCGCGCGCGCTCATTTTCCGCCTGCACCAGACGCTCGTACAGAGACTGCAGCCGTCTTACGGCATCTTCCTGTGCCGGGTCTCTTTCGAAATCCGGTCGCTCAAGGTCTTGCTGGTATCGTTCCCAGGGTGTCATTCAGGGCCTTCCCCTTTCAGGATCAGGTGTCGGGATGAAAAAATCGGCGCGATATTGTCGCAGATTTACGGAGTTGTCGCCATTTTACGGGGGCCAGCCCCATTAAGACTTCCAGCCCATGGGCAGGCCCGGGGCTAAACGGGTATACTTCTTTTTATAAGGACTTCCAACAGGACGAGCACTCTATGACTAACCTGATTCTGGCCGCCGTTGCCGCTCTCGCCGTAGGACTGATCGTTGGCCTTCTGATTGGCCGTTCCAACCAGGGTTCCACCCTGCGCCAGCGCCGTGCCGAGCAACAGATAGAGGAACTGCGTAACGAGTACACCCGCTATCAGGCCCAGGTAAACGAACACTTCATGGAGTCGGCCCACCTGCTCCGACGCTTCAACGATGCCTTCCGCGACGTAAACCACCACATGGCACGTGGCGCCAACCGACTGGCCAACGATGATGAATGGCTGGAAGAACTGGAGCAGGAAAAGCGCCGTGCCCGCCTCACAGGTAACAGTTCAGAATCGGGAGACATGGCCGAGCCGCCGCGGGACTACGCCCCGAAAAAAGACCCGGAAGAAAAAGGCACCCTCGCGGAGGGGTACGGCCTCACCGACGAAGAAAAAGCCAAAGCCTGATACCGTGACGCCCCGTCCGGGCTGGCCGGGACGGGGCATCGCTAGCGGTGGCCTTGTACTAACGAAAGACCACTGCCCTTGGCTGTCGGCCCCTGCCCCGGCCTACACCGGATTGTCGCAATCGATAAAACGGTGCTCGACTCCGAACTCCCTGGCCAGCGCCTCTCCCAGTGCCTGCACACCATAGCGTTCGGTCGCATGATGGCCAGCGCCGAAATAATGGATACCGCACTCCCGCGCCGTATGGGTGGTTGGCTCCGAGGCCTCCCCACTGATGTAGACATCAACGCCCGCCTCAACGGCCACCGGCAGGAAACCCTGGGCCGCGCCAGTGCACCAGGCCACACGACGGATCGTGTCAGGACCCGCGCCCACATGCAGTGGCTGGCGACCCAGGCGCTCGGCGAGGTAACCGGCAAACCGGTCAGGTGACATGGCCTCTGCCAGCTCGCCCTCCCAAAGCAGTCCCGACAACGGTCTGGGATTGGCAATGCCCAGCACTTCCGCCAGCTGTCGGTTATTGCCATAGTCCGGGTGGTCATCCAGCGGCAGATGATAGGCCACCAGGCTGATATCGTGGGTCAGCAGCGTCTTGATACGGGTTTTCTTCATGCCGGTGACTGGCTGGGCCTCCCCTTTCCAGAAGTAGCCGTGATGTACCAGTATCATATCGGCACCGGCCTCAACTGCCTCATCAATCAGGGCCTGGGAGGCGGTGACCCCGGTGATGATCCGGTGCACCCGATCCCTGCCCTCCACCTGTAGCCCGTTGGGGCAGTAATCCTGGAAATTCTCCGGCGTCAGCCAGTTTTCGAGGGTTTTCAGGATGTCGCTTCGCGCGGCCATGAGATCCTCCTGTCCGTCACCTGTGAATGGCCAACAAACACCTGCCGGCCGATCAGCCCACCAGGGATTCGAGGGCCTGCAACAGCTCGTCGTTCTGATCGACCGTGCCGATGGTGATCCGCAGAAAATTGTCGATGCGTGGCTTGTCGAAATGGCGGACGATAATGCCCCGCTCCCGCAGACGGAGTGCCAGTTCAGCGCCCGACAGGGTACCGTGCCGGGCAAAGATGAAGTTGGCGGACGAAGGCAGTACCTCGAAGCCCATGGGTTTCATGGCTGTCGTCACGCGCTCCCGCTCATCCATGACCCGTTGCCGGGTTTCGTTGAACCAGGCCTCGTCTTCAAACGCAGCAATGGCGCCCGCTTGCGCCAGGCGGTCCAGGGGATAGGAGTTGAAACTGTTTTTCACCCGGTTAAGGGCTTCTATCAGATCCCGGTGGCCAATGGCCAGGCCAATCCGCAAACCAGCCAGCGAACGGGCCTTGGACAATGTCTGGCTCACCAGCAGGTTGGGGTACCGGTTCACCAACGTAATGGCTGACTCGGCCCCGAAGTCCACATAGGCTTCATCAACGACGACCACACTGTCGGGATTGCCCGACACGACCCGTTCGATGTCTGCCAGTGGCAGGGCCCGACCGGTGGGGGCGTTGGGGTTGGGGAAAATTATACCGCCATTGGGCACCTGGTAATCGCGGGGGTCAATCCCGAAATCTTCCGTCAACGGCACCAACCGGCTTTCGACGCCGTACAATCCGCAATAGACCGGGTAAAAACTGTAGGTAATGTCCGGGAAGAGAATCGGCCGGTCCTGTTTCAGCAGGGCCTGGAAAATATGGGCCAGCACCTCATCGGAGCCATTGCCCACAAACACCTGCTCGGGGGATACCCCGTGGTAGCCGGCAATCACCGAACGCAACTGCTCGCTCTCCGGGTCGGGATACAGACGCAGGCGCTCATCCAACTGCGCCCGGATCGCTTCCAGTACCCTGGGTGACGGGCCGTAGGGGTTCTCGTTGGTGTTCAGCTTGACCAGCCGTTGCATCTTCGGCTGCTCGCCAGGCACATAGGGTTTGAGCTGGCTGACCAGCGGGCTCCAGAACTTGCTCATGGGCGCTCCTCAGCTGTCGCTCTTGATGCGGTATTCTGCGGAGCGGGCGTGGGCGGTAAGGCCCTCACCCCTTGCCAGAACCGAAGCCACCCGTCCCATACGGTCCGCGCCAGCGGCGGAAAACCCGATCAGGGACGACCGCTTCTGGAAGTCATAGACCCCCAGCGGCGATGAGAACCGCGCTGTGCCGGAGGTCGGCAACACGTGGTTCGGGCCGGCACAGTAATCCCCGAGAGCTTCAGCGGTATAGCGCCCCATAAAGATGGCTCCGGCATGGCGGATCTTGTCAACCAGCGCCCCGGGGTCTTCAACAGACAATTCCAGGTGCTCCGGCGCAATCCGGTTGGAAACCTTCGCCGCCTCATCCAGGTCTTTCACCTGGATAAGAGCGCCGCGATCCGACAACGACCGGGCAACGATATCCGCCCGTTCCATGGTGGGTACCAGCTTGCGGATACTCGCTTCCACCGCATCCAGGAAGGCCCCGTCGGGACTGACCAGGATCGACTGGGCCTGTTCGTCGTGCTCAGCCTGTGAGAACAGGTCCATGGCAATCCAGTCCGGGTCGGTGTTGCCATCGCAGATCACCAGAATCTCGGACGGACCGGCAATCATGTCGATTCCCACGGTACCAAATACCTCGCGCTTGGCGGTCGCGACAAAGATATTTCCCGGCCCCACAATCTTGTCAACGGCCGGTACTGTCTCGGTGCCATAAGCCAGTGCACCGACAGCCTGCGCCCCACCCAGGGTAAACACCCGGTCCACGCCGGCAATGACCGCAGCCGCCAACACCATATCGTTGACCACACCTGCCGGCGTGGGCACCACCATAATCACTTCGGACACCCCGGCCACCTTGGCGGGAATGGCGTTCATCAACACCGAAGAGGGATAGGCCGCCTTGCCGCCGGGCACATAGATGCCAACCCGGTCCAGCGGCGTCACCTTCTGCCCCAGCACCGTGCCGTCCGCATCCTCATACTGCCAGGAATCCTGCTTCTGGCGCTGGTGGTAATCCCGGATCCGGGCAGCCGCAGCCTCCAGGGCTTCCCTCTGCTCCGCCGGAATACGTTCCAGGGCCTGCTCCATGCGAGTGATGGACATCTCCAGCTCGGCCATGGACGCCACCTCGAGCTGATCAAACTTCGCGGTAAACTCCAGCACCGCCTGGTCGCCCCGCAGTTTCACCTCGGCGAGAATATGACGGACCGACTCATTCACCTGATGGTCGACGCTGTCATCCCACGCCAGCAGGCGGGACAGCGCATCATCAAAACCTGCATCGGAAGCAGACAATCGGGTCATCGAAATGTCGGTCATAACAGTCACCTGGGAGAAACACAAAGTGTCAGTAAACGAGAACGTCAGGCCTCAACAGCCCGACGGGCCTCAACAGCCTGCCCCATCTTGTCGATAATCGGCTGCAACAGGGCATGCTTCATCTTCATGGATGCCCGGTTAGCCACCAGCCGTGTGCTGATATTCTCGATCAGGTCCCGCGCCTCCAGCCCGTTGGCCTTGAGCGTGTTACCGGTATCCACAATATCCACGATTTCATCGGCCAGTCCCAGAATCGGCGCCAACTCCATCGCCCCATAGAGCTTGATGATATCCGCCTGGCGCCCCTGGGCCGCGTAGTAACGGCGGGCCAGGTTCACGAACTTGGTGGCCACCCGCAAGCGCCCCTGGGGCGCGGGCTGCCCCTTGACCCCGGCCGTCATCAGCCGGCAGCGGGAAATATTCAGGTCTAGCGGCTCGTAGAGCCCCTCTCCCCCGTGCTCCATCAGCACGTCCTTTCCGGTTACGCCCAGGTCGGCACCACCGTATTGCACGTAGGTAGGAACGTCAGTCGCACGGATAATCAACAAGCGTACGTTTGGGTCCGTTGACGGAAACACAAGCTTGCGGGATTTGCTGATATCGTCCACGAACTCAATTCCGGCTTCCCGCAGCAACGGAATGGTCTCGTCGAGGATGCGCCCCTTCGAGAGCGCAATGGTAATCGATGTTTCGGTCATCGGTGATCCGTCCGGTTCGAATGTCTTGGCCATCCGCCTCAACCTGGCATGCGGCGGATGCTCGCGCCCAGCAACTGGAGCTTCTCTTCAATGCACTCATAGCCCCGGTCGATATGGTAGATGCGATCCACGATGGTATCGCCGTCCGCCACCAGGCCGGCAATCACCAGGCTGGCCGAGGCACGCAGATCTGTCGCCATAACCGGGGCACCGGTCAGGTGCGGCACGCCCTTGATGATGGCCGCGTTACCCTCGAGGGTAATATCGGCGCCCATCCGGCTCAGCTCCTGGATGTGCATGAAGCGGTTCTCGAACACCGTTTCGACAATGGTACCCGTGCCTTCCGCCACGGTATTCATGGCGGCAAACTGGGCCTGCATATCGGTGGGGAAAGCCGGATAAGGCGCCGTTCGCAGCGAAACAGCCTTCGGCCGGTTGCCTTTCATATCCAGCTCAATCCAGTCCTTGCCGGTACTGATATGGGCACCGGCTTCCTCGAGCTTGAGCAATACCGCTTCCAACAGGTCTTCCCGGGTATCTTTCAGCCGCACCCGACCACCGGTGGCAGCGGCCGCCACCAGGTAAGTTCCGGTTTCCACCCGGTCCGGCAGCACGTCGTAATGGCAGCCATGGAGCCGTTCCACCCCATGGATCTCGATGGTGGCGGTACCGTAGCCACGGATGTCGGCACCCATGGCGATCAGGCACTCGGCCAGGTCCACCACCTCGGGTTCACGGGCTGCGTTCTCCAGAATAGTGACGCCATCCGCCAGGGCCGCCGCCATCATCAGATTCTCGGTACCGGTCACGGTCACCGTATCCAGGAAGATATGGGCGCCCTTCAGGCGACCGTTGGACTTCGCGTGGATGTAGCCGTTCTCCACCCGTACCTCGGCCCCCATCTGCTCAAGGCCATGGATGTGCAGGTTGACCGGGCGGCTGCCGATGGCACAACCACCGGGCAGGGATACTTCGGCAGAGCCGAAATGTGCCACCAGTGGTCCCAGCACCAGAATGGACGCCCGCATGGTTTTCACCAGCTCGTAGGGGGCGACGGTTTCCTTAAGGGTGCTGGCGTTCACCTGCACGCTCATCTTTTCGTCGATCATCACCTCGATCCCCATGCGGCCCAGCAGCTCGATCATGGTGGTGATGTCGTTCAGGTGAGGCAGATTGCCTACGGTTACCGGCTCGTCCGCCAGCAGGGTGGCTGCAAGTATCGGCAATGCCGAGTTCTTGGCACCGGAAATACGGATCTCACCGTTGAGCGGCTTGCGACCCCGGATCAGTAATTTGTCCACATCGGATTCCTGTTGTCGTGCGCCGGCGTTACTGCTGACGGGCCGCCCACTGGGCCGGGGTGAATGCGCGAATGGTCAGCGCATGGATAGTGCCGTCATCCAGCTGCTCTCGCAGGGTCCCGTAAATCAGCTGCTGCTTTTTCACAGGAGACATGCCTTCGAAGCGGTCACCGACAGCCACCACCAGGTAGTGGTTACCATCGTTCTGTACCTGAATTTCACAGTCGGGCAGCTCCTGGCGGACCCGTTCGGCAACGTCCTGGGCTTGCATACGCGGTTTAACCTCAAAGTTGTACGAAACGAAAGCGGAATTGTACCGGATTATGGGGAGCCGGTCAGCCAGCTGGCAACACCGTTCAGGCGGGAGAGCTCAAGCAGGTCGGGGGAGGCGCCCTCATAGGTGAGAGACTGGGATCTACCCTCCGCGGCCCGGCGCCAACACAGCAATAGCGACAGCAACAGACTGCTGGCAGTGGACACGGATGTAAGGTCAATGGTAACAGCAACCTGCCCTGGCTGCCTCGAAAGCCAGTCTTCACCCTGCCGCCGCAGATCAACCACGTTGTCCGCGGTCACCTGGCCGGCAAGCTCGAGGCGCTCACCGGCTACACGGACACTGGCAGTCATTGATCATTTGCGCCCTGGTCCATTTCCTCGTCCAGGTTGAGAGAAGCCACGGCATCACCCCAGTTGTCGATGACAGCCTCCACATCACCACGACGGGCTTCCATTTCCTGGGCAAAACGGTCGCGGAATGCGAGGCCAATATTGACCCCTTCGACTATCACGTTTTCCATCAGCCAGTCGCTGCCACTGTCCTTGCGGTACATGGAGTAGGTCACCTGGTAACGATCACCGGATTCGGTGGTCACCAGCAGATTTACCGAGGCGCGATCTTCATTGCGGGGATTGATCTCGGCCTGCTCCACCTGGATTTCGAAGCCGTCAGAATTGTTGACAAGGGCCTGGGCATAGCTGTCAAACAGGCTGCGCTTGAAGCGTGTTACAAACTCATCCCGCTGTTCGGGCGTGGTCTGACGGGCATAGCGCCCCATCACCCGGGCGGCGATTCGGCGGAAATCCACAAAGCCGGTAAGTGCCTGCTCCATCTCGCCGTAAAAGGACTCCGGATCCTGTTCGTACAGATCCTTTTCTTCGTTGAGTCGTTCCACCAGCTTCTGGGTGTTCTCATCCACGTAACTGGCCAGGTCCTGGTTATTGGCGACAGCCGGACGAACCAGCAAAGCAGACACCAGGGCCATGGCAAACAGCGCCAGGGAAAAGGGTGTGAGGCGAGTTGTGTGACGAACCGCGGTCATGGGTTTCTCCTGTTATTGCGTTCCTGACTTAGTCGCCACCCTGACCGGAGGCGAAATTGCTGATCATGCGCTCAATGTTGAGCGCCGACTGGGTTTCGTAGAAGGTATCCCCGTCTGCCAGGGATTCCATTTCAGCGCCTGGCGATATATCAATATACTGCTCCCCCAGCAAGCCGGATGTACGTATGATCGCTGAGCTGTCGGCAGGGATCGAGTCGATGGCTGCAGAGATGTCCATCACCACCCTTGCCTGGAATGTGTCCTGGTCGAGGGTCACTTCACGGATCTGCCCCACCTGGACACCGGCCATGGAAACCCGCCCCCTGGGCCCCAGCCCTCCGGCATCGTTGAAATAGGCGTGAACCGTGTAGGTATCCCCGGCCGGCTTGAAGGTCAGCCCGCTGACCTGCAGTGCCAAAAACAACAGCGCAGCACCACCCGCCAGGATAAACAGGCCAACAATAACTTCTGTCGTTTTCTGAGCCATCAGAAACTCCCGAACATGACGGCGGTCAGGACGAAGTCGAGACCCAGCACCGTCAAGGATGAAAACACAACCGTTCTGGTGGTGGCGGCGCTGATACCCTCGGATGTGGGCACACAGTCGTAACCCTGGTAAACCGCAATCCACGTACAGGCAACACCGAATACCAGACTCTTGATAATGCCATTGACGACATCATCCGCGAACGCGACAGACGCCTGCATGTTGCCCCAGTAGGAGCCCTCGAACACACCCAGCCATTCCACACCAACCAGCATACCGCCCCAGATACCCACCACTGAAAAAATCAGCGCCAGCAGCGGCATGGAAATGAATCCGGCCCACAACCGGGGCGCCATAACCCTGCGCAGGGGATCGACCCCCATCATTTCCATACTGGACAGCTGTTCCGTTGCCTTCATCAAGCCGATCTCCGCCGTCAGCGCCGATCCGGCCCGGCCTGCGAACAGCAAGGCGGTGACCACCGGCCCCAGCTCCCGCAGGAGCGTTAGAGCGATCATCTGGCCGATGGCGCTCTCCGAACCGAAATCGCTGAGAATGGTGTAACCCTGGAGCGCCAGCACCATGCCAATAAACAGCCCGGACACAATGACGATGGCCAGGGACAGCACGCCGATCCTGTAGATCTGCTGCACCAGCAAACGCCCACCCACTGAGGGGCGCGGCACGCCGGCCAGCGATCCCCACAGGAAAACGCCGGCCCGGCCCAGGGAAGCCAGGGTATCCAGGCCACGACGCCCCAGGCGCGCCACCCGATCCACCAGTGAACTAGCCACGACCGGAACCTCCCGCAGGGGTGCCACCCCAGTCTGCCTGAGCATCCGGCGCCGGGTAGTGGAAGGGTACCGGCCCGTCCGGGCTGCCATGGAGGAACTGCTGGACCTTGGGCGAGGCGTGGTTTCTCAGCTCATCCGGTGTCCCCTCCCCGATTACCCTGCCGTCGGAAACGATACAGGCATAGTCGGCGATACTGAGAGACTCCGGCACATCATGGGATACAAGCACACTGGTCAGGCCCATGGTAGCGTTCAGCTCACGGATCAGCTTGACCAGGACCCCCATGGCAATGGGGTCCTGCCCGGCGAAGGGCTCATCATACAGAATCAGCTCAGGGTCCAGGGCAATACTCCTGGCCAGGGCCACCCTGCGCGTCATGCCCCCCGACAGCTCAGCAGGCATCAGGTTCCGGGCGCCTCGCAAACCCACGGCTTCCAGTTTCATCAGTACGATGTCGCGAATCATGTCCTCCGGCAGGCGGGTGTGCACCCGAAGAGGGAAAGCCACATTCTCGAAGACGCTCAGATCGGTGAACAGGGCGCCGCTCTGAAACAGCATGCCCATGCCCTCGCGCAGCCGATAAAGCGCCTTGCGCTTCAGTGAGGGCACATCAAGCCCGTTGACGCGGATACTGCCGCTGTCCGGGCGCAGCTGGCCCCCGATCAGCTTGAGCAACGTGGTCTTGCCAGTGCCGCTGGGGCCCATGATGGCGGTGATCCGGCCACGGGGAATGGCCAGGGAGACCCCATCGAAGATGCGGCGACTGCCCCGGGTGAAAACAACGTCGTCCAGAAGGATGCAGGAACTGTCCGCCATGACCGTAACCACCGGAAATTTGGCGTTACAGTATGCCAACTGGCCGGGCAGCTCAATGACTACGGGCGTTAAACTTTGTGAATACTGGACCGGTCAGGCCAGCGTAGCGGGCAACGGCAGCCCCGCAGCACCGGTTGATGATATACTTCCGCCCATACTTTAGGCTTTTACAGGGCAGGTTTCCCCTGCACCCCTGCGTCTGACCAGGAGATCCATGAACAAACCGTTTGTTACCGCCGCACTCAACGCCATCGATATCGAACGCCAGGCGGTCGAAGCCCTTTCCGGCCGAATCGACGACGACTTCATCCGCGCCTGCGAGGTCATCATGGCCTGCAAGGGCCGGGTTGTGGTTACCGGCATGGGCAAGTCCGGTCACATCGGCAACAAGATCGCCGCGACCCTGGCCAGTACCGGTACCCCCTCGTTCTTCGTGCATCCCGGGGAAGCCAGCCACGGCGACCTGGGCATGATCACCAGCCAGGATGTGGTGCTGGCCATTTCCAACTCCGGTAACACCGGCGAGGTGCTGACCATCCTGCCGCTGCTCAAACGCATGGGCGCACCGCTGATCAGCATGACCGGAAACCGGGACTCCACCCTGGCCCGGGAAGCCGTGGCGAATCTCGACGTCAGCGTGGCCAAGGAGGCTTGCCCGCTGGGGCTGGCCCCCACTTCCAGCACCACTGCCACCCTGGTGATGGGCGATGCCCTGGCAGTAGCACTGCTGGAGGCGCGGGGCTTCAGCGCCGAAGACTTTGCTTTCTCCCATCCCGGTGGCGCCCTCGGTCGACGCCTGTTGCTGCGGGTGTCGGATATCATGCATACGGATGACCGTATCCCCAGGGTCCGCGAGACTACGCCGCTGGCCGGGGCCTTGCTGGAAATCTCCCTCAAGGGACTGGGGATGACCACCGTTGTCAACGAGGACGGTCGGCTGGTGGGCATCTTCACTGATGGCGACCTGCGCCGTACCCTGGACCGCTCCATCGATATCCAGAAGACCCTGATCCGGGACGTCATGACCCGTCACGGCCGTGTCATCCATGAAGACCAGCTCGCTGCCGAAGCCCTGCACATCATGGAAGAACTGAAAATCAACGCCCTGCCGGTTCTGAACCGTGACGAGGAGCTGGTCGGCGCCATCAATATGCACGACCTGCTGCGGGCGGGGGTGATCTGAGATGCCCCCGGCTGTTAACCCGCATTCGGCCCCGATGTGGCCGCAGGACATTCTGGAAAAAGCGGCCGGCATTGCCCTGCTGGCCCTGGATGTAGACGGCATCATGACCGATGGTTCGTTGCTGTTCTCTGCCAGTGGCGACGAGCTCAAGGCATTCAATATCCTCGACGGCCTGGGCATGAAGCAGGCCATGGCCGCCGGTATCGAAGTCGCGGTGATTACCGGCCGCAACTCCCCCCTGACCGAACGTCGCATGAGCAGCCTGGGCGTCGGAACCCTTCTTCAAGGGAGGGAAGACAAGGTGACCGCACTGCGCGAGATCGCCGACCGGCGCCAGCTGTCGCCCGGTCACATCGCCTACATGGGGGATGACCTGCCGGACCTGGCCGCGATCCGCTATGCAGGTCTGGGCGTGACAGTGCCCAACGGCCACTGGTTCGTTCGCCGGCACGCGGATTATTGCACGCAGGCAGCCGGCGGTTCCGGCGCGGTCCGTGAACTGACCGACCTCCTGCTGTCTGCCCGGGGCACACTGGATGAAGAGCTGGAGCGCTGGCTGGGAGCCTCTGGATGAGTGATCAGGACGACCGCAATCTGCTGGTCAGGGCCTTGGACCTTCTGGCCCGGCCCAGGATCCGTAACCCCGGGCTCGCCATTGCCGCCCTGGTGCTTGGCTATCTTATCTGGCAGAGTGACGACCCTCGTTCCGTGGATACCGACGCCATCGCCCTGCGAGGCGAGACCGAACCGGACACCTTCGTGAACCAGGGCGTATTCCGGTCCTTCGACCGCTCAGGACAACCCGAGATCGTCCTCACCAGCCCCCGTACCGAGCAGTTTGACGACCGCAAAGAAGCCTTGCTGGAAGCCCCGGACGGCACCCTGTACGATCACGACGCGGGCCTGCGCTGGCTGATTAACGCCAATAGCGGCCTGTACGACATGGCGGCCGAAATCATGGACCTCGAAGGTGACGTGGAGGTGATAAGACGGGGGGAAGGGGGTGACGCCGTCTTGCTTACCGAATACCTTCGCATTGATAATGCCTCCCGAACGGCCACCACCGATCGCCCGGTTACCCTGACATCACCCGGGCAGGTTACCCATGCCCGCGGCCTCACCGGCTGGCTTGACGATCGGGTGCTGGAACTGGAGAACTCCGTTGAGGGAACCTATGAAACCCGTCAGTAACCCGTTACGTTGCCTGCTGTTGCTGGTGGCGCTGGCACCCGCACTACCGGCTGCAGCCTTCGATATGAACTCGGACGAGCCCATCCGGATCACAGCGGATTCGGCCCGGCTGGACGACAATCGCGGCACAGCCATCTACCGGGGCAATGTGGACGTTCGCCAGGGCGAAGTGCTGCTCACCGCTGACCGGGTAGATGTCTACAGAGGTGCCGAGGGCCTGGATCGCATCCATGCCACCGGTCAGCCCGCCACCTATGATCGCCCGGCCACCGCCAACGAGGGTGCTGTCCACGCCGAAGCCCTCGAGATTCACTACTCCGCCGGCGAGAACCTGCTGCGCTTCGAGCGAAAGGCCGTGGTTCAGCAGGGCCAGGACGAGTTCAGAGGCGCCGTCATCACCTACGATACCACCAACCGTATCGTGACCGGCGAGGGCCAGGACGACGGCGGCGAAGGCTCCGGCAGGGTCGAGATGGTCATCCAGCCCCGGGGCAACAGTTCATCCAGCGGTAACTGAC
Organism: Marinobacter sp.; assembly: GCF_041690615.1. Lineage (GTDB taxonomy): Bacteria > Pseudomonadota > Gammaproteobacteria > Pseudomonadales > Oleiphilaceae > Marinobacter. The sequence continues at coordinate 178,239 of NZ_JAWLGY010000004.1, forward strand.
GGCGCACTCTATGGCATTGTTACAGGCGAACCACCTCGCCAAGAGCTACAAGCAGAAAAAGGTCGTTATTGACGTGTCCCTCAGCATCGAGAGCGGACAGATCGTCGGACTGCTCGGCCCCAACGGGGCTGGCAAGACCACCTGTTTCTATATGATCGTCGGTCTGGTGCCGGCGGATCACGGCCATATCAGCATCGACGGCAAGGACATCACGCCGCTACCCATGCATGGCCGTGCGCGCCAGGGTATCGGCTACCTGCCCCAGGAAGCCTCGGTCTTCCGCAAGCTCTCCGTCAGCGACAACCTCATGGCGATCCTGGAAACCCGCAAGGACCTGAACCGGCGCCAGCGGGAAGAGAAAATGGAAGAACTGCTCCAGGAATTCCACATAACCCATATCCGTGACAGCGCCGGCATGGCCCTCTCCGGCGGGGAGCGCCGGCGGGTGGAAATAGCCCGCGCCCTGGCCATGGAGCCGGCCTTTATCCTGTTGGACGAACCCTTTGCCGGCGTGGATCCGATCTCTGTGAGCGATATCAAACAGATTATCCGCCATCTGCGCGACAAGGGGATTGGCGTGTTGATTACCGACCACAACGTGCGGGAAACCCTCGATATCTGCGAGAAGGCCTACATTGTCAGCAGCGGGCATATCATTGCCTCAGGCTCTGCAGAGGAAGTACTCGCCAACCAGCAGGTGAAGGAAGTCTACCTCGGAGAGGAGTTCCGCCTCTGACCCCAGGCTGGCGCGTAGGGGAATCTGCCGAGTGGGTCCCGTCGCGGCAATTGTGTTCGCGACAGCAAGGGGGTACACTCGGCAAAGAACTTGCTTGTTATTTCCAAGTATCCGGTAACACTGATATTTTTCCTGATTCAGGCAGTTTGTTGAGCTGGATCAGGCAGTTTGAAGTACACAGGTGTTATTGATGATGTCAGAAGGGTGATGGATGTGAACTCATGGTGATGAAAGCCTCCTTACAGTTAAAGATGGGTCAGAGTCTGACGATGACCCCGCAACTGCAACAGGCAATCCGTCTGCTCCAGCTTTCCACCCTGGACCTGCAACAGGAAATCCAGCAGGCGCTGGATTCCAACCCCATGCTGGAAACCTCGGAAGAGGATGACCAGGAGAGCACCGATGCCGATCGCGACAAGGAACGGGACGAGCGTAACAACGAGTCGGTCACTGCTTCAGAGGGCGACAATACAGCAGACAACAGCTGGGAAGAGTCCGACTGGTCGTCAGAGAACAACAGTGCCGACACCATTCCCGATGACCTGCCGGTAGACACGGCCTGGGATGATATCTACCAGTCCGCCCCTGCCCCCGCATCCCGCGGTGATGACGACAATGACATGGACTTCGACAGCCGTAACCCCGCCACTGAAACCCTGCGGGACCACCTGGAATGGCAGCTCAACCTGACTCCCATGAGCGAGCGTGACAGCGCCATTGCCCACGCCCTGCTGGATGCCGTGGACGAACGGGGCTACCTGACAACCACCCCGGAGGACATTCACTCCGGGCTGGAGGACGACACCGACGAGGACCCGGTGGAGCTGGATGAGGTAGCGGCTGTACTGCGTCGCCTGCAGCACTTTGATCCGCCCGGTGTGTTCGCCCGCGATTTGCAGGAATGCCTTCTAATCCAGCTGGACCAGCTGCCCCCGGACACCCCCTGGCTGGACAAGGCGCGACTGGTCATCACTCACTACATCAACCTGCTGGGCAACCGGGACTACGCCCAGCTTCTGCGCCGCAGCCGCCTGAAAGAGGACCAGTTACGGGACGTACTGGCAGTCATCACGTCCCTGAACCCGCACCCAGGTAACGCCCTGGACCGGTCCGAGCCGGATTATGTAATTCCGGATGTGATCGTGCGCAAGGATAACGGCCGCTGGCGGGTGGAGCTGAACCCGGAAATTGCACCGCGCATTCGCGTGAATGCGAGCTATGCTTCGCTTATACGCCGGGCGGACAGCAGCGCCGATAACACCTACCTGCGCGACCAGCTGCAGGAAGCCAAGTGGTTTATCAAGAGCCTGCAGAGCCGCAACGAAACCCTGCTGAAAGTAGCGACACGAATTGTTGAACATCAGCAGGGTTTTCTGGACCATGGTGAAGAGGCGATGAAACCGCTGATTCTGTCGGATATCGCCCAGGCCGTGGAAATGCACGAATCGACCATTTCCAGGGTGACAACACAGAAGTACATGCACACCCCCCGCGGCATCTTCGAGCTGAAATATTTCTTCTCGAGTCATGTCAGCACGGAGGAAGGCGGCGAATGTTCCTCAACGGCCATTCGTGCCATGATCCGCAAACTGATCGCGGCAGAAACCCCGAAAAAGCCGCTCAGTGACAGCAAGATTGCCACCATGCTGGGAGAGCAGGGCATAAAGGTGGCCAGGCGCACGGTAGCAAAGTATCGTGAAGCCATGCACATTCCGCCCTCCAATGAGCGGAAACGACTGGTCTGAACAAAGGGTCTGACAAACAGGAGAAGCCCATGCAACTGAACATTTCCGGTCATCACGTTGAACTGACTCCCTCCCTGAAGGATTACATCAACGAAAAATTCCAGAAGCTCGAGCGCCACTTTGATCACATCAGTAACTGCCAGGTCACTCTGGAAGTGGAAAAGGTACGTCAGATTGCAGAGGCCACCCTGCATGTCGTCGGTGGTGAAATTCATGCCAAGGCCGAGAATGACGACATGTACGCTGCGATTGATGCCCTGGTGGACAAGCTTGACCGGCAGATCCTCAAACACAAGGAAAAGAACGTTGACCGGGCCCACGGAGCGACAGCCCGCTAACCATTGTGACACCGGAACGGGTATAATCTGAATCATAGCGCTGCGGTACGGTCTCGTTCCGCAGCATTTTTTTATCGGGACCGATGAGAATCCATGACCGATTCGACCTTGACCATCAACAATATCCTGGCACCGGAGCTGACCCTTTGCCGGGTCAACGGCACCAGCAAGAAGCGTATCCTGGAATTCATTTCCGAAAAGGTCGCCGGCCAGTACCCGGAACTGGATGAAACCCAGATCTTCAATAACCTGATTGCCCGGGAGCGCCTCGGCAGCACCGGCATAGGCCAGGGTATCGCCATCCCCCACTGTCGCCTGGACGGTTGTACCCGGGTGGTGGGCGCACTGGTAACCCTGGAAGAGGGTGTGGCCTTTGACGCCATCGACAACCAGCCGGTGGACCTGCTGTTTACCCTGATTGTGCCGCGGGAGGCCACCTCGGAACACCTCGAACTGCTAAGCCAGCTGGCGGAACAGTTCAACGACCGTAGTTTCTGTGACGCACTGCGGGCCTGCACCAGCTCCGACGGGCTTTACCAGAAGATGACCGGAAATCACTGATCCGGTCCGGATGTCGCACGATGCCTCGGCTGGCATCGGCAAAGCTACCAGAGGGCCAGTCCCATGAAGCTGATCATCGTTAGCGGTCGCTCCGGTTCCGGCAAGAGTACCGCCCTGCATGTGCTTGAAGACCTGGGCTTCTACTGTATCGATAACCTGCCCATTGGTCTGCTGTTTCCGCTGACCACCGAGGCAATGGCCGGAACCTCCGGCAGCCGCCTGGAGAATATCGCGGTCAGTATCGATGCCCGCAACCTTTCCAATGAAATCGCCAACTTCGAAGCGATTCATCAGCGTCTGATGGAAGCCGGCATCGTCACCGAGATTATCTACCTGGATGCCACCGAGCAGTCACTGCTGCAACGTTTCCACGCCACCCGGCGCAAGCACCCCCTCAGTGACGACCAGACCTCGCTGACCGAGGCCATCCGCTACGAAAAGAAACTGCTGGAACCTATCGCCCAGTTGGCCGACCTCTACCTGGATACCACCGAGTTGTCCATGTATGAACTGCGTGACACCGTCAAACAGCGCATTATCGGTCGCAGCGAACAGGACCTGGCCCTTCTGTTCCAGTCGTTCGGCTTCAAGCATGGTGTACCGGTGGACTCCGATTACGTACTGGACGTTCGCTGCCTGCCGAACCCCTACTGGGACCCTCAGCTGCGCCGTTACACCGGCGTGGACCAGCCGGTGATCGACTTCCTTGGATCAGACCCCATGACCAACCGGATGATCGATGACCTGATCCGGTTCCTGGAAACCTGGCTACCCCAGTTCAGCAACAGCAACCGCAGCTATATGACCATTTCCATTGGCTGCACCGGAGGCCAGCACCGTTCGGTTTATGTCTGCGAGCAGCTGTCCGGTTATTTCAGCAAGTCCTACAACCAGGTTCAGACCCGGCACACGGAGCTGCCCCACCTGAACCCGCAACACCGTGGTAACCCATGATTCGCCAGCCTGTCACGATCATCAACAAGCTGGGCCTGCACGCCCGCGCCGCCGCGAAGCTCGTCGAAACTGCCTCCAGGTACGAGAGCCGGGTGGCGCTGGTCAGGGGTGACCGCCAGGTGGACGCCAAGAGCATCATGCCGGTGATGATGCTGGCGGCGAGCCAGGGAACGGAAGTAGAACTGGTGGCCGAGGGGCCGGACGAGCAACAGGCGATTGCTGCCCTGGAGGCACTGATCAATGACTATTTTGGCGAGGGCGAATAAGCCGTGAGCAAACAGGATACACCCCGGGCACCGGACGACGAATTCGTCAAAAGCAAATCCCAGCTCAAGCGCGAGATGCACGCCCTTCAGGATCTGGGCAAACGCATGATGGACCTGAGCGACGACCAGCTCGCTGGGTTGCCCATGAGCGAAACCCTGAAGGCGGCCATCGTGGAATCCCGGCGTATTCGCCAGCACGAGGCTCGCCGCCGGCACTTGCAGTACGTAGGCAAGGTGATTCGCAACGAGGAAGATCCGGACGCCCTGCGTCGGGCGGTGGAAGCCTTCGATGCGGGCAGTGAGGAGCACACCCGGCGCCACCACCTGGCCGAACGCTGGCGGGACCGGTTGATCGAGGAAGGCAACCCGGCTGTGGCAGGCTTTGTGGAACAGTGTCCTGCCACCGATGTGCAGCACCTGCGTAACCTTTTGCGGAACGCCCAGAAGGACGTCAAGGCGGGCAGGAATACCGGTCAGGCGAAGAAGTTGTTCCGCTACCTCCGGGAATGCATCGACGAATCCGAACAGTCCGCCTGAGACCGTCAGAGCCGGCGATGCTCCCAGACCGGCATACGCTGGCGAACCTCCTGCGAGTACTGGGGGTTCAGCTCCGCCATAACCACCCCGGCACCTTCTGCCAGCTCCTTCACTACCTTGCCCCAGGGGTCCACGATCATGGAGTGGCCGTAAGTGCGGCGCCGCTCACTGTTCTGGCCTCCCTGCCCGGGAGCCACCATCCATACCTGGTTCTCAATGGCTCTGGCGCGGATCAGGGGGTGCCAGTGGGCATCGCCGGTGTGCCAGGTAAAGGCACTGGGCAGGGTGACCCACTCCACCTGCTGCTCCCGTAACTGACGGAACAGCTCCGGGAACCGCAAGTCGTAACAGATGGCCAGCCCCAGACGGCCGGCAGGAGTATCCAGGGAGACCAGGCTATTCCCGGGCTCGAAGGTATCCGACTCCCGGTACTGGCCCTGACTGTCTTCCACCATGGCATCAAACAGGTGAATCTTGTCATAGCGGGCCACCTCAGCGCCCTGGTCATCCACCACGATACAACTCGCCCTCACCCGGTCGCTCAGCGCCTGACCGTCCGGGCGGGCCGCAGTGGGCAGCGAGCCGCCCACAATCCACATACCGTACTTGCGGGCCTGCGCCGCCAGAAAGCTGCGAATGGGGCCATCCGGCGTCAACTCCCGGCGGCCATGAATCGGCATCCTGGCCGTATCCAGTACCGCGAAATTTTCCGGCAGCACGGCGATCCGCGCTCCCTGCCGGGCGGCCTGTCCCAGCAGGAGGGAGGCCTGGCGCAGGTTGTCGTCGACATCGTGGGTACTGACCATCTGAATGGCGGCAACCATGGTATTGCTCATAACAGCCTCCCGGCACTGGATATCAGGGCACACTCTCTGTGCCGGCAACCCTACTCCTGGTTTCCGGCGTCAAAGATATTGCGCAGGTTCACCTCGGGGTTATCCCAGGTACCACCTACACTATAGGTGGCACTGGTGAGTTTGCTCAATGGCTCGCCCAGCAACTTGTCGAGCACAAACAGGGCTCCCCCCACCGGGGGCGAGGCCCCCATCAGGATGGCGGCCAGGGGCAAATTCTGGGTCAGCGGAAGAATGACCACCAGGCGCATACTCAGGCTCCGATCAGCCAGGTTGGTGGAGCCTGACATACGCAGCGCCCCTGACGGTCCCGCCAGTTGCAGGTCCGGGTCCCAGTTCAGGACACCATGCTCCAGGGTAGCCTTGCCGGAAATGGCATCGAAGGCCACGCCAGCCTCGTAAAGATCGGAGAAATCGAAGCTGAGACGGCGCTGCAGGGTATCCGTATTAAGCAGGTTGAACAGACGGAACAGTTGCGCTGTGTCGTTATTCTTCAGAATGACCCCATCGTCCAGGCGCAGGCTGAAGCTTCCATTCAGGCGACCAGCCGTGAACTGATCCGGGCGACCGGGCCAGGCAAGGTTGAGGTCAATAACCGAACGCTCATTGGTCAGTGGGGCCTCCATGCCCAGCACGGTAGCCAGGTCCTGGAGATCACCACCCTCCAGCACACCCTGGAGCACCGTGGTTTCCTCGCCGGACGTAACGCCCCAGCGAACCTGGCCGTCGAAGTCCAGCGAGCCGATTTCCCCCTGCAGGTCCTGCAAGGTGACCTGGTCCGGTGATGGCGACAACAGGAATGACCAGGCTCCCGCGGGGTCATCGCCCAGCCACAGGGCCCCGATACGCACCTCCACTTCCGGCCACTGGCCGGCGGCCATGTTACGGAAGGCTTCCAGTTGCTCTGTCGGTGTCAGCAGGGAGGGCGGCTCGTCGGTGCCGTCGTCCGCCTCGTCACCGGAGCGGGCCAGCCTGAGCCGTTCGAGATCCACCGTTACCCGCTCCCCGGAGGAAGGAATACGAACCTCGCCGGTGGCGCGATAGGAGTCGGTCTGCAGAAGCCAGCCGCCCGCCTCCGGTGTAATCGTTGCGGTGACCCCCGGCAGGGCATGATCGCCAACCAGGAGCTCTGCCATGGACAACTCGACCCGGTTCAGCCAGTCAGGACTGCCTCCACCGGTTTCGCCCCCTGCGCCGCTGCCTGCACCAGGCCTGGTTACGAACCCTTCAAGCCGGGACCGCCATTGGCCGGGTACAAACTGTTCCACATCCGCCTTCACGACCAGTCCCGCCGTGTCCGGCAACCAGGCCTCTTCATCCCCGATGGCCACTTCCCCACCGTAAAAGGCCTGATTCCGCCATTCCAGGGCAACCGCGATCCTTTCGCCCCATCGCCCTTCGACCAGCAGACGATCACTGTCCGGCCAGCGCACCAGCGCCTCGATCCGTTCTTCCTGGCCCGCCTCACGGCCCAGCGGCGCCGGCCATTCGGACCAGATACCGGCACTGCTGGCAGTGACCACCAGCCGGGGCGGTGCCTGTTGCGAGAACGTCAGGGTGGCGGTGTAGGGCAACCGGCCCTCAATGCCTTCCACCGATGGCCCTTCCGGCAACAGCCTGGCGGCCAGGGCGGCCACATCGGTCTGACCGCTCTGGATAATATCCAGTCCTTGCTGGTCCGCCCCCCTGGCCAGCGTCACCGAAACCGGCTGGTCCAGAAAGCGGGCCGAGAGTGGCTCACCCGAGAAGCCCTCACTGCTGCTGTAGGAAAGGTCTCCGCTTATGGCCTCCCAGCGCAGATCCGCGTCCGGATAGCCGATCGCGCCGTTATCGACACGGACATCGGCCTCTACCCCCACCGATCGGTCGGGGGCCAGGGGGATGCTCAGCTCCAGGCCCACTCCGTAGTCACCGGTTACTGACAGGGCTTCCCCGGCGCCCGCGGCCATCTCACCCAGCGGGGTTTCCCTGAGCCAGTAGGCAATCCGTTCACCGTTTACCTCTGCGCGGGTATTCACACTGATCACCGGGAACTCACCGTCAGGGGCCACACCCACACTCGCCTCCGGCAACGAGAGCCCACCGGTCTCTGCCTGGTCCAGCTCCACCAGCGTATGGCCATTGTGGATACGCACACGGCCGCTGGCCCCGGTCACCTCGGGCCAGGCGGGATCATAGGTGACCCGCCCGTTCCGGAACTCGTATTCCATCGCCGTGCTGAAAGCGTGGCGGGGCAGATCCTGACCGATCTGGCCATGACCGTAGAATTCACCGCGTGTGATCTCACCCTCTTCAATGGCAGTAGTCAGCCATTCATAAAGTTCTGGGGCAACGGCGCCTACCGGCACGAACTCCGGCAGCATGGCCGCCTGGCCGTTCTCTACCGACACTCTCAGGCCCAGGTTATCCTCGCCATAACGGTCGAGCCGCAGATCAAATGCCCCCTCCATGCGGGTCTGGTCCTGGTAGGTCATGTTCAGGTCGCGGGCGAAAACCCGGGTGATCCCGCCGTCAAGACGCCAGCCAACCTCACCGGTAGCCTGCCTGAAGGTCCACGGACCGGCGAACAGCTCCGGGAAGTGGAGTGTCATGTCCTGCCCCTCTACCCGGGCCTGCCCGCCATGACGACTCAGCCACAACCTGCCCTGCACATTGTCGCCACCCGGCGCCCCCTGGTGTGGCTGCACCGAGACACCATCAAGCTGGGCCGACAGGTGGAATTCCTCCGGCAACTTGCGGGGGATCTCCAGGTCCAGGGCAGACAGTTTGCCCTCTGGAGCCAGGGCAGCGAGATGATACTGGGCCCGTGCCGGCAATAATTCCGACCCGACTGCCAGTCGGGCCAGGGGACCCAGGGGCAGGCCAGGCGCGCGGACATGGAACGATAGCCGGTCATAGTCGATACGGCCGGCAAGGCCTGACACCCGGTCTCCCTGCCACTGCCACCCCAAGTCCTTCACATGGAAGCTCGCCCCGTCGTCAGTGCGCCGCCAGCCAACCCTGGCGGAAAGATCTTGTAACGGGCCGAGATTATCCAGTTCGCTGTCCAGCTGTACCCGGTGAACGTCCAGCTCGCCGTTGAGACGCATCAGCTGGCCATCCCTGAATGTGAGCCAGGTACGGGCATCAGCGTTGAAATCCCGTACCTCAAAGCCTCGCCATTTCAAACCGCGGGTCAGACCCTCGAAGAATCCACCGGGGGTCAGCTCAGCCCATACCTGGCCACTGAAGCGACCGTCAAACAGGTCCCGGCCCCTGACAGAAAAGGTAGCCAGTTGCTCCAGCGTACCCTGGCGCATGGCGCGACCAGAGGCCGACATCTGCTGATTGGTATAGGCCAGGTCCAGCTGCGGAACATCCACGAAAGTGGTATCAGCGTCAGGGGTTCTCAGACCGACGGTAAGGCGGGTAAGCCGGACGTGGGGGTCCGATATGCGGGCGGTCAGTTCGTCCAGCCAGCGCCTGGGCTCGAGCCACTGGTCAGCCTCCAGCTCTGCGCCGCTCAGGCCCGGCCCGGCCTCGGGAAGGATGAGCCCGTCGATGGAAAGCCGTCCATCCCCGTCCTGCACCACAACCAGGTCCAGACCGTCGGCCTCCATGCGCCGGAAAACCAGGCCCATGCGGAACAGTGACCCCGGCCCGTCGAGCCGCAACTGAAGCTGCTGCAACGACAGGGCGCTTTTATCCGGAGCATCGCGATGGGCGATGCGCACACCTTCGGCCTGCAATACCGGATCCGCCCCCTTCCAGCTGGCCGACAGGCGCCTGATCGACACCTCCTGGCCCAGGCGATCGCCAAGCAGGGCCTCCAGCTCGGGGCGATATTCATCGATATTTTCGGCCGTGTATCTCGCCCAACTCGTCAGTACAGCGACGACGAGCAACAGGCCGATAGAGAGCCACATCAGGACCAGCAGGAGAAAACGAAGCAGCGTCCGGTCCCCGGAAGACTCCGGAACAGGGTCAGATGGGGAGGAATTCGGTGGGGCCATTGTGCTCAGAGTAACACCACATCGTACTGCTCCTGGCTGTAGAAGGGCTCAACCTGGAAGCGAATGGACTTTTCTATAAAGGTTTCCAGGTCAGCCACGTTATCGGCTTCTTCATCCAGCAACCGGTCCACCACTTTCTGGGATGCCATGACCAGGTAGCTTTCGGCATCATAGGCGCGATTGATCCGCAGGATCTCCCGGAACACCTCATAGCATACGGTCTCGGCAGTCTTGAGGAAGCCGCGGCCATCACAGATGGGACAGGGCTCACACAGAATCTGGCCCAGGCTTTCGGTGGTGCGCTTGCGGGTCATCTCCACCAGCCCCAGCTCGGACACGCCGGTAATCTTGGTCTTGGCGTGGTCGCGCTCGAGCATTTTCTCCAGCATCCGGTGCACCTGGCGCTGGTGCTCCGGATCCTCCATATCAATAAAGTCGATGATGATGATGCCGCCCATGTTTCTCAGGCGCAGTTGCCGGCTAATGGCCCTGGCGGCTTCCAGGTTGGTCTTGAAGATGGTTTCTTCCAGGTTGCGGTGACCGACAAACGCTCCGGTGTTAATGTCGATGGTGGTCATGGCCTCGGTCTGGTCGATGATCACATAGCCGCCGGATTTCAGCTGCACCTTGCGGCTCAGGGCTTTCTGGATTTCATCCTCTACGCTGTAGAGATCGAAAATCGGCCGTTCGCCCGGGTAATACTCCACCTTGGTCTCGAACTCCGATACAAACTCCCGTACGAAGTCCATCACCCGCTGATAGCTCTCCCGGGAGTCAATGCGTACCTTCTCGGTCTGGGGGCGGATCAGGTCCCGGATGGTGCGGATAAAGAGCGGCAGGTCCTGGTAGATGATCGACGGCGCCCTGACCTGCTCAATACGGTCCATGATGGACTGGTTCAGGCGCTGCAGGTAGACCATGTCCGCCAGCAGGTCTTCCTCGGAGACACCTTCGGCGGCGGTGCGGATGATAAAACCGCCGGCGCAGTCATCCTGATCACCGATAGCCCCCTCGAGGATGCCCTTGAGCCGGGCCCGTTCATCATCGTCCTCAATGCGCTGGGAAATACCGATATGGTGAACACCAGGCATGAAGACCAGGTAGCGGGAGGGAATGGAAAGCTGGGTGGTAAGCCGTGCACCCTTGGTGCCGATAGGGTCCTTTGTAACCTGCACCACCAGCGATTGTCCCTCCCGCAGTAACGTGCGGATATCCGGAACAGTACGGGGGCCGTCGCTGGCCTCGGTGTTTTCACCATCGGACATGGAAGGCAGGACATCCGAGGCGTGGATGAACGCTGCGCGCTCCAGGCCGATATCCACGAACGCCGCTTCCATGCCCGGCAGAACCCTGACCACCTTGCCCTTGAAGATATTGCCGACAATCCCCCGGCGGGTGGTCCGCTCGACATAAGCTTCCTGAAGCATCCCGTTTTCAACCAGCGCTACCCGGGTTTCCACCGGCGTCACGTTGATCAGGATTTCCTCGCTCATGTCAGTCTCCGTTATTATCGGGTGTCCAGTAGTCCCAGACCGGCAACCCCGCCCGGGCAAGCAGGTCCGCGGTCACATCCAGAGGCAGGCCCACTACCGCACTGTAACTGCCGGTGATGGAGGACACAAAGGCACCTCCGCGCCCCTGGATGCCATAGCCGCCAGCCTTGTCCAGGGGTTCACCGGTCTCGCAATAGGCGGCAATTTCACGTTCATCGAGGGGCCGGAACGCCACATCGGTGGTGCTCACCGTTACTTCCGTCCCACCCTGACTCGCCAGGGCAACGCCGGTCATCACCTGGTGCGTGCGGCCGGAGAGTGCTCGCAGCATGACTCGCGCATCGTCCCGGTCGGCTGGTTTGCCAAGAATCCTGCCATCCAGCACCACCGTAGTATCAGAACCGAGGACCAGCGCCTCCGGCTCGCCGGCCAATTCGAAGCCGGCGACGGCCTTCTCCCGGGCCAGCCGGTACACATAGACGGAGGGAGTCTCCCCCGGCTGCGGCGTTTCGTCGATATCCACGGGCCGTGTCTCAAAGCATAGCCCAAGCTGTCTGAGCAGGTCCGCCCGTCGGGGCGATGCTGAGGCGAGTATGACCGGTTTCGTCATCATAGTCTGTCCGACAGGTTTCGGGTCAGCCGAGCTTCAGGTTCAGCTTGTCAAGCAGCGGGCACAGCACCAGCCAGAGAATCGCACTGGTAACAGCGGGCCAGAGGTAGGCAAACCCGGAGGTTTCCGCCCCCAGCACCTGCCTGATAAAGTGCACCAGCATCTGGTTTATTCCCACAAGCAGAAACACGATAATGCTCTGCTGGATCAACGGGAACATTCGTAATCGCTGATGGACGGTCAGCACCAGGAAGGCTACTGCCGCCATGGCCAGGCCATTCACGCCCAGCGGAGTTGCCTCCAGCACATCCAGCAACAGACCCAGTGCCCACGCCACAACAATGCCGAACTGCGCCGGCGCGCGGTAGGTCCAATAGAACACCATCAGCGCCAGCCACTCCGGGCGGAACTCGAACCAGCCCTGGGGAAACAGGGAAATACTCAGCACCAGCGCCAACAGGATACTGAAAAACATGACCGGATAACTGATGATCGACAACATCAGTTGCCCTCCCCACTGGTTTCAGCCCCGGCGGACGGTTCGGCGCTGCCCGCCTCCTGCTGGTCGTACAACTCCTCCGGTCCTGCAGCGCCGGCTTCGGAGAAGACAACCAGCACCAGTTTGCTGCGACTCAGCTTTGCCATGGGGGTGGCATGAATGGTCACAAACGGTGCGCCAGGTTCCTTGGTGATGTCAGAGACTTCCGCCACCGGATACCCCTTCGGAAAGCGTCCACCGAGGCCCGAACTGACCAGCACATCCCCCTCCCGGATATCCGCAGTATCCGGTACATGGACCAGTTCCAGCTGGCCGATATCGCCGTTACCCAGCAGAATGGCCCTGAGGCCATTCCTCAGCACTTCCACCGGCACGGCATGGCTACTGTCGGAAATCAGCAGTACGCGTGAGGTAAAGGCGGCCGTATAAAGCACCTGGCCCATCAGGCCGTTGGCATCCAGTATCGCCTGGCCGGCCTCGAGACCGTCCCGTGCGCCCTTGTTGATGATGACTTCGTGGGCAAAAGGATCCGGTGATACCCCGACCACCTCGGCAACAACCACCCGGTCGTCCAGCGTCCCGGACGCATTCATCAGCTCCCGCAGCCGGTTGTTTTCCGCTGCCAGCGCACCGTACTTGAGGGCGCGACGTTCGAGTATCATCAGGCGGGCCTTGAGAGCCTCATTCTCGCTGAGCAGGTCTTCCCGGGGGGTGACGACGCCGGCGAACCAGTCGCCGAAGCGGTCAGGGGCATTGCCCAGCCAGAACACCGGGGCGAGCACACTGGCGATACCGCTGCGCACCGGCTCCAGCCGGTCGAACCGGTGATCCGCGACGATCAGGACCACCGACAACACGAGCACAAACAGCAAACGGAATCCGGGAACGGGACCCTGCACGAAAATCGTCTTAATGGCACAACCCCCCTGCCCCGATAACGCAGCCGCCGCTGGGGCGGGACCCCAGCGGCGGCAACGGGCATGAGTTGGTCAGGCCGGAACCCGGTACCATGATCACCCCTCCTGGGAGAACATGCCAATTCCGCCACGGTCGATAACTTCCAGCGCCTTGCCGCCGCCACGGGCGACACAGGTCAGCGGGTCTTCTGCGATGATCACCGGCAGACCGGTTTCTTCGCTGATCAGCTTGTCCAGGCCCCGCAACAGGGCACCACCGCCAGTCAGTACAATACCACGCTCGGCAATGTCGGAAGCCAGTTCGGGGGGAGACTGCTCCAGCGCACTCTTGACGGTCTGAACGATCTGCGCAAGGGACTCCTGCAGGGCGTCGAGAATTTCCTCACTGTTGAGTGTAAACGAGCGGGGAACGCCCTCCGCCAGATTGCGACCGCGTACATCGATCTCGCGGATCTCCACGCCCTCATAGGCGCAGCCGATCTCATGCTTGATGCGCTCAGCGGTGGAATCACCGATCAGGCTGCCGTAGTTGCGGCGCACATAGGTGACGATGGCTTCATCAAATTTGTCACCACCGACCCGCACGGATTCGGCGTAGACAATGCCGTTGAGGGAGATGATGGCAATCTCTGTGGTGCCCCCGCCGATATCGACGATCATTGAACCGCTGGCTTCCTCGACCGGCAGGCCAGCACCGATCGCTGCCGCCATGGGCTCCTCGATCAGGAAGACTTCACGGGCACCGGCCCCCAGGGCCGATTCCCGAATCGCTTTCTTTTCAACCTGGGTGGACTTGCTGGGCACACAAACCAGAACCCGCGGGCTCGGCGTGATAAAACTGTTCTCGTGCACCTTGTGAATAAAGTGCTGCAGCATTTTTTCGGTAACGACAAAGTCGGCAATCACACCGTCTTTCATGGGGCGGATCGCGGTGATATTACCCGGTGTGCGACCAAGCATTCGCTTCGCCTCGGCACCCACGGCCGCAACCATCTTCTGGGAGTTGTTGGTCCGGATCGCCACCACCGAAGGCTCATTCAGGACGATCCCCCGCTCACGGACATATATAAGGGTGTTTGCGGTACCAAGATCGATCGAGAGATCGCTTGAGAATAGGCCTCGGATACGTTTCAACATTCGCGTTATTTCAACCTGAGAAATGCAGTCTGGAAATGATGCGGCAACTTTAGCAGTGAGCACCCCCGCAGGCAAGGCGTGATCCGCCGCGTTACAAGCCGTTACGACAGCGCCAGGGTACTGCCCGGGCACCGGGATCTGTTAACATAGGGGTTTTCCCCGAACCCCGGAGGCAATGCGTGACCATTTCCCGCAAGGACATAGAAAAAGTCGCGGTGCTTGCCCGCATCCAGGTGGATGATGCGCAGGTGTCCGCTCTGGAAAAGGACCTGGGCAATATTCTCGACCTGGTGGACCAGCTCAGCGCGGCCGACACCGAATCCGTCGAACCCCTGGCCCACCCCCTGGACGCCGTTCAGCGCCTGCGGCCGGACGAAGTCACCGAGACCGACCAGCGCGCCGCGTTCCAGGCCATTGCCCCTGCCACGGAGAACGGCCTGTACCTCGTCCCCCGCGTTATTGAGTGACCGACCAGCGACCCAGGAAGCACCATGCACAACAAATCTGTAGCCGAACTATCCCGTGCGCTGGAGCAGGGCACCGTCTCCAGTGTGGAACTGACCCGACAGTTCCTTGACCGCATCCGTAACGAGGATGGCAAGTACAACAGTTTCATTACCGTAACCGAGGACCAGGCCCTGGCCGACGCCAGAGCTGCAGACGAGCAGCGCGCCAGTGGCAAGGCAACGCCCTGGACCGGCGTTCCCTTTGCCCACAAGGACATTTTCTGTACCAGCGGCGTTCGCACCACCTGCGGTTCGAAGATGCTGGAGAATTTCGTACCGCCCTACGATGCCACGGTAACCACCCGTTTCCGGAAGGCCGGGGCGGTGTGCCTGGGCAAGACCAACATGGACGAGTTCGCCATGGGGTCGTCCAACGAGTCCAGCCATTTCGGGCCAGTGACCAACCCCTGGGGTGAAAAGCGTGTACCGGGCGGCTCTTCCGGTGGCTCCGCGGCTGCCGTAGCGGCCCGCCTGGTTCCGGCCGCGACCGCTACCGATACCGGGGGCTCTATCCGCCAGCCGGCAGCTCTTTGCGGTGTCACAGGCCTCAAACCCACCTATGGCCGGGTGTCCCGCTACGGCATGATTGCGTTTGCCTCCAGCCTCGATCAGGGGGGCACCATGGCCCGGACGGCAGAAGACAATGCCCTGATGCTCAACGTCATGGCTGGCTTCGACCCGAAAGACTCCACCAGTGTGGATCGCGCGGTGCCGGACTACACCGCCACCCTCAACGAACCCCTGAAAGGCCTGAAAATTGGCCTGCCGAAGGAGTATTTTTCGGATCAGCTGGACCGGGCCATGGAGCAGCAGGTCCGTGACGCGGTGAAAGAATACGAGAAACTCGGCGCCACGGTGAAGGAAGTCTCCCTCCCCCACGCAAAACTGGCCATTGCGGCCTATTACGTCATCGCCCCGGCAGAGGCGTCTGCCAACCTGTCCCGATTTGACGGCGTGCGCTACGGCTACCGCTGTGACGACCCGAAGGACCTGATGGATCTGTACACCCGCACCCGGGCGGAGGGCTTTGGCAACGAGGTCAAGCGGCGAATCCTGGTGGGCACCTATGCCCTTTCCGCCGGCTATTTTGACGCCTATTACCTGAAAGCCCAGAAGGTACGCCGCCTGATCCAGCAGGATTTCATCAACGCCTTCCGTGACGTGGATGTACTGATGAGCCCCACTTCGCCGTCTCCGGCCTTTGTTCAGGGTGAGAAAAACACGGATCCCGTCACCATGTACCTGGAAGATGTGTTTACCATTGCCATCAACCTGGCGGGCGTACCTGCCATGTCGGTTCCGGCCGGCTTTGTCAACGGCCTGCCGGTTGGCCTGCAGATTATCGGAGACTATTTCTCGGAAGCACGGCTGCTCAATGCCGCCCACCAGTTCCAGCAGGTGACCGACTGGCACCAGCGCGAGCCCCACTAAGCCCGACGGAGGAAAGTGTCACATGCAATGGGATATCGTCATCGGGCTGGAGATTCACGTTCAGCTCGCCACTCGTACCAAGATTTTTTCTGGCTCCAGCACCGCCTACGGAGCCGAGCCCAACACCCAGGCCAATGCGGTTGACCTGGCCATGCCCGGCACCCTGCCGGTACCCAACGAGCAGGCGTTCCGTTTCGCGGTGATGTTCGGCCTGGCGGTGAACGCCGAAATCGAACGCCGCTCGGTATTCGAACGCAAGAACTACTTCTACCCTGACCTGCCCAAGGGTTACCAGACCACCCAACTGGCCCGACCCATCGTGGGCCCTGGTTACGTGGATATCCAGTTGGAGAACGGCGAATCGAAACGGGTGCGAATCCACCACGCCCACCTGGAAGAAGACGCCGGCAAGTCCCTGCACGAGGATTTCCATGGCATGACCGGCGTGGACCTGAACCGGGCCGGTACTCCGCTCATTGAAGTGGTCACCGAGCCGGACATGCGCAGTGCCGAGGAAGCCGTCGCCTTTGCCAGAAAACTTCACGGCATTGTGACCTCCCTGGGCATCTGTGACGGTGACATGTCGCAGGGCTCGATGCGTTTTGACGTAAACATCTCCCTCAAGCCGAAAGGCTCGGACACACTGGGTACCCGCACGGAGACCAAGAACCTGAACTCTTTCCGGTTCATGGAGCAGGCCATCCACCACGAGGTGGAGCGACAAATGGATATCCTGGAGGACGGCGGAGTAATCGTGCAGGAAACCCGCCTGTATAACGGTGACCGGGATGAGTCCCGCTCCATGCGCACCAAGGAGGAAGCCAACGACTATCGTTACTTCCCCTGCCCGGACCTGTTACCGGTAGTACTGGACGAAGCCTTTATCGAAGAGGCGCGGCACAACCTTCCGGAACTGCCTGACGCCCGCAAGGCCCGCTTCATGGATCAGTATGGGCTAAATGACTACGACGCCGGGCTGATCGCCGGCGACTCCGGGCTGGCGGCCCTTTTCGAGGAGACCGTCCAGCACGGAAAGGACGCCAAGCTGTCCGCCAACTGGATTCTCGGCGAATTCTCCGCACGACTGAACGCCGAGGAAAAGTCAGTGACAGCGGCGCCCGTCGACGGCAGGCAACTGGGCGCACTGGTGTCACGGATTGCCGACAATACCGTATCGTCCGCGGGCGCGAAGAAGGTCTTCGACACCCTCTGGAGCGGTGAAAGCGAAGATGTGGACGCGATCATCGAGGCCAGGGGGCTGAAGCAGGTGTCCGACACCGGCGAGCTGGAAAAGATGGTGGACGAGGTTCTCGCCGGCATGCCTGACCAGGTCGCCCAGTACCAGAGCGAGGAAGACCCCAAGAAGCGCAAGAAAATGCTCGGCGGCTTTATGGGGCCGCTGATGAAAGCCTCCAAAGGCCAGGGCAACCCCAAGCTGTTCAACGAAATTCTTCAGAAAAAGCTGGGCGCTTGAACGGCAGAGGAAAACCTATGGACCACATCGTTAGCGGCGTGCTGGACTTTCGCAAGAATGTCTATCCGCTGCGCAAGGACCTGTTCCGCTCCCTTGCAGAGAACCAGAACCCGGATGTGCTGTTCTTCACCTGTTCTGATTCTCGCATCGACCCGAACATGGTTACCGGCTCAAACCCCGGTGACCTGTTTATCTGTCGTAATGCCGGTAATGTAATACCGCCCCACAGCAACGAGACCGGGGGCATGACCGCCTCCATCGAGTACGCGGTGGCGGTGCTGCACGTACGGCATATCATTGTCTGCGGCCACACCGATTGCGGTGCCATCAAGGGAGCGCTCGATATCCCTGCCCTCAGGGGGCTGCCCCACGTAAAGGAATGGCTGGGGCATTGTCGCTCGGCCATGGAAATCGTGCGGGAACGCCATGACATCGACGGCGAGGAACCACTGGATCCGAAGTACCTCAACGAGGCCATCGAGGAAAATGTGCTGCAGCAGGTGCAGCACCTGCGTACCCATCCAGTCGTGGCGGCCAAACTGGCCACGGGCAAGATCGAGATTCACGGCTGGGTGTACGACATCAAATCCGGCAATATTCGCTGCTGCGGTCGCGACAGCATCGAGTTCACCGACTTTGACGACTACTACGCCGATATCGTCGCCAGGGTCAGCAACAACTGAACCGCAACGAAAGCGCCCCGGAAAAACCGGGGCGCTTTGTTTTCAGGCTGAATACCCTGCCGTCAGGCCAGCACGGCCCACAGATCATGCTCATCGGCGTGCTCCACCACCGCCCTGACAATCTGCCCGGGCTGCAAGCCGGTTTCGCCATTCAGGTAAACCATGCCGTCGATTTCCGGGGCATCGGCTTTGGATCGACCAATGGCGCCCTCTTCGTCCACCTCATCGATCAGTACATCAATGGTCTTGCCGATCTTTGCCTGCAGACGGGCCGTGGAGATTTCCGCCTGTCTGGCCATGAACCGGGCAAGGCGCTCTTCCTTTACGTCTTCCGGAACGGCGCCTTCCAGTTCATTAGCCCTTGCCCCTTCCACCGGGCTGTAGGTAAACGCGCCGACCCGATCCAGCTGGGCCTCATCCAGCCAGTCCAGCAAGTACTGGAAGTCCTCCTCCGTTTCTCCCGGAAAGCCAACGATGAAGGTGGACCGAATGGTCAGCTCAGGACATATTTCCCGCCACTTCCTGATGCGCTCCAGGGTCTTGCTGTCGTGGGCCGGGCGCTTCATGGCCTTCAGTACTCTCGGACTGGCGTGCTGGAAGGGTATATCCAGGTACGGCAGGATCTTGCCCTCCGCCATCAGCGGAATAATGTCGTCAACGTGGGGGTAAGGGTAGACATAGTGCAGGCGTACCCAGACCCCCATCTCCCCCAGCGCTTCACACAGGGACTGCATCTTCGTCTTCAGCGGCCGGCCCTGCCAGAATCCGGTGCGGTACTTGATGTCCACGCCATAGGCTGAGGTGTCCTGGGAGATTACCAGCAACTCTTTAACCCCCGCATCCACCAGGCGCTGGGCTTCGTCCATGACATCGCCAACTGGACGGCTTACCAGCTTGCCACGCATGTCCGGGATAATGCAGAAGGTACAGCTGTGATTGCAGCCTTCAGAGATCTTCAGATAGGCATAGTGACGGGGTGTCAGCTTGATGCCCTGGGGCGGCACCAGGTCCACGAAGGGATCATGGTCCTTTTTGGGGGGGACATACTGGTGCACTGCACCCACCACTTCCTCGTAGGCCTGGGGACCTGAAACCGCGAGCACACCGGGGTGGGTATCACGGATTCTATCGGCCTCCACCCCCATACAGCCGGTCACGATAACCTTGCCATTCTCACTGATGGCTTCGCCAATGGCGTCAAGGGACTCCTGCTTGGCCGCATCAATAAAACCACAGGTGTTAACGACCACGATATCGGCATCGTCATAGGTCGGGACCACATCGTAACCGTCCAGCCGGAGTTGGGTCAGGATGCGCTCGGAGTCCACCAGGGCCTTGGGACAGCCCAGGCTGATAAATCCGACTTTGCCACTGCCAGTGGCCGGGGTTTTCTGTGTCATCAGGAAGTCGCTTACGCCAGGAAATGGAACTGCCCTATTCTACCCCACACATCCAGCCACCAGAAGGAGCAGAAAACCAGGAACCGGGCGGGACAGTTGTGCAAGAAACCGGATCAAACGAAAGTTTAATAACATGACAGACATCACGACACTCTCTTGCTGCTCACAAATCCACCAGCTACACTCCGGAGACAATAAAAACTGCAATCTCCGCCCGAAGTTACAGACGTATTCTGCGAGCCTCCGAAGAGAGGCCTGGGACTGGTGATCGGGTATCGCCGGTAAAGGATTCAGCGACAGCAAGGTTTATGTCAGGACGCAGGACGCGCACCAGGCTTTAACGAGCGCCGTTACCTTGGTTTCGGGCACGACAGGTAACAAGATCGAACAGGATATGACCATGGGAAAGCCACTCAACGTCGAGTCCGCCCCTGCAAAGCCGATGCGGGTCAAACCCCGGTCCGCTGAACCCAACCTCCGGGACCAGCAGCGCGCAGACGTTTCACTCCCGGTAACGCTGAACCGCCCGGGCCAGCCTGCCATTGAGTGCCAGATGTGCAACCTGTCCCGGGCCGGCATGATGATCCGGTGTACCACCGCGGTTACTGAAACCCTTATCCCGGATAAACGTGCCCCGGCCCCCGGTGACTGGATCGCCATCAACGCACGCTTCGATGTGCCGGTTCTGGCGCAGCAATCTGTCAGTCTGTCAGCCCGGGGCCATATTGCCCATTTGCGACGCATTGCCAGGGATGAATTTCATCTGGGCATCCGCTTCGTCGACTTCGACGGCCGGGGCTTCGATTACGTGGACCAGTATGTACATCGACTGCTGTCAGAGCGGGCTGATTGACCGCAGCATCAGGCAGATCCGTCGCCCTGCAGGCTATAACCGGACGGTTACACGGCGAATATTGTTATAGCCGGAAACTCTAGCAGATCACCTTCTTATAAGAACTTGCCGCTGGTATAGTAGCTCACCTCTGATAACGCCTCTTCATCCCTGTTCTGGGCGCCCGCTGAGGTGCCCCGGTGAGCTGAACTATGACCACGTACAACCTGACCCATCTCAAACAGCTGGAAGCTGAAAGCATCCATATCATCCGGGAGGTCGCTGCGGAGTTCGACAACCCGGTGATGCTCTACTCCATTGGTAAGGACTCGGCAGTCATGCTGCACCTGGCCCGCAAGGCCTTTTACCCGGGCAAACTGCCATTCCCGCTGCTGCACGTCGATACCACCTGGAAATTCCGGGAAATGATCGAGTTCCGGGACCGCAAGGCCAGGGAGTACGGCATGGACCTGATTGTCCACATTAACGAGGAAGGGGTACGTCAGGGCGTGGGGCCATTTACCCATGGCAGCGCGAAGCACACTGACATCATGAAAACCCAGTCGTTGAAGCAGGCCCTGAACAAGTACAGGTTCGATGCTGCTTTTGGCGGTGCCCGTCGGGACGAGGAAAAATCCCGCGCCAAGGAGCGGGTCTACTCCTTCCGGGACGAGTACCACCGCTGGGATCCGAAGAACCAGCGCCCCGAGCTGTGGAACATCTATAACGGGAAGATCAACAAGGGCGAGAGCATTCGCGTGTTTCCGCTGTCCAACTGGACCGAGCTGGACATCTGGCAGTACATCTACCTCGAGAACATCGAAATCGTACCTCTCTACTACGCCGCCAAGCGGCCGGTCGTCGAACGGGATGGCACCCTTATCATGGTGGACGATGATCGCATGCCGTTAAAGGAAGGCGAAAAGCCGATGATGAAGTCGGTACGGTTCCGTACCCTGGGCTGTTACCCGCTGACCGGCGCCATCGAGTCCGAGGCGGACACGCTGCCGGAAATCATCCAGGAAATGCTGCTGGCAACCAGCTCCGAGCGTCAGGGCCGCGTGATCGATCATGACTCCGCCGGCTCCATGGAACAGAAAAAGCGGGAAGGGTACTTCTAAGATGTCACACCAGTCCGATCTGATTGCAGAAGATATTCAGGCCTACCTGAAGCAACACGAAAACAAGGAACTGCTCCGTCTGCTGACCTGTGGCAGCGTGGATGACGGAAAAAGCACCCTCATAGGCCGGCTGCTGCACGACACCAAGATGATCTATGAAGATCACATGGCCAGCCTGAAGACCGACAGCGCAAAAATGGGTACCACCGGTGAGAAGCTGGACCTGGCCCTGCTGGTGGATGGCCTGCAGGCCGAGCGGGAACAGGGCATCACTATTGATGTGGCTTACCGCTACTTCAGCACCGACAAGCGCAAGTTCATTATTGCCGATACTCCCGGCCACGAGCAGTACACCCGCAACATGGCCACCGGTGCCTCCACCGCCCAGCTGGCGATCCTGATGATCGACGCCCGCTACGGCGTGCTGACGCAAACCCGCCGGCATTCCTACATTGCCTCCCTTCTGGGTATCCGTCATATCGTGGTGGCCATCAACAAGATGGACCTGGTGGACTTCAGCGAGGAGCGGTTCAACGAAATCAAGGAAGACTACCTGGCCTTTGCGACCAAGCTCGGCCTGAAGGATATCCGCTTTGTGCCCCTTTCTGCCCTGGAAGGCGATAACGTGGTGAACCGGAGTGAGAATACGCCCTGGTTCAGCGGACAGCCGCTGATGGAAATCCTGGAGACCGTGGAGGTCTCCCGGGACAAAAACCTGGAGCACTTCCGTTTCCCGGTGCAGTACGTTACCCGGCCCAACCTGAACTTCCGTGGCTTCTGCGGCACCATCGCCTCCGGGGTGATCCGCCCGGGTGACGAAATCATGGCCCTGCCGTCACGTCGCAAGAGCACTGTGAAGGAAGTGGTGACCTTCGACGGCAACCTGGAAGAAGCCTACATCGACCAGGCCGTCACCCTGACCCTGAACGACGAGATCGATATCAGCCGGGGCGACATGCTGGTAAAGGTGGAAGACGAGCCGGAGGTGGGCAACCGCTTCACCGCCAATATCGTGTGGATGACTGATGCGCCGCTGGAAACCGGCCGCCTGTATGACATCAAACTGGGGCCAACCTTTACCTCGGCAACGGTGAAAAGGATTCACCACCAGACCGACGTAAATACTCTGGAGCAGAGCGCCGACCCCTCACAGCTGGCACTGAACGAAATTGGCCTGTGTGAGCTCACCCTGAGCCAGCCGGTTGCTTTCGACGCCTACCCGCGCAACCATGCTACCGGTAGTTTTATCGTCATCGACCGCCTGACCAATGTCACCATTGGCGCAGGCATGATTGCCGGCACGGCCAGCGATGTGGAGTCCCTCGACCCGGTCACTGCAGCTGAACGGGAACGCCGCCTGGCACAGACGCCTGCCATCATTGCCTGCAACGGTCGCAAGGCGGGCGAGCTGGCCCTTGCGGTGGAGCGGACCCTGTTCGATCAGGGCAAGACCTCGGTGGTGCTCACGGAAGAGAACGGCGGCACCGCCGACGACCGGCGCCGGACCGCACAGTTGCTGGCCGCCCACGGCCTGATCGCCGTTGTGGTCAACCTGGGTACCGACGTAGCCACTGTCAGCGTTGAAGCGGACAATGACGACGCGATTCCCGGGGCGGTTCACCACCTGCTCCAGGGTCTCATCCCGGACCGCCGGGGCTGACCCCGGCTTTTCTCACCTGCAGTAACCTCCGCCCTGCACCCGCAACGCCTGCGGGCTGCGGGGCAGATCATTTCTCCGGCCACTGCCCCGTTACCCGCTCAAAGTAGTGACTCTCACAGACCTCACAGGGGCCCAGCTGGCTGGTGGCGGTGAGGCACTTCATGTGGCCGCAATTAAGACAGCGGAACATGCCCGCGGTGGCCACCTCACCGGTCATGTAGTGGGTGACATCCTGGTTTTTCAGTTTCTGATCCAGCTCCAGGGTATCCAGCCGGGTCTTGTCGGCAATGGAGAACAACAGGTCCTGGAGCTTGTGCTCCAGTAGCGACAGGTCCAGCTGCAGCCATTCCCTTAGCCCCTCCCCGGTGCCTCCCACGAAGGTAACCAGGTGCTCCAGATCCCGCCCCAGGTAGGCGGCCAGCAGGCTGGCTTCATCACGGGTCAGGCGCTCCAGCTCAGTTTCAAATTCCACCGCATCGTCAATCTCCTGACGAAGCGTCTCCAGCGTACGCTCTTCAGCATCCGCCAGCCGGCTCTCCACCCGCTCCAGCATACGGTCGTAGGCTTCAAGGGCCTGGTTGGAAAGCTTTTTCGGCTGCTGTTTGCGATCCTGGTCGGTCATGGCCACTCCTCACGGTGTTGTTTGGTTCAGTGTGGCATAAAGCAGGACTTTTGGCAGGCTACCTGTTGCCGCGCCAGTACGTTAGAATGTCCGGCCCATAAAGGGAGACTCCCTGGACACTTTATCTGAAGGGGGCCATCACGCGGCCCTTTCAACACAAGGTACCAAACGGCAATGGCAGGAATGGACGAGCAATACAATCCCCGCGATGTTGAACAGAATGCCCGCAAATTCTGGGAAGACAACGACACCTTCATGGTGAAGGAAGAGCCCGGCAAACCCAAGTATTACTGCCTGTCCATGTTCCCCTACCCCAGTGGCAAGCTTCACATGGGGCACGTGCGCAACTACACCATCGGCGACGTCATCTCCCGCTACCAGCGCATGCAGGGCAAGAACGTGATGCAGCCCATGGGTTGGGATGCGTTTGGACTGCCCGCCGAGAATGCCGCCATTGCCAACAAGTCTGCCCCGGCTAAATGGACTCGCTCCAATATCGACTACATGAAGCAGCAGCTCAAACAGCTCGGCTTCGGCTACGACTGGAACCGGGAACTGGCCACCTGTGACCCGGACTACTATCGCTGGGAGCAGTGGTTCTTCGCACGGCTCTATGAAAAAGGCCTGGTCTACAAGAAGATGTCTACGGTGAACTGGGATCCGGTGGACCAGACCGTACTGGCCAACGAGCAGGTTGTGGAAGGTCGCGGCTGGCGCTCGGGTGCCATCGTCGAACAGAAAAAGATCCCCCAGTGGTTCATCCGCATTACCGACTATGCCGAAGAACTGCTGAACGACCTGGACCAGCTGGAAGACTGGCCGGAACAGGTCAAGACCATGCAGCGCAACTGGATCGGTAAATCCGAGGGTACCGAGCTGACCTTTCCCCTGAAGGGCCAGGACGACGGCCTGACGGTTTATACCACCCGGCCGGACACCCTGATGGGCGTCACCTACATGGCCGTGTCCGCCGAGCACCCGCTGGCCAGACAGGCCGCCAGTGAGCACACCGACGTCGCCAGGTTCGTGGAAGAATGCCGCAACAGCAAGGTGGCGGAAGCGGAAATCGAAACCATGGAAAAGAAGGGGATCGATACCGGCCACAAAGCCATTCATCCCCTCACCCAGGAAGAAATTCCCGTATGGGTGGCCAACTTTGTGCTCGCCGATTATGGCACTGGCGCGCTGATGTCGGTCCCGGCGCATGACAAGCGTGACCATGAGTTTGCCCGCAAGTACCGGCTGCCCATCAAGCAGGTGATTGCCGCCGCCGACGGCCGTGAACTGGACGTGCAGGAGCAGGCATTCACCGAAAAGGGAACCCTGGTTTCCTCCGGCAGCTACAGCGGCCTCACCAGTGATGAAGCCTTCGACGCGATCGCGGCCTATCTGGAGGCCAACGGTATCGGCAAACGCAAGGTAAACTACCGCCTGCGGGACTGGGGTGTATCACGCCAGCGCTACTGGGGCGCACCGATTCCCATGATGACCCTGGACGATGGCACCGAGATGCCGGTGCCGGACGACCGGCTTCCGGTGCGTTTGCCGGAAGACGTGGAAATGGACGGCGTACAGTCCCCCATCAAGGCAGACCCGGAGTGGGCCAAAACCGAGTACAACGGACAGGCGGCCACCCTGGAAACGGACACCTTCGACACCTTCATGGAGTCCTCCTGGTACTACGCCCGCTTCTGCAGCCCCAACTACGACAAGGGTATGCTGGACCCGGCCGCCGCCAACTACTGGCTGCCTGTGGATCAGTACATCGGTGGCATTGAACATGCCATCCTGCACCTGCTTTATGCCCGTTTCTTCCACAAGCTGTTGCGGGACGTCGGACTGGTCACCAGCTCCGAGCCGTTCAACCGCCTGCTGTGTCAGGGTATGGTACTGGCCGAGACGTACTACCGCACCGACGAGTCCGGCAAGACCACCTGGATTGCGCCCACAGACGTTACCGTGGAGCGGGACGGCAAGGGCCAGGTTATCAAGGCCATCCACCGGGAAGATGGCCAGCCGGTAGAGATTGGTGGCGTCACCAAGATGTCCAAATCCAAGAACAACGGCATTGATCCGCAGGCGATCATTGACCAGTACGGCGCTGACACCGTTCGCCTGTTCATGATGTTCGCCGCGCCACCGGAACAGTCCCTTGAGTGGTCGGACAGCGGCGTGGAAGGAGCCAACCGCTTTCTCAAGCGCCTGTGGCGCCTGGTTCGGGAGCACACCGCCGGCGGTCCGGTACAGGCCATCGACGTGGAGCAGCTTGATGACCCGCGCCGTGACCTGCGCCGAAAAACCCACGAAACCATCGCCAAGGTCAGTGACGATATCAGCCGGCGCCTGACCTTCAATACGTCCATTGCCGCCGTCATGGAACTGCTCAACGAGGTTGGCCGGCTGGACGCCACAGAAGAACAGGACCGGGCAGTGGTTCAGGAGGCGCTGGACGCAGCCGTGCTGATGCTGTCTCCTATTGCACCCCATATCTGCCACACGCTCTGGCAAACCATGGGCCATGACGAACCGGTGGTGGACGCCCCGTGGCCCATCGCTGATGAAAGCGCCATGGTACGCAGTCAGATCCAGGTGGTACTGCAGGTGAACGGCAAGGTTCGTGGCAAGACCGATGTCCCCGCCGAAATCAGCAAGGATGACCTGGAGAAGCTCGCTCTGGAGCATGAAAATGTTACACGATTTACCGAGGGCAAAACGGTGCGCAAGGTAATTGTGGTGCCTGGCAAACTGGTGAACGTGGTCGCCAACTGACACCCGGAGATGGTGATGAGAAAGCTCGGAACGGTGTTCAGCCTTGGCCTGTTGGCAATCCTTGTCAGCGCCTGCGGTTTTCAGCTGAGGGGCACCTCTCCGGTGCAACCGGCCCTGGAGCCGCTCTGGGTCGGGTGCCAGTCCGGGGTCCCTGCGGACCTGTGCCAGTCACTGAAGTCACAGTTCACCATTGGCGACGTGACGCTGGCAGAAAGCCGTGAGCAGGCCGCTCACTTGCTCCTGCTTGGTAACTTCAGCCAGACCCAGCGTACAAGTGCGATTTCCGCCCGGGCAGAGGCGGCAGAATACGAGCTGCGCCAGAGTGTCAGCATCGTACTGCAGACCCGCGAGGGTATTCCCCTGTTGCCGGACACCCAAGTGAGTGCATCGCAGAGCTACCGCTTTGACTCAACCAGTGTGCTGGCCAAGCGACGGGAGCGGGAAGAAATCGAGCAACAGCTGTACGACAATCTGGTGAGGCAGATCGGGTACCGCCTGGTTCCCTTTGACCAGCAGCGGATCGATGAAATCCGGGAAGCCTCTGAAGAAGCAAGCAGCGATACCTCACAATGAAGATCAACCCCGGGCAGCTCGGCCAGGCACTGGAGAAGTCCCTGGCGCCCGTGTACCTGGTGTCCGGGGACGAACCCCTTCTGGTCCAGGAAGCCTGCGACCAGATCCGCGCCCGGGCCCGTGAAGAGGGTTTCAACGATCGCCAGGTCTACCACGCCGACCAGCATCTGAACTGGGGCGCGCTGCGGGACGAGCTGGGGGCCATGTCACTGTTTGCTGAGCGTCGGCGTATCGAGATTCATCTTCCCGGCGGCAAGCTCGGTGACGGTCGTGACGTGATCGAGCAGGCGTTGATCCAACCGGCGGACGATATCCTGCTCCTGCTGATCAGCGTCCGACTGGATGCCGCCGAAACCCGGCGTAAATGGTACAAGCAACTACAGAAGACCGGCGTGCACGTCACCGTCTGGCCAGTGGATGCCGACAAGTTTGCCGGCTGGCTGCAGCAGCGGGCCCGTGCCCGGGGGCTAACGCTGACCCAGGGGGCACTGAACCTGCTGGCAGAACGGCTTGAGGGCAACCTCCTGGCGGCGAGCCAGGAACTGGATCGTCTGAGCCTGCTGGCCGCAGAGAAGACCATCAACGAGGATGTGGTGGAAGCGGCGGTCCAGTACAGCGCCCGCTTCAATATCTTCGAGGTGATTACAGACCTGCTCGCCGGCAGGGCTGCCCATGCCCGCAAGGTAATTACCACGTTACAGCAGGAAGGCGAAAATCCACTGGGCTTGCTGGCCGTGCTGGTCCGGGACATCAATATGACGCTGGAACTCCAGCAGGCCATGAAGCAACGGGAGGCGCCCGCAGCGTTTCTGAAGAAAAACGGGGTCTTCCAGCCTCAGCGAGCCCGCGCTATCGAACAGGCAGCGCGCCGGTTACCCCTCACCGCCCTGCACCAGGCCCTGACTCTGTGCAGCGAGGCCGACCGGGCGGCCAAGGGCTACGGTGACCTCTCCCCCTGGCACCACCTCGCTGACCTCGCCGTACTGCTGCGACAGGGCTGACCCAGGCTCGGCACTACTTGATACGCTGGCGTATTCGTTCGTACCCGGACTTGAGCTCTTCGCCGAGTTTGTGTGCGGTCTGACGGGTTTCTTCCGTCACCCCCTCTGCGTCGTGACGGATATCGTCCAGTTTCTGCCGGAACTTGTCCCAGTACTCATCGAGATCATCCCATTCGTCCCTGACGTCCTGGCGGGCAAGGTGCAACTGGACACGAAGTTCGTCCCGGTACTGCTTGAGGGTTTCGGAGAGCTTGTTCAGATCATCTTTCATGCTCATGGTTACCTCCTTGGCAACAACTATAACGATGCACTTCAAGATGCGCCTGTCAGGTGAGGACTGTCAATACGCCCGACAGACAGAAGGCCGGCGAAAGCCGGCCTTCTGTCAGGTTTTTCATTCAGGACTGACCAGAATCAGAACTCGTGATCAGCATGCTCCATCATGGACTGACTGCCACTGCGGATACTTTCCGCCAGTGACACGGTCTGGGGCAGCAGGCGCTCGTAGAAGAACCGTGCCGTTTTCAGCTTGCCGCTGTAGAAGCCGGAGCTGTCGCCTTCCACCTTCGGGGCCGCAGCAACCACCATCTTTGCCCACATATAGGCCAGTGCAGTAAGGCCGAACAGATTGGTGTAGTCGGCCGAGGCGGCCCCCGGAGCATTGGGGTCGTCACTGGACTGGTTCAGCACCTGCTCGGTAACGTCAGACAGACGCTCCAGGGAAGCTGCCAGAGGTGCCAGGAACGGCTCCAGGGCGACGTTGCCCTGCTCTTTCTCGATGAAAGCTGCCAGGTCGTCGGCAAACAGCTCATAAAGTTTACCCTGGCTGCCAACCACCTTGCGACCCATCAGATCCAGGGCCTGGATGCCGTTGGCGCCTTCGTAGATCTGGGTGATCCGGGCATCACGAACCAGTTGCTCCTGGCCCCACTCACGGATATAGCCGTGACCACCAAAGACCTGCTGGCCAACAACGCACATATCGAAGCCCCGGTCGGTGAGGAAAGCCTTGGCCACCGGGGTCAGCAGGGCAACCAGACCCTCGGCCCGTTCGCGGTCTGCGTCATCGTCGGAGAACTTGGCAACGTCCAGCCACTGGCCCACGTAGGTGGAAAACGCACGGCCACCTTCCACGTAACTCTTCATGGTCAGCAACATGCGGCGCACATCCGGGTGAACCACCAGCGGATCAGCGGCCTGGTCGGGGTTGCGGGCACCGGTCGGGGCGCGGCTCTGAATGCGCTCAAAGGCGTATTCCCGGGCACTCTGCAGGGAGGCCTCGGCGGCTGCCAGACCCTGGATGCCCACACCCAGACGTTCATAGTTCATCATGGTGAACATGGCGGCGAGGCCCTTGTTCTCCTCGCCGACCAGCCAGCCTTTGGCGCCATCAAAATTCATGACGCAGGTGGCAGAACCCTTGATGCCCATTTTCTTTTCAATGGAGCCGCAGCTGAACGCGTTGCGCTCGCCCAGGGAGCCGTCATCGTTGACCAGGAACTTGGGTACCAGGAACAGGGAAATCCCCTTGGGACCTTTGGGCGCGTCCGGCAGCTTGGCCAGCACAAAGTGGATGATGTTCTCCGCCATGTCGTGCTCGCCCCAGGTGATAAAAATTTTCGTACCCGAGATGCTGTAGCTGCCATCATCCTGGGGCACTGCGCGGCTGCGCATAATACCCAGGTCAGTACCACAGTGGGGCTCGGTCAGGTCCATGGAGCCGGACCAGACGCCGGAATAGAGGTTGGGGAGATATTTTTCCTTGAGCGCCTCGCTGCCATGAGCGTCCAGGGCCAGGCAGGCACCCGCTGTCAGCATGGGCGCCAGGCCCAAAGCCATATTGGAGGCCTGCAACATTTCTTCAAACTGCACCACCAGGGTCTTGGGCATGCCCATGCCGCCAAAGTCCGGGTTGCCACCCAGACCGTTCCAGCCACCGTCCACGATGGTCTGATAGGCTTCCCGGAAACCTTCCGGCGTGGTGACCTTGCCGTCGTTCCACTGGCAGCCCTGCTCGTCACCTTCACGGTTGAGTGGCGCAATCACGTTGGTGGTGACCTTGCCGGCCTCTTCGATAATGGCGTCCGCCGTGTCCGGGTCAACGCGCTCCGCCAGGCGGGGCATTGATGCCCACAGGGACGGGGCGTCAAAAACGTCGTTCATGACGAATCGGATTTCCTGTAACGGGGCCTTGTAGTCAGCCATCGGGTACTCTCCACTGCTGTCGATAAGGGGGTCCTGCGTCGCTCAGAAGGTCGACAGATCGACCAAACGGGACACCGTTATGTACTGAGCCGGCGCGAGTTCAGATTATTATGAATTCGAGGGATCACAGTTTAACGCATTGGGCGCTTCGAACCAGTCGAATTGGCCAATTCCTGCCTGCAAAAAAGCCCGCCTCATGGAGAGAGCGGGCTGGACTGGCAAACTGCCAAAAATGTCAGACTCTAGATACTCCCGACATGGTGCCGGGAGGTTATAGCATGTCTCAGAACGCGAAGTGCTCTTCCGGCAGGTCCAGCAAGGTGTCAGCACCGGCAAACATGGTCTCGACATGGGTGCGAGTGCGCGGCAGCAGACGCTTGAAGTAGAAGCGCGCAGTCTGGATCTTGGCATTGTAGAAGGCTTCCTCGGGGGTGCCTTCAACCATGGCGTCCAGCGCGACCTTGGCGGAGCGTGCCCACAGGTAGGCGAACACCGCATAGCCGGAGTACATCAGGTAGTCCACCGCAGCGGCACCGACTTCCTCACGGTTCTTCATGGCGCTCATTCCCAGCTTCATGGTGATCTCGCCCCACTCCTTGTTGATCTGCTGGAGCGGCTCGATGAATTCCTTGAGCTGTTCGTTGTCGGCATTTTCCTTGCAGAAAACGTGGACCAGCTTCGTGAACTGCTTCAGGGACTCGCCCTGACTCATCAGGATTTTGCGACCCAGCAGGTCCAGTGCCTGAATGCCGGTGGTACCTTCGTAGATCATGCCGATACGGGCGTCACGGACGTTCTGTTCCATGCCCCACTCGGAAATGAAGCCGTGACCACCGAATACCTGCATGCCCAGGTTCGCCGACTCATAACCAATCTCGGTCAGGAAGGCCTTGGCGATCGGAGTCAGGAAACCCAGCATGGCGTCAGCGGTCTTACGCTCTTCCTCGGTCTTGCCCCGGGTCACAATGTCGGCCTGCTGCGCTGCCATGTAGATCAGGGCACGGGCGCCTTCGGCCACGGATTTCTGGGTCAGCAGCATGCGACGCACGTCCGGATGGACGATGATCGGATCCGCCGGTCCATCCGGGTTTTTCGGCCCGGACAGGGAACGCATGGCCAGGCGCTCTTTGGCATAGGCCAGTGAACCCTGGAAGCCCAGTTCAGCAGCACCCAGACCCTGGATAGCCGTGCCGATACGGGCGGTGTTCATGAAGGTGAACATGCAGTTCAGGCCCTTGTTCTCCGGCCCGATCAGCCAGCCTTTGGCGCCGTCGAAGTTCATGACGCAGGTGGCGTTACCGTGAATGCCCATCTTGTGCTCGAGGGAGCCACAGGAGACCGCGTTGCGCTCGCCGGCAGAGCCGTCTTCGTTGGGCAGGCACTTGGGCACGATGAACAGGGAGATACCCTTGGTGCCTTCGGGCGCACCCGGCAGGCGTGCCAGTACGATATGGACAATGTTGTCGGCCATGTCGTGTTCACCGGCAGAGATGAAGATCTTGGTGCCGGTGATGCTGTAGGTACCATCGCTGTTGGGCTCGGCCTTGGTACGCAGGGTGCCCAGGTCGGAGCCACAGTGCGGCTCGGTGAGGCACATGGTGCCGGTCCACTCACCACTGATCAGCTTGGTCAGGTAGGTCTGCTTCTGCTCTTCGGTGCCGTGGGCCTCAATGGTATTCATGGCGCCGTGGCTCAGGCCCGGGTACATGCCCCAGGACCAGTTGGCGGTACCCACCATTTCACTCATCACGATGCCGATAGAACTGGGAAGGCCCTGACCGCCGTATTCCGGATCAGAGGTCATGGAAGGCCAGCCGCCTTCCACGTACTGCTGATAGGCTTCGCGGAAGCCGGTGGGGGTTTTCACTCCGTCTTCGCTCCAGGTACAACCTTCGCGGTCACCGACCTGGTTCAGCGGAGAGAGCACCTGCTCACAGAACTTGGCGCCTTCCTGGATAATGGCGTTCACCATGTCCGGAGTGGCGTCCTCTGCGCCTTCCAGGGCGGCATAGTGCTGTTCGCTGCCAAGCAGCTCGTTCATTACGAATTGGATATCACGCAGGGGCGCTTTGTACTCGGGCATGAAACTCACCTCACTCAGATCCGGTCCGACAGGCATGGGGCCGGGGGTCAAACTGGTTAAGCCGGCTGCCTCGGTAGGAGCAGGCCGGGCGTTCCCGGGTCTGAAGCCCTCCCGGTGTTTAAACAGGTTGATTCGGGCGCTTCAAACGATTGTTTGAAACATACGTTTATAGCATGGACCTTGTCAAGGGTTTTCCCGGACAAAACCCGCAACCTGCCAAGCGGTAATCGACGCCCGTTGGGCGCCAGGCAGGCCCTTGCGGTAAACGAGGACCAGGTGTCAGTGCTATGCGGGAAGGGGTTCAGGCAACGGCGGTAAAGCCGACGCTGATGCTGTCGGGACCAGCCATATCGGAGATGGTGCGGTAGGTGCTGGAGGCGCCGGAGCCCTCCATGGAACCGGAAGCCTGCGCCGGTGCGCCCGAGTCGGCAGCCTGGCTGTCTAGGGCAAGCTCCGCCTGGGCCTGGAGCATGAGCTGCATGGCCTGGGCGGCTACAGCCCGGTCCTGGGCTGAGGGCTGGGCAGGGGCCATGGCCGCCGCCCGGACCTGGCGCATTTTCTCGATGGTGGCCTGGGGGTCGCCCTCTACCGGGCCGAGATCGATGGAAACTTCGCCGCCAATGGCGTACTGATTGCCGTCCGGGCCTCGCTGGTAGGTATAACTGACGGAACCGGCATACTGACCTCCGACGGCCTGGTGGGCCTGCTCGTGGGCTCGTACTTCCCGGTCGCGGGCCTTGAGGTCGCGGAGCTCCTTGAGCTGGGTTTCATCCAGGGACTGCCCGGACCTTGCTTCCTCCCGGCTTCTTTCTGCGTCGGCCTTTCCGTTTCGTTCTCCCTGCTCGCCCCGTGGTTCGGCCGGTTGGTCGGTAGCCCGGGGTGTGTCGGGGTTGCGGGACTCGGAGATGCTGCGGCTGTCAGAGTCGGTTGCAGGCGGTATGGGTCCCCGCCCTGTTGTGGACGGTATGGGTGTCGGGCTGATGGATGGCAGTACTGGGGAGATTGCCATGGCGGTGTTTGTCGGGGCTCAGTGGCCTGGCGCTGAAAGCCGGGGTCAGGCGCGGATGTCGAGTAAGGTGCCGAGCGTTTCGTCGGCGGTTTTTACAACCTGGGCAGAGGCTTCGACACTGCGTTCGTAGAGTTTGAGGTCGACGATGGATTCGGTCATGCCGTTGCCACCGTCGGCGGTGCCGCGAGGGCCATCGACCCCGCCCCTTGCGATTTTGCGGGCAGCCCCTTCCACACCCTGCATGCCGTCCTGGATGCCCTGGATGCCGATGTTCAGTGCGTTGTTGATCATCATGGGGTTGTCCTCCCGGACTTTCTGTCAGCCTTTATTGGGCCACAGGTGTGTACAATTTTCAAACACACTTGGTTACAGAATGTTGCCGGCTTTGGTGGCAGCGAACGGTTGTTCCAGGGCCCGCCGCTGTCTTGAGGTGTTTTCTGCAGGACGATGCCGTCTGGCTTGCGGTGCATGAGCAAGGTGGGAGGGGTGCTTTATCCGGGACACGCTGTGAACCCATCCATGGGGGCTCTTCAAAAACGTCCCTGTTTTTGAAGGTCCCGGATAAAGCACCCCTCCCCCCTCGCTCCAGGACTTTCGTGCGGGTCTCGGGAATGAAGCTCGACGCTTCAGATAATCACGCCTTTGGTGGATGTCTTTAGCTAACTGGGTGAGGCTTCCCAACCAACGGCTGAATATCCAACTGACTGGCCAGCCTGGCTATGTCCAGCTTCGGCATCCAGGGAAGCACGCCCAGGCAGGGAGCACCCATATGGGCCTTCAGGTAGTCCAGGGTTTCTTCCTCACAGCTCATGACCGCTTCATCCGGGCGATTGGCGACCCAGCCGGCGACCGTGAGTCCGTCGTGACGGATGGCTTCCGCAGTGAGCAGGGCGTGGTTGATGCAGCCCAGGCGCAGGGGCACCACCATGACCACGCCGATGCCGAGTTCGATCGGCAGCCGGGAGTAGGTTTCCCGCTCGTTGAGGGGTACACGCCAGCCGCCGGCTCCTTCGATAAGCATCAGGTCAGCGGATTTCATCATCAGGCCCCGGGCCAGGCCCACCAGGCGCTGGGCGGACAGTTGCCGACCGGCCTGTTTGGCGGCCACGTGGGGGGCGATGGCCGGTTGCAGGGCGATGGGGTTGACCTGTTCATAGGGGAGCACTTCGGTCATGTGCTCCATGAGTAGCAGGGCGTCTTCGTTTTTGAGGCCGTCCGGGGTCTGTTCGCAGCCGGAGGCCACGGGTTTCATGGCGACCGTGCGCAGGGAAAGATCAGCGGCCTTTTTCAGGATGGCGGCGGAAACGACGCTTTTGCCGACTTCGGTGTCGGTTCCGGTTACAAAGTAGGTTCGGCGGGCCAAGGTGGTGTCCTCCCGGGCTTGGGGTTGTTCGGGCTCAGGTATGTCTGGCATGGCAATTGGGGCTCATTATAGCGACAGCTCTGCCCGCGCGGGTTTTACGCGCTGACGAGGGCCCGTTGACGGATGCGCTGGGGCGCGCAGCCTTCGAGGGCGGACAGCAATTGGTCGAGCTGCTCGTCGGTATGGGCTGCACTGAAGGTCACCCGCAGGCGGGATTCCCCTTGCGGTACCGTCGGTGGCCGTATAGCGGTGACAAGGATGCCCCGCTGCTCCAGCGACTGGCTCAGCCGGACCGCTTCATGGGGATCGCCGATCATGATGGGCTGGATGGGTGTGGCCGATGGCATCAGCTCATAGCCCATGGCCGCCGCCTCGGCCCGGAAGCGGTTGATCAGTCGGGCGAGCTGGTTTCGACGTTGCTGGCCGTGTTCCACCAGCTCGACGCTTTTGCAGGAGGCGGTAGCCAGCGACGGCGGCATGGCGGTGGTGTAGATATAGGAACGAGCTTTCTGGACCAGGTAGTCCAGCAACACCGGAGGCCCGGCGACAAAGGCACCGCTGGTGCCGAAGGCCTTGCCCAGTGTGCCCACGACCAGTGGTACCTCATCTTCATCCAGACCAGCGCCCAATACAGAGCCACGACCATCTGGCCCCACACAGCCGAACCCATGGGCATCATCGACAATCAGCAGGGCATCATACTGACGGCAGAGCGCGGACAGCTTTCGCAGAGGCGCTACGTCCCCGTCCATACTGAATACACCATCGGTGACCACCAGTTTGTGCCCGCCCGTCTCGGCCAGTTGCGACTCAAGGGTGGCCATGTCGGCGTGGGGATAGACCTGCACCCTGGCACCGCTGAGGCGGCAACCGTCGATGATGGAGGCATGATTCAGGGCATCGGAAAAGATGGTGTCCCCTTTTCCGGCCAGTGCGGTGATAACACCCACGTTGGCCATGTACCCGGTAGAAAAGAACAGCGCGCCGGTGCGGCGGGTAAACTCGGCCAGCCTTTCTTCCAGCCGGTGGTGCTCTCTGTGGTGGCCACATATGAGGTGGGAAGCCGCGCCCCCCAGGCCATAGGCAGTGAGGCCTGCTGCTGCAGCCGCCACCAGTTCCGGGTGGGAAGCCAGCCCAAGATAATCGTTGGAACAGAACGCCAGTACCGGTTCGCCGTCGGCCTCAAGCGACGGACAATGGGGGCCGCTTATATGGCGGCGCACCCGGTATAGGCCGGCTTCCCGGCGTTGCTCCAGCTCGGCGGCGAAGTCGCGCATATCAGGCGCTCTTGGCGGCATCGTAGAACAGGTAACGGTTGCGCTCTTCTTCCAGCGCATGCACCAGGGCTTCTTCGTGCTCTTCCTCGGAGTGCTTCACCGCCCGCTCTTCCGGGCGAATACCCAGGCGATTGAACAACTGACGATCATGGTCCGCTTCCGGGTTGGCGGTGGTCAGCAGTTTTTCGCCGTAGAAAATGGAGTTGGCACCGGCCAGGAAGCACAGGGACTGCATCTGGTCGTTCATGTCCTCACGACCGGCGGACAGGCGCACATGGGACCGCGGCATCAGGATCCGGGCCACGGCGATGGTGCGTACGAATTCGAAGGGATCCAGGTCCTCGACGTCTTCCATCGGGGTGCCCGCCACCTTTACCAGCATGTTGATAGGTACACTTTCCGGGTGGTGGGGCAGGTTGGCCAGTTGCATCAACAGGCCGGAGCGGTCGTCGGCGTCTTCGCCCATGCCCATGATCCCGCCACAACAGACCTTCATGCCCGCCTTGCGAACGCGCTCCAGGGTGTCAAGCCGGTCCTGGTAGGTGCGGGTGGTGATGATGTGGTTGTAGTACTTCTCGGACGTGTCGAGGTTGTGGTTGTAGTAGTCGAGACCGGCCTCGGCCAGTTCACCGGCCTGGTCGTCATTGAGCATTCCCAGGGTCATGCAGGTTTCCAGGCCCAAGGATTTGACCTGACGGACCATTTCGGTGACATAGGGCATGTCTTTTTGGGTAGGACTGCGCCAGGCGGCACCCATACAGAATCGCGAAGCGCCTTTCTCTTTGGCGGCGCGGGCCTCGGCGACCACTTTCTCGATTTCCAGCAGCTTTTCCTTTTCCAGGCCGGTGTTGTAATGACCGCTCTGGGGACAGTACTTGCAGTCCTCCGGGCAGGCACCGGTCTTGATGGACAGCAGGGTGCTGACCTGCACTTCGTTGGGATCAAAGAACTGCCGGTGCACGGTCTGGGCACGGAAGATCAGGTCATTGAACGGGAGGGCGAAAAGGTCGCGGATTTCCTGCAGGGACCAGTCGTGTCGAACGGCAGTAGCGGTCATGACAATATCCTGTTAACTTTTTTGGGATTCAGGTTTACGGATAAACCGCATGATAAAGCCCCTGCACACCCTGTCAACCAGATTCGGGAAACTGGTTAACCAGCTTCCCGTTGCCGCTACACACCTCCATGAGGCGCTGCTGCCGGAACTCTGCGTCGCCTGTCTCGCCCCCCACGCCCGAAATGGATTGTGTGACGGCTGCCGCGGCGACCTTCCGATCAATGACCGCTGCTGTGTCCGCTGTGGCCTGCCGATGCTGCTGGCAAGGCCGGGGGCAGAGCGAACCTGCGGGGAATGCCTCAAGTTTCAGCCCGGATACGACCGGGCATTTATTCCCTGGCGCTACGAATTTCCGGTGGACCGGATGATCAGCCGTTACAAGTATCAGGGGCAACGGCACTACGCACGCCCGCTGCTCGGCGATATGGCTACCCAGGTCCACGACCTGCTCTCCCGGCACCCCTGCCGACGGCCCGATCTTCTGGTGGCGGCCCCCATGCACCGCAAGCGTCAACGTCAGCGGGGCTTCAATCAGGCGGCGGAGATTGCGGAAGCGATCAGCCAGCGCACCGGCATACCCTGGTCTGACCGACTGTTACGGCGCCCCCGGTCGGCCCGCCCCCAGTCCGGACTGGACCGCAAGCAACGGCTGACCAATCTGGCGGGGCTTTTCGAGGTCCGTGGCCGGGTACCACAGCACCTGGCGCTGGTGGACGATGTGGTGACCACAGGCGCCACGGCCGGGACACTGGCGGCACTGTTGCGAAAACACGGTGCGGGAACGGTTGAGATCTGGGCACTTGCCAGAACGCCGGCGCGGAAAATCCGGTCAGCCCAGCCGCTCCCTGACGTAACGGGCGATCGCGAGGCTGGCCGTCAGGCCAGGTGACTCAATACCGAACAGATGCACCAGTCCGTCGATACCATGGTCATCAGTATCGTCGATGCGGAAGTCAATGAAGCCGGCATCGGGCCCAGCCAGCTTGGGCCTCACTCCGGCATAGGCTGGCTGCAGGCGATCGGGTTCCAGCCCCGGCCACCAGCGGCGCACGGATGCCACAAAGGCGCGCCGCCGGGCCGGGGCCACGGTGTAGTCCGGCTCGTCTATCCACTCCACATCCGGGCCAAAACGCGCCTGTCCGGCCAGGTCCAGCGTCAGGTGAACCCCCAGCCCGCCGGGCTCAGGCACCGGGTAAACCAGGGTATTGAAAGGGTGGTGCCCATTGTAGGAAAAATACACACCCCGGGCGTACCAGGGTTCGGGGCACAGAGCAGCATCATAGCCGCGCCACTCCCGGGCCAGCCCAATAGCGCTGAGCCCCGCCGAGTTGACCACCCGGCGACACCGGACCCGGCACGGTGCCTCTCCGCCCACCGTCAGCCGGTGCCCCTGATCGTCACTTGCAGCCGAGATCACCGGTGCCTGACAAACCAGCTGCCCACCGGCGGACTCCAGCTCTCCGAGCAGGGACACCATCAGGTCATGGCTGCTGATAATTCCGGTGCGCGGAGAATACAATCCCGCCGCCGCACTCACGTCCGGAAGCGCCCGGGCCAGCCGGGCCCGCCCGGCCCTCTCCAGAGTGACGCCATTGGCGGAGGCGGCCTGGAAAACCTGGTCAAGCTCCTCCTGTTGTTCATCACCGGCAATAATCCACTTGCCGGTCTGCCGGTAGCCTACCGGATGACCGGCACAGTAATCGTACAGCAGCTCCCGGCCCTGCAGGCACAGCTTCGCCTTGAGAGAGCCAGCGGGGTAATAAAGGCCTGCGTGGATCACTTCACTGTTACGGGAAGAGACCCCCTCGCCAAAGTGCTTCTCCTGTTCCAGCACGATGACTTCCTGCCCCGCCTGCGCCAGCTCCCGGGCAATGGCAAGCCCCACCACGCCAGCACCAATGATCACGGTATCGATATCCAGGTTTTCCACAATCTTCCTCTCCGGGTTACTGAACTGTGGGGGGCGGAACCGGTATACTGTAGCTCAATTCTTGCAAGCGCAATCGGGAGCCCCATGTCCGCGGACGATCAACCGGCCAGCAACAACAGCCACCCCTACGACGATCTGACACCGGACCGTATCCTGGACGCCGTGGAAGGCGAAGGCTTCCCCGTCAGCGGGCGCCTGTTTGCCCTCAACAGTTATGAAAACCGGGTTTACCAGGTGGGCCTGGACGACCAGCCCCCGGTGATTGCGAAATTTTACCGTCCTGGCCGGTGGAGTGAAGAGCAGGTCCGTGAAGAGCACAGTTTTTCTCTGGAGCTGGCCGAAGCAGGCGTACCGGTGGTTGCTCCCCTGCCACTGCCATCCGGGGATACCCTGGGCCGGGAAGGTCCCTTCCTGTTCGCCCTGTTCCCGCAGCGCGGGGGTCAGGCACCGGACACCAGCACACCGGACACCCTTTACCGGCTGGGCCAGTGGCTGGGCCAGCTTCATAACATTGGCGACCGGGAACCATTCCACCACCGGCCGGCCATGTCCATCCTGCCCGCCATTACCGACTTCAGCCGTTACCTGACGGACAATGACTGGATACCGGCGGACCTGCGCCCCGCCTGGGACAGTCTGATTCCTGACCTGATCAATGAATGCGCCCGCCTGGTGGACCAGGCGGGCGATGTCCACAGCCTGCGACTGCATGGCGACTGCCACGCCGGCAACATACTGGTACGGGAAGATCGGCTACTGTTCGTCGACATGGACGACTGCCGCAGCGGGCCGGCTGTCCAGGACCTGTGGCTATTGCTGAACGGCGACGACCTGGAACGTAGCCAGCAATTCGGCGAATTGCTGGAGGGCTACGAAATGTTCCGGGAATTCAACCGTCGTGAACGCTACCTGGTCGAGCCACTACGCTGCTTCCGACAGCTTTCCCACTGCGCCTGGCTGGCCCAACGCTGGGATGACCCGGCCTTCCCCCGGTTTTTCCCGTGGTTTGCCCAGCCCCGGTTCTGGTCGGATCAGGTCCTGTCCCTCAGGGAACAGCTGGCCGCACTGCAAGGCCCGGTTCTGAACATTCCCGGCCAGTACTGAGCCGCTTCATCCCTTACCCTTCCGGAGAGTCCATGAGTAATTCCGAGGCCACCTACACCATCCGCAGTCTGATTGTGACTGCCGTTGCCAGCATTATCGCTACTGTTCTGGTACTGGAATTCAGCGGCAAGATTACACACAGCGAGAACAAGGACCATGTACCGGTGGGCGATTTCAAGGCGGTCCATATCCAGCCCGGCGAGGACTTCCGCATGTCATCAAAGGCATCTGAACTCCATGCTGTCTGCGAGAATGGCTACCTGGCCATTGCGGCGGACGCTGACCCTGACTACCGGGGCATTGTCGTCGATTACAAGAACCGTGGCGTCCGGTGCCAACGGGCCCCTGAAGCCGGCGAGTAACGGGAGGAGTAGCCACATGAACCAGCGCAGACCCGCACCCGGCCAGAGCCTCGACACCCTGTACGCCACTGACCAGCCCCGCCAGGATTTTCGCTTTGATGAATCCGTGGCCAGGGTCTTTCCGGACATGATCCGGCGATCGGTTCCCGGCTACACCACTATTATTCCGATGATCGAGGTGATCACCGAGCAATATGTGCAGCCGGGCTCCCGTTGCTACGATCTGGGCTGCTCGCTGGGAGCCTCCACCTTGGCCATGCGCCACGGCATGCCAGCTTCCGGGTGCACCCTGGTGGGCGTGGACAACTCCCCGGCCATGATCGAACGGTGCAAACACTATATTGCCCTGGACGACCACCCACAGCCGGTCACACTGCGCTGCGAGGATATCCTGGAAACCGATATCTCCGACGCCTCGGTTACCACACTGAACTTCACCCTGCAGTTTGTGGACCCGGCGCGTCGGGTGGAATTGCTTACCCGAATCGCCGAGGCCACCCGCCCAGGCGGCGTACTGATCCTGTCGGAGAAAATCCGTTTTGACAGTCAGGCCGAGCAGGCCACCCAGACCCGGCTGCATCACGAATTCAAGCGGGCCAATGGTTATTCAGACCTTGAGATCAGCCAGAAACGCAGCGCGCTGGAACAGGTGCTGATTCCGGAGACCCTGGACGAACACAGACAAAGACTGGAAGCCGCCGGATTCCGGGATATGGCCGTCTGGTACCAGTGTTTCAATTTCGTATCCATGCTGGCGTTCAAGCCGGACTGACGAGGACATACCATGCTGGACTGGCAGACTACCTGGTCGGATATGCTGATGCGGCTGGACAAGGAAGGCTGGCAGGACTGGTCGGACAGGATCCGCGACCAGCTCCACCACCGTTTCGTGGATAATCCCCATGGCGACCTGCCCCGCTGGCAGGCAGCCCTCGGCCGCTTGCCGGAACGCACCGATGCACTGCTGTACTGCGATCGCAGCGAGGTGACCGTTGACAGC
This sequence comes from Marinobacter sp., assembly GCF_041690615.1. Lineage (GTDB taxonomy): Bacteria > Pseudomonadota > Gammaproteobacteria > Pseudomonadales > Oleiphilaceae > Marinobacter. The sequence goes on from NZ_JAWLGY010000004.1 coordinate 220,340, forward strand.
CTGATTCCATTATCGACACCCGAGGCGGAAGAACTGGACCAGGGCCTGCGGGGTCTGATGCCCTGGCGCAAGGGACCCTTTCGGTTCTTTGGCACTCTTGTGGATACCGAGTGGCGCTCGGACTGGAAATGGGACCGGGTGGCCCCGGCGCTGAGCGACCTCACCGGGCGCCGTATCCTGGACGTGGGCTGCGGCTCTGGCTATCACCTCTGGCGCATGTACGGTGCGGGCGCCAGTGAAGTGATTGGCATCGATCCGGGCCTGCTGTTCCTGTGTCAGTTCCTCGCGGTGAAACGCTATCAGCCCGCCGCACCGGTGGACCTCCTGCCCCTGCGCATCGAGGACCTTGCACGACCGCTGGAATACTTCGATACCACCTTTTCCATGGGCGTGCTCTATCACCGGCGATCACCCATTGATCATCTGCTGGAACTGAAAGATACCCTCAGGCCCGGCGGCGAGCTGGTACTGGAGACCCTGGTGGTGGATGGCCCCGAGGGCTACGCGCTGATGCCCGAGGACCGCTACGGGCGCATGCGTAATGTGTGGTTCCTGCCTTCCTGCCCCACCCTTCTGCGATGGATGGCCAGGGCGGGCCTGGAGGATGCCAGAATGGTGGATGTAACCGTAACCACCATCGCAGAGCAGCGATCCACAGACTGGATGCAGTTCCAGTCACTGGAACACTTCCTGGACCCGGACGACCCGGGCCGGACCATTGAGGGTTACCCGGGCCCCACGCGGGCGACGATCATCGCCCGCAAACCGGTTCGGTAAGAACAGAGACCAAAACCAGCCGGACCAGGGAGCGCCAGCCGTCATTCTCCCGGCAGGTGCGCTGACCGAAGGCCGGCCACGCACCCTGCAAGGGGCGGTATTATCCGCCGAAAGGATGACGCATGGTGACGGTTTCCACCCGGTCCGGGCCGGTGGAAATGATATCGATGGGCGCCTCGATCTGCTCCTCCAGGAAACGGATATAGGCCAGTGCATTAGCCGGCAACTGGTCTATGGAAGTCAGCCCCACGGTGCTGTCGCTCCAGCCGGGCAGCTCTACATAGACCGGCTCGATCAGGCTGTACTCCTCCACGTTGATCGGCGGGCGGCTCATCTCGCCATCGGGGGTCTTGTAACCCACACACACCTTGACCGTTTCCATACCATCCAGCACGTCCAGCTTGGTCAGGCAGATGCCGGACACACTGTTGATCTGGATCGCGTGACGCAAGGCTACCGCATCAAACCAGCCACAACGACGGGAGCGCCCTGTGGTGGTACCGACTTCATTGCCCTTGACAGCCAGATGCTGGCCCATGTCATCGAACAGTTCTGTGGGGAAGGGGCCCGAGCCAACACGGGTGGTGTAGGCCTTGGTAATGCCCAGCACGTAGTCCAGGAACAGCGGGCCAAAGCCGGAACCCGTTGCTGTGCCTCCCGCGGTAGTGTTCGAGGAGGTAACATAGGGGTAGGTGCCAAGATCGATATCCAGCAGGGAGCCCTGTGCACCTTCAAACAGGATGTTCTCGCCGCGCTTGCGGTAATCGTGCAGAAGGTCGGTCACATCTGCCGCCATGGGCAGGATCTCTTCACCCATCTGGCGCAGCGTGGCCAGCGCCTGGTCGATATCCTCCGGCTCTTCCCGGAAGTATTCCGTCAGCACGAAGTTATGATAGGTCATGATTTCCCGCAGCTTGGCCTCAAAGGCCTGCGGGTTGCACAGATCGCCCAGGCGCAGGCCACGGCGGGAGACCTTGTCCTCGTAGGCCGGGCCGATCCCGCGGCCGGTGGTGCCGATCTTGTCATTGCCACGGGCGCGCTCGCGGGCCTGGTCAATACGGACATGGGTCGGGAGAATCAGCGGGCAGGCATAGCTGATGCGCAGTCGGTCACGGACGGCCACACCCCGCTCTTCGAGCTCACGAACCTCCTTGAGCAGGGCGTCCGGAGAGAGCACGACGCCGTTGCCGATCAGACACTGGACATGCTCTCGCAGGATACCGGATGGAATCAGGTGGAGGGCGGTCTTCTTGCCCTCGATCACCAGGGTGTGGCCCGCGTTGTGACCACCCTGGAAGCGCACCACTGCCGCCACCTGATCCGTCAGTAGATCAACGATCTTGCCCTTGCCTTCGTCACCCCACTGGGTGCCCAGCACTACAACGTTCTTTCCCATGACTGTCTCTCGTATGTCCCGGCCAGGGACCGGTCACTGTTCGAATGAATCGCGGAGATACTGCAGGCAAACAGGCCTACCTGATCTCGAGTTGTTCTACCACCCACTGCCCGTCGCGCTTGACCATGATACGGTCGCAGCCTCGCTCCCCCGGATTGACGCTGACGTCTTCCGGCAGGGCCCGCACCACGGTTTCCGTCAGCCGCAGTCCCGCAACAGCGGCATCCAGGGACGGATCCGGGTCTGCCGGGGCCCAGATGGCCGGCCGACGCCGGACTGCGCGGTGGCCCAGGGCAACCAGTGCCCGGACATCCAGGCTGAACCCGGTGGCAGGCCGCGCCCGGCCGAAATCCTGCCCGATGGCATCGTATCGGCCGCCCTTGCCCGCGGCGTCCCCGTGCCCGGGAACATAGACCGCAAAAACCAGCCCGGTGTGATAGTTGTAGCCCCGCAACTCGCAGAAGTCGAAGCCAAGGCGGAGCTCCGGATGACTCTCGCGCAGGCGCTCTGCGATCCGCCTTAGCTGATCCAGCGCACCGAGCACGCTGGCCGGCGCACCTGCAAGCACCCGCCGGGCCTCCTGCAGGGCATCGAGACCACCGCTGACCCGGGCCAGCGCGCGCAGGTAGGCGCCCGGCGTGTCCGGCTGACAGTCACCCAGCAACTGGTCGAGTTCCGGGATCGATTTGCGGGCCATAGCATCAAAAATGGCCGCCTCGGTGTCGTCATCGAAATCCGCCGCTTCAATCAGCGACTGATACACCGCCACATGGGCCAGGTCAAGGTGGACCCCCGGTACACCCGCCACCCGCAGGGTCTCGAGCATCAGACGGATAACCTCAAGGTCAGCTTCTTCCGAAGCGCTGCCAAACAGCTCGCACCCGGCCTGGATAGGCGTGCGGCCCGTCAGCATGTGCTGGGGCCGGGCGTGCAGGACGTGTCCGGCGTAACACAGCCGGGTAATGCCCTCCTGGTGGAGGGTATGGGCATCGATGCGCGCCGCCTGGGGGGTCATGTCAGCCCGTACCCCCATCATACGACCAGTAAGCTGGTCGGTAAGCTTGAACGTCTGCAGCGCCAGGTCGTGGCCGGTACCGGTAAACAGGGAATCGAGGTATTCGATAAGTGGCGGGATCACCAGCTGATAACCCCAGCGCTGGCAGGTATCCATGATTTCACGGCGCAGGGATTCAATCTGGCCCGCCAGTGGCGGCAGGATGTCTTCAACGCCGTCAGGAAGCAGCCAGCGGTCGGAAACCGTCATAACCTGTTTACCTTCTACTGAATTCAGTGTGGGCTGGTAAGCCCGGCGGTGCCGGGTCGGGTCAAGGGCAACATTTACCCAAAACCCGGCGGATTCTACACCTTTGCCGGCCACAAAAAAACCGGGCCTCCGCGGTCGTTGCCGAAGAGGTCCGGTTTGGTCAGCCAGGCACTATCAGCCAGGCACTAGGATGGATCAGTCCGCTTCCGGACTCGACTCCTTGAAGTAGCGCAGGAACTGGCTGTCACTGTCGATGACCATCACGTCATCCTTGCCGGAGAAGGTCTTCTGATAGGCCTCCAGGCTGCGATACAGGCGGTAGAATTCCGGGTCGCCGCCGTAGGCATTGGCGTAGATCCTAGCTGCTTCACCGTCACCCTCACCACGGGTTTCCTCGGCGGTTGCGAAAGCTTCCGCCAGCACCACGGTACGCTGCCGGTCCGCGTCGGCACGGATGCCTTCAGCCAGCTCACGACCCCGTGAACGAAACTCCTGGGCCAGCTTCTCGCGCTCGGTTGCCATCCGACGATATACGTTCTCGCTTACCGACTGGGGCAGTTCAATGGCTTTGACACGAATATCGAGGACCTCGATACCGAAGGACTCACGAACCCGCTCATTCACCCGGCTGCGCAGGGTTTCCATCAACTGATCCCGCTGCCCGGAGACAACTTCGTGCATGGTGCGCACACCGAACTCGTCCCGCAGCCCGTTGTCGATTCGGGACAGCAGCAGGGACTGTGCCCGCAGCTCATCCCCACCCGTGGACCGGTAGTACTCATCCACGTCCTGAATTCGCCAGGCCACGTAGGAGTCCACGTCCAGCGGCTTCTTCTCGATCGTGAGGTATTGCTTAGCCGGCAGGTCTGTGGTCAGCACCCGGATATCGAACTCCCGTACCTGATCCACCACCGGCACCTTGAAGTGCAGACCAGCCGGTACGTCAGTTTCGATCAGTTCACCGAACCGCAGCACCACGCCCCGGTGGGTTTCGGGGATAATGTAGACACTGGACAGGACCAGCAGGATAACGACGAGGGCACCTGCAAGGCCCGCTATGCTTTTAGGCCCCATGATTATCGACTCCTCCGGCTGTTACTCGATTCCTGACGGCTGCGCAGCTCCTCGATGACCCTGTCGGTCAATGCCTGGATACCCTGCTCATCCTCACGCTGGCTGCTGTCCTGGGAGCCGGAGCTACCCGAGCCACTGCTGCCCTGGCCACCAAACATGCGATCGAGCGGCAGGTACATCATGTTGCCGGTACTGGCCGTGTCCACCAGCACCTTGGTGGTGTTGGAGTAGACGTTTTCCAGCGCCTGCAGATACATGCGCTCGCGGGTTACTTCCGGTGCGGTCTGATAGACAGAAAGCAGTTCAGTGAAGCGGGCGCTTTCACCCCGGGCACGCTCGATGACTTCATCCCGATAGGCGTTGGCTTCCTCGAGCAGGCGCTGGGCGCGACCACGGGCTTCCGGAACCACCCGGTTACGATAGGTCTCGGCCTCTTCCTTGAAGCGTTGTTCGTCTTCACGGGCACGCTGGACTTCCCGGAAAGCGTCCTGGACAGCCTCGGGGGGCTGGGTGCTTTCCACGTTCACCTGAACAATTTCCAGGCCGGTGCCGTAATCGGCCAGGAACTGCTGAAGGCGCTGCTCAACCCGGATGGCCAGTTCGGCACGCCCCTCGGTAAGAACGTCATCCAGTACAGAGCTGCCCACTTCGTGGCGCAGTGCACTGTCGGTGGCAAAGGCCAGCGCCTGGTTGGAGTCCCGCACGTTCAGCACGTAGGCCCTGGCATCGGAGACCCGGTACTGAACCTGGAGGTCCACGCTGACGATATTCTCGTCTTCCGTCAGCATCTGGCCCTGGGATTCAGCATTGCGCACGTTGGTAACGCGCACCTTGGTCGCCTGCTCCACCAGCGGCAGCTTGAAACGCAAACCCGGATTCTCTGTACGGTGATATTCACCAAAACGGAGGACAACGGCACGCTCCTGTTCGTCCACGGTGTAGAACGACTGGAAGACGATGTAACCCACGACAATGATCGCACCCAGAGCGAATACCGCACCCAGGCCGGCTCCACTGCCCTTGCCACCGGAACCACCACCCGAGCCGCCAGAGCGGTTCCCGCCCTTGCCACCGAGCATCCGGTTAAGCTTGTCCAGCCCTTTTTTCAGGGCTTCATCCAGGTCAGGCGGGCCCTGATCATTGCCGCCACGACGACCACCACCGGTACCCCAGGGGTCGTTGTCGTTGCGATTTCCACCCGGTTCATTCCAGGCCATAGGTCTCTCCGTCTATGCGTTTAAAGCGTTACGAATGGCTGCAAATACTAGGGATTTATACGTGCCCCGGCAATAGCCAGCGGTGTTTTCACAGGCAACCAGCCTGAATCCTGCTATCAGGGGGCTTCGACCCTGACCTGCTCCGGCGAAAGACCTGCGCGGCTGAGCAACTGAAACCAGTCCCGGCTCTGCAGGCGGACTTCCACTGCCACGTCACCGTTGTCCAGGTAGTTTTCCCTGATCACCGAGCCGGCCTCATGCAACAGCGCGCGCAGCTTGCCATCCGCCGGCCCAAGGATCACCCGCTGGTGAAGCAGGTCCTCGGCAAGGCGCTCGACAATGGCATCAAACAACAGCTCCATACCCTGCCCGGTCTGCGCGGATACCCAGACCCGCACGGCGTCGCCCCCCTCATTGCGCTCAACGCGGGGCGTGAAATCCTCCAGCAGGTCAATCTTGTTGAAGACCTGAAGGAACGGCACTTCATCGGCACCGATTTCATGAAGCACATTCTCCACCTGCTCCATGTTTTCTTCCCGGCGCTCATCATGACAGTCCACCACATGCAGCAGCAAAGAGGCCTGGACGGTTTCTTCCAGTGTCGCACGGAAGGCTTCCACAAGCTTGTGGGGGAGATGGCGGATAAAACCCACAGTATCGGCAATAACGACAGGTCCGATGTCAGGAAGTTCCAGTCGCCTCAGGGTTGGATCCAGGGTGGCAAAGAGCTGATTCGCCGCATAGACACCAGATTCGGTAATACGGTTGAACAGCGTGGACTTTCCGGCATTGGTGTAACCCACCAGGGAAACGGTGGGGATGTCTGCCTTTTTACGGGCGCGGCGCCCCTGGTCCCGCTGCCGGCGAACCTTCTCCAGGCGCTTGTGGATTGCCTTGATACGCTCCCGCAGCAACCGCCGGTCCGTCTCCAGCTGGGTCTCACCCGGACCGCGCAGGCCGATACCACCCTTCTGACGCTCAAGGTGGGTCCAGCCCCGTACCAGCCGTGTGGACATATGCTCCAGCTGAGCCAGTTCCACCTGCAGCTTGCCTTCATGGGTACGGGCCCGCTGGGCAAAGATATCGAGGATGACACCGGTGCGATCCAGCACCCGGCACTTCAGCTCCCGTTCGATGTTCCGCTCCTGGCTGGGGCTGAGGGAATGGTTGAACAGCACCACGTCAGCCTCGCAGGCGGCGGCCATGTCCCGGATCTCGTCCAGTTTGCCTTCTCCCACGAAGAGGCGCGGGCTGGGCTGGTTGCGCGAACCGGTCACTTCCGCCACCGGCTCGACACCGGCGGATGTAACCAGCTCCCGGAATTCCCCAAGATCTTCCATGGCACTGCCATGGGAACTGAATTCGATATGAACAAGCACAGCCCGTTCACCGACATCAGGACGTTCAAACAATCAGGCTTTCTCCCGTCTTTGCGGATTGCCGCGATGGTGAGCTACTGCCGGCGGTCATCCGGCCCATGATCACCACCAAAGCGATAATTCAGCGAGTAACAATGTAAAAACCCGCACAACCCAAACCAGCATAACCTGGTCAGCCTGTGCGGGTCTGACGACATAACCCTGGGGTGCTGTCAGTCTTCCGATTCATTTTCTCCGGCCGGATTCTGCTGGGGAATGCGAACATTCCGGGCAGGTACGACGGTGGAAATCGCATGCTTGTACACCATCTGACTGACCGTGTTCTTCAGCAGAATGACAAACTGGTCGAAGGACTCTACCTGGCCCTGAAGCTTGATACCGTTCACCAGGAAGATGGATACCGGGATACGCTCCTTGCGCAGTGCGTTGAGGTAAGGGTCTTGTAGAGAGTGCCCTTTTGACATGTTATTTCTCCTGTATTTTTCTGATAGTGCAGATCGTCGTTGTGTTACAGCCGCAAAACCCACCAGCATTAACCAATGCCAGGTCAGCAGCCAATCGGGACCGGATACCTCCTGCGAAGTTCCCGGTGAACCTCCGGCAAAGCCTGAGGCCCTGATCCTCAGCGCCCCGACTTCAATGTGGTGTGAGATTCGAGTTTTTTCAAGGCAATGGCGAGATTTTCACCGGCACCAGTGTCGAGCCAGGTCACATCCTGCCATTTTCGCAACCAGGTCAGCTGGCGCTTGGCCAATTGCCGGGTGGCAGCGATACCCTGCTCCACCATATCCTGGTAGTGCCCCTCGCCGGCGAGCCAGGACCAGACCTGGCGATAGCCCACACACCGCATGGAGGGCATGTCCGGAGTCAGATCACCACGGGCCATCAGGCCCCTGACCTCTTCCACAAAACCCTGCTCCAGCATGGCGTGGAAACGCATCCGGATCCGATCGTGCAGCTGCTGTCGCTGTGGTGGCGCCAAAGCAAACTGGAGCACAGTATACGGGAGCCGGTGAGCGGCGTCTGCCTGCCAGTCCGTCGAATACGGGTAATCCTTGATATTTGTCCCGCTTTGCCAGAACGATGAGATGGGGCGGCCGGTCATCCGGTAGACTTCCAGCGCCCGCAGCAATCTCTGGCGGTTGTTCGGGTGAACCCGTTCTGCCGCCACCGGGTCCACCTCGGCCAGCTGACGGTGAAGTGCCTCCCAGCCGTCGCTGACCGCCAGCTGTTGCAGCTCCTGCCGGACCTCCGGGCTGGCTGCGGGCAGATCACCCATCCCCTGTAACAAAGCCTTGAAGTACATCATGGTGCCACCGGTCAGCAAAGGTATGCGACCGGCACTGGAAATGGCGCCCATCTCCCGCAACGCGTCCCGGCGGAAATCCGCCGCCGAATAGGTTTCCGCGGGGTCACAGATGTCGATCAGGCGATGGGGAGCCCGCGCCAGCTCTTCCGGGGTCGGTTTTGCAGTACCGATGTCCATACCCCGGTAAATCATGGCCGAATCGACGCTGATGATATCGCAGGGCAGGTGCTCACAAAGCTCCATGGCCAAGTCCGTCTTGCCAGAGGCAGTAGGGCCCATCAGCAGGATGGCCAGGGGCGCCTGGCGGGCAGGGCTGCTCATCAGCGGCCCCGCAAAAACAGCTTGTCCAGCTCCGGCAGGGTTACCAGAGTCCAGGTTGGCCTGCCGTGGTTGCACTGGCCGCTACGCTCGGTGGCCTCCATGTCACGCAGCAACGCATTCATTTCGGGGATGGTGAGCTGGCGATTTGCCCGGACCGAGCCGTGACAAGCCATGGTGCCCAGCAGTTCGTGGGTCTGGGCCTCGACACGATCACTCTGGCCATGGGCAATCAGGTCCGCCAGCACATCCCTCAGCAACTGTTCCGCGTCGGCACCCCGGAGTAGCGCGGGTAATTGCCGAACCGCCAGGGTCTCGGGGCCGATACGCTCAACCATGAGCCCAAGGGTGGCCAGGTCGCCGGCACACTCCTCCGCCAGGGCGGCTTCCTTCTGACTCACTGCTACGGAAACCGGCACCAGCAGGGGCTGACTGGTCAGATCCTGGGCCTCCAGTGCACGCTTCATGCGTTCATAGGTGATGCGTTCGTGGGCAGCATGCATGTCAACAATGATCATGCCCTGGCGGCTCTGGGCCAGGATATAGATACCGTGCAGCTGCGCGATGGCATAGCCCAGCGGCGGCTCGCCGTTTTCGCCTTCTTCGGCGGTCGCGGCGCCCATGGCCGGGGTCGGCTCTGTCCGGGGATAAACCCGTGGCTGGGGCTCTATCGGCGCGTCTCCGGGCCGGGCGGGTCCACCACCCTCACTGAGAGACCGATAAAACGCCATCTGGTCCTGGGCCGCCCAGGGCGACTGTGGCTGCGCACTGCCGTCACCACGGAATGTCCCGCCGGATCCCGGGGCGCTGTATCCAGCTGTCGCCGGGTATTCCCCGTCGGACACTGCCGGGGATGGCTGCAGACTATCGCCGCCGGCATCGCGACCAAGGGACTGGGCAACGGCACCCCGGAAATGATCGTCCGGCCGCACATCCGCCAAGGCCCGGTGCAGGGTTCGGAAAATGAAATCATGCACCAGACGCCCGTCCCGGAAGCGGACTTCGTGCTTGGTGGGGTGCACGTTGACATCCACGTTGGCCGGGTCCAGCTCAAGATAGAGCACGAAGGCCGGATGCCGGTTGTTATAAAGCACATCCCGGTAGGCCTGGCGTACCGCATGGGCCACCAGGCGGTCGCGTATCACCCGACCATTGACAAAGAAATACTGCAGGTCTGACTGGCTGCGGGAGAAGGTGGGCAGGGCCACCCAGCCCCGGAGCCTGAGACCGGTGGCTTCAGCGTCAATGACCACGGCGTTGTCGATAAATTTCTGCCCACACAGGGCACCGATACGGCGCTCATGGTCCAGGTCACTTTCCGCCGGCCGCAGACTGTGAACCACTTTCTGGTTATGGCGAAGGGTAAACCCGGTATCGAACCGGCCCAGGGCCTGGCGCCGCAGAACCTCTTCCACATGGCCGAATTCGGTTTTCTCTGTGCGCAGAAACTTGCGGCGGGCCGGAGTGTTGAAAAACAGGTCCCGCACTTCCACGGTGGTGCCCACAGGGTGGGCTGCCGGTGAAACCCGGGCGTCCATGTCACGCCCTTCCACCTCCACCCGGCTGGCGGCTTCCTGCTCGGCGGTGCGGGAGGTCAGGGTTAGCCGGGACACAGAACTGATGCTCGCCAGCGCCTCCCCCCGGAAGCCCAGGGATGCAACTGCCTCAAGGTCGTCCAGGGTGGCGATCTTGCTGGTCGCGTGACGACTCAGTGCCAGCGGTAACTCCTGCTCGGGAATTCCGACCCCATCATCCCGCACCCTGAGCAGACGAACACCTCCCTGCTCCACGTCCACATCGATGCGGCGGGCCCCGGCGTCCAGGGCGTTTTCAACCAGTTCCTTGAGGACCGAGGCGGGGCGTTCGACCACCTCCCCGGCAGCGATCTGGTTGGCCAGCCGGGGTGACAGCAGCTTGATGGAAGGCATGGAGGAATCGGGCTCCGGGAATCAATGAATGACGAAATTGACTGCCGGATGATAACAGATTCAACGGGGCGGCAGCCGCCCCGTTTCATCACGAGCTAGGAATCTGCAGGGTCTGCCCTACCATCACCACATCGTCGGTCAGCCCATTGACTCGCTTGATGGCCTCCACGCTGACCTGGTTCCGGCGCGCCACTGCAGAGAGCGTGTCTCCCCGCTGCACACGGTATTCACTGCCGGCAGAACCACCGCGCTGGCCTTTCTGCCAGGCAAGCAGGGTTCCGGGTGGCGGCAATGTATTGAAATAATCATCGATACCTTCGACCACCGCACGGGCGACCTTGTCCTGATGGGCCGAGCTGAGAAGGTTCTTCTCTTCCTGCGGGTTCGAGATAAACCCGGCCTCCACCAGGATGGAGGGCATATCCGGGGACTTGAGTACGGCGAATGCCGCCTGCTCCACACCGGACTTGTGCAGCCGGGTGACGCCGCCAAGCTTTTTGAGGATATAGTCGCCCACCCCCACACTGGCGTTGATGCTGGCAGTCATGGACAGGTCCAGCAGTACACCGGCAAGCATGTCATCCTTGTCACCCAGGGTAACGCCGCCCTCACCCCCGATCAGGTCAGATCGGTTTTCGCTGCGGGCAAGCCAGCGGGCGGTCTCACTGGTCGCTCCCCGCTGGGACAGGGCAAATACCGACGCCCCTCGCGGCTGCGGGCTATGAAACGCATCGGCATGAACCGACACAAACAGGTCCGCCTTGTGCTTTCTTGCCAGCAATGTGCGACGACGCAGGTCAATAAAGTAGTCCCCCGTACGCGTCAGTCGGGCCTCATAGCCGGGCTTGCTGTCGATCAGCTTTTCCAGCCGACGGGCGAGGGCCAGTACCACGTCCTTCTCCCGTGTTCCGGAAGGCCCGATAGCGCCGGGGTCCTCGCCACCATGCCCGGCGTCGATCACCACGATAATATCCCGTTTACTGCCCGTGTCCTCACGGACGATGGGCCTGGTCATGTCCTTCAGGGACTCCCGGTCTTCCTCGATCAGGTCAATCACCAGCCGGTGCCCATACTGCTGGTTCGGCTCAAGCTGAAAACTACGGGGCTTGATGTCCTTGCTCAGGTCAAGCACCACCCTGAGGTCGTTGCCATTGCGGGCAGCACTGCGAATCCGGCGCACCGGGCTGTCTTTCAGGTCCAGCTGGTCCAGTCTGGCCTTGAGTTTGGCACCCTTCATATCAATCACCAGCCGGTCGGGATTCTCCAGCTTGAAGATCGTATGCTCCACTGGCGAACGGGTGTCGAATACCAGGCGCGTATGATCCGGGGCCGGCCATATACGGGCCCCCTCTACATCGGTGGTGGCCTGGACCGGCACGGCAGTGAGCACCATCGCGACGAACGGCAGCATCAGCCTGAGCCAGAGACTTGTAACCATACCTGTTGTTGTCATATTCGGCCCCTCAGTTCCAGTGTGCCGATCTGCGATTTCACCAGTTGCACCCATGGTCCGTCTTTGTTTACAGCCGCTCTGCTTCGGCGGCGAAACCGTTATTACCTGTTGCCAGGTGGCTCAGCAACTCCCCCCCTGTCTCACTGCGGGGCTTGAGCATCAGGATCCGGCCACCCTGCTTCGGGGTCAGCGTGATCTCCAGATCCGGCACAGGAAGAATACCTTCACCACGCTCGGGCCATTCCACCAGGCACAGGTTGCCGGGGGTCAGATAATCCCGGATACCCATGAACTCCAGCTCTTCGGGATCACCCAGGCGATAGAGGTCAAAGTGCCAGGTGGCTGGCTGCAATTGTTCATAAGGCTCCACCAGAGTGTAGGTCGGACTTTTTACCGCACCCCGATGCCCCAGCCCCTGGATGAAGCCGCGACTGAAGGTGGTCTTGCCGGCACCCAGGTTGCCATGGAGGAATATAACAATCCCCGCACCGGACGCCACCGACTTCACCGCATTTGCAAGACTTTTACCCGCTGCGATAGTAGCTGCCTCGTCCGCCAGCCAGAAAGACTGCTCAGTCATCCGATACCTCCCCGGGCGTGTCCCCGGTTTTTCCGAAACGGGGCTCGGCGGCGGCCAGCACTCCCGGCAGCGCTTCGATCACATCCATCGGTAACAATCCCCGGTAGCCCTTGCTCAGCGAAGCCGAGTCAGCGGCTGCCAGATGCAGGCAGGCGCCGAGAATCACCCCGTCAGCAAACGTCATATCCTGTGCTTTGGCGGCCTGGACCATGAACGCTCCGAGAATACCGGATAGCACATCCCCCATACCGCCGGTAGCCATCCCGGGATTGGCACCTGCTATCAGCACCGGTAGCTGATCCCGCCCGGAGACAAGGGTGCCAGCCCCTTTCAGCAGGGCCACGCCGCCAAACCTTTGCTGCAGCGTGCGCACCGCGGCGATGCGGTCTGCCTCGATATCCCTGACAGAGCAGGATAACAGGCGGGCCGCCTCTCCGGGGTGGGGCGTGATGACCTGCTGATCCGAGTGAACCGGTAACCTGTCCGCGAGCTGATTCAGGGCGTCGGCATCGAGCAGACGGGGCTTGCCGGATTCCAGTACCTGCTGCAGCATCTGCTGGCCCCAGGCGGACTGCCCCAACCCTGGCCCGCATACCACCACATCGGCCTTGTCGAGAAGTGGCGCCAGTTCGTTGCCATGAACCACACCCCGAACCATCAGCGAAGGGCATCGCGACAGGGCAGGAGCCACGTGCTCGGGGCGGGTGGCCAGGCTGACCAGCCCCGCCCCGCTGCGAGCTGCCGCCTCTGCCGCCAACAGCCCGGCCCCGCCAAAGCCGCGATCACCGGCCACCACCAGAACGTGCCCGAAGCTGCCCTTGTGAGCTGAACGGGACAGCGGCGGCAGCCAATCCTGGCAAAGACTCCAGCTGGCTAACGACGCAACCGCCGCCACCGGGAAGGTATCGCAGAGCTGCCCGGCGCCCAGTGTGTCATGGACAACCTTGCCGGCAAAATGGGGGCCCTGCCCCGTCAACAGGCCCAGTTTCTGGCCAATGAAGGTGACCGTCATGTCAGCCCTCACCGCGTCACCCTCGGCCACACCGCAGCTGGCATCGAGCCCGGACGGAACATCCACCGCCAGCACCGGGCAATGGCTGGCGTTAACCTGACGGATAACGCTGTCAAAGGGCGCCCTGGGCTGGCCGCGCACCCCGGTCCCCAGCATGGCATCCACAACCACCGGCGAATCGCTGAAAAGCCGGACCTGATCATCCACTGCAAGGGCCTGCCAGTGGCGCACAGGCACACCACCGTTCCGGGCATCCCGCCAGGCTCGGCGGGCATCACCCGAGAGCTTGTCCGGATCGGCAACAGCGATACATTCTACTGCCAGACCCTGGCGCAGGGCATTCAGGGCCACCAGATAGCCATCTCCCCCGTTGTTGCCAGCGCCACAGAACACAAGCACTGACGGCGCATCCGGCCAGTGCCGCAGCAGCTGCCGGAAGGCTGCCCGGGCCGCTTTCTGCATCAGTTCATAGCCATCAACACCCTGATCTTCAATAAGAAATCGATCAAGGGCCTGCACACCATCTGCAGTGAAGAGTGATTCTGTTAAGCTGTGGGTTGTCGGCATAACGGGCCAGAACCTGTCACATTTCAAGAATTCAGTTTAACTGTTTTTGCCAGTTAGCTGTTAAGCATAGCAAAATCCGGGCATCGGCCACACTTTAACCAATAGTAACTCTGATCCATGACCTCTGCACTCGAAGATTTCCCTGCCCGTATTCGCCAGTGGGCCCGGGAACTGGGCTTCAGCGATATCGGCATCACCAGCCCGGAAACCGGCCCCCATGGCCGACGCCTGCAGCAATGGCTGGAGCAGGGCATGCACGGAGAGATGGAGTGGATGGGCCATCATGGTGACAAACGCTATACGCCAACCTCCCTGGTGCCCGGTACAGAACGAATCATATCCGTGCGCATGGACTACCGGAACGCGCCGGATAACCCTCAACAGGTCCTGTGTGACCCGGAAAAAGCCTACATTACCCGCTATGCGCTGGGGCGCGATTATCACAAGCTGATCCGCAAGCGCCTGACCCACCTGGCCAGACGTATCGACTCGGAACTGGACGGTCACGACTATCGGGCCTTTACCGATAGCGCGCCGGTCATGGAAAAGGCCCTCGCCCAGCGGGCCGGTCTGGGCTGGATCGGCAAGAACACCCTGGTGCTGAACCCGAAAGCCGGCTCCTATTTTTTTCTCGGCGAGATCTTCACCTCAGCCCCGTTGCCGGTGACGCCAGCTTTTGAGAAAGACCATTGCGGCAGCTGTACCGCCTGCCTGGACACCTGCCCTACAAACGCCTTTGCCGGACCATACGTGCTGGATGCCCGCCGCTGTATCAGCTACCTGACCATCGAGCTGAAAGGCTCCATACCCGAGGAATTGCGTCCACTGATGGGCAACCGGGTGTTCGGCTGCGATGACTGTCAGCTGGCCTGCCCCTGGAACCGCTTCAGCAAGCCGACACAGGAAGAGGACTTCAGCCCCCGGCACAACCTGGACAACAGTACGTTGGCAGAACTGTTCCGCTGGACCGAGGAAGAGTTCCTCAGGCGCACCGAGGGGTCTGCCATCCGGCGAACCGGTTATGAGGGCTGGTTACGTAACCTGGCAGTGGGACTGGGCAACGCCCCCTCCACCATTCCGGTCATAGAGGCCCTTAAATCAAGGACCGGGCACCCGT
Source organism: Marinobacter sp. (assembly GCF_041690615.1). Lineage (GTDB taxonomy): Bacteria > Pseudomonadota > Gammaproteobacteria > Pseudomonadales > Oleiphilaceae > Marinobacter. Next base: position 235,731 of record NZ_JAWLGY010000004.1, read on the forward strand.
CCGAGCTGGTCCGGGAGCATGTTCAGTGGGCCCTGGAGCGTCACGGTATCACCGACCGAACATAACCTGTCCCTTGCCCTGCCATCCATGGCAAAATCCGCCCCTCACTTCCCGGAATCATCAGCAGGACTATCCGTACCATGGCCATCAAGCATCTGAGAACCGCCTATGCCAGCCAGTACCAGCCCGGACAGCCCGCCCGGCTGCAGGCCGGAGCGCCCTTGCAGGAGCCCGGTGGCGACTACGAGATGCTGCACAAGCAGATGAAACGCCTGTTCAACAGCAAGCCGGGCAAGAAATACGGCCGCTTTTCCGAAGACATCGGTGAACACCCCTTCAGCGCCTGGCTGAAGGACTACATGGAAGAGAAGCAGTCGTTCGCGTCGCTGACAGACCGGCTTTTCGGCCAGTTCAAGGAGCTTCTGGACAGCGCCCAGGAAGAATTCTCCGGTCACCTGATGCTGGTCCACGAAGCCCTGGCCGATGGCGAAGCGGCCTACCTGCTGGTACTGGAAAGCGACAGCGCCATGCGTTTCGACAGTAACCAGGCCCTTGATGCCACTGACGTACTCAGCCTGTCCCGCCTTAATCTGGCGCTGCGCATTGAGCTGGACGACTGGCTGGGCGACAACGGCAGCGACAACCACCTGACCCTGGTCCATGGCCGCGGCACTGGAGAAGGCGGCGACCTGTTTATCCGACTTTGCGGCTTCACCAACCAGGTGGACGTGGAAAAGGAAACCGTCACCTTCCTGGATGCGGTAGAAGCGTTCGCCAAATCGTCGGAACCGGAGAAAGCCGGCGAGGTACGGGCAAAGGCCTACGAGTTCTGCAAGGAGCAGCACGCCCTGGGCGAACCCGTGGAAATTGGCGCCCTATCGGGGTACCTGGATGAAAGCCAGCCCGAACGCTTCCGGGAGTTCGCTGCTCAGGCTGCCGAAATACCGGAAAGTGGCGTACTGCACCCGGACCACCGCAAGGTGAAAAAGCTGGTACGCATCGCCGGCTCCGGTGGCGGCATGAGCGTGTCGTTCTCGTCTGACCTGGTCAACCAGGCGGTCTACTATGACCGCGACAAGGACGCCCTCACCATCACCCGCCTGCCCAAGGCCTTGCGGGAGCAGTTGCAGCGTTATCTGGAGGACCGGGAAGGCTGAACAGACCAGTTTTGCCGTGGCAGATCCTTTTGGCTTTTTCGGCGAATTCTGCGGTTAATCCTGGATAAGCTCAGGATGCCGCTGCCGCCGTACCTCATTCATCCATCCGACCCCGTCGATTAACTCACCGGTCTCCGGATCAATGGGCGGGTACGGCAGGTTACGGTCGTCGCAATAGCGCTTGACCGTGGGCTGGCACCACTGGAACAGCAACCGCATGTAGTCGTCGTCCGGCAGTCGTCGTTGGTCGAACAGGCCGGCGAGTTTTCGCTGCCGCTGGGCCTCGGCCAGGATAATGGCACAGGCCGATGACACGTTCAGTGACTCCACCATACCCATCATGGGAATAATGATGTGCTCGTCGGCCTGGTCTGAGGCGCTCGCGCTGACCCCATCCACCTCGTTGCCCATGATGACCGTGCAGGGCACGGTATAGTCAACCTCCCGATAGTCAACCGCCCGCTCAGACAGCTGCGCAGCATAGAGCTTGTGGCCACTGGCCTTCAGTGAGGCAACCGCCTCGTCCATGGTGGGATGGGTGTGAGTGCGAACCCAGTTATAACTGCCCCCGGCCGTCTTGCGGAACGCCCGGAAGCCCTCCTTGGGCCACACCACATGCATATTGGCCAGCCCAAAGGCATCACAGGAACGAATAATGGCGGACAGATTACGGGGCTTGTGGACCTGGTCGGTCAGCACACTGAGGTCGGGTTGGCGGGTATCCAGGATCTGCTTGATACGGGCGAGGCGTTCGGGGGTCATGGTCAGGTCTTCTACTGCATGGTTGCCGTAAAAGCCAGGCACTTTACCACAAATGACTACCAACTAACCGAGACAACGGTGGTTGATGAATAGCCACACCGTTATAATACGCGGTCCGATTCTGCCAGCGTCCCGCAGGCGCCGAATTCACCAGGTTAGTTGAGACCCATGGCCAAGAAGCTTTACATCAAGACCCACGGCTGCCAGATGAACGAGTACGACTCCGCCCGTATGGCGGACCTGCTCAGGACCGGCGAAGCGGTGGAAATGACCGACACCCCGGAAGACGCCGATATCCTGCTATTGAACACCTGTTCCATCCGTGAAAAGGCCCAGGAAAAGGTCTTCCACCAACTCGGCCGCTGGAAGGGTCTCAAAAAGCACAAGCCGGAACTGATCATCGGCGTTGGCGGCTGCGTTGCCAGTCAGGAAGGCCAGGCCATCATTGACCGGGCACCCTACGTGGACATGGTGTTCGGCCCCCAGACCCTGCACCGCCTGCCGGACATGATCACCGAGATCAAGGCCAAAGGTAACGGCGTGGGCGTGGTTGACGTGAGCTTCCCGGAAATCGAGAAATTCGACAACCTGCCCCAGCCAGGTGCGGACGGCCCCTCTGCCTTCGTTTCCATCATGGAAGGCTGCAGCAAGTACTGCACATTCTGCGTCGTGCCCTACACCCGTGGCGAGGAAGTCAGCCGCCCGGTGGACGACGTCATCGTGGAAGTCGCCCACCTGGCCAGCCAGGGCGTGCGGGAAGTCAACCTGCTGGGCCAGAACGTCAACGCCTACCGGGGCGAAACCCACGACGGCGACACCATGGACCTGGCTGAGCTCATCGAAGTTATCGCCACCATTGATGGCATCGACCGCATCCGCTACACCACCTCGCACCCGGTGGAGTTCTCGGACGCACTGATCGAGGTCTACGAGCGTGTACCGGAGCTGGTCAGCCACCTGCACCTGCCGGTCCAGAGTGGCTCCGATCGCATCCTGGCGGCCATGAAGCGCGGCCACACGGCGATCGAATACAAGTCGAAGCTGCGTCGCCTGCGCAAGATCCGCCCCGACATCAGCTTCTCATCTGATTTTATCATCGGCTTCCCCGGGGAAACCGACAAGGACTTCGAAGACACCATGAAGCTGATCAACGACATCGGCTTCGACGTGTCCTTCAGCTTCATCTACAGCGCCCGCCCGGGCACCCCGGCCTCCGACCTGCCGGACGACACGCCGATGGACGTCAAGAAACAGCGACTGGCAATCCTGCAGCAGCGCATCAACCAGCAGGCCATGGACATCAGCCGCAAGATGGTGGGCACCACCCAGCGCATCCTGGTCACCGGCCTGTCCAAGAAAGACCCGGGCGAGTATGCCGGTCGTACCGAAAACAACCGCATCGTCAACTTCCGCCACGAGAACCCTGAGGTGGTTGGCCACTTTATCGATGTGGAAATCAAGGAAGCGTTACCGAACTCTCTCAGAGGGATTCCGGTAAATGACGAACTATACTGAGGGTGAGGATCACAGTCTGATCGGTCGTGGTGCGGGGTGGTATTTCTGCACAAAAAGGTGTCGGGTTGCGCGTAGAAGGCAAAGCGAGTTCTTTTTCCGGAAGAAATACCACCCCGCGGCGCGACCAGCCCCCGTTTCAGGAATACAGAGGAAAGATTGACTACAACCACCGAAGCAAGACAATTTGATCTGAGCCCGGCAGACCAGCGCCGGCTGACTGTACTGTGCGGCCAGTTTGACGAACACCTCAAACACATCGAACGCCGCATGAACGTCCGCATCGGCCGCCGTGGCCACCACTTCCGCATCGAAGGCGCGCCCGAAAATGCCACCGCCGCCACCGAGGTCATCCGCCATCTCTACCGGGAAACCGAAGCCACCGACGACATCAGCCCGGAAACGGTCCACCTGTTCATCCGGGAATCCGGCTTCGAGCGCATGCCCGAAGCCTCGGAGTGGGACGGCAACCAGATCGCCATCAAAACACCCAAGCTCCAGGCCCGGCCCAGGGGCAAGAACCAGCAGAAGTACGTCCATAACATCCGTAACCACGACGTCAACTTCGGCATTGGCCCCGCCGGCACCGGCAAGACCTGGCTGGCGGTGGCCTGCGCCGTGGAAGCCCTCAAGGACGAACAGGTCAAACGCATCCTGCTGGTGCGCCCGGCCGTGGAAGCCGGCGAAAAACTGGGCTTCCTGCCCGGCGACCTGGCCCAGAAGGTCGACCCCTACCTGCGCCCCCTGTACGACGCCCTCTACGAAATGCTCGGCTTTGAACAGGTGACCCGGCTGATCGAAAAAAGCGTCATCGAGATCGCACCCCTGGCCTTCATGCGGGGGCGCACACTGAACAACTCGTTCATTATCCTCGACGAGAGCCAGAACACCACCCGCGAGCAGATGAAAATGTTCCTGACCCGAATCGGGTTCGGTTCGACAGCCGTGATTACCGGCGACACCACCCAGGTGGACCTGCCCCGGGGCCAGAACTCCGGCCTGATCCATGCGGCGAGCGTACTCAGCAAGGTTTCGGGCATTGGCTTTACCCGATTCGAGTCCGCCGATGTGGTTCGCCATCCGCTGGTACAGCGCATTGTGGAAGCCTACGACGACTTCGGGGACGGCGAACCGGTATGAGCCAGCTGACCGTGGATGTCCAGCGGGTTATCGAAGATGACGCACTGCCCGGGGATGACGCCCTGATTCGCTGGGCACGGGCCGGCTGGCAACAGGACCGCGATTCCGAAGTGACCCTGCGCCTGGTAGACGAAAGCGAGAGCCGGGAACTGAACCACCAGTACCGCGGCAAGGACAAGCCCACCAACGTGCTGTCCTTCCCATTTGAAGCGCCAGCCGGTATAACAGTGCCTCTGGCCGGTGATCTGGTGATCTGCGCGCCGGTGGTGGCCCGGGAAGCCACCGAACAGAACAAGACACCTGAAGCACACTGGGCTCACATGATTATCCACGGCATGCTGCACCTTCAAGGCTACGACCATATTGAAGATGCTGACGCCGAGGTCATGGAAGCCCTGGAAATCCGGTTGCTGGCCGAACTTGGCTATAACAACCCCTACGAGACAGAGGAATCGGAACCACACTCATGAGCGACGATCAGTCGAGTCGCGGCCAGGACCGAAAGTCCTGGCTGGAGCGAATATCCCAGGCTTTCTCCAGCGAGCCTGAGTCCGTCGAGGACGTGCTGGAGATCCTTCGCGACGCCGAAGAACACAACATTATCGACACCGATGCCATGAGCATCATCGAAGGTGCCATGCAGGTTATCGACATGCGCGTCGACGAAATCATGATCCCCCGCTCCCAGATGGTGACCGTGAAGGCCTCCCAGGAACCCAGGGCCTTTCTCAAGGAAATCATCGACTCTGCCCACAGCCGCTTCCCGGTCATTGGCGACAGTCAGGATGACGTAATCGGCGTGCTGCTGGCCAAGGACCTGCTGCCCCTGGCCCTGAACAACGAACTCAACTGGAACCGGATTCGCGAGATTCTGCGTCCGCCCACCTTTGTGCCCGAGAGCAAACGCCTGAACCAGCTGCTCAAGGAATTCAAGGAAACCCGCAACCACATGGCCATTGTGGTGGATGAGTACGGCGGCACCGCTGGCCTGATCACCATCGAGGACGTACTCGAACAGATTGTTGGCGAGATCGAGGACGAGCACGACTTTGATGAGGAAACCAACATCAAACCCCATGGTGACGGTTCCTGGGCGGTCAAGGCGGTCACCTCCGTAGAGGACTTCAACGAGTTCTTCGGTACAGATATGGACGAACAGGAGTTCGACACCATTGGCGGAGTCGTCCTCAAGGAATTCGGCCACCTCCCCCGCCGGGGCGAAACCATCAGTTTCTACGGCTTTACCTTCACCATTGCCAACGCCGACAACCGGGTTATCCGGTTACTGCAGGTGACCCGGGACGATGTTGAGTAACCCGCTGGCCCGAGCACCCCGCTGGGCCGGGGCTTTGGTGCTGCTGGTTGCCGGCGCACTGCAGACGCTGACCCTCTCACCCTGGCAATGGTGGTGGCTGGGGCCGGTATCCATTGCACTGATTATTGCCGTGACCCTGTTCCAGTCACCCCGGCAGCTGTTTGTTTCAGGCTGGCTGACCGGCCTGGGACTGTTCGCGTCCGGCGTCACCTGGATCTATATCAGCATCAGCGAGCATGGCAACACCTCTATTCCTGTGGCTGTGGTGCTGATGGCGTTGTTCGTGGCTGGCCTCGGGCTGGTGCACGGCATTGCGTTCTGGTGCTGGGGGAAGCTGGCGAAAGAGAGCACCGTACGCCGTCTGATCCTGTTTCCGGCGGTCTGGGTACTGACCGACTGGATACGCGGCTGGCTGCTGACCGGTTTCCCGTGGCTCTACCTGGGCACCGCCCATGTGGATGGCCCCCTGGCGGGCTGGGCACCACTGGCCGGCGTGCATGGTGTCACCCTGATCGTTACAGGCACCGGTGCTGCACTGTATGCAATCTACGGCCTGGCCCGGAGTCGTCGCAACACGGCTACCGGCATTCTCGCAGCCTGCACGCTGGCCCTCTGGCTAGCCGGCCCGGCCCTGAACCGTGTCCCCTGGACCCAGGTCAGTGACGAGCCGCTGACCTTTGCCACCATGCAGGGCAACATTCCCCAGCAGATCAAATGGGATCCGGATTTTCTCAGGGACCAGTTGGTGGTCTACCTGGGACTGACAGAAGAAGACTGGGGCCGGGACATCATCCTGTGGCCGGAAACTGCCATCCCCATTACCCAGGACGAGGCGGGGCCGATCATCGAGCATATTCGTTCAAAGCTTGGCGACGACAGTGTGCTCATCAGCGGCATCCCCTGGTACACCTACAGCGCCGACCGGGAGGGCTACACCTACCACAACTCCATACTGGCCATTGGCGACAGGGGCGACGGCGTATACCACAAGCAGAAACTGGTGCCATTCGGAGAATACGTGCCCCTGGAGCAGTGGCTACGGGGCATTATCGGGTTTTTCGACTTGCCCATGTCCAGCTTCAGCCCGGGGCCGAAATACCAGGAGCCCCTGGCCGCCGGCGAGGCCAGGCTGATGCCGGCGATTTGCTACGAGGTAGCCTATCCGGATTTCGTGGCCATGAACGCACGCCGGGGCAACCTGCTGGTCACCATCAGTAACGATGGCTGGTTCGGGGATTCCATCGGCCCCCATCAGCACCTGCAGATGGCCAGGATGCGAGCCCTGGAAACCAGCCGCTACATGCTGCGGGGCACCAACAACGGCGTGACCGCTGTGATCGATGAAAAAGGCCAGGTCAGCGGACGTATTCCCCAGTTCGAACGGGAGCTACTCAGGGGCGAGTTACACACAGCCAGCGGTAATACACCCTTCATGTTGACGGGGTCCTGGCCGGTGCTGACGCTGGTCGCTATCCTGATCGTGTTCGTGCGCGAGCGGGTGATCCCCAAAAACCGATGACCGTCCGGGCCGGAGCCCTTCCGATCAGCGGCAGGGTTCCAGGTAGTCGATCAGCAACTGCAGGCTGGTGCGCCCGCGAAAGGTGTTGGCGTCCGGCTTGTACACCACCCGGGCGCCGCAACGGGTGAAGTCCGGCACTTCCGGGCCGGTATTGAACGCAATACCATCGACCACCAGGCTCCCCTCCGCCGGCTGCAATACCAGCTTCAGATGGTTCTCCCCCACGACCCGCTGGCTGATGACCCGGAACTCACCGTCAAACAGGGGCTCCGGAAAATGCTGCCCCCATGGTCCTGCTTTCCTGAGGAGGTGCGCGGTTTCAAGGCTCATTTCCGACGCGCTCAATGGCCCGTCGGTGACGATAGCCGCCTCCAGATCCTCTGGTGTCAGCATATCTCGAACCACCTGGTCAAAGGCCCGACCGAAGCGCTCAAGTTCGTCGCGCTCGATGGTCATTCCCGCGGCCATGGCGTGACCACCAAACTTCTTCAACAGCCCGGGGTGCCTCGTATCCACCGCCGCAAGGGCATCACGGATGTGGAGACCGGGGATCGATCGGGCCGATCCCTTGATATGAACACCGTCATCATCCGGCGCAAAGGCGATGGTCGGCCGGTGGGTCTGCTCCCGGATCCGGGCCGCCAGGATACCGATCACGCCCTGATGCCAGTCCGGGTCAAACAAGGCGAGCCCCCAGGGCAGCCCTTCCAGGTCCAGTGACATGGAAGCCAGCAGTTCCTGGGCCTGGGCCTTCATCTCCCGCTCAATGGTCCGGCGCTCCCGGTTGAACGTGTCCAGCTCCCGCGCCAGGCGCCGCGCGTCATCCGGATCGTCCGCCAACAGGCAGGCAATACCGATACTCATGTCATCCAGCCGGCCCGCCGCATTCAGGCGAGGGCCCACCACAAAGCCAAGGTCAGTGGAGCTGATCGCGGTATGGTCCCGACCCGCAACTTCCAGCAACGCCAGAATACCTGGTCGCGCCAGGCCCTGGCGGATTCGCCGCAGGCCCTGCTCCACAAATATCCGGTTATTGTGATCCAGGGGGACCACGTCGGCCACGGTACCCAGGGCCACCAGGTCCAGCAGACTGCCAAGGTTGGGCTCTGGTTGAGGCAGCCGGCCGGCCTCGCGCAAGTGCTTGCGCAGGGCAGTAAGCACATAGAACATGACGCCAACGCCGGCGGCATTCTTGCTCAGGAAAGGACACCCCGGCTGATTGGGATTGACAATAGCATCGGCGTCCGGAAGGCTGTCTCCGGCGAGGTGGTGATCCGTGACCACCACTTTCATGCCAGCGGCCCGGGCGGCGGCAACGCCCTCGTGAGCGGAGATGCCGTTATCGACGGTCAGCAGGAGATCAGGCTCCGCACCTTCTTCCAGCAGCCGCTCAATGATACCCGGCGTCAGGCCATAGCCATCGGCAAACCGGCTGGGCACACGGAAATCCACATCGCCCAGCCCCATCATGGACAACCCAAGCATGGCAACGGCCGTGCTGGTCGCGCCGTCGGCATCGAAGTCGCCAAGTATCAGCACAGATTGCTGCTGTTCGATGGCGTCAGCAAGCAGGGCCACTGCCCGGTCAATACCCCGCAGGGTCATGGGGGAAGCAAGGTGCTTGAGGGTATAGGCCAGTTCTTCGTCAGAGGTCACCCCCCTTCCGGCATATAGGCGGCGAAGCAGTGGAGGCAGGTCTTGGCCCCACTCCGATACCGTTTGGGGGCCGGAGCGTCGCAGGATCTTTCTGGGGGTCATAGCAACTCCGGGCGCCCCGGGAGGGCGCCCCAACTACACAGGTCAGGCATATTTCCAGTGCTTGGCCATGAACGCCTGAACGTTGGTCAGGTTGTTATCGAGCACGGTGTAACGCTCTTCCCGCTCAAACAGATCGGCCATATGAGCCGGCAGCTGAGGCTTCACTGTGAGACCGGCCTCGGCGATCGCATCCGGGAACTTGGCCGGGTGCGCAGTACCCAGGGTGATCATGGGTACGGACGGGTCCCGGCGACAACTGCGAGCAGCCTTGACACCAATTGCTGTGTGGGGGTCCAGCAGGTACTCGTTCTCGTCGTAGACCTGACGGATGGTTTCGCAGGTGGCCTTATCGTCCACCGCGTCACTATCAAACAGCTTGCGGGCATGGCGCCAGCGGTAGTCCTCTATGCTGACCGGCCCCCTGGCCGCGTTTTCCAGCAGAAGCTTCACCGCCGCACCATCACGGCCGTGGAGATCAAACAACAGGCGTTCGAAGTTACTGGACACCATGATGTCCATACTCGGAGACAGGGTGTGCTCCAACTGGTGCTGCTCGTAGCGGTTACCACTCATGAACCGGTGCAGGATATCGTTGCGATTGGTGGCAATCACCAGCTGAGAGACGGGCAGTCCCATCTTCTTCGCCAGGTAACCGGCGAAAATATCCCCGAAGTTACCGGTAGGGACGGAAAATGCCATGGACCGATCCGGCCCGCCCAGTGCCAGCGAGGCCTGGAAGTAGTACACGATCTGGGCCATGATCCTTGCCCAGTTGATGGAGTTCACCGCCGCAAGCCGTGCCTTGCCACCGAGGAACGACTGGTCGCCAAAGCTGGCCTTCACCATACGCTGGCAGTCATCAAAGTTACCCTCGATGGCCAGGTTATGGATGTTATCGCCGGGGACCGTCGTCATCTGACGGCGCTGCACTTCCGAGACCCGCTGGTGCGGATGGAGAATGAAGATGTCCACGTGTTCGCAGCGACGACAGCCCTCAATGGCCGCCGAACCGGTATCTCCGGAGGTAGCCCCCATGATCACAGCATGTTCATTACGCTTCGCCAGCACATAGTCCAGCAAGCGGCCCAGTAGCTGAAGGGCGAAGTCCTTGAACGCCAGGGTCGGCCCCCGGAACAGTTCCAGCACCCACTCATTGGTATCCAGCTGAACCAGCGGCGCTACTGCTTTGTGGGCAAAAACTCCGTAGGTTTCGTCCAGCATTTTCCGGAAATCCTCCTCCGGAATGGCATCGTCAACGAACGGGTGCATGATGTTGAATGCCAGCTCGCTGTATGACAGACCCCGCCAGCTGCGAATTTCCTCAAGGCTGAAATGAGGAAGGGACTCGGGTACATAGAGCCCGCCGTCGGTGGCGAGGCCGGTCAGCAGGACATCCTCGAAGCCCAGCGCGGGTGCTTCACCCCGTGTACTGATGTATCTCACGTGCTTACCTGTCAGTTGAAGTTTTCTGCGCGGATGCGGACCACCTGGTCATCCACTTCGTCCAGGGCTTCCAGCTCCTCGATGGCCTGGTTGACCTGGCGCTCCTGTACCGTATGGGTGAGGATGATCACCGGAATCCGGCCATCATGGACCTCGGATTCCTTCTGCATGATGGACTCAATATTGATGCCATGCTCACTGAGGATGGACGCCACCTTGGCCAGCACGCCCGGACGGTCCAGGGCCTGGATACGCAGGTAATAGGCAGACTGGGTGTACTCCATGGGCAACACTTCCAGGTCCTCGATGGCCTCCGGTGCGAAGCCGAGATAGGGCACCCTTCCCTGGCCTCCGGCCTGGATGGTACGGGCCACATCAACAATGTCGGCAATTACGGCAGAGGCGGTGGCCTCGTCGCCGGCACCCGGGCCGTAGTACATGGTCTGACCCACGGCATCTCCGTCCACCAGTACCGCGTTAAGGACGCCGTCCACCTGGGCAATCAGGTGGCTCTGGGGTACGAGCGTGGGATGAACCCGAAGTTCAATGCCGCCTTCCCGTCGGCGAGCGATGCCCAGGTGCTTGACCCGGTAACCCAGCAGTTCGGCGTGGGCAATGTCATAGGGTGTCAGGCGGGAGATCCCTTCGGTGTAGGCCCGGTCAAACTGCAGGGGCACACCGAAGCTGGCCGACGCCATGATGGTGAGCTTGTGGGCGGCATCGACACCTTCCACGTCGAACGTCGGATCGGCTTCCGCGTAACCCAGGTCCTGGGCCTCCTGCAGCACCTCATTGAAGGGGCGCCCCTTGCGCATCTCCGTGAGGATGTAGTTGCCGGTACCGTTGATAATACCGGCCAGCCAGTCGATGCGGTTGGCTGCCATGCCTTCACGGATCGCCTTGATAACGGGAATACCACCGGCCACACCCGCCTCATAGGCAACGGCAACTCCCGCCTCGGCGGCCGCTTCAAAGATCTCGTTGCCATGGACGGCAATCAACGCCTTGTTGGCTGTGACCACATGCTTGCCCTTGGCGATGGCTGCGAGGACAAGCTCTCGGGCGGTCTCATAGCCGCCGATCAACTCGACAACCACATCCACATCCGGGTCGTTGACCACGTCCATGATGTCGGTACTGAAGGAAATATCGCCAAGATCAATGTCATCCCGCCAGGTGCGCGTGGCTACCCGTACCGTGCGGATGGCACAACCGGCACGACCGGCAATCAGGCCGGCATTTCTGGCCAGCACATTGAACGTTCCGCCACCGACGGTCCCCAAGCCGCAGATTCCGACCCTGACTTCTTTCAAGCTTCCACCTCAATGCCCGATTAATGATATGGGGGCCTAGTATACCGATTAGCCGGTCTCAGAACAGCACCACCCGGTCAATATCGGGCACGGGTTCAGAGCAGGCCGAGACCTTCTGCCAGCTTGTCTGCCGGTACGTAGCCACGAATCATGTTGCCATCTTCCGTCAGGATGGCCGGGGTCCCGGTGACACCCACCTCGCGGCCCAGTTGGTACTGCTCCTCCACCGGGTTGTCGCAGCTGGCGTCGGGGACAGTCTCACCGGCCTTCGCCTGATCCATGGCAGCCAGCTGGTCCTCGGCGCACCACACAGATTCATATTTGGCGAACGACGGTGTTCCCGGTCCGGAGCGAGGGAAGGCATAGTAGTTCACGGTAATGCCCAGCTCGTTAAGCCGGCCCATCTCGTCGTGCAGCTTGCGGCAATAGGGACAGTCGATATCGGTAAACACATCGACCTCCGCCTTCTGGTCGCCGTCGGCCGGGTAGGTGATCAACCCTTCCTCACCGAAGGCGGCCATGGTCTTTGCCCGCTCACCGGACCGGGCCTTCTCGGTGACGTTGACCACGCCATTATCGGTCAGCTGAAGCATCTCTCCGGCAACAATGTACTCACCGTCCTCGGTAGCGTAGATCATGTCGCGGTTGTTCGTCCGCACCTCGTAAAGACCAGGCACGGCGGACTCCTGTACCGCATCGACCCGCAGGCCCGGGACCGCCTCATTCAGCCGCTTGGTAATGATTTCTTCCGGGGTGTCCGCTGCAGCCTGGGGGACCGTTATGATCAGGCCCAGCACCAGGCCGGCTGCCAAGCTGACGGACTTACCACGCAGGACAAGGGATAACAGTTGCTTCATGGATAACCCTGCTTTATCAAAAGGGATGGATTGAGGATTCGGCGCTCAGTAGACCAAAGCCATGCCCCGGGGGCAATTGTTCACTGACCGGATTGTGACTGAACGACAGTGAAAAAGTTCAGCCCCGGGGGTGGTGGGTGTGATGCAGGTCCTGCAGGCGCTGGCGGGCTACATGGGTATATATCTGGGTCGTTGACAGATCTGCATGCCCTAGCAACATCTGCACGACCCGCAGATCGGCACCATGATTCAGCAGGTGGGTTGCGAAGGCATGGCGCAGGGTATGGGGCGACAGCTTCTTGCGGATACCCGCCCGACCGGCATAGTGGCGGATTCGGTACCAGAAAGCCTGGCGACTCATTGCCGTGCCCCGGTTCCCCGGGAACAGGTCATCCGACACCCTGCCCCGCAATAGCTCGCCCCGCGCCTCATTCATGTACCGGAGCAGCCAGTCCACAGCCTCCTCGCCCATGGGAATAAGGCGTTCCTTATCCCCCTTGCCGGTTACCCGGATTACTCCCTGCCGGATATTGACCTGGTCCACACGCAATGACACCAGCTCACTGACCCGTAGCCCACAACCGTACAGGATCTCCAGCATGGCGCGGTCACGCAGCTCCAGCCGCTCATCCTGAATCTGCTGCCCCAGCGGCTCATTCAGCAGCGCCTCCACGTCAGCCTCGGATAGGGTATCAGGCAGTCGGCGAGCAAGATGAGGGCTTTCGATTCGCAGGGTCGGATCTTCTATCACCAGCTGTTCCCGCAAAAGATAGCGATAGAACCGACGCAACCCCGACAGGCGGCGGGCCGCTGTGGCATTCTTGCGGCCCTGCACAAACGCCGAGGATATCCAATCCAGCAGGTGCTGACGGCCGGCTTGCGACAGGGCCGGCGCACCCGGCCGGTCTGCCAGCCAGGCGGACAACAGGCGCAAATCGCTGCCATAGGCCGAGCGGGTTTTTTCCCCCAGCCCATCCTCCAGCCAGAGCGCATCCAGAAACCGCTGGATCAGGCGTTCATCGTCATCCCGCAGGGGTTTTCTGCTGACCCGTTCAGCCACCCGATAGCCTCCGTCGTGGGTTCATCGAACATCCGGACACGAAAAAGGGCAGCCGGAGCCGCCCTTCTTCTACACCCGCAAACCTGGCACCGCCCTGCCTGCAGACATGACTACCGTGCCGAGATCAGCCCAGCTTTTCCTTGATCCGCGCAGCCTTGCCGGACAGCTCACGCAGGTAGTACAGCTTGGCCTGGCGAACGTCACCGCGGCGCTTGACAGTGATGCTGTCAATCAGACGGGAAAAGGTCTGGAAGGTACGCTCAACGCCCACACCGTAGGAGACCTTGCGTACGGTGAAAGAGGAATTCATACCGCGGTTACGCTTGCCGATAACCACGCCTTCAAAGGCCTGCAGACGCTCACGGTTACCCTCGGTTACGCGAACCTGAATAACCACTGTGTCGCCCGGGGCAAACTCGGGGATTTCCCGATTCATCTGCTCCGCTTCAATCTGACTGATGATGTCGTTCTTACCACTCATCGTTATGTGCTCCTGATACCCAATCTCATAATGCCCTGATTCAATCAGAGGCACCCGGTTCGTTTAAAATCTCGTCCAGCAGCTCACGCTCTTCGTCCGTCAGCACCCGCTGCTCCAGCAGGTCGGGGCGTCGCTCCCGGGTTCGCCTCAGCGACTCTCTGAGCCGCCAGCGCCGGATCTGTTCGTGGTGACCGCCTAACAATACATCCGGCACCGCCTGACCCTCATAGACTTCGGGCCGGGTGTAGTGCGGACAATCCAGCAGACCGTCAGCAAAGGAATCCTGCTCCGCTGACTGCGCATGACCCAGCGCTCCGGGGATGAAGCGTGTAACCGCATCGATGACGGCCATGGCCGCCAGTTCGCCACCGGAGAGAACAAAATCTCCCAGCGACACTTCCCGATCGACTTCCGTCGAGATCAGGCGTTCGTCCACACCCTCGTAGCGACCCGCCACGAGAATCAGACTGTCCTGTGAAGCCAGCGACTCCACCACCTGCTGATCCAGCCTTTCACCCTGGGGTGAGAGGTAAACCACACAGGCCTTACCCGGTGCTTCCTCGCGGGCAGCGTGGATAGCATCCCGAAGGGGCTGAATTTTCATCAGCATACCGGGGCCGCCGCCATAAGGCCGGTCATCCACAGTGCGATGCCGGTCATGGGTAAATTCCCGGGGGTTCCAGCTGCGAAAGGTCAGTAACCCTTCACGAACTGCCCTGCCGGTAATCCCGTAGTCGGTGACCGCACCAAACATTTCGGGGAACAGGCTGACTGCGCCAACCCACACCCTCAGAACTCCGGATCCCAGTCGACAACGAGCCTGTCAGCAGCCAGGTCCACCTCCGTAACCACTTGGTCCGGAAGGTAGGGAATCAGCCGCTCACGCTGGTCAATGGAGGCGTCATCCGCCCTGACCACCAGTACGTCGTTGGCGCCGGTTTCCATCAGGTGGTGCACCCTGCCAAGGCGCTCACCCTCTGTTGTGACCACGCTGAGCCCTTCCAGCTGATGCCAGTAGTACTCACCTTCAGGCAATGGCGGCAGCTCCGACAACGGAACCCTTATTTCGGCTCCGCCGTAGGTCTGTGCCAGGTCACGATCGTCAATACCCTTGAGCTTGACCACAATACCGGGGCCATGACGCCGACCGGCTTCAAGCTCTGCCGGGATACGCTTGCCTTCGTGGACCAGTGTCCAGTTACGGTAGTTCAGAATCCCGTCAACGGGGTCTGTGTAGGAATAGACTTTCAGCCATCCCTTGACCCCGAAAACCGAGGTAATCCGGCCGATCACAGTTTCCTGTGGATGCTGTGTCATGCCAGGTCCCCGGTAAAACGCTTACTTGGCAGCGGCCTTCAGCAGCTGAGCAACACGCTCGGAAGGCTGCGCACCCTGGCTGATCCAGTACTGCACGCGCTCCTGGTCAACACGCAGACGCTCTTCCTGACCACGGGCTACCGGGTTGAAGAAGCCCACACGCTCGATGAAACGACCATCACGGGCGTTACGGCTGTCGGTTACTGCCAAGTGGTAAAAAGGACGCTTCTTGGCGCCGCCACGAGCCAAACGGATTGTTACCATTTCGACCAATATCCTGTTCAGTTGTACGAACTTTGTACGATGCGTGCGGAATGCCTTGGCAGCCGCACGTCGACCCATACTCGAAAGGGGCGCTATTCTATGCTAATTCCCCGGTAAAGAAAACAGGCAACACGTCCCGATTTCTACATACGGCCAAACGGGGGCATTCCCCCTCCGCCCGGCGGCATCATACCCTTCATTCCCCGCATCATGTTCTGCATGCCGCCCTTCTTGCCGAACTTCTTCATCATCTTCTGCATCTGCTTGTGCTGCTTGAGCAGACGGTTGATGTCCTGGATCTGGGTACCCGAGCCAGCCGCAATGCGCCGCTTGCGGGAGTTGTTGATCGTATCGGGATAACGGCGCTCCTTCGGCGTCATGGAGCAGATGATGGCTTCCATCTGGCCGAAGGTCTTGTCGTTCACCTGGCTCTGGGCCATCTGGGCCATCTGCCCCATACCTGGCAGCTTGTCCATCAGACCGGCCATGCCCCCCATATTCTTCATCTGCTGAAGCTGGTCCCGGAAGTCCTCAAGATCGAAGCCCTTACCCTTCTTGATCTTCCTGGTGAGCTTTTCCGCCTTCTGTTTGTCCAGCTTGCGCTCGGCTTCCTCGATCAGGGATAGCACATCCCCCATACCGAGGATCCGTGACGCCACCCGGTCCGGGTGGAAGGGCTCAAGGGCATCAGATTTCTCGCCCACACCCATGAACTTGATGGGCTTGCCGGTAATGTGGCGTACAGACAGCGCGGCACCGCCGCGGGCATCGCCATCGGTCTTGGTGAGCACCACACCGGTCAGCGGCAGGGCATCACTGAAGGCCTTGGCAGTGTTGGCGGCGTCCTGGCCGGTCATGGCATCCACCACGAACAGGGTTTCCGCCGGGTTGACGGCCTTGTGGAGGCGGCCGATCTCGCCCATCATCTGCTCGTCAACGTGGAGCCGGCCGGCGGTATCCAGGATCACCACATCCACATGCTTCTTGCGGGCCGCGTCGATGGCGCCCTCGGCAATGGCGACCGGGTCCTGGTCTGTCGAGCTGGGGAAGAACTCAACACCGACTTCACCAGCAAGCGTCTCCAGCTGGCGAATGGCGGCGGGCCGGTAGATGTCGGCACTGACCACCATCACCGACTTTTTCTCACGCTCCCTCAACAGGCGCGCCAGCTTGGCAACAGTGGTGGTCTTACCCGCACCCTGCAAGCCCGCCATCATGATGACGGCGGGGGGGCGCACGGCGAGGTTCAGCTTTTCATCGCCGGACCCCATGACCTGCTCCAGCTCCTGCTGGACCACTTTCACAAATACCTGGCCCGGTGTCAGGCTGCGCTGAACCTCCTGACCCAGGGCCCGCTGACGAACCCCCTCAACAAAGGACTTGACCACTGGCAGGGCAACATCGGCCTCCAGCAGGGCCATGCGAACTTCCCGCAGGGTTTCCTTTATATTGTCATCAGTCAGCCTGGCCTGGCCGGAAATTTTCCTGAGACTCCCCGAGAGTCGGTCTGTCAGGTTTTCAAACATGGTGGTATCCGTAGCCCTGAGAATGAATCGCTGAAACGGCAGCGCCCTGTTTGCCGGACACGGGTGACCGGGCAATTCCGTAGTTGTGCCGGGACATGACGCCGCACGCAAACCGGTTGATTCCGGTTGCACAATCACGACATTATAACCAGACTAACGCGCTGAAACGACCAGCCCGGTCATTTCGGTATGCCAAAACCCGAAAGCCCGGACCCTATCACATAACCACCAACCAGGAATGCCATGGGAACGCTGATTCTCGCTGTAACCACCCTGTTCCTCTATAGCATTGGCACCGCCCTTCAGGCACTGGGCTTCAGAGGTCGCATCAGCGTCAACAAACCGATTCACACCATCATCGGCCTCCTGGGCCTGGTGGCCCATGGCCTGCTGGTATGGCGCACCCTGTTTCAGGATGGCGTCTTGAACCTGGGCTTTTTCCAGAGCTCGCTGCTGATTTCGCTGCTAATGGTGGCGCTGTTGCTGTTCATGAACCTGCGCAAACCCCTGGACAGCCTGTTTCTCGGCGTCTACCCGCTGGCCTGCGTCACTGTAGTGTTCGCGCTCCTGACCCACGCGCCGCCCCGCTTTATCCAGCGGGATGACTGGGGCATTCTGTCCCACATTGCCCTGTCCGTCACCGCCTACAGCCTGTTCGCGCTGGCTGCCGGCCAGGCCCTGTTACTCTACTTCCAGAATCGCCAGCTCAAGCACAACTACAACAGCCCACTGGTCCGTAACCTGCCACCCCTGCAAACCATGGAGTCGCTGTTGTTCGAACTGGTATGGGCCGGCGTAATCCTGCTGGTGCTGGCCATTGTGACCGGAGCCATCTTTGTCAGCGACCTTTTTGCCCAGGACTTGGCCCACAAGACGGTATTCTCGCTGATTTCCCTCGCGGTTTTCGCGGCTCTGCTGATCGGCCGCCAGACCCAGGGCTGGCGCGGCATTACCGCCAGCCGCTGGACCCTTGCCGGATGCGCCCTTTTGGCCCTCGCCTATTACGGCAGCAAGTTTGTGCTGGAACTGGTATTCCACCGGGCAGGTTGACACCCGGCCTGCCGGACCCTATTTTTCCCCTTCATACGCAACACAAGGACTTCCTCTCTTGAACGAGGCATCGCTAACGGCGCTGTTCTTTCTGCTTGCCGGCCTGATCGTTCTATCGGCTTTTTTCTCCAGCTCCGAAACCGGGATGATGTCCCTCAACCGGTATCGCCTCAAACATATGGCCAAGACAGGTCACCGGGGCGCCCGGCGGGCCCAGTCCCTGTTGCAGCGTACCGATCAGCTGATCGGGGTCATCCTGATCGGCAACAATTTTGTCAACATCCTCGCCTCGTCCATAGCCACGGTGATTGCTATTCGGCTCTGGGGCGATGCCGGTATTGCCATTGCGACAGTAGCCCTGACCATTGTCATCCTGATTTTCGCCGAGGTAACGCCAAAGACCCTGGCCGCGCTGTTCCCGGAAAAGATCGCCTTCCCCGCCAGCCATGTCCTTGGCCCCCTGCTGAAAATCCTTTACCCGGTGGTCTGGGCCGTTAACCTGTTTACGGGCCTTATACTGAAGATGCTCAGGGTCTCCGCAGACGATGCCAACTCTGAACACCTTTCACGGGAGGAGTTGCGCACGCTCGTCAACGAGGCGGGCGCGCTCATCCCCTCCAAGCACAAGGACATGCTGGTCAGTATTCTTGACCTGGAAAAGGTCACGGTGAACGACATTATCGTGCCGCGCAACGAAATTGTCGGAGTGGACCTGGAAGACGACATCGAAACCATCATGCGACAGCTGCGCAACAGCCAGCACACCCGCCTGCCAATCTACAAGGGAGACATCAACAACATTCAGGGCGTCCTGCACCTGCGCAACGTCTCCCGCCTGCTGATGCAGGAAAACGTCAACAAGGCCATGCTGATGCAGCTGTCACGGGAACCCTACTTCATCCCGGAGAGCACCCCCCTCAATACCCAGCTGATCAATTTCCAGAAAGCCAAGCGCCGTTTCGGCATCGTGGTGGACGAATACGGCGACGTCCTGGGTATTGCCACACTGGAAGATATCCTGGAAGAAATCGTCGGCGATTTTACCACGGACTACTCCGAAACCAGCCCCGATATCATCCCGCAGGATGACGGCACCTTTATTATTGACGGCAGCGCCGCAGTGAGGACCATCAACAAGAACCTCCACTGGAAACTGCCCACCGACGGACCGAAGACCCTTAATGGCCTGATCACCGAAACACTGGAATCCATCCCGGACACCAATGTGTGCCTGGTGATCCACGGCTATCGCACAGAAGTGCTCCAAATCAAGGACAACGTGGTAAAAGCGGCCATTGTGCACCCGGCACCACGGAAAAAATCCTTTATCCGCAAGCGCTCCTCGTGACGACATATACTGAATGGTTCTATTAATTGACTTTTAACAAGATCATGATTTAAACGATTTCTTGACCGCTACCACTCCTCTACCCAAAACTGAACCTGTGCGACACATTGACGCGCCAGCAACCAATCGGGCCCAGACCCGGGTAGTTGCCTGACAACAATAAGAGGAGAAGGTCCATGAGCCTTTCACATACCGTAGGTCTGCTGACCCACCCGGATGAAGAGTGGGAAGCCATTCGTAACGAATCCGAATCCGTGTCGAAGCTCTATTTCGGCCACATCTTCATATTGGCGCTGATCCCGGCGGCAGCCGCTTTCTACGGAACCACCCAGGTGGGCTGGCAGGTCGGGGGCAGCCAGGTAATTAAGCTGACTACGGGCAGCGCACTCCAGCTTTGTGCCCTAGCCTACGTGGCCATGCTTGCCGGCATCTACATCATCGGCAAGTTCATCGACTTCTTCGCAGCCACCTATGAGGTGAAGGAAACTACCCCCCGGGGCGTCACTCTGGCGGCTTACACAGCAACACCCATCTTCCTGCTCGGCGTGATTGCCGTGTATCCCAATATCTGGGTGAATATGGCGGTTGGCATTGCCGCAATTGCCTACTCGGTCTACCTTCTCTATGAGGGCCTGCCGATCCTGATGAAAATTCCGGAAGAGCGTGGCTTCATGTTCGCCTCGTCGGTGCTCACTGTCGGCCTGGTGATGTTCGTTGGCCTGCTCGCCATCAGCGTGGTTATCTGGAGCATGGGCATCGGTCCCCAGTATGTAAGCTGAACTCGCTTGTCCACAGAAGGTGAGCAGTGAAAGGCCGGCCGCAGAAGGACCGGCCTTTTTGCACTATAACGCATTGTCCGGGAAGCGTTTCTGTCGCTTTTCCAGGCAGCGTTTCTTTGTTACTAATAATTAATCGTGTAACGTCGGTATATTTTGCGATAGATTAAGCAGATAACGAATGAACCAAGAGAAAGCTCGGTAACGTATCCGGTTGAGGCGTATCAGGAGTCAGCCATGAACAGACAATCCGGCATACATTACCTGCACGACCGACCCGGTGCAGGGGGGCCGGTTTCCGTTCCTCCGGAAGTATCCCGGATCCGGGACACCGTGGTAGCAGGCCTGGGCGACCTTCTGCAGGGCGCCTTTGATGCCGTGGACGACTCCCTGTTCGAGCTTGCCAATAATGCCCGCAGCAATAACGAGCAGAACCGTTACTTCGAGGCGATGCGGGAGATCCGCATCAAGCGCAAGGGTGTTGAAAAGCAGTTCCAGCACTCCGTCGCATCCCTGTTTGAGCACCCGCCGCTGGCTGACGCGGACCAGCAGTCCCAGCACCAGCCATCACAGCAGGACTCTGCCTCTGCTGACAGCCTTTCCCTGGTCCAGGACGATGAGCTGGAAGAGCAGGTTGCGCTGAGCGCAATGATTTCCAAGGCCCGGGCCTATTTCCAGGGCCCCCTGCTGCAGTTGCAGACCCGCTTCACCGTGATCTATCCGAAGGCCTCAGAAGAGCGCCCGGTCAACCCGATGCTGCCGGACCACATCTGCAGGGCGTTCGCCAATGCAGCGGGCACCTTTGAAATCCAGATCCGTGAACGGCTTATTGTCCTCAAGCAGTTTGACCGCTACGTTATCGCCAACCTTGGCATGCTGATGGACGAGGCCAACCGCATCCTCGTTCAGGCCGGCGTGGTGCCGAACTTCCGCTACCAGGGCAAGACCCGGCAGGAGCACCCGGGTACAGCAGGCACCGGCCAGGTTCCCCCTGGCAGCAGTGAGGCGGCAGAATCCGGCGGCAACTACCAGGTCCGGGAAGACGACGCCCTGTTCCAACAGGTCCGCCAGTTACTGGCGGAACAGCGAGGCCACCGCAGCTACAGCGCCAGCCACTACAGCGGCCACCATGGTGGTACGGAGATCCATATTGTGGGAGGAGCCGAACTGCTTCAGATGCTCTCCCAGGCCTCTGCCAATACCGCCGGGCAGGGTGCTCCCCAGAACAATCTCAGCGCCGGTGAACCGGTGACCGTCGATCTGAGGGATCTGATCGAACACATCCTGGAGTCCCGGCAGACAGACGATGGCAAGCAACCCGCCCTTCAGGAGATGGACGAGGACCTGATCAACCTCGTGTCCATGCTTTTCGAATTCATCCTGGACGACTACAACCTGTCGGCACCGATTCAGGTACTCATCAGTCGCCTGCAGATTCCGATCCTGAAGGTGGTTATCAAGGACAAGTCATTCTTCAGCCGCGCCAATCACCCAGCCCGCAAGTTGCTCAACTCCCTGGCACGGGCCGGTATTGGCTGGAGCAACGCCGACGAGAAATCCCGGGACAAACTCTACGAACAGATCCATAACATTGTCGCCCGGATTCTTGACGACTTTGACGGCGACATCACCCTGTTCGAAACCCTGGGGGAAGAGTTCGACCAGTTCCTGACCCGGGAGAACCGCAAGGCGTCTCTGGTGGAGCAGCGAACCCGCGAGTCCGAGCGCGGCCGCATCAAGTCCCAGAAGGCCCAGGAGACTGTGGACCAGGTCCTCCGCGAGAGGCTTGCCCGCCGGCCGGTACCACCCGCCATTCACGACATCCTGATGAATGGCTGGAGCCGCGTCATGTTCCTGGCCTACCTGCGGGACGATGTGGAGCACCGCTGGGACCAGTCGGTACGGGTGGTGGACGACCTGGTGTGGTGCCTGCATCCTCACCTTGATGATGACGAGCGGGACCAGTGGGTACGGGTCGTGCCCCGCCTGCTCAAGGCCCTTCGTGCCGGGCTCGAGGAGGTGTCCTACAACTCTTCGCGTCTTGACGACATGATGGCAAAGCTCAAGCACGAGCTCACCGAGGCTTTCCGCAATCTGGCGCTGGCCGAGGCCCGCGAAGCGGATGAGCCGGAGCTGGCCGAGCCACCGGTTACCGGTACCACCGAGGGTTCCGAGGAACCACTGGACGCAGGTATTGCCGAGTTCCTGCCGAAGATTGATGCCATTAACATTGGCCAGTGGGTAGAGTTCCGTCTGGTAAACGGCTCCAGTTTCCGATGCAAGCTCTCCGCCATCATCGATGAAGCGGACTGCTTCGTGTTCGTTAACCGCATGGGGCTCAAGGTCATCGAGAAGACCCGTATCGACCTGGCCCACGAGATGCACCGCGGCCGACT
>NZ_JAWLGY010000005.1:0-165434 GCF_041690615.1 Marinobacter sp.
GTCATCGTCGCAGCCCACAGGGCTGCCGGTTTCAGGCCGCCTCCAAAACCGGGCGTGCTCCGCCGGATCGCCGACCCAGCTCTTGCTATCCTCGAACTTAACGCCACAAAAAAGCCCCGGCCTCACAGCACCAGGGCTTTGTCACTCATTACTCGTGTCACCTAATCCCGCAATCCCCCAAAGCGCCGATAGAACCCCTCATTGGGCCCGGGAAGAGGCCCTGATGCGTTCTCCAGCGTCTGGTCCAGCCACTGCTCGGCTCTCTCGTAGATCTGCCGGTACAGATTGCGACAGAGCTGCCTGGCACTACGGCCTTCCCAGTCGCCTGGAAGCAGGGCATCCGGTAGCTGAGGGTCCCGCAGCAGAATCTTCCGGTATTCGTGGATAAGCAGCGTTCGTGCAATCAGGCAGTCCTCCGGTGAGAGGGTGTCCTCGTCTTTCAGTTCCTGCCAGAGTGGTCTGAACTGGTCCAGGAAGCGCCGGTAACGTCCCCCCAGTTCATCCAGGTTCCAGCTTTCCCGGACTTCCCGGCGCATTGCCCGGGAGCTCAGGGGCTCCACCGGGTGCGTTTGCATCACGATCGTGTCATCGAGGGCGTCCCACTCCTGCAGCAATGGCAGCAGCTCTTCCCGTTGTATACGCGGGTGAATCATCACGCCCTGGCCAATGCTGCCAAAACTCAACCATTTAAGTTCCTCCCGCACACGCCGCCTGGCGTCGGCTTCCAGCTGGGTCAACAGGACCAGGGTCCAGCTACCAGTCCACTCCCAGGTGGACATCTCGTAGACGTGTTTGAAGGCCTGCTCAAAACGGCGAAGGCCAGGACCGGTCAGGCTGTAGTAGCTGCAGCGACCGATTTTCTCCGCCTGCAGCCAGTTTTCCTTCACCAGGCGATAGACCGAAGTGCGCACCAGGCGTTCGTTGATACCAACGGGTTCCAGCAGTTTTGCCAGGCTGCCCAGCCACACAGTACCACCCCTGGGCACGATCGCGTCGCCGTAAAGGGTGATGATCAGTGAGCCGGCCCGGATGGGCCGTTTTTTCTGGAACTGGCTGACAAGCTGGTCGAGTTGTTTTTTTGCGGACATAGGCTGGGTGATTCGCTTGAGAGACACTATGAAAATTCGTGTGCTTATTATCCTGATCTAATGGTTGCGGGTAAAACAACCATTTAGCAAAAACGCAGTGTCGACGTTTGGCTAAAGCGGTTGACAGGAATAATACGATACAATAGCGTTCACTGTAAGTCTTGATATGTGTCAGGAATGGGAAGCGCCGAAGTGATCAGCATGCTTACTGGTTGCGGCGGTTCAGGTAGTAGGGAGGCTCGATTTCTGTACACCGCTGGGACTTTTTGTGCTGGAAAGTGAATCATAAACCGATAAAACGCTTTCCGTTAGGTAACAAAAACAACGAGGGCACTCCGTGTGCTCCAGAACCTGGGAGAATAACAATGGCCAAGAAAAGCCTCTTGCGTCGTGCTGGTGTGTTGGCGGCCACGCTGACAGCCAGTCTGCTTGTGTCCGCACAGGCGGCCGAACCTATCAAGATCGGCTCTTTCCTTTCTGTTACCGGGCCCGCCTCGTTCCTTGGCGATCCGGAACTGAAAACCCTCGAAATGTACGTGGAGAAAATCAACGAAGAAGGCGGCGTGCTCGGGCGGCCGCTTGAACTGATCCATTACGATGACGTGGGTGATGCTTCCAATGCCCGGAACTTTGCCGGACGTCTGATCCGCTCAGACCGCGTTGATATCATTGTCGGTGGCAGTACCACAGGCGCAACCATGGCGGCGGTGCCGCTCGTCGAGCAGGCGCGCATGCCGTTTATCTCTCTTGCCGGTGCTGTGACGATCGTTAATCCGGTCAAGGAGTGGGTGTTCAAGACGCCGCAGTCTGACCGTATGGCTGCTGAGCGGATTCTTTGGGACATGAAGCGCCGCGGTATCTCAAAAGTCGGCCTGATCTCTGGAACAGGCGGCTTTGGACGATCAGGCCGGGACCAGACGCTCGCGGTTGCGGAGGAGTATGGTATCGAGATTGTCGCCGATGAAACCTATGCGCCTTCCGACTCGGACATGACGGCCCAGCTCACCAAGATTGCCCGTACGGATGGGGTCGAGGCGGTTCTGAACTTCGACTTTGGCCAGGGGCCCGCGATAGTCACCAAGAACTACGACTCTCTCGATATTGACCTGCCGTTCTATCAGTCCCACGGGGTCGCATCGGATGCTTTCCTGGATCTTGCCGGCAAGTCTGCCGAGGGCCTTCGTCTGCCAGCTTCCCCGCTGCTGGTCCCTGACTCACTGCCGGACGATGATCCCCAGAAAGCCGTGGTTCAGAACTACAAGGCCGAATACGAGGAGCATTGGGAGTCGAAGGTATCCACCTTTGGTGCCTATGCGTACGACGGCCTGATGCTGGCCGTGCGTGCCATCGAAGAAGCCGGAACGACTGACAAGGCGGCCGTACGGGAAGCCCTGGAAAATATACAGGGTTATGTGGGTGTGACCGGCGTATTCAATATGGCCCCGGATGACCACAACGGCCTGCAGCCTGAATCCTTCCGCATCCTTGAGGTCAAGGACGGCGACTGGATGCTCATCGAATAGGGAATAACTTCCTGCCTAAGGCCAGCCCCATGTGCGGGGCTGGCCGAACCAACGGTACGCTTTTATGCTCTCAGAATTTTTCCAGTACCTGTTCACGGGTATCACTATAGGTGCGACCTACGCACTGGTAGCCCTTGGGTTCACCATCATCTATAACGCCAGCCATGTTATCAACTTCGCCCAGGGCGAGTTCCTGATGATTGGCGGCATGGCAACGGTTGCCTTCATGGGGATGGGCATGCCCATGTTCCTGGCTATTATTCTGGCGGTGCTTCTTGCCTGCCTGGTCGGAGTTGCCCTGCAGAAATTTGCGATTGCGCCGGCGCGCAACGCCGATGTGGTCACGCTGATCATCATCACTATCGGAGCGTCCATCTTCATCCGGGGCGTCGCACAGGTGATCTGGGGCAAGGATTACCACGTCATGCCACCGTTCAGCGGCGATGAATCCATCCGGCTTTTTGGTGCGGTACTGAACCCGCAGAGCCTTTGGGTTCTGGGTATCGGAGCGGTGCTTGTGGTGGCCCTCATACTCTTCTTTACAAAGACGTTGATGGGGCGGGCCATATTGGGCACATCCATGAACCGCCTGGCCGCACAGCTGGTGGGGGTCAAAACCCAGTTCGTTCTGATGCTGGCATTTGGCCTCTCGGCTTTTCTGGGGTCGGTAGCGGGCGTGACCGTTGCGCCGATCACATTCACCTCATATGACATCGGCATTCTGCTGGCCCTTAAGGGTTTCGTGGCTGCCGCTATGGGTGGTCTCGGCAGTGGCCTTGGCGCCGTCGTTGGCGGAATCTTGCTGGGTGTCGTGGAAGCCATGACCGCTGGCTATATCTCGTCCGACTATAAGGATGCGGTGGCATTCTCAATGATTCTGCTGGTGTTGTTCTTCATGCCCCGTGGTCTGTTCGGTGCCCGTACAGTGGAGCGTGTGTAATGTTGGGTCGTTTCCTGAACTGGCGAATGAACTATGTGCTGGTTATCGCCATCGTTGTCTTTGTTTTTCCGTTGCTTACGGAGAACCCCTTCTTTTATGACATGGCCACCCAGATTGCGCTGATTGCAGCTACGGTGGTGGGCCTGAACCTTCTGGTCGGGTACGCCGGCCAGATCAGTCTCGGTCATGCAGGCTTCTACGGATTGGGGGCGTACTTCAGCGCGATAACAACCTCCAGTTATGGCTGGCCATCATTGCTGGCGCTGGTCGTAGGCGCTGCCCTGGTGGGGTTGATTGCCTACATCGTCGGTCGCCCGATCTTGAAGCTGAAAGGCCATTACCTGTCCATGGCGACCCTGGCGGTTGGCTTCATTATTGCGATCATTCTCAATAATGAGGGGGCACTTACCGGGGGGCCCGATGGTATGCCAGTACCATCCCTGACCGTATTGGGTTGGGAGCTGAGCATCTTCGGAATGTATTCATTCCTCGGTATGGAAATACCCGGACACGTCGCCTGGTATTTGTTCGCTGGTGTTGTGTTACTGGTTGCGGTTGTTCTGGCCCAGAACCTGATTGACTCGCCTTTGGGCCGGGCTTTGCGCTCCATCCACGGCTCGGAAATCGCTGCACGTACCGTGGGTGTTGATACGGCACGCTATAAAAGCCTGGTGTTCGTGGTTTCAGCCATCTACGCCAGTGTGATGGGCAGTCTGTTCGCCCATTTCAGCGGCTTTATTACACCGGCTATTGCCAGCTTTGATCACTCTATCGTGCTCATCACCATGGTCGTTCTGGGCGGAATGGCAAGTCCTATGGGGGTTATCCTCGGCGCCATTGCACTGAAACTGCTGCCCCAGTTGTTGTCCGGCTTCCATGACTATGAAACTGCGGTCTTCGGTTTCATTCTGATGGCGACCATGATCTTCATGCCCAAGGGATTTTATCCCACAGTCTCCGCCTACGTACGTAGCAAACTGACGAAACACTCCGGGGGTGCGGCATGACGGTCATGATCGATGTCAAAGGCCTCGACAAGGAGTTCGGCGGTGTTCATGCCATTGAAGGTCTCGAATTTTCGGTGGAGCAGGGGCAGATCTATTCTGTGATCGGTCCTAACGGTGCCGGCAAGACGACCCTGTTTAACCTGATTACCGGGTTTTATGAGCCCACCCGGGGTGAGATAACTCTCAATGGCGAAAGTGTGGTGGGCATGGATCCCAACCGCCTGGCGGAGCGGGGCATGTGCCGCACCTTCCAGCAGATGCAGATCTGCATGAACATGACGGCGCTGGAAAACGTGATGCTGGGGCGCCACCTGAAGATTCGCTCCAATTTGTTTACGTCCATGTTCCGGTTACCCTCGTTATTGCGGGAGGAAAAGGCGTGCCGGGAGCGCTCGAAAGAGCTCATGGAGTTTGTTGGCTGCGGCAAGTACATCAACACGGAAGCTTCCGCCATGTCCTATGGCGCGCTCAAGCGCCTGGAGATTGCTCGCGCCCTGGCCGCTGACCCCAAGATCCTGTTGCTGGATGAGCCGGCTGCGGGTCTGAACGGCACTGAAACCGCGGAGCTGGAAGATCTGATCCGCAAGGTGGCGGAGCAGGGGGTGACGGTCATGCTGGTAGAGCACGACATGAAACTGGTTATGGGCATCTCCGACCGGCTGCTGGTGATCAACTATGGCCGCAAGCTGGCCGAGGGCACCCCTGAGGAAATCCGTAACAATCCAGATGTCATCGCTGCCTACCTGGGTGGCTGAGTGAAAGGGCAAGCATCATGAGTGAACAGAATAAGACCACGACTTCTGCCCGGTCGCGCAGCGAACAGGCAGTGGGCATCATTATCCGCGAGCATCAGGGGCTTTGGCGGGTGATTGATCTGCTGGAACAGCTCCAGCAGGACATGAACGTGAACGACCAGCGCCCGGATGAGGTGCTGTTCAATACCATTTTCGATTACATACAGCACTTCTCCAACCGGGTGCACAGTCAGCCTACGGAGATCGTGCTGTACAGGAAGCTTCGCGAGAAGTCGCCGGAGAGTGCCCCGCTGCTGGACAAGCTGGAGCGTGGCTATGTTATCGGCCACGAGAAGATCAATGAGCTTCGCGAACTACTGGCAACCTGCGTCCGGGACTGGCCCAACGGGCGTGAAGCCTTCAGCCACGCGCTGAGTCGGTTCACCCAGGCACTGCGCAAGCACATCAAGAAGGAAGAGGGGGTAGTGATCCCCCGGGCCAAGGAGGTGCTCAGCGAAGCGGACTGGACGGAAATTGCCGAGGCGCGGGACCAGCAGAACGATCCACTTTTCGGTGACCGGGTCCGGGAAGAGTTCCGGGAGTTGCGACATCAGATTGTCAGCTATACGCCAGAGCGCTTCGGTGGGCTGGGGCTGTCACACCCTACCAGTCGTCCGGATACCGGCAAGGAGATGCTGGCTATCGAGGGGCTGGTGTCGTCCTACGGTCAGATCGAGGTGTTACACGAGATCAATCTGAAGATTCACTCCGGCGAGATTGTGTCACTGGTGGGTGCCAACGGCGCCGGCAAGTCGACGTTGCTGATGGCGATATCCGGTCTGCAGCCGCTCGATGGCGGGAAGATGACATTCGAGGGCCAGGACCTGAACCGCATGCCAGTGGACAGGCGGGTCGCGAATGGCATCGTGCAGGTGCCGGAGGGGCGCCAGGTGTTCAAGGATCTGAGCGTGCACGACAATCTTCGCCTGGGTGCCTATACCCGCAAGCAGGGGCCTGAGGTGGAGCGGGATCTGCAGAAGGTCTATGGCAAGTTTCCGATTCTGGAGCAGAAGCGAGACAACCTGGCTGGCGAGCTGTCTGGTGGCCAGCAGCAGATGCTGGCGATCGGGCGGGCACTGATGGCGAAGCCGCGGCTGTTGTTGCTGGATGAGCCTTCCATGGGGCTGGCGCCGCTGATTGTGGAGGAGATTTTCGGGATTATCCGGGAACTCAAGGAGGAGGGAATTACGGTGTTCCTGGTTGAGCAGAATGCGTCGCAGGCCCTGGCGCTGGCTGACCGGGGGTATGTGCTGGAGACTGGTCGCGTGGTGCTTGAGGGTACCGGGCGGGAGTTGCTCAGTAACGAGAAGGTCAGGGAGGCCTATCTCGGGATGTGATTTCCCTGGGTACCGTGGCCCTGTTGATTGGGTGCAGGGCCAGTGCCCGAGTAGGTCTTTCCGGGACACGCCGTAAATACATCCATGGCAGATTTTTGTTCCTGCAAAATCTGCATTTCCGCCGTCCATGGCGGTCATAGATCCTCAAAAAGGTCCCTCTTTTTGAGGGTCCCGGAAAGACCTACCCGGTCCCTGTCCTTCTGACTCTGGGTGATGTCCTCATAAAAAAGCCGGACTGGTATTTCGCCAGTCCGGCTTTTTCGTCTGCAGGTTGCACAGAGAGGGGGAGCGGTTAACTCCCCAACCCCAAACTTACCGCTTCTTGGCCACCAACGTCAGAATGTCATAGCTGGCCACCAGCTCGTCGTTCTGGTTGGTTACTTCCACGTCCCACATGACCACGCCCTGGGGATGACCCTCGGGAGAGGTGCGGCCCTGGTCGATCTTGCGCTTGCAGGTCAGGCGGGCGCGAATGGTGTCGCCGGCGCCTACGGGGGTGATGAACCGCAGTGTGTCCAGACCGTAGTTGGCCAGTACGGGGCCCTCGCCCGGGTAGACGAAGAGGCCGGCGGCGGCGGACAGGACGAAGTAGCCATGGGCGATACGCCGGCCGAACTGGGTTTCCTTCGCGGCGATTTCGTCGAAGTGCATGTAGAAGTGGTCGCCGGAGAGGCAGCCGAAGTTGACGATGTCCGCCTCGGTCACCGTGCGACGGTGGGTCAGCAGGGACTCGCCCACCTGCAGGTCGTCGAAGTGGCGACGGAACGGGTGGAGGTCGTTTTCGATGACCCTGGCGCCGCGGACGTACTCGCGGGTGACTGCCGCTACCATGGTGGGTGAGCCCTGGATGGCGGTGCGCTGCAGGTAGTGATGTACGGCGCGGATGCCGCCAAGTTCCTCACCACCGCCGGCGCGGCCGGGGCCGCCATGCTTGAGCATGGGCAGTGGGGAGCCGTGGCCGGTGGACTCCTTGGAGGCCTCGGCGTCAAGAATCTGCAGGCGGCCGTGCTGGGCGGCCAGTACCGGGATCATTTCCGCAGCGATGGCCGGGTCCCTGGTGGTCAGGGTAGTGACCAGGCTGCCCTTGCCCTTGGCGGCGATGGTCAGGGCCTCTTCGATGCCGTTATAGGGCATCAGGGTGGCGACCGGGCCGAAAGCTTCGATGTCGTGGGCGCCGCCGTCGTTGAGCGGGTTGCGGTTGATCAGCAGGTGGGGGGCGATAAAGGCACCGTTGTCCACGCCGTCACCCACGGGTTTCAGGCCCTCGGTCTTGCCGTAGACGCATTCACTGGATTCCAGCAGGCGATCAATGGCGTCGTTGACGTCCCGCAGCTGGTCCTGGGAGGCCAGGGCCCCCATGCGCACGCCTTCCTCGGCGGGGTTGCCGAAGGTGATCTTGCCCAGACGTTCCTTGATGCGTTCGGCCAGGGTGTCCAGGTGCTCGGCCGGCACCAGTACCCGGCGGATGGCGGTACATTTCTGGCCGGCCTTGGCGGTCATTTCCTTGGTGACTTCCTTGGCGAAGATGTCGAACTCCTCGTCGTCCGGCGTCACGTCCGGGGCCATGATAGCGCTGTTGAGGGAGTCCGCTTCCGCATTGAAGGGGATGCTCTTCGCCATGATGTTGGGGTGGCTCTTCAGCTTCAGGGCGGTGCTGGCTGAGCCGGTGAAGGTGACGAAGTCCTGTTCTTCCAGGCGGTCGAGCAGGTCGCCGGTGCCGCCGATGATCAGCTGCAGGGCACCTTCCGGCAGCAGGCCGGAGTCATTGATGACGCGCACGGCGGCTTCGGTGAGGTAGCTGGTGGCTGTGGCCGGCTTGACGATGCAGGGCATGCCCGCCAGGAAAGCCGGTGCGAACTTCTCCAGCATGCCCCAAATGGGGAAGTTGAAGGCGTTGATGTGGACAGACACTCCACGGCGGGGCACCAGGATATGGGTGCCGTTGAAGTGATTGTTCTTGCCCAGTTGGTTGACCGGGCCTTCATGGGCCACGTTGCCGGAAGGCAACTCCTTGCGACCGGTGGAGGCGTAGGTAAACAGGGTGCCAAAGCCACCATCGATGTCGATCCAGGAATCGGCCTTGGTGCAGCCGGTGTGATGGGAAATGGCGTAGAGCTCATCCTTTCGGCTCTGGATGTATACAGCCAGTTCCTTGAGGATGGCGGCGCGCTGCTGGAAGTCCAGGGCCAGCAGGTTTTTTACGCCGGTGTGACGGGCGTAGTCGACCGCTTCGCCGAAATTGATGGTTTCTTCGTGGGTGTGGGCCACGGTCTCGCCGTTAATGGCGCTGGGCAGGGCCTTTGCAGCGGTCTTGCCGAACCACTGGCCTGCAATATAACTCTGTAGGACTGACATTGGCGTTCTCCCGGAATGATATTGTTATCTGAATGGGTTTCAGGATAAGCAAAGCCGGCGCGGGCGCCGGCTCTGAGAGTACTGCGAGCGGCTCTTATACTTCGTCAAAGTCGAGCACGACCTTGTCGCTGACCGGATAGCACTGGCAGGAGAGCACGTAGCCTGCCTCCACTTCGTAGTCTTCCAGCGCAAAGTTGGCATCCATTTCCACTTCCCCTTCCACCACCTTCGCCTTGCAGGTGGAGCAGACACCGGCCTTGCAGGAGAAAGGCAGGTCGGCTCCCATCTCGTTGCCGGCATCCAGGATGCTTTCGGTGTTACGGGTCAGGTCGAAGGTCAGGGCGCGGCCATCGGCGCGCACGGTGACTTCGCTCACGGCTTCCGGATCCACTTTGGTCTCCGCCCGGTCCTTGCGGGGGGCCTTGCCTCCGCCGGCGGGGGTAAACAGCTCGTAGTGGATCTTGTCTTTCGCCAGGCCGTGGCGCTGCAGGGAATCGCGGACCGTCTCGGTCATGATCTGCGGGCCGCAGATGAAGGCCGCGGTCAGCTTTCCGGCATTGAGCCAGTGATCGAACAGGGCATCGCACTTGTCGGAGTCGATGCGGCCGTTGTACAGGTCGATATCCTGCTCTTCACGACTGAACAGGAATACCAGGTTGAAGCGGCCCATGAAACGGTTTTTCAGGTCTTCCAGCTGTTCCCGGAACATGGTGCTGGCGGTTGACCGGTTACCGTAGAACAGGGTGACCTTGCTCTTCGGCTCGGCTTCCAGTGTGGTTTTCACAATGGACAGGATCGGCGTGATGCCGCTGCCCGCTGCTACGGCCAGGTAGTCGCCTTCACGTTCCGGGTCCAGTTCCACGTAGAAGTGGCCCTGGGGTGGCATGACTTCCAGGGTTTGGCCGGGCTTGAGTTGCTCATTGGCAACCGTGGAGAAGCGGCCACCGGGCACCTTCTTGACGGCGATGCGCAGTTCCTCGTCCTTTACGCCGGTGCAGATGGAGTAGGAGCGGCGAACCTCTTCGCCATCCAGGGTGGTGCGCAGCACCAGGTGCTGGCCCTGGTGATAGCTGAAGGTCTCTTTCAGGTCTTCCGGCAGGTCAAAACTCAGGGATACGGCGTCCCGGGTTTCCGGCCGGACTTCACGAATGGTGAGAGGGTAGAACTTGTTCATAATTGTTCTGCTCTAGATACATTTGAAGTAGTCAAAGGGCTCACGGCAGTCGAGGCACCGGTACAGGGCCTTGCAGGCGGTGGAGCCAAACTCGCTGACCCGTTCGGTGTGGGTGCTGCCGCAATGGGGACAGGCAATGACTTCCTCCACACCCTTGAGGGTCAGCTTGCTGGAGCTGCCCACCGGCGGGGCAATGCCAAATTCCTGCAACTTGCGCCTGCCGGTCTCGGTGATCCAGTCGGTGGTCCAGGCCGGGGTCAGCACCCGGCGGATCCGCCCATTGCGGATGCCTGCAAGCTGCAGCGCTTCCTCAATGGAGTCCTCGATCATCTCGGTAGCCGGACAGCCGGAGTAGGTAGGGGTTACATCCACCACCCACTCGCCGTCTTCCTCGGCGATCCGCCGGACCATGCCCAGTTCCACCACGCTGACCGCGGGTACTTCCGGATCCTTCACTTCGTCCAACAGGGCCCAGATGTCCGCCTCGGTGACCGGCTTGTTGCGGTCACGGGCGGGAATGCGGTCACTGGCGATCACCGGCTGGTCTTCCAGCAGGGAACGCGGTTCGGGTTTACCAGGTCTTGGCATCCGGATACGCCCTTTGCAGGAATTGCATCTCGGCAAGGATATAGCCCAGGTGCTCGGTGTGGTGACCCACCTTGGCGCCCCGGTACATCCAGGCATCTTCCGGCGGTGGTGTCAGGGTGGCCTCGGTCAGTACTTCGTTCACCAGGCCTTTCCAGTCAGCAGCCAACTGTTCGGGGTCCGGGCCGATGCCCGTACTGAACAGGGTCTGCTCAACGTCGTCCGCCTCGATCATTTCGCCAGTGAAACGCCAGAGGTCATCCACGGCGGTCTGCATTCGCTGGTGGCTCTCCTCGGTGCCGTCGCCAAAGCGCTTGACCCACTCGGAGGAGCGGCGCAGATGGTACTGGACTTCCTTGGCGGCCTTGGCGGCGATGCTGGCGATACGCTCATCCGGCGCCTTGACCAGTGCCGCAATGGTGAAATAGTGCCAGGCATCGAAGAAGAACTGGCGACCCATGGTGACGGCATAGTCGCCGTTAGGCTGCTCAACCATCAGGGCATTGCGGTAGTCGTGGGCATCGCGACGGAACGCCAGGTCGTCTGCCGTACGGCCGTCATTGATCAGCTCCGCCGCGTACTCGTACCAGTTGCGGGCCTGGCCCACCAGGTCGAGGGCGACGTTCATCAGCGCCATTTCCTCTTCCAGCGCCGGGGCCTTGCCGCACAGCTCGCACAGCCGCTGGCTGAGGATCATGTCGGAGTCTGCCAGGCGCAGCAGGTACTCCTGCAGTGCCTCTTGTTGTGTCATTGCCTTGCTCATGCCGGTCTCCCTTACATGTGGCCGACTTCGTCGGGCAGCTTGTAGAAGGACGCGTGGCGGTAAACCTTGTCATCAGACGGATCGAACAGGATTTCCTTCTCGTCCGGGGAAGACGCAGTAATCGCAGAAGACGGCACCACCCAGATGGATACACCTTCGCTGCGACGGGTGTACAGGTCGCGGGCGTTTTCCATGGCCATTTCCGCGTCAGCGGCGTGAACACTGCCTACGTGCTTGTGGTTGAGGCCGTGCTTGCTGCGTACAAAAACTTCGTAAAGGGGCCAGTCAGCCATAATTCATCTCCTCTCAGGCAGCATTCTGCTGTTTTTGTTGCTGTTTCTCGGCATAGGCCTTCGCGGCCTCCCGTACCCAGGCGCCACCGTCGATGGCGTTCTTGCGGGTTTCGATGCGCTCCTTGTTGCAGGGGCCGTTGCCCTTGAGCACGTCGTAGAATTCCTGCCAGTCGATTTCACCGAAGTCGTAGTGACCACGCTCCTCGTTCCACTTCAGGTCCGGGTCCGGCGCGGTGCAGCCCAGGAATTCGAGCTGGGGAACCGTCTGATCAATAAACATCTGGCGCAGTTCGTCGTTGCTTTTGCGCTTGATCTTCCAGGCCATGGACTGCTGGGAGTTCGGTGACTGGTCATCGGAAGGACCAAACATCATGAGCGATGGCCACCAGAAACGGTTGATAGAGTCCTGCACCATCTGCTTCTGCTCCTCGGTGCCTTCCCGCATCAGGTCCAGCAGGATCTGGTAGCCCTGGCGCTGGTGGAAGCTCTCTTCCTTACAGATGCGGATCATGGCACGGGAGTAGGGACCGTAGGAGGTGCGCTGCAGCACCACCTGGTTGACGATGGCTGCGCCGTCCACCAGCCAGCCGACCGTGCCCATGTCAGCCCAGTTCAGGGTCGGGTAGTTGAAGATAGACGAGTACTTGACCTTGCCTTCGTGCAGTTTGTCGATTTCCTCGTCACGATCTGCCCCCAGGGTTTCCATGGCGCTGTAAAGGTACAGGCCGTGGCCGGCCTCGTCCTGGATCTTGGCCATCAGCTGGAGTTTGCGCTTGAGGGTGGGCGCGCGGGTGACCCAGTTGCCTTCCGGCAACATGCCGACCACTTCCGAGTGGGCGTGCTGGGAGATCTGGCGGATCAGGGTCTTGCGGTACCCCTCCGGCATCCAGTTCTTGGCTTCGATCTTGGTTTCCGCGTCAATCTTGAGCTGGAACTCGCGCTCCTCGGGAGACATCTCCTCAAGGGATTTGACGCGCTTGGCGCCGGTTTCAACGAGTTGTGCGTACATGGTGTACCTCCGGTTCCGGTAAATAGGTTCTTGTTCCCGGGCGGGTGCCACACCGATGGTGCGCACCTGAATGTTTCAGCCCACAAGACCTGCTGGACGTTCGAACAATTATTTATGATACCTTGTGAAATATCAAGAGGATCATTTCTGTATCACGTTTTCTTTAAGATCTTCTCGTCATAACCAGATAATGATCAATTCGATAGGCTCTAATTCAACGTTTTATCGAGATTTTCGTCGGTTCGTCTCAATCTGGGAATTCTGATACACGGTTATATTTTGTGTGCATGAGAACTGACGCCTGAAGAAGAAAAAAGCCCCGTAAAAACGGGGCAGGGTCAGAGCAACAGGAGGTCTGCTCTACACGATGACTCGTTACGTTTTCATT
Source organism: Marinobacter sp. (assembly GCF_041690615.1). Lineage (GTDB taxonomy): Bacteria > Pseudomonadota > Gammaproteobacteria > Pseudomonadales > Oleiphilaceae > Marinobacter. The sequence goes on from NZ_JAWLGY010000005.1 coordinate 13,257, forward strand.
ACTTCCGGCGATCAAAGACCCGCTTTGCCTTGCCTTCGGAGCGGGCCAGGCGGTTCGGCTCGGTGATCGTAATGCGGGTGCTGATACCGATGAACGACTTGATGTTGTGGGCGAGGGTTTTGGCGTATTTTTCCCGCTCACTGTCATCAGCGCTGCCATGCTCGGGCTTGAGCTCGCAGCGAATGTCCATGCAATCCAGGTTGCCGTCCTTGTAGACCTCGATCTCATAGTGGGGTGACAGTTCCTGGACTCGCAGGATTTGTTCCTCGATCTGGCTGGGGAACACGTTTACCCCGCGGATAATCAGCATGTCGTCGCTGCGGCCGGTAATCTTGTCGATACGGCGCATGGGGCGGGCAGTGCCCGGCAGCAGGCGGGTCAGGTCGCGGGTGCGGTAGCGCAGGATCGGCAGGCCTTCCTTGGTAAGGGTGGTGAACACCAGCTCGCCATATTCGCCGTCGGCCAGGACTTCACCGGTTTCCGGGTTGATGATCTCCGGGTAGAAGTGGTCTTCCCAGATGGTGGGGCCATCTTTTGTCTCGATGCATTCCATGCCCACACCGGGGCCCATGACCTCGGACAGGCCATAGATGTCCAGGGCGTCGATACCCAGACGCTCTTCGATCTCCACCCGCATGGCGTTGGTCCAGGGCTCGGCGCCGAAAATGCCCAGGCGCAGGGGCAGGTCGTGGGGATTGATGCCCTGGCGTTCGATTTCGTCCGCCAGGTTCAGCATATAGGAGGGCGTTACCATGATGATGTCGGGCTGGAAGTCCTTGAGCAGCTGAACCTGCTTCTCGGTCTGGCCGCCGGACATGGGGATCACGGTGCAGCCCAGTTTCTCGGCACCATAATGGGCGCCCAGGCCGCCGGTAAACAGGCCGTAACCGTAGGCCACGTGAACCTTGTCACCCGCATGGCCGCCGCCGGCGCGGATAGAGCGGGCCACCACGTTGGCCCAGGTGTCGATGTCTTTCTGGGTGTAGCCCACAACAGTCGGCTTGCCGGTGGTTCCGCTGGAGGCGTGGACCCGGACAATTTGCTCCATGGGGGTGGCAAACATGCCGAACGGGTAATTGTCCCGCAGGTCGTTCTTCATGGTGAACGGTACCTTGGCGAGGTCCTCCAGGGCGTTGATGTCCATCGGCTTCAGGCCGATCTTGTCAAAGGCATCCCGGTAGAAAGGCACATTGGTGTAGGCGTGGTTGATGCTCCACCGCAGCCGCTGAAGCTGCTCATGGCGGAGTTCGTCAACGCTGGCGGTTTCCAGGGGGTCGAGGGGACCGATTTTCTGCATGGGTAAGGTCATGATGCTATTCCCGGTTTGGACTTGTTGGTAAGTTGCGGTCCGGTTGGTCGTTGTTATTGCGGTTCGCCTTGTTCGCGAACGCTGCCCTGGACCTGATAGGACTTGCCGCGGAACAGTGCGACGGTCCTGCCATCCTGGTTGGTGATTTCAATGTCATAGACGCCGGTACGACGTCCCCGTGCCCGCTCTGTGGCAGTGGCGGTGAGGGTATCGCCAAGCTGCCCGGCGGCCATGTATTCAATGCTGCAGCCGGCTGCCACGGTGGCCTTGTCGTATGTGTTGCAGGCGAAGGCAAAGGCTGAATCGGCGAGGGTGAACAGGTAGCCCCCGTGGCAGTTGCCATGCCCCTGGATCATGCGTTCGTCCACTTTCATGGTCAGGGTCGCCGTGCCCGGGCCGACGGCTGTAATCTCCATTCCCAGCTGCTGGCTGGCCTGGTCGCGGCTGAACATGGCGTCGGCGCACTGCTCAGCGAGAGTCTGGGGGTCGGGTTGGGTCATTGTTCTTGGCTCCCCGTTTATATGGTCTGTAAGGCGGTTGATGCACAACAAGGCGCCGCCGGTGAACTCAGCGGCCCTTGAACTGTGGCTGCCGTTTCTCCATGAATGCTGCTACGCCTTCCCGGTAGTCTTCGCTCTGGCCGGCCTGGCGCTGCAGGTCTCGCTCCAGGTCGAGCTGCTCATCCCAGGTGTTGGTCGTGCTGGCATTCAGGGCCTGCTTGATCAGGGCCAGGCCGGCGGTGGGCTGGGTGGCGAAGTGCTCGGCGATCTTGCGGGTTTCTTCCGTCAGCGCCTCGTCATCCACGCAGCGCCAGATCAGCCCCCAGGTTTCGGCCTGCTCGGCCCTGATCTTGTCGCCCAGCAGGGCCATGCCCTTGGCCCGGGCCATGCCAGCCAGACGAGGCAGGATCCAGGTGCCGCCGGAGTCCGGTACCAGCCCCAGTTTGCAGAAGGCCTGCACGAAGCTTGCGGAGCGGGCTGCGAGCACGATGTCACAGCTCAGGGCGATATTGGCCCCAGCGCCGGCTGCAACGCCATTGACGGCACAGATCACCGGTACCGGGAGATCTCGCAGGGTGCGGATCAACGGGTTGTACCAGGTTTCAATGGAGTAACCGAGATCCGGCGCTGCTTCCCCCGGTGCGACATTGCGGTCGCCCAGGTCCTGGCCGGCGCAGAAGCCACGGCCGGCGCCGGTCAGTACCAGTACACGGACTGAGTCGTCCTGGCGCACCGTCTCCAGGGCAGAGCGCAGGGCTTCATGCATGTCGGCGTTGAAGCTGTTCAGGCTCTGGGGGCGGTTGAGCGTGATGGTGGCGACCCCTTGCTCGACGGCGAGGAGGATGCTGTCTTGAGACATGGTTAACTCCGTTGTTCTTGTAGCCTTTGGTCAGGCGAAGTGTGATATCAGTATAGGCACTAATTGACACTCGTCAAGAACTGAGAGATTGATTTATGTATCGCTTTTGGTCGTAGTTCAGGTAGGAGGATGAAAGATTCTGTTCCGGTTATTTGCGCATAAGTCATTTTAATTGAAGGGGAAAATTTGCTTTCTCCGGCTCTGTCCAAAGATTGATCCGTTCTTTTGTGATACAGAAAACCGGTTTTTAGAATTTTCATATGTCTATTTTGTTCGATGTCCGGGCATCGAGGTGAGGGGTAACGGGCCCGGGGCTCCGCTGCTATACTGTTTCTTCTTTTGCCAGGCAGTTCGCCACGCCGTTGATCGTCAGGAGTCGCTGTTCATGCACTACCTCCTTTTCCATGCTTGTGGGGCCCGGTTGATGCCTGTGGTCAGTGGAGCTGACAGGTTATGAATGAGGCGCTTCGTCAGTTTGCCCTGGGCGTGGCCGGTGTCCGGCTCTGGTACGCACGGTCTCCCCTGCCCGGTGCGGCACCCAGTCCGGACTATGATTTCGGTGAGGCAGAGCAGTCAGAGCCCGAGGGCACTGAGCCGGTGCCTGGGCTAAAGAGCGCTGATCTGACTTCTTCGCCGCCGGGTTCAGACGCTTCCCGTCAGGGGCTTGCCCGACTCCAGGGGTTGCTGGCGGAAGGTGGCCAGCCCCGGCGACCGATGAGGGCCGTTAAAGAGGTGACCGTTGAGCCGCCGGACCCGGAACCGGGCCCGTCAGAAGCGAGTGACTCCGACGCGGGCACGGCCGGGGAAGGAGCGCAGGTACCGGAAGTACGCTCCGCATACGAAGGGTTGGCAGGCAAGTCTGTCGCGCTGCACTGGCGGTTCTGGCACGGCTCTCGCTGGTTGCTGATGAGCAGCAGTCCCGATGAGGCAGGGCGCGGGCTGGAAGACCGGTTGGCGGAAAACATTCTGAAAGCCCTGGGGGATGTTGTGGAACGCACCGATAGCCTGCGCTGGCCGGTGTTCAGCAACCCTGCCGTGCCCGGTAACGACGCGGCAGGGGCGGCGGACGTGCTGGCCGCCCTGGCTCAGGATGTCGAGGCCCCGCGACAACTCTGGCTGGGCATTGATCCTGAGGACCCGGATTTCGAACAGGCTGAACTCTGGCGTTCGCTGTTGGCCCCGATGGGCAGGGCCACTGTTTCCTTTCCCCGGAGTCTCGCCGCCCTGTCGTCGGAGCCGGACAGCAAGCGTCGTTTGTGGCGGGCGCTCAGGCGGGTCGAGGCCGGTTGATGGTAATGTCCGACGGTGGTGCTGGCGGCTGTCCTGATGCCAGGGTCCGGGGTCTGACTGAGGCGGACCTGGCCGCCATAATGGATATCGAGCAACAGGGTTACTCGCACCCCTGGAGCGAGGGAGTGTTCCGGGATACCTTTCGCTCCGGCTATCGCGTGGTTGGCGTTGAGCAGGCCGGAAGGCTCGAGGGCTACGCCGTGCTTGCCACTTTGTTTGATGAAGCGCATCTGTTGAACCTGTGTATTCGGCCGGCCAGCCGTGGCCGGGGTTATGCCCGGCAGCTGTTACGCGCTCTTTTGGCAGATGCGGCGCGTCACGGGTTGCAGCGAGTGGTGCTGGAGGTCCGGGTCAGCAATCAGCCCGCCAGGCGGCTATACCAGGACGAAGGTTTTATTGTTGTTGGTGACCGCCCGGGTTATTACCCGGATGGCGCCGGGCGGGAAGACGCGGTTGTCATGGCGCTGGGGCTTGCGGGGCCCGCCGATCCCACTGCCTGAAGCATTTGTATCCTGTCGCCTGATCAGCGAAAATGCGCAGCTTTTCATCACTGACCCAGGCGGGGCGTCACCCGCATAACGTCCCTCCGGATCTTCAGACCAACCAGGCGTGAGGCTATGTCCGACAGTAAAATTGCCAGCGAAGTGTCCAACAGGCGCACCTTTGCCATTATCTCGCACCCGGATGCCGGTAAGACCACCATCACCGAGAAGGTGCTGCTGTTCGGCCAGGCGATCCAGAAGGCGGGCACCGTCAAGGGCAAGAAGTCCGGTCAGCACGCCAAGTCCGACTGGATGGAGATGGAGAAGGAGCGCGGCATCTCGGTGACCACCTCCGTTATGCAGTTCCCTTACGGCGGTCGACTGGTGAACCTGCTGGATACGCCGGGTCACGAGGACTTCTCGGAAGATACATACCGTACCCTCACCGCAGTGGACTCCTGTCTGATGGTCATCGATGCCGCCAAGGGCGTTGAGGAGCGTACCATCAAGCTGATGGAGGTGACCCGCCTTCGGGATACACCGATTCTCACCTTCATGAACAAGCTGGACCGCGATACCCGGGACCCGGTCGAGCTGATGGATGAAGTGGAAGACGTTCTCAAGATCGCCTGCGCGCCTATTACCTGGCCCATTGGCATGGGCAAGAGCTTCAAGGGGGTCTATCACCTGCTGCGGGATGAGGTCGTTCTCTATCACACGGGCCAGGGGCACACCATCCAGGAAAAGCGGGTAATTTCGGGTCTGGATAACCCTGAGCTGGACAAGGCGATCGGGAACTATGCCGACGACCTTCGTGACGAGATCGAACTGGTCAAGGGGGCTTCCCATGAATTCGACCATGATCTGTTCATGGCGGGTGAGCTGACCCCGGTCTTCTTTGGTACGGCCCTGGGCAACTTCGGCGTGGATCACATGCTGGATGGCCTGGTGGAGTGGGCGCCGTCGCCGCTGCCCCGGGAAACGGATGTCAGAACCGTTGAGCCTGACGAAGACAACTTCTCCGGTTTCGTGTTCAAGATCCAGGCGAATATGGATCCGCAGCACCGGGACCGCGTCGCTTTCCTGCGAATCGTATCCGGCAAATACCAGCAAGGCATGAAAGCCCGGCATGTGCGCATCGGCAAGGAAGTGCGTTTCTCCGATGCGCTGACCTTTATGGCCGGCGACCGGGAGCATGCCGAGGAAGCGTTCGCCGGTGATATTATCGGCCTGCATAACCACGGCACCATTCAGTTGGGGGATACCTTTACCGCCGGCGAGAACATGAAGTTCACCGGTATTCCCAATTTTGCGCCGGAGTTGTTCCGCCGTATCCGCCTCAAGGATCCACTGAAAACCAAGCAGTTGCAGAAGGGCTTGATCCAGCTGTCGGAAGAGGGTGCGGTGCAGGTGTTCCGGCCCATGCGCAATAACGACCTGATTGTTGGCGCCGTCGGCGTGCTGCAGTTTGATGTGGTGGTCAGTCGCCTGAAGAGTGAATACAAGGTGGAAGCTATCTACGAGCCCATCAATGTGGCCACCGCCCGGTGGGTGACCTGCGACGATCCCCGCAAGCTGGACGAATTCGAGCGCAAGGCAAACGATAATCTCGCACTGGACGGTGCCGACCGGCTGGCCTATATTGCACCTACAATGGTTAACCTGCAGCTGGCGCAGGAGCGCTACCCGGACGTCCAGTTCCACAAGACCCGGGAGCATTGAGTCGGGCACGGAGCCGGAGGTGCCATGAAGCTGGTTGATGCCCACTGTCATCTGGATTTTCCAGCATTTGATGGTCGGCGTGCCGATATCTGGCTGCAAGCGCAGAGGGCAGGGGTGCATCGGCTGGTCATTCCCGGTGTACGTCAGCCGGACTGGGCGAGGGTGCAGGGTGTAGCCGGTGAGTGTGAAGACTGGTGGTATTGCCTGGGAATACACCCCTGGTTCGTTGGAGAGCATGGCGATACGGCGCTGGATGACCTGGAATCCGCATTGCGCCAGACTGGCCCCCGGTGTGTGGGGCTGGGTGAGTGTGGGCTTGATCGTCTTCATGGTGAGCTGGATACCCAGATGCCCTGGTTTGAGGCACAGGTGGCACTGGCGGCATCGCTCAACCTTCCCCTTGTCATTCATTCCGTGCGAACCCATGATGAGGTGGCAGCGGTGCTGCGGCGCAAGCGCCCGGACGTACCGGTGCTGGTGCACGGATTTTCCGGCAGTTACCAGCAGGGCAAGGTCCTGGTGGATCTGGGGTGTTTTCTCGGGATCGGTGGAGTGATCACCTATGACCGGGCCCGCAAGACGCGGGACGCAGTTTCCCGGCTGCCGGTTGAGTCCATGGTGCTGGAAACCGACGCCCCTGACATGCCACCGGTTGGGGTGGCGAAAGGCGACAACACTCCCGCTAACCTTCGGCAAGTACTGACGGCGCTGGCGGAGCTCAAGGGGCAGGGGGAGGAGCCGCTGGCAGTGCAGCTGACCCAGAACGTGGGGCGGTTGTACGGCTGGCCGGCCTGGTAAACCCGGGCGGTGAAATACTTGGCATGGCGGGTTGCTTAATATATACTCCGCGCCCTGGCTTTTCATGGTGATAATGTCGTCTCAGCCCCGAACGGCATTGTCCCGAGCCGGCAACCGAAAAGGTTGACCGGCCAACAGGTATAAAACCCGGCCAGGCGCTCCTCCCACAGTGCCGGCATGCGGGTTTTTAAACGTTTATTTTTTGTAGCGTTCAAGGCGGATTCAATGAAGACTCTGAGTGCGAAACCAGAAACCGTAACACGTGACTGGTACGTTGTAGACGCAGCCGGCAAGACGCTGGGTCGTCTGTCAACCGAGATCGCCCGTCGTCTGCGGGGCAAGCATAAGCCTGAGTACACCCCTCACGTCGACACTGGCGACTACATCGTAGTCATTAATGCAGGCCAGGTCCGGGTGACCGGCAAGAAGGCCAGTGCCAAGATGTACTACAGCCATACCGGCTTTCCCGGTGGTATCAAGTCCATCAACTTCGAGAAGCTGATCGACAAGGCGCCTGAGCAGATCATCCAGAAGTCTGTGAAGGGTATGCTGCCGAAGGGTCCCCTCGGTCGCGCCATGTTCAAGAAGCTGAAAGTCTATGCCGGTGCTGAGCATCCTCATGCAGCCCAGCAGCCCAAAGAACTCGACATTTAACGGAAGGCGGATATGTCTGTAACACAAAATTACGGTACTGGTCGCCGCAAGAATTCCACGGCTCGCGTCTTTATCAAGCCGGGAAGCGGTAACATCACCATCAACGGTCGCACGATTGAGCAGTTCTTCGGTCGCGAGACCCTGCGTATGATCGTTCGTCAGCCGCTGGTTGTGGCTGACTCCACCGATCGTTTCGACATCAAGATCACCGTCGCTGGCGGTGGCACCAGTGGTCAGGCGGGTGCGATCCGTCATGGTCTGACCCGTGCGCTGATGGACTACGACGAAACCCTGCGTCCCGCGCTTCGCAAAGCCGGCTACGTCACCCGTGACGCACGCCAGGTTGAGCGTAAGAAAGTGGGTCTGCGCAAGGCGCGTAAGCGTCCGCAGTACTCCAAGCGTTAATCCGGATTCCGGAGAGCGTGCAAAAGCCCGGCCCAGTGCCGGGTTTTTTATTGTCTGTCTGGTTTTGATTCAGGTCACGCCCGAAGGCCGGTTTGTTGTCGGCGGGCGGGTTCGCGGCTTGTAAGGAGCCGGTAATTTCATTACCATTTGTGCGCTTATAATTTTGGGTTGTGAAGTCCTTTTTCAATGTGTGCGCGGCCTTACAGCGGCGGTCACTACATTGCCTGATGGGAGAAAACCATAATGAACAATGGCGACGTTAGCCAGGGCCGACGCCGATTCCTGATCGGCGCGACTTCGGTGGTTGGGGGTATCGGCGTCGTCGGTGCGGCTGTTCCGTTCGTGGCGTCCTGGAATCCCAGTGCCAAGGCGGAAGCGGCAGGCGCACCGGTCACCGTCAATGTCAGCAAGCTTGAACCGGGTCAGCAAATGACTGTTGAGTGGCGTGGCAAGCCCGTCTGGGTTGTCCGCCGTGATGAAGAAATGATCGAGCGCATCCGCGAGCTGGATGACCGGGTCAAGGATCCGCTGTCCGAGGGTGCGACCCAGCCCGCTTACATTGAGGGCGAATTGCGGTCCCTTAATGAGAGCTACTCGGTGCTGATCGGTATTTGCACCCACCTTGGATGTTCGCCTCAGTACCGCCCGGAAGTGGCCCCGGCCGACCTTGGCGAGAACTGGCTTGGCGGTTACTATTGTGCCTGTCATGGCTCACGGTATGATCTGGCCGGTCGGGTTTATCCGAACCAGCCGGCTCCCACCAACCTGGAAATACCGCCCCACCGTTTTGACGACGAAACCACCCTGACCGTCGGTCTGGATCCTGAGGGGGCTGCGTAATGAACAAGCTGATTAACTGGGTTGATGAGCGCCTGCCAATTGTTGAGGCCTGGAACAAGCACCTGGCGAAGTACTACGCGCCGAAAAACTTCAACGTCTGGTACTTCTTCGGTTCCCTGGCCATGCTGGTTCTGGTGAACCAGCTGGTTACCGGTATCTGGCTCACCATGAGCTATAACCCGTCGGCGGAAGGCGCCTTTGCCTCCGTCGAGTACATCATGCGTGATGTGGAGTGGGGCTGGCTGCTTCGCTACCTGCATTCCACCGGTGCATCGGCCTTCTTCGTGGTGGTCTACCTCCATATGTTCCGTGGCCTGATGTACGGCTCCTACCAGAAGCCCCGCGAGCTTATCTGGATCTTCGGCATGCTGATCTACCTGGTGCTGATGGCCGAAGCCTTCATGGGCTACCTGCTGCCCTGGGGCCAGATGTCCTACTGGGGTGCCCAGGTTATCGTTAACCTGTTTGGCGCTATCCCGGTAATCGGCGATGACCTGTCCCTGTGGATCCGCGGTGACTACCTGATCTCCGGAATTACCCTGAACCGCTTCTTTGCCCTGCACGTGGTGGCCTTGCCCATCGTGTTGCTTGGCCTGGTTGTGTTGCACATCCTGGCACTGCATGAAGTGGGTTCAAACAACCCCGATGGCATCGACATCAAGAAGAACAAGGACGAAAACGGTATCCCGAAAGACGGCATTCCGTTCCATCCCTATTACACTGTTCACGACCTGCTTGGTGTGGCTGTGTTCTTCTTCGTGTTCTTCCTGGTGGTGTTCTTCTTCCCGGAGATGGGTGGCCTGTTCCTCGAGAAGCCGAACTTTGAACCGGCGAACGCCCTGAAGACACCGGATCACATTGCGCCGGTCTGGTACTTCACGCCCTTCTACGCCATGTTGCGGGCAGTGACGGTTGACCTGTTCGGTCTGGATGCGAAATTCTGGGGTGTTGTGGTTATGGGTGCTGCCATTGCCATCCTGTTTGTACTGCCCTGGCTGGATCGCAGCCCGGTCCGCTCCATCCGGTACAAGGGCTGGCTGAGCAAGATTGCCCTCGCAATCTTCGCGGTGAGCTTTGTGATCCTGGGTTACCTGGGTATCGTGCCGGCAACGGAGGGTCGCACCCTGGTGGCTCAGATCCTGACCACCTTCTATTTCCTGTATTTCATTCTCATGCCGTTCTACACACGCATGGAAAAAACCAAGCCAGTACCAGAGAGGGTGACAGGATGAAAAAGCTGATTCTGGGTCTTTTCATGACAGTCCTGCCGGCCCTGGCGCTGGCAGCGGGCCCGAGTGTTCCTCTGGACACTATGGAAGCTGACCACACCAACAACGCTTCCCTGCAGCGTGGTGCGGCCACCTTCATGAACTACTGTGCTGGCTGCCACTCCATGGAGTACGCCCGATACAAGCGTGTTTCGGACGATCTGGAAATTCCGGCAGAGCTGTTCGAGGAAAACCTGATCTTTACCGGTGCCAAGATTGGCGAGCTGATGGAAATCGGCATGGACAAGGATCAGGCGGCAGACTGGTTTGGTAACGCGCCGCCCGATCTGACCCTGGTTTCACGGGTCCGTGGTGATGATTGGCTCTATTCCTACTTCCGGGCGTTCTACAAGGACGAGACCCGTCCGCTGGGTGTGAACAACGCGGTATTCGATAACGTGGGCATGCCCCATGTGATGGTTGAGCAGCAGGGCCTGTGTGCGGTACCGCCGAAAATCGGTAGCAACCCGAGTGTTGATCCCCTGAGCGGCAACGTCCGCGGGACCGACATCTGTGAGGACTGGGCCATTGAAGGCACCATGGAGCCAGGTGAGTTCAACCAGGCCATGTATGACCTGACCAACTTCCTCTCCTACATGGGGGACCCCATCAAGGTTGAGCGGGAGCGGCTGGGTATTCTGGTCCTGATCTTCGTGGCGGTGTTCTTCATCTTTGCGTACCTGCTTAACCGCGAGTACTGGAAAGACGTACACTGACGTTTTAGCGTATAATCGACGCTGACATTATCCAGCGGGCCATAATGGCCCGCTGGTTTTTTGCGTTCAGCAACGGGTATTGGTCTTATTCAATCTTGGAGTCGTTCTATGGGCGTTGTGACCAAGAGGTCATCAATGACGTTTTTCTCGGACCCTTCCAGCCACTACAGCCATCGGGTTCGTATTGTGCTTGCGGAAAAGGGTGTAACCGTTGATGTGGTGGATGTCGATCCTGACAACCCGCCCGAGGAACTGGCGGATCTGAATCCGTACAACGCCCTGCCAACGCTGGTTGATCGTGACCTGGTGCTCTACGAGCCCAATATCATGATGGAATACCTTGATGAGCGGTTTCCGCACCCGCCCCTGCTGCCGGTTTATCCTGTGGCCAGGGCGAACAGCCGGCTGATGATCCATCGCATCCAGAAGGACTGGTGCGGGCTGGTTGACCAGATTCTGGCAGATCCTGCCGCCAAGGGTTCCGACACCGCTCGCAAGGAATTGCGTGAGAGCTTGCAGGCGACGGCACCGCTGTTCGGTGAAATGCCGTTTTTCCTGTCGGAGGAGTTCACCATTGTGGACTGCTGTATTGCTCCGATTCTCTGGCGTCTGCCCGCCATGGGTATTGAGCTGGATCCGAAGCAGGCGAAGCCGATCACCAAGTATATGGAACGTATCTTTGGTCGCGAAGGCTTCAAGGCCAGCCTGTCTGATCTGGAAGAAGACATCCGCAGTTAACTGATCCAGGGGCGTTGCTGGGCGACGCCCCTGGTCCCGGGAGAGCAATGTGTCTGAGCACAAGGTGACAATGACCTCCAGTCGACCCTACCTGGTGAGAGCCTTCAATGACTGGATCCTGGATAACCACTGCACCCCGCATATTGTCGTGGATGCCAGTATCCAGGGAGTTCAGGTTCCTGCTGATCATGTCGCCAACGGGCAGATCGTACTCAATATCAGTCCGTCGGCGGTCAAGGCACTCATCATCGGCGACGAAGCTCTTGAGTTCAGTGCCCGCTTTGGCGGGGTTCCCATGCAAGTCTATATTCCCTTGCAGGCAGTCATGGCGATCTATGCCCGCGAGAACGGTGAGGGGATGGTCTTCGGTAGCGAGCCGGGTTCGCCGGACCCCGATGGAACCGGCAAGCCGTCTTCGGACGCTGGCCGCGAAGGCAAAGGCGACAGTGAGCGGCCCAGTGGGCGCCCGAGCCTGAAGGTCGTAAAATAAGTCCTGCTATTCCTGCCTTTCCCTGACTTGTGGCGACCGGCACGGCCTGGTCGCTGCGTCATTCCCGCTGTATCGAACTGCCGGCACTAACCGCCGAAAAGATTTTCCTCTACGAGGCGGCACAGGGCGCCGGTAATCAACATCATAATGGGTGTGGCAGATACCGGGTCGAGGTCGTTCAGGGTGATCTCCAGGTCGTGTGCCTGCAGCAGTGCACTGATATCAGTCTTCTCCCGGGCGCTAAGCACGATCACGTTGATATCCCGGTCGTGGGCGGCCTGTATTGCCTGGATCAGGTTGGCCTTGTGGCCGTCATCCACGAACACCATCAACGTATCCCCGGGCTTGCCCAGGGCCGTTACCTGGCGTGCGAAGGTTTCGTTGAAACGGTTGTCGCGGCAGATCGCCGAATAGGTGGTCGCATCGGCACCCAGGTTGATGGCGGGTAACCCGGGGCGGTCCTGGTCAAGGCGCCCCAGCAGGCTGGTGCAGAAATACTGGGCCAGGGTGTTGGCACTGCCGTTGGCGCAGGCCAGAATCTTGCCGTCATTCAGCAGCGCCTGCACAACAAGGTCGGCGGCGGCTGGAATAAGGGGTGCCGCCAGGCTGCCCGCCATGGCCGTATGTTCCATATGATTGGCAAACCACTGGCTGATGTTGTCGTCACTGCTGTTCATAGATCTGCCTGAATTGCGTTTCTGATCCAGCGGATTTGGTATTGGTGGGTGGTACCAGGCGCGATGGCAACCACGTCAATCCTGCAGGGGCGATCCCAGAGCCCGTTCCTGTGCAGATAAAAGGATACCGCGCGGAGCAGTTTCTGTTGCTTTCGCCAGCCGATGGATTCTGCACCATCCGTCAGACCACCCCGTTTGCGGAAGCGGACCTCAAAGAACACCAGCATTTCATCGTCCTGACCCACGAGGTCAATCTCGCCGCCCCGATTATAGACGTTACGCTCAAGAATCCTTACACCCTTGCTTTGCAGGTACCTTGCGGCCACTGCTTCGGCGTGGTCGCCCTGGGCCTTGCGGCTGGATATCATGGGCCCGTTTGTCGGACTGCCTTCCCTGGCTGCCATATCAGTTGACGATGTCGCCGTCTCGCAAAGGCTCGACGATCTCTTCGGGTGCCTGTTCGTCCCCTGACGCAATGACCGGAACGCCTTCCCGGAATACGCCCCACATCTGGGCGCGGTGAATGCGGTTATTACCGTCGAGCCAGAGTTCGCCGGTATGGCCGTCAACCCGGGTGTCAGATACCTGCTGCATCAGGGGCAGTCTTGTGCTCAGGGCCCAGGCATCGGCACCCATGGCAAACAGCCGTCCCAGGGGACCGTCGAGGTTGTCGAACTGCTCGTAGGCCTGCTGGCGGAACTCCGGTTCCCGGTCAAGGATCCAGGGCAGGTCGGTAAAGAACACACCGTTCAGGTCCCGGTCCCGTGTCGGGTCCGGACGACCGCTGTAGATGATCGATGGAGAGAACACCGGCACATCGCCGGCGTAATAGAAGGCGAACAGCGGTTTGAACTGACGGGCGATGTTGGGCTCGGCAACCATGATGATCGCATCCGCATCCTGCCGCCGCCGGGGTTCGAACTCGATGTTTGTGCCGAGGGTGCGCTCCAGCTCAATCGCTCTCTCACGGCTGACGTTGATTCCCAGCAGCTCTGCGGCCACATTGCGCAGATTGTCTTCCTCGGCGTAGCGCTCCATGTCCAGGATCACGCCGTCCAGCTCGTCCATCTTCCGCTTCAGGGCGCCGGCAACCCGGTCGCCCCAGTCGCCCCGGGGGATGAGGACCAGGGCGGTATTCAGGCCTTGCTCCCGGATTTTCTCGGCGATCTGGCGTGCCTCGTCCTCAGCTGACAGGCCGAACTGGAACAGTTGCGGGGGGCGGGGGCCCTCCTGTTCCGGGGCATAGTTGAGTGCCAGAACCGGTACCGGCAGGGACTCTTCCTCGGCCAGCGCCGCCACGTCCTCCTTGGCAAGGGGGCCGACGATCAGGTCCGGCTTGTCGGCCAGCAGCTCCGGCATCAGCTCACTGATGGGGCGGCCGTTGGTATCGACGATTGTAATGGTAATGCCATGGCTGGCGTCGCTGGCCTGAACAGTGCCTTCATCGTCAGATCCGGTTTCTTCCGGGGCTTCGGACGTACTTTCACGGTCCTGTTGGGAGTCCCCATAATAGGCGGCGAGGAAGCCTTCGCGAACCATGTTCCCTGCGGCTGAAAGGGGGCCGGACAGGGGGAGGGCCAGGGTGATACGTTCGGGGCGCTGAGCCAGTACCTGGGTCATGATGGTCAGTTCACTGGGCAGGGCTTCGGCGCCCTGGTGCCCGATCCAGTTGAACTGCCAGTTGCGCACAGCACGCCCCTGCGCTTCAAAGGTCAGACTCTGCTGCCGCAGCGTGGCGGCCAGTTCGTACCAGCCCTGACTTTCAAAGCCGATGGCTGAGGTGGCGGCTTCTTCAAGCTGGTCCTCGGGCGTCTTTTTCAGTGCCTGCCAGATGCGGTCATTGACTTGCTGCCGGTCGAGGCCTACAAGGGCAGGGTCGATGCCCATCAGCAGGCGTGCCGTATCCAGATGAGCTCCGGCCAGCTCATAGACAGCCTGCTGAAGCCTTGCTGCCCGGGGGCGGACGTCCTCGGGGTATTGGTTGTACTGCGCCGGGTCCAGCCCGGTTGCCACCTGTTCGGCCCATTCACGGTCTTCCAGGGCGACAATGCTGGCCATGCTCAGTAACAGATGCTGGTTGCCCAGTTCCTCTGCCGGCTCCTCGAATGCGCCGGAACGCAGAATCCTGCGGGCATTCTCGTGGGAGTCCTGATCCTGGAAATTGGCGGCGGAGCGAAGCAGGAAGCGCTGTGTTTCCTCCCCGGGGGACATTTCCTGAGCTGCATTCAGCGCGTCGCTGGCATTGCGGATGGCATCTTCCTGCAGCTGGATCGGGGTGCAGCCGGTGGCTAACAGGGTCGTCAGGGTGGATGCCAGGGCAAGGCGGCGCAGGTTCGGCAGGTGACAGCTCATATCAGGCAGGGCTCCTTGAGGTACCGGCCGCGGGCCGGCATAGTGTCTCTCTGGTAAATGGTGTCAGGGCTGCAAGTTTACCAGCTTGGCGGTCTTTTCACAGTTCACATCGGGGATTTTCGATTGCATACAGACACCCCGTCGGCTTCCGGAGCCGGCACGCTCTTTATCGTGGCCACACCTATCGGCAACCTTGACGATCTGTCCCGGCGGGCGGAGCAGGTGTTGGCGTCGGTGGACCTGGTGGCTGCAGAGGATACGCGACACAGTGGGCGATTGCTCCAGCACCTGGGCGTCAGCAAGGCCATGTGGCCACTCCACGACCACAATGAACGGGCGCGCTCCGACGCACTGCTGGAACGTATAGCCGGCGGCGAGTCCGTGGCGCTGATTTCCGATGCCGGCACTCCGCTGATTTCCGATCCCGGTTATGTGCTGGTTCGGGCTGCGCGCCAGCGAGGTATCCGGGTTGTCCCGGTGCCCGGCGCTTGTGCCATGGTGGCGGCGCTGAGTGCGGCGGGCCTGCCTACGGACCGGTTCCTGTTTGCGGGGTTTTTGCCGGCGAAGGCCGTTGCCCGGGGCAAGGTGCTGGAGTCGCTTTCGCGGGAGGTGGCTACCCTGGTGTTCTATGAGTCACCCCGTCGGGTGGTCGCCCTGCTGGAGGACGTTCGCAGCGCCCTGGGTGCAGAAAGAGAGGTGGTCCTGGCCCGGGAGCTGACCAAGGCATTCGAAACCTGGTATGCCGGTTCCGTTGCCGATGTTATCGAGGCGCTTCATGCTGATGCCCACTCCGGTAAGGGGGAGTACGTGGTCATGGTCTCCGGGGCTCCGTCTTCAGGACAGGGGCCGGTGGCCGTGGATGGGGACCGGGTCCTGTCACTGCTGATAGCGGAGCTGCCCCTGAAAAAAGCCGTCAAGGTGGCGGCGGAGTTGACCGGCCTTGCCCGGAACGACCTGTATCAGCGGGCCCTCGAGCTGAAGGATGGGTGAGCGGTCAGTCTCGTCGGTAGGCATGCCAAGGCAGTGCGTCAAGGTTCAGAATTCCCTTGCGCCGGCAGGGGTGCGCAGGTATTGTCTCGCCTGAGCTCGCCAGACAGTCGCCGCCGGTACCGCCGGGGGAGGAAAGTCCGGGCTCCGCAGGGCAAGGTGCCAGGTAACGCCTGGGCGGCGCAAGCCGACGGAAAGTGCAACAGAAAGCATACCGCCTAAGCGCCTTTGGCGCCGGTAAGGGTGAAATGGTGCGGTAAGAGCGCACCGCGTGGCTGGCAACAGTCCACGGCGATGGTAAACCCCACCTGGAGCAAGACCAAATAGGAGTCCTATGGCGTGGCCCGCGCTGGACTCGGGTAGGTTGCTTGAGGCCTGTGGTGACGCAGGCCCTAGATGAATGACTGTCCAAGACAGAACCCGGCTTATCGGCGAGCTCGCCTTTTCCCTTCTTTATTGTCGCCTTCCGCCATTGTTGATGGCGTCCTGTGAAATGAGTAGTTTCACGACAGGATTTGTTATAGCAAAAAAGTCTTAGACTTCGTTTATTTTCTTCGAAACATTTTGCAGGCTTTTGATTTGGCGGAAGTTCTTTTCTGAGTCTTTCCTGATTCCCCCATTCGTACCGCCTAACTCCTTGTCATTAAAGAAACTTTTGTAATGTCCGTGCCCCTTCTGATGCTTGCATTGTGTCTGGCGTGTTCCTATAGTGTGCAGAAGTGGGAAAAAGTGGAATGTAGTGGTTTTTAGTGGTTTTGGAGTGGTGTCAGGTGGAGATTGGTGACACCTCGCCACCAGGGGAAGAAACACAATAAACAGGGTCTGCGCTTTCAGCGATGAGCAACTTTCTTGGTAGTCACGCAATCAACATGGACGCAAAGGGTCGCTTGGCGATTCCTGCCCGTGTGCGTGAAGAGTTGCAGGAAGAGTGCGGTGGTCGCATCGTTCTGACCGCCAACGCTGATGAGGAGCGCTGCCTGTTGTTGTACCCCGAGCCGGTCTTTGAAAACGTCCGTACCCAGGTGCTGGCATTGCCCAACATGAACAAGAAGGCTCGTCGTCTGCAACGCCTAATCATTGGCCATGCCACGCAACTGGAGCTGGATTCCGCCGGGCGCATACTTGTGCCGCCCACGCTGCGGAGCTACGCCCGCCTGGAGAAGAAGCTGATGCTGATCGGTCAGGGCAAGAAGCTTGAGCTGTGGAGCGAAGAGCGTTGGTTCGCCTTCCTCGACGAGGATGATGGCGATGATGAAATGCCACCGGAAATGGAGGCCCTGTCGCTATGATGCCGGCTGACTTTTCCGGTGCGGCTGATGGCCAGTCACTGCATCGCTCGGTTCTCCTTGATCAGGCCGTTGAGCTGCTGCTGGTGCGTGGCGACGGCCGTTACGTGGACGGTACCTTCGGGAGGGGTGGCCACAGCCGCCTGATTCTGCGGCATCTCGAGGGCGAGGGCAGGTTGCTAGGGATTGATAAGGACCCGGAAGCGGTCCGGTTCGGAGAAGCTCTGGCGGCCGAGGACGGCCGCTTCGTCGTTTATCACGGGTCATTTGCTGACATGGCTGACGCGGCCGCCGCCCAGGGTTGGAAGCCGGGAGCGGTGTCCGGGGTGCTGCTGGACCTGGGTGTTTCCTCGCCCCAGCTGGATGACCCGGAGCGCGGCTTCAGCTTTATGAGTAATGGCCCGCTGGATATGCGAATGGACCCGACCCGGGGGCAGAGTGCAGCCCAGTGGCTGAACACTGCCGGCGAGCGGGAAATTGCCGACGTTATCTGGCGCTACGGCGAAGAGCGGTTCTCCCGGCGCATCGCCCGGGCCGTGGTTACCCTGCGTGAAGAAGAACCACTGTCATCCACCCGTCAGTTTGCGGAGCTGGTGCGCCAGGCTGTTCCGAAAAAGGAAAAACACAAGCATCCAGCGACGCGGTCCTTTCAGGCGGTGCGCATCTTTATCAACCGGGAGCTGGATGACCTGGAGACCGGGTTGCAACAGGCGGTGGATCTGCTTGAGCCGGGTGGTCGCCTGGTCGTAATCAGTTTTCACTCCCTTGAGGACCGGATCGTTAAACGGTTCATGAGGGATTTGTCACGGGGGCCGCAGCTACCACGCGGCTTGCCGGTAAAGGCGCAGGATGTGGAGCCGCCATTTCGGTTGGTGGGCAAGGCCCTGAAAGCCAGTGAGCCCGAAATTGAGCAGAACGTCCGGGCCCGGAGTGCTGTCATGCGGGTGCTTGAGCGCCGCGCCGACACAGAGGGAGAGTCAACGCCATGAGCGCAGTCACACTGGAAAAGCCGGCGAAAACGCCGGTACTGACAAGGGAAACCGTGCGTGGAAGGGTATCCGATGCCCTCAAGCTTTCCGGGCGCATCTTCCGCACGCTGGCAGAACCGCAGGTTGTTGTCACCCTCGGGCTGGCGGTGCTGCTGATTGGCTCAGCCATCGGGGTGGCTGTCAGCGCTCACCAGAACCGGGAGCTGTACAACACGCTGTCGGACCTCCAGGTGGATCGGGATGCCTATCACCGCCAGTGGAGCCAGCTGTTGCTGGAGCAGAGCGCCCTCAGCGCCCACGGTCGTATTGAGCGCAAGGCCGTGGATGAGTTCGAAATGGTGGTGCCGGGGCGGGAGCACATTGTGCTCGTGCCATACGCCAATACAGACCGGTTTGCATCGGTCACGAAATAAGAGCCCGTCATGTCCGTCAGACAGGATAAGTCCACATTCATGAAGAAGCTTGCCGCCGGCCTGAAAGCCTGGCGCTTTGGCTCTGTTGTGGGTGTTTTCCTGGTAGTGGTGGCTGCGCTGGGCTGGCGCCTGGTTGACCTGCATGTGGTTGATCAGGAGTTCCTGCGCAAGCAGGGCGACGTCAGGACGATCCGGGTGGATCCCATCGACGCCCATCGGGGCATGATCACCGATCGTTACGGTGAGCCCCTGGCGGTGAGTACCCCGGTTGAAACCCTCTGGGCGAACCCGGGCGAGACGGACCCCGAGGACCCGCGGCTGGCGACCGCGGCCCGGTTGCTGAACATGACCGAGGCACGGCTCCGTCAACGGCTGAGGGACTATGCCTCCCGCGAGTTCATCTATGTCAGTCGCAAGCTCCAGCCTTCCCTTGCCCGGGAGGTGCTTGCACTGGGGATTCCCGGGCTATACAGCCGGCTCGAGTACAAGCGTTACTATCCCGCCGGCGAGGTTGCCGCCCATCTGGTGGGGTTCACCGATATCGACGAGAAGGGTCAGGAAGGCATCGAGCTGTCCTACAACGAGTGGCTCAGTGGTATTCCTGGCCGCAAACGTCTTCTCCGGGACAACCGGGGGCGCCTTATCCGCGATCTTTCCCTGATCCGTGATGCCCGGCCAGGCAAGGATCTGACCCTGAGTCTCGACCTGCGTCTGCAATACCTGGCCTACCGGGAGCTGAAGGCCGTGGTCCAGGCCCACAAGGCCCGCGGCGGTACCCTGGTGATGCTGGATGTCTCCACCGGTGAAGTGCTGGCCATGGTGAACCAGCAGTCCTTTAATCCCAATGACCGTACTTCGCTGAGTCCGGGGCGTCTTCGCAACAAGGCATTGACCGATCTGTTCGAACCCGGCTCCACGATGAAACCCCTGGCGGTGGCGGCAGCACTGGAAACCGGCAAATACCAGCCGGATACCATGATCGATACCGCGCCGGGCTTCCGGCGTTTTGGCCGTTTTACCATCCGGGATCATCGCAATTACGGTGAGCTGCCGGTTACGGAGATCATTTCCCGTTCCAGCAACGTTGGTGTCAGCATGATTGCGACCGATATCGGGGGCGACGTGATCCGTGATTTCTACTATCGCCTGGGGCTCGGGCAGCCCACGGGCATTGGGTTTCCTGGCGAGGCGGTGGGCGTGCTGCCCATGACAGACAAGTGGCGCCCGGTTGAGGAGGCCACCCTGTCCTACGGTTATGGCATGAGCGTGAATGCCCTGCAGCTGGCCCAGGCCTACATGGCCGTTGCCAACGGCGGCATCCGTTACCCGGTCAGCGTCATGCGCCAGGACCAGCCGCCGGTGGGCGAGCGGGTGATTTCAGAAACCGCGGCTGCCCAGGTCCGTGACATGCTGCAGGCTGTTGTCGAGGAAGGGACCGGAAAACGCGCCAGTCCTGCGCTTTATACGGCCGGTGGCAAAACCGGTACGGTACACCTGGTGGGTGCCCGAGGGTATGAAGACAGTCAGTACAAGGCCATCTTTGCCGGTATGGCGCCCATGGATAACCCGAGGATCGTTACCGTGGTCGCCGTGGATGCACCCCAGGGTGGAGACTATTACGGTGGCGAAGTGGCCGCGCCGGTGTTCGCAAGGGTTATGAGCGACGCCTTGCGGCTGCTGAACGTCAGACCGGAGCTGACCGCCGTGGACGCGGATGCCCGTGCGCCCGGCAGCGTCGGGGAGCGAGGGTAGCCCATGTGTATGACCTCTCTTGGCAGCCTGCTGCAGGGTATTGTGGAAGTGCCGTCAGTGTTCGACGTCACCATCCATGGTTTGCGTACCGACAGCCGGCAGGTGACTGGTGGCGATGCCTTTGTGGCGCTCCCGGGAGGGCGGACTGCGGCGGATCATTATGTGGACAACGCCATTGATGCCGGCGCAATTGTCATCATGCTCGACGCGGTCAGTCCGGCCCCCTGTTATGAGTACCGCGGGGTACTGGTGGTTCCTGTGCCTGAACTGCGCTCCTGTCTGGGGCAGATTGCTGATCGCTTCTATGAGCACCCTTCCCGGCGCCTTCGGGTTATCGGCGTTACAGGCACCAACGGCAAGACCTCTGTCACCAGTTTTATATCCCAGCTGCTCGGCTCGGCCGGGCTGCCCTGTGGCGTGCTGGGCACCCTGGGTTATGGCATGCCCGGGGAGCTCAGGGAAGCGACCCATACCACCCCGGATGTGGTGGAAGTCAACAGGGCGCTGTTTGAAATGGCGCGGAAGGGAGCCCGGGCTGTGGCCATGGAGGTGTCCTCCCACGCGCTGGACCAGGGGCGCATCGATGGCGTGGCGATGATTGGTGCCGTGTTCACCAACCTGACCCGTGATCACCTAGACTACCACGGTACAATGGAAGCCTATGGCCAGGCCAAGGCCTCCCTGTTTACCCGTGAAGGGCTGCACTTCTCGGTCATCAACTTTGATGATCCGTTCGGGCGTCAGCTGTTCGAACAGACGGAAGGCCTGTGCGACCGGGTCCGTTACAGTCTCCACGAATCACAGACGGAACTCTGGCTGACCCGCTTTACCCCCACGCCCGATGGCTTCGAGGCCGACGTGGATGGCCAGTGGGGGAATTTCACCCTGTCGGCGCCACTGATGGGAAGCTTCAATGCCAGCAATATGCTAGCCGCCGTAGCCGTTGTGTTGAATCTGGGCGTCTCGGTTGATCAGGTTCAGCGGGCGGTGTCCGGGCTGACCGCTCCGCCGGGCCGGCTGGAAAGCTTCAGCGGGCCGGGTGGTGTACGGGTTGTGGTGGACTATGCCCACACCACCGATGCCCTGGCCAATGCCCTGTCAGCTTTGCGCCCCCATACCCGGGGGCAGCTGATCTGCGTGTTCGGCTGTGGCGGCGACCGGGACAAGGGCAAGCGTCCGGAAATGGCCCGGGAGGCTGAGAAAGGCGCGGACCATATCATCCTGACGGACGACAATCCCCGCACCGAATCCCCCGAAGACATTGTGAAAGACATGCTGGCGGGGCTGGAGAATGCCGGAGCTGCCACTGTGATCCATGACCGGGGCGATGCCATCCGTTCGGCGGTGGACATGGCCAGGCCGGGCGATCTGGTGCTGATTGCCGGCAAGGGCCATGAGGCCTGGCAGGAGCGCAATGGCAAACGGACGCCGTTCAGCGAC
This sequence comes from Marinobacter sp., assembly GCF_041690615.1. GTDB lineage: Bacteria > Pseudomonadota > Gammaproteobacteria > Pseudomonadales > Oleiphilaceae > Marinobacter. Next base: position 35,224 of record NZ_JAWLGY010000005.1, read on the forward strand.
GTCGTGCAGGTACAGCAGGCACTGGGCCTTAACGGAGGTGCGGCATGATGCGTACATTCCGGTTGCTGGAGCTGGCTGGCGTGGTGGGTGCCACCGCCCCGACTGCCGATGGAGTGGTCGAGCGGATTGTCACCGATACCCGCACCCTGCGAGAGGGCGACCTGTTTGTTGCACTGCGGGGTGAACGCTTTGATGGCCATGGCTTTCTCGACGCCGCTCGGAAAGCGGGTGCCGTCGCTGCGGTGGTCGACACCCCGGACCCGGACGTGGCACTGACACAGCTGGTGGTTGCCGATACCGTTCAGGCCCTGGCGGACCTGGGCCGTTTCAACCGGGAGCAGAGCCGGGCAGGTGTCGTGGCGATTACCGGAAGCAGTGGCAAGACCACCCTGAAGGAAATGCTTGCCGCCATTCTGGCCAACGAAGGTGACACGCTCGCCACCCGGGGCAATCTCAACAACCACATTGGCGCCCCCCTGACCCTGTTCCGGATATCGCCGGAACACCGGTTCGCGGTTATCGAACTGGGGGCCAGCGGGCTCGGTGAAATCGCCCACACCGTGACCGCAACGCGGCCGGATGTGGCGGTGATTACCAATGCCGGCGAAGCCCACCTGGAAGGCTTTGGCAGTTACGACAATATTGTGCAGGCCAAGGGCGAGATCATCGACGGAGTCCGGAGTGACGGTACCGTGGTTCTCAATGCCGACGACCCGGCCTACCCGCGGTGGAAACAGCGTGCCGGTGTCCGCAGGGTGGTCTCCGTCAGTGCCCGTGGTGGAGCTGCCGACTACCGCTGCGCCCGGTTCGAATCCGTTGGCGAAGGTTACCGGGTACAAGTGGCGGTCAGCGATGGCCGCGAGTGTCAGCTCGATATCGCCTTGCCGGGCGAACACAATATCTCCAACGCGCTGCTGGCGATGGCCGCAGCAGAAGCACTGGGGGCTACTGAAACTTCGGTTCGCAGCGGTCTGGCTTCCGTAAAACCGGCATCCGGGCGACTGGAACGAAAGGTTCTCAATGACCGGGTGACCGTGATTGATGACAGTTACAACGCCAACCCCAGCTCCATGAAGGCGGCCCTGGGGGTCCTGGCCGGAACCCCGGGTACCCGGGTTGCGTTGCTGGGAGTTATGGCCGAGCTTGGCGCGGATTCCGTTGAGCTGCACCAGGGTGTGGGCGCCCATGCCCACAAGCTGGGAATAGATCAGTTGCTGGTGACCGGTGCCGGCGACGATGGTGATGCCCTCGCTTCCGGCTTCGGTGACCGTGCCCGGCGTTTCGATACCCATGAGCAGGCTGTGGACTGGCTGCTGAACCATATCACCGGCCCCTTGACCGTGCTGGTCAAGGGGTCCCGTAGTTCTGCCATGGACGAGGCAGTCAGGTTGTTACAAGAAAAGGTAGGACATTCATGCTGCTCTGGCTGACAGAACTGCTGGCACCGTATATCGATGAACTGACGGTGTTCCAGTACCTGACCCTGCGGGCGATCCTTGGCACCCTCACGGCACTGCTGATCTCGCTGCTGATCGGTCCCATGATGATTCGCAAACTGAGCCAGTATCAGATTGGCCAGGCGGTCCGGGATGACGGACCACAGACGCACCTTAGCAAGGCGGGGACACCCACCATGGGCGGCGCCCTGATACTGGTGGCTATCGCAATCAGTACGTTGTTGTGGGCAGACCTGGGTAATCGGTATGTCTGGATAACCCTGCTGGTCACCCTGGGTTTCGGAGCCATCGGCTGGGTCGATGATTACCGTAAGGTGGTGGAACGGAACCCGAAAGGGCTGCCGGCACGCTGGAAGTATTTCTGGCAGTCGGTCATTGGTGCGGTCGCTGCAGTGGGGTTGTTTTACAGTTCCGCGCTGCCCCAGGAAACCTCTCTGTATTTACCGTTCTTCAAGAACGTGTCGCTCACCCTGGGCCCGGTGCTGTTCATCCTGCTCACCTACTTCGTGATCGTTGGCAGCAGCAACGCCGTGAACCTGACCGACGGCCTGGATGGCCTGGCGATCATGCCAACGGTGATGGTGGCCGGTGCCCTTGCGGTTTTTGCCTATGTCTCCGGTCACACCCAGTTCGCCAACTACCTGCTGATTCCTCATTTGCCCGGCAGTGGCGAGCTGATTGTTTTCTGTGGCGCCCTGGTGGGGGCCGGGCTGGGGTTCCTGTGGTTCAACACCTACCCCGCACAAGTGTTCATGGGGGACGTGGGGGCCCTGGCTCTGGGGGCTGCGTTGGGTGTGGTGGCGGTCATTGTTCGCCAGGAGATCGTTCTGTTCATCATGGGTGGCGTGTTTGTGATGGAAACCATCTCGGTCATCCTGCAGGTAGCGTCGTTCCGCCTTACCGGCCGCCGGATTTTCCGAATGGCTCCGTTGCATCACCATTTTGAGCTCAAGGGCTGGCCGGAGCCGAGGGTTATCGTCCGGTTCTGGGTGATTACCGTGATTCTGGTTCTGATCGGGCTTTCAAGCCTGAAACTGCGTTAAGGAAAGAGTAAGAGCATGGCTGTTATCGCTTCGGATCGTCGCACACTGGTGGTGGGCCTGGGTAAGACCGGGCTCTCCTGCGTGCGCTATCTGACCGGCCTCGGGCGCGAGGTGGCGGTGGCAGACAGTCGTCCCCGGCCGCCCGGCCTGGAACAGCTGCAACAGCAGTGGCCAGAGGTGGAGGTTCGTACCGGTGATTTCGAGCCTGACTGGTTCAGTGGCTTCAACGAATTGGTTGTCAGTCCCGGTATTGCCGTCAGTGAACCGGCCATTGCGGCAGCCGCCAAGCGGGGTGCCCTGGTTCGGGGCGATATTGACCTGTTTGCCGAGGCGGCAGATGCGCCGATCATTGCGATCACCGGCTCCAACGGCAAGACGACGGTTACTACCCTGGTAGGCGAGCTGGCCCTTGCCTGCGGGGTAAAGGCGGCCGTTGGTGGCAATATTGGCACACCTGCGCTGGACCTGCTGGGTGAGAAGCCGGACGTTTTTATTCTGGAGTTGTCCAGTTTCCAGCTGGAAACCACTCACGAGCTGAACGCGGAAGTGGCGACGGTGCTGAACGTCAGCGATGACCACATGGATCGTTATCCGTCGAAAATGGCCTACTACCAGGCCAAGCAGCGAATTTTCCGGGGTGCACGGAACGCTGTGGTCAACCTGGATGATGCGTTGAGTACCCCCATGGCCAGGGACACCCTGAACTTCATCTGTTACGGCTTTTACCGGGTGAACCCTGAAACCTTCAGTACCAGGGAGGACGACGAAGGGCTGTGGATCACCTGGGGCCTGGATAACCTGCTGAACACCCGCGAGTTGAAACTGGCGGGCCTGCACAATATCAGCAACGTCATGGCGGCTCTGGCCCTGGGCCGTGCCGCCGGCTGGCCACTGGACACCATGGCCCGCGCCGCCTGCGAGTTTCGCGGTCTGCCACATCGTTGCGAGCCCGTGGGCATGGTTAACGGCGTGGAGTTTATCAACGACTCCAAGGGTACCAACGTGGGCGCTACCGTTGCCGCGCTGGACAGCCTTGCCCCGGGCTGTGAGCGGATCGTGCTGATTGCCGGCGGCGATGGCAAGGGGGCCGACTTCAGTCCATTGGCCCGGCCGGTCGCCGAGCATTGCCGGGCCGTGGTGCTGATTGGCCAGGATGCTGACCGTATCGCAGAGGCCCTGGCCGGGGCGGTGCCGGTGGAGCGGGGTGACTCGATGACGAACGCCGTTGAGCTGGCTGCCAGGGCTGCCCACAAGGGGGACCGGGTGCTACTGTCCCCGGCCTGCGCCAGCTTTGACATGTTCTCCGGCTATGAAGACCGGGGAAACCGCTTCCGCCAGGCAGTGGGGGGCTTGTGATGCAACTATCCGGCTCTGTACAGCACCGTTTGCCCCATGGGCTCCTGTCTCAGCCGCTGCCCTGGCTGGTAGTGAGTGCTGCCGCACTGCTGATGATCGGTATCGTCATGATTGCGTCTGCGTCCATGGATACGGCGGCCGCCAACCTGGGTAACAGCTACTACTATGCCGTTCGCCAGCTGATCTTTGCCGGGCTGGGCTGTGCACTGGCCCTTGCGGCCGCCAACGTCCCGGTTTCCTGGTGGTACCGCAGTGGCTGGTTACTGCTGGCCATCGGTATGGCTTCGCTGGTGCTGGTACTGACACCCATGGGCAAGACCGTGAATGGTTCCACCCGCTGGATTCCGCTGGGGCTGTTCAATGTACAAGTGTCGGAGGTGGCCAAGCTTTGTCTGATTGCCTACCTGGCCGGCTATGTTGTGCGGCGCCGGAACGAACTGGTGAACAGCTGGTGGGGCTTTATCAAGCCGGTTCTTGTACTGGGTGTTGCCTCCGCCTTACTGGTGATCCAGCCGGACTTCGGGGCCACCGTGGTGCTGATGACTGCCGCTCTTGGCATGATATTCCTCAGTGGCGTCCGGCTCACCCGCTTCGTTCCCCTGATCGCCGTGTGTGTGGTGCTCGGTGCGGTACTGATCATTACCCAGCCCTACCGTCTCAAGCGGGTGGTGAGCTACCTGGACCCCTGGCAGGACCAGTACAACACCGGTTATCAGCTCACCCAGTCGTTGATTGCCTTTGGCCGAGGCGAGTGGTCCGGTGTGGGGCTGGGAAATTCGATCCAGAAGCTGTTCTACCTGCCTGAGGCACACACGGACTTTATCTTCGCCATCACCGCCGAAGAGTTCGGGCTGATCGGTTCGGCGATCATCCTGGCCCTGTTCGCGGTGCTGGTGCTGTCCGGCTTCGTGATTGCCCGCAAGGCCGAGCGTCAGGGGATGGGGTTTGCGGCCTGCTTTGCCTACGGCCTGACCCTGCTGCTGGGCCTTCAGGCGATGATTAACATGGCCGTCAACACAGGACTGCTGCCCACCAAGGGGCTGACCCTTCCGTTGATGAGCTACGGTGGTTCCAGCCTTCTGGTGGTCTGCATCAGTATTGGCATTCTGGTCCGTATCGAGATGGAACGGCAGCAGCAACTGGCCGCGACTTCTTCGGAACAGGCCCCCGCCAACCGGGCAAGGGGGGCGTCATGACGAAACGGTTTCTGATCATGGCCGGGGGTACCGGTGGGCATGTCTTCCCTGCGCTGGCTACCGCCCGAAAGCTCCAGGAGCAGGGGCACGAAGTGCACTGGCTGGGATCCGCTGGTGGCATGGAAGAGCGGCTCGTCGGCGAGACCGATATCCCGTTGTCCACCATCAGTGTGTCCGGCCTCAGGGGCAAAGGGCGGCTGGCTCTGTTGCTGGCCCCCTTCCGGCTGATCAGGGGGCTCTGGCAGGCGTTGGCGGTCGTTAACCGAGTGAAGCCGGACTGTGTGATTGGCATGGGCGGGTTTGTAACCGGTCCTGGCGGTATGGCGGCCTGGCTTACCCGGCGCCCGCTGCTGGTCCATGAGCAGAATGCCATCGCCGGTATGACCAATCGTATCCTCGCCCGCTTTGCCAAGACCGTGATGGAAGCATTTCCAGGCAGTTTCGGATCCGGCGTCATCACCCGTTGCACCGGTAACCCGGTGCGCACTGATGTGGCCGCTCTGCCCGGGCCGGAGCAGCGAATGGCTGATCGCCGTGGCTCCCGCCGCCTGCTGGTGCTGGGAGGCAGCCTGGGTGCCACCGCCATCAATGAAAGGGTTCCCGCAGCAGTCGCCGGGTTGCCACAGGAGCTGCGACCGGAGATTCGTCACCAGTGTGGTGAGCGACATCAGGAAACGGCCCTGGCAGCCTATGAGGCAGCGGGTGTGAATGCCTCGGTCGAACCGTTTATCAAGGATATGGCAGAGGCCTATGGCTGGGCGGACCTGGTGATCTGCCGCGCCGGTGCGCTCACCATCTCCGAACTCTGTGCTGCAGGTGTCGGGGCATTGCTGGTGCCATTCCCCCATGCCGTGGACGATCATCAGACCCGCAACGCCGACTATATGGTCAAGGCTGGTGCGGCTTTGTTGATGCCACAGCACAAACTGACCGAAACCCTGCTGGCGGATACCCTGGCGGACCTGCTTGCGAACCCCGAACGTCTGGTTGACATGGCCCGTGCAGCCCGTACGCTGGCGCGCCCCGATGCAACGGAGAGAGTCGTGAATTACTGTCTGGAGGCTGCCCATGTCTGATCTCACCAATCCGCCGCTGGTATACCAGGTGCCTGAAATGCGCCGTATACGCCACATTCATTTTGTGGGCATCGGTGGTGCCGGCATGTGTGGCATTGCCGAAGTCCTCAAGAACCAGGGTTACCAGGTCTCTGGTTCAGATCTCAAGGAAAGCCCGGTGACCGACAGGCTCAAGGGCCTCGGGGTGACCATTCATATTGGCCACCGGGAGAGCAACAGCGACCGGGCCGATGTGGTTGTGGTGTCATCGGCGGTTAATGCCGACAACCCCGAGGTGTCCGCGGCCAGGGCCCGGCGAGTGCCGATTGTGCCCCGGGCGGAGATGCTGGCGGAGATCATGCGTTACCGCCATGGCATTGCGGTGGCTGGCACCCATGGCAAGACAACCACCACCAGCCTGATTGCGTCTGTACTTGGCGAGGCCGGCCTCGATCCGACGTTCGTGATTGGCGGCAAGCTAAACAGCGCCGGTACCAACGCCCAGCTTGGTGGTTCCCGGTACCTGGTCGCGGAGGCGGATGAAAGTGATGCTTCCTTCCTTCATCTGACACCGGTCATTTCAGTGGTCACCAATATCGAAGCCGACCACATGGACACCTACGGCGGTGACGTGGCCCAGCTGAAGAAAACCTTTGTGGAATTCCTTCACAACCTGCCGTTCTATGGCGTTGCGGTCATGTGCCTGGACGATCCCTATGTGGCGGAAATACTGCCACGGATATCCCGGGCCATCATCACCTACGGCATTGAACGGGAAGATGTGGACTACCGGGCCACGGACATCGAGTCCGATGGTCTGCGCACCCGCTTCACCGTCAAGCGCCCCGGTGGTCGCAGTGATCTGCCGGTTGAGCTGCGCATGCCCGGACGCCACAACGTGCTGAACGCCCTCGCCGCGATTGCCGTGGCCACGGATGAAGGCGTCGAAGATGCCGCCATCTGTCGTGGTCTGTCCGGATTTGCAGGGGTTGGCCGTCGCTTCCAGGTTTATGGCGATTATCCGGTTGGTAAGGGTTCTGTGACCCTGGTGGATGACTATGGCCATCATCCCACGGAGGTGGAAGCGGTCATCCGGGCCGCCAGGGGTGCCTGGCCAGGTCGTCGACTGGTAATGCTGTACCAGCCCCATCGCTATTCCCGCACCCGGGATCTCTACGAGGACTTTGTCAGGGTATTGTCCGAGGTGGACACCCTGCTGCTGATGGATGTCTATCCGGCCGGAGAAGCCCCGGTGCCGGGTGCCGATGGGCGGTCGTTGTGCCGCAGCATCCGTCAGCGGGGCCAGGTAGACCCGGTGTTTGTGGAAGATGCCGTCAATCTGGAGAACCTGCTGGCCAACATCCTGCAGGAAGGGGATCTCCTGTTGACCCAGGGGGCCGGCGATATTGGCGGTGTGGCAGCAAAACTTGCAGCGAATGGAGTGATTGGACGTGGCTGACGCCAGAAACCGGACTTTTCAGGTAGATCCGCAGACCCGTGCGGCACTGGGCCGCGTGGCGGTGTTCATGGGGGGAGACTCTGCCGAGCGTGAAGTCTCTCTCAAGAGCGGGCAGGCGGTGACCCGGGCCCTGCAGGAAGCCGGGGTGGATGCCTTTGCCCGTGATATCACCGGATGCCTGCTGGACGCGGTAAGAAACCCGGATTTCGATCGGGTGTTCATTGCCCTCCATGGGCGAGGCGGTGAAGACGGTACCTTGCAGGCCATCCTGTCCCAGGCGGGGATTCCCTACACCGGCAGCGAAATGCTGGCGTCGGCCCTGGCCATGGACAAGTTACGGACAAAGTTTGTGTTTGCCGGTTGCGGTCTGCCAACCCCGGCGTTTCGCGCCATGAACCGCGAAGATGAGGCTGGCGCCATCATCGCTGACCTGACGTTCCCGCTCAGTGTGAAGCCGTCCCGTGAAGGTTCCAGCATCGGTGTCCGCAAGGTACGCAACCGGGACGAGCTGGTCGCGGCGTACCGGGAGGCGGCAAGCCATGATCCGCTGGTGCTGGTGGAAGAGTGGATCGAAGGGCCGGAGTACACCGTCAGTCTGCTGCAGGAGCAGGCGCTGCCGGTGATCGGCCTGAGCACGGACCACGATTTTTACGACTATGACGCCAAGTACCTGGCCGATGATACCCGTTACCAGGTGCCCTGCGGGCTGGATGAGTGGCAGGAAGCACTGATCCAGAACCTGGCGGTGGAGGCATTCCGGGTCATCGGCGGTCGTACCTGGGGGCGGGTGGACATCATGGAGGACCAGGAAGGCCGTTTCTGGTTGCTGGAGGTCAATACCGTGCCGGGCATGACCGATCACAGCCTTGTGCCTATGGCGGCCCAGGCCGCCGGTATCGGCATGTCAGAGCTGGTAGTGAGGATACTTCAGGATACGCTGCCGTCCGGGGAGGGCGCCGATGTTTGAGCAGATGCTGCTACGAGGCCGGTTTGTGCCGTCCGAGCCGCCCAGGCGGCGCGGGGCGACCTCGTCCGGGCCTGAGCAGAATCTGCTGGATGTGCTGACGCAGGTGCTGGCCAGCGTGCCTTGGGGCAAGATCGGTATCGGCACCGTGGTGCTGTTCGCCGCAGCCCTGCTGCCATGGGGTACCGGGCAGTTGCTGGCGGCCATGGACCGGCAATTCATGCATGTGGAAGTGCAGGGAACGCTCCGGGGAGAAAGCCGTAATGGCCTGGAGCGCCACGCGGGGCGCTGGCTTGGGGAGAGCTTCTTTACGACAGACCTGGCGGATATCAAGCGCTCACTGGAACAGCGCCCCTGGGTGGCAAGTGCCGCTGTCAGGCGTGCCTGGCCGGACGGGCTGGTGGTGGAGGTCCGTGAGCGCAGGCCACTGGCTTACTGGAACGATACCCAGCTGATCAGCCGCACCGGCGAGGTATTCTCGCCGCCCAACCGGGAAGTGGCCGGTATGCTGCCACGCTTGCGGGGACCGGAAGGGCGAGCCCGTGAGGTGGTCGACATGGGGCGGCTTATGGCCGATACCCTGGACGCTCACGGTATCGGCTTCGCCGGCATCGCGCTGGAAGAGCGGGGGGCGTGGACCCTGACCCTGGCTAACGGCATCGAGGTGGCCCTGGGGCGTGACCAGGTGGAGCAACGGTTTGAACGGTTTCTCACGGTTTATGGTGAACAGCTGGCGAACCGGGCGGATCAGGTGGAACGGGTTGATGCCCGCTATAGCAACGGCGTGGCGGTGCGGTGGAAGCCCCTGGCCGGGACTTCCGACAACAATTCATAGAATGGCTATTGGTGAACTGCATGTCATCGGTTGATACGGAAAACATGATTGTCGGACTGGATATTGGCACCTCCAAGGTGGTGGCCATCGTCGGCAAGCGCAAGCTGGACGGAACCATCGAAGTGGTCGGCATCGGCTCCCATGCCTCCCGCGGGCTCAAGCGTGGCGTGGTGGTCAATATCGAAACCACCGTGCAGGCCATACAGCGGGCGGTGGAAGAGGCCGAGCTGATGGCCGGCTGCCGTATCCATTCGGTCTATGCCGGTATTGCCGGCAGTCACATCAAGAGTCTCAATTCCCACGGCATTGTGGCCATCCGTGACCGGGAAGTAACCCAGGCGGATATCGACCGCGTCATTGACGCCGCCCAGGCGGTGGCCATTCCCGCGGATCAGAAGATCCTGCATATCCTGCCCCAGGAATTCGTGATCGATAACCAGGAAGGCATCAAGGAACCCCTGGGCATGTCTGGTGTTCGCCTTGAAGCCAAGGTCCACCTGGTGACCTGTGCGGTAAACGCGGCCCAGAACATCGAAAAATGTATACGTCGCTGTGGCCTGGAAGTGGATGACATCATTCTGGAGCAGCTTGCTTCCGCCCATTCCGTGCTTACCGAAGACGAGAAGGAGCTGGGCGTTTGCCTGGTGGATATCGGCGGTGGCACAACCGATATCGCGGTCTTTACCGGCGGGGCCATCCGTCACACCTCGGTCATTCCGATCGCCGGAGACCAGGTGACCAACGACATCGCCATGGCCCTGCGCACGCCCACGCAGAACGCCGAAGACATCAAGATCAAGTACGCCTGCGCACTAACGCAGCTGGCCGGGGCCGAAGAAACCATCAAGGTACCCAGCGTGGGTGACCGCGCACCCCGCAACCTGTCCCGCCAGGCCCTGGCGGAGGTTGTTGAGCCGCGATACGAGGAGCTGTTCACCCTGGTGCAGTCGGAGCTGCGCCGCAGTGGGTTCGAGGACCTGGTACCGGCGGGCATCGTTGTCACTGGTGGCTCCTCCACCATGGAAGGGGTGGTGGAGCTGGCCGAAGAGATCTTCCACATGCCGGTACGGCTTGCCTCACCGCAGGCGGTCTCCGGCATGACGGAGGTGGTCAACAACCCGATATACGCTACCGGCGTCGGGTTGCTGATCCATGGTTTCCGCCAGATGGATCTGGGACAGGGGCCCGTTCTCAAGGGGGAAGATGCGCCCTCCTTGCTGGAGCGAATGAAAGCCTGGTTTACCGGGCATTTCTGAATAACGACGCATCACACGAAGGTATCTCGAGAAAATAATCAGCCGGGAACTGGCTGAACACAGCACGAAGGAGAAGGGGAATGTTTGAACTAGTCGATAATGTCCAGCAGAACGCTGTGATCAAGGTCATCGGTGTTGGTGGCGGCGGCGGTAATGCCGTGCGGCACATGCTCAACAGCGATGTGGAAGGGGTCGAGTTCATCTGCGCCAACACGGACGCCCAGGCACTGCACGACCTGGATGCCCGGCAGGTGATTCAGCTTGGCGGCAATATCACCAAGGGACTTGGCGCCGGTGCAAACCCGGAGATCGGTCGCCAGGCCGCAATGGAAGACCGTGATCGCATCGCTGATGCCATCAAGGGTGCCGATATGGTGTTTATCACTGCGGGTATGGGCGGTGGTACCGGCACCGGTGCAGCGCCCATCGTTGCCGAGGTTGCTCGCGAAATGGGCATTCTGACGGTGGCAGTTGTGACCAAGCCGTTCCAGTTCGAGGGCGGCAAGCGCATGAGCGTCGCCGAATCCGGTCTGAAAGACCTGGAGGAGAGCGTCGACTCCCTGATAACTATTCCCAACGAAAAATTGCTGGCAGTGCTGGGCAAGAAGACCAGCCTGCTGGATGCATTCGGTTCGGCGAATGATGTGCTGCTGGGGGCCGTGCAGGGCATCGCTGACCTGATTACCCGTAACGGCATGATCAACGTCGACTTTGCCGACGTGAAGACCGTGATGTCTGAGATGGGTATGGCCATGATGGGCACCGCCCGCGCCACTGGCGAAAACCGGGCCCGTGAGGCTGCAGAAGCCGCTGTTCGCAGCCCGCTGCTTGAAGACATCAACCTGCAGGGTGCCAAGGGTATCCTGGTCAACATCACCGCGGGCATGGACCTGAACCTGGGCGAATTCTCCGAAGTGGGTGACATCGTTCGCGAGTTCGCTTCCGATTCTGCCACGGTGGTGGTCGGTACCGTCATCGACCCGGAAATGACCGATGAGCTGAAGGTGACCGTAGTGGCCACGGGCCTGGGTGGAGACCGGGAAAAGCCCACCAAGGTGGTGGACAACACCCGTACCCTGGACGGCACCACCGACTACAACCAGCTTGACCGCCCCGCGGTATTGCGTCGTCGCGCGGTATCCCAGGGCAATGTCGCAGTGGACCAGAGTCGTGACTCTGACGAACAGGATGTGGATTATCTCGATATTCCCGCATTCCTGCGCCGTCAGGCTGACTGATAATCTGTTGCGAATGTGGTTGACAGGGTGCGGGCTTCTGCCCGCCCTGTGACCTGATACACATGAACGACGAAAGACATGACGATTATGTCACGAGGCCATTGGTTAAATGGTATTCACTTTCGTTCTTTGGTATCATCCGCGCAGTTTTTTGCATGATGATATCGTTCTTTTGTGACGGATATATGTACCGATGATCAGACAACGGACGCTAAAAAATACCATTCGTGCCACTGGCGTTGGCCTTCACTCCGGTGAAAAGGTATATCTCACCCTGAAGCCCGCTCCGGTGGAAACGGGGATTGTTTTCCGTCGTACTGACCTTGACCCGGTGGTCGAGATCCGTGCTTGCGCGGAGAACGTGGGCGAAACCATGCTGTCGACGACGCTGGTCAAGAATGGCGTCCGGGTTGCAACGATCGAGCATTTGCTGTCGGCCATGGCCGGACTCGGTATCGACAACTGTTTCGTGGAACTCAGTGCCGCCGAAGTGCCCATCATGGATGGCAGTGCCGGCCCCTTCGTCTTCCTGCTTCAGTCAGCAGGCATTGCGGAACAGGACGCGCCCAAGCGCTTCATCCGGATCAAGCGTGAAGTCACGCTGGAAGAAGGCGACAAGAAAGCGACCTTCCTGCCTTTCGAAGGCTTCAAGGTGAGTTTTGGCATCGACTTCGACCATCCGGTGTTCAAGGGCCGTGCCCAGACGGCGACAGTGGACTTCTCCAGCACCTCCTTTGTGAAAGAGGTCAGTCGGGCCCGTACCTTCGGTTTCATGCGTGACATCGAGAAGTTGCGCGCCATGAACCTGGCCCTGGGTGGCAGTGTCGACAATGCCATTGTGGTGGACGACTACAAGATCCTCAACGAGGATGGTCTGCGCTACGATGATGAGTTCGTCAAGCACAAGGTCCTGGATGCCATCGGTGATCTGTATCTGCTGGGGAACAGTCTGATCGGTGAGTTCCGTGGTGTGAAATCCGGACATGATCTGAACAACAAGCTGTTGCGCAAGCTGCGGGCTGAGGAAGATGCCTGGGAAGTGGTGACCTTCGATGACGAAGCCACAGCCCCCATCTCTTACATGAAGCCTGTACTGGCGGCACCGGCCTGAGGCAGGAAACCTCAGTCCGAGCGGTTGCTGGCGTGACTGGCGAGTTTTTCGAGAACCTCGCGTAAAGCTTTATCCTTCGTGTGCCCGGCCTCCTCCTGGAGTAGCCGGGCATTTTCTTTACTGAGGGTCATGGGCTCAGGCGGCCTTTTCAGGGAATAGCGCCGGGGTTGTACCTTGATCTTCAGCTTCCAGACGAACTCGAATGCTTCCTCTTTCCGTAAAGTCGCCATGATCTCCCGTTGCTGATACCGAAGCTGGCTGGCCTGGGTGGCGTTATCACACAGCAGGACCAGTTCGCCGTCGTGGTAGCTGACGAAACGGACCCCGGAAGCAAGGCGTTCCGGTATTGCTGAGAGCACATGCTGCTCGGCCCGGTTATGCAGGGCCGCCTTGGCCATCAGGTCGCGCAGATGCCTGGGCTGATCACGGTTATCGGCAGATAGTGACAGTGAGTGACGGGTCTTCATAGCTGTATCAGGTGCAATGGCCGTGTAACTCGACGAAACGGGTCAGTATTTTATACACTTACCGACCGCCGCCCGAGGCGCGGTGCGGACTGGTGTTTATCGTAACCGAATCGGTTACGGCTTTAACAAAGCGTAACAGCCTGGGGGCAAAAAGGAAGAAGCCTGTCTCCTTTTAATATTCCGGCCCGGTTTATGATCAGGCCGTTTGTACAGCGGAGTGCTTGTGTGCCTCCGCTTTCCCCGGGAAGCCGATCGTCACGACAGGGATGTCTGTCACAGTCAATTTGGTCAGACGTTATGAATATCATCCTTGTAGGTCGAAATCACGGTCGCTCCAGGGTCGTTTCTCTTAATGCCCGCGGATTGGCAGTAGCCGGTTTTATCGCCCTGCTGTTGGTGGCCCTCTGTACCTGGGCCGGCTACCGGGTGGCGATCGCCCAGGTTGCTGATCGGCCCGTGGTACCGTCATTCCTGCTTTCCCAGTGGCAAGGTACCCTCGAAGAGCAGCAGCAGGAACTGGCTCGCCTGGAGCGCGACACGCGGGAGCAGGTGGACGCCATGACCCTGCGCCTGGGTGAAATGCAGGGGCGCCTGCTCCGGCTGGATGCCCTGGGTCAGCGCTTTATCGAAAGCGGTGCGGTGGCCAGCGACGAGTTCAATTTCGATGAAGCCCCGGCCGTTGGCGGTCCGGAAGAGGGCGTGGCGGACGCCGAATCTTTCAGCACTCCGGAGCTGACCGCCATGATCACAGACCTGGATCAGAAAATCCGCGATCGGGAGCAGCAGCTGCGCTTGCTGGACACCCTGATTTCCAGTCGTCGCCTGGAAGACGAACGGTTCGTGGCTGGTCGCCCCATAACCTGGGGCTGGTTATCGTCCCGCTTCGGTTACCGTTCCGACCCTTTCACCGGCAAGCGCACCTGGCATAATGGCGTCGACCTGGCGGGCCGGGAAGACAGCGATATCATCTCCGTGGCCGCCGGCGTGGTGACCTTTGCGGGAGACCGTCAAGGCTACGGCAACCTGGTGGAGGTTGATCATGGTGAGGGGCTGGTGACCCGTTATGCCCACGCCAAGGCAGTGGAAGTGGAAGTTGGCCAGGTCGTGCAGAAGGGGCAGGTGATTGCCCGTATGGGATCCACTGGTCGCTCCACCGGCCCCCACGTTCATTTCGAAGTGCTCCAGGGTGGCAAGGCAAAAGACCCGGTGAAGTATATGCAGCGCGCTTCCCGTTAGCCTGATTGCGGAAATGTTACGCCCTCCCTGTGTCCCCGGCAGTCGCCGGGGACCTTCTGCCACGACAATCCCTGTGACCCAGCCCCGGTTTCCGGGGTGTTAACCAGCCCGGCAACGCCCGACCGCCTTTTGTCCTCTTGCAAAATAAGGTTAGAATGCCGGCTTCCTCCGTTTAATCAAAGAAGCAGTGGTCTATGTTCACGAAGCTTGCAACGAAGATGTTCGGCAGTAAAAACGCTCGCGAGATCAAAAGGATGCGAAAGGTAGTAAATCGCATCAACGAGCTCGAAGAGTCGCTCATCGCGTTGACCGACGAACAGTTGCAGGCCAGGACCACCGAGTTCCGGGGCCGGCTGGAAAAAGGAGAGACTCTTGACCAGCTGCTGCCGGAGGCCTTTGCCACGGTACGCGAAGCCAGCCGCCGGGTTATGGGCATGCGCCACTTCGACGTGCAGCTCATTGGTGCCATGACCCTCCATGAAGGGCACATCGCTGAAATGAAAACCGGGGAAGGCAAGACCCTGGTGGCGACAGCAGCGGTCTACCTGAATGCCCTCGCCGGTCGTGGCGTGCACGTGGTGACCGTCAACGACTACCTGGCCCGTCGTGACTCGGAGTGGATGGGCAAGCTTTACCGCTTCCTGGGCATGACCGTGGGTGTGGTGGTGTCCGGGCAGCCGGCGGAAGAGAAGCGGGCGGCCTACCAGGCGGATATCACCTACGGTACCAACAACGAGTTCGGTTTTGACTACCTGCGTGACAACATGGCGTTCAGTATGGAGGACAAGGTCCAGCGTCCGCTCAACTACGCCATTGTGGACGAGGTAGACTCCATCCTGATCGATGAGGCGCGAACGCCGCTGATTATTTCCGGTGCAGCGGAAGACAGCTCGAAGCTCTACCGGGAAATCAACGCGCTGATTCCTTCCCTGGAAAAGGGCGAGGTGTCCGAGGAAGACGGTGAACCCAGCGGCGACTTCACCATTGATGAAAAGTCCCGCCAGGTGGAGCTCACGGAAGCCGGCCACGAAAAAGTGGAGCAGCTACTGCTCAGTCGCGGATTGCTGAAGGAGGGTGAGAATCTGTACTCCGCCGCGAACCTGGCTCTGCTGCACCATATCCACTCCGGCCTGCGGGCACATCACCTGTTCCACCGGGAGGTGGACTACCTGGTGCAGAACGGCCAGGTTGTGATTGTGGACGAACATACCGGGCGTACCATGCCCGGTCGTCGCTGGAGCGAAGGCCTGCACCAGGCTATCGAGGCCAAAGAAGGTGTTGAGATCAAGGCCGAGAGCCAGACCCTGGCTTCCACCACCTTCCAGAATTACTTCCGCATGTACGACAAGCTGGCCGGTATGACCGGTACAGCCGATACGGAAGCCTTCGAGTTTCGCCAGATCTACGGTCTCGACGTGGTGGTTATTCCGCCCAACAAACCGATCCAGCGGATTGACTACAACGACCTGATCTACCTCACCCAGGAAGAGAAATTCCACGCGATCATCGACGAGATCAAGGACGTCACGGCAGAGAATCGTCCGGTGCTGGTGGGTACAGCGTCGGTAGAGGCATCCGAAGTGCTGTCGTCGCTGCTGAAGAAGGCACGGATTGATCACAAGATACTCAACGCCAAACACCACGAGAGCGAAGCCCAGGTCATTGCCCAGGCAGGCCGCCCCGGGGCCGTTACCATCGCCACGAACATGGCGGGTCGTGGTACCGACATTATGCTGGGCGGCAACTGGGAGACAGAGGTCGCTGCCCTGGAGAACCCCACCCAGGAACAGATTGATGCCATCAAGGCCGAGTGGGAGGAGCGCCACCAGCAGGTGCTTGCCTCCGGCGGCTTGCACATCATCGGTACCGAGCGTCATGAATCCCGCCGTATCGATAACCAGCTCCGGGGCCGGGCTGGCCGTCAGGGTGATCCGGGCTCGTCCCGCTTCTTCCTCTCACTGGAAGATAACCTGATGCGCATCTTCGCCCCTGATCGGGTGAAGAAGCTGATGCAGGCCATGGGCATGAAAAAGGGCGAGGCCATCGAGCATCGCATGGTCACCAACGCCATCGAGAAGTCCCAGCGCAAGGTTGAAGGCCGCAACTTCGACATGCGCAAGACGCTGCTGGAATACGACGACGTGGCCAACGACCAGCGCACCGTGATCTACGAGCAGCGCAACGAGGTCATGGCATCGGAGAACATCTCGGAGATCATTGACGGCATTCGCGCCGATGTGGTGGAAGAGACCATCAGCGAGTTCATCCCGCCCCAGAGCATGCCTGAGCAGTGGGATGTGGCCGGGCTGGAGGCGCACCTGGCCTCTGAAATGGCCATAGAGCTGCCCATCCAGCAATGGCTGGACGAGGACAAGAAACTCTATGAGGAGAAACTCCGCGAGCGGATCCTGGAAGAGGTTGTTGCTGCCTATCGGTCCAAGGAAGAGGTCGTGGGTGCCGAGTCCATGCGCAAGTTCGAGAAGCAGGTCTTCCTCCAGGTGCTCGACACCCTGTGGAAAGAGCACCTGTCGAACATGGATCATCTGCGCCGCGGTATCCACCTGCGGGGCTACGCCCAGAAGAACCCGAAGCAGGAATACAAGCGTGAGGCGTTCAACCTGTTCGAAACCATGCTGGATACCATGAAGCGGGATATCACCCGCGTTCTGTGCCACGTCAAGGTGCAGACCCGTGAGGAAATGGAAGAAGTGGAGCGCCAGCGTCGGGAGCAGCTCGAGAAGGAGCTGGCCGCTGCCCGGATGCGCCACGACCAGACCAGCGCCGCCCAGGCTGAACAGAACGAGCGGGAGGGCGACGAGGACCGACAGGGCCAAACCCCCGAAACCTTCGTGCGCCAGGAGCGAAAAGTGGGCCGGAACGAACCCTGTCCGTGCGGGTCTGGCAAGAAGTACAAGCAGTGCTGCGGCAAGGTCGCCTGAAGCCCCCGTAGCGCCACAGACGACAAGCCCGCACCTCCGTGAAGACGGGGCTGCGGGTTTTTTTATCCTGAATCACGAATTCCGGCGGCGCCAGAAAGTGCCGCCCAAGGAGACGATTATGGCGGTAGGTCCCGCGACATTGCCCGAGCATTTTTTTCCGGTAGCCGGAGTCAGGCTGGGAATCGCCAGCGCCGGCATCAAGAAACCCGGTCGTAAGGATGTGGTGGTCATTGAGCTGTCCGGGGGCAGCCGGGTGGCTGGTATCTTCACCACTAACCAGTTCTGTGCGGCGCCTGTGCATGTGGCCCGGGCCCACCTGGATGAGGGTGAGCCCCGTTATCTGCTGATCAATACAGGCAACGCCAACGCGGGCACCGGTGAGCGTGGCATGCGTGATGCCCGGACCTGCTGCGAAGCCCTGGCGCAGGAGGCGGGGGCCCGGGCCAACTCGGTACTGCCGTTCTCTACCGGCGTCATTGGCGAACCCCTTCCGGTGGAGAAGATCGTCAGCGCCCTGCCGGCCGCGCTGGCGAATCTGTCTGCAGAGCACTGGGCCGAAGCGGCCGCCGGCATCATGACCACGGATACGCGCCCCAAGGGGGCTACCCGTCAGGTCGAAATTGATGGCAAGACCATCAATATCTCCGGTATCAGCAAGGGCGCTGGGATGATTCGTCCCAATATGGCCACCATGCTGGGCTTTATTGCCACGGACGCCTCTATCTCGCCCCGGGTATTGCAGAAGCTGTCCAGTGAGCTGGGTGAGACGTCCTTCAACCGCATTACCATCGATGGCGACACCTCCACCAATGACGCCTGCATGCTGATTGCCACCGGAGAGGCGGGTGCTGGTGTAGCGACCGTCGAGAGTGAACACTACCCGGTGCTCAGGGACGCATTGAATGAGGTCTACATGGAGCTGGCCCATGCCATCGTCAGGGATGGCGAAGGCGCCACCAAGTTTGTCACCATCGAGGTGGCCGGCGCCGCTGGTCAGAAGGAGGCGCTGGATGTGGCCTATACTGTGGCCCACTCGCCGCTGGTGAAGACCGCCCTGTTTGCTTCCGACCCGAACTGGGGGCGTATCCTGGCCGCTGTCGGGCGGGCAGGTGTGGAAGGGCTGGACCTTGAGGCCATCGAGATTTTCCTGGGCGATGTATGCCTGGTGAGAAACGGCGGCCGCGCGGACGATTATACCGAGGAGCGGGGCCAGGCAGTGATGGACCAGCAGGAGGTCACCATTCGCATTGACCTCAAACGGGGCCGTATCGAAGAGCGGGTATGGACCTGTGACTTCTCCCATGACTACGTCACCATCAATGCCGAGTACCGAACCTGAGATGACCGGGTCATCGCGCAAGCTGGTCCATGTGGCTGTCGGTGTAATCTGGCGCGAGGGGCAGGTGCTTATTGCCCGGCGCCCGCTGAGCGCCCACCAGGGCGGTCTGCTGGAATTTCCGGGTGGTAAGGTGGAGCCGGGGGAAACGGTGCAGCAGGCACTGGCCAGGGAGCTGCTGGAGGAAACCGCTGTCACGGTAAACCCTGGCAACCTGCAGCCACTGATTGGTATCCGCCACGATTATGGCGACAAGGAAGTGTTCCTGGATGTCTGGGAGGCCCGGGTATCTTCCGGAGAGCCCAGGGGCCTGGAAGGCCAGCCGTTGTTCTGGCAGCGACCGGGCGAGCTGCTGGCCAGGGACTTTCCGGCGGCCAACCGGCCCATCATCGGGGCGATCCGGTTGCCGCGAACACTTGCCATCACCGGAGATGAACTTCAGGCTGGTCCGGCGGCCGAGCGTTGTATCCACGGCCGGAGCGGGTCCGGTGATGGTATGGTTGTGCTGAGACTGCCATCACTGACACCTGAGGCGTACACTGAAGCATTAGGGCGATGTCTGGCGGGTTTGTCGGCGACCTCCCTGGTGGTTCATGATCGTCCGGAACTGGTGGCGGACCTGCCGGTAGCAGGCGTTCATCTGAGTTGGCGGAGAGCAGCCGGGCTCCGCCAGCGACCCGTACCGGAGGAACGCTGGTTCGGCGTTTCCTGTCACGACGGTGATGAGCTGGCCCATGCGGCGGCTATCGGTGCAGACTATGCGACCCTGGGGCCGGTTCTACCGACCCCTTCCCATCCGGGTAACCCGGGCATGGGCTGGGAGCGGTTTGTCAGGCTGGCCGGACAAGCGGTCATCCCGGTCTATGCCCTTGGCGGTACCGGTCCGGAACATCTTCAGACGGCGATACAGGCCGGAGCGCAGGGCATCGCGGGGATCTCCTGGTGGTGGCCGGCGTACAACACTGATTCGGAGGCACAATGAGTAAACTGACCCACCTGGACGAACAGGGCGCGGCCCGTATGGTGGATGTGGCCGACAAGGCAGTGACTCAGCGGGAAGCCATTGCGGAAGGTCGTATTCTGATGGACCCGAAAACCCTTGCCATGATTTTGGATGGGGAGCATCCCAAGGGGGATGTGCTGGCGGTGGCCCGGGTCGCGGGTATTATGGCGGCCAAGAAAACCCATGATCTGATTCCTTTATGCCATGCCCTGAACCTGTCGTCAGTGAAGCTGGCGTTTACGCCGGAGCAGGAGCCGTCATCGGTTCATGTCGAGGCCCGCTGTAAGTTGTCCGGACAGACCGGCGTCGAGATGGAGGCCCTTACCGCCGTGAGTGTGGCGGCGTTGACTCTGTACGATATGTGCAAGGCGGTGGACAAGGGGATGGAGATTACCGGGGTGCGGTTGCTGGATAAGAAGGGCGGCCGCAGTGGGCATTGGCAGGCTGGTTGATCGCGAACTTCCAAGGTGCTTCGGGCATTGGGGCAAACCGGGAATTCAGTGACTGGCGGCCACCGCGTAGCTGTTTTCGGGACACGCCGTGAATCCGTCCCTGGAGGCTCCTCAAAAAGGTCCCTCTTTTTGAGGGTCCCGAAAACAGCTACGCGACACCCGCCTCGATCATCGGAGCAGGGCATCTGAAAGAGCCTAATCAACGTAAAGGACCAAGTGTCAGATAGCTCACATGAACGCCGTCGTGACGCGTAAGTCATCTTGAACTACGCCGGGTGGCCGCCATCTGCTAGAATGCCCCGCTTACTGAACCAGCACTCATGAGGAACCACTGTGGCTGTTCGCTACATCCAGACCTGTCGCCTGCCTACCCCTTTCGGTGTTTTTGACATGCACGGTTTCGAGGAACCGGATACCGGCAAGGAGCACGTTGCCCTGACCCTGGGTGATCTGAACAGCGACGAGCCCATGCTGGCTCGCACCCACTCCGAGTGCCTGACCGGCGATGCCCTTTACAGCATGCGTTGTGACTGCGGATACCAGCTCGAAGAGGCGTTGCGAAGCATCGCCCGGGAAGGTCGCGGTATCCTGATGTACCTGCGTCAGGAGGGTCGCGGTATTGGTCTGCTGAACAAGATCCGGGCCTACAAGCTGCAGGATGAGGGGGCGGATACCGTTGAGGCCAACGAGCGTCTGGGCTTTGCCGCTGACCTGCGGGACTACACCATGTGCAAGGACATGCTGGGTCACCTTGGAATCAGTAGCCTGAAACTGATGACCAACAACCCCCGCAAGGTGGACTCGCTGCGGTCTCTGGGAATCGATATCGTAGAGCGGGTACCCCTGCATGTCGGGCGTAACCCCCACAACGAGCATTACCTCAACACCAAGCAGAGCAAGCTGGGTCACTGGCTGGAGACCCACCAGGACGACGACCCGGAATAACCGGGCTTGTCCCCGCTATCAGCCCCTCACCATCAGTCTTGTTGGTACCTGGTCATGCCTCAGGGGGCTGCCTTAAGGTCAGGCTTGCGACCAATCAACCGCTGCCGGATAGAAGCCTCAATACCCGCAGCATCCAGCCCCACTTCCGCCAACAGCTCGCCGTGCTTGCCATGATCGACATAGTGGTCCGGTAAGCCCAGTTGCAATACCGCCTTTGCCATACCTTCCCGGTTCAGGAATTCGGTCACCGCACTCCCCGCACCGCCGGCAATGGCGTTCTCTTCCAGGGTGACCACCACATCGTGGGTATTCACCAGTTCCGTTACCAGGGCCTCGTCGAGGGGCTTCACGAAACGCATGTCAGCAACCGTGGCATTGAGCCGGTCGGCGGCCTCCAGCGCGGCTGAAAGGCGAGTGCCGAAGTTCAGAATGGCCACCGACTCCCCCTCGCGCACGATGCGACCACGGCCAATGGGTAGCGGCTGGAGTTGCTGCTCGATAGCCGCGCCCGGTCCCGTCCCCCGGGGATAACGAACCGCTGCAGGGCCATCGTACATCAGCCCGGTCTGCAGGAGCTGGCGGGTCTCGTTTTCATCCGACGGTGTCATGACCACCATATTCGGAACGCAGCGCAGGTAACTCAGATCAAAGGAACCGGCATGGGTGGGCCCGTCCTCGCCCACCAGGCCGGCCCGGTCGATGGCGAAGAGTACATCCAGGTTCTGGATCGCCACATCGTGGATCAGCTGGTCGTAGGCCCGCTGCAGGAAGGTGGAATAGATGGCGACCACCGGTTTGGCGCCATCACAGGCGAGACCGGCAGCCAGGGTGACCGCGTGTTGCTCGGCAATGGCAACATCATGGTAACGGTCCGGGAAGCGCTCCGAGAACGCCAGCAGGTCCGACCCCTCGCACATGGCAGGGGTGATGCCGACGATACGCTGATCCTGCTCGGCGGCGTCACACAGCCACTGACCGAACACGTTGGCATATTTTGGCTGTTTCGGTTTGGGTGTGACCGGCTCCGGTTTGTTCGCCGGTACTGGCTCGATCTTGTTGATGGCGTGATAACCGATGGGATCTTCTTCAGCCGGGGCGAAACCCTTGCCTTTACGGGTCACCACATGGAGGAACTGTGGGCCGCCCAGCTCGCGGATGTTCTCAAGGGTTTCCACCAGCAGCGGCAGGTCGTGGCCATCAATGGGACCGATGTAGTTGAAGCCCAGTTCCTCGAACAGGGTGCCCGGAGCAATCATGCCCTTGAAGTGCTCTTCGGTCTTGCGGGCCAGGGCCATCAGTGGTGGCGCCGCCTGCAGGACCCGTTTGCCGCTGTCCCGCATCTGGTTGTAGGTGCGGCTGGAAAGCAGGCGGGCGAAGTAGTTGGACAGGCCGCCCACATTCTTGGAGATAGACATATCGTTGTCATTGAGGATGACCAGCATGTCCGCGTCCAGATGTCCGGCATGGTTCAGGGCCTCAAAGGCCATGCCTGCGGTCATCGCCCCATCACCGATCACCGCGATGCTACGACGGCCACTCTGCTGCTGACGGGCAGCCAGGGCCATGCCCAGGGCAGCACTGATGGAGGTGCTGGAGTGGCCCACGCCAAATGTGTCGTACTCGCTTTCCGAGCGCTTGGGAAAGCCGGCAAGGCCGCCTTTCTGACGGATGCTGCCCATCTGCTCCCGGCGTCCGGTGAGAATCTTGTGGGGATAGGCCTGGTGGCCCACGTCCCAGACCAGCCGGTCTTCCGGAGTATTGAAGACATAGTGCAGGGCAATGGTCAGTTCCAGTACCCCCAGCCCGGCGCCGAAATGGCCGCCGGTCTGACCGACGGTCCACAGCAGGAAGGCCCGCAACTCCCGGGCCAGCGCCGGCAGCTCTTCATCCGACAGCAGGCGCAACTGGTCGGGCGCGTCAATGCGGTCCAGCATCGGTGTGTGGGGCCGCTGAGCGGGAATTTCCTTGAAAATATATGTGTCCTGCATCCGTCCGGGTCTTGTGTCGGTGACTTCAGGGTTGCCGGGTATGTCTCACCGGTCGGCAACCCATCGGGCTAAAGGGGGCATTATAGGTCATGGAGCAGGGGGTTTCAGTAGCGTCGTGACACCACGAATTCGGCCATGCCCCTGAGGGCGTCTGCCTCGGGACCGAACCCCGACAGGTTGTCCTGGCACTGGGTCAACAGTGTGGCAAGATAGGCCCGGGCACCGTCAACCCCCATCAGCGCGGGGTAGGTGGGTTTGCTGCGGGCCGCATCCGATCCCTGGGGCTTGCCGATAACGCTGGTATCGCCTTCGATGTCCAGCAGGTCATCCTGAACCTGGAATGCCAGGCCAATGGCGCGGGCGTAATGGTCAAGTGGCTCCTGGTGCGACGGCCGAGCAGCGACCGCCGATACTGACAGTACACCCAGTCGTACGCTGGCTTCGATCAGTGCGCCAGTCTTGCGGCGATGCATCTGCTCAAGTTGCTCCAGCGACAACGCCTGTCCGACGGCGCCCAGATCGATGGCCTGGCCGCCAACCATGCCGGCACTGCCGCTGGCTGTTGCCAGCGTCTGAACCATGGCAAGCCGGGTCTCCGCGGGTAATACAGTGTCGCCGGCCAGCCACTCGAAGGCCAGTGCCTGCAACGCGTCACCGGCCAGGATGGCGGTGGCCTGATCGAAGCGGATATGAGTGGTGGGTCTGCCACGGCGAAGGTCATCGTCATCCATGGCTGGCAGGTCATCGTGGATCAGCGAATAGGCATGAATCAGCTCCACCGCACAGGCGGAAACCAGTGCCTGTTCCGGTTGGCCGCCGACCGCACAGGCCGCCGCCATGGCCAGCGCCGGGCGTATGCGCTTACCACCCCCAAGCACACTGTATCGCATGGCCGCGTGCAGGCGGTCTGGCTCCTGCCCGATTGGCGGCAGGCGTTGCTCCAGCGCATTGTCGGTCAGTGAGGCACAGGTGGCGAGAAAATCTTCGGTACGTGCGCTGGGCATGGTCAGCCTGGCTCCCCGCCATCTTCCGGCGGGTTGAAAGGCCGGGTTTCGAGGGTGCCGTCCTCCCGTTCTACCAGTTGCTGCACACGCTGCTCTGCCTGGCGCAGGGCCTGCTGGCACTCACGAGTCAGTCGCACACCGCGTTCAAAGGCGCCGAGGGACTGCTCCAGGGAAAGCTCGCCCTGTTCCAGGTCCCGCACCAGGCCCTCGAGTTCGGCCAGGGATTTTTCAAAATCGGCGATGGATGTGGTGTCCGGGGTGTCAGCCATAGGGCTCTCCGTCAGGTTCACGAAGCGGTATCGGGCGTCTTGTCAGACGCGCTGTATGCGCCTGGTGGTATCCCTTCCAGGACACCGGTTGAGGGCAGTATACCAGAGCGATCCGCGCTGCCGAACCTCGAACATCAGTGTTCCCCGGCGGGTGCCTGTTGCCAGTTGAAATGCTGGCGCTCTCCCGCAACGCCACCCCGTCCCCATTGTTGTTCGGTCACCCGGACTTCACCACTGAGGGCGACAGTGACCACGGTGCTGGCCCGGGTGCCGTAGAACTCCGATGCGATGAACGGCGATGACAGGAAGCGCTCCTGATCCAGGCCGATGCCGGTGTCCGGCAACAGGTGGTCGGGTGCCGGCGTACTGTCACCGAGGGGGCCGAGAAGCGCTTCATGCAGTGCCTCCGGATCTTGCGGATCGCAGCCGGCCAGGGTGGCCCGGAGTTGCTCGCGCAGTCTCACCAGTTTTGGCCAGGGGCTTTGCAGCAGATGGTTGCTTAGGCCATAGGTACCGCGGTGGAGGCTGCGGCCCGGGTGGGCGTCGCGGTTACTGTAATACCAGCCTTTCCCGCCTGCGAGCCGGACCAGGTTAAAGCCGGCGTAGAGATCGCCATGGTCGGCAAGGTGCTGTGTCAGCTCATCCGCTGGCTGGTCCAGTGCCAGTAACGGCAGCTTGCCGCGGGTCAGTCGCCCCGGCTCACCGCTACCCTCCCGCACATTGGTCACAGCGGTGACCGCAGCATCCCGGGATACGGCCAGCCAGGTACCGCCAGAACGGTCGTCCCGGCCGGCCAGGCATTGGTTATCCGGCCACCAGTGCATGGGTGTTGTCGGGCGGTCATAGAACTCATCCCGGTTGGCGGCCAGCACCAGCGGAAATTCCGGGTGCTGGTCCAGGGCGAACAGTATCAGGCACATAGGGCTCCCGTGACGACAGCAAAGACAGGGCAGGCGCAACCTCCCCTCGGGGCGGTGATTGGCCACCGGCGTTTGTGTATGATACACGCTTTGTTTTTCAACGGACGGCGGTGCTCATGTCCCTGGTAATGGTATTCGGGCTTTATCTGGCCCTTGGTGCACTCGCCGGCACCCTGGCAGGCCTGTTTGGTATCGGTGGCGGTCTGGTTATCGTACCGGTGCTGATTTTCAGCTTTGGGCTGCAGGGCATCAGCGGCGAGATTGCCGCTCACCTGGCGGTAGGTACGTCCCTGGCGACGATTGTGTTTACGTCCATCAGCTCTGTTCGCTCACATCACCTCAAAGGTGCGGTGCGCTGGGAAGTGTTCCGGCCCATGGTGGTGGGTATTGTGGTGGGCGCAGCGCTCGGCGCCTGGACCGCGTCGCTGTTGAGTGGCCCGGTGCTGGAACTGGTGATCGGTATCTTTGTCATTGTGGTGGGCATCAAGATGCTGCTGGACATCAATCCGAAAACCGCCAGACCGGTGCCTGGCCATGGTGGCCTGACCGTTGCCGGCGGTGTGATTGGCTGGGGGTCCGCCATATTCGGTATCGGGGGAGGTACACTGACGGTTCCTTTCCTTAGTTGGCGCAGCGTGCCCATGCAGCAGGCCGTAGCCACTTCGGCGGCCTGTGGTTTGCCCATTGCCATTGCAGGGGCCACCACCAACCTGTGGACCGGCTGGGCGCATCCGGCATTGCCTGATTATGCTGTCGGGTTCGTGTATCTGCCGGCGCTCATCGGTATCGTGGCCACCAGCGTCTTGTTCGCCCGTTTCGGTGCCATCCTGGCCCACCGCCTGGATGCAAAGTTACTCAAGCGGCTGTTCGCCGTACTGTTGCTGATCGTCGGCGCCCGTTTTCTTCTCTGAGGTTCTTCCATGCTCAATCACCCCCAAATAGATCCGGTGGCCATCTCCCTGGGGCCGCTGAAGATCCACTGGTACGGACTTACTTACCTGGCCGGCTTCGCGGTCGGCTGGTGGCTGGGCAAGGTTCGTGCCCGCAAGGACTGGACGCCGGTAAGCGAACAGCAGGTGGGTGACCTGCTGTTTTATATCGCGCTGGGGGTAATTCTGGGTGGCCGGTTCGGTTACGTGGTGTTCTATAATTTCGACCAGTTTCTCGGCGACCCGCTCTGGCTTTTGCGGGTGTGGGAAGGGGGAATGTCATTCCATGGTGGCCTGATCGGCGTCATGCTGGCCATGTGGTGGTACGGTCGAAAGATTGGCAGCAGCTTCTTCCGAATTGCGGATTTCGTCGCGCCACTGGTACCTGTTGGACTGGGTGCCGGCCGGATCGGCAATTTCATTAATGGAGAGCTGTGGGGCAAACCAACGGATGTGCCCTGGGGAATGGTCTTCCCGCAGGCTCCGGATGCCCTTGCGCGGCACCCCTCGCAGCTATACCAGTTTGCCCTGGAAGGCGTCGCCCTGTTTGTGGTGCTGTGGCTGTTCTCTTCAAAACCCCGTCCAACCATGGCCGTCTCCGGACTGTTCCTGATACTTTATGGATGCTTCCGGGTCATCAACGAGTTTTTCCGTCAGCCGGATCCGCAGCTCGGTTACCTGGCCTTTGACTGGCTCACTATGGGGCAGCTGCTGTCCCTGCCGATGATCATCGCTGGCATTGTGCTGATGGTGTTTGCGTACAGGGGCGTTAAATCATGAAAGCCTATCTTGATCTGATGAAGGATGTGGTGGCTAACGGCACCGACAAGGGTGACCGTACCGGCGTGGGTACCCGCTCGGTGTTCGGCCGCCAGTTGCGGTTCGACCTGGAGCAGGGCTTTCCTCTGCTCACCACCAAGAAGGTACACCTGCGCAGCATCATCTATGAGCTGCTATGGTTCCTGCAGGGCTCAACGGACAATAACTGGCTGCGGGAGCGAAAGGTCACTATCTGGGACGAATGGGCCCTCGATAATGGTGATCTGGGGCCAATCTACGGAAAACAATGGCGCAGCTGGCAGTGCCCGGACGGTCGGGTGGTTGACCAGATCAGCGAGGTCATCGAGCAGATCCGCACCAAACCGAACTCCCGGCGTCATATTGTGACAGCCTGGAACCCGGCGGAACTACCGGATGAGTCCATGGGCCCGCAGGACAACGCCCGGGAAGGGCGAATGGCGCTGGCACCCTGCCATTGTCTGTTCCAGTTCTATGTGGCTGACGGGCGCTTGTCCTGTCAGCTGTATCAGCGCAGTGCGGATCTGTTTCTTGGGGTGCCGTTCAATATCGCGTCCTACAGTCTGCTGACCCATATGATTGCGCAACAGTGTGACCTGGAGGTGGGGGAGTTTGTGCACACCTTTGGTGACTGTCACCTGTACCAGAATCATCTGACGGATGACATTGTGTTTGAGCAGCTCAAGCGTAAGCCAGGACGGTTGCCCACGCTGCGGATTTTGCGGAAGCCGGATTCGATTTTCGAGTATGAGTATGAGGACTTCGAGATCGAGGGGTATGAGCCGCAGGGTATGATTAAGGCGCCTATTGCTGTTTAGTTTCGCGGTTATAGCATCTTTATGGCTTACGCCGGCTATCCTCGTTTTAAACCGGAAACCTGGTGCCCACGCAAGGCCAGCTGGTGACCCTTTCCGGAACACGCCGCAAGTTGGCCTTTATAGTCTGTGTTAGCTAACGGTTGAGTTTTGCTAGCCCGCGGGGCGTGGCGAAGGCGCGCAAGCAGCCGGGGCCTTTTTCTGAAACACGCCGTGGATACGTCCTTGTAGGCTCTTCAAAAACGTCCCTGTTTTTGAAGGTTTCAGAAAAAGGCCCCGGCAACTTGCACACCCAAAGGTCCCAGTAGGATTATCCGCGCTCGTTATGTCGCAGCTGAGGTTTACGGGTTACAACGTTGTTCGCCTCTTGAGAGGTAACTCCATTGCGTCAGGACAGATGCCGGGTGGGTTGTTTCGGAACCTTCAAAAACAGGGACGTTTTTGAAGAGCCTACAAGGACGTATTCACGGCATGTTCCGGAACGCCCTACCCGGTAGCTGGTCCTTGCACCAGACCATAAAGGCCTGAAAAGATGAGAAAAGCCCTGATCGTAGCCATGTCCCGCAACCGGGTCATCGGCCGTAATAACAAATTGCCGTGGTATTTGCCGGGAGACCTGAAGTATTTCAAGCAGGCCACCATGGGGAAGCCCATTATCATGGGCCGGAATACCTGGGAATCCATTGGCAGGGCGCTGCCAGGGCGTCTCAACATCGTGGTGTCGTCACAGGAACTGGAGTTACCCGCCGGGGTGGCAAAGGTAGAAACTCTGGAGGAAGCCTTCCGGATGGCGGAAGCACAGGCGACGCTGGATGGCGTGGATGAGGTGATGGTGATCGGTGGCGGCCAGATTTACGAGGCGGTGTTACCCGAGATCGACCGAATCTACATTACCCAGGTCCATGCCGAGATAGACGGCGATGCCTTCTTCCCGGAAATCGACCTGGAGCAATGGCAGGAAATCGGACGGGAGGATTTCTCCGCGTCCGACCACAATCCCTACGACTACAGCTTTGTCGTTTACCAGCGGCCTCAGTCTGCCTGACGGCGCTTGGCCGGCTTGAAGCCGTCGCGCTTACCGCCCGGCTTTCCTCCGGGCTTGTTGCCGCGATACCCGCCCGGCTTGCCACCAGGGCCACCCTTACGGAAATTGCTGCGCTTGCCGCCCGGTCCACCCTTACCCCGTGGTGGGTTGGCTGAGGGAACCGGAAGCTCTGAAGGGGTTTCCAGCGGCAGGGAGCCCGGTTGGGCAGACTCCATCCAGCAGGCGAGGGCCCCGGCCAGCATGGCCATGTCCATATCATTGCGCTCGGCGATATCGTCCAGCAGGCCCATGGCCTTGGCGAGTTTGCCGTCTTCAGTAAAGCCCATCAGCTGACTTTCGAACTGCTCCTGGCGGAGCTTCTGCAGTGCCGCCGGGGTGGGTAGTTCGTAGGGCTCCATGGGCGAGTTGGTGGCACGCTCCAGGGTGCGCAGCCAGCTGCGCTCACGGGGGGTTACCAGCAGGATCGCCTTGCCGGCGCGACCGGCGCGGCCGGTGCGGCCCACCCGGTGAATGTACGCTTCACTGTCGTAGGGTACATCGTAGTTGATGACGTGGGTGATCCGCGGTACGTCCAGGCCTCGCGCCGCTACGTCGGTTGCGACGATGAGGTCCTTCTTGCCCCGCTTGAGGTCCTCTACCGTCTGTTCACGCTGGCGCTGATTCAGGTCGCCGTTGAGGGGCGCTACGGAATGACCACGGGCCGCCAGCTTTTCTGCCAACAGGGTAGTTTCTGCCTTGGTGCGCACGAAGATAATCGCCGCGTCGATCGGCTCTACTTCCAGGATGCGGGTCAACGCATCCAGTTTACGCTCGCCGAAGGTGGGCAGTACGAACTGGGCGATCCGCTCAACAGTGCGGGTTTCGCTCTTGATTTTGACTTCCCGGGCGTCGCTCAGGTAGGTATTGGCAACCCGGGAGATGGCCGGCGGCATGGTGGCCGAGAACAGGGCCCGCTGGCAGCTGTCAGGAATAGTGGCCAGAATGGCTTCGACGTCGTCGATAAAGCCCATGCGAAGCATCTCGTCCGCTTCGTCCAGCACCAACGCCTTGAGGTTGTTGAGTTTCAGCTTGCCGCGACGCAGGTGGTCCAGCAGGCGACCCGGGGTGCCGACGATGACCTGGGAGCCCCGGTTCAGGGCCTTGAGCTGGGGCGCAAAATCCGCGCCGCCATATATAGGCAGTACGTGGAGCTGACGGAAGCCGCTGGCGTAGGTGGTGAACGCTTCTGCCACCTGGATGGCCAGTTCCCGCGTCGGTGTCAGTACCAGGATCTGGGTGGACAGGTCGTCGGCGTCGATACGGCTGAGCAGCGGCAGTGCGAAAGCGGCGGTCTTGCCGGTACCGGTCTGGGCAACACCCAGCAGGTGATGGCCTTCCAGCAGAATAGGGATGGCCTGGGCCTGGATCGGAGACGGGGTTTCATAGCCAACGGTACGGATAGCTTCAAGCACGGCCGGGTCGAGGCCGAGTTCAGCAAAGGTTTTTTCAGACATTCAATTACCTGGTATTCGGGGTGGGGGAGCCAAAAAACGAGAGGCCGGTTACCGTCTGCAACCGGGAAAGCGCGGGCTCCTGAAGCTACCGGCTGAGCGCGTCGGGGTAGCCTGATGAACCTTCGACGGCTCGCGAACCCCATAAACCCGGCTGGTATCGTCACGGACCGGTCGCCAGTGGGCGTTTTTGTCCGTGGGTCTTGGCCATCCTGATGATGACGGGGCGCAGTATACGCGGTTGGCGGCAGCTTTTATAGCGCTGCGGCCGGTCCGGCGGTAGGTAATTGCCGGTGCGACTTGTGTCCCGGCGGGCTTTGGGGCAGTCTTTGGGGTTTATATAATACGCATCCTCATCAAATAACCGGAGACACCACTGCGATGAATCTCGAGGAAATCCTGGCATCGGCGGCGAACAACGAAGTTACTATTCCTGCTATCTGGGCCCAGGGACGGGCCACCTTCGGGGGGCTCACGGGCGCCCTGGCCTGTGAGCGGATGCAGTCCGTGGTCACTCCGGGGCGCCCGCTGCGGGCCATGCAGGTATCCTTTGTGGGACCGGTTGAGCCGGAAGTTCCGGTTACCCTGGAGGTGGAACTGCTGCGGGAAGGTAAAGCGGTGAGCCAGGCCATGGTAAGAATGGTGCAGGCGGGCACCACCCGGCTGGTGGCAATGGGCGCCTATGGCAGTGGGCGTGAGTCCGTGGTCAGTGTGGCACCTCACCCGGCTCCGGAAGCCCCGGTCCCTGAAGAGTGTGAGCCGACGCCCTTTATAAAAGGTCGGATGCCCGACTTCGCGCAGTTTATCGAGATGCGCTGGTGTTTCGGCAGCCGTCCCTTTACCGGTGAAAAGCATCGGGATATGGGTGGCTGGATGCGCTTCCGGGAAACGCCTTCGAGGCTGGATGACCCCGCCATTGTAGCCCTGATTGACGCCTGGCCACCGGTGCCCCTGTCCCACCTCACCGAATTCGCCCCCAATAGTTCTCTGACCTGGTCAGTAGAGATGATGGATCCCCGTCCGGCCATCGAGGTGGATGACTGGTTGATGTACCGGGCGGAGATCGACAAGGCGGACGACGGCTATGCCAACACCCATGCCCAGATCTGGAATCGGCAGGGGGAACTGGTGGCCATCAGTCGCCAGACCGTAACCGTCTTCGGGTAAGTCAGGGACGCCGTCGATCAGGCTGCCAGGCTTGGTCGGCAGGCGTCGATGATGACCCTGGCGAAGCTGTCCGCGGCGTCCTCCTGAAGGAAGTGACCGCCGGAAAGTGTGATATGGGGTTGCCCGAGGGCGCCCGGTATCTTTCGCTGCAGCGGCCGGTGGCCGCCACGGGAGCCGGAGTCCGAGTCACTGAAGCAGGTGATAAACGGTTTTTGCCAGCCCTCCAGGAAGCGCCACAGACGCTGGCGGTTGAGGCCTTTATGGGACTGCCCCAGGTTGCCGGCGAACGAGCGTGCGCCTGCCTTGTAGCGATCGCTGGGAAAGGGGGCATCGTAGGCCTCCCGTTCCGCCCGGGTAAGGGGGCGTGTTGTCCCCAGCTGGATCAGCTGGGGCACCGGGAACCAGGGGCTGTAACGGGCAAATATCTGCCAGACGCCACCGGCGGGGGCCTGACTGTCATCTGCCCGCGGAACCACGGCATTAGCCGCAATGATGCGACTGAACCGGTCCGGCTGCCGCATGACCAGAGCCAGGGCCAGCAGTGAGGTGCGGTTCTGGCAGACCAGAGTCACGTTGCTCAGCTCCAGAGCCAGCAGCCACTGTTCCAGCCAGTCCAGGTGTCGATCAAAGGAATAGTCCTGCTGGCTGTCCGGCTTGTCAGACCTGCCGAACCCGATCAGGTCAGGCGCCAGGGCACGCAGCCCCGCCCCTGCCACCAGTGGTATCATGTGCCGGTACAGGTATGACCACCCGTGTTCGCCATGGAGAAGTACCACCGGCGCAGCATTTTCCGGGCCGTGGTCCACATAATGAAGACGAAGCGGCGATTCTGTGCCGACCTCGACATAACGGGGCTGGAAGGGAAAGTCCGGCAGATCCCGAAACCGGGACTCGTCGGTTCTTAGAATACGCATACCATCGACTGCTCTGGCTGATTGCAAGCGTGTCCGGAGGACTTGATGGGAACCAGCTTAGAGCAGATGGCAGCTTTTTGTGTGGGCTTTACGTAACAGAGCGTTATTGAATTGAATCAGACTGCGATACGGTTCTGGTCATGGTGCCAGTCTCCGGCACGCATGGCTTCATCGCAGCAGTTTACCGCGCCGCAGTCATCCGCCGAGCACAGTCCGATGGTGTCACAGGGCAGGTCATAGCGATTATCGCCTGCGTTGGCAAAGATCCGCTTTGCCGGAAGAATGGACTGACAATGGCCGCACAGGAGAGTAGGTACGGTACTATTTTCGGCCAATCGCGCAATGTAGAAATCGTGATATTCACTCATGGTTGCTCCTTGTTTTCATGTCCTTGTCGGGTACCTGGTCCGTGATCGCTGGTCAGACCAGAGGCGCACCGGTTACACAATAGGGCCTTGATATGACAATTAAAGGTCCTTTCCCCGCTGTTTGTACGTCAGGGCCATTAAAGCTGGTTCACTTTCGCTGGAATGCCCTGACAGGCCGGCTCAGGATTCGGGCGGCAACGGGCGGCGGTTGGAGCGTTTATCTTCCCAACTCAGGCCTCTCGGATCATACCAGCCCAGGTCCCGTAGCACCTGGTCACGAGTCCGGGGCGACAGGGTGTCCCAGAGTATCTCGAAGGCCTGCACCGCACGGTCCCGCTGACGCCGTTGCCGGCTGCGCAGGCGGGCGATCAGCTGGGGCAACCGCAGGGCGTCCCCCAGTTGTCCCGGCACCAGTACTTCCTGCCCCATCACCTTGCGGCGATGGGTTCGCCTGGCCAGCACGGCGGCGAGCGCTTCGGCTGCCTGTAATGCGGTTTCTTCGTTGAAGTCGTCGCCTGTCACTGATCCGACCTTAAAGAAAGCTTCGGGTTCCAGGGGTAGTCCGTATCTTGATGATCCACGAGGACCAGTCCCGGAAATTGAATAGCTGGTCTTTAACAGCTATACCCCAACCGATTACTATACCCTGCCGGAGGCGGAACTGGCCACGCCGGAGGCGCGGTAACGCACGCGCCCACAAGCCCCTCACACAAAGGAATGCTGTCTGATGAAGTACGAAAGCCTGGAGCGCTGGACCTTTCTGGGAAGCCTGTTGCTGGTTTCGCTAGCCTTCCTTTTCCTGTTGAAGCCCTTCTTTGGCCCGATCTTCTGGGCCGTGGCCATCGCACTGATTTTCCACCCGGTCCGGCAGCGCCTGGCCGGGCGCATGGGCAACCGGCCAAACCTGGTGGCGTTCGTTACCCTGATGATCTGTATGGTGATTGTCATTATCCCGGTGATGGTGCTGATTTCCTCGCTGGTCGCTGAAGGCCTGGCGGTCTATCAGAAAATCCAGGACGGGGATATCCGCCCCGGCGAGTACCTTGACCAGGTCAACCAGTCGTTCCCGGCCATAGAGGCTTTCCTGTCCCAGTTCAACCTGGACTTCTCTGCCCTGCGGGACCGGCTGGTTTCCGGGGTTGCCGGCGCCAGCCAGTTTCTGGCGAAGCAGGCCCTGGGGCTTGGTCAGAATACCTTTCAGTTTTTCCTCAATCTGGCGCTGATGATCTACCTGGCATTCTTCCTGTTGCGGGACGGTTCACGGTTGGTGGACCTGTTAATTCAGGCGCTGCCGCTGGGGGATGACCGTGAGCGGTTGCTGTTTGCCAAGTTCGCGGAGGTTACCCGGGCCACAGTCAAGGGCAACCTGCTGATTGCCATTATTCAAGGTGCCCTTGGGGGGCTGATCTTCTGGGTTCTGGGTATCACCGGGGCCCTGCTCTGGGGGGTGGTCATGGCCATCTTCTCGCTGCTACCGGCGATCGGTGCAGCGGTGGTATGGGTGCCCGCGGCGATTTACCTGGCGGCGGTGGGAGACTATGTTCCGGCGATCATTCTGACGGCATACGGGGCCATCGTCATTGGTCTGGCCGACAACCTGTTGCGACCGATCCTTGTGGGCAGGGATACCAAGCTGCCGGATTACATTGTGCTGCTGTCCACCCTGGGCGGGCTGGTCATGTTCGGCATTAACGGATTCGTGATGGGGCCGCTGGTGGCGGCGCTGTTCATGGCATTCTGGGGAATCTTCATACGGGAGTTCAGTGAGGAGGAGCCGGTACTTTCGCCTCCGGACAAGTAATTCCGCGTATGGGCGGATGAACACCAGCTTCCGGCCGCCGGGAGCGGAAGCTGGTGTTGATGTGCTGGCGCTGAATCAGTCCAGTTTGGACAGGTCCCGTACAGCGCCCTTGTCGGCGCTGGTGGCCAGCAGGGCATAGGCCTTCAGGGCAGCTGAAACCTTGCGTACCCGGGGCGCTGCCGGCTTCCAGCCGCTGACGTCGCGCTGTTCCCTGCGACGGTCCAGTTCATGCTGGTCAATTTCCACGTTGATGCTGCGATTGGGAATATCGATGCGGATCAGGTCACCGTCCTCGATCAGGCCGATGGCACCGCCAGCTGCTGCCTCCGGTGAGGCGTGGCCGATGGACAGGCCCGAGGTACCGCCGGAGAACCGGCCATCAGTCAACAGTGCGCATTCCTTGCCCAGCCCCTTGGATTTCAGGTAGCTCGTGGGATAGAGCATTTCCTGCATGCCGGGCCCACCTTTCGGCCCTTCGTAGCGAATGATGACTACGTCGCCGGATTTCACCCGGTCGCCAAGGATGCCTTCAACCGCAGCGTCCTGGCTCTCGAAGACCCGCGCAGGCCCTTCAAACACGTAGATACTTTCGTCCACGCCGGCGGTTTTCACCACGCAGCCGTCCCGGGCAATGTTGCCATACAGAACGGCCAGACCACCCTCGGATGAGTACGCATGTTCCACGGAGCGGATACAGCCGTTTGCCCGGTCACCGTCCAGTGACGGCCAGCGGGTGCTCTGGCTGAAGGCTACCTGGGTGGGCACACCGCCCGGACCGGCCTTGTAGAATTCCACCACCTCCGGAGTCGGGTTGCGCATGATATCCCACTTGTCCAGGGCTTCCGCCATGGTGCGGCTGTGCACGGTGGGCAGGTCGGTGTTGATCAGTCCGCCGCGCTCCAGCTCCCCGAGAATCCCCATAATGCCGCCGGCCCGGTGTACATCTTCCATGTGATACAGCGGGGAGTTGGGGGCCACCTTGCACAGCTGGGGCACCTTGCGGGAGAGCTGGTCAATTTCGTTGAGGGTGAACGGTACGCCGCCTTCCTGAGCCGCAGCGAGCAGGTGCAGGATGGTGTTGGTGGAGCCGCCCATGGCGATGTCCATGACCATGGCATTCTCGAACGCCGCCATCGAGGCAATGCTCAGGGGCAAAACACTGGCGTCGTCCTGTTCGTAATAGCGGCGGGCGTTCTCCACAATCTGGCGTCCGGCCCACAGGAACAGACGTTCCCGGTCGGCGTGGGTGGCCAGGGTGGAGCCGTTGCCGGGCAGGGCCAGGCCGATCGCTTCGGTCAGGCAGTTCATGGAGTTCGCCGTAAACATGCCGGAGCAGGAGCCGCAGGTGGGGCAGGCGCTGCGCTCGTATTCTTCCACCTGTTCGTCGCTGGCGTTGGGGTCCGCCGCGATCACCATGGCGTCCACCAGGTCCAGCTTGTGTTCCGACAGTTTGGTCTTGCCGGCCTCCATGGGGCCACCGGAGACAAAAATGGTGGGAATGTTCAGGCGCATGGCCGCCATCAGCATGCCGGGAGTGATCTTGTCGCAGTTGGAAATGCATACCAGGGCGTCGGCACAGTGGGCATTGACCATGTATTCGACGGAGTCGGCGATGATCTCCCGGGATGGCAGGGAGTAGAGCATGCCATCATGGCCCATGGCGATGCCGTCGTCCACGGCAATGGTGTTGAACTCCTTGGCGACGCCGCCGGCGGCCTCGATTTCCCGGCAGACCAGCTGACCGAGGTCCTTAAGGTGAACATGCCCGGGTACGAACTGGGTGAAGGAGTTGGCAACGGCAATAATGGGCTTGCCGAAGTCATCGTTTTTCATCCCGGTGGCTCGCCAAAGGGCCCTGGCCCCCGCCATGTTGCGGCCGGCGGTTGAGGTGCGTGAACGATAGTCTGGCATGGCTGGTCTCTCGTTATATTCAGCTGTCAGTTGACGCCCGGCTTGACCGCGGCAGGGTTATTCCACAGGCATGAAATAACGGGCCGGGCGGGTTGCGGGCGGGATGCAAACCGTTGAGGATACCAGATTAACGGCGTATCGGATGGTTGTTTTCGTCGGTACTATTTACAATACTTTACAAACCGGGCAACCGATCCCGGAATGGCCTGGACATCAGCAGACGCTGGCCGCCGCAGCCGGGTATCCGGCCCTGGTGTCCGCTTTGGAACTGCTTTCCGGGATGTTGGTTTGCGCTGTCCGGAACATGGAGTTGTAAATGACTGTTCGAGAAAATCTGGCACTGAGCCGGCTCAGGGAGTTTCACCCACTCAACCGCCTCACCGATGAGCAACTTGTGGTGCTGGTCAGCCGGGCCGAACGGCGGGTACACCGACCCGGGCAGCGTATTCTCGAACGGGGCGCCCGTGATGGCATGGATTTCTTTCTGCTCAAGGGGGCCGTGGAGCTGGTCGCTGCCGATGGGCGCCAGACAACAGTGAATGCCGCAACGGACAAGGCTGCAACCGCCATAGCGCGCCTGCAGCCGCGGATGTTCGATGTTACTGCAGTTCAGCCCTGCGAATTCCTGGTGATCGAGCAAGCCGTGCTGAACAAGTTGCTTCAGGCGGCTCCGCTTGAGCACACCGATGACCATGGCAGCGGCGACGCGGACGCCGATGACGGGCACCGGTTGCTGATGGAGTTCTACGCCGAACTGAAGTCCAACCAGGTCAGCCTGCCAAGCCTGCCGGATGTGGCCTGGAAAGTGCGCCGGCTGGCGGACCGGGAAGACTCCTCCGCCGATGACATCGCCCGGGCCCTGACAGCAGATCCGGCCATGTCGGCCAAGCTGGTCCGGTCTTGCAACAGTGCCCTGTACCGGGGATTCAGCGATGTGCGCAATGTTCGTGACGGGGTGGTCCGGCTGGGGGTGAAAACCACCCGGCAGCTGGTGACCGTATTCGCCATGCGGGAAGTATTCCGCAGCCGGCACCCCGAGTTGCAAAAGGCGATGGACAGACTGTGGCGCGAGGCCCGTACCGTGGGCGCCCTGGCCTATGTGCTGGCGGAGTCCGCAACCCGTATTGAGCCGGAAGAGGCCCTGCTTGCGGGCTTGCTCCACAACATCGGTGCGGTTCCGGTGCTGGTTCACTCGGAATACCATCCGGCGCTTCTGGCGAGCCCGTCTGCCCTGGAGGAGGCCATGGCCGAGCTGCAGTCCGATATCGGCGCCGCCATCCTGGAAAACTGGCACTTTCCGCCGGCCTTTGTGGAAGCTGCCCGTCACGGGGATGACTGGTTCTACGAGTGCGCCGAGGAGCGGCCCCAGCTGGTCGACCTGGTGATCGTGGCCCGGCTACACGCCCGTATATCGCAAGGGCAGAGCGAGGGGCTTCCCGAGTTCGAGCAGGTGCCTGCCTATCGCCGGCTGGGCGCACTGGAACTCAGCGCGTCCCGCAGCCTCAAGCTGCTGGAGACAGCCCGGGAGCGACTGGATGAGCTGCAGCGCCTGCTGGCGGGGCATTGATCATGGCCTCAGCTGAGAACGAGTCGCTTGACCACGTTCCCCTGTTCCCCCTGAACGCTGCAGTGCTCCCCGGCGGGCGGATTCCGCTGCAGCTCTTCGAGCCCCGTTACCTGGATATGCTGGCCGGGTGTTTGCGGGAGCAGCGGGGATTCGTGGTGGTGTTATTGCGGGAAGGCAGCGACGTTGGCAGCCAGGCAGTGTTCTACGATATCGGCACCTATGTGCGGATCGTGGACTTCCAGCAGCTGGATAACGGCCTGCTGGGCATTACCGCCGAGGGCCTGTGGAAAGTCGCAGTCAATCGCAGCTGGCGGGCGCCGGATGGTCTTAACCTGGGGGATGCGGAACGCCTGCCGGAAGAGCCGGAAGACGTACTGCCGTCCGGTCATTCGGAGCTGGCCGCCGTGCTTCGTGCCCTGTTGCGGCACCCGGTTATCAACAAGCTTGATCTCAGTGTGGACTTCAGCAGCGCCCGGGAGGTGGGCTGGCGGCTGACGGAACTGTTGCCCCTGGACAGCCAGGAGAAGCAGCGTCTGCTGGAAATCCAGGATCCCCTGCAGCGGCTGGACCGGCTGTCTTCCCTGCTGGACGCCATGGACTGACCACACCGTCACGACGGGCATTCATCAGCCGGCAATGGAGTAGGCAAGTCGCGCTGCCGGCCACTGCCACCACAGATATCCGGCAAGAAACATACCCCATAACACCATCGCGAGAACCGTGAACACATCGAGTGCCAGCGGGGTGCGGTCATAACGGCTGTAGCTCGCCCGTACCAGGCCGCAGATGGCCAGCCCCAGTAGCAGCCCGCCGATGACATCGGTAAGCCAGTGAACCCCCAGCGCCACCCGGCTGGTTGCGACCAGCACCATGGGGATACTGAACAGCAGGTAAACCCGCCACCTTCGGGATGGTCGCCACTCCCGGGCCACGAAGGCCGCAGCGATACCGATGAAAACCGTAATACCGGTGGCATGGCCACTGGGGAAGGCAAAGCTCGACGGCGGCTCGCTGACCAGAGTGGGGCGGGCCACAGCCAGGCCGTTCTTCAGCAGAGTCACACTGACCGATGTGAGTGCCAGGGCGGCCACCAGATGAAGGGCTGCGCTGTAGTAGCCCCGGATGAGCAGGGCCGCGGCCATCAGCAGTCCTCCGGCAACCAGCACCGGGGGGTCCCCTGACAGGGTCAGCAGAACCAGTGCCGGGTCGGTTAGTGGCGACCGGAGCAGGTCCGTCAGGTCTCCGAAATAGCGGTCAAGCGGAAGCAAAAGGTCGGTGCCCTGACTGAACAGGGCCCACAGGATGAAGATGCCCGTGGCACCAAGCGCGAGGCTGAGGGAAGCCAGCGGAAACTCCCCGCCCTCGGCCGGGCGTTCGCTGTAGAGTGCTCGCCAGAACCGGTGGGTGGTGTTGTAGCGGGTCGTGGCCTTTTCCAGCCACTGGTAGAACCGGCTGTTGCTGCGCAGGCCCAGTTGCAGCCTCACGAACAGCAGCCAGGCAACCAGTACGACGGCGGTTCCGCCGGCGCCCAGGGCGTAGAGTGCCGGCGGTATGGGCTCAGGCCCTGCGAGCGCGGACCCCACCGCAAATCCCGGTATCAGGTAAAAAGGCGACCAGGCCAGCGCGGAGGCAACATTAACAAAGACGAAGCGCCGTGTGGGCATATTGAACGCGCCGGCAACCATGGGGATGAACGGCCGTACCGGGCCCACAAAGCGTCCGATAACCACGCTCTTGCCCCCATGTAGGGCGAACAGGTTTTCCGCCCGGCGAACCATCAGCGGGTGTCGCCGGAAGGGCCATACCTGATGCAGGCGGCCCTGCAGCCGCCGGCCCAGCCAGAAGCTCAGCAGGTCGCCAGCAATGGCACCGGCCGCGCCCCAGGCCAGGATGTGCAACAGGGGGGTGCCGGTCTGACCGGCGAGCATCGCCACGGCGAAGAGAATGGCAACGCCGGGGACCAGTATGCCCGCCACCGCAAGAGACTCCAGCAGAGCTGTGGCGAAGACCGCAGAAGTGAGCCAGCCCGGGTGGGCAGCCAGCCACTGGGTCAGGTCCTGGATCATTGGCTGCATCAGGCTACCTGGCGGGAGTCCGCACTGAACCAGACGTGATCATGGCCGCGGCGACAGGCTTCCTCCAGGGCGTCCGTGGCGCGCTGGCGCAGGCGTTCTCCCAGAGTGTCTTGGCTGACATGGGTGGTCGCACCCATGCTTACCGTCATACGGCCCACCTGGGGCCAGGTCGCTTCGGCGATACTGCGGCGTATCCGCTCCGCCGTAACCCGGGCGCCTTCCTCGGGTGTGAATGGCAGGATCAGGCAAAAGCGACCCTCGCCGAGAAAATACAGTGTGTCGCCGGCCCGGATGAGTGTGAAGAGGTGCTCCGCCAGCCGGCGGTACAGCAGCGACATCTGCTCCCGCCCCAGCATGTCGCTGATCTGGTCGCGATGGTCTATGTCCATCATCAGCACGGACACCGGGTGGGCAGTGGCCTTCGCCCGGCTGATTTCCTTCTGCAGGGTCTCGTCCAGAAAGCGGGCATTATGGGCGCCGGTGAGCGGGTCGATAATCGCCAGGTCTTCGGCGGACTGGGCCATGTGGTCATAGTACCAACTGGCCAGCCCG
The DNA here is from genome assembly GCF_041690615.1 of Marinobacter sp. Lineage (GTDB taxonomy): Bacteria > Pseudomonadota > Gammaproteobacteria > Pseudomonadales > Oleiphilaceae > Marinobacter. The sequence goes on from NZ_JAWLGY010000005.1 coordinate 76,185, forward strand.
GCAGTGGCTACCAGCAGTGTTAGCGCCGTAATGGCGGGCAGGCTCTCGCTGGCGGGCAGTTGCCAACCCAGCACCAGGGCCAGCAGGACGGCGAAGGGCAGTGTGAGCTTTATGGCCTGGCGCAGTGGTAGCACCAGATAGGCCAGGACAAGCACCGGCAGGCTCCAGAAAACACCATTGTCGCCAGCTAACAGTGCACCTGCCAACGCCATCCCGTGCAATGCCAGGAGCATCGGCAGATGGCCCCGGGCCCGAAGCTGATAGCGGCTGACGGCCAGGGTGTAGGCGCACCCTCCCAGGCTGATGGCGCTCAGGCTGGCTGCCGGGTAGAAAAGGGGGTAGAAGCCGTAACGCAGGTTCTGCAGGGCGAGCAGGGCAAAGACCGCGGCACTTAGCCCATAGGCCAGCGCGCTGGTCAGCGTTCTCAGTCGGGTTTCCGTCACGTCGCCGGGCTCCTTTCGGTATCCGGTGGCGGGGTGTGTGACCAGGTGCTCCAGGTCTGCACCCGGTTACCGCCTTTCTTCTGGGCGCTCTGCAGGGCGCTGGCCACGGCCTGCTGCAGGGTATCGGCGTTGTCACCGATGTTCAGGCCCGCCACACCGGCACTCACTGTAACCTGCAGTCCATGGGACTCAAGCAGCGATATCAGGCCCAGGCGGAGTTGCTCTGCCCGTTTGCTGGCTCCCGCGGTGGCCATTCCGGGAAGAATGATCAGGAACTGCAGGTCCGCTACCCGGTACCAGGTATCGAACTCCCGCAACCGGGAATGCAGGTATCGGCCGATCCGGGGCAGCAGTGCCTGCAGGTCCGTATCGGTGTCGGGTTCGCTGAGGTGGGTGTCAAGGCCCAGCATGACCACCGACAGGTCAAGGCCCTCCCGTTCGCTCCGCTGTATTTCCTTGTACAGGTCGGCAGTCAGGTAGGTACGGCTGGCGGCCTGGGTAAGTTCGTCCGAGCGCCGCAGTGGTGCGATCTGGCGGGATTTGTAGTGCCACAAGAGGAAAAACACGCCAGCCAGGCTGGTGGTCAGGACCAGGGGGGCAATGATCTGGTGACGAACCGGGTTGCCAGCAAGGGCGCCGAGACCGGCAAGGATCACCGCCATGGTGATGATTGTCAGCGGAACCCCGGTGCGGACCGGAAGCAGTCCAAGGATGATCAGCGGGAGGGTGAACAGCCAGTAATGTAACGAGGAGGACCCGAGCCAGAGGCCGGTGACTAGTACCAGCGCCAGGGTAAGAACCAGTAGCTGATTCAGCAACTGCCAGCCCCGGCCAATGTGCGGGCGGGGCAGGGCAGGACTGGTCAGAATAATCCCGGAGCTGACCAGCGCTGCCACGGCGGCCGTATAGTCCCCGGTGACCAGGCAGAAAGCGGACAGAGCCAGCAGGGCCAGAATGCCTAGCCAGGCCAGTCGGCTCAGTACAAATCGCTCGGCCTTCTGGGCCATGGTCACGTCCTTCCTGAAGTGGGTTCCATTGGACTGCAATGATAACATCAATGTGCCAAACGCGCCGTCGTCGGGCATAATAACGCCCTGATTTTTATTGATGCACCAGTGCTAAAGCGGAGTTACCGATCCATGGATATTGCAGCCTACATGGCGGAAGTGGGCCAGCAGGCCCGCCAGGCGGCCAGCGCCATCGCCCGTTCCTCTACGGCCACCCGTAACCAGGCGCTGCTGGCGACGGCTGAGGCGCTGGATGATGCCCGCGCCGAACTGGTGGAAGCCAATCGCAGGGATCTCGAAAACGGTCGCAGTAACGGGCTGGAGCCGGCCATGCTGGACCGGCTGGAGCTGACGCCCGCCCGCATCGACGCCATGATTGAGGGCCTGCGGCAGGTGGCCGGTCTGGCAGATCCCATCGGTGCCATCACGGATATGGCCTACCGGCCTTCGGGTATCCAGGTTGGCAAGATGCGGGTGCCGCTTGGGGTGATCGGCATTATCTACGAGTCTCGTCCCAATGTGACTGTAGAGGCGGCCAGCCTGTGTCTGAAGTCAGGTAATGCCACTATCCTCCGGGGTGGCTCGGAGGCGATTCATTCCAACCAGGCTATTGCCGCCTGTCTGATCGCCGGCCTGAAGCAGGCCGGCCTGCCTGAAACCTCGGTACAGGTGATTCGTACCACTGACCGGGCAGCCGTGGGTGAACTGATCACCATGCCTGAGTTTGTCGACGTGATCGTTCCCCGGGGCGGCAAGGGGTTGATCGAGCGAATCAGCCGGGACGCGCGGGTGCCGGTGATCAAGCACCTGGACGGCGTGTGTCATGTCTATATCGACGCCCATGCCGATCCGGAGAAAGCGCTGAAGGTGGCTGTCAACGCGAAAACCCAGCGTTACGGCACCTGCAACACCATGGAAACCCTGCTGGTGGACCGGGAAATTGCCGGGGATATCCTGCCCCTGCTGGCCGGCACCTTCCGGGAGCACGACGTGGAACTGCGGGGCTGTGACGCCAGCCGGTCCATCGTGCCGGACATGGTGGCGGCCACTGAAGATGACTGGTATGAGGAGTACCTCGGGCCGATACTGGCGGTCAGGGTGGTGGATGGCCTTGACGGCGCCATTGACCATATCAACCGTTACAGCTCGCAGCACACTGACAGCATTATCACCGAGAACTACACCCGTGCCCGCCGGTTCATTACCGAGGTCGACTCCAGCTCTGTGATGGTCAACGCCTCCACCCGCTTTGCGGATGGCTTCGAATACGGTTTGGGAGCCGAGATCGGTATTTCCACCGACAAGATCCACGCCCGCGGCCCCGTTGGCCTGGAGGGGCTCACGTCCCAGAAGTACGTAGTGTTCGGCGACGGACATATCCGTACCTGACCATGCACGTTATCTACGGCGGCACCTTCGATCCGATCCATAATGGCCACCTGCGGGTGGCCATTGAACTGCGGGAGGCCCTGGGGGTCAGCCGGGTTGACCTGGTCCCCTGTCATATCCCCCCCCACCGTGGTGACCCCGGCGGTTCCAGTGAACACCGCCTGGAATTGCTCCGGATGGCCATCGCCGACGAGCCCAGCCTCGGGGTGGATGATCGCGAACTCGTCCGGGGCGGTTCATCCTACACTGCGGACACCCTGCGCCACCTGCGGGAGGAGCTTGGTCCCGACGAGCCCCTGGTGATGGTGCTGGGGACCGATTCCTTTGCCGGGTTTGACCGCTGGCAGGAATGGTCATGCATTCCGGAACTCGCCCATATTGTGCTGGTCACACGCCCCCAGGCCGGCCTTGCCCCGGGTTCCGCACCCTCACAGTTACTGGCCAGGCGCCGGGTGACCGATGTGGCCACGCTGGGTGCGGCGCCTGCGGGTTGTATTCTTGAGGTGGAACCTCCGCTGCTGGATATCTCCGCCACCGGTATCAGGGAACGGCTGGCGTCCGGGCGGTCTATCCGCTATCTGGTGCCTGACCCGGTGCTGGCCAGAATCGATGAATTGGGGTTATACGGCAGTGATGGCAATGAGCGCGGGCGCTGATTGGTGATACACTAGCCAACCTATACATGCCAACTTACCCATTCCCTGTATCCGGCCCGGGCCGGGTATACGTTACAGGATCATTATGCAGGCAGAAGAACTGAAAGATATTGTTATCGAGGCACTGGAAAACCTGAAGGCGAAGGACATCAGTGTGCTGGATGTGACAGATCGCACCAGCGTGACGGACTTCATGGTCCTTGCCTCGGGCACCTCGGGCCGTCACCTGCGGTCGCTGGCGGAGTCGGTGGTCAAGGAGATGAAGGATCGCGGCCTCCGTGAAGCCAAAGTGGAAGGGGGTGATTCCAGTGACTGGATCCTGGTGGACCTGGGCGATGTGGTGGTTCACGTCATGATGCCCGCGACCCGCGAGTTCTACGACCTCGAGCGCCTGTGGCGGGACGCCCCGGGGCTGGGGGCTGCCGGCAGCGAATAGCCATGCGGCTGAAGCTTGTCTGTGTCGGTCAGAAAATGCCTGGCTGGGTTACCGAGGGGTTCCGGGAGTACGCCCGTCGTATGCCCCGGGAATTGCCGCTGGAGCTGGTGGAAATCGCCATGCCCCACCGGGGCAAGAATCCTGACATCAATCGCCTGATGCGCCAGGAAGCGGATGCTGTACTGGCGGCTACCGCTGAAAGTGACCTTGTCGTTGCCCTTGAGGTTGACGGCCGCCCCTGGTCTACAGAGACGCTGGCCCAACGGCTGGAAAACTGGCAGCTGGAGGGCCGCGATGTCAGCTTTCTGGTGGGCGGGCCCGACGGCCTGCATCCGGTCTGCCGCGAGCGGGCTGATCAGCAATGGTCCCTGTCGCCGCTGACCCTGCCCCATCCGCTGGTGCGGATTCTGCTCGCCGAGCAGCTTTACCGGGCCTGGACCATCACCCGCAATCACCCGTACCACCGCGCGTAGGATCTTCCCATGGCCTGGGGCGAATTCAAGGACACAGCCGCTGAACGTCGACTCTTCCAGCGTCGTACCCTGGTAATGCTGGGTCTGGTTATCGTGCTTTTCGGAGCTCTGGTGGCACGTTTCTACCAGTTGCAGGTTATCGAGCATGAAACCTATACCACGATCTCCGACCGCAACCGGGTTCAGGTGCGTTCGGTGCCGCCCACCCGTGGACTGATCTATGACCGTAACGGGACCCTGATCGCTGAGAACCGGCCGGTTTTCAGTGTAACCCTGGTTCCGGAGCGGGTGGATAACATGGGCGCCACCCTGGAACGGTTGCAGTCACTGCTGGCCGTATCCGAAGAGGACATGGAGCGGTTCCGCCGCAGGTTGCGGGAGCCCCGCCGGCCTTTCCAGGAACTGCCACTGCACTATGACCTGACGGAGCAGGAAATCGCCAGCATGGCTGTTCACCGGCACGAGTTGCCCGGTGTCGAGGTCAGTGCCGAGCTGGTACGCCACTACCCCTTCGGGGAGCTCAACGCCCATGCCCTGGGCTATGTGGGGCGTATTACGCGGGAAGAGCTGCAACGTATCGATCCGATCAATTACGCCGGCACGAACTATATCGGCAAATCCGGTGTGGAACGGGTGTATGAGGAGGCCTTGCACGGCAGGGTGGGCTACGAGCACGTGGAGACCAACGCCCGGGGACGCACGCTGCGGGTACTGGAGCGGGAGAGCCCGGTGCCGGGCGAAGACCTGATGCTGCACCTGGACATGCGCCTCCAGCAGCGGGCATTCGAGTTGCTCGAAGGACGTCGCGGCGCCATCGTCGCTATTGACCCGCGTGACGGAGGCATCATAGCCCTGGCCAGCGTTCCGGGATTTGACGCCAACCGGTTCGTGACCGGAATCAGCGTCGACGACTACCGTGCGCTGAGTACCGACCTGGACAAGCCCCTGTTCAACCGCGCGCTGCGGGGCCAGTATCCCCCGGGTTCCACCATCAAGCCCATGATGTTGCTGGCAGGTCTCGACAGTAAGACCGTGACCCGTGATCACACCATCTGGGACCCAGGTTACTACCAGATCAATAACAGCGGACGTCGTTACCGGGACTGGAAACGCGATGGTCACGGCTGGGTGGACGGGCTGGAGGCGGTAGCCGAGTCCTGTGATGTTTATTTCTACGACCTCGGGGTGGAAATGGGCGTGGATACAATGCACAAGTACCTGTCAGGGTTTGGTTTCGGCATCGACGCGACCCTCGACGTCGGTGGTGCGCTGCCGGGCCTGTTGCCGTCGCGGGACTGGAAGCGGGCAAACCGTAACGAATCCTGGTATCCCGGCGATTCCGTCAATATGAGTATCGGTCAGGGCTTTTTCCTCTCGACACCCTTGCAGCTGGCCACCGCAACCACAGTGGTGGCCAACCGGGGTATATGGATACAGCCGCGGATGCTCAGGGATGTTATGGGCGACACATCCGTCAATGCCCTGTTACAGCCAGAGTACCTGGAGGACCTGACGGTCACTAACCGCGATGACTGGGAGTTTGTTGTGGAATCCATGGAGGAGGTCATGCATGGCCGCAAGGGTACTGCCCGGGCGGCGGCCGCTGATGCGAACTACCGGATGGCAGGAAAGACGGGCACTGCGCAGGTTTTCAGCCTGGAAGAAGATGAAGAATACGATGAGGAGGAGGTCCGCGAGCGTCTGCGGGACCACGCCCTGTTCGTGGGGTTTGCGCCGGTGGACGACCCGAAGATCGTCGTCTCGGTGATCGTTGAGAACGGCGGCAGCGGCAGCGGCACCGCCGCGCCCGTGGCTCGGGCCATGTTTGATGCCTGGCTGGAGGAGTTTGAAGAGGAGGCCTCGGTGATCAGCCAGGTCAGTGAGGAGCGGCCATGATAGGGCGGGCAGTCAACGTGGAAGCCAGCGGCAGCCTGCAGCGGCCCGTCAGTTTCTGGCATCGTCTCCACCTGGACCCGTTGTTGCTGCTGCTGTTGCTGTTGCTGGCGGGGGGAGGGCTGATCGTTCTTTACAGTGGTGCAGATGCCAGTACCGCGGCGGTCAAGTCCCAGGCCCTGAGGTTCGGCGTTGCGTTCATTGCCCTGTTCGTTTTTGCCCAGCTTGATCCGTCAGTGTACCGGCGCTGGTCGCCGTGGATGTATGCAGCGGGCATGGCAGGGCTGGTTGCCGTGCTGGCGATCGGCGTGGGCGCAAAGGGGGCGCAGCGGTGGCTGGACCTGCCTGGCCTGCCCCGGTTTCAGCCCTCGGAGATCATGAAGCTGGTGGTCCCGATGATGGCCGCCTGGTATCTGTCCCGGCAGTATCTCCCGCCAAGGTTCCGCCATGTGGTCATTGCGGTGGTGCTGGTGCTCGCCCCCATGGGTCTGATTATCCAGCAACCGGACCTGGGCACCTCCCTGCTGGTGGGTGCTGCGGGCATGTTCGTGGTTTTCTTTGCGGGACTGAGCTGGAAGCTGATCACCGGCTTTTTTGCCCTGCTGGGAGTAGCCGCGCCGCTGATGTGGCACTTCGTGATGCGGGAATACCAGAAACAGCGGGTCCTGACCCTGCTGGACCCACAGAGTGACCCGCTGGGGGCCGGCTGGAACATCATCCAGTCGACCACGGCTATTGGCTCCGGCGGCTGGAGTGGCAAGGGCTGGCTCCAGGGAACCCAGTCCCATCTTGAGTTCCTGCCTGAAAGCCATACCGACTTCATTGTGGCAGTACTGGCCGAGGAATTCGGGTTTATTGGCTTGCTGCTCCTGTTGGCGGCCTACACCCTCATCATTCTGCGGTGCCTGTATATTGCCGCCAATGCCCAGGATTCGTTCAGTCGCTTGCTGGCGGGTGCGCTGACCATGACCTTTGTGGTTTATATTGTGGTCAATATCGGCATGGTCAGTGGCCTTCTTCCCGTGGTCGGGGTGCCGCTTCCCCTGGTGAGCTATGGGGGGACGTCCATCGTCACGCTGATGTCCGCATTCGGCGTGCTGATGGCCATTCACACCCACCGGCGGATGATCGCGGCGTAATGTCCGGTAATGGTGCCACCTGTAACCCCGTGGTAACCTTCGAAAAAACAGGTTGCTGTGGCCATCGCGGGGCGTCGCTCAGGTGAGGGTTGCACCTGAGGCTCTGGGGCAACCTGGTTGCCGTGATGATGGCGGACGAGGGGGTCCGCCGGGAACTAAACCCCCGGTTTACGGTCTGTGACTGTCGTGCCGCCGGCCCGGGCACTGCGGGTAAAAAGGCCTGGACGGGTTCCGCTGGTGGCCACCTGCCAGAATGTTCACGTGATAACACGATACAATCACAGTCACCTCTACGCCCTGGCGGTCAATGAAATGACCGGGCAGTTACGGCAGGGGAGGTTGAAGGAACCAACAACACAACATGAATACGAACCTGAAATACCCTGACCTGAGGCTGGCTGGTGTTCTGGCCGTGCTGGCGCTGGTGCTGGCCGGTTGTTCCTCCACACCGCAGGAAACGGACCATTCCGGACGCTATACCATTGCCCAGGACCATGGCCCGGCAGAGGATGTGGATGTGACCGGTGTCGCTAACGCCGTGCCCAGATACGAACAGCCCCGTTCCGCTGGCAACAAGTCTCCCTATACTGTCTGGGGCAACCAATACCGGGTGATGGCAGCAAGCGACGCGGATGGCTATGTGCAGCGGGGAATTGCCAGCTGGTACGGCAAGAAGTTCCATGGCCACAAGACCTCCAATGGCGAAACCTATGACATGTACAAGATGTCCGCCGCCCACAAGAGTCTGCCGCTGCCAAGTTATGCCCGGGTGACCAACCTGGACAACGGTCGTTCAGTGATCGTGCGCGTGAATGACCGGGGGCCCTTTCATGGCGATCGTCTGATAGACTTGTCCTGGGCGGCCGCCAAGAAGCTGGATTTCCTGGGCAAGGGGACGGCCCGGGTTGAGGTGGCATCGATCACTGTTGACGAGGATGGCTCCATGACACTGGCCGGCCAGCCCTGGTCGCCGGACGGAGACAGGGATGAAGACGTAGCAGAAAGCTTCGATGCCCAGCCTGAACCATCCGCGCCGGAAGGTGATGCCCTGTTTGTGCAGCTGGGGTCGTTCAGCCAGGTGGCTCCGGCCCGACAGCTGGAGCAGGCTGTCCGGCAGCGCACCGAAGAACCGGTAAGGGTGCGTCAGATTTCAACCGCCTCCGGTGATTTTCACCGGGTGCAGGTGGGGCCTTTCGGCGATTCCGGGGATGCGGAGCGCGCCATGGAACGCCTTGCCTCTGAGGGTTTTCGCCAGGCAATGGTCCTGACCGACAGTCACTGACCTGAATCTCGCCGGCCCGGTGCCGGCCAATCCATTAATCCGGAAGTAATGTGAAAAAGCCCATGACTCGTAAAGCCATGCCCCGCCTACTGATGACCCTTGTGCTGGCGGCCCTGTCCCTGGTGGCACAGGCCCAACAGGTACTGATCCCGTCGCCGCCGCAGATCAATGGCAGCTCCTATGTACTCATGGACCCTGCCAGCGGCAAGATCATCATGGAAGCCAACAGCGATGAGCGTCTGCCGCCGGCCAGTCTGACCAAGATGATGACCGCCTATATCGTGGAGCGGGAGCTGGATGAAGGGCGTCTGAGTATGGACGAAATGGTGCCCATCAGCGTCAAGGCCTGGCAAACTGGAGGTTCCCGGATGTTTGTTCAGGAGGGCTCCCGGGTCAGTGTGGAAGACCTCCTCAAGGGCGTTATTATCCAGTCCGGTAATGACGCCTCCGTGGCACTGGCTGAGCACGTCTCCGGCTCTGAAGACTCGTTTGCCGATGTCATGAACCAGCAGGCCAGGTTGCTGGGTATGGAAAATACCCGCTTCGAGACCGCCACCGGCCTGCCCCATGAGAATCAGTACTCCACCGCCTACGACCTGGCTCTGCTGGCAGCGGCCATCATTAATGACTATCCGGAAAATTACCCGCTGTATGCGGAGAAGCACTTTACCTACAACAATATCCGGCAACCCAATCGCAATTCCCTGCTGTGGCGCGATCCATCGGTAGATGGTCTGAAAACCGGCCACACGGAAGAAGCCGGTTACGGCCTGGTGGCCTCGGCCAAGCGCGACGATTCCCGCATGATTGCCGTGGTAATGGGTACCGACAGCAGTGAAGCCCGCGCCCGGGAAGTGCAGAAAATGCTCAACTACGGTTTCCGTTACTATGAGACGGCGCACCTGTTCGACAGTGGTGAATCCCTGCTTGAAAGCCGCGTATGGGGCGGTGAAAAGGACCAGATGAACCTGGGTCTCGCCTCTGACATGGTGCTCACGATTCCCCGTGGTGCCCGGGATTCGCTGGAATCTGTGGTGGAAGTCGACTCGGTTATCAAGGCACCGGTGTCAGCCGGTGATCAGCTGGGCACCGTTACCATCAGTTTCAATGACGAGGTGTTGGCCGAGCGGCCGCTGGTCGCCATCGAACCGGTACCCGAAGGGGGGTTGTTCAAGCGGCTGTTTGACGCCATTAAACTGTTCTTCCATAACCTGTTCAACTGAGCAGGTTCAGTCAGGTACCAACAGGAGGGACGGTTTCATGTCTCAACCCGAACCCCCCAGAATCGAGTTTCCCTGTGACTATGTTATCAAGGTCATCGGGGATGCTGCTCCGGACTTTACCGAGTTCGTGGTGTCTGTGGTGGAAGGGCACGCCCCCGGAATCCGTGAGGAGCATATCACCGTGACCGACAGCCGCAACGGCCGCTACACGTCTGTCCGGCTGACCATCGTCGCCACCGGCGAACCTCAGCTCAAGGCCCTGTTCGAAGAGCTCAAGGCCAGCGGCCGGGTCCACATGGTGCTGTGATGCCGGAGCACCTGACGCCACTGATCGTCCGGGACCTGGGCCTGCAGCCCTATCAGACCGTGTGGGAATCCATGAAAGCGTTCACGGCCGGGCGGGATCGAACGGTGCCGGATGAGCTCTGGTGCGTCCAGCACCCGTCGGTTTACACCCAGGGACAGGCTGGCAAGGCAGAGCATATTCTTGCGCCGGGGGATATCCCGGTGGTTCAGGCAGATCGTGGTGGTCAGGTCACCTATCACGGGCCGGGGCAGCTGGTGGTCTACCTGATGGTTGACCTGCCCCGGGCCGGACTCGGGGTTCGGCAGCTGGTGGATATTATCGAACAGTCCCTGGTCTCGGTGCTGGCGGAGCAGGGAATCTCGGCAGCACCCAGGCCGGATGCGCCCGGTGTCTATGTCGACGGAGCGAAGATTGCGTCCCTCGGGTTGCGGGTGCGACGCGGCTGCTCGTTCCACGGACTCGCGCTGAACGTGGATATGGATATGGAGCCTTTCAGCCGCATCAACCCCTGTGGCTTCTCCGGGCTGCCCATGTGCCAGGTTCGGGATTTCAACAACGTCGTCAGCCTGTCGACCCTGTCTGTCAGACTGACGGACACCCTGGCCGGGGCTCTCGGGTACGATGAAAGCGGTGTACATCGGCCCGTCATCCACGAAACCGCCTCTTGAGGCTGGTATCCTGTTCCAGGCAGATCCCGGATTTTACGTTCGTGCCAGCGGTTCCGTCAGCGGATCAGCCCCATTCAACCCCGGATGATTGCGACCTGTCAGGTAGCCCATGTCCAGACCTCGTAAAGGAAAAACGGTAGCCCGTATTCGTACAGGTAGTTTCGAACGCCGGCTCAGCATGACCCGGGCGGGCCTTTTTGCGGGCACGCGTATGGCCTCCCATATGGCCACCAACTGGCTGTCCAGTGCCGACCAGCGGGAGCAGCGCCATAAGGCCATGTTATCCAGGCAGGCACAGTTTCTGGTGGACGAACTGGGCCAGCTCAAGGGCAGTGTGGTCAAGATTGGCCAGATGATGGCCCTGTATGGGGAGCACTTTCTGCCGGAGGAAGTCACCGAGGCCCTGCACACCCTGGAGGACCAGACTTCTGCCCTGGAGTGGAGGGCAGTGGAGAAGGTCATCCGTGAGGAGCTGGGGGCGGAACGGCTGGCAGAGCTTGACGTGGATCCGGAGCCTATCGGTGCCGCCTCCCTGGGGCAGGTGCACCGCGCCCGGCGGCTCTCCGACGGTCTTGAACTGGTGCTCAAGATTCAGTACCCCGGCGTCGACCGGGCCGTGGACAGCGACCTGGATGCGGTAGCTCACCTGCTTCGGGTGGCTCGGCTGGTGTCCTTCGGGCCCGAATTCCGGGACTGGCTGGAGGAGGTCCGTGAAATGATGCACCGGGAAGTGGACTACGCCCTGGAGGCCGCCACCACCGAGCGATTCCGGGAGCGGCTGGCGGGTGACCCCCGGTTTGTGGTGCCCCGGGTGCTGCAGCAATATACCACGCCGCATATCATCGCCCAGACCTATGAACATGGGCATCCTGTCAGCTCGGAAGCAGTGGCCGCACTGCCGGTGGAGCGCCGGAGCGAGCTGGGCAGCGCGGCCCTGGAGCTATTCTTCCGGGAGCTTTTCGATTGGGGTGAAATCCAGACCGATCCCAATTTTGGCAACTACCGCATCCGCCTGGCCGGTGAAGAGGGCAGTGACCAGGACCAGTTGGTGCTGCTGGATTTCGGCGCCGTCCAGCAATACAGCGAGGCGTTCCTCGACCCGGTCATCCAGATGATCCGTGCGTCCTATGAGCAGGACCTGCCGGGGGTCATTGACGGTGGTGTCCGGCTCCATTTCATGAAGCGGGAGTGGCCGGACGAGGTGCTCGACAAGTTTGGCCAAGTCTGCATGTCGGTGCTTGAGCCCCTGGCTCCTGCCGTCCAGGGGTGGCCTGAATATGCGGTGAACGAGCAGGGCCAGTATCGCTGGAAGCAGAGTGACCTGCCTTCACGGGTTGCCCGGGAGGCGGCGAGGTCTGCCATCAGCCGGTACTTCCGGGTACCGCCGAAGGAGTTTGTGTTCCTCAACCGGAAACTGATCGGTGTCTACACCTTCATTGCGGTGCTTCGCGCCGAATTCAACGGCGAGCCCCTGCTGCGGGAATTCCTTTATGGAGATGATCGCGGGCTCGGTGGATCCTTATAGTCGCGAATATCGGCTATGCCTATGATCCCTATTCAGAGCATCAACTGTGCATATGACCGGATCAACGTCATGATGGGCACAGATCAATTTCAGAGCAATCCGGAGGTGAACCTTGGACAAGGTAACGATATATGGCCGCATGAGCTGTGGCTTCTGCGCCATGGCGCGACAGCTTTGCGATCAGAAAGGTTTCGAGCACGAATTCGTGGATATGCCGGCGCTGGGTCTGACCAAGGAAGATGTTGCCGCAAAGATCGGGCATCCGGTGCGTACAGTGCCACAGATCCTGGTGGGCAATGAGTACGTGGGTGGATTCGACGAGTTTTCCCGATACGTGGCACGACAGGCCAGCTAAGCGGCTCGGTACTTCGCGGTAGCCACAATGGCAGAAAGCCCCGGCGAGATCATCGCCGGGGCTTTCTTTATTGATTGCCGGACAGCGGCTGTCGTCAGACTTCGAACGGTGTTTTGAGCTTTTTCTCTGTCAGCACATTCTTCAGGTGTGCCACTTTCGGGATGCCGTTTTCAAAGGGCGGGAAGGCCTCACCCTCGATCAGGGGCTGGAGGTATTCCCGGCAGTCGTCGGTAATGCCGAAACCGTCGTCGGAAATGTAGTGGATCGGCATTTTCTTTTCCTGGTTGGCCACCTCGCTCAGAGGAGCTTCACCGATGTGCCAGCGGTAGGGGCTGGACTGCTCCCGCACGATGATGGGCATGACCGCCTGCTTGCCGGCCAGCGCCATTTCCACGGCTTTCTGGCCCACGGTGTAGGCCTGCTCCACATCGGTGGCCGAGGCAATGTGACGTGCCGCCCGCTGCAGGTAGTCGGCGACGGCCCAGTGGAACTTGTAGCCCAGTGCCTGTTTGACCATGTTGGCGAGGGTGGGGGCAACACCACCAAGCTGGGTATGTCCGAACGCGTCCTTGCCCCCGGCATCCGCCAGGAAACGGCCGTCTTCGTACTGGGCCCCTTCGGACGCCACGACCACGCAGTAGCCATAGTCCTTCACCGACTGCTCCACCCGGGCGAGGAAGGCCTCGCGCTCGAACGGAATTTCCGGGAACAGGATGATATGGGGCGGCTCATCCCGGCCCTTGCCAGCCAGGCCGCCGGCAGCTGCAATCCAGCCGGCGTGGCGTCCCATTACCTCGAGGATGAATACCTTGGTGGAGGACTCGCACATGGAGCGGATGTCCAGGCTGGCTTCCAGGGTCGAGGTGGCCACGTACTTGGCCACGGAGCCGAAACCGGGGCAGCAGTCGGTAAAGGGCAGGTCGTTGTCGACGGTCTTGGGCACGCCTATGCAAGTGATGGGGTAGCCCATCTTGTCGGCAATCTGGGAAACCTTGAAGGCCGTGTCCTGGGAATCACCACCGCCGTTGTAAAAGAAGTAACCGATATCGTGGGCCCGGAAAACCTCTACCAGGCGCTCGTATTCGCGGCGGTTCTCGGTAAGGTTCTTCATCTTGTAGCGGCACGAGCCAAAGGCACCGCCAGGGGTGTGCATCAACGCGCGGATGGCGTCATCGGACTCTTCGGAGGTGTCGATCAATTCTTCCCTGAGAGCCCCGATAATGCCGTTACGGCCGGCATAGACCTTGCCGATCTGGTCCGGGTGCTTGCGTGCGGTTTCGATAACCCCGCAGGCACTGGCATTAATGACAGCGGTGACCCCGCCGGACTGGGCATAGAACGCGTTCTTGATGGCCATCTTGGGCTGGCGCCTCCTGGTGGTTGGATTAGCATGTTTCTATGGGGGCGAATCATACGTGAATCCAGCGGAGTTTTCATGACGCCCGGCTTGACGGAACCTTACGTATACGGGAGTCTTGGGGGCTTCTGACCACCGCGGGGTTAGCTCGCTGTGGCGAAACCGGCTTCGGGCTGTCATCAACACCATCAAGGAATTCTGGCACGTCATGCACATCCACATTCTGGGAATCTGCGGCACCTTCATGGGCAGCCTGGCGGTACTGGCGCGGGAGCTGGGTCACACCGTCACCGGCTCCGACCAGGGGGTGTATCCGCCCATGAGTACCCAGCTGGAAGCCCAGGGCATTACGCTGATGGAGGGCTACCAGGCCGAGAACCTGACCCCCGCCCCGGATCTGGTGCTGGTCGGCAATGCCATGTCCCGTGGCAATCCCGAGGTGGAAGCGGTACTCAACCGCAACCTGGATTACATGTCCGGCCCCGAGTGGCTGGCCCGGGAGGTCCTCCGGCACCGGTGGGTGTTGGCGGTTGCGGGCACCCACGGCAAGACCACCACCACGGCCATGTTGTTATGGATACTGGAGCAGAGCGGGTTCGACGCGGGCTACCTCGTGGGCGGCGTGCCACGGGATTTTCCGGTATCCGCCCGGTTGGGCAGCAGTGACTTTTTCGTGATCGAGGCTGACGAGTACGACAGCGCCTTCTTTGACAAGCGCTCCAAGTTTATCCATTACCGGCCCCACACCTGCATTCTCAACAACCTGGAGTTCGACCACGCCGATATTTTCGAGAATGTGGAAGCCATCGAACGCCAGTTCCATCACCTGGTGCGTACCGTGCCGTCAAAGGGTGCCATTATCCGTCCTGCGGTGGACGAGCACCTGGACCAGGCCCTGGGCATGGGTTGCTGGAGCCCGGTTCAGAGCACCGCCATCGGCAGTGAGGCCCAGGCACCTGATTGGCGTGCCGAACTGCTGAAAGATGATGGGTCCTCTTTCATGCTGATCCATCACGAACAGCCGGTCGCCACGGTCAGCTGGAACATGACCGGCCTGCACAACGTTCGCAATGCGCTCTCAGCCATTGCGGCAGCCAGGCACGTCGGCGTTACCTCGGACCATGCCGTGGCCGCCCTGAATCGCTTCGGCGGGGTGAAAAGGCGCATGGAACTGCTGGCAGACGTCAAAGGGGTCAAGGTCTATGACGACTTTGCCCATCATCCGACGGCTATCGCCACCACCCTGGAGGGTCTGCGTAACCAGGTGGGCGACGACCTGATTGTGGCCCTGATCGAGCCCCGTTCCAATACCATGCAGCAAGGAGTACACCGGGACCGTCTGCTGGACAGCGCAAGTCTGGCAGACCGTGTTATCTGGGCCAATACCAGCCGGGCTGAGTGGCTCGCGGAATTGATGAGCGATTACCGGAACAGTGGTGGCGACCCGGAGCGGCACCAGCTGGACACCACCATCGACGGTCTGCTGGAGCGGGTACTGGATGAAATTGCCGAGCCCTGCCACGTGGTGGTCATGAGCAACGGCGGCTTTGGCGGCATTCATCAGCGGCTGATTGCCCGCCTTGAGGAGAAAGCCAGCCATGGCCGCTGATGCCCGCACCATTAACCTGGCCCTGACAGGGGCCTCCGGTGCCCAGTATGGCCTGCGCCTGCTGCAGTGCCTCGTGGCCCAGGGCTGCCGGGTCAATGTCATGGTCAGCAAGGCCGCACGGGTTGTGCTGGCGACCGAAACCGAGCTGCAGCTACCCGCTTCCACAGCCGGCGCCCTGTCGAACCTGCAAACCTGGTCGGGAGCAGAAGAAGGCCAGTTAAAGGTGTTCGGCCATGAGGACTGGTTTGCGCCACCGGCTTCCGGCTCCGGTGAAAAGTCCCCCCTGGTGATCTGCCCCTGCAGCACAGGAACGTTATCAGCCCTGGCCACGGGCGCCAGCAACAATCTTATCGAACGGGCAGGGGACGTGGCGCTGAAAGAGCGGCGCCAGCTGATCCTGGTTCCCCGTGAGGCGCCCTATTCAGAGGTCCACCTGGAGAACATGCTGAAGCTGACCCGCATGGGTGCGGTAATCATGCCGGCCAGTCCGGGGTTCTATCACAACCCGGCCTCGGTGGATGACCTGGTGGATTTTATCGTCGCCCGTCTGCTGGACCACCTGGGGCTGCCACAGTCTCTGGTGCCCCGCTGGGGTGAGGGCCGATAGCCATGCTGGAGCAGATTACCGCTGCCATCAGTGAGCTCAACCTGACCATGCCCGCGCTCCGCCTGCTGGGCACCACGGTTGCCCTGCTGCTGATCGTGCTGGTGGTGCGCGCGGTGCTGTCCAAGGTTATCCGCACCAGCATCCAGTCCACTGAACTGCGGCGCAAATGGCTGGTGCAGACCCGCAACGGACTGATCCTGGTTTTCCTACTGGGGTTGGTGTTGATCTGGGGGCAGGAGCTGCGCACCCTGGCGCTGTCCATTGTCGCCATTGCGGTGGCCTTTGTGGTCGCCACCAAGGAGCTGATCCTGTGCTTTATGGGCAGTCTGGTGAAAGGTGGCGCCCGCTCCTTTGATATCGGTGACCGCATTCAGGTCAAGGATTTCCGCGGCGATGTGATCGACCAGAACCTGCTGGCCACGACAATTCTGGAGGTGGGACCGGGCAAGCTGACCCACCAGCGTACCGGCCGGGCTACCGTGATTCCCAACTCACTGTTCGTGTCCGAGCCCATTATCAACGAGAGCTTCACCGAAGACTACGTCCTGCACGTGTTCACGGTACCCTTCAAGCGGGATGACAACTGGCAACTGGCCCAGAAGGTATTGCTGGAGGCCACGCTGGCACAGTGTGAACCCTTCCTGGAAACGGCCCGCCGCTACATGCGCCGCCTCGGCGACCGCCGTGGGCTGGAAGTGCCGGTGGTGGACCCCAGGGTCAGCATCCAGGTTCCCCTGGCCAACGAGATACACCTGGTGGTCCGCTTTCCCTGTCGTCCCTCACAGCGCAGCGCCATCGAACAGGCGATTCTGCTGGAGGTGTTCGCCAACAATGATTTCAGGGGTGCCCCGTCAAAGGATTGTGCAGAGGACGAGGATCCGGTCGATCCGGAGAGAGCGGAATAGGTGGAGCAGGCAAAGAGGTCAGTCGGAAATACCAGTACTGGACAACTCTGGGCTCTATACGGACAACTGGCTGGAGTTTTTTACTAGGTGCCATTTCCTGGGGAAGGAAATGGTGCCGAGGAGAGGACTTGAACCTCCACGGGGTTGCCCCCACTAGCACCTGAAGCTAGCGTGTCTACCAATTTCACCACCTCGGCAGGTGACTACAACGTCTGGCTATTTTAATGAATTCTTTTTCGAATTCAAGCCTTTGGTTGCTGGCTGGGGCGTGTCGCCTCAACCGATGGCGCGTACTTTAATGATTCGGTTCGGGGCTGTCAAACATTTTTTCAGGCGGATTCGCAAAAATTTCATGGGGGCGTAGGCATGATCCCTTAAAGGGATTTCAGGGCATTGTTAGGTCGGGGCGGGGGCTGGGCGTTATACTCCCGATACATTCATGCCAGACCTGGCGCGTGATTCGCTGTCTGGTCCGGGTAATTCGAGAGTGTTCTGGTCGTCTCAGGCTCCAGAGCGCTGCCGAATTAACCGGACGTCAGACAGACGCGTCCGGGTCTGGTTGCCGGCCTACGCCGGTTTTAACCAGAGTAAAGAGAGGAACTATGGTTTCCAGGAAAGAACCACGTGATCCCCATGCGGATCGCGAAGCACAGAAATACGACAACCCTATACAGAGTCGGGAGTTCATTCTCGACCATCTTCGTCAGCGGGGAGCCCCCGCAACCCATGAAACCCTCTGTGAGGAACTCGGCCAGAGCAGCGAGGAGGGCATTGAGGCCCTGCGTCGCCGCCTGATTGCCATGTGCCGTGATGGACAGCTGATCTGTAACCGCAAGGGCCGTTACCTGCCGATCGACGAAGCAGACCTGGTTACCGGTCGTGTGTCTGGTCACAAGGACGGTTTCGGCTTCCTGATGCCGGACGATGGCGGCTCGGATCTGTTCCTGAGTGCCCGCCAGATGCGCCAGGTGTTTCACGGTGACCGGGTGGCGGCCCGGGTCGAGAGCGTCGATGATCGTGGGCGCCGCGAGGGCAAGATCGTCGAGGTACTGGAGCACCGCACCACCCAGACTGTGGGCCGGCTGTTCCGGGAAAGCGGCATCTCCTTTGTGGTCCCGGAGAATCCCCGCATCAACAATGAAATCATGATTGCCGAGGAAGATTGTGGCAAGGCACGCCATGGCCAGTACGTGGTCGTGGATATCCTGCGTCAGCCTACCCAGCGCACCAAACCTACCGGTCGTGTGGTGGAAGTGCTGGGTGAGCATATGGCGCCGGGGATGGAAATCGATGTGGCCATCCGCTCCTACGACATTCCTCACGCCTGGCCTCCGGAAGTGGGGCGCCAGGCCGCTGCGATTCCGGAAGATGTGCGGCCGGAAGACAAGGAAAACCGGGTGGATATCCGGCATCTGCCGCTGGTAACCATCGATGGCGAAGATGCCCGGGACTTTGATGATGCGCTCTATTGTGAGCCACGTCCCCGGGGCGGCTACCGGTTACTGGTGGCCATTGCGGACGTGTCCCATTACGTCAGGCCGGGCTCCCCCCTGGATGAGGAGGCCGTCAATCGGGGCACTTCGGTGTATTTTCCGGACCACGTGGTGCCCATGCTTCCGGAAAAACTCTCCAACGGGCTGTGCTCCCTGAATCCGGGAGTGGATCGCCTCTGTATGGTGGCGGACGTCACCGTCAGTGCTTCGGGACGCATCAGCAGCTACAAGTTCTACCAGGCGGTAATGCACAGCCATGCCCGGCTCACCTATACCAAGGTCAGTCAGATGCTGGAGCACCCGGATACCGAGACCGGTATCAGTCTTTGCCAGCTCTATTCCGATATTCTGCCCCAGCTGCACGACCTGTATGGCCTTTACAAGGTGTTGCGCAAAGCGCGGACCGAGCGTGGCGCCATCGACTTTGAAACCACCGAGACCCGGGTGATTTTCGACGCCAATCGGAAGATCGAGGAAATCGTGCCGGTGCAGCGCAACGATGCCCACAAGATCGTCGAGGAGTGCATGCTGTGCGCCAACGTGGCGACGGCCCGTTTCCTGAAGAAATACAAGGTGCCCGCCCTGTATCGTGTGCATGACGGTCCTTCCGAGGAGCGGTTGCAGGCAGTGCGCCTGTTCCTGGGTGAACTGGGCCTGCAGCTGGGCGGGGGCGACAAACCGTCATCGTCGGATTATCAGGAACTGCTGAACAGTATCCAGGACCGGCCGGATGCCCATGTCATCCAGATGGTGATGTTGCGATCCCTGAGCCAGGCAGTCTACAGCCCGGACGAGAGCGGCCACTTCGGGCTGGGCTACACCAGCTATACCCACTTCACTTCACCCATTCGCCGTTACCCGGATCTGATCGTGCACCGGGCGATCAAGTCCATTGTGCATCGCGAGGAGCCGGCCAGGGATGTGGAGCATCCACCGAAGCGTGATCCGGAGCTGGCGGACTATCCCTATGACCAGGCCCGTATGGTACAGCTGGGGGAACACTGTTCCATGGCCGAGCGGCGGGCGGATGACGCCACCCGGGATGTCATGGCCTGGCTCAAGTGCGAGTTCCTGCGTGAGCACGTGGGCGAGACCTACGACGGCGTGATCGCAGCCGTAGTCCCGTTCGGGTTCTTTGTGGAGCTGGACGGTATCTACATCGAGGGCCTGGTACATATCTCGACCCTGGGTGGTGACTACTATCACCACGATGCCGCCAAGCACCGCCTGGTGGGTGAGCGCACGGCGACCAGCTTCCACCTTGGTGACGAGGTTCGTGTGCAGGTGGTTCGGGTGGACCTGGACGATCGCAAGATTGACCTGGAGCTGGTCAGCGAGCCCAGCCGTCGGTCCGGTGCCCGGAAGTCCTCAGGCAAGGGCGGGCAGGGTGCGCCGAAGGGCAAGCCTGAAGATCGCCAGACCCGGGAAGGCAAGGCCGGCAAGAGCGGCAGGAGCCGCTCCCGTTCACGCAAGCCCTCTGCGAAAGATCAGTTGACGGCAGAAGCGGCCAGCGAGGCCTCCAGAAAATCCCCCGGCAAGCAGGGTGACAGCAAGCCAGCCTCTGGCAAGGGCTCAGGCCGCCGCAGTGGTGGACGCAAGAAAGCCGGCGCCAGCCGATAACCGGAGAGGAAAGTCGACGTGTCGGAAGAATTTGTTTTTGGCTGGCATGCGGTGGACGCGGTTCTGAAAAAGGAACCGCAGCGACTGCAGCAGGTCTGGATTCAGCAGGGCCGGCAGGATCGGCGGGTCAAAGAGATTACCGAAGGGCTCGACCAGCTTGGCGTGCAGTGGCAGGTGGTGCACCGCAGGGAGCTGGATGCCAGGGTATCCGGTGCTCATCAGGGTGTTGTGGCCCGGGTCAGCGAGAGTCAGGAATGGACAGAGGATGACCTGTACAGGATGTTGGCCGGTCGCTCAGAGCCCCCGCTGTTGCTGATACTGGACGGTGTGACGGACCCCCATAACCTGGGCGCCTGCATGCGCACGGCGGATGCCGCCGGGGTTGCTGCGGTTATCGTGCCGAAAGACAAGTCGGCCACGCTGAACCCGACGGCCCGCAAGGTGGCCTGCGGCGCTGCCGAGACGGTACCCTTCGTACGGGTCACCAACCTGGCCCGGTGCCTGCGCACCCTGCAGGAGCAGGGCGTCTGGCTGATCGGTACGGCCGGCGAGGCTGAGGCGACCCTCTATCAGGCGGACTTCAAGGGTCCGGTCGGGCTGGTGATGGGGGCGGAAGGCAAGGGTATGCGAAGGCTGACCCGTGAGCACTGTGATCACCTGATCAAGATTCCCATGCACGGCCTGGTGGACAGTCTGAATGTCTCCGTGGCCACCGGTGTGTGTCTGTACGAAGCAGTACGCCAGCGGGCTTAGCTTGCAACAAAGCCCCCGTGGGCATAAAATGCGTCACCCCTTTTCGAAGGGGCGGGGTCGTATTGTCTGAAAACCGGATTATCTTGCGGATTTTCATGGCAAAACCCGGAAAGCGGCAGCATCCATGCTGCCAACTCCTTGCTTCCTGCAGAGCGGATACACCTGCTGGAGGCTGTTCAAACCGTAGGGAGAAAACATGCGTCACTACGAAATCGTATTCATGGTGCATCCCGATCAGAGCGAGCAGGTGCCCGCAATGATCGAGCGTTACACCGGCCTCATCACTGATGACGGCGGCCAGATTCACCGTCTTGAAGATTGGGGGCGCCGTCACCTGGCCTATCCGATCAACAAGATCCACAAGGCTCACTATGTCCTGATGAATGTTGAATGTTCACAGGCCGCACTGGACGAGCTGGCTCACAACTTCCGCTTCAACGATGCGATCATCCGTGACCTGGTGATCCGTCGTGATGGTCCGGACACAGACATGTCTCCGATGAAGGCAGCTGAGTCCCGGGAAGATCGTCGTTCTGATGACCGTCCGCGTCGCAACACTGAAAGCAGTGAGCGCCGTCAGGAAAAGTCCCAGGACGAAGAAGAGTAATCACCCATCCGGAGTTGAGGAGTTAATCAATGGCTCGTTTTTTCAGACGTCGTAAGTTCTGCCGCTTCACGGCAGAGGGTGTCAAGGAGATCGATTACAAGGATCTGGACACCCTGAAAGGTTACATCACAGAAACCGGCAAGATCGTGCCCAGCCGTATTACCGGCACCAAGGCCCGTTATCAGCGTCAGCTGGCGACCGCCATCAAGCGTGCTCGTTACCTGGCCCTGCTGCCGTACTCGGACAGCCACGACAACTAAGATCGTACAGGACCCGGGACCATGCGTGCACTGGCACAGTATGTAATGCGCGGTCCCCTGCAGGCGGGCGGTGTCGCCGCCCTCGCAACCGCCATACCCTATCTGTCATGGATTGGCGCAGCGGTTGTTGGCCTGGTCATACTCCGGCTGGGGGTTGCTCAGGGGCTCAATATCGCTCTCTGGGCCTTGTTGCCGGCTCTGGGCTGGGCCTGGATAGGCAGCGAGCCGACAGTCATATCGGTGTTGTTGCTGGTGTTCCTGATGGCAGCGGTGCTGCGCAGTACCCTGTCCTGGGAAAAGAGCCTGCTGGCAGGCTCCGGCCTCGGGCTGGTGATCGGCCTGGTGCTGCCGGTGCTGTTCCCCGGCATGCTGCAGGAAGTGACCGAAGCGTTCATGAGTCTTTACCAGTGGGCGTATCCGGACATGTCCCGGCAGTTGGGCAGCGAGCTGGAGCCAGCCATCCGGGGCATGGTGGAAGGGCTGATGCCCGGCTCCTATCTGGGTATGGCAGTCGCTGTGGCGATGCTGTCCAGATACTGGCAGGCAGCACTGTACAACCCGGGCGGATTTCGCCGTGAATTTCACGGTTTTCGCCTGTCCCGCGGCGTATCAGCCCTGTGTGTGCTGTTGCTGGTGGTGGCTCCGGTTATCGGAATCAATCCGTTGCTGCTGGGTTGGGTCGCAGGGCTGCCGTTGCTGGTGGCAGGAATCGCGCTGGTACACGGTGTGGTCGGTCGCAAGAAGGCCAGCAACCTGTGGCTCGTGGCGTTTTACGCCTTGCTTGTGGTTCAGGGTTTTACGATCAGTTTGTTGTTGATGCTGTTGGCAATTGTGGATAGCTGGCTGGATATCCGGGGCCGTATAAAGCCTGCCGGTCCGGCTGAATAAAGCACGAAGAGGTTAACGAGATGGAAGTTATTCTGCTCGAAAAAGTGGCAAACCTGGGTTCCCTGGGTGACAAGGTCAAGGTCAAGTCCGGCTACGGCCGTAACTACCTGCTGCCGTACGGCAAGGCCGTGGCAGCGACCGCAGAAAATCTGAAGGCGTTCGAAGAGCGTCGTGCAGAACTGGAAAAAGCGGCCGCCGACAAGCTGGCTGCTGCCCAGTCCCGTGCCGAGGCGCTGGAAGGCCAGTCCTTCACCATCAGCTCCAAGGCCGGTGATGAAGGCAAGCTGTTCGGCTCTATCGGTGTTCGCGACATCGCTGACGCCATCACCGCTGGCGGCACTGAAGTCGAGAAGAGCGAAGTTCGTCTGCCGGAAGGTCCGATTCGGGTCACCGGCGAGTACGAAATCGAGCTCCAGCTGCACACCGACGTAACTGTGACCATTCAGCTGGCCGTTGTCGCCGACTGATCGTCCCGTTCGTCATGAAGTGAGAGTCGGTGACCTGTTTGCCTGCTTCTCACATTCACAGGCCCGGACTGCCTTGGCAGCTTCCGGGCCTGTGTGTTTCTGGTATCCTTGAACGGGTCTGTTCGCTTCGCTAACCAGAGCCGACCAGGGCAACTCCATTCGAATTCCGGTATCCGAGAAAGTCCATGGCCACCAGCAGTTTCAAGGCATCCAGCAGTGATCTGGAAACCTCAAGGGTGAAGATTCCTCCCCATTCCGTGGAAGCCGAGCAGGCGGTGCTGGGCGGTCTGATGCTGGATAACCGGCGCTTTGATGAAGTGTCCGAGGTGATCACGGCCGGGGATTTCTACCGTCAGGACCATCGCCTTATCTACGCTGCGGTGGAGCGACTGGCGTCCGAGAGCGAGCCGCTGGATGTGGTCACCCTGGCCGAGTACCTGGAGAGGGCAGGGGATATTGAAGACGCCGGTGGCCTTTCCTATCTGGCAGAGCTGGCGGAAAAGACGCCCAGCGCGGCGAATATTCGCGCCTATGCCCAGATCGTGGCTGAGCGCTCCATCCTGCGGCAGCTGATCGAGGTTTCCGGCGGCATCGTGGACTCGGCTTTCAACCCCCAGGGGCGGACCAGTTCCGACCTGCTGGATGAAGCCGAGCGTAATGTGTTCCGGATTGCCGAATCCCGCACCAAGGAAGGCTCCGGCCCGAAGGCCATCAATCCCATCCTTACCCAGGCGCTGACGCGCATTGAAGAGCTGTTCGAGTCTGGCGAGAAGGTCACCGGTCTGACCACCGGGTTTACCGATCTGGACGAGTGGACCTCGGGCATGCAGCCATCGGACCTGATCATTGTGGCAGGGCGCCCGTCCATGGGTAAGACGACCTTTGCCATGAATATCGTCGAAAACGCCCTGTTGTCCTCCGGCGAGCCCATTCTGGTGTTCAGTATGGAGATGCCGGCGGATGCGATCGTCATGCGTATGCTTTCGTCCCTGGGACGTATCGACCAGACCCGCATGCGTAGCGGCAAGCTGGAAGAAGACGACTGGCCGAGGCTGACGTCGGCCGTGAGCCTGCTCAAGGACAAGCCCCTGTACATCGATGACACCCCGGGCCTCAGTCCCACCGAGATGCGTTCCCGCGCGCGCCGCATCGCCCGGGAGAACGGCGGCAAGCTGAGCCTGATCATGGTGGACTATCTGCAGCTGATGCGGGTGCCGGGCAACACTGAGGGCCGGACGGCGGAGATCTCCGAGATTTCCCGGTCTTTGAAAGGCCTGGCCAAGGAGCTCAGCTGCCCCGTGGTGGCCCTGTCCCAGCTTAACCGGAGCCTTGAACAGCGCCCCAACAAGCGACCGGTAAACTCGGATTTGCGGGAATCCGGCGCCATTGAGCAGGACGCAGACGTGATCATGTTTGTGTACCGGGATGAAGTCTATAACGAGGATACCCAGGACAAGGGTATTGCTGAAATCATCATCGGCAAGCAGCGGAACGGCCCCATCGGTACCGTGCGCCTGGCCTTCATCGGCAAGTACACCAAGTTCGAGGACCTGGCCCACGGCGACTACGGCGGGGACTACTGATGTCGCGTCCCACCATTGCCCGGATACACCTGGACAATCTGCGCCACAACTACCGCCTGGCCCGGCGCCGGGCTGCCCCGGCCCGCACTATCGCCGTGGTCAAGGCAGATGGCTATGGCCACGGTATTGAGCGTGTTGCCTTTGCGCTGTCAGAGGAAACGGACCAGTATGCCGTCGCGTGTCTGGAAGAAGCTGTTGCATTGAGAGAAGCGGGGCTGACCCAGCCCGTACTGCTCATGCAGGGAGTCCATGAAGCGGCAGACCTGAGGGTGTGCGAAGCCGAGCGTTTTACCGTGGTGGTGCATGATCCCCATCAGCTGGAATGGCTGGAGACGGTTTCCGGTCGCCCGGACATCTGGCTCAAGATCAATTCCGGCATGAACCGCCTGGGTTTTGCGCCGGCTGACCTGGAGAAGGTGCGGAAGCGGCTGGTCCGGGCCGGGGTCAGGGTCACCGGCGCCATGACGCACTTCGCCTGTGCGGACGATGAGCAGAGCCAGAGTACGGCGCGCCAGACCCGGA
This sequence comes from Marinobacter sp., assembly GCF_041690615.1. Lineage (GTDB taxonomy): Bacteria > Pseudomonadota > Gammaproteobacteria > Pseudomonadales > Oleiphilaceae > Marinobacter. The sequence continues at coordinate 101,652 of NZ_JAWLGY010000005.1, forward strand.
TTTTCGACCAGGCCACCGGGGGGTTGGGTAACATTACCCGGAGCGTCGCCAACTCCGCTGCTCACTTCAGGGACGGCCAGGCCATGTTCGATCGTACACGGCCGGGCATCATGCTTTATGGAGGCTCGCCCATGCTGGGGCGCTACGGACCGGAGCTGGGGCTGAAGGCAGCCATGACCCTGGAGTCGCGCCTGATTGCCATCCGGCAACTGTCGCCGGGAGATGCTGTGGGCTATGGCGAAACCTGGCGTGCCACCCGGTCCACCCTTATGGGCATGGTGTGTATCGGCTATGGTGATGGCTATCCCCGCCACGCACCCAACGGAACGCCGGTATGGCTCCGGGGCACCCGGGCGCCGTTGATTGGCCGGGTGTCCATGGACATGCTGGCGATTGACCTGGGTGATGTACCCGGAGCTGCCGTGGGCGATACGGTGGAGCTCTGGGGAGAGCATATACCGGTCGACGAAGTGGCTGATTGCGCCGGTACCATCAGTTATGAACTGCTGACCGGTGTGACCCGGCGAGTGCCCCGTGTTGAAGCCGGTGAATCCATGCGTTTGAACACAGGATCCGATTTGTGAATGTACTGGTAGTCCATGATAACGGTGTGCTGGCCCGACTGTTGCTGAAGCAGTTAAGCAGTACCCATCTTGAGGTGACACCACTGCTGATCAGTGACCTGTCGGACCTGGATCTGTCAGGCGTGGAGCAGTGGGTGCCCCGGGCCACCGACCTGATCGTCAATGCCATGTGGCTGACAGATCCGGAGGCGGCGGAGGCTGACCCCGAGCTGGCCAGGACCAAGGCCTTTTCATTGCCCATGGCCCTGGCGGAGTACGCTGCAGCCAAAGACATGATCCTGATCCAGCTGTCCACCTCCTATGTATTCGACGGCCGCAAACAGAGTGCTTACCTGTCCTCCAACCCGGGTAACCCCATCGGGCAGTTGGGTATCTGGCAGTGGGAGTGCGAACAGGTGATGCGTACTGTATTGCCCCGTCATATTCTGTTGCGCACCGGCTGGGGCCTGCAGCGGTTCATTCGCAAGGTTCATAAGGCGGCCGGGTCCAGGGAGCCATTACGGCTGTCGAGCCGCCACCGGGGCCAGCCAGTGGCCACCAGTGACCTGGCGCGGGTACTTCGGGCGATGGCCCTGCAGCTGGATTGTGGCGCGGAAGTCTGGGGGACTTACCAATACGCCGGTGCGGAGGAAATCAGCCAGTACGACCTGGGCCTGACTCTGGCGGATATGCCGGAAATAAACGGTGACGTCGACGAGCGAGCAGTGCATGTGGTGGATGAATTACCCGGCTGGGCCGCCGTGGAGCCCGAGAACGCGACCCTGGGGTGCACCAAGATCCGCAATACTTTCGGGGTGAAACAGCTGTCCTGGCGCTCTGCCCTGGAGGAGGAGCTGGCCCTGTCAGGGCTGGGCGTTGCCCAGGGCCATGGTCTGAAGGGCCTCAAGGTCGACTAGCTCGATGTCCCGCCCGCGGGCACGAATCAGCCCCTGATTCTGGAAGCGGGTGAACACCCGGCTGACCGTCTCCACTGCCAGGCCAAGGAAGTTCGCAATGTCGTTCCGGGCCATGGGCAGATTGAAGTGGGTCGGCGACAGCTTGCGACGCTGGAAGCGGCTGGACAGGGACAGCAGCAGCGCAGCGATGCGCTCCTCTGCGGTATTCTTGCTAAGCAGCACAGACAATTGGTGGCTGTTGCGGATTTCCTGGCTCATCAGGTGGAACATGTGATGCTGCAGCCCGGGGAGGGTATGGGCCAGCTGTTCCAGCTGTTCCACCGGAATCTCACATACGCTGGTGCGTTCCAGGGCCTTGGCCGTCGATGCATGGATGTCATCACTCATGCTGTCCAGACCCACCAGTTCGCCTGGCATGAAGAAGCCGGTAATCTGCTCGTCACCGGACTCGGTAATCACTGAGGTCTTGATGGCGCCGCTTTTCACCGCGAAACACGACCGGAACGGCGTGCTCTGGGTAAACACCTGCTCGCCCCGGTTGAAGATGCGATCCCTGTTCACCACCTCGTCCAGCCGATTCATGTCATTGCTGTCCAGCGCCAGGGGCAGGCACAGATTGCTCAGACTGCAATGCTGGCAGGATGACTTGGAAATCGAGGACATCTGATTTACGGGAATGGACTGATTCATGACGACCCTGGTTGGCTGATGCGGATCCGGACAAGTGCGTGCAAGCAAGACCACAGACCAGGGCATGGACTCTTGCCCTGATTCAATGCTCAGTTCCGGATCGATTGACTCATATCAATCACACGATAATACGCCGGAGCCGGTTTGCCAATGGTTGGCACCCTTATTCAGGTGTAAATCCGGCTCCGGCCGGGATGGCCGGAGCCGGGCGTTCAGTCCAGACGGCTGAAAATCAGGGAAGCGTTGGTGCCTCCGAAGCCGAAACTGTTGGACATGACATGTTTCAGTTCGGCCTGCTGCGACGTCGGCCCGACGATGGGCATACCCGCAAGTTCCTCATCCGGGTTCTCCAGGTTCGCGGTACCCGCCACAAAGCCGTTCTGCATCATCAGCAGGGAGTAAATGGCTTCCTGCACGCCGGTGGCGCCCAGGGAGTGGCCGGTCAGGGACTTGGTGGACGAAATTGCCGGCACCTTGTCCCCGAATACGTTGCTGACGGCCTTCATTTCCGCCACATCCCCTACCGGGGTGCTGGTGCCGTGGGCGTTGATGTAGTCGATGTCGCCGTCCACCGTCGCCATGGCCTGGTGCATGCAGCGGGCAGCACCTTCGCCGGAGGGGGCCACCATGTCGTAGCCGTCGGAGGTGGCGCCATAGCCGGTGAGCTCGGCGATAATACGGGCACCACGCTTGCGGGCGTGCTCCAGCTCCTCAAGCACCAGCATGCCACCGCCGCCGGCGATGACGAAGCCGTCGCGGGCGCGGTCAAAGGGCCGGGAGGCGGCTTCGGGCGTGTCGTTGTATTTGAAGGAGAGGGCGCCCATGGCGTCGAACAGCATGGTGAGGCTCCAGTCCTCTTCCTCGCCGCCCCCGGCAAAGACTATGTCCTGCTTGCCATTCTGGATCTGCTCCATGGCGTGTCCGATGCAGTGGGCGCTGGTCGCGCAGGCCGATGACATGGAGTAGTTCACTCCGCGGATCTTGTAAGCCGTGGCCAGACAGGCCGATACGGTGGAGGTCATGATGCGCGGCACCATAAAGGCACCAATGCGCTTGACGCCCTTTTCACGCATGATGTCCACCGCTTCTACCTGGCTGGAGCAGGAAGCCCCGCCGGAGCCGGCGATAAGACCAGTGCGGTCGTTGGACACCATCTCGGGGGGCAGCCCGGCATCGGCAATGGCCTGCTCCATGGACAGGTAGGCGTACATGGCGGATTCGCCCATGAAACGGCGGATCTTGCGATCGATGACGGAAGTATCCACGTCCACCATGCCACAGACCTGGCTGCGGAACCCCAGCTCCTTATAGGTTTCGTTGAAGCGGATGCCGGACCTGCCCTCTCTGAGGCTCCTGGTCACTTCGTCGGTGGAGTTGCCAAGGCAGGACACGATGCCCATGCCGGTTACCACAACCCGTCTCATACTGTTCTCCTTGATGCGGGGCTGCCCCTCATGCGGGGCGGTACCCTGGTGTACATTCCCGGCGGATACTCCTGGCACCCGCCCTTTCAGATCTGGTGCAAGAGTTTAGGCAATATCGCTGATGATTGATATTTGACCTTCGTCAGGTGTTGTCGTTCCTGCGTTTGCCTTTCTTCTTGCGCTCCTGTTCCCGGGCCGCTTCCTGTTCCCGCCGCAGGGCTTCCCTGGCCTGCTCCGCTTCCACCATTTCCGGTGTTTCCAGAGAGACAGGGCCCAGTATGCCGGCCCGCAATTCATTCAGCAGGACTTCTGCCACCTTGTGCAGGTCCGGAATGCCGCCGCGGGCAAAGAAACGGCGCCTCGCTGCGATGGCGTCCATCAGGGCCAGGCCATCGGCAGGTCGTCCTTCCAGGCCATAGCGCTCACAAATCCGCTCAGGGTAGGCCTGTAGCAGATAGTCCGCTGCGAACAGGGCCACATCCTCGAACTCGATCACCGCGGCCCGGATGGCCCCGGTGACTGCCAGCCGGTACCCACACTCTTCCGGCGTCAGCCTGGGCCAAAGGAACCCTGGCGTATCATACAGCAGGATGTTGTCCGGCAGCTTGATCGCCTGTTGGGCCCGGGTCACGGCGGGTTCGTTACCGGTTTTCGCGACCGGGCGCCCGGCCAGCGTGTTGATCAGGGTGGACTTGCCGACGTTGGGGATGCCCAGAATCATGATGCGCAGGGCCCGGGTGTCCCGGATGGCGGCCGGGACCATTTCCTGAGCCAGCCGGAGAATCGCCAGGGCTTCGTTACGCTGGTTGTGGGTCAGGGTCACCGCCCGGATGCCCTTTTCCTTTTCCAGCCACTGCTGCCATGACGCGGTGACTTCCGGGTCGGCCAGGTCCCGTTTGTTGAGTACCTTGATAACCGGGGTATCACCCCGCAGCGCCGGCACCAGGGGGTTCTCACTGCTGAACGGGATGCGGGCATCCAGGACCTCGATGATCAGGTCCATTTGAGGCATGACCTGCTTGATCTCCTTGCGGGCCTTGTGCATATGGCCTGGAAACCAGTTGATCGCCATGGTTGGGACTCCTGCCGGGGTGGGGTGCCGGGTTAATAGTGTGACAGGGCGCCATTATGGCGGGGAATAAAGAATTTTTCACATTTCGCGTGAGGCCCCGTATGACAGGGGCTGGCGGTCATCTCAGGAATAACATGTCGTCCCGGGCGCCAGGTAAGGGGTGAATTTGACGGTTGATTTCTTTAGGGTGAGCGTGTTCCGATGCAAATCAACAACGACTGACCAATGCTACTACGGAGATTTACATGACACTTATTCGCAACTTCGCGCTCGCCCTGATTGCCATGACCTTTGCCGGTTTTGCGATGGCCCAACAGCAGCAACAGCAGCCGGACCAGGTTTCCCAAATCGCCGAGCTGGTTGGCCTGAGCGAGGATCAGGAAGCTGAAATCCGTGAGATCATGGAAGAGACCCAGGGCGAACTGCAGGAACTGCAGGCGGAAGCTTCCGAGGTCCAGCAGCAGCTGCAGGAACAGATTGGCCCTGACTATGACGAAGGCACCATTCGCTCAGATGCGGCCCGCCTGGGTGAGCTCAACGGCGAAATGACTGCTTTGTCTACCCTGATGCAAGCGCGCATTGACAGTGTGTTCACTGAAGAGCAGCGCGACACGCTCGAGAAGCGCATGCGTGAGATGCAACAGCAGCAGCAACAGATGCAGCAGCAAATGCAACAGCAGCAACAGCAGCAGCAAATGCAGTGATGCGCTGACAGTTGCGCCGCCCCGGTGGCGCAATGACATCAAAAAGCCGCATTTCCCGGCCCGGGAAATGCGGCTTTTTTTTGGTGTATTGCTGACGAACGCCCAAGTTCCGAGTCTTGTTCCAAACCCCCGGGCAGTTTTCCAGAATGAACACCCCGGCCACCGTGAGGCTGCCGGGATCATTCATGCTGGTCAGCGATCGGCCGCCGGGCCGAAGGGCCTCACCAGCAGGATCAGCCGGGGCAGCAACAGTAACGCGCCCATGAGCGCCATGAACATGGCAAAGCCGGTGAACAGCCCGAAATAGATGGTTGGCAGGAAGTTGGACAACACCAGGATCGAGAACCCAATGATGATGGTGATGGTCGTGTAGGACATGGCCCGGCCGATGCTCTGGTGGCACCGGTGCATGGTCGCGACATAGTCGCGGTCTTTCCCGAACTCCACCCGGAAGCGGTGAATGTAATGGATGGTGTCATCCACCGCGATCCCCACGGTGATCGCCGCCACGGTGATGGTCATCATGTCCAGCGGGATGCCCAGCCAGCCCATCAGCCCCAACACTGATCCCGCTGCCAGCAGGTTGGGAGCAATGCCGATCAGTGCCAGTCTGAGCGACCTGAACAGCACCATGAACATGATGCTGATGGCCAGGAAAACGATGCCCAGGGTGCGTATCTGGGAGTCAAACAGGCTCTGCAGCATGTTGTTGTACATCACCGTCATGCCGGTAAACAGCAGTTGCTCATCCTCAAGGCCAAGTTCGCCGGTCAGGTGGTTGTGTATCCTGGTCAGCAGCTCGTCCCGCCGAAGGTCCGGCAGGGAGTCAATCAGGCGGATGTTGATGCGGGCCTGGTGGTGTTCTTCGCTGATGTAGGGCGTCAGCAGGATGGGCGCCAGGTCATCCGGCAGCATTGCCGGTACGAAGGCGACCTCCATGGCGTCGAGGGGCTCGCCGCCATTGATCTCGGCCAACAGGCGCATAGTGGTTGTGATGGACAGTACCTTGCCGGTTTCCGGAAGGCTGTTCAGGTAGTCATGGACGCGCTCCAGCCGGTCGAGCTTCTGCCAGGTAAACCAGGTGTCCCGCAGGTCCTCGTCGCCACAGTCGTCCACGAAAGGGTCGCAGTCGCTGGCGAAGGGGTCATCGTCGGTGTCTTCTGGCCGTTCCAGGTCGGTGATGATGATATCCAGCGGCGTCGTGCCGCCAAGCTTGCGGTCGATCACCACCATACCCTGGTGGATCTCTGTGTCCGACTTGAAGTAGTCGATAAAGCTGTTTTCCACTGACAGTCGGCTCATGCCGGTGACGCAGAGCACGGCAAGGACCAGGGAGCCCACCAGCACAGTGCCCCCGAAGCGTTCCGTGATGCGGGCAAAGGCGTCGGTCACTGGCAGGCTGCCAGGTGGGCTGCGGCGTACCGCCGGCTCGGGCAGGAGCGATACCAGTACCGGGAAGACCAGGAAACTGATTGCGAAGGCGAGCGCCAGGCCCAGGGTCATCATCCAGCCAAAGTCGATTACCGGCCGGATGCCGCTGAAGGTGAGCGAACCGAATGCCACCATGGTGGTCAGGGCCATGTAGAAGCAGGGCTTCACCATGGTGGCCAGGGTATCCCGCAGATGCTGCTTGCGATCATCTTCCGGGTTGGACTGCTGATGCTCCCGGTACCGAACCATCAGGTGAATGGTCAGTGACAGGGTCATGATCAGCAGCAATGAGACAAAGTTGGAGGAGATCACCGTCACCGGCCACTGCATCCAGCCCAGGTAGCCGGCCACCAGCCATACCGTGAAGCCGCAGCACAGAATGGGCACCACGACCCACTGCCAGCGGCGGAAGATGGCGACGAGGGTCAGTAACAGGAAGATCAGCACGCCTACGCCAAAGGTGGACAGGTCGCTTTCAATAAAGCGAATCATGTCCGACGCAATCATGGGGACGCCGCCCAGGTGGATTTCCGCCTTGTCCCGGTAGCGATCCAGGATGGCCCGGACATCGACAATGGTCTGCTCCCTCTCTGCTTCCAACCGGGATGCCAGCTGGCGGAATTCTTCGGAAACCCGTTCCAGTTCACGGTTCTGCTCCGGACTCAGTTCTTCTGTACTGGCCAGCTCTCGCAACTGGTTGCGGCGATTGAGCAGCTCGAAATACCGGTCGGGCGTTGGCAGGTTGACCTGGATCGCCGTGGTGCCTGCATCGTCGCTGATCAGCATGTTCGGGTAGAGGGGGTTGGAAAGCAGCGACTCCCGGGCCCTGTCCAGGGGGACATCGTCCTGGTCCAGGGTCAGCAGTTCCTCGTCAACCGTGTCGATGCTCAGGTCCGGGCTGTGGAGCAGGGGCACGTTGAGAATGCTGTTGGTGGAGCCTACGGGGCCGAGGGCGGCGAGTTCGTCACGCAATGCCCGGAGGGTATCAATGGCCGTCCGGGTGAACAGCTCGCCCTCCGGCGTGTAGGTGACCACCAGGAAGTCGTCGGATGCCTCGAAGCGCTGATTGACGGTGCGGTAGTCCTCCAGTGCGGTGTCGTTCTCCAGAACCAGTGACTCGGCAGAGGCGTCCAGGCGGAACTGGTGCAGTTGCAGGCTGGCAATGGCCAGTACCACGGCAAACAGGATCAGGACCCGCCAGGGGTGACTGAGGATCAGCCGGTTATAGAGGCTGTAGGGGGAAGGCATCGGGGAGCATACTCCGCTTATTACAGGGAACTGCGAAGTCTGCCACAATTAGCGGAAAATTGTGAAAAACCCGGTGAAATCACCGATCACCGGCCGGATCAGGTACGCTGGCACAGGGCAACTATTGAACCCGTACCTGCCGTGAGGCCTCCTCCAGGGAATCGATCAGCTGCTTGAGCCGCCGCGTCATTTCCGCACTGGCTGCCAGCTCCCGCACCATGCTCTCAGTGGTTTCACGGATGCCCCGTACATCGCCAAGCACGGTATCTGTGCCGGCGGTCTGCTCCGCGGACACGCTGGCGATCTGTTCGTTGGTCTGGTCAATGCGGGCGACCATGCCCTGGATATCCTGTAATGCCTGACGACCCTCTACGGCATCGCTCACGCACTGGTGGGCGTTTTCAGAACTGGTGGTCATCTGGCCGACAGCGGCCTCCATGGCGGCAAGCAGACGGTCCAGGGTGCCCTGGATCTGGTCTGTGGAGTCCTGCACCCGTTGGGCCAGGTTGCGCACTTCATCCGCCACCACGGCGAAGCCCCGGCCCTGCTCGCCGGCCCGGGCGGCTTCGATGGCGGCATTGAGTGACAGCAGGTTGGTCTGCTCGGCAATGCCCCGGATCTCGGTAACGGCCTGGCGTATTTCCTGACTGTTTGCGGCCAGTGCCTGTACCGCCTCCGCGGAGGTCTCGACGGTCAGTGAGAGCTTTTCGATGGAGTCTGCTGTGCGGGCGACCCGGTCGTGCCCCGCCTGGGCTGCGCGGTTGGCCTCGTGGGAGAGCGTGTTGGCAATACCGGCCTGTTCGGCAATACCGGTGAAACTCTGCAGCATGGCTTCAACCACTTCCGCAGAGCGCTCGGCACCTTGTTGCTGCCGGGTCAGCTCGTCGCGACGCTGCTCGGCGGTGGCGGTGAGTTCGCGGACTTCCTCGTGGAGACGACGAATAGCCTCCAGCATGTTGCGCACCACATCCCCGGTGCGTTGCTGCATCGCATTGAACGCCTCGGCCATTTCGCCAATCTCGTCACTGGAGTCCACGGACGCCCGTTCGCTGAGGTTGCCCGACTGCTGTACGGATACCATGGTTTTTTTGAGACGGTTGACGTGCCGTTCGATAAAGGAAATCAGCAACTGGGAGCCGGCCATTTCCAGCAGCATCAACAGGGCCACAATACCGGCATAGCCGGGGGCCGATTCCGCGAATACGGTCATGAATGGCTGACCGGTGCGGTTGGCCACGTCGTGGATGGCGTAGAGCACCAGCAGGCACATGACCGCAAACACCATGATATTCAGTAACCAGAACTTGTACTTCAGGCGGGCATTCTTGAGCAGCGTCAGCATTGGTAACCTGTTGTTGTCATGGTCCACCGGGCGGTTGCGGATGGACGGATCGGGAGTCGGCTCCAGACGATATCACCGGGACAGGGCGTGATGCTTGCTCCGGATCAGTTCAGGGCTGACCTTTGACAATGTCTTACAAACAGGTATCGGCGGCTGGTGCCATTTCTTGAGGTTGGCAGGCGTCGTGGCGGGGCCAGCGGCGTCGAGTCGCCGCTGGCGCAATGGTCCCGGGGGTCAGTCGACCTGGCGGACCGGAATGGCGCTGGTGTCCCGGGGTACCGCCGGCACGGCCAACCCCAGGTTGTTCTTCTCGAATACCCGGTCGGCACGATAGCTGGAGCGCACCATCGGGCCTGATGGCACTTCCATAAAGCCCTTTTCCAGACCGATATCCCGATAATGGTTGAACTCTTCCGGGGTGACGTAGCGCTCCACCGGCAAGTGGTTCGGGGTGGGGCGCAGGTACTGGCCAAGGGTCAGGATATCCACGCCGACGGCCCTCAGGTCGTCCATTGTCTCAAGGATTTCCGTCTCGGTCTCGCCCAGCCCCAGCATCAGGCTCGTCTTGGTGAGCACGTCCGGGCGGTAATGCTTGGCGTGGGCCAGCACACTCAGGGTCTTCTCGTAGCCGGCCCGGGGGTCGCGGACGCGACGGGTCAGGCGTTTGACGGTTTCCACATTCTGGGCGAACACATCCAGTCCGGAATCCACCACTTTCTCCACGTGGGGCATGACCGCATCGAAGTCCGGGGTCAGGGCTTCCACTGCGACTTCCGGGGTTCGCTGCTTGATGGCGGCGACACAAGCCGCGTAGTGGGCAGCACCACCATCGTCCAGGTCGTCCCGGTCCACCGAGGTGAGCACGATGTAGCGCAAGCCCATCAGCGCAACGGATTTCGCCGTATTTTCCGGTTCGTCATGGTCCAGCCAGCCTTTGGGATTTCCAGTATCCACTGCACAGAATTTGCAGGCCCGGGTGCATACGGAGCCCATCACCATGATAGTCGCCGTACCGTTGTTCCAGCACTCGCCGATATTCGGGCAATGGGACTCCTGGCAGACCGTGCTCAGGCGATGCTCGTTGACGTTGCGGCGAACAGCTTCGAAGCGTTCACCGCCGGGCATGCGGGCGCGGAGCCACTTGGGTTTGCGCTGCACGGGCGTTTCCGCGCCGGTGGTTTTCTTGACGCCGTCCTTGATGGCCGAGAATCCGTGTTCATTGCGGAACTTCGAGCCGCTGACTACGCGGGGTTTGACGTTGTCGCTCATGGCAACCGGGGTCTCTTTGCGAAGGTGTATGCGGGTACGTAAAGAGTAAGGCCCCGGCTCCGTTGATACAAGCAGCATAGGGGAAATCCCGGTGCCACTTTCGTCGTGGTCAAACGGGTTCCTGGCCCGAAGGACAGGGTTGTTCCTGTCGTTGTGCAATACCGCTCCGGAGCCAGCGTTCCAGGTTGTCGATCTGCTCCGGGGTGGCGTAGAGGCCCTGTTTCGTGCGGCGCCAGAGAATATCGTCTGCGCTGACGGCCCACTCCTCGTTTACCAGGTAGCTCACCTCCCGTTCGTACAGGGTGCCCAGAAAATGCCTGCCGAGGTCGTCCAGACAGGTGCTGTCAGCGAGCAGGCGGTAACTGTCCGTGCCGTAACTGCGTACCATCCGGGAAGCCAGCAGTCCGGGCAACCAGGGGTAGTGCTTGCAGAGGGCTTCCTGCAGGCGTGGCTGGCTCTGGAAGTCGCCGCCGGGCAAGACCGCATCTCGGGTCCAGTGTCCGCGCGCCTCGGGGAAATACTGGCAGAGACGGTCCGTGGCCGCCTCGGCCAGCTTGCGGAAGGTGGTCAGTTTGCCACCGAAGACGGATAACAGCGGTGTTTTCCCGCCCGGTGCGTCCACCTCGAAGGAATAATCCCGTGAGGCCTTCTGGGCGCTTTCTTCCTCGTCGTCCATCAGAGGTCGTACCCCGGAGTAGGACCAGACCACATCCTCCGGCGTCAGCTGGTGGCGGAAATAATGATTGACGATATCCAGCAGGTAGCGGGTTTCCTCGTCGGAAATAGTGGCTTCCGACGGATTGCCTTCATAGTCCACATCCGTGGTGCCCACGAGGGAAAAATGATCTTCGTAGGGAATCACGAAGACAATCCGTTCGTCCTCGTTCTGCAGGATATAGGCCTCATCGTCCCGGTTGAGCCGGGGTACCACGATATGGCTGCCCTTGACCATGCGGATCATGCGGGGGGCTGTCTGGTTCAGGGTGCTGTCGAACAGGCTGCTGACCCAGGGTCCGGCGGCGTTGACCAGTGCCCGGGTGCGAACCACCCGGGAATCACCCGTACGGGTATCCAGCAGGGTGACCTGCCAGTGATCGGTCCCGCGTTCAGCCCGCACGCAGCGGGTCCGGGTGTGGACGCGGGCGCCGAGCTGCTCTGCCTTGCGGGCTGTAAGTACCACCAGCCTGGCATCGTCCACCCAGCCGTCGGAATATTCGAACCCCCGGGTGATTTCCGGTTTCAGCGGGTCGCCGGGCGTAAAGGTGATCGACCGGGAGCCTGGCAGCAGTTCACGCTTGGCCAGATGGTCATACAGGAAAAGGCCGGCGCGGATCATCCATGCGGGGCGCAGATGGGGCTGGTGGGGCAGTCGAAAACGCATCGGCCACATAATATGGGGCGCATTGGCCAACAAGGCTTCCCGTTCGGCCAGGGCCTGGCGCACTAGCCGGAATTCGTAGTGTTCCAGGTAACGCAGGCCGCCGTGAATCAATTTGCTGCTGCGGCTGGAGGTGGCCGACGCCAGGTCGTTCATCTCACAAAGCAGTACGCTGAGGCCCCGGCCAGCGGCGTCCATGGCGATCCCTGTGCCGTTCACGCCGCCGCCCACCACGACCACGTCATAACTCTCCGGTTTGCCGGTCATCTTGCCCTTCCTGTCGTTCTGCATGTGCACCGATGGGACGAGTATGGAAAAGCCTGGGATATTCGTAAAGGAAAATATCGAAAATAAACGAAACTACCTATGCTGGCGGAGTCGCCTCAGACCACGTGCAGGCTGACCTGGTGCTCGGCCAGCAGGTGGCAGATCTCTTCAGGAGGAGACTGGTCGGTAAAGACATGGTTGGCCTGGGTGATATTGCCCAGCCGGACCATGGCATTGCGGCCGAACTTGGTGTGGTCTGCTGCCAGTAATACCTGGCTGGAGTTGCTGATAATGGCCTGGGCAACCCGCACCTCGCGGTAGTCGAAATCCAGCAGTGAGCCATCACCGTGAATGCCACTGATGCCGATAATGCCGAAGTCCATGCGAAACTGGTTGATAAAGTCGCGGGTTGCCTCTCCCACAATGCCGCCGTCCCGGTTACGTACCTCGCCACCGGCAATGATTATGGTGAAATCTTCCCTGACGGAAAGAATCGACGCCACATGCAGGTTGTTGGTTACCACCCGCAGATTGTTTTTCACCAGCAAGGCCCGGGCGATGGTTTCGGTGGTGGTGCCGATGTTGATGAATAGCGAGGCGTTGTCCGGAATCATCTCTACCAGTGCAGAGGCTATGCGCTCCTTGGCCTCCAGTTCCATGATCTTGCGGGCCTGGTAGGCGGTGTTCACCGTGCTGGAGTCAATGCCGGCGCCGCCATGATGCCGGCGCACCCGGTTCTGGCTGGCCAGTTCGTTCAGGTCCCGGCGGATGGTTTGCGCAGTGACCTGGAAGTGGTCCACCAGCTGTTCCGTGGTGGCAAATCCCTGTTGCTGGATCAGCTCCAGGATCTGCTCCTGTCGGCGGGTTTGTGGCATGGGTGCTCCCGATGTTCGTCAGCGAAAAGGGTAATGCCCGCTGCAGTATAAACCAATGACGCCCAGCTTGTGGATTTTCAGTCGGTTGGGGAGCTCAGGCAGTGCTACTGATATTTTCGTTAACAAATTGCGAAAATCATCATGGTTGTTTGCGAACATCCGGGCCCTGTACTAGAAACATAGGAGGTTGTTTCACAGGGACAGCAGGGCAGGCCCGATGCCGCCCTGCCCAAAAACAAGAAGGAAACCGGATGTCGCTGCAACTGGAGAACGTCTCCCGTGCCGTGGATGGCGTGGATTTCATCCGTGATGCCGACCTGACCTTTGAGGCCGGGTCGTTCAACGTGCTGCTGGGACGGACCCTGGCGGGGAAAACCTCGCTGATGCGCCTGATGGCGGGGCTGGACAAACCTGACAGCGGTCGCATTCTCTACAACGGTGAGGATGTGACCGGCCAGAGTGTGCGCAAGCGCAATGTCTCGATGGTCTATCAGCAGTTCATCAATTACCCGGATCTTACCGTTTACGAAAACATCGCGACGCCCCTGCGCCTGGCAAAAATGAACCCGGAGGAGCTGGACCGCCGGGTGCAGGAGACCGCCGCCATGTTGCATATTGAGAACCTCCTGTCCCGTTATCCCCTCGAGCTTTCCGGTGGCCAGCAGCAGCGCACCGCCATGGCCCGTGCCCTGGTGAAGGACGCCACACTGATCCTGTTCGACGAGCCGCTGGTCAACCTGGACTACAAGCTGCGGGAGGACCTGCGCTCCGAACTTCGCCAGCTGTTCCGGGAGCGGCAATGTATCGCGGTCTACGCCACTACCGAGGCTAACGAGGCCCTGGCTCTGGGGGGCACAACCACGCTTCTCCATGAGGGCCGGGTGGTGCAAAGCGGTCCTGTCGCCGAAGTCTACCGGCGGCCGGTGAATACGCTGGCTGCGGAACTGTTCAGCGAACCCCCCATGAACCTGTTGCCGGGGCGGGTCAGCCAGAATTCGGTCATCTTTGGAGAACGCACTAGCCACAGGCTGACCCGGGAGCTTGGTGACCTGGCGGAGGGAGAATATCTGTTCGGCATTCGTCCCAGCCACGTGGGCCTGTCACCGACAGGAAAGCACGACCTGGCCCTGGAGATGGAAGTGGAGCTGGCGGAAATCAGCGGATCCGAGACATTCCTGCACGCGGGGAACAGTGATTTTGACGTGGTGGTTCAGGAACTGGGAGTGCACGCCAGCGAACCCGGCGACCCTGTAAAAATCTACCTGCCCATGAACCGGCTGTTCGTCTTCGACCAGCACCAGGCCCTGGTCCACACCCCGGTGGACACCGGAGGTGGCCATGGCTGAAATTACCCTGAGGGCCATGGCCCACAGTTACGAGAAACACCCCGCAGGGCCGGGTGACTATGCCATCCGTCAACTGGACCATATCTGGGAGAGGGGTGGGGCCTATGCGCTGCTGGGCCCTTCGGGATGCGGCAAGAGCACCATGCTCAACATCATATCCGGTCTGCTGGCGCCTTCGGAAGGCCAGGTGCTGTTCGATGGCGAGCCGGTTAACCATCTTTCTCCCCGGGAGCGCAACATCGCCCAGGTGTTCCAGTTCCCGGTGGTGTACGACTCCATGACCGTGTACGACAACCTGGCCTTCCCCCTGCGTAACAGCGGTCTGCCCGGTGCCAGGATCCGGGAGCGGGTCAACGAGATCGCAGAGGTATTGGAGCTGGAGCCCCTGTTGCGTCGCAAGGCCCGTAACCTGACGGCGGACGAGAAACAGAAGGTGTCCATGGGGCGCGGGCTTGTGAGAGAGGACGTCTCCGCGATTCTGTTCGACGAGCCCCTGACGGTGATCGACCCGCAACTGAAATGGAAGCTGCGCCGCAAGCTCAAACAGATTCATGAACAGTTCGATATCACCATGATCTACGTCACCCACGACCAGCTGGAGGCCTCCACCTTCGCTGACCGGATCGCGGTGATGTACGAGGGACGCATCGTGCAGTTCGGCACCCCAACGGAACTGTTCGAGAACCCTAACCATACCTTCGTGGGGTTCTTTATCGGCAGCCCTGGCATGAACCTGATGGACGTCGCCCGCTGCGAGGGCGGGGTGCAGTTCGGCGCCACGCGCTTTCCGCTATCGGAAGGTCTGGTGAAGCGGCTGGCGGAAACAGACTCTGACAACCTGCGTCTGGGTATCCGGCCGGAATTTATCAAGCTCACAGAGCCGGCCCCGGATAGCTGCCCGGCAGTTGTGGAGGACGTGGAGGACCTGGGTACCTATCAGATTGTCACCGCGCGGCTGGAGGGGCAGAGCATCAAGGTCCGGGTTCCCGAAGATACCCGGGTGCAACGGGAACAGGAGGTGCATCTGCACTTTCCGGCCCGCTGGCTGAAGCTCTACGTGGATGAATACCTGGTGGAGGAGGCACCATGAGAAAGATCCCGGACAACCGCGCCTGGTGGCTGGTGCTGCCGGTACTGCTGCTGGTGGCCTTTTCCGCCCTGGTGCCACTGATGACCGTGGTGAACTATTCGGTGCAGGATATTTTCGGCCCCGGCAGCGCTTACTGGGTGGGGACAGAGTGGTTCCAGGATGTGCTCCGGGACCAGCGGCTTCAGTCGTCGCTGCTGCGGCAGTTCGGATTCTCGGCGGCGGTGCTGGTCATCGAGATTCCCCTGGGTATCGGCATAGCACTGATGATGCCGAAGGGGGGCGTACGCGCGTCCCTCTGCCTGATCCTGCTGGCGATTCCGTTGCTGATTCCCTGGAACGTGGTGGGCACCATCTGGCAGATCTTCGCCCGTGGCGACATCGGCCTGTTTGGCTGGGGACTCAACCAGCTGGGATTCAACTATAACTATACCGGTGATCCAGTGGATGCCTGGCTGACGGTGCTGCTGATGGACGTGTGGCACTGGACGCCGCTGGTGGCACTGCTGTGCTATTCCGGCCTGCGTGCCATTCCCGAGGCGTTCTACCAGGCGGCGGAAATTGACCGTGCTTCCCGCTGGGCGGTGTTCCGCTATATCCAGTTGCCCCGCCTGAAAAACGTGTTGGTGATCGCTGTACTGCTGCGGTTCATGGACAGCTTCATGATCTATACCGAGCCGTTTGTGCTCACCGGCGGTGGGCCGGGGAGTTCCACCACCTTCCTCAGCCAGACCCTGACCACCATGGCGGTGGGGCAATTCGACCTGGGGCGGGCGGCGGCCTTCTCACTGGTGTACTTCCTGATCGTTCTGCTGGTGTCCTGGCTGTTCTTTACTGCGATCACCCATATGGACAAGGAGCGTTAACCCATGGCGATGCGTGAAAGGTCCCGCTCCAAGGGCATTGGCATCACAGTTTTCATCATCTTGCTACTGACACCCATTTACTGGTTGCTGAACATGTCGTTCAAGACCAACCGGGAGATCCTCAGCGGGCTCACCCTGTGGCCGCAGAACTTCACCTTTGACAACTATGTGGTGATCTTTACCGATTCCAGCTGGTACTCCGGCTATATCAACTCCATGACCTACGTGATGATGAACATGGCCATCACCCTGACCGTGGCCTTGCCGGCGGCCTATGCGTTCAGTCGGTACCGGTTCCTGGGGGACAAGCACCTGTTCTTCTGGCTGTTGAGCAACCGCATGGCACCGCCAGCGGTGTTCCTGCTGCCCTTCTTCCAGCTGTACTCGTCCATTGGACTGTTCGATACCCATATTGCCGTGGCCCTGGCCCACTGCCTGTTCAATGTGCCCCTGGCGGTATGGATCCTGGAGGGCTTCATGTCCGGAGTACCCCGGGAATATGACGAGATGGCCTATATCGACGGCTACAGCTTTCCCCGGTTCTTCGTGAAGATCTTCATGCCCATGATCCGCTCCGGCATCGGCGTGACCGCGTTCTTTATCTTCATGTTTTCCTGGGTCGAGCTACTGCTGGCCAGGACACTGACATCGGTTGATGCCCAGCCTATCGCCGCCATCATGACCCGGACCATTGGGGCCAGTGGCATTGACTGGGGTGTGCTGGCGGCGGCCGGGGTGCTGACCATCCTGCCCGGGGTACTGGTGGTCTGGTTCGTTCGCAACCACGTGGCCCGGGGCTTTGCCCTGGGGCGTGTATAAGGGGAGGGAACCTGATGCTGGACTGGATGAACTGGACCCAACCGGTTGCCATTTTCTTCGCGGTAATCGCCTGCATCCTCGTGGTCATGTCGGTATGGGAGCTGGCGTCCCCGTGCATTGAGCGACGGGGTTTCCTTCCAATTGTCACCACCCGGGGGGATCGATTGTTTATCGGGCTTTTGTCCGCCGCCTATATTCACCTGGCATTCCTGGGTCTGACTGAGCTGTCGCTCTGGATTGCGCTGGCTGTTTCGGTGCTCTGGCTGCTGATACTGCTGCGCTGGGGCTGAAGGAACAAGCGAAAGGGAGGGTGTGCCTATAAGGAACGATCGAGTAACCAGGGTAACGGGAACCGGCGGAGCCGGCTTCCCCGATGTAAGAGCAGGACCCGGTCAGACCATTGGTCGGCCCGGGGCAATAACAACGGTCAGTCCGCAGTTTTGACTCGACTCTTACACGAATAGACGAGGTTGGATATGTTCAATAACAACAAGCAATCAACGCTGCTGCTGGGCGCGGTACTGACCGCACTGGTAGCAGGCCCTGTCTCGCTGGCCCACGCAGACCAGTACGAAGATGCCGCCCGCAAGTGGGCCAAGGAGTTCTCCACGTCCACCCTGAGCGAAGAGGAGCGGCTGGAGGAGCTGCTGTGGTTCGCCAGGGCGGCGGAGCAGTTCCGGGACATGGACATCAACGTGGTCTCCGAGACCATTGCCACCCATGAGTATGAGGCCAGCAGGCTGGCCGAGGCCTTCCGGGAAATCACCGGTATCAACCTGACCCACACCCTGATCCAGGAAGGCGACGTTATCGAGAAGTTGCAGACCCAGATGCAGTCGGGCCGCAACATCTACGACGGCTATATCAACGACTCTGACCTGATCGGTACCCACTGGCGTTACGGCAAGGTGGTGCCCATCTCTGACATGATGGAGAACGAGGCGAAGGATCTGACCCTGCCCACCCTGGACCTGGATGATTTTATCGGCCTGGATTTCACCACCGCACCGGATGGCAAGCTATATCAGTTGCCGACCCAGCAGTTCGCCAACCTATACTGGTTCCGTGCTGACTGGTTCGAACGGGAAGATCTCAAGGAACAATTCCAGGAGATCTACGGCTATGCGCTGGGGGTACCGGTGAACTGGTCCGCCTATGAAGATATCGCCGAGTTCTTCACCGAGCATGTGAAAGAGATCGACGGCAAGCGGGTCTATGGTCATATGGACTATGGCAAGAAAGATCCGTCGCTGGGCTGGCGTTTCACCGACGCCTGGTTCTCCATGGCCGGTGCCGGCGACAAGGGCCTGCCCAATGGCTTGCCGGTGGACGAGTGGGGCATTCGAGTGGAGGATTGCCATCCGGTCGGCTCCAGCGTCACCCGCGGAGGTGCTGTCAATGGCCCGGCGGCAGTCTACGCCACCACCAAGTATCTGGACTGGATGAAGAAGTACGCTCCGTCGGAAGCCCAGGGCATGACCTTCTCGGAGGCTGGTCCGGTACCCGCCCAGGGTAACGTTGCCCAGCAGATCTTCTGGTATACGGCCTTTACCGCCAGCATGGTGGAGGAGGGGTTACCGGTGGTGAACGAGGACGGCACCCCGAAATGGCGGATGGCACCCTCGCCCCACGGTCCCTACTGGGAAGAGGGCATGAAGCTGGGGTACCAGGACGTGGGCTCCTGGACCTTCTTTGACTCCACCCCCGAAGAACGTCGGCTGGCCGCCTGGCTGTATGCACAGTTCACTGTTGCCAAGACCGTCTCCCTGGAAAAAACCCTCAAGGGCCTGACACCGATCCGGGAGTCGGACATCGAGTCGGATGCCATGACCGAGGCGGCGCCGCGCCTGGGTGGCCTGGTGGAGTTCTATCGCAGCCCCGCCCGGGTCCAGTGGAGCCCCACCGGCACCAACGTGCCCGACTATCCGAAACTGGCCCAGCTGTGGTGGCAGTACATTTCCCAGGCCGCAAGTGGCGAAGCAAGCCCCCAGGAAGCACTGGACGGTCTGGCGGAAGCCCAGGACCGCATCATGATGCGCCTGGAGCGGGCCAATGTTATGGAAACCTGCGGTCCGAAGCTGAACGAGCCCAGAGAAGCCCAGTATTGGCTGGATCAGCCCGGCGCGCCCAAGCCGAAGCTGGATAACGAGAAGCCTCAGGGTGAAACCGTGCCCTATGACGAGCTACTGAAAACCTGGCAGGAAGAGCGTGAAAGCTGACTGTCTGCCGCTCACAAAAAAGGGGGAGGCCGATAGGCCTCCCCCTTTTTCGTTATTGCGACAATATTAACTGGCGGCTTTCAGGGCCTGGTCAATATCGGCAATGATGTCGTCCACATGCTCAATGCCAATGGACAGTCGCACCAGGTCCTCGCTGACACCGGCGCTGCGCAGTTCATCCGCGTTCAGCTGACGGTGGGTGGTGGTGGCCGGGTGGCAGGCCAGGGACTTGGCATCGCCAATGTTCACCAGGCGGTAGATCAGCTGCAGGGCGTCGATAAACTTCGCGCCGGCGTCACGGCCACCCTTGATGCCGAAGCTCAGGATACCGGAAGCCTTGCCGCCACAGATCTTGTCGCAGGTGGCCTTGTAGGGACTGCCGGGCAGAGCCGCATAGTTGACCCACTCGACCTGCGGATGATCTTCCAGGTACTGGGCGACCTTTTCGGCGTTCTCGCAGTGGCGTTCCATACGCAGGGCGAGGGTTTCCAGTCCTTGCATGATCAGGAACGCATTGAACGGCGACAGGGCGCTGCCCGTGTTACGCAGCGGCACCACCCGACAGCGGCCAATAAACGCTGCGGGGCCGAGGGCCTCGGTGTAGACCACGCCATGGTATGAGGGGTCCGGCTTGTTCAGCATGGGGAACTTGTCGGCACTGGCCTTCCAGTCAAACTTGCCGGAATCCACCACCACACCCGCCACGGTGGTGCCATGGCCGCCGATGTACTTGGTCAGGGAGTGCACCACAATATCTGCCCCATGCTCGAACGGGCGGCAGAGGAACGGCGTGGCTACGGTGTTATCAACAATCAGCGGAATGCCATGCTTGTGGGCGATCTCGGCCCATTTCTGGATGTCCACCACGTTGCCCGCAGGGTTACCAATGGACTCGCAGAACAGGGCGCGGGTCTGGTCGTCGATGGCCTGTTCGATGGCATCGTAATCGTCATGGGCAACCATGCGGCAGCTGATACCCTGATTGGGCAGGGAGTGGGCAAACAGGTTGTAGGTGCCGCCGTAAAGCTGGGCGGTACTGACGATGTTGTTACCCACAGTGCAGATGGTCTGCAGGGCATAGGTAATGGCCGCCATGCCGGACGCCACGGCCAGAGCGCCAACACCGCCTTCCAGCTGCGCCATGCGCTCTTCCAGCACCCCGTTGGTGGGGTTCATGATGCGGGTATAGATGTTGCCCTGCACCTTCAGGTCAAACAGGTCCGCACCGTGCTGGGTGTCGTCGAAGGTGTAAGAGGTGGTCTGGTAGATGGGCGTAGTAGCCGCCTTGGTGGTCGGATCGCCGCTAAAGCCGGCATGCAGCGCCAGAGTTTCCGGTTTCATGAGTCGGTTCCTTGCTGGTGGATTATTCTTTGTGGGTTTCAGCACGGGGAGTATGCCACAGGCGACACACCAGCCGCATAGTTCTAGCGGTTATAGGCTTATCAGTAATTGAAGAGAGCTTTGTCATGCTCAAATGGGTTCGTTCAGGCGCGGTAGGTAGTATGACGGACCGGGGGCACGGGCGGCCCTTTCGCAGCAGCGCCAGGGATGGCGCGGAGCAAGGCCGGTCCAGGGACGGGCCGTGAATTGCGGCGAAGAAAGGGCCGCCCGTGCCCCCGGGCCAGCCCCCGAAATGTCCAGGCAGGAACGAAAAAAGCCTGACTCTTTCGAGCCAGGCTTTCTGAATCCTGGTAGCAAGGGGCGGAGTATTCGGCCTGCGGCCTCACCCTCCGGGCCGTCGTCGCGTTGCTCCGACGTTCCTCCGCACGCGTTGCGTGCTCCGGTCGCACCGCCTTCGTCGGTTCGACTCATTATCAGCCAGAATTAAAAAAGGGCCCACGCTTACGCGAGGACCCTTTTTAAATTCTGGTAGCAAGGGGCGGAGTCGAACCGCCGACCCCAGCATTATGAGTGCTGTGCTCTAACCAACTGAGCTACCTTGCCATTTCGTCTGGATTTGCGCTCCAAACGAGGCGCGTATTTTCAGTATTCGGGGGTTATCTGTCAAGGCTTACCCCCGGATTTTTTTCAGTGTTTACACATTGAAACGGAAATGGATGATATCGCCGTCCTGGACAATGTACTCCTTGCCTTCCAGGCGCCACTTGCCGGCATCCTTGGCGCCCTGTTCGCCGTTGTACTGGACGAAGTCGTCATAGGCCACGACTTCGGCACGGATAAAGCCGCGCTCGAAGTCCGTGTGGATCACAGCCGCCGCCTGCGGGGCCGTAGCGCCGATGCGGACGGTCCAGGCGCGGACCTCCTTTACCCCTGCGGTGAAGTAGGTCTGCAGGCCCAGCAGTTTGTAGCCGGCGCGGATGACCCGGTCCAGGCCGGGTTCTTCCATGCCCATCTCGTCCAGGAACATGGACTTCTCGTCGTCTTCCAGTTCGGCGATCTCGGCCTCGATCTTGTTGCAGATGGGGACCACAACAGCGTTCTCTTCGGCGGCGATGGCCATCACCTGGTCCAGGTGCGGGTTATTCTCGAACCCGTCCTCGCTGACGTTGGCGATGTACATGGTGGGCTTGACGGTCAGCAGGCACAGCTCACGGATCAGTGCCATCTGGTCGTTGTCCAGGTTCATGCTGCGCACCGGCTTTCCTTCGTTCAGCACCGGCAGTAGCTGCTCGAACATGTCCAGCTGGGCCTTGGCGGTCTTGTCGCCACTCTTGGCGACCCGCTGGACGCGCTTGATGGCCTTCTCGACGGTATCCAGGTCAGCCAGGGCCAGCTCGGTGTTGATGATCTCGATGTCGGCAGCCGGGTCAATCTTGTTGGCCACGTGGATGACGTTCTCATCCTCGAAGCAGCGCACCACGTGGGCAATGGCGTCGGTCTGGCGGATGTTGGCCAGGAACTGGTTGCCCAGGCCTTCCCCCTTGGAGGCGCCTTCCACCAGGCCCGCAATATCCACGAATTCCATGGTGGTGGGGATCACCTTCTGGGGTTTTACGATCTCCGCCAGTTTGTTCAGACGCGGGTCCGGCATGGGCACCACGCCGGCGTTGGGTTCAATGGTGCAGAACGGGAAGTTCTCCGCGCCGATTTCCGCTTTGGTCAGTGCATTGAATAGCGTGGATTTGCCGACGTTGGGCAGGCCGACAATGCCGCAATTGAATCCCATGTATGCCTCTGCTGATCGTAAAGGGGGCCGTCTGATGATTGCCGCTACAGGCAGGGACGGGCGCCCGGAAATTTGCGCGAATTATACCGGTGTACGGGTACAGGTGCGAGTAAGGGCTTGTCTCGGTCAGGCCGGATGGCTGACGGAGTATTCAGGGTGCCGGTTTGAAGCTGTGCAGGCGGTTCATGGCTGCTGGCAGCTTGCCGCTGGCGGCGTCCGGTAAGACCCGGAGTATTTCACCAATGACCGCGTTGAGCTGTTCGGTTTCCTGCTTGCCAAGCCGGCCTAGTACATAGCCTGTAACCTGGCGGCTGTCGCCGGGATGGCCGATGCCGATTCGCAGTCGCTGGAAGTCTTTGGTGCCCAGGTGGGCAATGGTATCCCGCAGGCCGTTGTGGCCGCCGTGACCGCCACTTTTCTTGAGCTTGGCAGTGCCGGGTGGCAGGTCCAGTTCGTCGTGGGCGACAAGGATCTGTTCCGGGGAGATCTTGAAGAAATCCGCCAGTGCCTTGATGGCCAGGCCGCTGCGGTTCATGAACGTGGTGGGGTTTAACAGGTGCAGGTCCAGGCCCTGCCACTGAATGCGGGCATAGAGACCGTGGTATTTCTTTTCGGGGCGTAGCGTCTGGCCCGCTTCGCGGGCCAGCGCTTCGACGAACAGGGCGCCGGCGTTATGGCGGGTATGCTCGTAGTCGGCCCCGGGGTTACCGAGACCCACCACCATGACGATATCCTGTGCCATAGACGCCAACACCCTAGACAGGGATTACTCCTTGTCTTCGCCTTCTTCCTCACCGCCTTCTTCGGCTTCGTCATCCACCTTGGCGCCACGGGGCAGGTGAACGGATACGACCGCCTGGTCGTGGTCTTCGCCGTGTTGCAGGGCGGCGGAGCGAACGCCTTTCGGCATCTTCAGGTCGCTCAGGTGCAGTACCTGATCCAGCTCCAGGTCCATGACGTCGATTTCAATGAACTCGGGCAGGTCCTGGGGCAGACAGATAACTTCCACTTCGTTCAGCTGGTGGGAGATGACGCCACCCTGCAGCTTGACGACCGGAGCCTTGTCTTCGTTCAGGAAGTGCAGCGGTACGTTGACGTGGATCTCGTGGTCCTTGTCAACGCGCTGGAAGTCAGCGTGGGTCAGGATCGGCTTGTACGGGTGACGCTGCAGATCCTTCAGGATGACGCTTTCTTTCTTGCCCTGAATGTCGATGGTCAGGATGTGCGAGAAGAAGGCCTCGTTTTCCAGGTCTTTCTTCAGCTCGTTGTGCCAGATAGAGATGGGCGTAGCTTCCTTGTTACCACCATAGATGATGGCAGGAATCTTACGCTCCTCGCGACGCAGGCGGCGGCTCGCACCTTTCCCCTGGTCATCGCGAGGAAATGCTTCAATCACGAAATCCTTCTTGGACATGGTTATTACCTCGTTGAATCACCCACCGGGCCCGCGACCAGGCTTGCGATGGTGATGTCAGTGAATGCCGGTTTTTGTGCCGGCGCTTAAAGCAGAACTGGAGCACCGTGGTAACGGAGCTCCAGTTCCGGATTTCTTGGCGTCTGTTCTCTGCGTGCCTGGTATCGCTGTTACCAGGTGCGCCCGGGTTCAGACGTTCTCGAACATGGCGCTGATGGACTCTTCGTTGCTTACGCGGCGAATGGACTCCGCGAGCAGCCCGGCCATTCCGAGGGGGCGGATTCTATCACAGTTCTTCGCCTTGTCACCCAGCGGGATGGTGTCGCACACCACCAGTTCGTCCAGTTGTGATGCATTGATGTTGTCAATGGCGGGGCCGGACAGCACCGGGTGAGTGATATACGCAATAACCCTGGAGGCGCCATGCTCTTTCAGGGCGTTGGCTGCCTTGCAAAGGGTGCCGGCAGTATCGACGATGTCGTCCACCAGGATGCAGGTCTTGTCTTTGACATCACCAATGATGTGCATGACCTGGGAAACATTGGCCTTGGGACGGCGCTTGTCGATGATGGCCAGGTCGGCGTCGTCCAGGCGCTTGGCGACGGCCCGGGCGCGAACCACGCCGCCCACGTCCGGAGAGACCACAATAAAGTTTTCGAAGCGCTGCTTCTCGATGTCTTCGAGCATGACCGGGGTGGCGTAAATGTTGTCCACCGGAATGTCGAAGAACCCCTGAATCTGGTCAGCGTGCAGGTCAACGGTCAAAACCCGGTCCACACCGATGGAGGAGATCATGTCCGCCACGACCTTGGCGCTGATGGCTACCCGTGTGGAGCGTACCCGACGGTCCTGGCGCGCATACCCGTAATACGGGATAACGGCGGTGATACGTGTGGCGGACGCGCGACGCAGGGCATCGGCCATCACGATCAGCTCCATCAGATTGTCGTTGGTGGGGTAGCAGGTGGGCTGGATAATAAAGACGTCGTGACCGCGGACGTTCTCATTGATCTCGACGGTGGTCTCACCGTCACTGAAGCGGCCTACGGTCGCCTGTCCCATGGGAATATGAAGTTTCTGGGCAATAGCCTTGGCCAGTTCCGGATTGGCATTGCCGGCGAAAATCATCAACTTGGACACGACGGTATCCTTCTGTGATTCAGCTTTGGATTCAGAGGAAGAGGAAGAAAGGTGGCTGGGGTGGCAGGATTCGAACCTGCGCATGACGGGATCAAAACCCGTTGCCTTACCACTTGGCGACACCCCAGTATCGTGCTGCTTTCTCGGCATCATTTAAGCTCTGTCAGCTTTGTGTGAAGTGGTGAATGGTTCACCCCTCTAGCTACGAACCCCGTGATGCCGGTGGGTCTTTCTGCCCAGACTTTCAGGGCTTCTGCTTCTGTTGGGAAACGTCCAAAGACGCAAGCCCCGGTTCCGGTTAACCTTGCGGGTCCGAATTTGCTCAGCCAGTCCAGGCTGTTTTTTACCTCTGGATACAGTCGCTTAACTACATCCTCGCAATCGTTTCGGTACCCTGAGGCGTCTCCCTCAAAAGCGGGCGCTATTGTGATTCGGGGGGTGTTCCTTGTCAACCCTGGATCTGAAAAAATTTCAGCGGTGCTGATTTCAACCGGCGGTTTAACAACGATAAACCAGTCCTCCGGCGGGTTGGCGGGGGTCAGTTTCTCGCCCACGCCTTCGCCCAGGGCGGCCCGCCCGCGCACGAAAACCGGCACATCGGCACCCAGGGCAAGCCCCAGTTCCGCGAGCTGGTCTTCCGACAGGCCGGTTTGCCACAGGTAGTTGAGGCCCACCAGGGTTGTCGCCGCGTTGGAGCTGCCGCCACCGAGACCGCCGCCCATGGGGAGTTTCTTGTGCAGATGGATGTCGGCCCCCTTTGCTGTCCCGGTGGCTTCCTGAAGGCATCGGGCCGCCCGGACAATCAGGTTCTGCTCCGTCGGCACCCCTGACAGCTCCGGGCTGAGCCTGATGAGGCCATCGTCCCTCAGGTGAAAGGTGAGGGTGTCGCCATAGTCCAGGAACTGGAACAGGGTCTGCAGCTCGTGATAACCATCGGCGCGACGCCCGGTAATATGCAGGAAAAGGTTGAGCTTGGCCGGGGAGGGCAGCGTGATGTGAGGGTGGTTGCGATCAGGCATGGTCAGTCAGCTGAGTCCGGCTGCCAGGATGAAACCACCAGCCGTACCAGCTTGTCACCCTTGCGGGCAGTCAGCCGTGCTGGCAGGTCAGGCTGGTCATCAATAAACCCGCGCCAGCGCTCGTACCGGATAGTCCAGCCTTTCTGCTCCACCTGGGCGAGCCGGCCGTCGCGGTCAAACGCCAGCCTGAAGTCGCCCTCCGGTGCCGGCAAGCCCCGGACCCACCAGACCAGTGCCTCGATGGGCAGTTCCCAGCCGGTCGCCGCATAGATCAGCCCCTGCGGGTCCGACGAAGCGTAGGTTTCACCGTCAGGCAGTTCCAGCTCGATAAAGCCGGGGGTGCCTTCAAGTCGGGTGCTCCCCATGCCGAGAAAGCTTGATGACAGGGCAAGCTGATAGTGCTCATTGCTCTGGGTCCAGCGATTGATCACCGCAGAACCGCTGTCACCGGGCTGGCGAACGGCAAGTTTTCCGGTCAGCACCCAGTGGTTGAAGTCCTGCAGCGTACGCTGTCGCTCGGACCAGTCGGCGGGTGGCTGTTCGCTGAGCCCCTCAGGGAGGGGTTGCTGTTCAATGGTGGCGCAGGCTCCCAACGATAGGGCAATGGCCAGGGCTACAAGCGGCTTGAAGATGCTGATACGGAAAAAATTCACAGGTCGTCTACACCGAGTCGTTGAAGGGTTTCCTGCAGCAGTTCGTGGTCCGGGTTTTCGTCCTCGGCCCGTTCCCAGATCACCCGGGCCTGGGCCCTCTGATCCAGTGACCAGAGGACTTCACCATAATGGGCCGCAATCTCCGGGTCCGGGTATATTTCGTAGGCCCGGCGCAGGTAGTCCAGTGCGCCTTCCTTATCCCCCTGGCGAAAGAGTACCCAACCCATGCTGTCGAGAATGGCCGGATTGTCCGGGTCCATGGCCAGGGCCTGTTCGATATGGCCCTGTGCTTCTTCCAACTGGTCGGTATGGACTGTCATCACGTATCCGAGGGCGTTCAGGGCCGTGGGATTCTCCGGTTCCAGCTCTATCATGGTGCGCAGGTCGGCCAGGGCCTGGTCAATCTGGCCGAGCTGTTCATGACTCATGGACCGGGCGTAGAGCAGGCTCTGATCCTCGGAGTGGGACTTGAGGGCCTCGGTGGCCGTGGCCACAGCCTGCTCGTGCAGGTTCTGGCTCTGCAGGAGATTTACCTCGATCAGCCACAAGCTTTCGACGCCTTCGGGGTTGGCCTCCCGCACGCCCCGCAGCTGCTCACGGGCGGACTCCAGGTCGCCAGCCTCGGCCCGCAACTCCGCAGCCCGGCTCAGGGCGGGGTAGTAGTGGCTGCCCTCGGTGACCTGCTCGTACCAGGTGATGGCCTGGTCCGGGTTGTTCTGTTTTTCGGCGATCTGTCCCAGGTAGTAGTGAGCCTGGTTGGTTTGCTGGCCAATGTTGATCAGATGGCGGAGGTCCCGGCGGGCCTGTTCCAGCTCGTCGTTCTCTATGGCGACCAGTGCCCGGGACAGGCGCAGGCCGTGCTCATTGGGGAACTGCTCCACCAGGCGACTGAACTCGTCCTGAGCGGCGCGCATTTCATTTTCACTGACCAGAATTCTGGCATAGAGAGTACCAAGCTGCCGGTTGTCCGGGTAACGCCGGGAGCTGGTCTGTAAGTGTTGCAGGGCATCCCTGGTGCGCCCCAGTTCGTACAGCAGTTCTCCCCGGAGTACGATGGCGGGCTGGAATTCGTTCTGCTCGTCCTCCATAAGGGGCGCCAGCGTTTCCAGTGCCTGTTCCGGTGCGCCGGTGAGGTTCTGCAGCAGGGCGGTGCTGTATCGGATCTCGGCATTATCCGGATGCCGTTTCTGCAGCTCGCCGAAAAGTCGCTCCAGTTCCTGTTGCTGGTCCGGCTGCAACCGCGGTGCCATGGAGGCGAGGCCGTCGAAATCCGCGTCGCCGCCCATCTGGAGGATCTGCTCCAGGTGGTCCAGGGTAGTGCTCAGGTCGCCGTCCCGCAGGGCCTGGATGGCGGCGGCCCGGCGCGCTTCCTCACTCCGGGGAGCGACTTCAATCCAGGTTTCGGTGAGGGTGCGAACAGCACCCGGGCTGTTCAGTGACTCGGCAATCAGTAATGCCCGCCGGATAACCCCGGTATCGCCGGACTGTCGGGCCGCCTCCACATAGTTGGCCAGGGTGACCTCGTAACGGCCCCGTTGTGCGGCGATCTCTCCCGTCAACAGAAGGTAGAGCTCCTCTGGCCGGAATTCGCGTGCGGCAACAGGTGCCGATTCGTTCGGTTGCTCTATCTGCTCTATGGTGACTGCTGGCTCCTGCTGTGACGGGCCGGATTCCGGTTCCGGGTCCCGCGCGTCCATGCTGGCGCAGCCGGTGAAGGCAAGAAGGCTGATAGCGAGGTACAGGGTTTTTCTTGGCATTGGGCTTCCTGGGGTAAAGGGCAAGGCCGTCGATGAGCTATGATGGCACAAGGCCGGGTCCGGCCCAAGTCACCTGTTCACACTGGACATCATGTCTCGCTGCAGGCCCGCGGATTACCCCTACGGGGCGGTATTTTCAGGGGGATACCTCCATTGGCGGGTGGCAGACGGGCAGTTGCGCCGGTAAAATGCCCTTCATAATCGTCAAGTCCGCCCTTTTCTTCGGGACCGGCTTCGGAGTCTGCTCGTTCACTATGGCATTAATCACACTGGGTATTAACCATCGCACGGCGCCGCTGGAAATCCGTGAGCGAGTGGCCTTCACGCCGGAGCGTATGCCTGAGGCATTCCGTGAAATACGGATGGCAACGGGTGCCAGTGAGGCGGCTATTCTTTCCACCTGTAACCGTACCGAGCTGTACCTGGCCGGTGACGATGACTGTGCCCCGACGGTTTTGCGGTGGTTGGCGGGCTTCCACGAACTGGCACCGGCCGACCTGGAAAACTCCATATACATTTACCGGGACAGCGAAGCGGTCCGGCATATGATGCGGGTAGCTGCAGGTCTGGACTCCATGGTGCTGGGTGAGCCGCAGATTCTTGGGCAGCTGAAGGACGCCTACGCACTGGCCCGGGAGCAGGGCGCCAGTGGCTCCTTTCTCTCCCGTCTGTTCGAGCATACGTTTTCGGTGGCCAAGCGGGTGCGTACCGAAACCGCGATTGGTGAGAACCCGGTTTCCGTAGCCTATGCCGCGGTCAACATGGCGCACCATATCTTCTCTGACCTGTCCCGTAACCGGGCATTGCTGATCGGTGCTGGCAAGACCATTGAACTGGTGGCCCGGCATCTGTCGGAAGCCGGGGTCCGGGATTTTGTCGTTGCCAACCGTACCGTGGAACGGGCCCAGGCCCTGGCGCAGGCCCACGGTGGGCAGGGCATAGTGCTTTCGGATATTCCGGAGTACCTGAAAGATGTGGATATCATCATCTCCTCCACGGCCAGCCCTCTGCCCATTCTTGGCAAGGGTGCTGTCGAGCGGGCGTTGAAGAAGCGCAAGCATCGACCCTATTTCATGGTGGATATTGCAGTGCCCCGGGACATCGAGCCGGAGGTGGCCCGACTGGATGATGTCTACCTTTACACCGTCGACGACCTGCGTCAGGTAATCGAGGAAAACCTGCGCTCCCGGGAAGGTGCTGCACGGGAGGCGGAAAACCTCATTGTTGCCGGCACCCAGGATTTTCTCAGCCAGATCCGTGCACTGGATGCGGTATCCACCCTCAAGCAATACCGCGAGCGGGCTGAGACCCTCCGGGACCAGGAAGTGGCCAAGGCGCTCAGGGCACTGAACAACGGCAACGATCCCGAGACTGTACTTCGCAGTATGGCCCGGGGACTGACCAACAAGTTATTGCATGAACCCTCGGTGCAGGTGCGCAAGGCCTCCGCTGAAGGTCGTCCGGAAGTGGCCGAGTGGCTGCGCGAGCTGCACCAACTCGAGGCCCTGGACCCGCAGGACGTTCCCATCACACTGGAAAAATCATGAAACCATCCATTCAGGCCCGCCTCGAGCAACTGGTAGACCGCTTCGAGGAAGTCAGCGCGTTGCTGGGGGATCC
The DNA here is from genome assembly GCF_041690615.1 of Marinobacter sp. Taxonomy (GTDB): domain Bacteria; phylum Pseudomonadota; class Gammaproteobacteria; order Pseudomonadales; family Oleiphilaceae; genus Marinobacter. The sequence continues at coordinate 131,899 of NZ_JAWLGY010000005.1, forward strand.
GGGCGTGATTGCTGACCAGAAGCAGTTCCGCGAGCTGTCGAAGGAATTTGCCGAAATCGAGCCCGTCGTTCAGTGTTTCCGGGCCTGGCGCCGCACCCTGGACGACCTGGCCACGGCAGAGGAGCTGGCCCGGGAAGGGGATGCAGACATGCGCGAGATGGCGGAGGAGGAGATGGTTTCTGCCCGCCGGAAGCGTGATGAACTGGACGAAGAGCTCCAGCGCCTGATGCTGCCCAAAGACCCGGACGACAGCAAGAACGTGTTCCTGGAAATCCGCGCGGGCACCGGCGGCGATGAGGCCGCCCTGTTTGCCGGCGACCTGTTCCGCATGTACAGCCGCTATGCGGAAACCCGCCGCTGGCAGATCGAGGTGATCAGCGCCAGTGACGGGGAGCACGGCGGTTACAAGGAAATTATCAGCCGCGTCAGCGGTGACGGCGTGTACGGCGCACTGAAGTTCGAATCCGGCGCCCACCGGGTACAGCGGGTGCCGGAGACCGAGTCCCAGGGCCGTATCCACACCTCCGCCTGCACCGTGGCGGTGATGCCGGAAGCGGATGAGGCCGAGGCCATCGAGATCAACAAGGCGGATCTGCGGGTGGATACCTTCCGTTCCTCCGGGGCGGGTGGCCAGCACGTCAACAAGACTGACTCGGCCATCCGCATCACGCATATTCCCACCGGTATCGTGGTGGAGTGCCAGGAAGAGCGCTCCCAGCACAAGAACCGGGCCAAGGCCATGAGTTTCCTGCAGTCCCGGCTCAAGAATATCGAGACGGAAAAGCAGGCACAGTCCCAGGCGGCCGCACGCAAGAGCCTGGTAGGCAGCGGCGACCGCTCTGAACGCATTCGCACCTACAACTTTCCCCAGGGCCGGGTTACCGACCACCGTATCAATCTCACCTTGTACAAGCTGGACGAGGTGATTGCCGGCGACCTTGACCCGGTTATTGTGCCACTGCAGCAGGAACACCAGGCCGACCTGCTGGCCAGCCTGTCGGATGAGTGAACCGTTACTGACCTGCGAGCAGGCCCTGACCGGGGCCTGCGCCAGGCTTGCAAGCGATTCGCCGCGCCTGGATGCAGAACTGCTGCTGGCCCAGGTCACCGGCTGGTCTCGCACCCGCTTTCGCGCGTTCCCTGAGGCGGCCCTGACCCATGCACAGGCCGAACAGTTTCATCATCTGGTGGGGCGGCGGGCAGCGGGCGAGCCCATCGCCCATATCCTGGGCCGCCAGGATTTCTGGACGCTGACCCTGGAGGTCACGCCCGATACCCTCATTCCCCGACCGGACACCGAGTGCCTGGTGGAGGCAGCGCTGGCGCTTCCATTGCCGGAGCACGCCCGGGTGATCGACCTGGGCACGGGCACCGGCGCTATTGCCCTGGCCCTGCTCAGCGAGCGGCCGTACTGGCAGGTGCTGGCCACAGACCTGGTACCGGATGCCGTGGCGCTCGCCCGTCGTAACGCCGAGCGATGCGGTCTGCCCCTGACCGTGATCCGCAGCCACTGGTTTGATCAGGTGACGCAGCAGCAGTTCGATCTAATCATCTCGAACCCTCCTTATATAGAGGCCGGCGACCACCATCTGTCCGAGGGGGATGTGCGCCATGAGCCTGGCACAGCCCTGGTCTCCGGCCCGGATGGCCTGGATGCCATCCGCCACCTGGTCAACGAAAGTCAGCGCTGGCTTACGCCCGGGGGCTGGTTGGTGCTGGAGCATGGCTACAATCAGGGTGAAGCGGTAAGGTCATTGTTCCGCTCCGCCGGCTACTCCGCTATCGAGACCCGGAAGGATTATGGGGGCAACGATCGGCTGACATTGGGGCGCTGGGGGTAGCGTTTTCTGCCACGGAATCCACGGCTCTTCGAGACTTTGCGGGTGCAAAGGGCCCTTCGACAGGCTCAGGGCGAACGGGCCTTCGAGCAGTTGCGTTTTCCCGTCCGCCCTGAGCCTGTCGAAGGGCCAGGATCCTGGCTAACCAAGGGTTTTGCAAATGCTTAACGACAATGAACTCCTCCGATACAGCCGTCAGTTGTTGCTGCCTCGCTTCGACGTGGAAGGTCAGCTGGCCCTGAAGAAGGCCCGGGTACTGGTGGTCGGCAGTGGCGGCCTGGGTTGCCCGGTGGCGCTCTACCTGGGCGCGGCCGGGGTAGGCGAGCTGGTGCTGGCGGATGACGATGAGGTGGAACTGGCCAATCTCCAGCGGCAGATTGCGTTTGATCAGGCTTCGGTTGGCCGACCCAAGGCCGAGGCATTGGCCGAGCGGGTCAAGGCCATTAACCCGGAAATTTCCGTAACGGCCCGGATGGAGCGACTGGACGGTAAGCTTCTGTCTGACGTGGTTGCCGGTGTGGATCTGGTGTTGGACTGCACGGACAATTTCAACACCCGGTTCGCCCTGAACCGGGCCTGTGTTGCTGCCCGGGTTCCGCTGGTCTCCGGTGCGGCCATTCGGGGCGAGGGGCAGATTTCCGTTTTCGATTCCCGGGACGAGACCAGTCCCTGTTATCACTGTCTGTATCCGGAGCAGGGCAATGAGGATCTGACCTGTTCAGAGGCCGGGGTGATCGGTCCGCTGGTGGGTATGATCGGTGCCACCCAGGCCATGGAGGCTATCAAGGTGATTTCCGGCAAGGGGCGACCACTGGTTGGTCGTCTTCTGATTCTGGATGCCTGGCAGATGGAATGGCGGGAGATGAAGCTGGCCCGGGACCCGGATTGTCCGGTTTGTGGTTGAAAGTTATCTCTAGCTTCCGGGCGTTACGACCTATCTAGGATCATAGACGAGAATGGCACCGAAGCTCCGGCGCGTAAGGTGAGGACATTTCCGGGACCTTCAAAAACAGGGACGTTTTTGAAGAGCCTCCATGGATGGATTCACGGCATGTCCCGGAAAAGGTCCTCGACGTTCGCGCCCGGCACCTGGTCGCAGTCTTGTAAAGCTCCAGACATCGGAACAGCAATAAACCTGCTGAAGTGAATCTCAGCCCGGCGGGCCTGCAAACGCGGGGGGTGGCGCGTGGAGTGATACCTTTTTACGGGACACGCCCGCAAGTACGTCCATGTAAGGCTCGACGAGCGCCTTCCCTGGCGCTCGACGGTCCCGGAAAAAGGTCTCCCACCACACGCTTCATGTCTGGCTGGTACCCTCCGGGTTCAGTAACCTAGTTTTTCAATGCCTCAAACCGGGCAATAGCCTCCTTCCGGCTCTCTTTAAGATCCACTATAGGGCGAGGATACCCGCCAGGTATCACACCCCCGGCACTTGGGTTGTGAATCCGTTTATTATCCAGTTCGGCCAGCTCCGGTATCCAGCGACGGATAAACTCCCCTTTCGGATCAAAGCGCTCACTCTGGGTCACTGGGTTGAACACCCGGAAATAAGGCGCCGCATCCGTGCCGGTGGACGCGCTCCATTGCCAGCCGCCATTGTTGGACGCCAGAAAACCATCCACCAGGTTCTGCATGAACCAGGCCTCCCCCAGCCGCCAGTCGAGAAACAGGTTCTTGCTCAGGAACATGGCGGTAATCATCCGCAGGCGGTTATGCATCCAGCCGGTTTCCCGTAACTGGCGCATGGCGGCGTCCACAATAGGGATACCCGTACGCCCCTCCTTCCAGGCCTCGAACTGCTCCCCTGGCTCGTTCCAGCGCAGCGCCTCCGTTTCCGGTTTGAAAGCCCGGTGCATGCTGACCCGTGGGTAGTGATAGAGGATATGAATGTAGAAATCCCGCCAGGCAATCTCGTTGATCCAGGTGGTGAAACCTTCCTGGTTACCGCCATGCGCCTGGGCTTCCCGGGCGGCTACCAGGCACTGGCGCCCGGACAGGGCGCCGATGGCCAGGTAGGGGGACACCAGGCTGGTACCGTCCACGGCAGGAAAGTCACGCGTCGCCTTGTAATTGCCCCCTCGCTCGTCGAGGAAGGACTCGAGCTGATTATGGGCCCCGCTCTCGGTGGGCGTGACCAGGGCCGGAGGGGCGGCGCAGAACCCCAGTTTTTCCGGGGTGTGGCCGTGGGCGCTCCAGGGGCATGGTTCGGCTGTCGGGTCAGGTACCGGTAAAATCGAAGGTGATGTGTCTTCGATCCACTGACGCCAGCGCCGGGAGAAGGGGGTGAATACCGAGTAGGGTTCGTCCTTGCCGGTGCGTATCGTGCCGACCGGGGCCACGGTCTGGTCCCGGTATTTATTGACGGCTACCTCTACTTTTACCAGCTGATCGCGAACCTGCTTGTCCCGCCGGCGTTCGTTGATCCCGTATTCGTCATTGAAGTGCAGGGCCCGGATGCCATGCTGGTAGCAGTAATCGGTCAGCAGCCGGATGCTCCCGGCGAAGTCGTCACCTTCAAGAATATCCAGCGGTATCCCCAGCTTCGCCAGGCTATGGCCCAGGTCATCCAGATGGCCCAGCATGTGCCTCACCCTGGCAGGTGACCAGTCATGCTCCCGCCATTGACCGGGAGTGATGATGAACAGCGCCCTGACGGGCTGGTTATCAGTTCGGCTTCGGCTGCAGGCGGCGGACAGGGCCGGATTGTCGGCGGTGCGGAGGTCGTTACGGAACCAGACCAGGTGGGGCATGGGGCTAATCCTGATGATATCGGCGAAATGTCACTGGCACGGGATTATTCGCCGGAACTGCCCGGCTGGATTATAGTGATTGTAGTCCATTGATTCTTTGACAGTTCCCCGTTGGCAATTATGCGTATTGAGTGGCAAGGCATTGGGCCTTCTAATGCGCGCAGTTCTACCAGTGTCACGTCACTGGTCAGCGACCCCGGCGGGATATCAGGGGCGAGACCCGACAACACGATAAGGAGCCAGACGATGCCCGGAAACTCACCGCCCAAACAGGCACCCGGTGAAGGTGTCAGCGAGCGCGTCCCCCTTGGCTGGCGGGAGTGGCTGGCGTTGCCGGAGCTGGACATACAGCGCGTCAAGGCCAAGGTAGACACCGGTGCCCGCACGTCGTGCCTGCACACGTTCCGTACCGAACCCTATACCGAAAACGGCCAGCGTCGTGTGAAGTTCTGGGTGCATCCCGAACAGCACAACCTTCACAGCGTGGTGGAGTGTGATGCGGCAGTGATCGATGAGCGCACCGTTACCGATTCCGGTGGGCACCAGGAAATGCGCCTGGTCATCGAGACCCGTGTGGTGGTGGGCGATCAGAGCTGGCCCATCGAAATGACCCTGACCAATCGTGACTCCATGCGTTTTCGTATGCTGCTGGGTCGAACTGCCATGGCAGGCCGCTGCACGGTCATGCCGGAAGCCTCTTATCTCGCCGGAGAACCGGTACTGAGGAATGACGAATGAAAATAGCGATTCTCTCCCGAAACAGGCACCTGTATTCCACTCGTCGCCTGGTGGAAGAGGGCATTAACCGGGGCCATGAAGTGCGGGTGATTGACGCGCTGCACTGCTCCATGAACATCACGTCGGCCAAGCCGCAGATTCACTACCATGAAGAAGTGCTGGAAGACTTCGATGTGGTGATTCCCCGTATCGGCGCCTCGGTGACCTTCTACGGTACAGCGGTACTGCGCCAGTTCGAGATGATGGGAGTGTTCCCGGTCAACGAATCCGTGGCGATTACCCGTTCCCGGGACAAGTTGCGGTCGTTGCAGTTGCTGGCCCGCAAGGGCGTCGGCATGCCGGTCACCGGGTTTGCCAACAAGCCGGATAACGTGCCGGAACTGCTCAAGATGGTGGGTGGTGCTCCGGTGGTGATCAAGCTGCTGCAAGGCACTCAGGGCATCGGCGTGGTGCTGGCGGAGACTCGCAAGGCCGCCGAGAGTGTTATCGAGGCCTTTATGGGGCTCAAGGCAGACATCCTTGTGCAGGAATTTATCAAGGAAGCCGGTGGTGCGGATATTCGCTGCTTCGTCATTGGTGACAAGGTGATTGCCGCCATGAAGCGCCAGGGCGCCGAAGGGGAGTTTCGGTCCAACCTGCACCGGGGTGGCACCGCATCGCTGGTGCGGATTACGCCGGAAGAGCGTCGCACGGCGATCACCGCTGCCAAGTCCATGGGCCTCAATGTGGCAGGGGTGGATCTGTTGCGTTCCTCCCGGGGGCCCCTGGTCATGGAAGTGAATTCGTCCCCGGGACTGGAAGGTATCGAGAACGCCACCGGCAAGAACGTCGCGGGCATGATTATCAACTGGACCGAGAAGAACCAGAAACCCTGGAAAACAAGAACCAAAGGCAGAGGCTAACCTGTGGCACGAGCACCCTTCGTTATTGCGGACACTGAAATCAAGGCAGGCACCCGGCAGACCGTCGAGGTGCCCGTCGCCAAGCTCTATACCCATACGCCCCTGCATATTCCGGTGGAAGTGGTTCACGGCCGTCGCGACGGCCCGGTGCTGATGGTGTGTGGTGCCATCCACGGTGACGAGATCAACGGCGTGGAAATTGTCCGCCGGGTGCTGAAAAACTCCGCCCTGCGCCACCTGCGGGGCACCCTGGTGGCTGTACCCATCGTCAATATCTTCGGGTTTGTGCAGCGTACTCGCTACCTGCCGGACCGGCGGGACCTTAACCGGTGCTTTCCCGGCAGCGAGAGTGGCTCCCTGGGCGGGCGCATTGCCTATCTGTTGCGTACCCAGATCATGGAGAAGGTCACCCATATTATCGACCTGCACACCGGAGCGATCCATCGCTTTAACCTGCCGCAGATTCGAGCCGAGCTGAAAAACCCGGAAACCGTGCGTATGGCCGAGGCCTTCGGCGCGCCCATCATCCTCAATGCCAGTCTGCGGGAAGGCAGCCTGCGGGAATACGCCGACTCCCAGGATATTCCGGTGATTACCTTCGAGGGTGGAGAAGCGTTGCGATTTGATGATGTTGTCATCAGCAGCGGCGTAAAAGGCGTGGTCCGCGTCATGCGTGAGTTGGAAATGATCCCCAGCAAAAAGGGCCCGAAAGCCCCCCGCAAACGCTCGGAAACGGCGGCCATGTCTACGTGGGTCAGGGCCGATATCGACGGTATCATGCGCCCGGTAGCCAAGCTGGGGCAGAAAGTCCGGAAGGGCCAGCGGCTGGCCATGGTCGCGGACCCGTTCGGTGAGACTGAAGAAAGCGTGGTCTCGCCCATCTCCGGCATCGTTATCTGTGTCAACAACCTCCCGCTGGTGAACGAGGGCGAAGCCATCTATCACGTTGCCCGGTTTGACGAACTGGGTGAGGCCGAAAAGGCCATGGACTACTTCCGTTCGTCCCTCGACCCGGAAGTGACAGAGGCGGTACTGCCGGTGCATCCTTGGGACAATGACCCCAAGTAAGCGGATTACCCGTCCTGACCATGGTGGTAAAAGTCAGCGTTAATTGACAGGTCAGCTCGGACGGTGTGGCGGGACAGGTTTTCGCAGCAGGGCCATGGATGGCCCGGAGCAAGGCGGGCGCCAGGACGGCCCCTGAATTGCGGCGGAGAAAACCTGTCCCGCCGCAGCGGCCAGCCCCCAAATCCCGAACCCGAACTGGAACAGAATCGACCAAGAAAGGGGAGCCAACATGATCTGGGACCAGACAACCATCCAGCTCCAGGAATACCCGAGAGGCGTCCACCTTATCACCAACGAAGTGCTCTCCAGGGGCCCTGAGCTGGTCAACTGCCAGGTAGGCCTGTTACACCTGTTCATCCAGCATACCTCGGCGTCATTGGCCATCAACGAAAACGCCGACCCGGACGTGCGAGGTGACATCGAGCGCCACCTGAACGTCATGGTGCCGGAAAACGCCCCGCACTATGAGCACACCCTCGAAGGCCCCGACGACATGCCCGCCCATATCAAAAGCATTCTCATCGGACCGAGCCTCACCATCCCTGTCAGCGACGGCCACCTTGCACTAGGCACCTGGCAGGGGATTTACCTCTGCGAGCACCGTAACCGGGGTGGCGGCCGGCGTATTGTGGCGACCCTGCAGGGACGGTGGTGAGCGGGCGCTCCGTTCTGAGTCGCTGACACCTTGAAAAGTGTGACGCAGTGCGCGTTTTCGCGGAGGCTGGGGTCGTAAGATTGCGGCTTCCGTTACATGGATGACATGAATCGTTACCGGGAGACCAGGGATGAGTCCCGATCTTGCAGTTCCCTTCCTTGATTTGGCCCTGAAACAAGGGCTGCTCCGGGCCGGGTCTGGTACAACCACCTGCGGCAGCGCCCTGTGACGGCCCCGGTCGAGCGGGCCTACCTCCTCGCCATGGACCTCGAAGCTGCGGGCCGGACTGAGGAAGCGCTTGAGAAGTACCAGTCAATCATCGACCGTCATGGTCATTCACTGTTCTCTGATGCCGCCAGCCAGGCGATGGACCGCATAGAAGCGGGCGGTTCACTGCATCGCGCAATGGCCCAGGCCCGCCTCCCGTTCAATCACCACCCAGCAAGGCCACTTACTCTCCGGCACGGCGTTGTCACCACCCTGCTTGTTACGGCCCAGGCCATGGCTGTGGGGCCTGTCGTTGTCGGATTCTGGGTGCTGCTGGCGGCTGGCAGCTTGTGGCCGCTGATTTTCGTGTACTTTATCGGTGCTCCTCCGGCTGCCCTTGCCGGGATACTGTTATCCGTCTGGGGTCTCTGGCTCTGTCACCACAAGCAGTATGTCCCGAAGGGATTTGTGCTTATGGGCGGCATTAGCGGCACTTTGAGCGTGCCAGCGTGGTTCGCTTTCTGGTCGGGATTCGACCCCGCCATACTGGACCCCGGCGGTGTCACTATGCTTTTGACCGCGCATGGCGCGGTCGCCGGTCTGGTCGTGGGGTGGCTGGCTGAAAGTACGATCCGGTTACGAATGTCTCTGGCCTATCCACCCTACACGGTTGAGGGCCATTAACCGGGGTGCGTTGCCTGGTCCTCGCTTGTCGTTTGATTTATCCAGTGCTTCCAGTATCAGCTTTTACGGAGGTTATACGTGCAGTCACCTGTCGCCAGAACCAAAGCCATCAAAGAGCGTGCCGGGGAAAAGCTGAAAGACATGGACCACGACGATCTTGGCAAGTCCGGCTTCTGGATTGCCCAGTTATTTGTGGTTATAGCAACCGTGATCGGCGTCTACCTCGCCGCCCATGCGGGCCTGAAGCAGGCCATCATCTTCGACAGCCTTGCCAGCCAGGAATCCAGTTACTACCTGCGCAAATCCCTGCACGATGAGTTGCTGGACAATGTAGCCACCCTGCGCGCCTATGCCAGTGACACCTTGTCTCGCAATCCCCCTCAGTCCGAGCTGGTGAACAACCGCCCGGTGCTGTCCCGCTATGTATGGGACACCATGCGTTACTCGCCCCACACCCTTGAAGTGCCCAGTGGATTTCTGACCGGGGCCCGGCGTTTCGGTCATGAAGCGGATGCCATTATCCGCAAGGCCGAAGGACGGGTTTACGGCGCGGCGTTCGCTGCCACGCAGATGAACCAATTGCTGGACCGGGTTGAGGAACGGCTGCTGCCGGGCCTGCGCAAGAACTATCAAAGCCTGGCCCGAGAACTGGCCGAGCAGGGTATCGATGTGACTGTACTCAAGGAGACGGAGTAGATGGGTTCGAAAAAGTATTGTCCTACCTGTAAACGGGCACCTCTGAAAATCAACAACTTCCATGGGGAAGAAGTGGACGTCTGCCGGCAGTGTGGCGGCGTCTGGTTTGAGAAAAGCGATCTGGACAACCTGATTGCGGCGAAGTGCGACCAGGTGGCGGAAGCGGACTACACCCAAAACCTCGGGGCCCATCAGCGCCCGGCAAAATGTGATTGCCCCGACTGTGGTAGGCGCCTGCAGGTTTTTCATCTGCTGGAGGAATTCCGCGTGGACCTGAAAGTATGCGTGGCCTGCTCTGGGGCCTGGGCGTCGGAGGAAACGGTCTCCCGGGTCGTGAACTCCTCGGCCATCAAGCACGCCCTGGAAGAGATGAACCGCAAGCCGTCCTGGAAGACCTGGGTGTTCGAGTTTTTCCTGCGTATGCCGGTCGAATACAACGTCCGGGCCCGGCGTACTCCCTGGGTAACCCTGGTGCTGATTATCCTCAACACCGTTATCTTTACCGGCTATGCCTTCGATGACCGGACCGCATGGCAGATCATCGAGCAGTTTGCTGTGACCCCGGCCGAAATCCAGACCGGGCAGGACTGGTGGACCCTGGTGACGGCGACTTTCCTCCATGGCAGCTGGTTACATCTGGCCGGCAACATGTATTTTCTCTGGGTGACCGGAGACAACCTGGAAGACGCCCTGGGTCACGGCCGCTTTCTGGGCCTCTATCTGCTCTGCGGTGTGCTGGCTGGTCTGGTCAGCGTGGCGGCCAACCTGGGAGGCACCATCCCGTCGGTCGGCGCCAGCGGTGCCATTGCCGGGCTATTCGGCATGTACCTGCTATGGTTTCCCAACGCCAGCCTGACCTTCATGTTCGTGGTCTGGCAAAAGAAGCTGGCAGTGGCCTGGTACTTCGCCATCTGGCTGGGCCTGAATCTTGCCGGCATGCTGCTGGGGGAGCAGGGCGTGGACTACTGGGCGCACATCGGCGGCTTTATCACCGGGCTGGTGATTGGTGCCGCACTACGTGGCCGGATCTGGCGGGCAAACCCGCTGCTGGCCCACCTGGCTGGCCCTGAAGTTCAGGTTCGTCGTTAGCCAATGATACCTTAGGTCCAGCGGCGACCTGCTTTCTGAGCTGATCGTAGGGGAGCGCTCGCATCCGCCCTCAGACCCGCGCCGGTGCGGTCATCCGTTGCTGACTGTGCCGGCTATACCAGCACAGCAGGACACCGAAGGCCATCAGGGATGAGGTGATGGTGAATACCCGGGCAAATCCGGCGACCTCGATAATAACGCCGGCGGCCGCCGGGCCAATAAGCTGCCCCACGGCAAAGAACAGGGTGACAAAACTCACTGCCACCGGAGCCAGCCGTGGATGAACGGTTTCCGTGGAAGCGGCCAGTACCGAAGTAAACAGGCCGGAGACACACAGGCCAAGGATGAAGAAATGGGCAGCGAAGGCCGGCAGGGTGGGGGACAACACCGGCAGGGCCATGGCGCCGGCACTGAAGGCCATACACAGAACCAGCGAGTTGGAGCGCCCGATACGATCTGAAATCCAGCCCCAGAAGGGGCCCGCCACCAGGCCCAGCAACCCCATCAACGATGCCATCCGCCCTGCCGTCAGCGCAGGGACACCTGACTCGATAGCGAAGCTGAACATGAAGATGGTCTGGACAATGTAGGTCAGCCCGACGATGCCATAGATGAGGCCCACGTTGATCACGTGGGGGTTCCGGTAGACTCCCGAGCGGGCTGCCGGTACCGGGTCGTCAGGGCCGCCACTGCCCCCGGCCCCGGGCGGGTTCCGCAGGAACAGGGCCACCACGATGGAAACGGTAACCGCCGCCATGGCGAACACACCCCAGACCAGCCGCCAGCCGCTTTCCGGCCAGGCAGTGGTCAGCCAGGGCACCAGCACACCCGCAATAAACAGTCCCAGCCCCACACCGCCGTTGGCGAAGCCGATGACCGCACCACGCTTTTCCGGATACCAGCTGCCCAGCAGGGAAATCAGCGGCGTATAGCCGAAGGCCGTGCCGAACCCGAGAAAAGCCATCATCACCATACTCAGGAGGTAGCTTCCGGACAGTGCCATGCCGGTAAAGCCAATAGCCGCGAAACCCAGACCGATCAGGATGGCCTGCTTGCCACCGTATCGCGATGCGAACACCCCGGCGACCATCAGCAGGGCCAGATACCCCAGTGCGGTGACCGTGCCCAGGTTGGCGGCCTGGGCATAGCTGATGCCCATGCCTTCCCGCATGCCGGGAACCACCAGGCCATAGGCCAGGCGGGCAAAGACGACCAGAGTAATGGTGCACATCATGCCGATAACAATCATCAGGGGCATCGGCGGGCGGGCAGGGGTGTTCATCGTGTTTACCGTGGTTCTTGTTAGTAGGCTATTCGAAAGTAGGCGAATGGCCTTTGGAGGTCAACTGCTGTTGTGGTCGTCCTGGAGATTTGCGGAGGGAAGGCGCCGGGTGACAAGGCCCGGGAAGATTGCGGTTGCGTCACTTTGCTATACATTTCAACAGCGCTGGTCCATGATGAAACAGTGTGTGGCTTTTGTCCGGTTCGGGCAAATCTGCCGTGAAATCATGACCTTCACAATAAGGAAACAATTATGGACGTTAGGAAAGCCCTCCGTCGCCCTGTGGCGTTGATCATGATCGTACTGATGAGTCTGACGACCACCGGCATGGCCTTTGCCCAGGGCGGTGGGGTGCCGACAGAACCGGTATCCACGGCTGAAGTGCTGCAATCGGAGCAGGTGAGAGTGGATCGCGCCGAGCTGAAGGCGATGCTGGCCACGGGTGAGGTACAGGAAAAACTCGCTTCCCTGGGCGTTGACCCGGATCAGGTCGAGCAGCGCATCGATAACCTGACCGCCGAGGAGCTGTCGGAGTTCAACCAGGCACTGGATGAATCGCCCGCAGGTGCCGGTGTCGGCAGCGTGGTGGGCATCATCGTGCTGTTCCTGCTGGTGTTTATCGTCACCGATATGCTTTGTGCGACCAATATCTACAGCTTCGTCAACTGCGTCAACTGACGCCATGTCGTTCATTAACGCCGGCCCCATGCGGGCCGGCATCCTTTCGCTGCTTGTGCTGCTGGTTACCGGCTGTGCCGGACCGGGTCATTACCCGGGCCCGGAAACCTATGATCAGAGCGGTGTGGCAGGACAGGCGCTGATTGATTCCGTACCCTTCTACCCACAGGAAGACTACCAGTGCGGACCGGCGGCCCTGGCGATGAGCCTGAACCATCGGGGTGCGGGCGTTTCGCTATCCGATATGATTGACCGGGTCTATCTGCCGGGCCGCAAGGGCAGTCTGCAGGTGGAGATGGTAGCCGCCGCCCGGGCTGAAGGTATGCTGGTCTATCCCCTTGAAAAGGACCTTGAGGCGGTGATCCGGGAGGTAGACGCCGGCAACCCCGTGCTTGTTTTCCAGAACCTGCGCCTGGACTGGTGGCCCCAGTGGCACTTTGCCGTGGTGATTGGCTACGATCTTGAGGAGCAGGAGTTTATCCTTCACTCAGGCACCGAAGAACAGGTCCGAGAGCCTTTCCGCTCATTCGACAACACCTGGAAACGGGCCGGCCGATGGGCGCGGGTCATTCTGTCGCCGGGTGAAATCCCCGCTACGGCGAAACCGGTAACCTATGTGCGAGCCGCCCATGATCTGGAAGAAGTGGGCCAGATCAGCAGTGCGGAAGTCTCCTACCGGGCTGCGGTTGACGCCTGGCCTGATAGCCTCGCCGCCGGCTTTGCACATGCCAATTATCTGCTTTCCGCAGAGCAGTGGGGCGATGCCGACGAGGCCTTTCGTCAGGTGCTGACTTTCCATCCGGGTTCCGCGCCGGGCTGGCACAACTTTGGTGTTGCCCTGGAGCGCAGCCAGTGCCCGCGGGCAGCCGGCCAGGCTTATTCCTGTGCGTATCAGCTGGCGCCGGAGGATGAACGTTTTCACTCTCCTGAGCAGAGTGATACCCATCGCGATGCCGGTGCGGCCTGCTCCATCACCGGTCTGCTGAACGCAGCGGGATGTGATGTCAGGTAACAAAACCAGCCCGGCCGGATAACCGGTCGGGCAAAAGCCAGCCTGATTTAATGCCGCCTTACGACCGCTTTGTGGGGCAGGTCTTGATGCCGACGATGGAATACAGCGGGCACACGCCGATGGCGGCGGTTACCAGCGGAATAATCCCGATCCAGCCCCAGGGAGTCTGAGGTCCGACGAAGACCAGGCTCAGCAGAACCAGCCCGATAATAACGCGGATCACCCGATCCGCGCTGCCCATATTCTTGGTCATGATGTCACTCCTTGCGTGGTGTGTGTGACTATCACTCTACGCTGACGGCATGTGGTGCTCAGTGATAAAGTCACATTCAACTGCGCCCACTGGCGCGAGCAGGTCAAATTGACCCGACATGGCACTACCTCATCGAACAGGAAGATCCAGTGACCGCTCAGCACGCTTTACTTGAATGCCTGCCCTCCGGATTACGGGCCGAGGTGGAACAACATGCCCAACTGATTCACTTGTCCGCCGGCGACGTGGTTTTCCGCGCCGGCGACGGCTGCCGGGGCCTGCCGATGGTCATCAGCGGGTCGGTCCGTGTGCAGATGCTGGGGGCGTCCGGGCACGGCATCGTGCTTTATCGTATGGGGCCGGATGACCTCTGCACGCTGTCCATTGGCTGTCTTATGGCCGGCCGTGGCTATCGGGCAGAGGCCCATGTGGAAGAGCCCACGGAAGCACTGCTGATGCCGCGCCAGGCCTTTGACCGGCTGATGGCAGCGTCCCCAGAATTCCGGCAACAGGTAATGGCTTCCTATGGCAGGCGCCTGGACGATCTTATGTTACTGGTGGAAGAGGTGGCTTTTGGCCGGCTGGATCAACGTCTGCTGGACTGGTTGAAGGTCCACGCCAGCGGCCGGCCGGCCCTGATTACCCACCAGGAACTGGCGGTGGAGCTGGGCACTGCGCGGGAGGTAGTGAGCCGTTTGCTGAAGGATTTTGAGCGCCACGGCCGGGTACGGCTGGCCCGGGGCCGGGTGGAACTGCTGCAATCACAGGAGGTCGACTGATGGCTACCCAACAGCGTCACCTGATGGTGGAAGGCCTTGTTCAGGGTGTGTCCTACCGGGCGTACACCGAGCGACAGGCCAGCGAGCTGGGCCTTGAAGGCTACGTGCGGAACCTGCCCGATGGCCGGGTGGAAATCGTTGCGGAAGGTTCGGTGCAGGCACTGGATGATCTGGAAGAGTGGTGCTGGCAGGGCCCCCCTGCGGCAAAGGTCAGCGCTGTCCGAACAGAAACCCGCCCGGCCAGCAGAGGCTTCAGCGGATTCGTGATCCGCTGAAGTGCGTGGCTGCAAACGGTTTTGACACACTCTACAAATTCGCTTCCGCGTACTCTGCCAGTACTGACCGCGGCACACCCTGCAAGTGAATATGGCCGCCATGACGAAAGCCCTTGAAGCGCTCTGTCATGTAGGTAAGGCCTGAACTCAGGGCGCTCAGGTAGGGGGTATCGATCTGGGCCAGGTTGCCCAGGCAAATCACCTTCGAGCCGTTGCCCGCCCGGGTGATAATGGTCTTGATCTGGTGGGGGGTGAGGTTCTGGGACTCGTCGATGATGATCAGCGAGTGCTGGAAGCTGCGGCCCCGGATGTAGTTCATGGACTTGAAGTGCAGGGGCACCTTGCTGAGGATATAGTCCACGCTGGCGGTCATGTTCTCGTCATCCTCGTGGAGTGCCTCCAGGTTGTCCACGATGGCACCCAGCCAGGGTTCCATCTTCTCCGCCTCGGTGCCCGGCAGAAAGCCGATGTCCTCGTCCAGGCCCTGGGTGGAGCGGGTGGCGATGATGCGCTTGTACAGCTTGCTGGCCACGGTCATTTCAATGCACGCCGCCAGGGCCAGGATGGTCTTGCCCGAGCCGGCAGAGCCGGTCAGGTTCACCAGGTGCACCTCCGGGTCCAGTAACAGGTTCAGGGCCATGGCCTGGTAGATATCCCGTGGTACCAGTCCCCAGACTTCCTCATCCAGCAGGTCCTGCCGGTGCAGGTCCTGCAGCACCAGGGTGTCATCATCCACATCCACGACCTTGCCGATAAAGCCCAGCTGGTCGATAACAAATTCATTGATATTGAGATTCTTCAGCTCCCCCTCACGGCGCAGGATATGCTCCGTCACCGCCTCCCGCTGAACGGTCTCCACCTTCTCGATCTTGTCCCAGAAGGAGTTGGGGAACTCGTGGTAGCCCTTGGGGAGCAGGTCGATATCATCGAGGAGCTGGTCGTTGTGATAGTCCTGGGCCTCGACACCAAACCCGCGGGCTTTCAGCCGCATGTTGATGTCTTTGCTGACCAGAATGATGTCACGGGCCTTGTAGCGGGACTGCAGCTCCGCCAGGGTGTTGATGATCTTGTTGTCGTTCAGGTGCTCGGGCAGGGAATGGCTGCCTGCGTTACCAGTGCTCATCAGTATGGAAAGAGTGCCCAGGGGCTTCGCCTTCCTGGCCCGCACAATGGGCACGCCCTTTTCGATGTCTTTGGGGCTGGCATTGCCCAGCAGTTTGTCGATATTGCGGATCGCCTGGCGACAGTCTGCGGCAACTGCCTGCTTGCCGGACTTGAGGCTGTCGAGTTCTTCCAGGACGGTCATCGGCAGGATGACATCGTGTTCTTCGAAATTGAGGAGGGCGTTGGGGTCGTGGATCAGGACGTTGGTGTCGAGAACGTACATTTTACGGCGAGCTTGCGGTGCTCTGGGCATAGGGCGCGATACCTCTCTGGCAGGCGTCTTGCGGTCTCCAGGTCCCCGGGAGTGAATGCGCAGTTCACTCGCCCTCGGCGCAGCGCCGGGTCAGGGACCGGTCGGATATCAGTTTCAGCATGTCATAGGTCGTAATGATACCGGTGATCTTCTTGTCCTTTGTGACGAAGATGCGATGCAGGTGTTCTCCCATCATGATATCCGCAATGTCTCGCACCGGGGTCGACTCGTCAACTGAAAACACCTGTGGCGTCATGATATCGCGAACCTCTACCGGTAAACGGGTCATTTCTTCCAGGATTGCCATCCGCAGACGGCGGACTTCTTTCTGTTCTTCCGGGGTCAGCCTGGCCCAGGCCCTGGGTTTGCGGTCGGAGGACCAGCGGAATTCGGCAATGTCCTTGAGGGTGGCGATGCCGACAATATCGCCATGGTCGTCCACCACCGGACTTCCGGTAATTTCGTTCTCGGTGAGAAAACGGGCAAGGCGGTCCATGGTCCAGGAGGCGGGCACCGCCTTGACGCTTGGCGTCATGATGTCGCGGGCGAGTACGGTCATGGATCTCCCTTCCTTGCGGATGGCGGGCCCGGTCAGACCGGGCCCGCCAGGCTTATCGGCGTTCAGGCAGGGTAACGTTCAGCTCCAGAACGGAGCAGTCGTCGTTACGGTCCACTTCTACCTGCACCTGGTCATCGTCAATCTGCACGTATTTGCGAATCACGGCAACCAGTTCCCGCTGCAACTCGGGCAGGTAGTCGGGCTGGTCGCGCTTGCCCCGCTCGTGGGCCACGATAATCTGCAGCCGCTCTTTGGCAACATTGGCCGATCCCGTGTTCTTGCGGGACCGGAAATAATCGAGGAAGCTCATCCTGTTTACCCCTTGAACATCCGTGCGAAAAAGCCTTTCTTCTGGGAGCTCATGAAGCGGTGTTCCCGCTCCTCACCCAGGAGTCGTGCGACGGCGTCGTCATAGGCCTGGCCCGCATCACTCTGGTCTTCAAGAATGACCGGCGTGCCCTGGTTGGAGGCGTTGAGTACCACCTGGGACTCGGGGATAACGCCCAGCAGGGGTATGGCGAGGATCTCCTCCACATCCGCCACCGAGAGCATTTCGCCCTTCTCGACGCGATCGGGGTTGTACCGCGTCAGCAGCAGGTGCTCCTTCACCGGGTCCTGACCCATCTCGGCCCGACGGGACTTGCTCTGCAGGATGCCGAGAATGCGGTCGGAATCCCGCACCGAGGAAACCTCCGGGTTGGTGACCACGATTGCCTCGTCGGCGTAGTACAGGGCCATCAGTGCGCCATGCTCAATGCCGGCAGGAGAGTCGCACACGATGTAGTCGAAGGTTTCCGACAGTTCGTTGATGACCTTCTCCACCCCTTCCTTGGTCAGGGCTTCTTTCTCGCGGGTCTGGGAGGCGGGCAGGATGTACAGTGTGTCGACCCGCTTGTCCCGGATCAGGGCCTGGTTGAGGCTGGCGTCGCCCTGGATGACGTTGACGAAGTCATACACCACCCGGCGCTCACAGTTCATGATCAGGTCCAGGTTACGCAGGCCCACGTCGAAATCGATCACCACGGTCTTGTGACCACGGCGGGCCAGACCGGTACTGATGGAAGCACTGGTGGTGGTCTTGCCGACCCCGCCTTTTCCTGATGTGACAACGATGATTCTAGCCAAGGTTGCGGTCCTGTCTGCTGATGATTGATGTTATGTCAGGGGGCGTCAGCCCGGGGAACGGTCAAGTGGTGTGACCACCAGCAGGTCGTCCCTGAGCTGGATCTGCACCGGGGCTTTCCAGCCACGTTCCTGCAGATCTTCCGAGATTTTATAGTGGCCGGCAATGGACACAAGCTCTGCCTCCAGTGACTGGCAGAATACCCGTGCCTCTTCCTGGCCATGGACGCCGGCAAGCGCTCTGCCACGCAAGGGGCCGTAGACATGAATGTTACCTGCCGCCAGTACTTCGGCGCCAGCCTGAACCGGCGCGAGGATAATTAAATCCCCTTCAGGGGCGTAGACCTGCTGGCCGGATCGTACCGGCTGGGACACGACGCGGGCTGGTGCCGGGGTGACGGGGGCGTTTCCGGAGTCCGGGCTATCCAGTTCGGCTTCCGCCGGGGCGTCGGTTTCCGGTCGGGTTTCCGGTGACGGGGGCCTTTCCTGGCGGCTGCTGCCCGGCAACAGCGCGATGGCTGCGTGGCGGGCCAGGCGCCGCTGGTCCTCATCGCCGCCGCGCACACCTACCACGTGGATATTATGGCGCCGGCAGATACCCAGTAGCTTGAAGAAGTCCAGCTCGGCAGTAGGGCCATCGTAGTGTTCGAGGCTGATCATAATCGGGATATCCCGGAAGAATCCCGGTGCCTGCCGGATTTTCTCCCGCAGGGCTGCCTCGAAGGAGTCCTCATCGAAATAGGCCAGCTCAAGGGCGGTCAGGGATACCGTGGTGCCCTTGAGCAGAAAGGCGGGCCGGTCACTGGCCTGCGGCGCGTCGGTCATGCTTGCGTGTCCTGGAGTGAAGTGGTGGTCTTGGGCCTCAGGGCAGGGCCGTCAAAAACGATTCCGGACCAGCCGGTCGTCATGAACTGACGGATATTGCCATGACTGGTGCCCGCAGCATCAGCGAGCACGTCACGGTAATGGCGGCCAAACAGTGTGAGTGTCCGGGCTTCCGTCAGATTGCCGAACTGCGCAATGGCAAAGACCTTGCAAGAGCCCTCATTTTCGCCCGGGGCATTGTACAGCGGGCCATTGCGGAAGCCAGTAGCGGCGTAGTCAAAATGCCGGGCAACCAGGGCAAGGGTGTCCTCGAAATCCGAGTGGCCGGCTTCCAGTGACGCCAGGTGGATGTTCAGGGCCTCATTGATGTTCATCCCTTGTGGTCTCCGCCGTGAGCCTGTTTCGGGCCCTGCTGGTATTTGTCTTTCCAGACGTCATAGGGCATACCGTAAATATGTTCCCGGGCCTCGGCGTCAGTCAGGGGTACGCCACGGTCTTCGGCCTCCGCGCGCATCCATTTGGACAGGCAGTTACGGCAGAAGCCGGCCAGGTTCATCAGGTCAATGTTCTGTACTTCGGTATGGGTCTGCAGATGGCTGACCAGCCGGCGGAAGGCCGCCGCCTCGATTTCGGTGCGGGTCTGGCCGGAGAATTCATCATTCATGGTTTCAGGTTCCTGTGCCGGGAATGGCCTGCAAATGTCTGACATTCTCGGCAACAGGGCGTAAGATACAAGGCTGTACGTTTATACAGAGGCTACCGGAACCTGGTGCGCAAGATCATCCACATCGACTGCGACTGCTTCTATGCCGCGGTGGAAATGCGGGACGATCCCTCGTTACGGGACGTGCCCATCGCCGTGGGTGGCCAGAGTGGACGTGGCGTGGTGACCACCTGCAACTACCGCGCCCGGGCTTTCGGCGTGCGCTCGGCCATGCCCGGCGGCGAGGCCCGGCGTTTGTGCCCGGACCTGGTCATGGTGCCGCTGGACATGCCCCGTTACCGGGAGGTGTCGCGGCAGGTGATGGCCATTTTCCGGGAGCTGACTGACCTGGTGGAACCCCTGTCCCTGGATGAGGCCTTCCTGGACGTCAGCGAGGTGGAGGCGTTTCAGGGCAGTGCCACCCTGATGGCGCGCCATATCCGGGAACAGGTGCGCAAGCGCATCGGTATCACGGTGTCCGCCGGGGTAGCATCCAACAAGTTTCTTGCCAAGATTGCCAGCGACTGGAACAAGCCTGACGGGCTGTTCGTGATAACCCCGGATCAGGTGGACGACTTCGTCAGGGTTTTACCGGTGGAGAAACTGTCTGGTGTCGGACCGGTAACCGCCGGCAAGCTCCACGACCGCGGTCTGCAGACCTGCGGTGACCTGAAGGAGGCCGGTGAGGCGGAACTGGTCCGCCTGTTCGGTAAACAGGGCCTCCGGCTATGGCATATGGCCCATGGCCGGGATGATCGCCCGGTGGTGGTGACCCGGGTGGCCAAGTCGGTGAGTGTTGAGCGCACCTTCTCCCGGGATCTGCCGGGCAAGGAGGCTTGCCGGCAGGTGATGACCGACCTGGTGGATGACCTTCACCGCCGGCTGGAACGTAAGGGCAGCCACAAGCCCCTGCACAAGCTGTTCATCAAGATCCGCTATAGCGATTTTTCCACCCATACCCTTGAGCGGGTGCGGGACCCGGGGCCGGACGCCATGCCGGCAGCGGGGGAGTTTCTGCCCTTGCTGGATGAGCTGGTGACCGACGAGCAGCGGCCTGTGCGGCTGCTGGGGGTGGGCGTACGGTTCCGGGAAGACAGCGCGCCGGTGACCCAGTTGCGACTGTTTGAATAGAGCCGCGGTGTCACCCGGCTGTGGCAGCGGCGAAGATCGCCAGCAACGGACCGGCCCCAAGGCTTACCCAGGCTAAACCAATGACGCCCCCGATGACGGCGCCTGCCAGCACATCACTGGGGTAGTGGAGGCCGAGCACAACCCGCGAGGCCGCTACCGCCAGGGTGAACGGGAGTACCGCCAACGCCAGGGCAGGCAGGGTCAGTGCCAGCACAATGGTGAAGCAGGCCGCATGCAGGGTATGGCCGGAGGGGAAGCTGTACCGGTCCAGCGGCGGTATGCCGCAATGAATGGCTGGAAACGAGGTGAACGGTCGTTCCCGTACCAGGGTTCGTTTGAGGTACTTGTAGGCGAGGGTGCAGGTCAGTCCCGCCCCTGTCATCAGCAGCGCAATGGCCAGGCCCTCATCAGGATGGATCAGCGGCAATGACAGGATCAGCAGGTACCAGAGCCAGCCATCGCCCAGGCGACTGACCACCTTGAACAGCGTGGTGACCGGCCGGAAGCGCAGGCTGCGGTTAATCCTTCGGCAGAAGGCAAACTCTGCCTGGTCGACCTGATCAAAGAAGCGGGATACCCGGGGTGACGGCATGGTAGCGGTCCCTCCTGTTGAGGGTGAGGGTGAGTTGCTCGAACTGTTCCACCTGGCTGGCCCAGTCCAGGTCCAGGGCGTCCAGTCGGGCCTGCTGGCGGATATTGGCCAGCAGAGTGTTTTGCTGGGCCAGGGTCAGGGCGTGCTCCACAAAGGCCTCATCGTCATCAAGGGCGGCGACCATGCCATTCTCCTGATGACGGATATGCTCGCTGGCGGCAGCATCGTCAAAAGCCACCACCGCAAGCCCGCTGGCCATGGCTTCGGTCACCACATTGCCGAAGGTGTCGGTCTTGCTGGGGAACAGGAACAGGTCGCCGGAAGCGTAGTGCCGGGCCAGGTCTTCCCCCTTGCGGATGCCACAGAATACATACTCCGGGTGTTTCGCCTGCAATCGTTTCCGTTGTGGTCCGTCGCCGACCAGAATGAACTTCGCGCTGGGGTGCAGGGCGCGCACCCGCTCGAAACAGGAAACCGCCAGTTGCAGGTTTTTCTCCGATGCCAGCCGGCCCACATAGAGCACGGCCCGGTCCCGGGACTGGAGTCCCCACGCCTGGCGCAAGTCCGGGTCACGCTTGCCGGGGGCGAACAGCTGGCAGTCCACGCCCCTGCTCCAGAGTCCTGTCGGATGGATTCCCATGGCCTGGACCCGGGTGGCCATGGCCCGGGTTGGCACCAGAGTGAGGGCGGTACGGTTATGAAACCAGCGCCCGTAACGCTCCAGCAGCCGTGACAGAAACGCGGCATGGTAATGCCGGCTGTAGCTGTGGAAGTTAGTGTGGAAGCCCGAGCAGACGGGAATGCCCAGCTCCCTGGCGGCGGCAACGGCCACCAGCCCGAGAGGGCCCTGGGTTGCCACGTAGACCAGGTCGGGACGCTTTTTCCGCCACAGGGCAGACAGGCGCTGCCTGCGAGTAAGCCCGAATTGCAGGCCCGGATAGCCTGGCAGGGGCAGGCCGGCTACCCTTACCAGGTTATGGTGTAGAACGCTGCCAGGCTCGGGGTGCTCACCCACATCCTTGTCGCCCGCCTGGGCTGGCCGTACCACCTGCACCTCATGACCCCGTGCACACAGCCCCCGGCACAGATGTTTCAGGGTGTTGGCCACGCCGTTGATCTCCGGAGCGAAGGTCTCCGAGACGATGGTGATCCGGCGAGTAGCGGGCGGGTTACTGACTGTGTTCATTCAGAGACCTTGCTGGATGATTCCGGCGGTTGCGGTTAACCTCTTGGTCCACTTGCGAGACAACTGGCTGAAACGAGACATCTGACTGGTTTTCCATGTACTCACTATGGAAATGAAATATGACAGTCAGACTTCAATGCTGTGACATTCCCTTGAAACCCGCGCCAGGACTGACCCGGGCGTACAGACTGCAATCAATCAAGCCGTAGGAGGAAGGATGGAAAAGCGAAGACTGGGGCGTACCGATCTGGATGTGAGCCTGATCTGTCTGGGTACCATGACCTGGGGGGAGCAGAACACCGAGCAGGAAGCTTTCGAGCAATTGGACTATGCCACCGGTGAAGGTATCAACTTCATCGATGCGGCCGAAATGTACCCGGTGCCACCGAGGGCGGAAACCCAGGGCCTGACCGAGCAGTACCTGGGCAACTGGCTGGCCCGGCGGGGGCGCCGGGATGACCTGGTGATTGCGTCCAAGGTGGCGGGCCCCGGTAACGGGCTCACCTACCTGAGAAACGGCCCGCGTCTGACCCGGGAACACATCCGTGAAGCCTGTGACGCCAGTCTCAGGCGCCTTCAGACTGACTACATTGATCTGTACCAGGTGCACTGGCCTGACCGGCATACCAACTTCTTCGGCAAGCTGGGATATCGTCATCGCGAGAATGAGGATTTCACGCCCATCGAGGAAACCCTGGGCGCTCTCCAGGAGCTCGTCCGTGAAGGCAAGATCCGCCACATTGGCCTGTCCAACGAAACGCCCTGGGGCACGATGAAATACTTGCAGCTGGCCGAGCAGAAAGGCTGGCCCCGCCCGGTATCCATCCAGAACCCCTATAACCTGCTTAACCGCACGTTCGAGCAGGGCCTGGCGGAAGTGGCTCATCGCGAAGATGTGGGGCTGCTGGCCTATTCCCCGCTGGCGTTCGGCATGCTGACCGGCAAGTACCTGGATGGGCAAAGACCTGAGAATAGCCGTATTACACTGTTCAATCGCTTTGTGCGCTACCAGGGTGAGCGGGCGGAAAAGGCGATCCGGGCATACTGCGACCTGGCGAAAGACCATGGCCTGACACCGGCCCATCTGGCCCTTGCCTGGGTCAACAGTCGCCCCTTTGTAACCAGCAACATCATTGGCGCCACGACCATGGACCAGCTGCGGGAAAACATCGGTTCGGTGGATGTTGCCCTCAGGGACGAGACGCTCGGTGCACTGGAAGAGTTGCACCAGGAGTTCACTTACCCCTGCCCCTGAACAAGCCCCTTGCGGCCCTCCGCCAACCGTAATGAGACCCCGGAAACAGGCACTTCGTGATCTGTTTCCGGGGGCAGATACATTGTGTTACATCCGGCGACAAACGGTTTCCGAAATACCCCGCCTGCTGTGCTTCCAGTCACAGAGTTCTGTGTGTAAACGGTTAGACTTTGGTCATAATTGTTAAATCCATTTCACAAGTGATCTTGCAGGCAGGCACATCATGATTCTTCGCCTCTTCGTAGCCCTTCTGATACTGAACACGGTGGCCTTTGTCGTCCGTGCAGAGGCTGGTGAACGAGAGGCGCTGCCCACAGAGATATACACCGGCGACCCTTCTGAAATCCAGGACCGGATGTCCGGAGACTTTATCTATGACAATGAGGATGCCCTGCTTGATCTGGGTTCCCGCCTGCTGAGCTGGCGTCTGTCCACTTCAGCGACAACCCATGGCCGTCGCTACGCCTCAGACTCGGCCCGTCCGGACCACTCGGTTGCCCTGATCAACGAGGGCGCTGCCCTCAACCTGCGCTGGACCTTCTGACCTCTCCCGGTTTATTACGCACTATCCATTGATTTGTCAGCCTCAGGGTGACGTGGGATGATCCTCCCATGGTTCACAGCTCGGGGAGGCGTTGTTCATCCATGTCGGAGATACCGGAAGGCATCCGGGCAACCACAGCCGAGGTGTGTGTGGATGCCGTGATCGAACGTGTCGGCAAGCGCATCGTCCTGGGGCTGCCCCTGGGGCTGGGAAAGGCGGTAAGACTTGCTAATGCCCTCTATGAACGGGCGAGGCGGGATCACACCGTCGACCTCCACATTGTCACCGCTATTTCGCTGCTGGCTCCGAAAGGCAGCTCGACGCTGGAACGGGGGTTTCTCGATCCCTTCGTGAAGCGTCTGTACGGCAACGTGCCGGAACTGCTCTACGCCAGGGATGTCCAGGAGCAGAAGCTGCCGCCGAACGTCAAAGTGTCAGAGTTCTTCTTCAAGGCAGGCAGCTTCCTCGACAATACCGATCAGCAGCGCAACTATGTCTGCACCAACTATACCCACGCGGTCCGGGACCTGCTGGCCCAGGGTATCAACGTGGTTTTCCAGATGGTGGCGCCTCCCCGGGAGCCGGACGGGGCGCTTAGCCTGAGCTGCAATCCGGACCTGACCCTGGACCTGCTTCCGCAATTGCGCCGGCAGGAAGTGGCGGGGCAGAAGGTGGCGGTGGTGGGAGAGCTGAACCGGAACCTGCCCTGGCTGGGCCATCAGGCGGCGGTGCCCGCCACTGACTTTGACCTGCTGCTGGATCAGCCGGATACGGACTATCCGCTGTTCCCGGTGCCTCAGCAGTCCATCAGTCCGGCAGACCACATGATCGGTTTCTATGCCAGCACCCTGCTGAGGGATGGTGGCACGCTGCAGGTGGGCATTGGTTCACTCGGCGCTGCGGTAGTGCACAGTGCCATTCTCCGTCACTGCCACAACGACCAGTGGCAGGCGCTTTACAATCACCTGCGGGTGAACACCCGTTTTCCCTTTGTGACCGGGGAAGGTGACGCTGGCCAGTTTCGGGAGGGTCTGTACGGGTGTAGTGAAATGATG
Organism: Marinobacter sp.; assembly: GCF_041690615.1. Lineage (GTDB taxonomy): Bacteria > Pseudomonadota > Gammaproteobacteria > Pseudomonadales > Oleiphilaceae > Marinobacter. The sequence continues at coordinate 157,194 of NZ_JAWLGY010000005.1, forward strand.
GTAGATGGCTTTCTCCACCTGATGAAAGCGGGCATTCTCAAGCGCCAGGTCTACGAGGATCCCGATACCCAGGAAAAGGCCAACCGGGGTGAGCCTGTGGCCGATACCGGCGTGGTCATGCACGGCGGCTTCTACCTGGGGCCGGCGGATTTCTACCAGCAGTTGCGGGACCTGGATGAGAAGGACCGGGCCAGGATTTCCATGACCAGTGTGAATTTTATCAATGACCTGTACGACCATCGCTTTGGCAGCCAGCGGCTCAAGGCAGCCCAGAGGCGCCACGCCCGTTTCATCAATTCGGCAATGATGCATACCCTGTCCGGCGCAGCTGTTTCTGACGGGCTTGATGATGGTCGTGTGGTCAGCGGGGTGGGTGGTCAGTACAACTTCGTGGCCATGGCCCACGATCTTCCAGGCGCCCGTTCAGTGATTACCCTGCGCAGTACCCGGGAGAGTGGTGGCGAGACGCTGTCCAATATTGTTTTCAGTTATGGCCACTGCACTATACCCCGCCACCTGCGGGACATCGTGATCACCGAGTATGGCCTGGCCGACCTGAGGGGCAAGCCGGACGAAGATGTCTATCTCGACTTGATACGCATTGCTGATGCCCGGTTTCAGCCGGGGCTGCTCAAGGAAGCCAAGGCGGCAGGGAAGGTGCGCAAGGATTTCCGCTTACCCGATACCTGGCAGGAGAATACCCCGGACCAGGTCCGGGAGGCCCTCTCATCTGTGGGCAGTGGTGACGCGTTCCCGGCGTTTCCGTTCGGCTGCGATTTCACCGATGAGGAGCTGACCCTGGCCAGGGCGCTGCAGTCGCTCAAGTCGGCAACAGCCAGCACCCGTGGTAAGCTGCGCACCTTCGCCAGGGCCGCCCGGGTCGATACCCGTCGGGCTGACCTGCAGCCCTGGTTCGAGCGCATGGGCCTGGCCTCCGGCCGCGGTCCGAAGCCGCGACTCAATCGCCGCCTGCTGGCTGTGGCCCTGGAGCAGGCTGGCACCCTGAATTCATCCGGAGAATCTGTCGACTGATGCAACGTCCATTGATCTATACGGTCCATTATCGTCTCAAGAACCGCGCTGGCGAGGTGGTGGACACCTCTGAAGGCGGCGAACCCCTGACCTTCCTTGACGGCGCGAGCCACGTCATCGAAGGCATCCAGAAGGCAGTTCGGGGCCATGGCCCCGGTGACTGCCTGGAAGTGACCGTTCCCCCGGAGCTCGCCTATGGCGAGCACAACCCCGACCTGGTGCGCAAGGTGCCAAGGTCAGCCTTTGAGGGTGTGGAAAACCTGCAGGTGGGCATGAAATTCCAGACCAACACCGGTGATGAGGCACAGGTGGTTCAGGTGGTGGGTATCGACGGCAATCTGATCCGTGTTGACGCTAACCACCCACTGGCGGGTTTCACGCTCTACTTTGATCTGGAGATCATATCTGCGCGGGAAGCCACCGATGATGAGGTGGCCGCTGGGCAGCCGCTGACGCCCGGGGTGTGATGACTCTGCCGCAGGCCCTCAAGAATTACCTCCCGTACCCGGTCGCTCAGTTCCCGTGCGCTGGCGCCGGCAGCGGCTGTCATGGGTGGATGCCAGGTGACCCGTACTTCCGGTGCCCTGGCTGACAGCAGCCTCAACAGGTGGTGGTGGAACTCGTCATCACCGATAAAGGGCGCGACATGGCAGGGTTCGCCCTCCCGCAGGTAGGCAATGGATACCGGTACCACGGGCACTTCGGCCGCTGTCGCCGCACCGATCAGGCGGGGGAAGAAAGGCAGTACGGTCAGACCAGAGGAAGTGGTGCCTTCGGGGAATACCAGGACTGACTGCCCCGCTTGCAGGGTGCGGGTAATGTCCTCCCGCCGCTGGGCGGCCTCTCCGCTGCCGCGACGGATAAACAGGGTGCCCGCCTGGCGCGCCAGCCAGCCCACCAGCGGCCAGTCTGCCACCTCGGCCTTGGACAGAAAGCGGATTTCCATCAGCCCGCCCAGTACCGGAATGTCGGTCCAGGATATATGGTTACTCAGCAACAGCACCGGCCCCTCCGGTGGCGAGCCCCTTTCGGTTATGCGGATGCCCAGGCAGCGGCAACAGGCCAGGAAACAGGCCCGGGCCAGTGGCGACCGGTTGTGGCGCCGGCCCGTCAGGCGGTCCATCAGCAAAAGCAGCAGGGTAATGGCTGTGGTTGCGCCCAGTACCAGCAGCAGAAAGGTCAGTCTGATCAGCAGGCGAGCTACCGCCATTGTCGTCTCCGTAGATTCTCCGCTCAGGCTCCTCCCGGTGCCTGCCGCATGAAATGGCGGCTGTAGCGGTCGGAGAGGTCACGGACTTCCAGTAATACCAGCATGTCGGCGCAGCGGAACTCGGGGTCCCAGCAGGGTTCCCCGCAGACCCTGGCGCCCAGTCGCATGTAGGCGCGGATCAGCGCGGGTATTTCCACCGGGCGTTCCGGGACTGACCGGGTCAGGTGGGGCAGTTCGCGCCGTGGCCATACCCGGTCGCCTTCAGCGGAAAGATACCGGTCCTGGAGGTGGCGGGCAATACGCCAGGCTTTCAGGCCGCCATCGGACATGCTGATACTGGCACAACCAATGATTCGGTCAATGTGATGCTCCACCAGCCATCCGGCAAGGGTGGACCAGAGCAGCCCTATGGTGGTGCCATTACGGTAGTCCGGGTGCACACAGGTGCGTCCGAGTTCGGCCACACGGCCGGGGCGCGACAGCAACAGGCTCAGGTCGAACTCACCTTCTGAGTAGAAACCACCCGTTTCCGGGCAGTGATCCTGCCTCAGGATGCGGGTCGTGGCGACCAGGTCACCCGTGACTCCGTCGGTCACGATGAGGTGGTCGCACCAGCGGTCAAACCTGTCGGCGTCCAGCCCCGGTGTGACGGCGCCAAGGTCCGAGCCATATTCGGCGGAAAAAACCTGGTATCTCAGTCGCTGGGCCCGTTCGACCTCTGCGGGGTCACGGGTTACACAGGTGTGGAGTCGGCGGGATACATCAGCACGGGCGGATAATGCGGTCATCGGGCGCTCTCTGGTTGTCCGTTCAGGAACAGGCTATGAAGGCGCTGTGACAGGCCGGTGACCTCCCGGTGACGACTTTGTGACGATGTCGGCCCCGGGTGCTGGTGGTTGCAGTGGCGAGGGCGGTCAGGAGTGCTATCTTTTGTGACGTAAGGTTACATCCCGTGGCATCATGTATTTCCGGCGTCAGTATGTATAATCGTTGTTACATGAGCCGGCTAAGCGATTGTGTTTATTCATGACGCTTTTCGGGCCATAGGAAATACGGCTACCCGGAGGGGGCCGGTGACAGGCAAGGGTGCACCCGCAGTCGGGGCGCTCGCTGATGGATAACAACACAAAGCAGAGATGGATGGCGTGGAACAGACAAACGAAGGCTGGCGAATCCTGATTGTCGAGGACGACGAGCGTCTGGCGGACCTGACCCGTGAATACCTTGAAAGCAATGGCCTGGTGGTCAGCCACGAGGGGCATGGTGGCAACGCGGTGGAACGAATCCGCAACGAGCGCCCGGACCTGGTGGTTCTTGACCTGATGCTCCCGGGGGAAGATGGACTGTCTATCTGCCGCCGGGTACGCCCATTCTACGACGGGCCGATTATCATGCTGACCGCCCGCAGTGACGACCTGGACCAGGTGCTTGGCCTGGAGATGGGCGCGGACGATTACGTGGGCAAGCCGGTCAAGCCACGGGTGTTGCTGGCGCGTATCCGGGCCTTGCTGCGCCGGGCCAGCCCGGCAGGGGCGGAAGGCGAAGCAGCGGCTACCGGATCAGAAGATGAACCGGTGCGCCTGCAGTTCAATGACCTGGTTGTCGACCGCTCCATGCGTGAGGCCTGGCTCAATAACGAAAGCATTGACCTGACCAGTGCCGAATTTGACCTGCTCTGGTTGCTGGCCCGCAGTGCGGGCCGGGTGCTCAGTCGTGAGGAAATCTTCACCGCGCTGCGGGGCATCGAGTACGACGGGCAGGATCGTTCGATTGACGTGCGGGTGTCACGGATCCGACCCAAGATCGGTGACGACCCGGTGCACCCCCGCCGTATCAAGACCGTGCGCAGTAAAGGCTACCTGTTCGTCAAGGAAGCCTGATCCAGTATCGGGTGGCGCCGTGATACCCGGCGCTACCGCAGCCAGGCTGACCCATGCCCGTGACGTTTTCCATCAAGCTGTTCACTCGCCTTGCCGGGCTTGCCGTGCTGATTGCGCTGATATGCTCGCTGGTGCTCTGGGGGCTGTCGTCGGTCCGCTACCAGGCCTGGCAGGAATCCCTCGCCGAGCCGTTGATGACCTGGCTGGCAAGAATTCCCTCCCCGGAACAGCACTACCACTGGCTTCCACGGCTCTATGATTTCAGTATTCGCCCGGCCGATGAGCTCAATCTTGACGCCGTTGCCCATGAACGCCTGAGCTACGGGCAGACCCTGGTAAGGTCCGATCAGATTGGCCTCCGGGTGGTTACGGCCCGGCCGTCCGGAGGTGTACTTTCCATGCGCTTGCGACACCTCTACCAGGACGTGGCGGAAGCGACGGCACTGGTGGTCATGTGGCACCTCAATGAGATGCCCGCCGGTGAGCGGGAGTCCGCCGCGGGGCCTCTGGCGGCCACACTGGGGGTGCGGCTGGTTCCCTTGTCGCACACGGACCAGTTGCCGGCGCCGGAAGTGCTGAACCGGGCCTGGGAGCGCAACCTTGCCTGGTACGGTGACCAGTCTCGGGGTCACGTATTGTTGCGACTAGACGATGGCTCGCTGATGCGGATGGACATGCCCCCCGGTTTCAGCGCCCTGTCATGGCCTGTCGTGCTGTTGCTTGCCGGGCTGGCGGCCCTGGTTTTACTGGTTGCGGTACGCCTGCTCATGCGCGACCTGGAGCACAGTCTCCGCTCTGTTGAATCCGTCGCGGTGCGCATTGCCCGGGGGGACCTGGAGGCACGGGTGGAGCCGGGGCAGGGCAACCTGGTGTCCCGCCTGGCCCGTTCCTTCAATGGTATGGCCGAGCAGATACAGCGACTGGTAGCTGTGCAGCGGGAGATGATCCATGCCGTTTCCCATGAGCTGCGCACGCCCGTGGCCCGGATCCGCTTCGGCGTACAGATGATCGAAACCGCCCGCGATGAGCAGGCCCTGCAGCGACAGCTGGACGGTATCGACAATGACATTCAGGAACTGGACGAGCTGATCGATGAGATCCTTACCTACGCCCGCCTGGAGCAGGGCGGGCCTGTATTCAGCCTGCGGCCGGCCAGCGTCACGGGTATTGTCCGTCAGGTAGTGGAGGAGCAGCAGGTTCTGCACCCGGCCACCACCATCGAGGCGGTCATTCCCGAGCAGTCGGAGCTGTTTGCTGAAAGCGATATCGAGCCCCGGTACCTGCATCGTGCTATTCAGAACCTGGTCGGAAATGCCTGTCGCTACGCTTCCGGCCGGGTGCGGGTGAGTTGCTTACTTGATGAGGAGAACTGCCGGGTGGACGTCGAGGATGACGGACCAGGCATTCCCGAGCAGGAATGGGAAAAGGTATTCAGCGCCTTTGCCCGTCTTGATGATAGCCGCACCCGTAATTCCGGGGGCTACGGGCTCGGGTTATCTATCGTCCGGCGTATTCTGTTCTGGCATGGGGGCCAGTCCTTCGTGGGTCGCAGTGATGACCTCGGGGGTGCCCGCTTCAGCCTGGTATGGCCCCGTCGCCAGTGATAGCCGGCGAAGTGGTCACGACAGGTGCCTGGTGTTCCTCGTGCCGGAACCGGATCAGGTGCGCTCGAAAGCGATAAGGTGGTCTGCCTCGACCCGCACTGGCACATGCTCTCCCAACCGGAAGTCCAGGTGGCTGCGGAACAGTGCCTCGAACTCGGTATCTTCGGACATGTGGAACCGGTACAGGGTGGATGTGCCGGCAAAGGTCTTTTCGACCACCCTGGGTTTCAGGTCAGAGGCTTCATCATAGACGATGTCGTCCGGACGGATCAGCACGTCGAGCAGGGTGCCGGGTTGCCAGCGATAGGCACGGTTACCCACCAGATGGCCGAGCTCGGAGTCGATGGTATCCGGCCCGGTAGCCCGCCCCGGAATGAACGCCCCCTGACCGACAAAGCCTGCCACAAAACGGTTGGCCGGTTCGTGATAAAGGTTGTAGGGCACGTCCCACTGCTGCACCCGCCCATCCTTCAACACGGCCACCTGGTCACACATGGCAAAGGCTTCCTGCTGGTCGTGGGTGACCAGCAGTGCACTGATTCCCAGGTCCTTGAGGATGTCCCGTACATCCAGGCTGAGGCGCCGGCGCAGGTCAGCGTCCAGATTGGAGAAGGGCTCGTCCAGCAGGATCAGGGTCGGCTCCGGCGCCAGCGCCCGGGCCAGGGCAACCCGTTGCTGTTGCCCACCGGAGAGCTGGTGCGGGTACTGGTCGGCAAGGTCCTGCAGGTGCACAAGCTGTAACAGCTCCATCACCTTGGCATGCCTTTCGTCCCGCTTCATTTCCTTGAGTCCGAAGCCGACGTTCTCGGCAATGGTCAGGTGAGGAAACAGCGCGTAGTCCTGGAAGACCATGCCAATGCGCCTTTTTTCCGGAGGCGTTGTCCGGCCGGGCAGGCTGATGGCCTGGCCGTTAAGGCGGATTTCCCCTTCACTGACGGGCAGGAATCCGGCCAGCGCGCGCAGTATCGTACTCTTGCCGCAGCCACTGGGCCCCAGAAGGCAGCCAATATCGCCGTGGCCGAGGGCAAAACTCACGTCAGCCACCACATTCCCGTCACCATACCCGCATCCCAGGGCCCTGACGTCCAGCAGCCAGGTGTCGGTGGTGAGGTTGTGTGGTGGCATGGGCAGCTGCTCCGGTGGACCTTGATAACGGGTGAGTCAGGGCTATTGTTCCAGCCGACCCAGGATAAGGAATTCCAACAGGGCTTTCTGGGCGTGGAGACGGTTTTCCGCCTCATCCCAGACAACAGAACCCGGATGATCCAGCATGTCGTCGGAAATTTCCTCGCCCCGGTGGGCGGGGAGGCAATGCATGAACAGCGCATCGTCAGCCGCCAGCGCCATCAGTTCGGCATTTACCTGGTAGGGCGCGAACACCTTGCTGCGGGCATCAGCTTCGTCTTCCTGGCCCATGGACGCCCATACATCGGTAACGATCAGGTTGCTGCCACGGGCCGCCTCGCGAGGGTCTTCGAACACGGTGACACAGTCGGTGTTGTTCGCAATCAGGCCGGCATCCGGTGCATAGCCTTCGGGGCAGGCAACGTTGAGCCGGAACCCGAACAGCCGGGCGGCATTAATATAGGAGTTGCACATGTTGTTGCCGTCGCCCACCCAGGTGACGGTGGCGCCGCTGATATCACCCCGGTGCTCCCGGTATGTCTGCAGGTCTGCCAGCAGCTGGCACGGATGGAAGTCATCGGTCAGGGCATTGATGACCGGCACCCGGGAGACACTGGCAAAGCGGTCTACGGTTTCGTGGGCAAAGGTGCGGATCATCACCGCATCCACCATGCTGGAAATGACCCGTGCAGAGTCCTCGATGGGCTCCCCGCGCCCCAGCTGGGTGTCCCGGGGGGACAGGAACATGGCGCTGCCACCGAGCTGGGCCATACCCGCTTCGAAGGAGACCCGGGTGCGTGTGGACGACTTTTCGAAGATCATCGCCAGTACACGATTCGAGAGGGTGTTGCGAACCCGGCCGGCCTGCCACTCCCGGCGCAGGAAACTGGCGTGGTCCAGCAGCTTGTTCAGTTCACCGATGTCAAGGTCATTGAGAGTGAGAAAGTGTCTTGCAGCCATGGCGATGCCCGTTGTTGTTTCCTGGCCGGCAGCAAATAGAAATCTCGCCGGAATGCGGATTCCGCACCGGCTGCCTGGCCATAATTAAGGAGCCCCCGGGAAAAGCTGACAACGGATGTCAGGACTTTCCGAGGGGCTCCCGGTGGTCCCTGGGGACGAAAACAACCAAGTTTATAGGGTTCCCGGGGGGATGACAATTGACACCGGCCATTGGCGGAATGACCGGGGATACCTGAGTGTGTTGGTCGGAATTGGCGTTGGCGTGTACAATAAACGCCAGATCAACCCCCCACGCGTGAGGTGATATTGTGGATATCAATGAGCAGATCAAGAGCCAGCTGGAAGAAAACCCGGTTATCCTGTACATGAAAGGTACGCCCCAGGCGCCGCAGTGCGGTTTCTCCGCCCGTACCGTTCAGGCAGTCATGGC